>JBCQUJ010000018.1:0-18971 GCA_047174045.1 Rikenellaceae bacterium
GTATTAGGGGCTTACTAAATGAAAAATCCATCTGAAATGTACTTGGGATACATCTCAGATGGATTGTTGTGGGGTGCTGTTAGGTTTACCGGACAGCAATATTTTATATCCTTTGTTGCCTCGATATATCTATCCATATCTTCAAATAGTTTCTTTGGGGTCACACGAGCGTACACTTGTGTCGTGCGAATGTCGCTATGCCCCAACATTTTGCTCACCGTCTCAATGGAAACACCTTGTTCTAAGGTAATTAGGCTGCTGAATGTATGCCTCGCTTGATGATACGAGAGGAAGTCTTGCTTACCTATCAATGCCCTAAAAGTGTGCATTATATATCGCACTTGGTCGTATTTGATTGTTGGAAATATTTTGTCCCTATTATCATCGTGATACTTCCCGATAAGCTGTATAGCTTCGGGCAGTAATTTCACCCGACTCAGAGCCTTGTTTTTGCCACGATTGTATATCAGCCAAAGATCGCCATTATCATCCGTTGATAGATTCTTCTTGGTAATTGCAACGGTGTCGATGAACGGAGTACCAACATAGCACGAGAAGATGAACATATCACGGACGAGTCGATGACGCTCCTTGATTGCAGGAATCTCCAAATCACGTATCTGCTCAAACTCCTGGCGACTCAACGAACGTGGAGGTGTGAACTTCTGCTTGGGTAGAGGATAGTTCGCAAAGTGTAGCTTCTCGGAATACCCCTCACGAAAGGCAATTTTGCAAGCTTTCTTAATTAATGCAAGATAGTGACGAACAGTGTCTACGGAGTAATCCTTCTCGATAGCTGTATAATCGTAAAAGTCTCGAATGAACTGCTCGTTGAGTTGACCAAACGCGATGTCAGTAGTCTTAAACTTTAGCTTGATAAACTCAGCTAAATTCCTACGCACTCCGTGATAAGATAGTGGAGTGGTCTTGGCTCGATCAATCCCTACACGAGCTACAACATCGGCAGTCATCTGGTCGATAAGTTGAATTAGCATCATCTGATTCTCTACTCCGCCTTGGAATAGATTCTTGACATCTTCAGCTTGAAACTCTTTGTTGCGACTAAGTAATGATTTGTACGCCTCTTTGATCGACAATAACAGACTCTCAATCTTGGCATTTGTCGCAATAGCCACTTTTGATTTGCCATTGAGTCGGCTTTCACGAGTATTCCAAAGCTTAGCATTACACGATAGCTTGCAACTAAACTGTGCCATCGAGCGACCAACTGTGATACGTCCCATAATCGGGCTATTACCCAATTTGTCGATTGCCCCCTTTTTGAGGTAGAGGAGAACCTTAAATTTTTCTTGTTCCATACGCTTATATTTTTGTTTTTTTATTCACCCTTTTCGGGGTGGCAAAGTAATGTAAAATATAAGAGTTCATTGATAAGTAAAATGCTGCAAATCAGCGAAATAAAATCACACACACAACAAATATCACTCATTCTGGTTACCTATCACAAATTAGGTAACAACAGCAGTAACCATTTGGTAACGGAAATCTCACTATGATCTGCACTGCTTTGCATTTCAGCAATTTCGCAAAACAGCGCAAATCGCTTAATTCACAACACTTTAGCCATTGTCTTGCATCGTTCTGCTTATTATTGCTTTTGCGGTCAATATCCATACGGCGAGACATCCGCCTGCGCACGCATCTTCAATATCGGAGCCGTAGGCGCGCCAGAGTAGCTGCCAGCACTCCCATAATAGAGTATACCAACAATGCTCAATACACCAGTTTCGATAGTTACCCCAGAGAAATCAGCGTAGCTGCTCGTGTTGACCCACACCGCATCGCTATTATTCTCCTCGCCCTCCGCGACCGAAGCGTCAACAAATGGGCGGTAGCCGCTCCAAATATTCTCTACGTATGATAGATTCCAATCATTGATTAGCGATGGTGCATAACGCAGATTCACAACCTGAATCAGCCGTCCGCAATAGTTCGAGATTGATGCCTCCGCCGCGCGCAGCTCAATTGCAGTCATCTGTGGCGGAATAATCGTATCGGTAACACCGCGATTATAGACATACCTATCCGATATTGTCGCCACACCAAACGACTCCACTCCACCACCCGTAACCGCCGGCAATCCAACCTGCATAACACCCTTGTAGCGGATCACGCGCAACCCCTGAAGCCGCACCGCCATAACGTAATCCAACCTATGGCGAACATGCGAACCGCTCACGCCATCTTGAATCTCGATCGCCGCGCCGCCCGCCTCAATAAGATATGTTTGATAGAAATTATTGCCGTCGTCATTCGCTGTCACGACACCCTCAACAACGTAATCATCGACAACATCATAGACATCGCCATCCTTAACCTGCTGCGCAAGACGCGCCAGAGAGTAGTTAGCCTCGAACTTGCTAACATCAATATTATCATAAGAACTCCAATAGTCATTCCCGCAGCTCGTAGCGCCAAACAGCACCACAACTGCAGCAACCACAGATGTGCAAACCGCCCTCAGGCAACTATGCATCCACCCATGAATCTTTAAGACCAAGGAAGTACAAGATCCCATCTAACCCAATTGTTGAGATTGATTGGCGAGCCGTCTGCTTCACCTTAGGTTTTGCGTGGAACGCTATTCCAAGCCCTGCGACATTCAACATCGGAAGGTCGTTTGCACCATCGCCAACCGCAATCGCCTGTGCAACATCCACACCCTCGAATTGACACAACAGACGCAGTAGCTCCGCCTTACGCTCTCCATCGACAATTTGCCCTACGTGGCGCCCTGTCAACTTCCCATTCTCCATCTCCAACTCATTTGCGTAGACATAGTCAAAGCCAAATCTACGCTTCAAGTAGTTACCAAAATATGTGAATCCACCCGACAAAATCGCCGTTTTGAACCCTACGCGCTTCAGCACGTTCATCATTCTCTCAAGCCCCTCAGTTATCGGCAACTCATTTGCAATCTGCTCCATCACCGACTCATCAAGCCCCTTGAGCATCGCTACACGGCGCTCGAAGCTCTCCTTGAAATCGATCTCTCCGCGCATCGCTTGCTCTGTTATTTCACGCACCTCAGCACCTACGCCCGCACGCTCAGCCAACTCATCGATAACCTCCGTGCGGATCAACGTCGAGTCCATATCGAAGCAGATCAATCTGCGGCAACGGCGATACAGATCATCTTGTTGGAACGACACATCAATCCCCTCCTCCGACAGCTCGAAGAAGCGGCGTTGCAACAGCGATTTATCCGGTATATTTCCACGTATCGAGAACTCTATACACGACTTTGGCAGTCGCTCAATCTCCGCCAACGGCACACGACCTGTCAAGCGAATTATATCATCGATGTTTAGCCCCTGCTCCGCAATCACACCCGACACCTGCGCCAGGTGCGATGCTGTGATCTTACGACCTAGCAGCGTCACGATATACCTATTCTTTCCTTGTCCATCGACCCACTCGCTATATTGCTCTTGCGAAACGGGCGTAAAGCGAATGCTTACACCAAGCTCGGAGCTTTTGAATAGCAGCTCCTTCATTATGTTACCCGACTTATCGGATGTTGTCTGGAAGAGTATCCCTAGGGTTAGCGAGTGGTGGATATTCGCCTGACCAATATCAAGGATAAAAGCGTCATAGCTCCCCAATATTTCGGTTAGTGACGAAGTCACTCCCGGCTTATCATCGCCTAGTATGTTAATCTGTATAATCTCTATTTTACTCTCCATCTTCACTAATTATCTTTATTTGGACTCTCTAAGATAGACAAAAAAATCGGAATGCACAACAATGCACTCCGATTTTACTATTTTTAATCTCTTCGAGACTATCCTTGCGATTACTCTTGCTCGTTCGCAGTTGTTGCAGGCATCTCTGTTGTTGCGCGTTGTTGCTGTTGGAATAGGTTCTGTGCATCATTTCCGATTGATGATTTTCCGCTGATTGTTGAACCATTCATTGTTACGGTTGCAAGAAGCGAGAAAACAAGGATCGCAAGCGCCATTGCCCATGTAAACTTCTCAAGGAAGTCTGTTGTTTGGCGCACACCCATCACTTGGTTTGAAGCACCGAAGTTGGCTGCCATACCGCTCTTAGGGCTTTGAACCAACACTGAAAGAATTAGTAGCACACTCGCTACTACTACTAGGATAATACAAATTGTGTATAACATATCTTTATTCTATTTATTTTCTAAACCAATCCTCTTGAGCAACCCCTCATGAGCAACCCCTCTTGACACCTAAACCATCCCAATCCTTGCCCCTTTTTACTTTTTAGCTCTGGGCCCTTGGTTTTGGAGTTTTAGGAGTTCTATTGCGTCAACTTGTGATGCAAAGTAAACACTTTTTTCTGAATAAAGCAAAAATAACTTGTTGTAAATCTCTTTGGCTTGGTCGTAGTGATTTTGGTCGAGGTATATTTTTGCTAGTTCTTCGTTTACGAGTCCATCTTCTGGGGCGAATACTGGTTCTATGTCGAGCTTTTGCCAGCCTTGTTCCTCTTCGGTGTCATCGAATGGTGATGCGAGTATTTTCAGCTCTTTTACTTCGAGGAATTTATCTATTATTTGGTCAGCCTCTTTTGTTTGTCGGCGGTTTGCAGCGTTCTCTTGTGCTGCATCTTCTAGCATTTGGAGCGCTGTTTTTACGCGGCGTTTTGGCTGCTGTTGAGATTGCGGCTGCGGCTCTGGTTTGGCTTGAATTTGTATTGGTTCAACCTCCTTTTGAACCTCTTGTTGCGCTTGCTGCTCCAGCTCTTGTTGCTGCTGCTCTTGTTTGGCGCGTAGGTAGCGCTGCACTAGCAGATCGGCTTGGCTCGCAACATCTTGCTTTGGCACTTCCAGCTCATTAGGCATTTCAACCGGCTGAACGACTGCTGCGGGCGCTGGCACATCTTCTTGATATCCTTGGAAGATATTAAAATCTACAGACTCCTCTTCGATGAGCGCCTCGCTGTAGTTCATCGCTATGATCTGCGTGATTTCAGATGCAGCACCATCTTGTTGCCATAGGGCGATGTGCGCCGGCACATACCATGGATATTTCTGAAGGATTATATTTGGATCTGTCATAATTTCTGCTCTTTTTGTCAAATGCTACCACTCAATGCTACTGCTCAACACTACCAGTTCGATGCTGCGGCTTGGAAAATATTATCAGCCAACTGCTCCACTATGAGCGGTATGAGTGTCGTTTCAGCCTCTGTTAGGAGTGTTGTCGAGTCGTAATCTTGGAACGCCGTGAACGTCTTGCTGAATGACCCCTCCTCTTCGACCACGTTTGTGAATCGAACGCGAATGGTAACGGTCAAGCGGTTCAAGGCACCATAGTCGTTCGATGTACCACCCGCAGCTACGGATGCTGTTGTCGATGTGTAGTCGATTATCTCGCCTTCGAATGCGAAGTCGCCACCTTCTCGCACCTCAACAAGTTTGGTGCGGCGTATAAAGTATAGCTTCAACGCCTCTGTCATCTCTGACGATAGGATCGGTGCAACCATCGCCGCATTATTTGCGAAGTAATCTACGGAGAATGTCTTTGCTGCTACTGGTATCGAAGCGCCAGATAGCGAGTAGCTAACCTGATACGCACACCCCACCACCAACATTGCGGCAGCAGCAACAACAACTCTATATAACCCCTTCAACTTCTCCATAATTTCTACACTCTTTTTTATAAGCCCTAAACCTCTTCGATGCCCAACTCCTTTATTCTGCGGTATAGCGTTCGCTCCGAGAGGAACAACTCTGCTGCCGCCTCTTTTCGGCGCCCATTATGTTTGCGCAATGCTCGTGTTATCATCTCGCGCTGCATATCTGCCTTTGTCGTTATCTCTTTTACCTCCATTGACTCCGTTTGGAACGCGGCGTCATTCGTTACGTTCATCAACTCGCCCTCGACAATCTCAGCCTGCAACGGCGCAAAAGCTGCCGTTGGCGGCGGCAACTGCGGCACCATATCAACCTGCGCATTTGGCATGTTCGACATGGTTGGCATATTTGGGATATTCGCCACCCCCATTGCGCCCATCATCTGCGACATCATTCTGCGCAACTCCGCAATCTCGGAACGCATATCAAACAACACTTTGTAGAGCAATTCGCGCTCCGAAGAGAAGCTATCATCATGGCTCTGACGACCCGCACCGCCCATAACGATTGAGCCATTAGCACCACCAACATCACCCAAGTAGCGCGCCAAAACATCTGGCGTAATCACCCTCAACGGCTCAACAGCCGAGATCTGCTCTGCAACATTCTTCAACTGGCGAATATTACCTCTCCAATAGTAATTCTCCAACATCGCACGCGCCTCAACATCCAACGATATTGATGGCATCTGATACTTCGTAGCGACATCTGCACAGAACTTTCTGAATAACAAAAATATATCCTCGCGGCGCTCTCTCAACGGCGGCACAGCGATCGGCACCGTACTCAAACGATAGTACAAATCCTCCCTAAATCGCCCCGATGCAATCGACTCTTCCAGCCTAACATTTGTTGCCGCAACGACTCTGACGTTGCACTTTTGAACCTTCGTCGACCCAACCCTTATAAACTCCCCACTCTGCAGCACACGCAACAATCGCACCTGCGTAGCGAGCGGCAACTCTCCAACCTCGTCCAAGAATATCGTACCACCGTCAGCCTCCTCAAAGTATCCCCTGCGCGACTCCACAGCGCCCGTGAAGGCACCCTTCTCGTGTCCAAATAGTTCCGAATCGATCGTCCCCTCAGGGATCGCACCGCAATTCACAGCGATATACTTACCATGTTTGCGAGCTGAAAATGCGTGTATAACCTGCGGAAAAATCTCCTTACCAACTCCACTCTCACCACCTACCAACACAGTGAGGTCGGTCGCAGCAACCTTCAGCGCCACATCCAAGGCGCGATCCAGCAGCTCCGAATGGCCGATAATCCCAAATCTCTGTTTTACACTACTTAGCTCCACAACCTACAACATTATAAATGCCATAATCGAATCAAACGGCTCCGGCAACGTTATCTCTCCAACGAGCCACGACACCGCAAAACCATATATCAATGACGAGAGCGCCAAAACGCAAGCAAACCCCATAAATACCAACAACGGATCTACTCGAAGCTCATAACCTCTCTCCTCCAATATCTCATTAATATCGAACTCTCGATACCCCTCATATACCGTCACCAAATCTTGTTTCACATCGTTGCAACGCAACTTAAAACGCTCAATAATTGTCGCATCGCTTGCCGTTGCTGGCAACGATGATTTCTCGCACTCCGCCAACCTCTTCAGGTCTGCATATCTACGCTCCGCCATCAACCTATCACTCTCTTCCTGCTCCTTGCGCTCCTGCTCCACTTTTGCTTGGCGCTCCGCTCTCAACCTCTCTTGCTCCTTCAACTCCGCCGCAATACGCTCCGCCTGAATCCTCTGCGCCTCCTCTGCTTCGCGCTCCTCTGCAGCCCTTCTTTCAGCTTCAATACGCGCAGCCTCTGCATTTTCTGCTTCAATCCTTTCAGCCTCAATCCTTTCAGCTTCGATTCTTTCAGCCTCTAGGCGCTCCTGCTTCTTACGCTCTGCTTCCAAACGCTCTTGCTCCTTGCGCTCAGCCTCCAACCTTTCTGCTTCGATACGTGCAGCCTCTGCCCTCTCGGCCTCAAGACGCTCCTGTTCCTTGCGCTCTGCTTCCAAACGCTCTTGCTCCTTGCGTTCAGCCTCCAACCTTTCAGCTTCAATACGCGCAGCTTCTGCCCTCTCCGCCTCAAGACGCTCCTGTTCCTTGCGCTCTGCTTCCAAACGCTCTTGCTCCTTGCGTTCAGCCTCCAACCTTTCGGCTTCAATACGTGCAGCCTCTGCTCTCTCTGCTGCCAAACGCTCCTGCTCCTTACGCTCTGCTTCCAAACGCTCCTTCTCCTTACGTTCAGCCTCAGCTTTCGCCTCCTTCTCCTCCTGCGCCTTGCGCTCCGCATCTTTTCGTTGTTGCTCAACCTTTACCGAGTCGCGCAACTGCTCATCTCCAGTGCGAACCGAAGGGTCAAAATCAAAATCAAGACTATTTGCATGTATCGTAAACACACCCAAATGATCCAACTCCAACGTACCATGCCCCCTATCAAAAGCCTCAACAACCTCCTTCGAAAACTTCTCAATCTCGACAAGCGCCTCCGCCTCTGTAACTTTGTGCTTCGCAGCCAACAACCCCTTCAGCACACCATCGTCCATCTTCAGAAACTCCGAAAACAGCACCTCATCCTCATCTTCGCGAGACAAAAAAGAACCCAGGCCAGGCACCGTCAAGCGGCGATTGGCCTTCATATAATCACATATTATCCTTGTAATATCCATCTAAAAGCAGAAATATCTCTCTTTATAAATATATGTATAACGGCACAAAAATAAGACAATTTTCCAATAAAACGATACCAAAGCACCATTTTGTACAATTTTATCTTCAAATATCATTTAAATGGTCGACAAAAGTTGCAAGTCAGAAAAATAATCACCTACTTTGCAATCCAAAAATATTGAAAATCTACACGAGCTACATTGCCAATATTTAACCAATGCAACTCATGCGGATCTAAAAATCAAGCCTCAAGAGCGCCATGAAGAATAAATACATTGACATCATCGAGCAAACTTTCGACTTCCCACAAGATGAATTTACAGTCGAGAACAACGAGCTAAATTTCCACGACATACCGCTGATGGATATCATCAAGCAGTACGGAACACCGCTCAAGATCACATATTTGCCAAAGATTTCGCAACAGATCAATCGCGCGAAACGCATGTTCAATGTAGCCATGGCGAAGGTCGACTACAAGGGTACATACAACTACTGCTACTGCTCAAAATCGAGCCACTTCTCGTTCGTTATGGAGGAGGCTTTGAAAAACGATATCCACCTCGAAACATCATCTGCCTACGATATCCACATCATCAAGGCGCTATACGATGGCGGAATCTTCGAGAAGGATCGCTTCATCATCTGCAACGGATTTAAGCGCCCTCAATACATAGAAAATATCGCCCAACTTATCCATGACGGATTCGAAAACACAATCCCCGTCATCGACAACAAGGGCGAGATCGACCTTCTAGATGAGGCGGTTAACAAGAAATGCAAGGTAGGTATCCGCATCGCATCAGAGGAGGGTCCGAAGTTCGACTTCTACACTTCACGACTAGGCATTCGCTACCACGAGATCGTAAACTTCTATAAGGAGAAGATCCAGAAGAACAAAAAGTTCCAACTTAAGATGCTCCACTTCTTCATAAACACCGGCATCAAAGATACGGCGTATTACTGGAATGAGCTATCAAAATGCCTTAACGTCTACTGCGAGCTAAAGGCTATCTGCCCAGAGCTAGATACGCTTAATATCGGCGGTGGTTTCCCATTCAAGAACTCGCTTAATTTTGAGTTCGACTATGAGTATATGACCGAGGAGATCGTAGCTCAAATCAAACATATATGCGAGCAGAACGGCATCGAAGAACCAAACATATTCACAGAGTTTGGCTCATTCACCGTTGGCGAGAGCGGCGCATCGCTCTTCTCTATTGTCAACCAGAAGCAGCAGAACGACCGCGAGTTTTGGTATATGATCGATTCATCTTTCATCACTACATTGCCAGATACTTGGGGTATCAACCAACGCTACATTATGCTCGCCATAAACAACTGGGACAAGGAGTACCAACGTGTATTCCTCGGCGGATTGACCTGCGATAGCGAGGATTTCTACAACGCGGAGTCGCACTCCAACTCAATCTACCTACCAAAGTTGGAGAAGGGCAACACGCAATATATCGGATTCTTCCACACTGGAGCATACCAGGAGTCGGTCGGAGGCTTTGGCGGTGTGCAGCACTGCTTAATCCCTGCACCAAAACACATCTTGATTGACCGCGACTTCAAGAGTGACGATAGCGAGTACTATACACGCCTATTCGCCAAGGAGCAGTCACACCAATCTATGATGCGCATTTTGGGTTATTAAAAATTGTTGTATCTTTGCATATGGCAAAGAGAATACTACTTATGGGATCGGGTGAGCTCGGCAAAGAGTTCACAATTGCAGCACAACGCAAAGGGCAATATGTCATTGCGTGCGACAACTACGCCGGAGCTCCTGCTATGCAGGTTGCTGATGAGGCTGTTGTTTTCGATATGCTCGATGGCGATGCGCTTATGGCGGTCGTGGAGCGAACAAAACCAGATATTATAGTACCAGAGATCGAGGCAATCCGCACCGAAGCGCTCTATGAGTGCGAGGAGCGCGGCATCAACGTTGTGCCTAGCGCCAAAGCGGTTAACTTCACTATGAACCGCAAAGCGATTCGCGACTTAGCGGCTCAAAAGTTGGGCATAAAGTGCGCCAACTACCGCTACGCTACATCGCTGGAGGAGCTAAAGATTGCCGCAGACGCAATCGGATTCCCCTGCATCGTAAAACCACTGATGTCCTCATCAGGCAAGGGTCAATCTATGGTTAAGAGTGCCGATGATTTGGCGCACGCATGGGAGTATGGAGTATCTGGAAGCAGGGGCGACATCGAGGAGTTGATAATCGAGGAGGTAATCAAATTCGACAGCGAAATCACACTACTAACAGTCACGCAGAATAGCGGCAAAACACTCTTCTGCCCACCTATAGGTCACGTTCAAAAGAGCGGCGACTACCGCGAAAGCTTCCAACCAGCGCCAATCAGCGCGGAACATCTAAAGGCGGCGCAAGAGATGGCAGATCTAGTGACTAGGGAGTTGGGCGGCGCAGCACTTTGGGGTGTTGAGTTCTTCCTTAGCGAGGAGAATGGCGTCTACTTCTCGGAGCTATCGCCACGTCCACACGACACAGGCATGGTTACTCTAGCTGGAACGCAGACATATAGCGAATTTGAGCTACACCTGCGCGCGATCCTCTCGCTACCAATACCAGAGATCAAGCAAGAGCGCATCGGCGTTAGCGCCGTAATCCTTTCGGATATTGAGTGCGCAGCGCAACCCAAATATAGCGGTATAGAGATAGCTTTAAGCAATCCAAATATGGATGTCCGCATCTTTGGCAAACCTACGGCGCGCATCAAGAGGCGCATGGGAGTCGTCGTTGCACACGCACCAAATGGCAGCGACCTAAATCAGCTCCGCAGAGATACTATCGCAGCAGCAGAGGCAATCAAAGTGGAGTAGTCCACAAGAGCCAACAGAATAATATTCCGCCAAGAGCCTAAAAACCTTGGCAGAATACTCTTTTTATTCTGCAACAACAGTGTAAAATAGATACATTTTCCAACTTTTCACAAAAGCTTGGAGGATGTGCAAAACCACCATACCTTTGCAAAGTCGAAATAACCAAACAATATTTTCGGCATAACAGACGATTCATTGTAACACACAAACAAAAAAAGCAAAGGCATGAAAAAACTAACAGAGCAAGAGATCAAAGCTATTAGAGCGCGCGCAGAGAAATTCTACCAAGATGGAGAGTTCTTCTGCTCGGAGGCGGTACTAACGACAGTACTAGATGGTTTCAACGTTGAGTATCCAGAGGGCGTAGTCGCTATGGCGTCTGGATTCGCGGGAGGCGTTGGCGGTGCGAAGTGCATGTGTGGTGCAATTAGCGGCGGATCGATGGCTCTGAGCTACCTATTTGGGCGCAACAAACCTGGCGATCCACGCATCTTGAATGCAATGGAGAAGTCAAAGGTTCTATATGACAAATTCATTGAGCGCAACAAGCTTGCATGCTGCAAGGTCCTGATTCGCAAATTTGAGTATGGTTCATGCGAGCATAGAAACCAATGCGCACGCTTCACGGGTGAGATGGCAGAAGATACTGCACGCATCATCAACGAACACCTTGAGAATCTAGAGAATCTTGAAAAAGGAGGTGCCGATGAGCAGAAGTAGCCTTATAAATATCGCTGCTTCAATCTTCGCACTACTCAACCTAAACAACCTCTACGCCCAAGCTCCATTCTTTGCATCTACGGTTGGCAAAGATGCCCTCTTTGGATACATAGCTGGCAGCTACACAATTGATGATGAGAGAGTTGGTAACTACACCTTGTGGCAATATGGCGCAACGGAGTGGCTCAACATAGGTACAGATTTAAGTGTTGCAGGCGGCGCAACAACGCACGGATATCAGATTCGCGCCACAGCGCTTCGCAGCAAATATATCAACGTAGGAGTGCAGACAACGGCGCTATTCGACACCTCAAACCGCTATAAATATGCGACCCAATCTTCGGGACTATTCCTCAACGGAGCGATCCTAGAGCGGCTTTCATGGGTCTCAAACACATGGCACACCGTAAGCAGAGGCAACCACACCCTAAACCAGTGGCTCTACCTCACCTACAACGTCGGCAAGTTTAACCCATTCCTCGGAACGACCTTCTCGTGGTTCGACACCAAGAATACGATTGACCTCGCGGCAGGAGCATACTACAGCTTTGGGCGAATGAATCTATACGCGTGGTGCAACGAGATACTATCTGGCAAACCGCGCATAACAATTGGTCTCGACTTCTTGATGAGGCGACAATAAAGCAGTGAAGAGCGAAAAAGCGACTAACAAAATCTGTTAGTCGCTTTTTCATATCTATATTTATATATAGCTACTCCTTGTTAAGTGCATCCCAAAGCATATCCTTCAACTCCGTGATGTTTTGATTTACGATCGATGAGATAAAGATCGACGGAACACCCTCCGGCAACTCAGGTCGCATCTGCTCTATTAGCTCCTCGTCCAACATATCACACTTCGTGATTGCAAGCAACGAACGCTTATCGAGCAACTCTGGGTTATACATAGTCAACTCATTGAGCAAAACCTGATACTCCGCCGCAATATCATCACTATCCGCAGGGATCATGAAGAGCAATATTGAGTTACGCTCGATGTGTCGCAAAAACCTCGTTCCTAGACCTCGTCCTTCGTGCGCCCCCTCGATGATTCCAGGAATATCCGCCATTACGAATGAGTGATGATCGCGACACTCCACGATGCCCAAGTTTGGCTCAAGAGTCGTAAAGGCGTAGTTCGCAATCTTTGGCTTTGCCGCAGAAACAACCGAAAGCAATGTACTCTTTCCAGCATTTGGGAAACCTACAAGACCAACATCTGCCAAAACCTTCAATTCAAGAACAAACGACCCCTCAAGACCCTCCTCACCCGGTTGCGCATAGCGCGGCACCTGATTCGTAGCGGTTTTAAAGTGCCAGTTACCAAGTCCTCCGCGACCACCTTTGAGCAGCACTAGCTCCTCGCCGTGATCCGTCACCTCGCCAACAACTTCGCGCGTCTCAGCATCAAGCGCCACTGTCCCCAAAGGAACCGGGATGATAATATCCTTAGCATCCTTTCCCGACGAGCGTGCGCCAGAACCCGACTCGCCATGTTGAGCGAATTGGTGGCGCTGGAACTTCAAGTGAATCAGAGTCCAATATTGCTTGTCGCCACGCAAGATGATGCTTCCACCCTTTCCTCCATCACCACCATCTGGACCACCATACGCAACGAATTTCTCGCGTCTAAAGTGCGTTGAACCGCTACCTCCAGAACCCGAACGTGCGAATATTTTTACGTAATCTACAAAATTTGACCCTGCCATTTTTCTCTTTAATTTCCACAAAGATACGAATTATTTCCAAACTACACCATCCACCACCGCTACTCCACAACCCACACCCACTCAACGGCTGGCGAAGCAACCTCAACCATCCTCTTCGCAGGAGAGATCAACGCCAACATAATGCTATACTCTTTCTGACAAACAACCTAGTTCATCTCTGGGTCAGAACGACGTACACCAGCACCAGTGTGAACATTTGCAACCTCAGTTATGATAGCTCCCTCAGGACCTGCCAATTGCCAGTGTGGCGAACGAACCTTCACAAGCTTCACGAAGTCGCCAACGTTAGCCTCAACGACACACTTCGCCGTAACCTCGCCATTCCAGTGCGATGACGGAACAACAACCTCTGGGAAATCCGCCATATTATCCTCGCCAATACCAACGATATAGCTCTTTCCGTTGCGCACCAACCAACCCTCCATCTTTGCAGGATTACCCTCAGCGGCGTAGTGCATATGCTCACCAAGCATCTGATTTGGCAACAAGAATATATCCATCAACATATATCTATCCTTCGTATCGTTCACAAACATCACCGATGCCAAACCAAGCTCCGCATATCTGCCCTTGTTGTAATCCGTCACCCAGATTCGCTCGCGCAACGACTCAAACACCGGGTAGTTGTGATACTCCAACATCTCGATAAGCGCATCCTTCGCACGCTCCTCTAGGAAATTACCCTCTGCATCATAAAACTGCTCGTTACTAAACGCCAGTGCGCTCTTCGCACTCTTCTTGCAACAATTCCCACAACACGACACCGCAAGCACCATAGCCAACATCGCTACAACAAATCTCAATCTATTCATAATCTTCTTCTTTTTTTGGTTAATGTGCAAATATAGATTTTTTTGCCGACACAACTATCTACTTCGCGATATATTTTGTAATATTGCAGAGCGCCAAACCGTTCGTTTGGTATAACATCTAAAACCAAGAGACCATGAAAGATATACACGCACACGAGGTGCTACGAATGATGGAGGGCAACAGCTACACCGTCGAGACATTGCGAGAGGCTATCATCACGAAATTTGGCGAGGAGGCACGCTTCCACACCTGTTCAGCAGAGAACCTCAACGCATCACAGATCATAGAGTTCCTAACCGCAAAGGGCAAATTCAAACCCACCGACAACGGCTTCACAATGGACCGCACCAAAGTCTGCGACACCTACTAAACCGCAACCGAACCACCCCTAATGAAGGAAAAGCTCTTTCCTTATAACGAATAGTGCGAACTACAAAACATTTGATTGCGCCGAGAACTGCATCCTAAATATGGATGCAAAATAGTCTTCGATGGTCGCAATCAATACGAACGCTCCGAGATCGAAAAAATTGGATTTGATTATCACAGAATCGGATCTCTCAAATAGCACGTAGTATTTTTTGCATTTCACGACAAATCTGCGCAGAAGCAAAATATACGCATCAATCCTACTAGCAAGAATGCCAAGGCCGACTACTCAAGAGCTACGGAGCAGCTCGTAGCTCTATTTAATAGTTGGCATTGACAGCGCAACCAGTGCGCCAAGAGTCTGCAACAATAATTGACCACACGCGAATACCTCCGCGACACCTGCCTCACCGCCCAAGACAACTCCAAGCACTAATCAACTATTTTCTAATTAGGCATTAACTTGCATAACTTTTGCAATCAACATTGACAATATGAAGAGGTTATTACTAATATTGTCGTTGGTTGTGGTCGCGGCGTGCGGTTGGTCACAAACCGAAGAGAGAAAAACAGGTATAAATATGAATGAACTAACAGCAGAGGAGCGATATATAATCGAGCAGAAGGGCACGGAGCGACCTTTTTCAGGCGAGTACTACAACCTCAACGATGAGGGCTTATATATCTGTAGGCGATGCGATGCACCACTATATCACTCCACCGACAAGTTCGACTCTGGGTGTGGCTGGCCATCGTTTGACGATGAGATAGCAGGTGCTGTAACTCGTGTTCTTGATGCCGATGGACACAGGATTGAGATAATCTGCACACGTTGCGGAGCGCACCTCGGACACGTTTTCGAGGGGGAGCGATTCACCGAAAAGGATACTCGACATTGCGTAAATTCGCTCTCGATGCGCTTCGTTCCTGCCGAGAACCTCGACACAGCGATATTCGCTGGCGGATGCTTTTGGGGCGTTGAACACCTTTTACAGCAGCAGAAAGGAGTGCTTGATGTTGAGTCAGGCTATATTGGCGGCGTGACCGAGAACCCAACCTATCAAGACGTATTGTCGCACACTACGGGGCACGCCGAGGCGGTGCGTGTTCTGTATGACAAATCGAAAGTCGATTACGAAACCTTAGCCAAGCTTTTCTTTGAGATTCACAACCCTACGCAGGTCGATAGGCAAGGTCCAGACATTGGCGAACAATATCGTTCCGAAATATTCTACAACTCGCCAGAGCAGAGAGAAGTGGCCGAAAATCTCATCGCCATATTGAAATCCAAAGGCTATGACGTTGCGACCAAGGTCACATCCGCAACCACCTTCTACCCTGCTGAGGATTACCACCAAGACTACTACACCATAAAAGGCACCGAACCCTACTGCCACGCACGCGTGCGCAGGTTTTAATATAAACCTACCTTCGCCATCGCCACTCCGATGGCGGCACACCTATCTTGCGGAAGAAGAATTGCCGCAGAGTAGATTGGTCGGGAAAGTTCAACTCTTCGGCAATCTGCTGAATCGTGAGCGAAGTTGTGAGAAGCATCTTCTTTATTGTGGCTATTATGAACCCATCTAAAATCTGCTTTGGACTCATTCCCGTTGACTCCTGCACAATGCTGTATAGATGTCGTTTACTCATATTCAATTCATCGGCATATAGATCAATCGTGCGCCACGATGCGTGATGCATCGAACAAAGATGATAAAAGTGATCTACCTTCGAGCTATAGTTCACCGACACCGAATTACCACTATTCTCCCCCAGCACCACCAACCTATTGTAGAGTGTCAATATATAGCCCAAGAATGTATGTAGCGCAATTTGGCGGCTATATTGCACTTCGCCACTATCATACAAATTGCATAGTTGCTGAAAATATATAGCCAACATATCCATTGGCGAAACCTCCGTTACAAGCGAATTGTTATTCTCGAAAACTCCCCACGCGCTATTATCCAAATATGGATAGAGTTCCGCTGCAAAATCTAGCTCTGCACGACACTCAACATACTCAAAATCATCTGTGGCATCTAATATGCGAAACATAGATGATTCATAGAGAGCGATATGCGACCCTGCACAAAAGGCAAATTGAGAACCATCTCTGTCGACCTTAGCCGACCCTCTCTCGCATCTAATAAATGAGATAGCCCCAACAAAGTTATAACTCGCAGGTGCAGTTGCTCTACCGCAACGCACTACCTGAAATCCACAGCCATTATTATCCATATAGACAAATATAGCAACTTTGCACGAATTACACAACAATGCGCCACATTTAATTCATTAAAGAACAGCCAAGCCACCTACCTTTGCAAACAGAAGAACAAATAACAACCAAGATTATGAAACGAGACAGCATCGACTGGGGCAGAGACAACATCAGCAAACTCTATTTAAAAATACTTATTCCAACACTACTAAGTATGGTCTCGGTAATCGCCGTAAACATTACCGATGGCTTCTTCGTTGGGCGATATGTGGGTAGCGATGCCTTGGCGGCGGTAAACATCTCTGCTCCTCTATACCTTATGTCCACTGCATTTGCCTTGATGTTTGGAGTGGGTGTATCGGTCGTCGCATCGGTGCATCTATCAAAGGGAAAAACCAAGGCTGCTAATATCAACATAACGCAGGCATTTGCCGTCTCCACTGCGCTATTTATGCTCATTGCCGGCTTCGTATTCTTCAACAGTGAGAAGGTCGCCCTTTGGCTCGGTGCTACGGAGCGTTTGCTACCGTTAGTTGTGACATATATAAGTATATTATCTCTGTCGCTAATATTCTATATGATAGAAAACATAGGCCTTTTCGTCATTCGCCTCGATGGCTCGCCAACCGTTGCGATGCTCTGCGTATTGCTTCCTGCCTTGACAAATATCATTGGTGACTACATCCTTGTTGCACACCTCGATATGGGAATCAAAGGGGCAGTCATTGCCACCGCTGGAAGCATCACTCTGTCAGGCGTTATGGTCATCATCTACATGCTCTTTTTCGCCAAGACTCTGAGGCTGAAAAGGCTGAAACTGTCACTCAAGAGCCTAATGCTCACTTGCCGTAACATCGGCTATATGTGTCGCCTTGGCTCGGCTGCCTTCTTAGGCGAGATGGCGATTGCCGTTATGATGTTTATCGGCAACTACATATTCCTAAACTATTATGGCGAAGATGGCATCGCGGCGTATAGCATCATCTGCTACTACTTCCCCGTCATCTTTATGATAAACAACGCCATATCGCAATCTGCGCAGCCAATCATCAGCTACAACCACGGCGCTGGGCTTGCAGAGCGCGCGGACAGTGGATTTAAGCTAACGATAATCTATGGATTAGCCTTTGCAACGACAATCACAGCAGGTGTCATATTCTTCGCACCACAGATGGTCGGGCTGTTTCTTGATAGCAGCTACCCGGCCTACGACATAGCATCGTATGGAATGCCGCTCTTCGCTACTGGGTATATATTCTTCGCTCTGAATATGATGTTTATGGGTTATTACCAGTCAATCGAAGACTACAAAATTGCCAATACAATCTCGATACTCAGAGGGTATGTTTTCATGATTCTGCTCTTCTTCTTGATGCCATCGCTGCTCGGCAAGATCGGCATCTGGCTCGCCATCCCAACCGCCGAAGCGATCACATTCGCCACTACAATGTTGATATACCACTTCAACAAGCGACACTAAAATAAACTCGCCCTGCATGTAGCAACAATCTATACCAATATTACTGCACACACAAAAAAATATTGGCATATTATATCGCTATGCAGCAATTCCGCACACCTCGAAAACACCTTGTAATAAAGCAAAACTGGGAATCGCAAAAAATAACTACATTTGCAATATGAGTATAAGAGAGCAAGAGAAGAACCTATTTAAAGAATGGAAAAAACACGTTAATGACGACGGCTTCTGTAAAGATGGCCTCATCACGAATAAGGCTGTAAATGAGGAAAAGATACTTGAAGGATCCAAACGCAGAGTGTTATTTTTCATGAAAGAGCCAAACGGCAATCCGGGAGGTGACTATAGGTGGTGGGACTTAGAGGGTGAGACAAAATCAACATTCTTTAGATTCCTCTACTCTTGGCTCAATGGATTGACCAACATCAAGAGTGACGATAAGGAGTATCCACCAATGACATCAACA
>JBCQUJ010000024.1:0-2554 GCA_047174045.1 Rikenellaceae bacterium
TTTCATGGCTATAGTTTTTAGTAACCTAAGTTTTGTTCTATGTTAGTATTGTTATCAAGTACGGTTGTCGGGATAGGCATTAGTGCTGTTCGTTCGGTCATTGCCTTGCGTGTCTGATAGTAGCTATCCGCTGCATTTACTGCATCACAAACCGAAATTAGGGTTGAGTAATCATCATCATACCTGAGAAGATCGAACCATCGATGTCCCTCGAAAGCTAGCTCCAAACGACGCTCATGCAGAACCGCCTCACGTGCTGCGGTGGCATCCATATTAGTATCTAGGGTTGCGATCTTTGCACGAGAACGAATATAATTTACAATCTCGATAGCATCCGAAGCTGAACCGCTATTTGCCAAAGCCTCGGCATGGAGCAGCTTAATATCGGCAAGTCGCATAATATAGATTGGTGTGACATTGGTAGGGAGCTTGTGCATAAAGGCGTAGTTGTTAGATGGGTAGTGGAATGACCATCTTGTCTCATCGTAGACCACCGAAGCCTCTTTTCGCTCTGTATCTCCCTCTTTATCGTAGGCACTGGTAAGGAGTCTTGAGGGTGTACACCACTTAGCCCAATCGAAGCCGTCGCTAGGGCTAAAGGCATTGCGGTAGAACATCATCCACAGCCATGAACCCGAAGTTTGACTCGACCATGAGACCTCGAAGATCGACTCGGTGGTATCTTGTTCCGCCATAGTGTCGTCATAGCTCCACATATCACCGTAGTTAGTTGTCAGGGTATAATCCAGAGCCTCAACCGCCTCGCAATGCTCAATAACCTTACTCCAATTGCGGAAGTGTGGCATTGCGTAGAATCGCGCCATCACACCGTGTGCAAAACCCTTTGTGATCTTAAATTTATCGCTCTCAACGGCGGGGGCATTGTCACATGCGAAGTTCTCAACATCCGCAATAATCTGCGCTCCAACAAGATCGGGAGATACTCTTTCGGGGAAGTAGAGATGATATACCTCCTCGATATTAGCCGAGGTGATTGCGGGTGGAATCTCCGTAACCATTGGAATATCCCCAAAGAGATAGATCATATTGATCCAGATATAGGCTCTCCACACTAGTGCCTCCGACAACCACTCGTTATACTCCGTAGTTGTCAACGATGAGTCATTCGCCTTCACCGTATCGATATAGCAGATTATCTGATTCGCCTTATCGATTGCATTCATCGAGTAGTTCCAAAGTGCATAGGCAATATCATTGTCGCTATCGATCCTGTTTGACTCCACAGCAACCACCTTTGCCTCACTCATATTTCCTCCATAGGCGTTGTCGCTACGGACATCGCTTATGACAATTAACCGATACCAATAGTTCTGCATATCGCCACTCATATAGCTATACATTGCCTCTAGCTGACCCAAAATATCCTCTCGTGTAGTGATCGCCGAGTCACTATCGCTAGATGTAGTGACATTATTCTCGTTATAGATCGTCGTTGGGTATTTATCCAACTCGCAGGCGCAGAGAGCCACGAGCAGTACGATACTATATTTTATATTCATTTTCATTTTCATATCTTTCGCTCATTTAGAAATTAACATTCAATCCGACAATTGCGCTCTTTACATTTGGATATGTTCCCCAATCTATACCCATCTGAGTAGCACCACTCATCTGGCTAACCTCAGGATCGTAGCCCGAGTATTTAGTAAAGGTGATGAAGTTGTTCAGTGTTATATAGGGCTGTACCCTTGAGATATTCAATTTATTTAGCCTTGGACCAGTGAAGTCGTAGGCAAGTGTGATGCTCTTGATCTTGATATATGAACCATCCTCTATCCAACGAGTTGAGTTCTTGAGGTTGTAGGCATCGGTTGTCGCACGAGGCATATCGGTGATCTGCCCGGGGATCTGCCATCTATCCAATACAGCTGTGGTCTGGTTATTTCCGTTATACATTCCCTCAGTCTCGATTCTCGAAGCGTTGAAGATGTCATTTCCATATGATCCCGTAACCAAAACATTGAGGTTAAAGCCCTTCCACGAGAAGTTGTTGGTGATTCCAAAGGTGAATGCAGGGTTGGCATCACCAATATAGCTCTTATCAGCAGGGGTGATATCTCCATCGCCATTGAGATCTCGATAGATCAAGTCTCCTGTCTCTGGATCTACACCATCTGAGATATATCCCCAGAACATCGACAGCGACTGACCTGGCTCCATACGAATAGCGTAGTTGTTGTTTACATCAGATGTCATTCCATAGTAATATACCTGCTGCAACTCCAATGACTCCAACTTGTTGACATTGCGAGAGATATTAAAGTCGGTTGTCCAGACAAAATCTTTCTTTGTGATATTCACCGAAGAGATGGTGATCTCTAATCCACGGTTCGACATCTCTCCCTCGTTGCGCATAATATTTGGATATGGCGCGGGTAGGTCTACGCTCATCAACATGTCGCGTGTGTATTTATAGTAGTAGTCAAACGTAAAACTCAATCGACCCTTGAATAGTGATAGGTCTACTCCCACATTGGTTTGAGTAGTAGTCTCCCAGGTCAACTCCTCGTTTTTGATGTTGCTAGGTGATCCT
>JBCQUJ010000006.1:0-76329 GCA_047174045.1 Rikenellaceae bacterium
ACCACTGATCTTCACGGGTCCGGGGGTTCGAATCCCTCTCTCTCCGCCAAAAACGGGTTGTAGCAGTCGCTACAACCCGTTTTCCTTTTCCTGCACCCAGTTTTACACGCAAATTCAGTAGTCAGTGAAACTGCAACGACTGGTTGTGTAATTTTTGCACATATTAGTGCCGCTACCCCCCCCCATAAGCCAAAGAGCAAGCCCTCTGGACACCCAAACATTTTCGAGCAATGTGAACATTATACACTACCTCATAATCCACAAAAAGACAATATAATAAGCTAAGATTAAATAGCAACCTTTTGGATTATGGTTGTTAAACTATTTGTTATTTTTTTAACTTTGTAATAAATCACTGTCTCAAAATATATTCGTATAACAACTATCAGTCATGAGCAAATTTAAACTAATCGCAATCGAAGCCTTAGAAGGGTGCGCTGAATACATTCACAAGAATCTTGAAATTGGCAAGAAATATTACTTCTACAAAGGATACACAATCAAAGATGAAAACAGCTACGAAATAGATAATAAAATAGTTCTACCAAACAACTTCTTTGATCAAGATGGTAAAATATCTATCCACGCCCTTGTAGGTAGGAATGGGTCAGGAAAGAGCAACCTCATAGATCTGCTGCTGCGAATCATCAACAGCTATTCGTGCAATGGAGTGATAGACCACAGAGAGAACATGCAGATAAACCCCGGACTGGTAGCAAAGCTATACTACGCAATCAAAGACCAACTCTATGCACTGGAATGCAACTGTGCAGAAGATGGCAAGAGTAGTACATGCAAGATGACGAAGTTAGCAACAGAGGCTAAAGAGTCCGCAGAGTTGATACTCATAAAAGATGAACGTCTGCAAAATTGCACTGACAGTGAGTTTGAAACTCATCAACTCGACTGCTTCTTTCACTCTATCATTGTCAACTACTCATTATACGCATACAACGAGCATGAGTACAAAAACGAGACACCTTTGCATATAGAAACAACAGATGGATACGACAACGGTATCTACTGGCTGAGAGGTCTATTTCACAAAAATGACGGATACAAGGCTCCTATTGTGATAAATCCATTTCGCCATAAAGGTTGCATAGATGTAAACAACGAAAAGTACTTGACATACAATCGCTTCATATCGCTAATGGTTAATGAAGACAAAAACAAAAGAATCACAAAAGTCAACGAGACAAAAGAGGTAGAAGAAATTTCACTACGTTCGATAAGTGATTTTGATGACACATCAGCGAAAGTTGCCAAATTTATTCTTGACACCATCAATGAACACCTTAATGGATTTAAACAAATAATTGAGGACCCAAGTAGAGTTTGCAAACAACTTATAGATGTAATATTAAATAAGCGAGACCTATATATAGTCGAAAATAACATAGTAAGATCATACCTTGAAAATATAGAGATCTTTGGCAATACAATACTCAGAACGTGGCATGAGCAACTTGGAATAACGCCTTCTTACAATCAAGAGTTTAAGATAAACGGGATTCCTGAGAACTATCACGATTGGTATATTATAACAAAAACAATTAAAACTTCGGAGAAATACCGCGATATTCTCGGAACATGGAGGCTCTCTTGGGCGAAAATATTATCTGGGGACGGATATGACCCTGACAGTGAGACTAATGGTGATATTGAGTCCGTAATCAAAGATGCAATCGGCAAATTAATGCGCGACAAATCGCACATCACGCTAAAACTTCGGCAGGCGTTGGTTTATAAGTATTTATCAAACGAATCATACTTACACGACATGAATATGTCTGTCGAAAAGTTAAATACGAATGTTTTAGAATTAGAGACGAAAACAAAAGAGCTTTTTACAAACAAAACAGCACTTGAGTTTATGAATAGCGATATCTTAAACTTTTTACCTCCGCCGATTTTTAATGTTGATATAACATTAAAAGAGTCTAAAAAGAACTCTAATAATTCGTCATTCCAATTTAGCAAGTTAAGTTCTGGCGAGAAGCAGTATATATTCTCTAACGCAACAATACTATACCATCTTCGAAATTTGGATTCAGCTCACTATTCTGAAGAGGGCAAGAATAGGGTAAAATATAAATTCGCAAATATAATATTAGATGAGATAGAGTTATGCTACCACCCTGAGATGCAACGAAAGCAGGTAAGTGACCTCATAAAATATATTGGTATGCTAGGGCTGAAGAATATTGAAGGAATAAACATCTGCTTGCTCACGCACTCGCCTATGATTCTCTCAGATATACCACATTGCAACATACTGCAACTCAAAGACAAGAAAGACAATGAGGAGAAAGAAGAAAAGGAGGAGCCACTGCCGAATACCTTTGGCGCAAACATCCACACACTCTACAAGGATAGCTTCTTTATGGATCTTCCGATGGGCGAGTTCGCAAAGAAGAAGATTGTAGGTTTGTTTGACAAATTAAACTGCGACAAAGAGTTATCAATAACAGAATTAAAAGAAATAAAAAAAGAGATTGACCTTGTTGGTGAGCCTATACTACAAAAACAACTATTGAACATATACGATAACAAATTAAATTCTCACCATGAAAAGAGTTCGATTAGAGAGCAAATAGATTTTCATCAGGAAGAGATAAATCGCCTAGAAAAGGAGCTGAAGAATGATTAAGATAGATATTAAAAACATAGAGCAGATCAAGACGGCGTTTCTTAATCGCATAAATGAGAGGATGCAGAAGGAAGGCCCGCCAACAAAAATTGCAACTAAAGCTGGCGCGAAAATAGCAAATGAGTTGTATGCTCTTTTTCAAGCAAACTTAGAGAGCATAGTTCTGTGCGAAGCCAAAGATATGCCTCGTTATGAGGATATGTTTTTTAACGAATGTAGCGGCAAAAAGTTAAAAGAATTAAAAGGATTCAAAATCTTTAAGAATTACATGAAGAAACAATACACTGCGTTTATCAATAAACACGGATATTGGCTCGCCGAGGAACTAGGTGTTAAAGTCTGCCCCTACTGCAACAGAAACTACACATCCACGATTAAAAAGGGAGCAAGAGGCCAAAACAGTGTGCGACCGCAGTTCGACCACTTTAAGGCAAAATCAAAATATCCATTTTTTGCCCTCTCATTCTACAATCTGATTCCCTCTTGTCCAACATGCAACCATATAAAGGGCGAAAAAGAGATAGAGATAAATCCACACGAAAAGGGCTTTGCCGATAATTGCAGATTTGCGATTGACAAAATTGATAAGTGCATCCTTAATAGCGACAGGAAACTCTGGGATATTGAGTTACAAAACCAATCTAATGCAGATAAAAATGTAGAGACTTTTTTATTGACAGAGCTATACAATGAGCATAAAGACATTGCAGAGGAGATTGTATTTAAGGCGCAAGCTTACAATGAAAAGTATTGCGAGGCATTAAGCAACAATTTCAAAGGTTTGGGATTGAATGATTCTGATATAAAACGTATTATATTTGGAAATTATGTTGACACAAAAGATTACGGAAAAAGACCGTTATCAAAACTCACTGCCGACATATTGCATCAAGTAGATGTCAAGCTACCAAAATAAAATTCAGACTATCAATCGTGCATAAAAATTTGGAAACGACATAAAAATTGCGCTAGTGAATGAAACAATACGAGAGCGATGTACAATCATACTTTTCATGCCCACATGAGGAAACACAAGCTGCCACACCACCTTATACTGATATTACGACATCGTCAATCGCCTTTGACTTCAGAACGACCTTCGCCTTTAGCTCATCGCCGATATTTAGATTCTGGAAATCAGCCGAACGCTCGCTATGTATAGGAATAATAGCAAGACGAGGGTTTGTTAGTTTGCAAACTCGCTCGATACACCCCTTCGAAGCGTGGCCGCTGGTGTGGATGGTCAACCTATTGTCGAACCTACGAAACATATCGCAATAGCCCTGAATCGCATGTTTGCTCTCTTCGTTCACATACTCCTTCCACATTGAGAATATAACTATCGTTTCGCTCGATTTTAACTTCGGCAGCAACTCATTCAGCCAATCATTATATTTGCCATTCGAACGAATAAACATCGTGAATCCCCTATTGCGCATCCACGTCAGAAGCTTGCTGTTCGTGGAGCGGTAGTTGTATATAGTCCCAAAGTCCCACAATCCAAGCGCTGACTTCTCCTTGAGATTCTCAGTAAATATCTTCATTATCTTTTTTTGGAAGCTATCAGTTACAATTGGCATTTTTGCTTTTGCCTCTCGGTGTGCCATTTTTATCGTTGACAACCTCTCTAAGTCCGTAGAGGAGCTGATAACAAATACATTTTTGTACTCCGCCATAATCTGGGCAAAGGTCGCTTGCAACTCCTGCTCTGAGCGCACCTTCTCAGAGTTGCGCGAAAGCATTGTCCCCTCGGTTATCAATATATCGACCTGTTTTACATATTTCTTCAACATCTTCTCTAATCCCCCTCCCAGGTAGCTGTGGTCGCGATAATCGCCCGTATGCAGCACCTTCTTGCCGTCCACTTCAATCAAGAACATAAACGACTCATAAGCGGAGTGGCTCACAAAATATGGCGTAACCTTTATATCCTCTATTTTGAAATATCTGCCTGCTGTCATAAACTTCATTGCCTCGAAGGTCGCCACCTCTTCCAGCGACTGAGCCTTACGCCCCTTGATCTTCGAAAGTCGTTTATGCTTGCATATGCAGACCTCACGGGCCACCTTGCCAATATATTGTGGCACATTCTCAGGCACAAGATTAGACAAACCAACGTGGTCGCCATGATAGTGGGTATAGAGAACCGCATCGATACCATCTGTCAACTTCGCAACAGCCTCCTTTGTCGCAAGATCATCAATAATATTGCCCTCGCCATCGGGCAGGTTATGCCCCAAATCGATGATGATACGCGCCCCCGAACTGCTCTCAATCTCCGTGATGCAACCGCCAATCTGATCTATGCCTCGGTGTATGGTTATTTTCATGGATAATATATTTGATTGTTTTTATTGTTATGCTTCATTGTATCTGTCACCATTTTACAATCTCCATAGTTCTCTAATAGTTTGCTCCATTCGCAAAACAAGAAACCTTCTTCCCCACAACCAAAATCCTTCTCTACCTTTGGAACGATTCCAATATATTCAACCCCAGAGCACTTATCATTCTTAATTTCGTCAAACAAACTTTTAACGCACTCGTTGCTACCAATCTTACGCTCCATATCCTTCCCTTTTCCATTCGCCTTTTCATCTTTAACAACAAACTCACCCTCTACTTCTGCATCAAACAACAGCTTTTTTAGATATAATTGATAGAAGACATTAGATGCATCATACTTCTTACTTTTGTAATCTTCGCATTGTTTCTTTAGGCTCCAAGTTTTAACACCTGCACAAACTTTGAATTCTATAAAATAGACAACATTATTATGTATAATAACCGTATCGGGAGATCCAAAACCTGATAGAGAGTGCTCAATATATATCTTGTAGTTATCGCTTGCGACTACCTTTTTCCCTGTAATTGTGGTCAAAAATTCCGCTACTTTCTTCTTGTCATTTCCAATTGTGTATAAGATAGCATTCATGATTCCACGTTCAGAGTATCCTATTATTTTATTCTCCATTGTTTTACAGTTTTTGTGTTACGTTAATATATTTTGTTTTGTTGATCTCTATTTCGCTCGGTGCGTCGTTGTGGACGTGACCAAAGAGGTGCAATTTTGGTCTACTCTCCGAAGCCTCGATGTGTTGCAAAAGGCGATGCGAGCCGTAGCGCTTCGAACCATCTAATATGCCGCGCGGTGGGCAGTGGGTTAGTAGTATATCGACACCATCCAAATCGACCCAATACTCGCCTATCCCCTTTAACCGCGCAGGAATTGTGGCAAAAGATATGTCGCCCTGCTCCGTCTCGATTGTCGCCTTGCAGTTATCCAGAAAGGAGATATCCTCAGAAACAAGCGAGCGAAAAGCCTCCAGCCCATCGGCAAACTCCGCATCGTGGTTGCCTGCAACCAGAATCTTTATTTCGGCTTCTTGCACTCTGTACCACTCGAAAAAGTCACTCATCTGAGCCTTGTCTCCATAGTTGCAGATGTCGCCCAAGTGAATCAAGATGTCACACTTCGGTATTGACAACCCTCGATGTTTTCCGTGTGTGTCGGATATTGCTATAATATCAAAACCCTTAAAATTAAAGCTATACATATCTCTCCGAAACTTTCTTTAACCTACTCTTGAACTCATCGCGCACCTCTGCTGGAGATACAATTTCGATGTCGCTTGCATGGCTCAATATACGATTGTAGAGCTCATCAGTTGGCGCAACATATATCTCATAAGTATCATCGCTCAATTTACATTGAGAGTGGTGCAGTGGCAATGAATCAAGGTATTTCGACTTTTTTTCATAAGTTTTTAGCGTTATCAACCTTGGTTTTACATCATCATAAATTGCGACACCAAAGGCTGTGTAAAGCGTATCGTTTGCAGAAAAATCGTTAGGCAAAGCGAAGCCATTCTTGCCAATTTCGAGCGACTGAACTCTATCGAGCGCATATAGCTTCAGTTTCGCCTCATTTTTGTTTCGCACAACACCATATAGATACCAACGATTGTTGTGCTGCTTAACGAAATAAGGCTCTAACTCCATATCCGACGGTTCATCAGCCTTGAACGATTGGTAGCGCATATCTAGCGTTAGGCACTGCTTCATGGCATCGAGAATTGTGGTTAACCATTGGTGTGACGATGGCACCTCGTCCACCAAAATACGCTCCTGCAAGCTCCTGCACGAGGATATTGTATTGGTAACGGAGAATGTGTCGAGCAACCATTTCTGCACGCTATCGCCTCTCATCGCATCGCCACCCTCTATCCGATATAGACTCGTACTGCGATCGCAAACTATCTCTACGCCAAAAACCTCCTCTATGCGCCCTTTCTGGTGGTGGAACGTTCGTTTTGAGAAACTCTCCTCGTCAAACGCACTACACCACTGCTCGGCAATCTCTTCGAATGAGATACCTGCATCTCCTCGCCGCTTGATTATACTCAACAGCTTCACGTATCTACTAATGTGTTTCATATTCTAAATATAGCTAAAATTTCTTCCCACAGCAAATATAAAAAATGCTTGCGCAATATCACTGCGCAAGCATCGCTCTTTTCACAAAACTAGCTAAGATCTCGTCGTATAAGTAGAGATTTGTAGCTTAAAGCGCAACCTTCACTAGGCGGCTCGTAGGTAGATCTGGAATGTACAACGCGCCGTTGAACAGCGACATATCGGCTGGCCCAGAAAGCGCAACATCACCCGAAAGGCTCTCTACGACAACCTCACCACTATGCAGGTCGACATAGCCAAGCTCACCAGCAACCCAATTTGTGAAGTAAAGCTTCTCGCCGCTCTTCGCAAGACCGTCATACTGCCCTGGGCGCTCCATAAGCTTCGTAACGACTGGCGCCGCAAGATCCTCGATCTTATATATCACATTTGCCTGCGTTGTAACGCCGTCAGCAGGGCATGAGGCAACATACATCGTGTTGCCATCTATCAACAAACCATTTGCGCCAACAACTCTAGCATACGACTTTAGGCTCTTAGCGCTAATTTCGTTCGGCGATGAGATGTCGAGCGCAAAGATTCGACCGCTATTTGTTACTGAGATATAAGCAGTATCGCCACTGATAGCAATATCATTTACAAACTGGTTACCAAAAGGCATCTTCACAATCTTTGGAGCCGCATCGCGCTCTTGCAGGTTATATATCACCACCTTCGACACATCGGCAACATACAAAAAATCATCCTTAATCGCCATACCCTTCGGTGCGCTAAGGTTGCCATCTGCAACGATGAATGGCTTAATCTGATCGCCGTCAAATTGCGCGATATACCCCTTGCCCTCGCTGTTGAGTGGATTTAGCTCATCTATGCCAAAATTCGAAATTAGCAGTGTTGAACCATACACCACACTACCTTCGCCATATTGCAGCCCATCGCTGTAGAGTGTCGACTTAAGCTGATTATCACCTCCACAAGAGATAGCGATCGCCATAGCCGCCGCCATCCACAAAATTTTCCCTTTCATACTTCTCATATTTAATCTATTTTTTACTCCTCTGCTGATCTACAAATATAGGCAAAAAAGTTTCTCGAAGCAAATCGCATGGCAAGCAGTCTCGACTAAGCAGTAGGTTTGTTAGTTCTATGGTCTTTTGCAGCATCATTTTATGCGTTATGGTGTGGACGCAACACGACGAGATACTGAATAGAGCCCAGGAGGGCATGAGGTATTCAACAAAAAAGGGGCTGTCCAATGGACAGCCCCTGCTATATATAGTTATATATATTAGCTTACTCAGCTACTACAGACAACTTAACTGTAGCCTTAACATCGCGGTGGATGCGTACAGAAACCTCGTACTCACCAACAGTCTTGATTGGTGTCTCGATAGATACAGCCTTACGATCTGTCTCTACACCCTTCGCTGTCAATGCCTCAGCAACTGCTGCTGCAGTAACAGTACCGAACAAACGACCCTCCTCAGCCTTTGCGCTGATTGAGATAGCCAATGCTGATACCTTCTCTGCTTGCGCTTGAGCGTCAGCAAGGATCTTTGCATCCTTGTGCGCACGTTGACGCAAGTTCTCTGCTAGAATTTTCTTAGCCGATGATGTTGCAGACTTCGCGTACCCTTGTGGGATAAGGAAGTTGTTTGCGTAACCTGGCTTAACATTTACGATATCGTTAGCGAAACCTACGTTCTCGACATCTTTGATCAATATAATCTCCATTGTTTACGCTCTTTATTATTTCATACAATCGGTTACGAAAGGCAAAATTGCCAAGTGACGTGCGCGCTTTACAGCTTGAGCCACCTTCTTTTGGAACTTTTGAGATGTTCCTGTCAAACGACGAGGAAGGATCTTACCTTGCTCGTTCAAGAACTTCTTCAAGAACTCGCCATCCTTGTAGTCAACATACTTGATGCCCAACTTCTTGAAACGGCAATATTTCTTCTTCTTTACATCTACTGCTACCGGATTTAGGTAGCGAATCTCTGATTGTGGTCTGTTATCTGCCATGATTTACTCCTCCGACTTGTTAGAAAGTTTCGCGCGACGACGTACTGCGTACTCTGCAGCAAACTTGTCTTGCTTAAATGTTAGGAAACGGATAACACGCTCGTCACGACGATATTGTGTCTCCAACTTCTCGATGATGTCACCTTCGCCAGTGAACTCAAGTAGGTAGTAAAATCCGGTTGTCTTCTTTTGAATAGGATAAGCAAGCTTCTTCAAGCCCCAGTTCTCCTTACTCGTAATCTGACCCCCGTTCTCGGCGATAACGCCTTGGAATTTGTCAGCAACCTCAAGCACCTGAGCCTCAGAAAGCACGGGAGTGACGATGAAAACGGTTTCGTAAGTATTCATACTATTAATTAAATTAAGTTATACACCACCGACACGACTGTCGACAATGCGCCACAAATGTAGTTATTTTTTCTCGTTCAACAAACTTTGAGCCTCAAAAAAGGGCAAAAAGTCTATTTTTTCTTCTTCTTGTTTGTTCCGCGATCGTCCCATGAGTTGCCTCCCATAGTGAACATTGACCAGTCGAATCCTTCGTTTGACATCATCGATGGTGCCTTCTCGCGGCGTGGTTTCGGTGCGCTATCGCCGCCACCTCCGCGGTTGAACTCCTTGCGTGGAGCTCTCTCCTCGCGACCGCCCGAACGTCCTGCGCCGCGTGAATCTCTATCTGAACGATCCGAACGTCCACCACGATCACCACGATCTGAACGACCTCCGCGATCGCGATCGCCACCGTATGAACGGTCACGGCGACCGCCTCTATCTCCTCTATCAGAGAACTCTCTCTCGTTGCGGCGGCGATCGCCACCAAATGAGCGGCCACCGCGGTCACCACCTCTATCGCCACGATCTGAACGGCGACTACCACCGCGCTCTCCGCGTGTGATCTCCGCCATAGGGCGGTCGCCATTCATACCCAACGATGCTACGACACTATTGGCATGCTCCTTCGCAACACTCGCGAAAGAGTAGTTCTCCAAGACCGAAACATCGTGGATTTGGCTATCGTTCAAATAGCACTTCTCCTTCAACATATCGGTGATCATGCGCGCCGTATAATCATCCTTCTTACCCACAGCGATGAACAAGCGGATCGAATCCTTGCGCTCACCAGATGAGAATGAGCGAATCTCAGCATAGCTCGACTCATCTAGCTCGTTCTTGAATGCCAACTGCAACATCGCTGCAACAGCCTTCTCTGCCGAGTAGCTCTCCAAAAGCTCCGCTGCCATCTGCTCGTGCGAACGATACGCCTCGCCCTCGATGATAGCCTGCATATCAACCTTGATCTTGCCACGCTTCATCTCGATGATATCCTTCGCCGTTGGCAACTCCGCACACTTGATATCGGTCTTTACATCGCGCTTCATAAATCCGAACGAACGCATCTCGCCCTTCGTAACGAATGTGATCGCTGTACCTTTGTTCCCAGCGCGACCCGTGCGACCAATTCTATGTACGTAGCTCTCCGAATCTTGCGGAAGGCCATAATTTATAACGTGCGTCAAGTTGTTGACATCAATACCGCGCGCCGCAACATCTGTCGCAACCAATATGTTGATTGTCTTAGCCTTAAACTTCTTCAAGATCTTTTCGCGCGAAGCCTGCGACACATCGCCGTGCAAACCGTCCGCAGCGTAGCCAGCCGAAAGCAATTTGTTGACCGCATCGTCAACATTCATCTTCGTACGGCAAAATACGATGCCATAGAAATCAGAATTTATGTCGATGATACGCGTCATAGCATCAAACTTATCCGCCTCACGAAGCTCGTAGTAGATCTGCTCCACGTTTGTCGTCGTCATCTGTTGTTGCTCAATCTTTACGATCTCGACATCCTTCATGTAGCGCTCCGAAAGCTTCAAGATACGCTGCGGCATCGTTGCCGAGAACAACATCACACGGCGCTCCTCAGGCGTATGGCTCATGATCTCCTCTACATCCTCCACAAATCCCATGTTCAGCATCTCATCAGCCTCATCCAAGATTAGATATTGGATATTGCCCAGCTTCAACGTTCCGCGGCGAATATGGTCAAGTGTACGACCTGGGGTACCGACAACGATGTCGACACCCTTCGCCAACTTTTTGAGCTGATCGCTCATAGCAGCACCACCATAAACGGCAGTGATCGACAATCGCAACTCAGCGTTGAACGATTGTAGTTCATCAGCGGCTTGAATAGCAAGCTCGCGCGTAGGTACAAGGATAATTGCCTTCACGCCCTGCGCCGACTTATCAATTTTCTGCAAGATTGGAATACCAAATGTTGCAGTTTTACCTGTTCCTGTTTGTGATCTAGCGATGATGTCACCATCGCCCTCCAGCAATTTAGGGATTACCAAGCTCTGGATCTGTGTTGGGGCTTTGAAGCCCTTCGCCTCAATGGCGCGTAGCAACTCGCCCGACAGGCCCAGTTGCTCGAATTGATTCTCTTCTATACTCATTGTGGCGCAAAGGTACGATAATATTTCGATATACCACCATTGGCTCGCACAATAAGCAAATTAGCTGCCGTTTTGTTCTTTCGCCCGCACGCCGTTGCTTAATATGTAAGCGCCGTAAGAAGCGGATAACCGTTGTTGATATAGGCGTTATCGGTGCGCCATGAGCCACTCGACAAGCTATTAAGCGTAGCAACAAACGCCGATGCCTTCATCTGAGATGCAGAGATAGAGACACCGCCATAGTCGCAGTCATAGCTCGTACCTGCAAGATAGTAGACCCCCGTAAGTGCCATATCCGCACTGCTAACACCCGCAACAGCACCAAACAGCGAGTGATCGCTATCTGAGCCAATCGTACCGCAATTATATGAGTTACCAAGCGAAACATTTGCACTCTCGTTGAGTCCAATAGCGCCACCAGCGTAAGAGTCATTAACATCCAAAACCGAAATCTGCGTTCCAACAGAACCACAGTTATAGAAGTCAAAAGCATTCACAACCGTATTTGTATGGCCAATAACGTGACCAATAACACCACCCGAATATGAAGTCGCAAGCGACTTCTCACTCGGTCCAACAAACCCCGTATTACAGAATGTTGAAAGAGTCAACGAACCAGTCACAGCACCAGCAAAACCGCCAGAGCTGCTCTTTGACGAAGAGCTAGTACCAGTCGAATTAGCATTAGACGAAACGATACCGCTATTAAGAGCATTTGTCGCAACAGTCGTGCTACTAGCTCCCAAATAGCCGATGATACCTCCTACATAGCTACTAGTATCGCCAAGCGAAGCACCAACAACTACACCACTGTTATATACATCGCTAAGCGTAAGGTTGACACTCGCAAGCGACACAATACCACCAGAATAGGCCGTGCCAGTTGTAGCGTAAGCCCCAATAGCACTGCTACTCGTTGCATTCTCTATCCTTGCAATTGCATTGTTACGTCCCAGAATACCTGCTGCATAAGCGCCTTGATACCCCTCCGCAGAGATTGCACCCCTATTAGTAGAGTTCGTGATTACAACGCCACCCGACAAACCGGTCGCAGCACGACCAACAAACCCAGCAGCATAAGCATACGAAGTAGTGCCGTTAGAAGCAGAAATATCACCAACATTGTGCGAATCATCAATCAAAATGAAACCACTCGCACCATAAGCGACAAAACCAGCAGCATAAGCAGTCGAAGAGGCACCAAACGCCTCGATGACCGAACCGCCGCCAACCAAACACTTCTCAATAGCGACCGAACCCATAACATAGGCACAAAGCGCACTCGCATACAAACCAGATGTGATATTCACATCCGCCAAACGCACATCGCGGATCATAGCATCGCTAACATAACCAAAAAGCCCCGAAGCAGCATCGCTCGCCGCATTGGAAATAGTAAGATTGTTTATAGTAAAACCATTGCCGTAGAAGTAGCCACTAAATGGTTTGTCTGCCGTTCCGATAGGTGTCCAATCGCTACCACCAAGATCAATATCTGTCAACAAAATTGCCGCGCTATCATCGTTTAGGTCAACAACATCAACACCATAAGAGACAAACTCGTCCGCCGTAGAGATGACAAAAAGTGTTAGATCCCACTTCGCATACAACGTAACATCACCCTCTATAGGCGTAGCAAAATCCCACGCCTCCTCATAATCATAACCCGTATACCAACCTACGAAATTTGCAACGTCACACGTTGGGTTAGCTGGTCGCGCCGCCGCAACACCCTCCGCAACCTGATCTGGCGCAACGTAACTACCAATGTTAGTTTCATACACCACACTATAATATATCGATGGTGCCGGCTCCTCCTCTGGCTCCTCTTCATCTTCAACCTCTCCTTCACCTTCGCCCTCAACATCCTCATCACTCTCCTCATCAAGATTCTCATCCGAACCTGAACCAGAGCCACTATTGCCCTGCGCGCCGACAAGGTCATCAAAATCGATCGTTGCACAACCATTGAACCCCGCTAGCGCAATCGCCAAAAACAACCAGATGAAAAAACTTTGGAAAGCCTTACCCATATATTATATTTTTTGATTTCATGCCGCCGATTTGACAACATATTTATACAAATATATAAAAATTAATCAAATAATAAAACCTTCACCATACAAAAAAAGACGGACCCCAAAGAGTCCGTCTAATATACATTCGTATATATCTGTGTCGCCTAGCCTAGAACGAAAGACCTAGACCTGCGTTATACATAAACGCTGCTGGCAGCTCATACTTAACAGTTGACGTAGCTGGGATATAACCAACCGAACCATTGATGTTGATACGACCCATGCGGATATTCAAACCAACCTCTGGCGCAATTGTGAATCGCGTAAGAGGAGAGCGAGTATACTCTGTTGTTGTCGTTGTTGACGAAGTTGATGTATTCTCCAACGCATACTCATAACCAAACTTGTGGCTGATACCAGATACTCCGACGTAAGGCATAATGAAACCTGCGATGCGGAACATAACACCACCACCAAGAGAAGCGTACAAACTCTTTGTGCTTGGGTTCTCGTCAGCCATGCTAGGAACTGTATCCATATAGTTGTACGAGTTACCGATAGCACCGCGAACGTAACCACCAACAACACGCACCTTAGCATACATCAATGAGAATGCGTTAGCATCGAACTGCGAAGCGCCTTGGTAGCCCACCGCGATCAAGTTAGGACGCTCAACAACCTTCTTCTGCTTCTCAACCGCTACCGCTTGCTCTGCAACTGGTGCTGTAGCAGCAGTTGTTTGAGCTGGCGCAGCCGTAGCTGTTTGCTTGGTTGAACCCTTAGCCTCCTTAGCTGGTTTCTCAGAAGCTGCTGACTTTGACCCCTTAGCCTCAGCCTTTGCAGCCTTCTCAGCAGCCTTAGCCTCAGCTTTCGCTGCCTTCTCAGCCTCGACCAAAGCCTTGTACTCTGCCTCCTCTACCGCGCGGCGCTCAGCTGCAGCAATAGCCTCAGCCTCACGTTGCGCAACCATAGCTCTATATTGAGCCTCACGGCGCTCATACTCAGCGATGCGAGCAGCCTCTGCAGATGTTGCAGCAGTTGGAGCTGCCGTTGCAGTTGTTGCTGGAGCAGCAGAATATGTTGGAGCGTATGTCGTTGGAGCCGCTGTTGCAGCAGGAGCCGAAGTTGCTGGAGCAGTCGTTGTTGCTACTGTTGCAGCACCCTTCTTACCACGTTGAGCCTTTGCAGGAGCAACAACGTATGTATCTGAAGCTGGAGCCGAAGTTGCAGCAGGAGCTGTTGTCGCTGGAGCAGCACCACCGCGAATCGCCGCGATCTCTGCCAACATTTGGCGAGCCTCCTCAGCCATGCGTGTAGCACTAGCCTTACCCTCACCAGCTTGCTCGTAAGTGTAGACAAATGGCACTACACCATACTCTGACAAATCGATTGGCTTAGCCGCAGCCTCAGCTGCCGCACGAGCCGCTTGCTCCGTTTGAGCAGCATAAGCCGCCGCACGAGCTGACTCAGAGTGAGCCAAAGCATAAGCTGAATCGTTTACTGGCGAGTAGCTATAAGCACTCTGCGTTGCAGTGTAAGTCGTAGCAGGAACCGCTGCCGTATAAGCAGGAGCCGCCGTATAAGATACCGCTGCAGTTGATGATGGAGCGTAGCTCGCCTGGCTTGCAGTGTAAGCTGTTGCAGAGCTAGCCGCAGTCGTACCTGCAGCAGCTGTTGTCGTTGCAGCAGAAGTTGCTGCCGCTGTAGAGCCTGCTGAAGCAGGAACAAGTGGCGCAACGACAGTATCCTCGTTGTAGACAACGCGGCTGCTAAGGTCGATGCGGCTGCGAAGGATCGAGCTTTGCGCGACGGCGCTAGCTGTAGTTGCCGCAGCAAGCGCAACAAGTGTTATATTTCTAAGTGTCTTCTTCATAATTTCTCTCTATGATTTCCCCTTTGGTGGCTCTCCCTTTCGGTGCTTACCCCTTCGGATTATTTGATGAAATAAGCGTCTTGCATGTTCGATGGTCTGAAACCAGAGTAGCGTGCAGGGTAACCAGTTACTGTAACCTTGATCATCTTGCTCTTGCCAGCTTTGTACGTCTCAGCCTCCCAAAGTGGAGCAACAAATACGTCAGCCTCGAATTCGCGAGATACTGCAGCGATCGCCATAGATGTGTAGATCTCTACATCAAACTTACCTGGCAATATCTCGTAGTGCGCTACGAATACAACGCGCTGCGACTTGATTAGGTTTAGATCTGCAGTCATAGGTCTTACGATGCAGCTCTGTTGCGGCTCAAGGATGCGAGTCTGCATTTGAGTGTAGTCTTGTGCGAAAGATGCACCAACAAACCCAAAAAGTGCTACTGCGCAAAGTGCCGCTGCTTTTGTGATAATGTTTTTCATTTTGTACAAAATATTTTAATTCGAATTTTTACACATTTTGCTACAAATATATACAAAATATCCCATTCGACAAAATCGAACGGAATATTTATAGTACAGAGCGTTGCATAGCGCCCTTTTTCGGCTGCCTACACGCCTTAATATTTAGCCCTAAATTTTACTATTTTGCCGTAGCAAAAAAGATTATTTCGCGGGTCAAAACCACCGCTTCGTAATCCACTGTTTCATAGCTGGATATGAGGTTCATTGTCCCTGTAGAATCCTCAAGCACACTCGCTGAGGGGGCGAAATCTTCCGCCTCAAGCAGATCGCATTTTTCGTTGAACCACTCCGATGCCTCGACCTCTGTACCGTAAAAAACAGTGTCGTCATTTTGGGTCGAGATTAGCGCCGCGACATGGCTCGTCAAGTAGATATTATCTGCCGCATTTTGGCTCATATTCGTCAAGGTCATATAGTAGTAAATCCTATAATCGTCCGCACACGAACCAAGCAACAGCGCCACATAGAGCGCCGCAACCAATCTTGCTATTTTCATCGCCTTCTTCATTCTTTTAACAAATGTAATGATTTTTTTTGATTACCCTACATCTGATCTATCGAAGTGTGTGTCTGTTGCAAAATAGCCTTGCCCGCAACCAGCAACTCCGCAGTAGCACCCTCTTTTGCAACTGCCGCGCCTAACGTATTGTCATAGACAACACTACCCGATCCCGACACAACACCAAAACCATCGTTAAAAACGTAATATCCATACCCCTTATAGCCCCTCGCAAAAACATCGCGACTAAAGGTAAAATCGCCACTCTCAACACCCAATGCACCCAGCAGTGTCGCTGCCAAATCGTGCTGTGACATATAGCTTCCAACGCTCCCCTTACGCCCCAATGCGCCACCTGTCATAACAAGTGGAATGCGATATTGCGAAGCGTGCTGATATGATTGGCTACCACCATAACCGCCCAACGTGTGGTCTGCAACAATCACAACAAGAAGATCATCCCACACCTCCGAGCGGCGCAACATCTCAACACACTCTCCAACCGCACTATCAGAGTATGCCATAGAGTTCAACATAGGATTATTAAATCCACAATCGCGACCAACATCGAATGGCTTATGCGAACTCAACGTCAACCACGTTGCAACAAATGGCTTCTTACTCGCCTCATTCATCGCGATCACATCTTCAGCGAATATAACCCCCATCGCCTCGTCACGCCAACCCCACTGCGACTTGCTATGTTTCTCACCATTTGCAATGCCACCATTCTTGCTATTAAGCGCACGTATCTTCATCGACACCTCATCACCCCAAACGAGCCTCTGCCAACCGGTGCTATACAAATATGACGACATATTCATAAAGTCCAAATCCCCTCCATAATAGAAACTCGAACCATAACCCTCCTCGCCCAAGCTTCGAGCCAACGAAGGCAAGTTGCGGCTCTTTGAAGGCAGCTTCATTATAGATAGTTTTGGTTGTGCCGGAAATCCACTCAAGACCGAAACAACACCCTTATCTGTGCGCGATCCCGAAGCGTATACTCGACTAAAATCAAGACCCTCATCTGCTATTTTTCGCAGCTGTGGCATCACTTCTCGCCCATCAACCTCCATCTCCATAATAGCCCTCGTAAAGCCCTCGGCGATGATTATAACAATATTGGGCTGCTCCACACCCTTTTTCACAACTCGACCTCCAACAACACGACCACTTTCGCGCTCCTTTTGCTGCGTTATGGCTCTATGAAAATTGCTCTGCGCCTGCTGCTCATCCTCAAAAAAACGATACATCTCGCCATACCTCTCAGCCTTACCAACAGACGACATTAGAGAGAATATCGGATTGACCGCTGCATGGTTCGCAAAGCTATTATTACAGAAATAGACCTTACTAACATTTGCCACCGATTCGCTTACTCCACCGCGAATACCGAGGAAGATCAAACCACCCAGCAAGATCCAACCAGCCCCAACTGCAACTTGACCTATGGCACCTCGAACCCTGCAGACAACCGCATCCTCTGTCGCACGCCAAAACAGCCACAGGGCAACACCTCCAACAAAAAAAAACAAGAGTGCAGCTATAGCAAAGTCACTCAACGCCAAACTCGCTGCCGCCTCGGTTGGCGAGGTGAGATATGGCAGCAACGTTGCATCGATTCGATACCCCCAATGGCTATATAGCTGCAGGTCAGTTGTCGTTATAATCGCTGCAATAGCAGCTATAACCACCAAATAGCACCTCACGATGACACGGCACATACCTCCTCCGACCACATCTCCTGCCGCCCCCCTCCGAAGCGACCCTACGATCAACACCACGAGAGCCAAGAGCCACGGCAACGCCAATACGTAACACGCCGTAGATATATCCAACGTCAAACCATATCGAAAAACACCCCACAACTCACGCAACGAAAGCTCCGCCGTCTGCCCAAAATATGAGAGCAAAAAAAGCACCTTCTGAAAGGCACCAAAAATTAGCATGGCGACAAAGAGTCGCAACAACATCACAAAATATCTCCTCATAATTGACAAATATAGCTATATTGCCGCAACAAAACAACATATTAATATGCTATTTTACAGCCCTAAATTGCGATAATTGTATTTTTTATTCCTATATTTGCCACAAAGTGTGCGCGCATATTAATATGTGCATACGATATTTACGACAAATAGAGATATACAACAGATATGAAAAGAGCATTAATCATAGCAGTTTTGGCAAGCGCAATTTTTAGCGCGTGCAACTATGAGGTAGAGTCGCTGATCAACACCCAAGGCGCTGTAGCACGCATTGGGTTCATCCCAATGGTAACGACACAAACCTCTACGGGAAGCGGCAGCGACTTTACAGATAGCGACAAGACGCGCGCCACACCAACGGATATTGATGTTTTGCGCCAAGATGGATTCACCGTCTACGCATATTCGTCAGATGACACGGTCGATTGGACATCTTCAACGGCAACTGCTGCGTTATATCCAGATTGGATGTTCGCACAGAGCGTCACTTGGGAGAGCAGCAGCTATGTTTGGTCATACTACCCTATAACATATTGGCCACAATCGGATCTTCTGTCGTTCTTCGCTTTCTCGCCTTTCAGCGCAGCACACACAACGCCTGTTCCTGGCCAAACAGGTGCGCCAACTCTTGGCTACGAAACACCTCTTATGATTGAGAATCAAGTAGATCTTTTGGCTGGCACTGACCTAAATAGAGGCGGAACAGCATATACGGATATCAATATCCAATTCCGCCACACTCTGTCGAAGATTGGATTTAGCGCGCGCCTTGATATGTCGCCACCTGAGGGGTCAACAGATACGCTGCGTGTCCACTCGTTGAAGGTCTACTTTGAGAATGACGGAAACTTCCGCAACAAGGGAACATATAGCTTCGTTAACAATAGCTGGACAATTGATGAGACCTCTGCGTTTGGCGGCGGTAGCGTTGATCTAGAGTGGGGTGACGATAAAGATTTCATGACACCGATCACATGTATCTGGGCAGGTGATGTCGTAAGTCTTGATGAGTACAAGGATGATGACGACCCAACGAACGAGAAGCTTCAAGGAGTAAAAGTACCTTCGCCAATAACAGTTACGTCACTAAATAGCGGCGATGATTACTTGATGCTCATGCCACAACAATATGAGGCAGAGTCTATGTTTATCGAGGTTAAATACTCAACGAGCGTTGATGCCTCTGTTGAAACTACTGTGCTACCTATCCCGCAGATCTTGAAATCTGCTGGTGGCGATATTATTCCGTTCGAGGTTGGTAAGCAATATACATTCTTGCTTACACTCTCTACTATCCGCGACATCGTCTTTGGTGGTGTTACGGTGGGTGACTGGAACGACAACGGATATTTCTACTTCGATTTTTAATCAATCACGACCAACAACATGTCGCAACAAAAACTATTTGATCTTGCTGCAGAGAATAGCAGCAAGGAGTATATCGCGGGCAATAACTACCCTGACCTTAAAGTTGCGATGCGCAAGCTCGAACTGCAGAACGGGGAGAACATGTTGCTCTACGACACTACGGGACCTTACGGCGACCCAACATATAACCATGACATCAAGAAAGGTCTTCCTGAGATCCGAAAATCGTGGGTTGAGGAGCGCATAAAGGCCGATGGCGAGTTTAAAACACAGCTTTGGTGCGCGCGCAACGGTATAGTGACGCGCGAAATGGAGTATGTAGCGATTCGCGAGTCTCAAGGTGTAGAGGGTGCTATAACAGCGGAGCAGGTGCGCAAAGCAGTCGCTGAAGGTCGCGCCATAATCCCAGCTAACAGGTGCCATACGGAGTGCGAACCGATGATTATAGGTCGCGATTTCTTCGTCAAGATCAATGCAAACATCGGAAATTCAGCCCTTGGATCATCTATCGAAGATGAGGTTGAGAAGTCGCTTTGGGCGATTCGCTGGGGCGCCGACACCGTCATGGACCTATCTACGGGTGAGAATATCCACGCTACGCGTGAAGCTATTATCCGCAATACGCCAGTCCCAATCGGAACTGTGCCGTTGTACCAAACGCTTGAGAAAGCAGGTGGAAAGGTCGAAAACCTATCTTGGGATCTATTTCGCGAAACACTCCTAGAGCAGTGCGAGCAAGGTGTTGACTACTTCACAATCCACGCCGGGCTACTGCGCGAATATGTTCCACACGCAACGAAACGCGTTACTGGAATTGTATCTCGTGGTGGCTCAATCATGGCTAAGTGGATGATGCTCAACGACAAAGAGAATTTCCTTTACACACATTTCGAAGATATTTGCCTTATCCTAAAGCAATATGATGTAGCCTTCTCACTTGGCGATGGATTGCGCCCAGGATCTATAGCAGATGCAAATGACGAGGCGCAATTTGGCGAGCTTCGCACCCTTGGCGAGCTAACCAAAATCGCTTGGAAGCACGATGTACAGGTTATTATCGAAGGTCCAGGACACGTTCCAATGCACAAGATAAAGGAGAATATGGAGCTGCAAGAGCAGATCTGCCACGGCGCTCCATTCTACACCCTAGGACCTTTGGTATCTGATTGTGGAGCTGGTTACGACCACATAACGTCTGCAATTGGTGGTGCGCAAATCGCTTGGTACGGCACAGCAATGCTATGCTACGTAACAACAAAAGAGCATCTTTCACTACCAAACAAAGAGGATGTTCGCGAAGGTGTAATAACATACAAAATTGCAGCTCACGCCGCAGATATAGCCAAAGGACACCCTGCAGCAGCACTTCGCGACCTAGAAATGAGCAAGGCACGCTACTCATTCCGCTGGCGCGACCAATTCAACCTTAGCTACGATCCAGCGCGAGCTCGCAAATTCCACTCAGAGATGATCAAACACGGTGGAAACCAACAAGATGCCGACAACGAATACTGCTCAATGTGCGGCCCAGATTTCTGCGCAATGCGCATAACTCGCTCAATCAAAGAGTAACTTTTCGAGGGCAGAATGAGACCTGCCATAATGTCGGGCAGGCATACAGCAAACTGTAATAGAAAAACTATGATAGCCACGACTTCGCATCGTGAAGGTAGTGGCTATCGCCGTTTTTCATCTTAGCGCTGAAACAAGAGAGCAAAAAATATCATCGGCACCGGCAAAACTCCTTATTCCTACGGGATAAAGAAAAAAGGAAATGAAACGAAGAGAGGAGGGAAACTTTATGTTTCCCTCCTCTCATAATATTTCTATCACAGCTTGCTGTGTAACCCACCCGACATGAAGGCAGCACCCTCAAACGCCGCGTTGGCAGTTGTCGCAAATCTAGCTAGCTTAGTAGCCCATTGACTTTTGGGCTGAGTATGATAGTTTTAGGGCGTTCGCACGGCGAAGCTCTTGCTTAACATCCGTTACGATACCCATTTTTGTACTTTCATCCGCTTTTAGGCTGACTGTCATCGCAGCGCGGTCTGCCTCATTTAGCTTATCGCGCTCTGCAGCGATGAAGTCAAGGATGTCACGCGTTGTTTTGTATGAGTCGTTAAGCTGAATACGTGGCGCTGTACCGAATTTTGACTGCATTGCCAAAGACGGTTTTCCAACGTGAATATAGCTTACAAGCGATTTTTTCTCTAGTTTTTGCACTTCGGACGCAGATGGGAGCTTGTAAGTTACAAGAAGCTCTTGCTCACGCATCGTTGTTGAGATCATGAAGAAGAAAAGGATCATGAAGATAACATCGGGAAGTGACGCTGTAGAGATTGGTGGTAACCCTTTGTTACCCTTTTTTTTCATTACTGCCATTTGCTCTACCTCCTATTTATTAATTTGACGAGGTTCTGCCTCTGAGATCTTCAATGGAATAGCCCTTGTGATTACGTCACGCTCATCGGATGCAAGATCTGCGTATGCGCTTCCGAATTTGCGGTTCGAAACCTCATCACGCACCTCGTTGAAAGCACGCGTAAGCTCATTCTGAACCATCATATAGATATCATACCCTGTTTCGCGCGTAGTCTGCAAAGAGACAACACCCGAACTTACTGGGTAGTTCCATTTTGAACCATCAGGGAGCTCAAACTCCTTGATCTCTTTCTCTGGAAGATTAGCATCCTCGTAAGGGTTCAAGATGAACTCCTTAGCTTTATCCTTCAATTGCCTAATGTCCAACGTTTCACCGCCGGCCATGATGTTACCGCTTCCCGACACAAAGACCAGGAACAGGTTACGCTCCTTGACCTTGATATCCTCTTGGATTTGGTCATCCTCCGGCATAGGTGGTAGCATACGCACCAAACCTGTGTCGGTATTCATTGTTGTGGCAACGAGGAAGAAGATAAGCAGCAAGAAGGCGATGTCGGCCATCGAGCCGGCATTAATCTCCGCTACTGTTCGTTTTTTTCCTGCCATTATTTTATCCTCCTACTATTTCTTGTTAGCCTCGACAATACCAAGAATCTCGCCACCCAAAGCTGCCAACAAAGCGCCAGCCATAGCGACATAAGTAACCAAGATAGAAGCCTCGGTGATAACTGTATCGCCCGCATCGAAGTAACCACCGTCACCGATGTTTACGATTTGGATTGTATGAGAAGATGCGATGAAAGTTGAGATAACAACGATCATTGCGATCGCACCAACTGAGATCAAAGTCATCTTAAGACCTGCTGGCGCATTGATCATACCCAACACAGCGCAAACTGCTGCTGAAGCGACACCAAACGCAACAAGGAAATAAGCCCAAAGAAGGTTAAGTCCAACCATTGCTGGCGAGCCACCAGTAGTTACTGCAGCGACAACAAGTCCTGCAGAAACTACCATCATAGCGATAAGCGCGCCCTTTACTATTTTTTGTGTATCCATTATTAATAAGGTATAAATTGTTCTACAATAATTTTCTCGACGTTATTTACTAACGTAACTTATACCCGATTTATGATTGGCTATAGTAGTATGCAGTAAGCATATCCATCAAAGTGATAGAAGCATCCTCCATATCGTTTACCAAAGAGTCGATCTTTGCAAGGATATAGTTGTAGAAAAGCTGAAGAACAGCGGCAACGATAAGACCCATAAGAGTTGTCAAAAGCGAAACCTTGATACCACCCGCAACAAGTGTTGGAGAGATATCACCAGCAGCTTGGATCGCATCGAAGGCACCGATCATACCGACTACGGTACCCATGAAACCAAGCATTGGAGCTAGTGCGATGAAAAGACCAATCCAGCTAAGACCTGACTCCATAAGACCAGTTTGAACTGAACCGTAAGATACTACTGACTTCTCAACTGCGTCAAGACCTTGGTCGTAACGCTCAAGACCTTGGTAGAAGATAGAAGCGATAGGACCGCGAGTGTCGCGACAAAGCTCCTTACCAGCCTCGATACCACCGTTGAAAAGAGCATCCTCAAGATCCTCGATCAAAGCAGAAGTGTTGATTGTAGCCAAAGAAAGGTATAGGATACGCTCGATAGCTACTGCAAGTCCGATTACAAGACAAAGAAGTACTGGAAGCATCCACTCCCATCCTCCCTCAAGGAACTTTTGCATCAATACTTGGTGCATGCTATCACCAGCAAGCGACTCAGCGCCTTGAGCAAACGTAGACACTGTAGCCATTGCGATAAGTGTCAATGTTGAAAATAGTTTTTTCATAGTTTTAGTAATTAAATTTTGATTTATTTTCTAGTTTTATCTTTAGTCCGTTACTATACAAGAGCGAATGTACAAATAAAATTTTGAAAAACAATGATTTATGGTGCTAAAAGTATATTAATTATGTCGAAAAAGTACTATTCCCAACCTTTTTTTCCTAACTCACAGCAGTAGCAACAAAAAAAAGAGTCGACCCCTTGCGGAGTCGACCCTGAAGTTATTTGGTCTAAAGACTACTTGTTGTAAGCCTTCATTGTCTCGATTAGAGATACAACCTTGTTTGAGTAACCCCACTCGTTATCGTACCAAGATACAAGCTTAACGAAGTTGTCGTTCAAAGCGATACCAGCGTCAGCATCGAATACTGAAGTGCGAACCTCACCGATGAAATCAGCAGAAACTACTGCATCCTCAGTGTAACCTAGGATACCCTTCATCTCGTTCTCAGAAGCAGCCTTTACAGCAGCCTTGATCTCCTCGTAAGAAGCACCCTTCTCAAGACGACATGTCAAATCAACAACAGATACGTCAAGAGTTGGAACACGGAAAGCCATACCTGTAAGCTTACCCTTCAACTCTGGGATAACCACACCTACTGCCTTTGCAGCACCTGTAGAAGATGGGATGATGTTACCACCAGCCGCACGACCACCTCTCCAATCCTTCGCTGAAGGACCGTCAACAGTCTTTTGAGTTGCAGTTGTAGCGTGAACTGTAGTCATAAGACCCTCTACGATACCAAACTTATCGTTGATAACCTTAGCAAGTGGAGCAAGACAGTTAGTAGTACAAGATGCGTTAGAAACGATAGTCTCTCCCTTGTAAGTAGATGTGTTAACACCACAAACGAACATTGGAGTTGTATCCTTTGATGGAGCTGACATAACAACATACTTCGCACCAGCGTCGATGTGCTTTTGTGCAGTCTCTTGAGTTAGGAACAAACCTGTTGACTCAACAACGTACTCAGCTGAAACAGCATCCCACTTCAAATCCTTAGGATCGCGCTCTGCAGTAACACGGATAGCGTTACCGTTAACAACCAAAGCATCACCCTTAACCTCGATTGTACCGTCGAATCGACCGTGTACTGAATCGTACTTAAGCATGTAAGCCATGTAATCTACAGAGATAAGGTCGTTGATACCTACTACCTCAACATTAGGATTTGTGCAAGCTGCACGGAATACCAAACGGCCGATACGTCCGAAACCGTTGATACCAATTTTGATCTTTGACATAATTGATTTTATTAAAAAGTTAAATTGTAAAAATTGTTTTCTATCTATTTATACCGTGTTGCGCGTACGCGCGAACCGCAACAAAGGTATATTATTTATCTATTATATCCAAACATTTTGATTTTTTTTCACCCGAAAAAACCAAACTCTACAACACGCCGATGCTATCCAAAAAGATGACAAATATCACAATCGGGCAGACGTAACGCAACAAAAATATCATCACGCGGAAGTAGTCATTCCCATACGCACCGCCGTTAGTGATCTGCGACTCGACAATCTTACGATCCATTCTATATCCAACAAAAATACACGTCAGAAGCCCTCCCAAAGGCAACATTATATTCGCCGTAACATAATCGAAGAGGTTGAAAAGATTCATTCCAGCTATGGTGAAGCCACTCCAAACACCCATCGAAAGCGAAGCCACAGTTCCCAACGCTCCAACGATAATCGAGGTCAAAATAGCACCATTTTTTCGCGATATTCCCCACTCCTCAATGAAGTAAACGGTCGTAACCTCATGCAGCGACATTGTCGATGTCAACGCCGCAATAATCAACAGCAAGAAGAATATTGTTGCCCAAAGCGAGCTAAATGGCAACGTATTAAAAATCGCTGGCAAAGTCTCAAAAACCAACGCTGGACCCGATGCAGGGCTTATTCCAACGCTGAAACATGCCGGAAAAATTATCAAACCTGCGATGATAGCAACCGATGTATCAAGCAACGTAACTTGCAACGCCGTAGTACGCAAATTCGCACCCTGCGGAATATACGACCCATAAGCTACCAACGCGCCAAGACCTACCGAGAGCGAGAAAAACGCCTGCCCAACAGCTTGCAAAACAACCTGAGGCGTAATCTTCGAAAAATCTGGCGAGATGAAGAACTTAACACCCTCCCAACTTCCTGGCATCAACAACGAATTGACACTCAAGATTATCAATATCATAAACAGCAACGGCATCAAGAGCTTCGAAACCCTCTCCAACCCCTTCTCCACGCCCAAATGGATTATAGCATGCGACATCGCTATGAATATCCAAGTGAAAATCAACGGACGCCAAGGGTTCGAAACGAAGCTGCTAAAGAGCCTCGAATAGCTCTCCACACTCGTATACTTCGCTAACTCGCCAGTCGCTGAAAAGACAAAATACTCAGCTGTCCAACCCGCCACAACGAAGTAGAATCCCATAACAACAAAGGCCGCAAACACCCCATTATACCCAAGCCATTTCCAACGCCCAGCACCCCTATCAAGCTGCTTATATGCACCAACAGCACTCATCTGCGTAGATCTTCCCACAGCAAATTCCGACAACATCACCGGCAAACCAATAATCACGATGCAGGCCAGATATAGCAGCACAAATGCACCACCGCCATTCTCTCCTGCAACATACGGAAAACGCCATATATTACCCAAACCAACCGAACAACCAGCCGCAACCAATACCGTTGTCAACTTACCACTAAAGGTCGTCTTCGCAACCTCAACCTTGCCATCATTTCCTCCGTTCATCATCTCTCTAACGAAATTTATCCTTTTAATATTACATATAGCTTATACTAACTCTCTCCCTGCTGCAATGGCCAAAAAATGCGCCGCACCATGAAAAAGATGGTCAATGACACCATAATCAACAAAGCCCGCGCTATCAATATTGGCACATAGCAAGCCGCAAAGAAAAAGAAGGTTATCATCACCGGGAGGAGGTTAAAGCCAGTACACATACATAAAGCGATGATTGCAGCTACAACAAACAAGAACAAATATAGCGCATAGCGAGACAACCGCTTCACAACCCCAATAGCCTTAAAAATAGCATATTTGAACTCATTATAGAACTTGCTACCTGCTGAACTATATGGCAACAACAAGATGTAGGAGAGCAGCCAAAGTGCCATTATCAATATTAGCGGCGATAAATCAGGTATATAGAAACTCGGTCCACCACTCTTGAAAAGCATAATATTATCCATTGCCCTCCAAAACAGCCGAGGTCTAAAAATGCTAATCTCAGCTGTGGTTCTCCCATATTCATCACCGCCCCTCACATCATTAAAAAGATCTCCATCAAAAATGCGCACCGAAGGGGGGATTCTTATCCTATTTAACGATAGACAGCTGGTAAATGCCATATTGCCAATCGCCAACAACGACTCTGAAAGCTTGACATCAGACAAATTTGAACAACCATAAAATCCAGCATGCTCTATGACCCTAACGCTATTTGGCATCTTTACGCTTTGCAAATTATAAACCTTCCAAAATTTGCCAACGGCAATATACCCATCGGGAATCACAAGGTGGCTGGGCGAGCCCATCTGCTCATACTCCCTCATCCCAAACACCTTTCCATTAGACTCTGTCTTCTGCTCATACGTACAATAATACATCTGCGCTCGGAGATAATCGCACACATCGACGACCAAAAAGAGCACGAAGGCCATACAAAGCGACAGCACCAGCCTCTCAACATTGAAAAATCTCTTCATATCATTTAGTTTCTTCATAGCTTCCTCCCAATTTTCAACTACCCTCGCAACGTGACACTTGCCGAGGCGACTTTGCCGCCCAAGGGTGGTGCCAACTTAGCGACCGTGCAGCGCACCTCGACAATCTCTGTGGCATATTTCTCTCGAATAGCATCGATAATATTCTGCGCCACAACCTCCACCGTGTGTTGCGTGCGTGCCATCTGCTCGCGCGCAACTTCATATATCGTCAGGTAGCTTACACCATCTTCGACTCTATCACTCTCAAAAATTTTGCCCTTCACAGCCTCAACCTCAACATCCACCGCAAACCTATTGCCAACTTTGCGCTCCAGTTCATAACAGCCATGATATGCGCGAAACTCCATTTGCTCTACCTTTATTATATATGTATTCTTCATTACCATCTAATTTTTATCCTCTTGAATTTCGCCGTGAAGCGACCAACGCTCAATGTGTTGCTCTCTACTTCAACAAATCTCTTGCTCGCGGCTCCAACGACCAGCTCTATCTTCGATGTATCTACTCCTTCGAACGCCGCGGCATCTATCTTGCGAATCTTTGCTCCGCTATCTGTTGCTAGCGACAAGTAGCGCAATTTCTCACACCCTGCAAACGCTTCACGCCCTACAACCTCAACCGCACCACACACCAGCTCCACAATCTCCGCCGCATCCTCAAATGGCTCCTGCAACCTCTTCTCCATAGAAACAACCGCACCCTTCTCTATTCTAACGGCGATCTGTTTCTCTCCCTCCAGCGCAACTCCTCGCTCCGACTCTATCGCCCTCTCTGCGGCCGCTACACGCTCGTTCTCCGAGAGAATTTGTGCGCGACTCTTCGCTTGCGTAGGCAGCGGAAAAGCCAACGGCTTATTGCTATAAAAAGCTCCCTCCTTCAGATACTCTATCGCTGGCGCCTCAACAGCTATCAGCCCTACGCACCCAGCAAAGGCGTTATAACCGATATGTGTCGCCTTAGGCATAACCAACGTATGCAATCTATAGCTCCCCAAGAATGCGTTATCGCCAACATGAACAACCTTCGGCATCTCAACCTTCACAACTGCCGCACCACCATAAGCAACCTCAACCGTCCCTGCGCCAAACCCTATCGCCTCGCAATCCATCGCAGGCAGCGCCAACAAATTGGGGAAGCAAAGCGATATAGCTCGACCTTGTCGCGCCGCATCGCTCAACATAAGTTGTAGCTCCACCATGTCGCGCACACTAAGTTTAATATCCCCTACGACCCAAAGATCGCTCTCCGGCAAAACATTAACCTCCGTTCGCGACAGCTCCGCCGCCTTAAACTCAACACCCTTAAGCTCTGTTGCAAAAGCTCCACACTCCACTCCAAAAAGCAGAGCGACACTAAACGCTATCTTTGCAACAAAACCCCTCATTTTGAGCTATTATCTATTTAAGTTTAACACTACCAAAGGTCACCGAAACACCATTCACACTCAACACCTTTCCGCTTACCAGCTCCTTGTTGTGCGCGCCAATTATAAGGTTCACGCTCTTCGTATCCATCTCCACAAAGGCATCAGCAGCCACACTAACAAGCTTTACGCCAGGCTCTGTCGCAATCTCCAATGTTCGCAGATTCGCACACTTCTCAAACGCCTTTGCGCCAATCTTATCTGCCGATGGCAAATGCGCCTTCGCCATAGATTCGCAACGACCAAACATACCCATGCTGACCCTCTCCAGCTTCGGCAGTGACACCTCCGTTATTGATGTACAGTTCGAGAACTCATAACTATTTGGTTTTGTATATAGCGGCATATTTACCTTCGTCAAGCTCGTGCAACCAGAAAATATTGTGCTGCTTGAGACCTCCGATGCCATTGGCAAATTTACACTCTTCAACCTATTGTTTTGCTTGAATGCACCATACTCAACCCTCTCTGCCTTTGGCGCATCTATCGTCTCTATTTTCGTGTGTGAAAAGGCGTGATTCAATATCTCTTTAGCGTTACTCAAATCAACGCTACGCAAAGCAGAGCAACCATCAAACGCCAACTCTCCAATCTCCTCCATATTTGGCGCAACAATGGCGCTTAGTTTTCTACAAGCTCTAAATGCTGATTTACCAACAATCTTCAGTTGCGGCATCTCTATTCGTTCCAAATATCCGCAACCACGAAATGCCGATTCACTAATATATGTCACATTTGGTGCTTTGATCGAGCGCAACGAGCTGCTCCCAAACATCCCTGTTGATCTTTGTGGCGCGACGAAATCTATCGTGCTAAGATTCTCGAAAACCAATTCGTTCTTCAGCCCATGCTTCTTCGCCTCAACTAGCGCTACCTGCAGAGTGTTATAGGCATCTTGCGACAACTTAGCATCTGTTATGATCCAACAATCAGCATCCATCGGATACTCAGCTGCAGCCAATCCTTCGATCTTTATCCTCTTCGACTTTACCTCTGCAACACTTTTTGACTCACTTTTCGAAGCCACGACCTTCTCAATATCATCAACCGGCTTGAGCTGTCTGCGCTGTTTGGTTGTCGTGGTTTTCTCGCTATCTGCGACAGAGATCTTATCTAGCAGTGTAGCGCTAATTTGCGACGCCTCCAACTTTGACGGAAGCACCACAACAACTACATATATGACATATATCAGCGCCGTAACTCCAACGCTAAGGAATATCTTCTCTGAACTCTTCATATCTCTTTATCTGCTATTAACTAAATCCTACTCCTGAATAGTAATACTCCTGAAACTCTCGCTAAAGTCACCCTTTGACAATGTTGCACCATCAATGAGCGCGCTATTTGCCGCACCTATGGTCAAATCTATTTTATCATATCCAACCTCTGCGAACTCCATACTGCCGACCTCCTCTAGCACCGCACCACTCGCCGTAGCTATTGCAAGCGACCGAATGGACTCACACCCTCCAAAGGCACCAAAAGAGATGCTCCGCAACTTTGGCATCTCCAACGCCGTTAACGACTCGCAAAACTCTAAGGCGAACCAATCAATCTTTTGCAGGTTTTGCAGCTCCATAGCCTGCAGCTTCGAACAGCCCCAAAATGCCATCTGCCCTAGCTCCTCAACCAACGGAATCTCTACGCTAACGAGGTTCTCGCACCCAGCGAAACTCCTATTGCCTAGAACCTTCGCCTTAGGCAATTTTACCGAGCGCACTGCTCGACAGCCTATAATCTCATATAGCGGTCGAATACCCACATAAAGCCTTTCTCGATACTCAACACCCTTACCAAAAACCTCAACGTTCGTAAACTCCAGGTCTATGAGTCTCCCCTCCTGCTCCGCAGAGAATAGCGCGTTATAGAACCCCTTCATATCGCCACTCTCAATCTTTGGCTCCGATATCACCCAACGACTCCCCTTGGGGTATCTGTTGTAGTCGTAATCGCTCAGCGGCGCATCTTCTGCGATTGGCTCATAGCTAATATCTGCCTTTTTACCACTCTCATCTACGAGCAGAATCGACTTAAAAACTATATCAACCGGAGGAATATATAGCCTCTTTTCATCGCGTATATTACGCTTGTTGGCGACATTCATCACCAGTTCCACTCCACTAAGGTCGAACTGCGTAACCTCATTGCCACAACCGTCACACTGATCTAGCTCAAACACCGTGCTTACGCTGGTAGAGATCTCCAAACGCTCCAGCGACTTTATATTGAAGAACGCATATGAGTATGCCAATTCCAACCTCGGCGCAGATATAGAGCGGATCGCCTGAAAACCCCCGAAATCACAATACAGCTCAACCACATTTGGAAAAACAAGCTCTACGCTCCGCCCCTCTTGTGCAACCTGTGCAAGGGCTGCCTTCAACCCTCCCATCGACACAACGCCACTTTCCTCCTCCTCGTGGCGGCGTATATCTACCGCCTCGAAGTCGAGTATCTTCTCATCGCTAATAACCCAAACATCAGCGCTAGGGTAGTTCGTTGCCGAGAATTCGGCAGCTGCCATAGCGTCTATAGACGAATCGCTACCAGAATCGATAAACACCTCCGCAAATCCCCAAATAGCACCTGCAATAGCAGCAAAAAGATATAATTTATAGCTCTTCATCCCCCTGCGCGCGTCTTCTACTAAATAAGCTCTAAAACTACTCGAACTTCAACAAGAAGTAGTTCTTCTTACCTTTCTGAACCAAAAGATACTTTCCTGCTATAAGCATCGACTCATCGACCGACTGCTGCGGATCCATCACCTTCTCCTTGTTCATCTGAACACCTCCAGCGACCGACATCTTGCGGCACTCTCCCTTGCTTGGGAATACCGCTGCCTTCTCCGTCACCAACTCTACGAATGCCACTGGCAAATCGCTCTTCGAAAGCTCAAATTGCGGCACACCCTCAAAGACCTGCAACAGTGTCGCCTCATCTATCGTCTTCAACACCTCCGTAGCACCATTTCCGAACAAGATTCCCGAAGCTTGCTTCGCACGCTCCAACTCCTCTGCGGAGTGAATCATCGTTGTGATCTCATCCGCTAGCTTGTTCTGCAAGATACGCAAGTGTGGCGCTGCTTCATGCTCCACTGTCAGCGCATCGATCGTCTCCTTATCAAGCATCGTGAAGATCTTGATATAGCGCTTCGCATCCTCATCGCTTACGTTGATCCAGAATTGGTAGAACTTATATGGCGATGTATACTCCGGCGAAAGCCATACGTTGCCGCTCTCCGTCTTTCCAAACTTTGTTCCATCAGCCTTTGTGATTAGCGGACATGTTATACCGTGTGCCTCTCCACCAGCCTTACGGCGGATTAGCTCCGTTCCAGTTGTGATGTTACCCCATTGGTCTGAACCACCAAGTTGCAGAGTACACTTTTCGTTTTCGTATAGGTGCAAGAAGTCATATCCTTGCACAAGTTGGTATGTAAACTCCGTGAATGACATTCCGTCCCCCTCGCCGCTAAGGCGCTTCTTCACCGAATCTTTCGACATCATATAGTTAACCGTGATCAGCTTACCAATATCGCGAATGAACCCAAGGAATGTCATTGGCGACATCCAGTCGTAGTTGTTCACTAGCTTCGCTGCGTTTGGCGCATCTGAATCGAAATCGATCAGTTTTGCGAGTTGATTTTTGATCGCCTGTTGGTTGTGTCTCAGAGTTGGCTCATCTAGGAGATTACGCTCTTGCGATTTTCCACTTGGGTCGCCAATCATACCTGTTGCACCACCGATAAGCGCAATCGGGCGGTGTCCACACACTTGGAAGTGCTTCAAAATCATCACTCCGACCAAGTGACCAATGTGAAGCGAATCAGCCGTTGGGTCAATACCTAGGTATGCCGTTGTAAGCTCCTTTGCCAGCTGCTCCTTAGCACCTGGTGTAATTGTGTGGATCATTCCGCGCCACTCTAACTCTGCGATAAAATCTTTGTTTGCCATCTTTCTCTCTTCTATTTATTTTTTTCTTCTATTTCAATTTTTCTCTACGACTCAACCTCCATTCCTAGCGCTTCGACTAGCTTCTGTATCGCCGGATTCTTCTCTCCCAGGTGAACTATCTTCTCATCGAGGCGTATTGGTCGCGCTATTCTCAACTCCTCCTTGACCGCAGGGTTTAGCACTATTGCCCCATTCATCCCCACTTCGGCAGCAATTTGATGCTCTATCTCCACCCACAGATCTAGCATTTCATTCGCTATATCCTTCGATGGCACCTCAACGGTTATGGTGTTTTGCGCTATCTCCATTCGTGCGAAGAATGGAGTATAGCGCGTTCTTATTGTATCTATCTTTTTTAGTATTGCCCCTTTGTTATTGATTAGCTTCTGCTCCGCCTCAGGGTCTATTGAGTTGTGCGCGCCATCCTCTGTTTGGCTCTGCACCGGCGATGATGTCTGCGGCGTTGGTTGGTTTAGTGCGCCCTTTAGGCTAAATAGCGGCGTTGCTCCTGGGGTTGCCGCAACTACTGGTTGTGGCTTAGGCACCGTTTCAACAATTGGTGCCGCTTCTACCACTGATGCAACCTCTTGTGCCGCCTCGACCGCCGGTGTTGGAGCCGGAGCCGGCGCGCTTTCGGTAGCAGGTTGTGCCACCTCTATGATCTGTTGTGGGATCTGCACCCCGCGCAGCTGCGGCAGTGCGTATATCTCATCGATGTCGAACCCATCGTCAGCGCCACACTCCTCGGCGCCGTTACCCCCTATTTTTTTTTTGACCGAGACCAGATATTTTCATTAGTCCCAGTTCAACAAGAAGTCTTTGATTCGAGGAGCGTTTGATCTCGCCGTCAATCTTCATTAGGATCGTTATAGCACCGAATAGCATCTCTGTCGAGCATTTGGCTGCTTGTTCCCTATATCGTTGTGTCAGCGCATCGGTCAACTCCATCAGCGCTAGTGTCTCATCCTTCTTCGCTACGAGCAGGTCACGCAGGTGCGAGCTAAGTCCTGTGACGAACGATATTACACCGAACCCCGACCCTAGCACGCGATCCAACGTCACCAACGATGTCGTGTAGTCTCCCGCAGCGAGCGCATCGACCACCTCGAAGTATGTATCGTAATCCACTACGCCAAGGGTCTTTGCCACGCTCTTAAAATCTAGCGCCGCGCCGCCACAGAACGAAACCGCCTTATCGAACATCGACAACGCATCTCGCATACCTCCGTCAGCCTTCTGCGCAATCAGGTTCAACGACTCATCGTCCACCGTTATATTCTCGTTTTGTGCTATGTGTCGCAGATACTCAGCACCATCCTCCACACGTATTCTGTTGAAGTCGTAGCACTGGCAGCGCGACAATATTGTCGGCAATATTTTGTGTCGCTCAGTTGTCGCTAGGATAAATATAGCGTGCGCTGGCGGCTCCTCAAGTGTCTTTAGGAATGCGTTGAAGGCGGCTGTCGAGAGCATGTGGACCTCATCAATGATGAACAAAGCATATTTTCCCAGCTGTGGCAATATTCTCACCTGCTCTGTTAGGGCGCGAATATCATCTACCGAGTTGTTGCTCGCAGCATCTAGCTCGTGAATATTCATCGATCGTCCGCTATCGAACCCAACGCACGATTCACACTTACCGCACGCCTCGCCACCCTCTGGCGACAGGCAATTTATGGTCTTTGCGAAGATACGTGCGCAGGTTGTTTTTCCCACGCCACGAGGCCCGCAGAATAGATATGCGTGTGCTAGCTGCCCACGCTCTATCGCATTTTTCAGAGTAGACGTAATGTGTCCTTGCCCCACGACCGAAGCGAATGTCGCCGGTCTATATTTCCTCGCACTTACTACAAAATTTCCCATACTCTGCAAATGTAGCTATTTTTTTTAATATGTACAACCCCCACCCACGGCGGCAGCACCACCCTCTGGTTATTCGCTTGGTCGATGTTGTTTATCACAGGACAACAGATGATTCAAATTTTGCTAAAGCTACACCCCTGAACAATCCTACCTATTGTTCTAATGTGCTACAGCTGTTCTGCTCTTGCAGCAGGCGTTACAGTAAGATCCGAAAACGCCGATTTCTGCAACTTATAAAGTCCCGATATAGCGATCATCGCAGCGTTATCGGTAGTAAATTTCAACGGTGGCAAATATGTCTTCCACCCTCTTTTGCGACCCTCCTCCGCCACGGCATTTCGCAACCCAGAGTTCGCCGAAACACCTCCTGCAATAGCTATTTCTGTTATCTTAGTCTCCTTTGCTGCCTTGATTAGCTTCTTTAGGAGTATATCTATAATCGTCTTCTGAAGCGATGCACAAAGATCCGCCTTATTATTCTCTATAAAGTTTGAATCGAGCGCCATCTGGTCGCGCAACGTATAGAGGAACGATGTCTTTAATCCAGAGAATGAATAGTCCAAATTTGGAACTAACGGCTTAGCGAATTTAAACGCCTCGCTATCGCCCTCCTTCGCCAACCTGTCGATCACCGGACCACCTGGATAAGGCAGCCCCATAACCTTTGCGCACTTATCAAAAGCCTCGCCTGCCGCATCATCTATTGTCGAGCCCAAAATCTCCATGTCGTTAGGCCCATCTACCCTCACTATCTGGCTATTTCCACCACTAACGAGCAGCGTCAAAAATGGATAGTTCGGGTGGGCAATATCCTCGCCTTCAACATCTATAAAGTGCGCCATGATATGCCCCTCAAGGTGGTTAACCTCAACCATCGGCGTGTTGCTCGCAATAGCCAAACCCTTCGTAAACGACACCCCAACAAGCAGCGAACCCATAAGACCCGGTCCGCGCGTGAAAGCTATGGCGTCTAGCTCATCTGCCGTGACCCCAGCATCCTTCAACGCCTTCGCCACAACCGGAATAATATTCTGCTGGTGAGCGCGCGAAGCCAACTCCGGAATGACACCCCCATATTGAAGATGAACATCCTGCGAAGCGATCACATTCGATAGCAAAGTGGTGCCGCGAAGCACCGCCGCAGAGGTGTCGTCACACGAACTCTCGATGCCCAATATGGTTGCATTGATAGAATTATTCATAAAAATCATCAAAAAGTGTTGCTAAATAGCGATAAAACGCAATAAAACCACCGCTTATTTTTCGTTTTTCCCATTATTAATGGTAAATTTGTCGCTAATTGGCTAGATTTCGCAAAGCCAACGAGAACAAACAAAAGAGGTAAGCGAGTGCGCAAAGTTATAAAAATATTGGGAATGTTAGTGTCAGCAACGATCTTGTTGCTCTCGACACTACCCATTATTGCCTCGCTATTGCTATCTCTACCAGAGATGCAGAACCGCATCGTTGACCGCGCCGCGAAGTACGCCTCAGCCTATCTCGGCACAGAGGTCAAGATCGGGCGCATCGATGTGACTATGACGGGGCGCATCTCAATAAGCGACTTCCTCTCGCGCGACCTGCAAGGCGACACCCTAATCTACATTCGCAACCTCGACAGCCGCCTGCTCGGCTATAGGCTCGCAACGAACCATCTGCTGCTCGGATCATCGAACATCAATGGCGGCATGGTGAATCTTCAGGAGCGCGAAAACGGCGAGATGAATATTCGCCAAGTGGTGCTGCTGCTTACGCCAGAACGCGCCGCGCAAAATCCGCTCCAGCTGCTCATCTCGAACATAAAGGCAGATAGCCTCCAGGTGATCATAAATCGCAAGCGACACCTCAATCCAGCGTATGGTGTTGATGTGGGCGACCTGGAGCTTAACGACATATCGCTAGACGCTGACAACCTGCTGGTAAATGGTCCTGCGATTCACGCTGACATTAGGCGACTGTCGCTGATCGAGAAGAGCGGATTTGCCATTCGCAACATCACCGGAGAGCTATACCTCACGCAGGGTGCTGTCAGCATCACCGATGCCAAGATCGAGAGCCAATGGAGCGAACTGAATGTGGAACACCTATGGCTAGCCGATAAGAATTGGCGCGCATTCAGCAACTTCAACAACTCAACGCTGCTAGATATCGCCATAACGGGCGGATACCTCTCAAGCGATGACGTGGCGTACTTTGCACCACCTCTAAGGTCGTGGGGAATAGAGTTGCAAGATATCGAGGTAGAGGTTACGGGGCGAGTGAACAACCTCAACGTGAATCTTATAAACGCAACATTCAGCGATGAGTCGCACATATCGGCGGAGCTTGCGATGCGTGGGTTGCCAAATGTAAACCAAACAACGATAGAGGTTGATCTATATGGTTTGACTACGAACGTAGCAGATATAGAGGATCTGAAGATTTCGCTAACAGCAAACAACTCAATCCACAGAATTGGAGTCGGGTTTAGCCGCGAACAGTATAAGCAGATCGAGGCACTTGGGCAGATCACAGTTTCGGGTAGCGCAACTGGGCAGATAAAAGATTTCAACGTAGACCTCACAGCAAAGAGCAACGCTGGAGATGTGACGACACAGATGAGGATCGAGCAGCGCCCAAATAAAACCCTTGGGTTGGAGGGCGCGTTGCAGAGTGCTAATTTCGATCTGCGCGAAGTGACTAAGATAAAGGATATAGGCTTCACATCTATGCGCGCCGACCTCGCAGTTGTACTCAATGGAAAGGCGAGCCGCGGCCGCGTAAAGACAAATGTTAAGGCGATCGAGTGGAAGGGCTACACCATGACCAACACGATCGCAGAGTTGAGCCTTAATGAGGGAGATCTGCAGATCGAAGCTGAAGCGACAGACCCAAACTTGAAGTTCAAGTTGGGCGGATTCATCAACAACCTAATTGAGCAGAGCGGAACAGATAGCGACCAACATAGCACTCGCGACCCATACTATAACTTGCTGCTCAACCTCGAAGAGGCTAACCTGAGCAAACTCGCTATAAACAAGCGAGACTCTATCTCATCTCTTGCGGCGAATGTTCGCCTAATGGCAGAGGGTCGATCGCTAGAGAGCATGCGTGGTGCGGTCACGGTTCAAAGCGCAGACTATGACTTCCTATACCGCGGTGGCGATTCGCTTCAAACCGTTTCGGCACGCAACATGAGGCTCGGTGTTGCCGACAACAAAAATGGTCGAGAGATAGCCTTCACCAGCAGTTTTGCCGATGTTAAGTTGCAATCGCGAAGCGAGATAAAACAGATTGTGGAGTTTGCCAAGAACTCACTGCGCGAACAGCTTCCATCTCTATACGCCGCAACCCCTGCTACACAAATCTCAAATCAAAAAGATGATGAGAGAGCTAGCGAGCCAGAGCAAACCTCAACTGAGGAGATGACATCGCTAGATGTGACCATATATAACGTTGCACCAATTACCCCTGCCATAACTCCGGGCTTCAGAGTCGGCGAAGATAGCCGCGCAACGATACGCTACAATGCGCAAAACGGGGCTATTGATGCAAAGATCGCTGCGCCATATCTCGAATACAAGAGTATGCTTGCGTTTGGACTAAACATATTCGCAGATAGCACAACAGGCGACAGCAGCAACGGCGAAAAGATCAACATCGGAACATCAGCACGCGAACTCTTCATCGGTGCGAACCAACTTGAGAATTGCAACATATCGGGTGCTGTGGCTGATGACAAGATCACTCTGACGACAAAGTTTGAAAACAAGGTTGACTCCCTTGCGGCAAACCTTAGCTCCATAGTGACGTTCCAGCATCAAGTGGGCGAAGCGCCAATCGTTAAGATAAAGATTCCAAAGTCGCATATTGATAGGCGAAACACTAGGTGGAGTGTCAGCGCCTCAGATATTGAGTGGAACCGCGACCGATTCAACATCGAGGAGTTTGAGGCTTTGAGCGCAAACCAGTTGCTGCATATCGATGGTTGCGCCTCAAAGGATATGGCGGATTCGCTCAATATGCGAATGAGAAACTTCGACCTATCGATCCTCACACCACTAATTGCAAAGGTCGGATATGAGCTGCACGGAGTAGGTAACGGAAGCGCCGTAACACTCTCGGCACTCGACAAGGCACACACCGAAGCACACATTGAGCTAGATAGCATAAAGCTAAACAACATCGCTGCACCACCGTTGGCACTTAGCGCGACGTGGGATTCAAAGATAAATCGCGCACGATTGTTCGTTGAGAATAGAGATACGCGCGACACTTTGGTGCGCGGCTACTACATTCCATCACAAGTTAAATATTTCGCAACAATAGAGGCCAACGACATCGACATGGGTCTGCTCGATCCTCCGTTGCGCACAACAATAAACAACACAACGGGTGCTGCGGATGCTAGGTTGACACTTCAGGGCGAGCGCCGCATGGCAAAACTCAACGGAGAGGTTAAGCTGCGCAATATCGAAACATCGGTAAACTTCACAAATGTTCGCTACAAGATCGACACCGCAACGCTACAATTTGTCGACAATAGGCTCGTTGGAACGAAGCTTCAGGTTGATGATAAGTTGGGTAATGGCGGCGATTTGAATATCGATGTCGATATGAACCACCTGAAGAATATCACCTTCAACATCAGCGCTATCATCCGCAAGATGTTGGTGTTGAATACAACGGAGCGCGACAACGACATCTTCTATGGCGATGTGTTTGCTTCGGGAGCCATGTCTGTCGAGGGAGGTCGCAGCGGAGTGAAGATGAATATCGCCGCTACGTCGGATGACAATTCGCACTTCTATATGCCACTATCGGATAAGAGTACTGCAAAGAGTGCAGACTTTATAACATTTACCTCTGTCGACACGACCGACTATAGCGTTCAGGCGGAGTTGCGCCGCAAACTACTTAGCGACAGATTGCGCCGCACGCAAGAGGGTGCTTCTAGCGGATTTGAGCTTAACATGGCACTCGATGTGAAGCCAAATGTCGAGGTGCAGCTTGTGATTGACCCTACTGTTGGTGACATCATCAAGGCGCGCGGCGAGGGTAAACTCAACATGGTCATCAACCCGAAGTCGAATATCTTCGATATGTATGGCGAATATGTCATCAACGAGGGAAGCTACCTCTTCACACTGCGCGACATCATCAACAAGAGGTTTGTCATCGAACCTGGTTCAACAATAAACTGGAACGGCTCGCCACTCGATGCTATATTGAATATCAACGCCATATATAAGCTAAAGACATCGCTGCAGCCGCTAATATCGGATGAGTCTACGCGCGCTGTGCCGGTGGATTGCATCATAAATCTTACCGACAACTTGATGCACCCTACGGTGACGTTCGATATTGAGTTGCCTTCGACCGATACCGACAAACAAGCTATTGTTGCCAATCTGCTCAACGACCAGGAGACATTGTCAAGGCAATTCTTCTACTTGATGCTTGCCAACTCCTTCATTCCTGAGAGTAGCAATGCGGCGGCACTCGGAGTCTCGACAAGTGCTACAACGGGTCTTGAGCTTCTGACGAATCAGTTGAGTAACTGGCTCTCGACAAGCAACTACAACGTTGTAATTAGGTATCGTCCTGAGTCCAACACCTCCGGCACGGGAGATGAGGTTGACCTTGGTTTCTCTAAGGGCTTCATCAACAACCGCCTTCTAATGGAGGTTGAGGGTAACTACATCAGCGACAATAGACAGACCGAGACCGAGGATGCTTCGCCATTCATGGGTGAGGCATACATCACATGGCTCATCGACCAAGCTGGAGCCTTGCGCCTACGTGGTTTCACCCAGACAATTGATAGGTTCGACGAGAACTACGGGTTGCAGGAGACAGGTCTTGGAATCTACTATCGAGAAGATTTCAACAACTTCAAAGATCTTCGCGAGAAGGTTCGCGAACGCTTCAAAGCTTCGCCCGAAAGGTTGGAGAAGCGCGAAGAACGCCGCGCCAACAGAGAGCATAAGGAGGAGGATGAAGATAGTAACATAGAGGAAAATAAATAACGAAAAAAATAATAAATAAAAACTAAGTCAAAAAATGATGAACTTACTTCAAGCTGCAACAGCTGCCGAGATCGTGGCTGCTGCACAACAACAACAGATCGTAGAGCAGAACACAATGTCTATGTGGGAGCTATTCACAAATGGAGGTCTACTAATGTGGCCTCTAGTAATCTTGGGCGGTGTCTCGATCTTCATCTTCGTGGAGCGCTACATGGCGATTCGCAGTGCAAACCAAATCGACCCAGATTTCATGAACCGTATTCGCGACTATATCTATAGCGATAAGTTGGCGGCGGCGCAAAAGTTGTGCGAGGTTAGCGAAACACCGATTTCACGTATGATTGAGCGCGGTATAACACGCATTGGTCGCCCTATGTCGGATGTTCAGAGCGCGGTTGAAAACGCAGCAAACCTTGAGATTTCGCGTTTGGAGGATAACTTGCCGATTCTTGCAACAATCTCTGGAGGTGCGCCGATGATTGGTTTCCTTGGAACTGTAATCGGAATGGTTGAGACCTTCATGGATATGTCAGCTAGCGGCGGTACTGTCGACATGGCGATCCTTGCAGGTGGTATGTATGTCGCAATGGTAACAACTATTGCGGGTCTCTTGGTTGGTATCCCAGCCTTCTTTGGCTACAACATTTTGGTGTCGCGCATCGAGAAGGTTGTCTTTCGTATGCAGGCTAACTCCATCGCCTTCATCGATATGTTGAGTCAGCCTATGGGCGATGGTTCTGCTGAGATCCACTTCGAGCAAGAGATGCCAGACTTCAACGAGTAAATCGAAACAGATTAATCCAGAAAAGGGAATAAATTATGGCTATTAAACGTAGTTCCAAGATCCAGAGCTCTTTCGCAGCATCATCGATGACCGATTTGATGTTCCTGCTTTTGCTCTTCTTGTTGATCGCAACAACGCTGATAAATCCAAATGCTTTGCGTCTTTCGCTTCCGCAGGGAACAAACAAGCTGAAGGATAAGGCGCACACCTCGGTGAGCATTCAAGCTCTTGATGGTGGTGCATATAAATACTATGTCGAGATGGAGCCAGTGAGTGGCGTTGCAGGTGTCGAGGAGGCGCTCAAGATTCGCTTCCGCGGAATCACCGACACCACTATTTCGCTGCATTGCGACAAGGAGGTGCCTATCAACGAGGTTGTTAAGGTTATGAGTGTCGCGACACAAAATAATTATAAGATGATATTGGCGACATCGCCAAACTAAACAAAAATTTAGCTTATGAACGGAGATGTTCACGAAAGTCTAAATAGCATCTACACCGGTTCGCAGAGTTCTTCTGGCGCACTCAAGAATCGCTTCTTGAGCTACGACGGCAACTTCTTCCACGACAGCGGTTCGGGACGGCGCCGCAACTCTATCATAGCTGGAGTTGTTGCGGTGTTGCTCTACCTGCTACTCTTTGGTGCAATCTTGGCGATTGCAACTTTTGAGCAACCGGTGCGCGATGATACACAGCACTATAGCGGCACTATCCTGGTCAGCTTTGGCAACGATAGCTCCGGCTCTGGCATGGCGGCGCGTGGCGGCAGCGAGAATTCACTTCTTACGCAGAGGGAGTCGGATGTCAAGATGCACTCAATATATGGGCAACAGCCTATGGAGCGCACGGTAAATAGTCGCGCACTATTCCCCGGTACCGACAGCAGCAGCCACGACCTAAACCAGGGCAACGAGAGCGGCGCTGGTGCAACAAGCAGCAACCAGAACGGGGAGCAGGAGAGCGAGCAGGGGAACGCGGAGAGCCTAAGTGGCAACTTCTCGCTAGAGGGGCGCAAGCTTATCGGCGATTTGCCACTGCCTGATTATGAAACAGATGCTCACGGGCGCGTGATAATAAACATTACGGTCGATGAGAATGGTCGTGTCGAGATGGCACGACTCGAACCTGTTGGGTCGACTACGAATAGCAAGATCTTGATCGACGCTGCGATTCGCGCAGCACTCAAGGCGCAATTCTCTTCGAGCAGCGAGTTCCTTGCATCGGGAACTATTACTTACATATTTAGAATGAACTAGGTTTTACCTAAAACCTACAATTGAAAAGTTATGGCAACAATAATGCTCGCGGGTGGCGAGATTCTAACAATGGCGCAAGAGCCAAATTCAGCAACAATTGAGGCTCCGAAGGTTGGTTGGGTCGCTACGCAAGATGGCAAGATTGCCCTTGTGACATACGATAAATCGGAGGCTGATAAATTCCTTGCTGATAATCCAGCATGCAACGTTGTCGATTGTTCGGGAATGGTCTTGATGCCGGGACTTATCAATACCCATACACACGTCTCAATGACTTTGATGCGCAACATGACAGGCGACATGGAGCTTATGGAGTGGTTGAACGACCATATCTGGCCTTTCGAGGCGCTGCAAAGCGAAGATGACATCACAGCTGGTGCGAAACTCGGAATGGCTGAGATGATCCTTGGCGGAACAACTGCATTTGTCGATATGTATTGGACGGAAGTTGCTGTTGCAAAGGCTGCCGAGCAGATGGGTATGCGCGCCCTACTTGCGGAGTCAGTGCTTGATGGTCGCGAGGACTCTTTCAAGGAGAATTTGGCGCGCCTCGTAGAGCGCTGCAAAGGCTCTGAGCTTTTGCGCCCTGCTGTTGGACCACATGCACCATTCACATGCTCTCCAGCGACTATGAAGCTCTCAGTAGAGACGGCAAAAAAATATGATACGCCACTAACCATACACATTAGCGAATCACCTTCGGAGCAACCAATGGTTGCGGAGCGATATGGTGTTACACCGACTGAGTATACAGCGAAACATGGTGCGCTAACAAATCGCACAATCATTGCACATGCAGTACACCTCACAGATAACGATATTGAGATTATCGCAAAAAGTGGGGCGAGCGTGGCACACAACGTACAATCAAACATGAAGCTTGCCAGCGGTGTCGCTCCAATCACGGAGTTGGTACGTCGCGGCGTTAACTGCACCGTTGCGACCGATAGCGCAAGCTCCAACAACGACCTAAATATGTGGGAAGAGATTCGCACTACACCATTTTTGCAACGTGTTGTGTCGCTAGATCCAATGGCTATAAGTGGCTACGATGTTCTATATATGGCGACACGCAATGCGGCGCGTGCCATAGGGTATACCAACGATGAGTTGGGTATAATCCGCACTGGAGCATTGGCAGATATAATCGCCGTAGATCTCACCGCACCACACATGCGCCCGCGCCACAACACAATTTCAGCACTCGTATATTGCGCCACAGCAGCGGATGTGCGCCACGTTGTAATTGGTGGAGAGCTTCGCCTAAAGGATCGCGCTTTGGTCAATGCACCAGCAACATTGGAGCAAATTATAAACGATGCTGAGAGCCGCGCCCTTGCTTTGCGCGCCCAAGCGCAACGCCAATGCAAGAGCGATTCTTAAGATATATGGAGGCGCAGCGCCGATGCTCGCCTTTAACTCTGCGCAACTATCGCGCTGATCTGCTTCGCCTGCAAGAGTGGGTCGATTCGGAGTTTGGCGGAGGAGATTTTGCCGATAGTTGTGAAAAGCGCACCATTGTATCTTTAACTTCGGAGGAGATCCGCCAGTGGGTTGTCGTACTTCTCGATAGCGGTTTGGCGCAGCAATCAGTCAATAGAACACTCGCGACACTTCGCTCATTCTTCAAATGGTGCGAAGCTCAGGAGCTAGTGTCGCGCAACCCTATGCGCGGCGTTTCAGCTCTAAAGTGTGCGCAACCTTTGCCCCACTTCATCCCCGTAAGCCGTATGGAGCAGGTGCTGCACAAAGAGTGCGATAATAATAGTGGTGATAACAACGATTCGCAGGCAGAGTGGCAGCGCGAGCGCAACGAATTAATCATCTCTACACTCTACTCAACAGGGCTTCGCCTATCAGAAATAGCGACTATTCGCCTCTCCTCGTTCAATAGCGATATGACGACATTGCGCGTAATCGGAAAGGGAAATAAGGAGCGCGTAATCCCAATTATCGATAGGCTTCGCACCCAGATCACTAACCACGTAGCGCGACTAAAGAGCGAAAAAATTTGGAACTACGAAACAAATTCACTATTTTTAACTAAACGCACCCCAAAAAGCGATTCAAAAGAGATTAGCACCTCTATGATTTACCGCATCGTGCGCAGCGAGTTGGGCGCAGCAGGGGTTCAGGGACGCAAGAGTCCGCACGTTCTGCGACATACATTCGCCACACACATCCTCAACGAGGGCGGCGATATTCGTGCCATTCAAGAGTTGTTGGGGCATAGCTCACTCACCGCAACGCAGCGCTACACCCACAACTCAATCGCCAACCTACAATCAATATATGAAACGGCGCACCCGCGTGGCGCAGATGTTGCAGAGTGTGATAAAAAATAAACCATTTTATTAACACCTAAAAATAGAAGCTATGGAAGTGAAAATTCAATCAGTAAAGTTCGATGCAGATGCAAAACTTTTGCAATTCGTGGAGGCAAAAATGGAGAAGCTAGAGCGTTTCATAGATCGCGCAACATCATCAGACGTCATCATGAAGCTAGATAAGGATCACGAGAAGGGGAACAAGGTGACTACTATTACTATAAATATCCCTGGCGATCAACTTGTCGCTGAGGCTCGCGCAAAATCATTCGAGGAGACAATCGACCACGCAGTCGATGCCCTAAAAACCCAAATCGAACGCGCAAAAGCAAAGGCGTAACCGAGAGAGGGTATATATAAATATAAAGAGGTGACACCATTTTGGTGCCACCTCTTTTTCTCTGCGCTTTATCGTACAGATATTATTTTGCGGCAATAATCTCAATCTCGATTCGCGCGCCCAATGGCAAAGCTGCAACTTGATATGTCGAACGGGCTGGTTGCTCTGCAGTGAAATATCCGCTGTAAACCTCATTTACCTCCGCGAAGTCAGCAATATCTTGCAACAAAATTGTCGTCTTGATAACACTCTCCTTCGTGTACCCAGCCTCTGTTAATACCGCATCGATATTCTTCAACACACGCGCTGTCTGCTCTTTGATGCCACCCTCAACCAACTTTCCAGTCGCTGGGTCCAATGGGATTTGTCCCGAACCGAATAGGAATCCGTTTGCCTCGATTGCTTGTGAGTATGGACCTACCGCAGCAGGTGCATTTGTTGTTGCGATTACTTTTTTCATCTCTTTATTTTTTTCTGTGACTATTTTGTAATATAGCGACAAATATAGCGATTTTTTCTCTCGTTGCAACTCTACGCTACAGAGACATCTATATTTAAGTCACGAAGCCTTTGTGCAATTCTCTCTAGCTCTTCGCGTTCAACACGTTGAAGAGTTTGGTATGGAGTGTCACGATCGATTGAGTATATCATCACCTGGCGCGGCTTAATTCTCTCGACAGCTTCGATCCACGCAGCAATCTCCTCCTCGGTAGTGTTATCCACCTTCTGCCCATCGATTGTTCCGCGCAAGAACATTGTCTGCACAATTGCTGATTCGCCAAAAGCTACCATCGCCGAGATAACGCTCTGCACCTGATAGCTTTTCTGCTGTGGTTTGTTGATCAACTGCGCCGTAGATTCTATGGCTGAATCGATCTTTAATATGTTGTTGTCGATTCGCTTTAGCGCACGTACTACACTCTCCTTCTCAAGTGTTGTTGCATTACTCAACACCGAGATTTTTGAGTCTGGCGCAAGTTCATTTCGCAACTCAATCGTGTCATCTATTATCGCCTCAAATTGTGGATGGAGTGTTGGTTCACCATTTCCTGCGAACGTAATTACATCTGGCATCTTCCCCTCCCATTGCGTGGTGTCAGCCGCCATCTTTTCCAACGTTTCGCGTAGTGCTTTTTTCACATCTTCGCGCTTCGCGAATCTGCGCTGTTGAGCCTGACCTTTGCGCTCCTCATTAGAGCCGCACTCACAATAAACGCAGTCGAAGTTACATATCTTCGCATGTTCCGGAAGCAGATTTACACCGAGCGATATTCCGAGTCTGCGCGAGCGAATCGGGCCAAATATTATAGTTTCAAAAAGTGCTGTCATGGTTGCAAAGTTATCACTAATTTTCGGTTTACCAAAGATAAACCAACGCATAACAACTAGCAAGAACCATACAACTAATTTGTCACATCACGACCCTCCGCAAATAGCTCCCAACCACGCTCCATTTTATCTCGTTCTGGCTCTACTCCACACTCAATCTTCACCATCGCTGTAACAAGCTTCAACATCGTATCTCTGTTCAACGAATCGATGTGTGAAGTACGATAAAGATTCATTCTTTTTGCAACAACCTCGATATATATCGAGGTGTCATTTTCAACTGGCGGCGCCCACCGCTTTATGATCTTATCCAGCGTATCTATTCCGTATAGAACAGCGTAATTATGGATGATTAAAAAGATTGCACGGTAACCCCACTCCGCACCTTTGAATTGCTTAAATTCTCTATCTTGTGAAGGGTTGATTTCACCTTGAAATGGCGATGCTGTTAGGCGAATATTTCCTGGGTTGTTGTTGCGTATTCCGCGACTTAATTTTGTTCTTGACATCACTCTTTATCCTCTGTTAATTATTCCTTTTTTTGACAACTATCACACTCTATATTTCTGTTGTTTTCACCCTTTTTTATATCTACAATAGAATCTGATATATTTAGCTCTAATCCATTGGTTTGTTGTTCAATACGCCTGTGTAAATATCTTCGCATCCACAAAAAATATGGAGCATCAGAAATCATCGTTGCATTCTCTAAAAATGACCAAAGTTCTACTCCGCAAACAAAGCCTGCAAATAGCTTTGCAAGTTTAATATCTACAAAATCTATTACATAACTCTCAACAATCCACGCCATCGAAATTGCGATTATTGTGAAACCCAATTTATAGAGTGTTCTCCAAGCTTCACAGCTTCTAAAAAACCAAATTTTATTGTCGCGTTTTGCCGTTTTATGCGAAGCCCAAACCCCGGTTATAAAATCAACTCCTATAAATAAAACCACACAAAATATCAGCGGACTTATTGGTGCAAAAATCGAGATAACCGCTAGCAACATTGCGCTAGCGTACTTGCACAAAACCTCCACGTATAGCACAACGTCGCAAGACGTTATTCGCTGGTTCATACTCAGGATAGCTAGCTAAATTTTCCTCCAAATATCTGCTCAATCTCGCCATAAGAGCGCGCGCATTTACCCTAGATTTTTTATCCGCTGGCGCCGATGGCAAATCCAAAACTATACGCACATACTCCGCCAAAGCTGGCGCAACATACTCCTCAAATAGCTCGCAATAGCACCCATTGTAAATCGCCTCTATCAACTCCTCTCCTATGACTGGCTCCAGATATTTCTGCTGTGCTACGATTATGCTTGCCGGCGTAATACTCTCAACCAAAGTGTATCGATCGGCACTAAACGCTAGTGCCAAAACGCGTTGCGAATCTATAATTACTCTACTCATCTTCTCTGTATTTTTCTCATTAAAAATTATACACTTTCGCTACTCACCGTCCCAATCTGCGACAAGAATTGTTGCTGCTGCGGATCATTCACATCGTAGTCAAGCCCATCCGCCTTTCGCGCCTCCCACACCTTCATATAGATCGGCTTAGAGCGTGTCGGCGGACAATTCACAATCGATAATGACGACCCATCAACACCCAACTGCTTTGTGATTATTTCACGAATTGGCTCCAACAACTCTTCCTGTTCCGCAAGTATAATCGTGTTGAGCGCAATCTCATATTCATGCAGAACCCGCTCTGCGCTATAGCCACTACTATAGTCCAAACCACTCAAGGTTCTGAACCAGGAGTGCGCCACAACGATGTCAGAATTTGCCTGCTCGTGAAGTGAAATCCAATCCCCTTCAGCACCACTATTTATCGGTATGAATCGCGAATTGTCGTTGTCACTTCCATCCTTCAAAACGAATAAAACTTGACCTGGTTGACCACCAAATTTCTGCTCCGCAGTTTTTACAATTTGCTCCGCCTCCATCTCACCATCGACCGCATCATCGAGCAGCATTACGCCCGACATTTGGAATGAATTATCGAGTCGCGATATGTTCCATTTGTCCGTTTTATAAGCTATTGCCGATACATTCAACCCCGCTATATATTGCGGAACACCATAGTGAACGAACATTGGCTCATAATCCTTATAGTGCAGAATCGAACGCTCTGTCCCGTCATTTTGCTTCTCGAAACTTGGGTAAATTGGGAGAGTTACCGCCTCCTCAATCTTGAAGTTGAACCAGTCGTGGTGAATCAAAATGTGCTGCGAATCTTTCGCCACACGACACTTCGAAGCATCGTGATGATAGAGTGCAATTGAGCTTCCATCACCTTTGCGGACGACCTCCAAAAAAGCATTGGCAAAAAGAATTTTATCAAAAGCTACACGGCTCAAAACTTGGCGCAATGTTTCATCATTACCATTAGCACACTCCACAAAAGCAGCTAGCAAAGGCAACGATTTGTCAAACATAAAACCCTTTCCCGTGATGTAGTCCGCCTTGTCATTCACAATTCTGCGATGAGTTACAGCGCGGCGTGAAAGCAGCGAGAGGATGTTTGGGAAGAGGTTGTCGTCGCCCCAGCGCCAGAAGCTCTCGTTATTTGTTAAGACCCTAGAGCTTGTCGCCATATATGGATCTTGGCGGTTCGTAACCGCAATTTTTGTCTTTGGCATATTTCTATTTCATTTTCTTTTTAACACTAATTTTACGAGGCTAACTACAGCAGAGGTGTTATGTCTACCGACTCCCAAATCCACTTTTTGAGAGGCAGATCCACACCGCGTTCACCGCTCTCAAACGCCACACTCTGCAGGTGCAGTGGCGCCTCGACACCATGCTTTTCGCTCCACCCAACTCTGATCGTTGCACCGGTGGCGAGTGTCACATCAGCCACCACTCCTTCGTTGAGTGCGCGCTCCAGCTGCGCATTTGTGAATGGCCCATTTCCATGTTGAGTCACAAATGTCAACGTGTATCTCACGCAATATTGACCATCTTGCATTTCGCGACTCTCTACGTATGACGAACCGCGCTCTTCGATCTCGACCCTCACACCGCTACTCTGCTCCGCTCCCCCCTCCTCTAGTGCTGGGAGAGTAGCCCCAGTGGGGTGCACTACAACTTTTGTAATGCCCCCCACCAGGTCATAATTAGATTGATATTGTTCCATCTATCCGTTATGTTTTTTTGCGTTTTACGCCTTGATCGCGATCGAAACCAACGACTCCTCTAGCACCTCGCAACCCGCAGCAAATGTTGCGCGTTGACGGTTCTCCATCTCGTCTGGGTTATACCACATGCGAATCTCAGTGCCTGGGAAATCTGATGTGTTTACAGCCATCGCAAAGTTGCGGCGGTCTGTCAACATTGCGAACGACTCCATCTTCTCTAGGGCCGACAAGTACGTTCCAATACGAAGGTCAACAACTGGAATTCCATGATACATCAACGATGTGCGACCATTGATTGCATCGACATAAGATGAGTCAACACCAGCAGCATCCAAAGCCTTCTCGTAAAGCGTGTAGATGTCCGAAGTAACGAAGTATGCTAGCTGACCTTCGCCCTTCATATCCTTCAAACGATCCTCTGCACTCTCCCATAGTTGATCGAACAACGTCAATGCGTATTGTGCATCCGCAACATCACCATCGCTATACTCCGATGGCGCAATTTTTCCAGCTGCAATTGCTGCCTCAATCTTCTTGATAAGGCCGTCAAAAGTATCAAAACCTCCCTCTGTGCGATCAGTATCACCAAGCCACATTGTCGCGCGGATTGACTCTGCAATTGAGCGGCTAAACAGCTCTGTTTCTGCCTTCTCTAGCTCCGTGCCAGTTAGGTCGTCGAGGTTAACCTCAGCCTGCGCTGCTACGTTCTCGAAAATCAACGAATAGTAATCTGCGGCCGAGAATCCCATCTCCGCTTTTACGCGCTTCAGGTCGATCGTCTTCTGCACCTTCTCGCCCTTTGCCGGAGAGCTCCAACCTGGGATCGCATTGCTCTTCAAGATGTCAGATTGTCCATTCCAAAGTTGAACTGTTGTTGGAACTGGCATGTTATACAATACACGAACACCTAGATCAACAGCAGATGTTCCTGTTAGCATTGGGCGGAAAAATACTGTCTCCATTTGTGAGCCTGTGTAGCTCTTGCTTGATTCAATGTAATTCATTTTTTCTTTTTTTGTTTAGTTAAAAAGAGATCTATTTTAAAAAATCTTGGGGGATTTTTACTCTGCTTCCAGCAATTGCAATTTGACTTTTTTCACACACAATCAAAGAGTGCTATCCTATCTATATAGTCGTGTTTTTTAGCACTTTTTCTTCTTTGCTATTAGCTACTCTATCTGTGTAGTTGGTCAGTTGCAATTATTTGAATTAGAGTCTTTTATTTATTTTGTTTTACTTTTTTTATGGGTAATTTTACAGCGACCCTCGCATTCTTCGTGCATCTCTCTCATAAGCATTCTGATTATCACTTCGTAGCACGTCGACAAGCGATGGATCATCAACAAAATCTGTTTCACTCTGCCTTAAATTCTTTTGTCCCTCTTCAAATGCTATCAGCGATTTTTGCACCTTTGTTAGTGCTGCATTCTTTACCTTTGGCACATCTTGTTTTTTGCTCAAACCTATCTCCTCATCCTCTTCTGTATCATCTTCAAAAAGCTCTTCTGTTGCACCATCTTCGGTAATATCTTTGCTTGGAAATTCATCACCCAAATCATCTTCTTCAGCACTGTCTGCAGCGACCTCATAATCATCTTTATCTAGCTCCTCATCTTCATCACTTCCCTTTAATTTTTTTCCAACCTTCTCTATTACGGCGCGCACCGAACTCAATGCGTTTGCCACCTTCTCTGCAACCGTTTCTCTCTGCTCTTCCGTAACATCAGGTGCCTCCAAAGCCGTATCTGGAATCGCATTTGTGTCTATTTCACAATCGGCAAGACCGGCCTCAATCGCCTCCTTAGCATTCATCCAGCGACCATCTCCACCCTGCTCTGCCATAAGCAACCTAAAGCTCTCCACATCTCGACCCGATCTTCTAGCATACAATTCACCCAACCTCTCATCGCTCTTTCTTAGTAGCTCTGCGCGCTGTTCTAGCTCTGCTGCATTACCATCTGCTGCGCAAGTTGAGTTGTGAATTAGATATAGTGAGTTTGGTGAAATCTCGCGCTGTCCATCGCTTGCTGCCTGTGCGATAACTGTTGCTGCACTCGCGACATATCCCCAGCATCTTGTTGTGATTACAGCATCCAAAGAGGTCAATGCCTCGTAGATCAAAAGCGCATCATTCACATCTCCACCTGTCGAACGAATATTTACAACCACGCGTGATGCTGCAATATCCTCAATGTGTTTTACCGTCTCACGAAATTTCTCATACGTTGCAATTCTTTGCTGTGGATCTTCGAACTGCCAATTCTCAGGCACTCCAATTGTACCTTCAATATCGATAACAACTGAGTCGTGTGAGTTTGTGATCCTAATCTGTTCGTTGTTCTTCATCTTATATCTTTTTTATATTTATAATATATTGTTACAGAAATATTTAAGCCTATTTATATATATTTTTACATTATATCTATTTAACAATCAAAAACTTAAATTCCCCAACGTTTTTTTCCACATCATAATCAACAATCTTCTCCAATCTACACTCCGCAACCTCTCCCTCAATCGTCAATAAGAAAGTACTCAAAACTGACGCTCTTCCTTCAAGTGGCGAGAATAGATCCGCAACCTCAAACGGCTCAACTTTCAGCGAAAGTGTCACATATTGACCTCTCTCATTTCTCGCAATTTCATCGCAATAATATTGATTTAGCCCACGCACTCCTTCTCGATCCTCAAAACATAGCGATACTTTTTCGTCCTTATCGAAGAACGTCAGGTGCGGAACATAGTCATTCTCATCATAAACTTGTTGGCCCGTATATTGCAAAATTCGCGGTGCAAAATCGAGCGTATTTATCATCTCCGTGTCGTCGCGATCTCCAACTATTGGCAACCCTGTTGTTGTGTTTTGCGTTGGCGAATATATCGGATTAATATCTGACAGTGTCGTCTGTTTTGCCGCATAAGATTCAATCTCAACTGACCACTCTCCATACTCTTCACTCCACGAATTTTCGACTGTTTGCACAGGCTCTTTTTCGGGTGATGTTGGATATAAATAGTATGGGTCGTAGCTCTCCAGCTTTGTGCGATTTGTGAATCCATCCTTGTCAATATATGCCCATCTATGCACCTTGTAATTTTCGGTTGCGACATCCTCAAACGTTATGGGGTTCGCCTTTACAATCTTCTCTGTCCAGTCCCACTTTTCATCGCTCGAATAGATTTTTTCTGCTGGCTCAACATATACCTTCTTCGCCAAATTATCGCTGTAGAATCTCAGGTTATATAGGTGCTTTATCGACTCCAAAAATTGCGATTGCCAAACTCCATGTTGGGCGACATCCTCGAAATCGACTATAGACCCAGCCCCTGGATAAGATGCGAAATATGGTGTCACTGTCGTCCCCTCCATGAGTGTGAATTGTGTACCTGACTGGGCTCCTTGAACAAACAACATGTTGAATGTTTTTGGCGAATCAGGCGTCAGCGTTTCGGGCGCTGTTCTTATCGAAATATCAATTATCATCTCGCCCGTCTCACTGTCGCTTCCGTAATATAGCGCCCAATCATCTTCCAGCGTTTTGTACGCTGAGCCACTGCGGCTATAGAGTAGTGTTGCATTATCTATTGTTGTTGAGTAGCCATATCCAGAGGTTGAGATTGAGCCTGTCCGATCGCTCCACTCGCCAAGTATCGTCTGCCCTGCGGCACCATTTATATTTGCCATCAGGCGATATGATGTGCCGTCAACGTGGTCAAAAACTATCGGCATGTAGTTGAAATTCACCATAATCGGATTGCCCTTCTCATCAGGAATCGTGTTGACAACTTCAGCGGTTATATAGCTGCTGCTGTCGAGCCAATATGTGTCGAATGTCTTCAGCTTCGACCTCGACTCGACGTAGTATCCGGCCTTGAAAACGAGTCTATATTCAAATCCGACGTCGACCGATGTCAGCGGCGTGAATGTCAACGTACTACCCTTAAGTGTGAAGCAGTCGCCATACGAGAAACACTCTGTGTCACTCTCCAACGATTCAATGTCAACCAGGTTTTTCACGGAGTTTACCGAGATCGATGGCGAGATATATACTCGCCCACTATTCGATGCTGTCGCCGTCTCATCGCTCAATTTTTTTACGCAAAAGTTCATTGCCGATTTCGCTGCATCGCTATCTTGCCCCGTGTACGCACCACTAATATAGAGGTTGTTGAACGCTTCACTATCTAAAAAATCACTCTCTATTTCATAGCCACCTTCTGTTGTAAATATCGAATCCATCACCGATCGCACTCGCAAGAATGGGTGGTAATCATCTATCGATCTCATTCTCCTTATCTCAACCCCAAGCGTCTGTTCGTTCGTTGCGCGATATGAATCTCGATGCACAGGGAAGAATTGAATTGGCGATGTCATGTCGTCCCATCCCTGCTTCATCAGGCTAATTATCATATCTTTTTTTTCATCTATTGCCGTCTTCGATAGCATCGTTTCGCAGGCATTTTTGGCCCACTGCGCACCACTATCTCTCAGGCGAATTGTGAACTTCATTGTCGATGCACTTGCTGCACTGCTCTTCTCCACGCCAAGCAAAATTGCCTCGCCGCTAAATATTGTCGAGCCATCATGCTCTATGCGCCCAGTGTGTTGCGTTGCGTTGAATCGTTGTGCAACATGAAGGTATCCTTCTCCAATAAATAGTGGTGAATTCTCAGGGTCTGCCTCCACTTCAACCACCACATCTTGACCCGCTTTTGCCCCTTCGACACTCTTCATTACGGCGCTGTCGTAGTTCAGCTTTACCACAGGTTCGCTTCTCATCACAAGCTCCTGCTCATCTATAAATATCTTTATCATCTCGCTCTGTTTCTTGATGTTTTTTTTGGTTTATCCAACCGCCTGCGGCAATAAAAATCTACGCGTTGTACGCAATTTCAATCTCCATTGTAGCCAGCGATGTTGCTGGTGTCGAAGCTAAACTTTTGCTTAGCAGCTCGGCTCTTGTGTAGGTTTGTGTCACTGCTCCTTCGATCATCATATCTTCCGGCGTTGGTGCATCGATCGAAGTTGTAACGACCCATAGTCGCGGCGACTTCACAATTTGCGCCAACACCTCGCGTATGCGTGTCGTCTCGAATGCGGAGCAAAGAGTCATCTTTGTCACTCTATTTTCATCTATTGTTCTCGCCTTTATCGCCGGAAATGTATAATGCTCTATTGTCCCTTTGTGCGACACCCACGCTATACGAGTTCCGTCAAGCGGCTGATCAATTATCTGGTAATCTATCGTTACGCAATCACAGTAAACCACCTCTGTAACAAATGTTCCATTTTCGTTCTCAACCGACACCTCTTGCGCAACTTGAAATCTCAAGTGTAGCGTCTCGATCTGTGGTTCCAAAATATGTTTTAGCTGATCCATATATGGTCTTGCCACCACATTGAACGCCGCAAACCCTGGCTCCTCGATTGTCATTGTGTAGCTCTTAACCGCCACCGGATCTTCAATTTCGTAGGCATACTGCTCGACAACCATCCTCACATCGCTACCAGCTGGCGCCGTAAAAAGCAAAGTGTCGCTCTCGCCGATTGACATCGCACGCGACTGCGGTGCAAAGGCGGATATTAGTGCAACTTCTCCTTCGTGGTTCTCTATTGGAGCCTCGACTGGTATTGTAGAAATTATTGCATATCCCCTGTTATCTTCTGACAAAAGCATAGTTTGAGAGTCACTTTTATCCCCATTTTCGCACTCTATAAGACCAATTCTTGCATATCCCTGCCTTTTTATTGTAAAAAAGCCATCCTCATAAGGAGCTGTCGTAGGCAAAACATATTGTTTAACTATTGGACTTATATTTATCTCCGCAGTTGCTGTTGAGTAAAATTTCTTAACTCCGAGCAGATCACCACTATCCACATCCTCAATTTTAAACGTAATATCGCGTTCTACATCACTTTCATAGCGATATATCTGCTCGCTACAAAGTGATCCCAACCTCTCTGGTGTTGTTGTAAACATATCTTTTATCTTTTTCTATTTATACTCTTTTTGCCGCGCTATATCTTTCAAACAAAACGCCGCTTTTTATCCTTTTTACACCCTTGCTTATCCGGTGCGCGTGCATTGCACAGACTCTTTTCATGAATGTCAACAACCAAATTGTCAATATGTTCATAACACACTATCAATGCACGCAAATCTATCGGCAACCATAAACTTCACTATGCTCTGTAATTTGAAACAATCTTCACCGAAGCTGTGACAGAAACCTGCTCACTAGGCTTTGATGTGTAGAGTGGTTTTGATGTCGACAGCCCTATTACCTCAACAATTCCAGGAAGTGTTTTCACCTCTGCTATCACATCCAGAACATCTTTTGAAATCTCTGCTGCGACTGCCATTTTCTGCGCATTAGAGCATGAGAGCACATTTTGATAGAGCGTGAACTCCAATTTAGACTCAACTCTTACGGGCGCGCAACCATCAACACTAACGATCCTTGAAGCCTCAACAACCGCCCATGGCATCGAACAATTTGGCTCTGGTACAACCCCCTCCATCTTTATCTTCGGCACATACCCCGCATGCTTTATTGCCGATGCAAATTGCGCCTCAAAACTCAGGGGAAACACCCACTCTTTGGCGGACTCACTTCTGTTCATCTCTCTGTTCATAAAGTTCTATTTTTTTGTTATTATATTTTTCGTCAAGCAAAAAAAAAGAGAAAGTAGACACCTAACAAAAGCACTCTTTCCCTGCACCCTCTTTACTAAAATATTTTATCATATACCCTCCATCCTTTTGGCTCTGCAAATATAGTGTAGAAAAAGAGCCTTTGTCAAGTTTTTTAACAACTATTTTTCACGAAAAGTTAAATTGCTTGACCAACTTGTTGGCTTTCACGAAGTTACAATCAAATATTTTTACACTATTTTTGTGCAAAATGTTGTATTTTCACCCTAAAACTAAATATTATACAATATTTTATTGCGATTAAACACCAAACAACCCCTCATTTTTCCTTGCACACCTCCACACAAAAACCAAAAAAGTTCAAAAAAAGAGCTAAAACAAAAAAATATAATTACCTTTGAAGTTGCACACCTACCTTATTATAAATAGGTAACCCGAAAAGCAATAGACACAACAGAAGCAAAACGCAACAAACTCAAAAGGATGGCTCAAATCAGAATCGCAACAGTCGAATACCTAAACTCTCTCCCGTTCCAATATGGAATTGAGGAGTCTGGTCTTGTCGATGCCCAGTTGCGCCTAGCAACCCCTGCCGAGTGTTCGACACTCCTTCATAGCGAGGAGGTCGATGTTGCCCTGATTCCAATCGCTGCAATCGATGCACTAAACAGCAACCTGCCGGAGGATGCACAACTCCAAATCGTAACGTCGCACTGCATCGGCACCAACGGCGCAGTACGCACGGTGACGCTAATGAGCGATGACGAATTGAAGGATATAAAGAGAATTTGGCTCGATACCGACTCACAAACATCGGTGCGACTGCTAGCATATTTATGCAAAAACCACTTTGGCATATCGCCTGAGTGGCATCGCCTAACAGACAAAAAACGCCTTGCTCACCCAAAGGATGGCGATGCGTTCTTGCTCATTGGCGACAAGGTTTTTGCCCACGAAGCAGAGTTTGAGTTTGTTGTTGACCTTGCCGAGGAGTGGGTTGCGCGCGAAAACCAACCATTCGTTTTTGCTGCTTGGTGCGTTCGCGGCGACAACCCAGTTGTCAACGAGGAGGTGCTTTCAAACCTTGATGAGGCGTTGACTTGGGGTGTCGAACACACCTTCGAGGCGTTGCAGGCGCTTCGACCCGATGTGGAGATAGAGGAGGGTTACCGCTATCTCACCGAGAACATCGACACGCTGCTCGACAACGCCAAAATGGCCGCGATGAAGCATTTCTTGGGGTCGAAATGCACAATTTCAATAACATCTAACGATGGGGAGGATCAACAATGATTACACTATACCTAAAGCAGTTTAACAAGATTATTCGCAACGCCGACATCGCGCTTTTCGACACACTGAGCGCCGATGACATCTTGTGGATTGACCTTTTGAACCCTACATTCAAGGAGCAGAAAGTTGTCGAGACTCTGCTGGACATATCGCTTCAGACGCGTCAGCAGATCGAGGAGATCGAGACAACATCGAAATATTCGGAGAGCGAGAACTCTATCATCTCGAACTCCAACTTCTTTATTCCGTCAGACGACACATTTACAATCGAGCCGGTATCTTTGATCATTACGCGCAACGAGGCACTTGTTTCGGTTCGCACTTGCGAGATGCGCACGTTCCGCGAGGCGGAGAAGAAGATGCAGGTAAATGCACGTGCCTATAGCAGCGGTTTTCACATCTTCACCTCTCTTCTTGAGGTTCGTATCGACTACGATGCCGATCTTGTGGAGATGACGGCTAAGGGGGTTGCTGCGTTGAGCCGCGACATCGCGCAGGAGGATAATATCGACAAGCAGATCATCCGCCGCATTGGGCGCCTTCAGGAGAACACCATGATGCTTCGCGAGAACATCTTCGACCGCCAACGTATCCTATGGATGATCTTGCGTTCTGAGCGCTTTCCTGCCGACGTGAACCCTCGTTTGCAGCTTATGGCAAAGGACGTTAGCTCTCTTATCAGCCACGCCGATTTTGCCTTCCAGAGGTTGGACTATATCCAAGATTCGGCGCTCGGACTCATCAACATCGAGCAGAACGAGATTGTGAAGATCTTCTCCGTTGCTTCGGTGATCTTCATGCCTGCGACCTTGATCGCAAGTATGTATGGAATGAACTTTAAGTATATGCCTGAGTTGGAGTGGGCATATCACACTCAGAGCGGTCTTACAATCCCATTGGGATACATTTTTGCCGTCTTTTTGATGATCCTCTTCTCTGTATCTACAATCTGGTTCTTCCGCTTCAAAAAGTGGCTCTAAATCAAGAGCTAAAACCAAGACTTGTGGGCTAATAGGTTAGAAGTTATACCCCATTCCTGCTCGACAAAACCCCACCATCGAGGATGATATATCGACAAAAGCGTATACCCTTCCTCCAAATTTCGCACCCAAATATGTCAACTCATAGTATGGGTAAACATCCGTAATCTTCTTGCCCGTGGTTTTGTTGTGGTCAACCTCCGCCATTACACCCACAGCAAGACTGCTGTATAGGGTTATAAATCGTCGTCGGAACCAATCTACGCGCAGTCGTGGCGCAATGCTGAATAGGTGGTATGCGCTGCTGTGTGAGTAGGCCCTTACAAAACTTGAGTAGTCAAACTCTAGGTTTGAGAAATCAGGCTCTGTGTAGTAGTCATACTTTCTTTTCGTATATGTTGTCAAGACACCAAACGTCAGCAGTTTGTTGTGTTTGTATGTAAAACCGACATTCATCATCGGCATTCGCCTCGTTATCTGCTCTCCGCTGAAAGTTGAGAAAACATCCGTCAACAACGTTATCGGCAACAGATCAAAACCTACTGCCAACTCGTATGGAGAGCGTTGCATCCATGCTTCGCGCTTCTCCGACAACTTCTTCGCAACTAAAAACTCTTGATACTCCGCATACTCCTGTTCCGATATAACCTCTTGCGCCGCAACACCTGTCGCGCCACAAAATAACATACAAAACGTCAGTGCCAGCGACAGCACCACACCTCTAAATCTCTTCATCTTCTCTTTGCTTGGCAGCACTATTTTTGTTTCGCAAGGAAACACTCTATCGTATTCTCCATCAAGCAAGTGATTGTCATCGGGCCAACGCCACCAGGGACAGGCGTTATGACCGATGCTATTGGCTCCAGTGCCGCATAGTCAACATCTCCGCACAGTTTGTTGCTCTCAGGATCGCGATTCACACCAACATCAATTATCACTGCACCTGGCGAAACCATATCTGCCGTCAAGAATTTCGGGCGACCTATCGCCACTATAATTATCTCCGCATTTCGCGTCACAGATGGCAAATCCACGGTTCGCGAGTGTGCCATCGTCACTGTTGCATTCTCATCCAACAGCAGCTTCGATATTGGCAATCCAACAATGTTGCTGCGCCCAAGAACCACGGCACGTTTTCCTGCTATCTCCACGTTCGCTCTCTTCAACATCTTTATGATTCCCTTCGGCGTGCAAGGAAGCGTGCAAGGTGTTTTTTGCCATAGCGCCGCAACATTTAGCGGGTGGAAACCATCAACATCCTTCTCCTTCGCTATTGTCGCTATCACTTTGTCTGTGTCGATATGCTTCGGAAGAGGTAGCTGCACAAGTATTCCATCTACCGTGTCGTCATTGTTCAACTCAACAATCATCTCCAAAAGTTCCGCCTCGCTTATCTTCTCTTCGCGGCGTATTGTCGTGTTTTTTATTCCGATTTCATCCGCCGCTTTGCCCTTTCCTGTAACATACGACACGCTACCTGGATCCTCTCCAACGAGTATCACTACTAGGTGTGGCACACGCCCATACTTCGGCTCGAATGTCGCCACTTGCTCTTTCATTTCGGCCTTTAGCTCTGCCGACAACTCCTTACCACTTACTACTATTGCCATAATCTTACACTGTTATTTTATCGCTTTGTGTCCTATATCTGTACGCGAAAATAGCCCCTCGCACTCAATCTTCGCCACCTCTTCGTTCGCATTTTTCTGCGCCTCTTCGAGCGTTGCACCTTTCCCAACGACAAACAATACGCGACCTCCGTTTGTAACTATTTCGCCGCGTTCGTTCTTCGCCGTTCCCATGTGGTATAGCTTCGCCGTAGATGATATTTTTTCGAGACCCTTTATCACGATACCTTTTTCATACTCTGCTGGGTATCCTTTCGAAGCCAACACAACACCTAGTGTCGCGAAATCGTGCCACTCAACCTTCGCCTTTTTTCCATCGGCAACGTTGCAGAAAATCTCATATATATCGCTCTTCAATCGTGGCAAAACGACCTCTGTCTCTGGATCACCAAATCGCGCATTGAACTCTATCACTTTTATGCCGTTCGCTGTCTTTATCAAACCACCATAAAGCACACCTGTGAACCTCGCTCCCTCCGCAATCATCGCCTTCGCTGTTGGCAGCATTATCTTCTCCATAGCGTACGCCTCATCCTCCGCCGTAATCATCGGCACTGGAGAGTATGCGCCCATGCCGCCTGTATTTGGACCCTTGTCGCCGTCATAGGCACGCTTGTGATCCTGCGATAGCGCCATTGGGTATAGATTCTCACCATCAGCAAAACACATAAACGAGAACTCTGGCCCCTCAAGGAAATCCTCAATCACGACCTTTCCTTTTCCGAACTTGTCGTCCAGCAACATCTCCTTTAGTGCCGCCTCTGCCTCCTCTATCGTCTCAGCTATTACGACACCTTTTCCTGCTGCCAAACCATCATATTTCAACACTGCAGGCAACGAACCTTTTCGCACATACTCCACCGCCGCATCGTAATCCTCGAAGGTCTCGAATGCTGCTGTCGGAATATCGTATTTCTTCATTAGCTCCTTCGCAAACTCTTTGCTCGACTCAATTTGCGCCGCAGCTTGTGTTGGCCCAAAGATTCGCAAACCAGCCTTTTTAAACCTATCTACCACTCCAGCCGCAAGTGCCACCTCTGGTCCCACAACTGTCAGCGAAAGATCTTTGTCGTATGCAAATTTGCATAACGCTTCTACATCCGTCTCCGCTATCGGCAGACACTCCGCTATCTTCGCTATACCAGCATTTCCTGGCGCGCAGTAGACCTTCGAAACCTCGTCCGAACGCTTCAACGCATCAACTATTGCATGCTCTCTACCGCCGCTACCAATTACCAATACCTTCTCCATAATATACCTTATTTTTCCTATTTGTGATTAGTCATTATTGTTAGTTGATTTCAAGGCTTGCTAGAGTTTAAAAGCGGAGCATACTAAAGTATGTGAGCATTTTAAAACTCGAAGCGTAACGCAGAAATCAGCAACAAGAATGGCTAATGCTTGAAGTGGCGAAAACCTGTAAATAACATTGCTATACCACACTCATCCGCCTTCTTGATTGAATCTTCGTCACGCACGCTTCCGCCAGGTTGAACGATCGCTGCAACGCCATACTCTGCGGCTATTGTCACGCAATCATCAAATGGAAAGAACCCATCGCTCGCAAGAACAATTCCCTCCGTTACACCCTTCGCCTTCGCCTGCTCCAACGCGATTTGTGCCGAGCCGATACGGTTCATCTGACCCGCTCCAACGCCCAACGTCTTGCCATCTTTCACTGCAACAATTGCATTTGACTTAACGTGTTTCACTACTCTCCAGCCGAAATCCAAATCGCTAAGTTGCTCCGCCGTAGGCTTCGCCTTTGTCACACACATCTCAGCCTTTACGTCAGCCGTTGTCGTGTCTAGGTCTTGCACCAACATACCACCATTCACACTCACATATTGCGTCTGCACCTCCGCCGAAGGGGTCATATCAACTTGTAACAAGCGCAAATTCTTCTTCGTTGTAAGCACTGCAAGTGCCTCCTTCGTAAATGCCGGAGCCATTATTATCTCCAAGAATATCGGCTTCATAAGCTCTGCCACCTCTGCCGTTACTGTTTGGTTTGTTGCAACGATTCCACCAAATATGCTCACTGTGTCTGCTTCGTATGCATTGGTCCACGCCTCAACAACATCCTTCCCAACACCTGCTCCGCAAGGGTTCATGTGCTTCAATCCAACGCAGAATGGTTGCGCACCAAACTCACGCACAATGTTCAACGCTGCATTTGCATCTTGAATATTATTGTACGAAAGCTCCTTTCCGCCAAGCTGTTTTGCGTGTGCCAGCGAGAATGCAACTTGCTCCTGCGATTTAAAGAATTTCGCCTCTTGGTGCGGATTCTCTCCGTAGCGTAGCGACTGCACAAGATCGTAGCTTTGGAACAGTTTCTCCTCCAATCCAGCGTGAGGACGCATAAACTCTGCGATCATCATATCATACTCCGCCGTGTGCGTAAATGCCTTTGCCATAAGTGCGAATCGTGTCGCTTTCTCTGTGTTTCCGCTAGCCTTTATCTCCTCAATGATTTGCGCGTAGTCTGTTGGGTCGCAAACAACCGTCACATCGGCGAAATTCTTCGCCGCGGAGCGCAACATCGAAGGACCTCCAATATCGATATTCTCAATCGCATCTTCCAACACAACATCAGGCTTACTGATCGTCTCGCGAAACGGATATAGGTTTACGCAGACCAAATCAATAAATTCGATGTTGTTCTGCTTCAATGCATCGAGGTGGCTTTGGTCGTCACGGCGCGCCAACAACCCACCATGCACATTTGGGTGTAGTGTCTTGACACGTCCGTCACAGATCTCCGGAAAACCCGTTATGTCGCTGATATTTATAACCTCAACGCCACTCTCCGCCAACAACTTCATCGTTCCGCCCGTTGCGATAATCTCCCAACCTAGCGCCACCAAGTCTTTTGCAAAATCTACTACGCCGCGCTTATCGCTAACGCTTACCAAAGCTCTCTTCTTCATCTCTTTATCTCTCTTTTTCTTTTATACCTATTTAATATACTCTCCTTCTAGAGCGTAAATTTAGCTATTTAATCTCAACTTTTCCTGCCTCGTCCGTAATTTTTCCAATTACGCTTGCTCTTTCGCCGTGCGAAGCTAGCACCTCGATTGCCTTTTGCGCTTCGTTTGCATCGAGTGCAACGACCATTCCCACACCCATATTGAAGATGTTAAACATCTCGCGATGCGGCACGCCTCCAGCCTTCTCCAGGAAGTTGAATATCGGCAGAATCTCCCACGATCCTTCCTCAATCTCGATTCCCATTTCGGGTGTCAAGATGCGCGGAATGTTCTCGTCAAATCCACCACCCGTTATGTGGCTTATTCCGTGAACCTCAACCTTCTCTATTAGGTCTAGCACTGGCTTCACATATATTTTTGTTGGCGTTAGCAACACCTCGCCAAGTGTTTTACCACCAAGTTCTGCGTAGTTATCTGTCAGCTTTGAGTCGCTGTCGCCAACTATTTTTCGCACCAACGAAAACCCATTTGAGTGTACGCCACTCGAAGCGATTCCAACCAAAACATCACCAACCTTCACCTTCGATCCATCAATCAATTTCGACTTCTCCACCGCGCCGCAAGTGAACCCCGCAATGTCATACTCTCCGTCAGGATACATACCCGGCATCTCTGCTGTTTCGCCGCCAATTAGCGCGCAGTTGCTCTGTCTGCACCCTTCGGCAACACCTGCAACTATCGCCTCAATTTTCGCTGGTTCGTTGCTTCCTACTGCGACATAATCTAGGAAATATAACGGCTCTGCACCCTGTGCAAGCACATCATTCACACACATCGCCACAGCATCAATACCTATTGTGTCGTGCTTATCAAGGGCAAACGCTAGCTTCAGCTTCGTTCCTACGCCGTCAGTTCCACTTACAAGTACTGGCTCTTTCATGCCAAGTGCCGAGAGGTCAAACATGCCGCCAAACGCACCAATATTTCCCATAACTCCAAGTCGCGCCGTGCTTGCAACGTGTTTCTTGATTCGTCTTACCGACTCGTAACCTGCCTCTAGGTTTACGCCAGCCTTCTCATAACTTTGTGCCATATCTTCTCTATTCTTATTCTTGTTTTTACTCCTTATACAAATTTGTTGGATAACTCCCCGTGAAACACGCCGTACATAATTCGGTGCGGTTTCCAGCCTTATATAGCGCTTCGCGGCTAATGAACGCTAGCGAATCTGCCTCAATAAATTCACACGCCTCGCTGCAGTTCATCTTGTGCGACAGCAACTCCTCTACTGACGATGTGTCAACACCATAGTAGCATGAGTGTTTATACTCTGGACTTCCGATTCTTACGTGTACTTCGGTCGCCCCAGCCTCTTTCAACATTCTCACAATCCTTTTCGATGTCGTTCCTCTCACGATTGAGTCATCAAGCAGTGCAACGCGCTTTCCTTTCACGATTCCTGCTACGGCCGAGAGCTTCATCCTCACACCCTTTTCGCGCAGCGCTTGCGATGGTTGAATGAATGTTCGCCCGATATACTTATTCTTTATCAGACCCATCTCGTATGGCAACCCAGCCGCTTCTGCATAACCCATCGCGGCGCTCAAACTTGAGTCTGGCACACCAACAACAATATCTACATCTGCTGGCGCTTCGTCCCAAAGAATCTTTCCTGTCGCCTTTCTAAATGCGTGAACGTTGCACCCTTCGATGTTTGAATCTGGGCGCGCAAAGTAGATATACTCCATGGCACACATCTGGTTGCGCTTGAACTGCGCAAAGTGTGTCGATCGCAACCCTTTCTCATCTATTGCTACAATTTCGCCAGGCTCTACGTCACGCAGATACTCCGCACCTACGGCATCTAGCGCACAGGTTTCCGAGCTTATGACGTAACCACCATCAAGCTTTCCAATTGATAGCGGTCGCAGCCCATACTTGTCGCGACAAGCATAGATCCTGTTCTCCGTCATTATCAAGAATGAGAATGCTCCCTCAATCATATTTAATGCTGTCACGATCGAGTCAATACGATTTTGCGACCTTTTGTCCTTCTTTATGAGGTGCGCCAGCACCTCGCTGTCGGACGATGATTGGAAGAGGCTTCCGCGATTCTCTAGGTATCGCTTTATCTCCTTTGCGTTGACTATGTTGCCATTGTGTGCCATTGCGAAATCGCCTGTGTTGTGTCGAAACATGAATGGTTGAATATTCTCTGTTCCACCTCCACCGGCTGTTGAGTATCTGACGTGTCCTATCGCCATTTTTCCTTCGAGCGGCGCGAGGTTCGCTTCGTTGAAGACCTCTGTTACGAGTCCTTCTCCACGTCTGCGGCGCAGCTCTCCTTCGCTATCTGCGGCGACTATTCCGCACCCCTCTTGCCCACGGTGTTGCAGCGCGTGCAACCCATAGTAGGCAATCGATGCGGCATCAGCCACCCCAAACAACCCAAAGACACCACACTCCTCGTGTATCCCATTATCAAACGGATCTTGTTGCATCGATTCTGCTTTTTTAATTTTTACTTTTTACTGCTTACCAATCTCTGAAATAGAGCGAGGGTTTTTTAGGCGCACTAGGTCGTCAAAGCGCAGCGTACTAATGGTACGTGAGCATTTGACGATCCGACGTGCAACGCCAAAAACACCGCTCTATTTTAGAGATTTTAGGCGCGCAAGAATCTCTTCATAAGCCTCACGCACCTTACCCAAGTCGCGGCGGAAGCGATCCTTGTCTAGCTTCTCATTTGTCGTCATATCCCATAGTCGGCAGGTATCTGGCGACACCTCGTCCGCTAGGATTATCTCGCCCGATGATGTGCGGCCAAACTCAATCTTGAAGTCAACAAGCGTAATGTTCATCTTTGCAAACATCTCTGTCATCGCAACGTTAATCTCCGCCGTCATCTTATACACCTGCTCCAACTCCTCATACGAAAGCGCACCAAGAGCCACCGCGTGGTGGTCGTTAATTAGCGGATCGCCCAAGTCATCATTCTTGTAACATATATCGAAGATTGTATTTGCTGGCTTTGTTCCCTCCTCGATTCCAAGGCGTTGCGCCATAGATCCTGCGATGATGTTACGTACTATAACTTCGATCGGTATTATCTCCACCTTCTTACATAGTTGGTCGCGCTCGTTCAACGTCTCGATGTAGTGCGTCTTTACACCAGCCTTGTGCAGTTGCTCAAAAATCAGTGTCGATATTGCATTGTTCAAAACACCTTTGTTCTCGATTGTCGCTTTCTTCACGTTGTTGAATGCTGTTGCGGCATCTTTGTAGTGAATTAGGATTACATCTTTGTCATCAGTCAAAAAAACCTGTTTTGCTTTGCCCTCATAGAGCATCTCTTTCTGTTGCATAGTCTCTTGATTTTTATTGTTTATTCTTTTATTCTTATTTGTTCCCGTTGCGGAAATATGCCACCGCATTTTCGAATAGCGGTTGGCGTAGGTTCCCTCCGATATTTTTGTATAGGTTCTCCTCGTATCGCTCCGTGTGTCCCATTTTTCCTAGGATGCGGCCGTCAGCAGATACAATTCCTTCGATCGCGTAGCACGACCCATTTGGGTTGTGTGGCGTTTCGAGCGCCACTTCTCCCGTTGCATCTGCATATTGGAACGCCACTTGTCCTGCGGCGAATAGCTCCGCGGCGAAGCTCTCGTCAACCATGAATCGCCCCTCTCCGTGGCTCATCGCTATGGCGTGAATATCCCCTTCGTTCATACCTGCCAACCATGGCGAATGTTTCGCAGCTGCTGCAACGCGTGTATTCACAATTTGCGATATGTGTCGATTAATATTGTTTCTAAATAGCGTTGGCGACTCTGCGTTCAACATTCCTAGTTTTCCATATGGAAGCAATCCCGACTTCACTAGTGCTTGGAATCCGTTACAAATTCCTAATATCAACCCTTCGCGCGCTACCAACCTCTCTATTGCGCCGCGCACCTTCTCGTTGTTAAGCACTGTCGCTATGAATTTTCCCGATCCATCAGGCTCGTCACCACTTGAAAAACCACCGCTCAGCATAAAGATGTTACATTCGTCAATGTTTTTCACCATCGTGTCGATCGACTCAAACACCATCTCACTCGTCAAGTTACAGAAGAGCGATGTCACAACCTTCGCTCCTGCTCTGCGATAAGCCTTTGCCGTGTCGTAGTCGCAGTTCGTTCCTGGGAATATCGGCAGGTATGCTACCGGATTCTCTATGTGTTTTCCCGAATATTTCGCCAGCTCTCTCTGCTCCGCACCGGAACCAGAGGCGTAAGCTGCTGGCTCAACATCTGTTCCTGCACCAGCAGCGCTGTCAGGATATATCGTTGCGAATTTCTCGCAATTTGCCTTCAACAGCTCCGCTATTGCAACGCTCGCACCATTTACTGTCAAACTCTTCTCTGCGGTTGTCTCTCCAATCATCTCCGCGTAAGATGAAGCCGAAACCATCGCCGCATCGCCCTTGCACTCAACCACAACCGAACCATAATTGTAGTTAAACAGCTCGCTCTCCTGCAGCTCTATATTTACTCCAACCTTATTTCCGAAGCTCATCTTCGCAACCGCCTCTGCTACACCACCAAACCCAACTGCATAAGCCGAAACCACTTCTCCTGCACCAATCGCCGCAGATATTTCTCCCCACATCTCGCGCAACGCATCCGTGTCTGGCATTCCATTCTCCAGCGGCGTGTGGCGAAATATTGCAACCTTGTTGCCAGCACTCTTAAACTCTGGCGATATTACATCTCTTGCATCCACGGTCGTCACACCAAACGCCATCAACATCGGCGGTACATCTATCTCCTTGAATGTTCCGCTCATCGAATCCTTTCCTCCAATCGATGGCAGTTTTAGCTCCGTCTGCATCTTTAGCGCTCCAAGCAGCGAAGCAAGCGGTTTTCCCCAACTTAGCTCATCGCTCATTCGCTCAAAATACTCTTGGTACGAGAATCTCATCTTGTCGAACTTCGCTCCTGCCGCAACAACCTTCGCACACGCTTCAACAACAGCATAAGCAGCTCCGTGGTATGGGCTCCACTCCGACATATATGGGTTATACCCAAACGCCATCATCGAAGCAGTATTTGTAAATCCGTCCGTTGGCAGCTTCTGCACCGACACCTGCGTTTCTGTGTTTTGTGTTGCACCGCCAAATGGCATCAACACTGTCGAGGCACCGATCGTAGCGTCAAACATCTCGATTAGTCCGCGTTGCGACAAGACGTTGTCATCAGCCATGTTATTCAAAACCTTATCTGCTAGTGTCGCACCTTGCACCTCTTTGCGTGCAAATACATCGCGCTCCACAACCTCTCCAATCTCTGCCTTCGCGAAGTGTGGCGCACCAGCCGAATCTATGAAGTCGCGGCGCATATCAACCACAGGCTCTCCATTTTGGAACATCCTCATTCGGCTCAAATCTGTTATATCTGCGACATGCACAACCTCTAGATTCTCCTCATGGCAATACCCCATAAACTCCTCTTTATCCTTCGCCTCAACTACCACCGACATACGCTCCTGCGACTCCGATATTGCAATTTCAGTCGAATTCAAACCACTATATTTTGTCGCGATTCTATCTAGGTATATATCCAAACCGGCCGCCAGCTCTCCAATTGCCACCGACACTCCTCCGGCACCAAAATCGTTTGACTTCTTCACGAGTCTCGTCACCTCTGGGCGGCGGAACAACCTCGCTATTTTTCTCTCCTCTGGCGCATTTCCTTTCTGCACCTCACTGCTGCAGCTCTCTAGCGACTCTTCCGTATGCTCCTTCGATGAGCCTGTTGCGCCACCCACTCCGTCACGACCCGTACGACCTCCGAACATCAAGACAATATCCCCCGCTTCTGGCGATTCGCGGCGCACAGCATCAGCCTTCACCGCTCCGCAAACAGCACCAACCTCAAGGCGCTTCGCAACATAATTTGGGTGATACACTTCTCGCACATGTGTCGTCGCAAGCCCAATCTGGTTACCATAGCTTGAGTATCCGTCCGCCGCTCTTTTCGAAATTATTCGTTGCGGCAATTTCCCCTCCATAGTCTGGTCCAGTGGCAGGTATATATCCCCGGCACCCGTTACGCGCATCGCTTGGTATACATAAGCACGCCCCGACAATGGGTCGCGAATTGCACCTCCAAGGCAGGTCGACGCACCACCAAATGGCTCAATCTCCGTTGGGTGATTATGCGTCTCATTTTTGAATTGTAGCAACCACTTCTCCTGCGCTCCGTCCACATCCACATCGACAAATATCGAACAAGCGTTGTTCTCCTCGCTGATCTCCATATCCTCCAAGAACCCCTCTTTGCGCAGGTATCGCGCGCCGATTGTCGCAAGCTCCATTAGGCATAGCGGTTTCTCTTCGCGCCCAAGCTCTTCGCGTATTCTCAGGACACCATCTATTTGCGCCTCTATATCAGCCTTTATGAAGCTCTCCGCTATCGCTATCTCAGTTATTTCCGATGTAAATGTCGTGTGGCGGCAGTGGTCACTCCAATATGTGTCGAGTATTCGCAGCTCCGTCTCTGACGGGTCGCGCCCCTCTTCGATGAAATATCTGCGCACTTCGGCTAGATCTTCGGGCGACATCGCCAGCCACATTTTTTTGCAGTATGGCGCTAGTTCGCCATCGCTCATCGTGCGAATCTCCTTTAGTATCGGCACTGGCGTTGGCTCCGCCTTCTCAGCGTCATTCAGTATCTCTAGGTTTTTTTCACGACACTCCACCGCATTTATGCAGTAGCTCTTTACTCTTTCAATGTCGCTCGCCGCAACACCACTATCTATAAGTATTAAGCGGCCAGAGCGTATTCTCACATCTGCCGTTGGCTCCAGCAGCTTCACACAATCTACCGCCGATGCTGCTCGTTGATCAAATTGACCAGGCAGATTCTCAATCGCTATTATGTGGTCGTGACCTTGCGCAAAATCATCTTCCACGCAATCCGTCACGATCTCGCCAAAGACACCATATCTCGCCTTCTCGACTAGCTCTTCCGAAAATCCAAATAGATCGTAAACGTTGATTAGGCGCAGCGCCTCAATCTTCAAATTTAGGTTCGCGTTTAGCTCCGCCTTCAGGCTCTGCGCTTCGACTCTGAAGGCCTCTTTTTTCTCTACAAAAATTCGATACTTGTTCATAATCTATTCTCTATTTTAGTTCTATTTTTTCGCTCTAAAACCCTCTTTGCTCTCTACCTACTTCAAGAATCTTTCGCTCCACTTCGCTTGATACTCCTCTTGGGTTGTGTTTGTAAATGTTATGTGGGCTGTTTTTCTCCCCTCTTGCTCGTCACTCTTCCCGTATAGGTGTACGTGACACCCTCTCCACCCACACTCTTTCGCCTCTTCTGCAAGTTCTTTTGCCGCCTCCATATCTGCTCCGCCAAGAATATTTTTCATCACTGCACTCGCTCCGCGCATCGTTGCTCCTTTTAGCGGCTCTCCCGTTAGGTATCGCACCAGCTCTGAGTATTGCGACCCCCCGTTGCACGCCTCAATTGTGTAGTGTCCAGAGTTGTGTGGTCGCGGTGCCATCTCATTGAATATGTAGTTTGCACCCTTTACAAATAGCTCTATCGTGAGTATTCCATAATATCCGCATCGCTCCATGAACGTCTGAGCCGATAGCTCGATGTTCGTCCTTAGCGTTTCGCTCATCTCCACAGCTGGCACAATGCACAGATCCAGCACCCCGTTGCGGTGTATATTCTGCCCTATCGGAAATATCGTTGTCGACTCTTCGTCGCGCACCATAATCACACTTACTTCGTAGTCATAATCTACAAACTCCTCCAATATTGTCGGCACATTCACCAACCCATCCTGCGCAATTAGCGCCTCTACCTCAGCCTTGTTGCGAAGCACCGCTTGACCCTTTCCGTCATACCCCATCGTGCGCGTTTTCAACACCGCAGGCAGCCCAATCTTCTCTACCGCGGCGCGCAGTGACTCTGCACCATCTACCGCCTCATATCTCTGCGTTGGGAAACCATTCTTTCGCGCATTATCTTTTTCGCGCAATCTATCTTGCGAATCTAGCAATTGCTTGCACCCTTGCTTTATGTTATACTTTTCGCAGAGTGGCTCAAGTATTTTGGCTGGTATATTCTCAAACTCGTATGTCACAACATCACACTCTCTGCACAACTTCTCTAGCGCCTGCCTATCGTCGAACTTCGCTACAATATTTCTCTCTGCGCCGCCACAAACCGCGAATGCCGGAGCATCGACCGAGGGCGCGAGCACCAAACAGCTATGCCCAAGCTCCATTGCCGCCTGCGCAATCATCATTCCCAGCTGTCCCCCGCCAATGATTCCAATCTTCATCTCTATACCTATTTTATAATATAGCTTTTAAAACCTCTGCAGTTTGTTTCTCGCGAAACGCATCATACCTCTTCGCCAGCTCCTCATCTTGAAGTGCAAGAATCGACACCGCAATCAACGCTGCATTCTTCGCTCCGTTTATCGCCGTTGTCGCCACTGGCACACCTGCCGGCATCTGCGCAATCGACAATAGTGAGTCTAACCCACTCAACGCCTTCGACTGTACCGGAACACCAACCACGGGCAGCGGCGTCATGCTCGCCACCATTCCCGGCAGATGCGCCGCGCCGCCAGCACCAGCAATTATAACCTGCAACCCTCTTTGGCGCGCGCTCTTCGCATACTCTACCAAAAGCTCTGGCGTGCGATGCGCACTCACCACCTTTTTTTCGAACTCTACGCCAAACTCCTCTAGCGTCTGCACCGCAGCTTCCATAACACCGTAGTCACTCGTCGACCCCATTATCACTCCAACCTTTATTGCCATATCTATCTCTATTTTTTAATTGTCTTCTGCTAAAAAATTCAATCCTCAAACCACAAAAAAGAAGAAGCCGCGACACTCCCACAAGGGTGCGCCGCGGCTTTTATCATCAACTCTCTAGCGAATTGAAACATACTTTTTTATACTTATGTAGTCCTATCTGCGATCTTTTCATCACAAGCTTCTCTACCATAGTTTTCTCTCTTTGTGAATACAAATATAGTAAATATCAAACAAAAACCGTCATTACAAAGCAATTTATTTATCTTTTTTAATTTTTATCCCCAATTATTTGCACATATCATTTTTTCACTCTATATTTGCACTACGTACTGCGAAAATGTGGCACTACCTGCGGATGTGGTGTAATTGGTAGCCACGCCAGACTTAGGATCTGGTGCTGCGAGGCGTGGGGGTTCGAGTCCCTTCATCCGCACCCAAGGCGAGCTTTTTAGCTCGTCTTTTTTTTATCTATACACCAACTATCAGACATATATAAAAAAAGAGAGAGTGCCATATTGGGCGCTCTCAACAACGTGAGGATTCTCGAAGTGACTATAGACATAATTGGGGAACCACCCGCCAATTTGTTTTAGTTGTTTTCACAACAGTCGTTCGGTACTAACTCAACCAACCTAAAACTACTAACCTAAAAATGAACTAGTAATGCTGCCTTTCGACAGAACTACAACGCAAATATAGGCGCAAATATTTTACAATGCAAATAAAAATCGCAGAAATCTTAAAAAAAATTAAAAATTCCGCCTTTTTCCTCTATTCGCGTATTATTTTAAAGGTATTATCTAGCTCAAATTTGATAATTGACGATGGTTGTCTTGTCGGTTTTCCCTCCAATCTTGGCGGCACTATGAAGTCAACACCCTCCACTATCTCGGCCGAAATCTCCGACAAGCGCAGCGGTGTCGCCTCTCCCGATATATTTGCCGATGTCGATACGAGCGGCTTGCCCAATCTGCGAATTATCTCCTTGCACGCATCATGCTCCGGAACACGAATCGCAAGCGTTCCCTCCTCCGGTATTAGGTTTGGTGCTACGCCTACGCCTCCTGGCATAATTGCCGTCAACGGCTTGTCGCTAACCTCCATTACGTCTAGCGCAATTTGCGGTGGGCGCGAAATATATCTCACCGTCATGTCGAGTGTGTTGCATAGCACAATCATCGACTTCTTGTCAACCGAACGTTTCAGCGCATAGATCTTATCAACCGCCTCTTGGTTCGTTGCATCGCATCCAACGCCCCACACCGTATCTGTCGGGTAGAGAATTATTCCTCCTTTTCGCAGCACTTCAACAGCTCCAATAATCGCCTCATCTACGTTTGGTTTTGTGCGAGTTTTGTCCATCTTATTATCCATTTTATTGTTGTTGCATTTATCAAAAGTGTCAGGGCTATCACCCCTCCCGTTATAACCAATATTTCGCGTTGCACACCCGGCGGTATATGTTGCGCCGATGCCACTGCTAGCGCCAACGCCAACGCCACTGCTCCTCTAAGGCCGCTCCACGCTATCACTATTGCTTCGCGCAGCGTTGTTCCTCTTAGCGCAGGATATAGCAGCGCTACCACTGCTCCTCTCACCAAATTCACTGCTACATACGCGGCAACTATCTTCGGCAAGTCTGCCCATGTCGGCTGCGCCTTTGTCGCAATAACCACCCCAATTAGCAGGAATAGCAGCGTGTTTGCCACCAACGAAAGAAAGTTCCACACCCCATCTATAAAGTCGCGCGTCCTTGGCGAAATCTCCGCCTTGTTGTAGTTCGCCACTACTGCATAAACCACAAGAGCCAACACCCCCGACAGCTGCAACACATCGTGCGCCGTTATGTAACATAGGTATGCCATCGCCACCACAATCGCCGCTTGCGCCTCCACTCCCCCAACCTTTCCGAGCCTCTTCGCTCCAAAGCGATATAGCATCGCCGCTATAAACCCTATTGCTCCTCCGCCAGCAACCACCAACGCCAACTCCCCTATGGGATGTGCCACGGCGGTCAGCGCAATCATGAACAACACTATCCCTGTGCCGTCATTCAACATCGCCTCCGCATCTATCAACCTTTCGAGCCTTCCATCAACGTGCTGTGCCTTCAATATCGCAACCACCGCTACGGGATCTGTCGCCGATATCAACGCCCCAAATATCATCGCGTAGTGCCACTGCCACCCCATTATCCACTGCGCCGTCACAGCTACCAAAAACATCGTTGCAACCATTCCCGGAACGGCGAGCAGTGTCGCCGAAGGGAGTGTCGTTCTCAACTCATCGGGGCGAAACCCATACGCGGCGGCGGTTATCAAAACCGGCATAAATAGCGTCAGCAAAATTCGCGGCGACACATTTGCAATCGTCTCAACAAACGCCGCACTTGGCACAACAATCGCCAGGAGGCACCCCGCAACAAATAGCATTACCGTATATGGGATCTGTGACATAGGCACAAAAGTTTACAAATATATAGTTTTTTTATTGGCTTCAAGTTTTTTTTGCCTATTTTTGCTCTACGAAATAAAATAAACAAATCAACTTATGGGAAGAGCTTTTGAATATCGCAAAGCGCGAAAAATGAAACGTTGGGGCAACATGGCACGCGTATTTACCAAGATCGGTAAGGAGATCGAGATCGCCGTTAAGGCGGGCGGTCCTGACCCATCAGCAAATACTCGTCTTCGCATCTTGATCCAAAACTCTAAGGCAGAAAATATGCCAAAGGAGAACGTTGAGCGCGCCATTAAGCGTGCGACATCTAAGGATACAGCGGACTACAAAGAGGTCATCTACGAGGGATATGGCCCACACGGCGTTGCCGTTATGGTCGAGACTGCGACTGACAACATCAACCGCACTGTTGCCAACGTCCGTATGCACTTCAACAAGTGCGGCGGCGCAATGGGTACAAACGGTAGCGTGGGCTTCATGTTTGACCATAAGTGTACCTTCAAATTCTCTGTCCCTGCAGAGGTCGACGCCGAGGAGCTAGAGCTTGAGATGATTGATCTTGGAGTTGACGAATTCGAGGCTGAGGAGGGTTCTGTTCACGTCTTTGCACCATACGAGTCGTTCGGCGCAATCCAAAAGTGGATCGATGAGCAGGGCTACGAAATCATCTCTGGAGAGTCTGTTCGCATCCCAACCGATACCAAAGAGCTTACTGCGGAGCAGCAGGCCGACATGGAGAAGCTCATCGAGAAGCTCGAAGAGGACGAAGACGTTACAAACGTCTATACAACAATGTCCGAGCCTGAGGAGTAAAACCTTTCCGATTCGTGCCATAACGCCTGGCAAACACATTGCAAGGCCTTTTAGAGGCTATAAAATAAAACAAGGGGAACCGAAGCAAAAGCTTCAAGGTTCCCCTTATTTCATTTTTAGTTATTTGCTCCGCTCTGTCCGCGCAAAATTACCTTCCTCGTGCGCGTTTAGCCATTGCCGATGCAAAGACGAATTTTTGCAGCAACTCGTTATCTGTTTGAAGTAGTTCTTCTGAGTTTCCTTCCCAATGTTTCTCGCCTTTGTGCAGGTATACGATTTTTTCGCCGATCTCCATTACGGAGTTCATGTCGTGGGTATTTATTATCGTTGTTATACCATATTCGTGCGTTATGTCGTGTATCAGGTTATCGATTACGATTGATGTTTGTGGGTCGAGTCCTGAGTTTGGTTCATCGCAGAATAGGTACTTTGGGTTCATCACTATGGCACGCGCTATCGCTGTTCGTTTCACCATTCCTCC
>JBCQUJ010000019.1:0-15384 GCA_047174045.1 Rikenellaceae bacterium
GCGGTAACAGGAACTACACCTCTGGTGCCATGAACAATGTTGGTACGAACGGTAACTATTGGAGTGCCTCACCAAGCAGTGAGACAAACGGGTACAACATGAACTTCAATAGTAGCAGCGTGAACCCAGCTAACACTAACAACCGTTCTTACGGCTTGCAGGTTCGCCCTGTCCTAGAACTCAATCAGACGAAAAGAACACCTTGCAAGATCAACACCCTAGAAAAGACTCTAGGGTGTTGAAGTTATACGAAAGAAAAATGAGCAAGAATGATATCGTCTGAAAAGCCAGAGTCCTATGGGTAAAGCAAAGCATACCCATAGGAGCGTGCGAATTGAATTCAGCATTCCGCTGCGAGAGTAGATAACAAAAATGCGCATAGTTGAAGAGTCATTCTCCAATGCGTAAACTATAATGGAATGCCAGTTTACGCCTATTCGGCTAGCGGTCGCAGGAACTACACATCTGGTGAGATGAACAACGTTGGCACGAACGGTTACTACTGGAGTGCCTCACCGAGCAGCACCACAAACGGGTACAACTTGTACTTCAACAGTAGCAACGTGAACCCAGCCAACACTAACACCCGTTCTTACGGCTTGCAGGTTCGCCCTGTCCTAGAATTCAGATTAGACAAAATCTTCTTGTAAAGACAATGCCTTAGAGTGAAAAAACTCTAAGGCATTGTTGAATTAATCAGCGCCACCAAAAAGATCAACCTCACCCCGCTCAACCATACGATAAACGCGACACAACTCAGCAATAGCCGGAGAAATATACTCCAAAACATCAACCATACTAGAAGTCTGTCCCTTCATACGCATCAACATACCACCATAAAGAGCGCGAAAACACAACTCAATATCACCAATACCACTATCGTCAAAACCCTCACGCCCACGAAGATCACCCAACACCTCAATCAAATTACCCCACAAAATCTTATAACGAGCGCCAACAGGCAAATCCAACAAACGCAAATGAAAACCCTGCAACTCCTCAATCAAATGCAAAGTATGACTCAAATGTCCACGCTCACGCTTACCCTCACCACACAACAAATCACCATACTCGCAATACCAACGCAGCAAAGCCTCCTGATCATCGCTCGACAAATCAGCACGCGGCTGAACAAACTGGCTATAAACAGCCTCCGGGCTAAACTGCAAACCACGAAGCAGATCCTCCAACTGCCATAAATATAATATATACTCCGCGATGTTCTCGCTACGTAAACTCCTAGAAATATCCATCCTACAAAAAAATTAAAAAGAAAAACTACTTCAAACGCTCCAAAACATAATCGCACAACCTAAAAAGCGATGTTTTATATTTTGAATCATCGAATGAGCTTAACAACCGATGAGCCGAAGCGATATACTCCTCCGCTTTCTTACGCGAAAGATCAACACCATTATATAACTGCACAAAACTCATCACTCGCTCAAAATCGCCATCCCCAGCTACGCATCCGCGAACCAACTCCGCAACGCCAGCCCTCTCATCACAATCCCCACAACAATCCATAGCCATAAGCAACGGCAAAGTAAACTTCCCCTCTCGCAGATCCTGTCCGCAATCCTTGCCCAACTCAACACCATCGCCATAATCCAAAATATCATCCTGAATCTGAAAAGCCAAACCGACCAAACGACCAAACTCACCAAGAGTCGCAACAGCAGAAGCCCCAGCCCCAGCAGCCAAACCGCCAGAACTAGCGCTAACAGAAAGCAACGACGCAGTCTTCAACTCAATAACACGCATATAATCGTTCAACGAGGCAACACCTCGCTTAGCGCAATCATCCTGCAAAACCTCCCCCTCGCACAAACGACCAATAGCCTCAACAATATGAGCAACCAGATCAAACTCGCCACTCCCCATGCCAACACTCAGATTCTTAGCCAAGATATAATCCCCAGCCAAAACCGCACGCTTGCTCTGCCAAACACTATTCAACGTAGGACGACCACGACGCATAGATGACTCATCCAAAACATCATCATGAATCAAACTAGCCAAGTGGATCATCTCACACATCATAGCCGCAATATTCGCACGACCAACACTCCCACAATCAACACCGCCACACAACCCAAACGTAAGAAAAACCAACATCGGACGAACACCCTTGCCGCGACTCGCCAATGCATCGGCAAGCATAGCCTGCATAGCCGACTCATCGCTACGGAAATGTGTCGCGACAAAATCGTCGAAACCCGCCAACTGCTCACTTATAGAGCCCTGTATATCTGAAATAGAAACCATAAATAATCCTTTATATCGCAAATTTAACCTAAATTTTGGGAACTATTCCCAAACAACATATTTTTTTTATACCTTTGTATAATTCCATACCTATTAATATATAGACCATGAAAAGAGCTCTCGCAATTGCAGTAACTCTATATTTCACACTCGTGTTTGCTCTATTTGCACCGCAAATCGCAGGCGAAACACTACACCAATCCGATATAATCCAATATCGAGGTATGGCGCAAGAGATCTTCCAAACGCGCGAAGCTGTCGACCAAGATCCACAATGGAGCGGCGCACTATTCGGTGGTATGCCAGCATACTTCATCAACGTAAAATATCCAGCACAAATCCTGAAAAATGGATTCAACGCTCTATACGAGAATCTAATCGGATCGCCAGCAGCAATGCTGATCCTCGCGATGCTCTCTATGTGGATCATGCTAGTAATGATGAAGATTGACCCTTATGTAGCGATCGTTGGAGGTGCAATATATGGACTATCGACATATTTCTTCATAATCATCGGCGTAGGACACGTAACAAAGATGTGGGCGCTAGTATACGCACCTGCGATGATCGGCGCAATAGATGCGACCCTCAAAGCACCAAAAGGCAAGATCCTGCTCCCAGCATCCCTCGCAGCACTATTTGCATCGCTCGAAATCGGAGCAAACCACCCACAAATTTCATACTACTTCTTCATAGCGATTCTATTCTTATGGGCAGCAGAGCTAATCGCAGCCTACAAAGCAAACGACATAAAAGAGTTTGCGAAAAAGACAGGAATACTCGCAGTAGCAGCGCTATTTGCCCTAATATCGAACCTGTCACCGCTATACTACACCCTAAAGCACACCAGCGACACAATGCGCGGCGGATCAGAGCTAACACAAAATAGCAAGAACAGCGGACTCGACATACAATACGCAACAGCATGGAGCTACGGGAAAGGCGAAACGCTAAACCTCCTAATCCCAGATTTCATGGGGCGTGACTCCGCAACACCATTCTCACAGAACGGTGCCGTAGCAGACACCCTAGCGCCATACGGAGCCGAATCGATAGCGCAACAGCTCCCAACATATTGGGGAACACAACCATTCACAGCAGGGTCAACATACCTAGGCGCAGTAGCGATATTCTTGGCAGCACTAGGTATCATATACGCCTCGAAGCGACAAAGAAGATGGATAATAGCTCTAACAATCCTAATGACAATGTTGGCGTGGGGATCAAACCTAATGTGGCTAACAGAACTATTCTTCAAAATTGTGCCGCTATACAACAAATTCAGAACCGTATCAATGGCACTCGTAGTCGTGGAATGGACAATACCGCTCCTCGCAACAATCGGACTATACAACATCTTCAAAAGCGATTTTACAAACTCGCTGGAAGAGCAGAAAAAAGCACTCAAAAATGTGGCAATAGCGACAGGCGCAACGGCAGGTGTAGCAGCGCTACTCGCAATTGGTGTAGCATCAATAATATTCTCATTCGGATATGAAGATGCAGCAGCAATGCTACTCCAAGCACAATTCCCATATGACCTAGCGCACCAAGTGGCTCAAGCAATGGCGGATGAACGTGAGTCGATAATGGCTGCTGATGCCTGGAGAACAGTGATCTACATCCTGATAGCAGCAGCTACAATAGCGATATACATAAAGGGGTATATCAAGCGATACGCAATGCTCGCAATAGTGGGTGCAGCGGCAATAATCGACCTTACAGGTGTCTCAACACGATACTTGAACCACAGCCACTTCGGACCAGAACGCCGCAACAGAATCGTTGCAACAGCCGCAGATCGCGAAATACACCAAGACAAAGGCGAAACAGGGAACGCGGAGTTTAGAGTGCTGAACCTCTCCGTTAATCCATTCAACGATGCGACAACGAGCTACCACCACCGCTCAGTAGGTGGATACCATGGGGCTAAACTAGCTAGGTATCAAGATATTATAGATTTCTACCTGCACGATGCAGATCCAGCAATCCTCGATATGCTTAACACGAAGTACCTAATCGTGCCAACAGGAGATGAGCGTCAACGCAAAGTGATAACGCGAAATACACGAAACGGTGCTGCGTGGTTCGTAGATAGGGTAGTCGTAGCGCAAACGCCACTCGAAGCGATCGAAACACTCGCAAAGGTGAACCTAAAAACGACAGCCGTAGTTGAGCAAGCTGATAGCGAAAAAGCAAATATTGATCGTTCGCAAAGCAGAAGCTACAGCGACAAAATAGCGATGGAGCAATATCTTCCACACTACCAAAAGTACAACTACACAACTGCAGAGGCGCGTACTGCAATATTCTCAGAGATATATTTCGACAAGGGATGGCGTGCCTTCATCGATGGCGAAGAGGTGTCATATTTCCGCGCAAACTATATTCTGCGCGCTATAAACCTCCCTGCAGGAGAACATACCATAGAGTGGAAATTTAAATCGCCAAATTGGATCATTATCGAAGCAATAACGCTAATAGCGTCACTAACGATACTATTTGCCTTGGCATTCGCACTCTACAAAGCACTCCAAGATCATCGACAAAACAAAAAGAAGAAGTGCGACCAATGTGACGGAACGAAGTGCAAAAAGTGTAAACGCAAAGAGGAAATAAAATAGAGCAAAAAATAATATGAAGAGCAACAAAGCACTAAAGAGAAAAGTTCGTAACTCATACCTAATTTCGACAATCAGCATATCGCTTGTATTGTTCCTATTAGGTTCTGTGGGTTACCTACTACTAACAGCGCACGACCTTTCGCAATCGCTACGCGAAAGCATCACCGCAACGGTTGAGCTAAAATCGGGAATAAACGAGGAGAACACAGAGACAATTCGCAGAGCAATTGCGGCATATCCAATAGCCAGCGAAGTGCGATTCTCATCGAAGAATGAGAAGATTCACAATACGGAGTTCCGCGAAATGTTCGGACTAGAGTTCGAGAATATATTGTCGGAAAACCCACTTATGGATAGCTTTGAGGTGGTTCTATCTGCCGAAGCAAGCGACATAACAAAGCTTGAGGAGTTCTCAAACAGCTTGAAACGTGTTGCAGGTGTCGATCGCGTAACATATCCTGCGCTACTTGTGGAGGAGGTTCACTCAACAGTCGGAAAGTTCCAACTCGTAATAATGATATTCGGAAGTGCGTTACTATTTATATCGTTGATCCTCTTGAACAACACAATCCGCATGGCGATCTTCTCAAAGCGAGGATTAATAAACACAATGAAGCTCGTAGGTGCAACAAAGGGATTCATAATGCGACCATTCCTCTGGAGTGGTCTTTGGAGCGGATTCTGCGCGGGCATAATGGCATCAATAATACTTGCAGCATCGCTCGTGGCTCTATCCGAGACGTTGCCTAGTTTGTTGCGCCACGAAGAGATGATGCGCGTGCTGCATATCATGGGTGCAATGATCCTGGGTGGTGTAATCATATCGATGTTTTTCACATGGATTGCAGTAAACAGATTTGTAAACATGAAGCGCAATAATGTACACCTATATTAATATAATAGGTATAGATAAACAAGTCACAGAACAATAGCGACAAGATGAAAAAGAATAGCAACACTCCTCAGCAACAAGATGATTCGAACTTGCCATTGGGCGACAAGAACTACAAGCTCCTGCTAATTGGTTTCGCGATAATTATATTGGGCTTTCTCCTTATGTCGGGTGGTACACCAGCATCGCCAGAGGGGTTCAACTATGATATATTCTCATTCAGAAGAATCACACTTGGACCAGTGGTCCTTGTTGCAGGATTCATCTTTGAGATATACGCTATTCTACACCGCGAAAAGCGATAAACATACGCGAAAATAACGCGACAAAAGCAGAAGATGACAATATTTGAGTCGATAACACTTGGTGCGGTACAAGGTATAACGGAGTTTCTTCCTGTATCAAGCAGCGGACACCTGCAACTCGCAAAGGAGTTGATGGGTGTAACCCTAACCGATAACCTAACATTCGATGTTGCACTGCACGCAGGTACAGTTTGCAGCACTATATTAATTCTATGGAGCGAGATATGGGATATAGTGAAGGGGTTCTTCAACTTCTCGAAGCTCAACGAAGCTCATAGATTCGTAATAAAAATCGTCATATCGATGATTCCAGTAGCAATAGTAGGATTCACATGCAAGAGCTACATAGAGAGAATACTGAACTCGCAGCAAAACATTCTCGTTGTAGGAGTAATGTTGCTCTTAACGGCTCTGCTGCTTCTTTTTGCGCATCGCACACCAGTTGAAAAAGGAGCTGGCAAAGCTATAACCTACCGAGATGCATTCATCATAGGATTGTCGCAAGCAGCTGCAGTTATGCCAGGACTTTCGCGCTCCGGAACAACAATCGCAACGGGAATAATGCTGGGCAGAGATAGAGCTGCTGTGGCGCAATTCTCATTTATAATGGTGTTGGCACCAATAATTGGCAACACACTGCTCGACTTGATAAAGGGTGGTGGAGCGATAGAAATAGCAGGTGTATCCTCAACAGCGATTGCCGCAGGATTCATCTCCTCATTCATAGTGGGCGCTGCAGCGTGCAAAGCGATGATCGAGATCGTGAAACGCCGAAAATTAATCTACTTCGCGATCTATTGCGCCACAGCAGGTGTAATATCAATCACAGCGTATATACTCCGATAACAAAAAGCAATGGCAGAGATAAATGTAAATATGAGCCACGACATCGAGGGGTACGACATGACGCAAGGATATGTTGCGATGGTCGACAAACCTCTTGGCTGGACATCGACAGATGTGGTGCGCAAGATTAAATTTGCACTTGGCAAATGTGGCTACCGAAAGATAAAAATAGGCCACGCAGGAACTCTCGACCCATTGGCTACAGGTGTCCTGCTAATCTGTATCGGCAAAGCGACAAAGATGGTTGATGCTCTCCAAAGCGAACAGAAGGAGTACATAGCAGAGGTTGTACTTGGTGCTACAACACCGAGCTACGATATGGAGCATCCTGTCGACAAGAGATACCCAACGGAACATATAACGCGCGAAGCGATTGACCAAGCGCTGCAAGAGCTGACTGGCGAAAGGTTGCAAACACCACCGCTTTACTCCGCAAAACGCATCGATGGTGTTCGTGCATACGAAGCGGCACGCGCCGGGGAGGTTGTCGAGATGCGACAAGCCCTTATTAATATATATGGTATGGAGCTTCTCGATTGCAATTTAGATCCAGCTTCAGAGGAGAAAGTTCTTAAAATAAGAGTTGAATGCAGCAAAGGAACATATATCCGCTCCCTAGCATTCGAGATCGGAGAGAAGCTAAATAGCGGTGCATATCTAAAGTCGCTACGCAGAACTCGTAGCGGCAGCAACGACATAGAGAAAGGGAGTTGGAAGCTAGAAGAACTTCTAACAAAGCTATACGCAATATACAATGTCGACACATCGCAATTCGAGGATCGCGACCCAACAAAAAGACACCGAACAATCGAAGCAGTAGCGCAATAGCAACAAGGAAAAATAAAAAAGTTGACATTCGCTGAAACAAAAGTCAATTTTTTACGTAGTACTATTATTGACTGCAGCCATTCATCGAACGTGGCGTAGAGAAAAAGGCAAAAAATAAAAAATATAGAGAAGAGAGAGTATGAAGTTATCTTATTACGGTTATGACCTACCGACTGACAAACTAGCGAAACACCCAACTGAGGAGCGCGATGAGTCGAAGCTAATGGTTATAAACCGCACAACGGGTGAGATTGAGCATAAGCAATTCAAGGATATAATAAACTATTTTGACGAGAAAGACCTATTTGTATATAATAATACAAAGGTCTTTCCGGCGTGTCTATATGGTAATAAGGAGAAGACGGGAGCTGAAATCGAGATCTTCCTTTTGCGCGAGCTAAATGAGGAGTTGCGCCTGTGGGATGTTTTGGTTGATCCGGCGCGTAAAATCCGTATCGGAAATAAGCTATACTTCGGTGATAATGAGTTGATGGTGGCTGAGGTGATCGACAACACAACATCGCGCGGACGTACGCTTCGCTTCCTTTATGACGGAACTCGTGAAGAGTTCAAGGAGGCGCTATTCCAACTAGGCGAAACGCCACTTCCGCGTTGGGTACGCGACAAGGTCGAGCCAGAGGATAGCGAGCGCTACCAAACGATTTATGCAACAGAAGAGGGTGCCGTAGTTGCGCCAACTGCTGGTTTGCACTTTTCGCGCCACCTGCTTAAGCGACTTGAGATTAAGGGCATCGAGAGTGCTGCCATAACGTTGCATGTTGGTCTTGGAAGCTTCAAGACTGTCGATGTGGAGGATCTATCGAAGCACAAAGTTGATTCTGAGCAATATAAGGTCGATGACGATGTTGTAAAGAAGGTCAATACGGCGAAGAGCGAGAAGAAGCGTGTCGTTGCGATCGGTACAACTGTTATGAAGAGTTTGGAGTCTGCCGTTACAATTGGCGGAATGATCAAGCCAATGGAGGGGTGGACTAACAAGTTCATCTTCCATCCATACGATTTCACTGTTGCTGATGCTATGGTGACAAACCTGCACATGCCATACTCTACACAGCTGATGATGGTATCGGCGTTTGGAGGATACGACTTGATCAAGGAGGCGTATGAGGTTGCCAAAAAGGAGGGTTATAGATTTGGACCTTACGGCGATGCAATGCTAATCATCAAATAGAGCAACTGCAACAGAGATAGTAGCGGAAGTGAACTATAACAATCGAACCTAACCTAACCGAAATAAAGAAGAGAGAAGTAATATGAGTCCACAAAAGAAGATACTTTACGTTTGCCAGCAGGTGGCGCCATATATTGTTGATGAGCCGCAAGCGGATCGTTGCAATGAGATGCTACACGCGATGAATGAGCGTGGTGGTGAGGTGCGTACGTTTATGCCTCGATATGGGGTGGTGAATGAGCGCCGCAATCAACTCCATAGCGTCAACCGATTGTCGGGAATGCCGATTGTTGTTGATGGTGCTGATCATACGGTAGATATAAAGGTGGCATCGCTTCCATCATCGCGAATGCAGATCTATTTCATCGAGAGCGATGATTATTTTGTGCGTAAAGCGGTGTTGAAAGATGACAAAGGGAAGCAATTCAAGGATAATGATGTCCGTACGAAGCTCTTTGCGAAGGGGGTTTTGAAGGCGGTGAATATGTTGCGCTGGGAGCCAGATGTGATCCACTGTCACGGGTGGTTCGCAGCATTCGCAGCGGTATATGTTAAGCAATCATTCTCGGACGACCCGATATATGCAAATACGAAGGTTGTCGTTTCGCTTGATGCAGATACGTTTGAGGGGGAGCTAAACAAGGATCTGCAAAAATTGCTCCTTGAGGAGGGCTTTGCCGCTGAAGCGGTTGATATGCTTGCTAAGCCAACATACGAAAATTTCGTGAAATTCGTTATAAACTATGCCGACGGAGTCGTTATCTCAGCAGGAGATGTCGATGAGAAAGTTGCCAAAATCGCACGCCAAAGTGGAAAGCCAATATTTGAGCAGGAGTACAAAGCGGGCGAAAACGAGGCGAAGGATTATTACGATAATTATGCTAAATTCTATGATAAGATCTAAAGCAATAAAGGGATTTGTTGCTGTGGCATTTGCCATGGCGACATTTGCCGTTGGATGTAACAACGATTATAGCCTTGGTGGTGACTATCAGCTCGATGGTCAACAGATGAAGATCATCAATAAGCAGTTGTTGGATGGAGTGACGGAGGATGCTACGCGCGGCGATGCAACGAGCGCTCTATTCTCATCTAGCTTGACAACAGCAGCCGATAGTATCAACGCATTCAACCAGACGGAGGGCTATTTCGGCCTGCAAAAAGATACGAAGTTTGGTACGCGCCGCAGTGGATTCTTCTCGCAATATACGCCAGCTTACACACTCGATGAGAGTGGTTTTGGAGAGGGTGAGGTTACGCTTGATTCTGTATACCTCTACTTTGCGGTCGCTTCTTACGCGGGCGATACAACATCTACGCAGAAATATGCGATCTATGAGATTTTGGACGATTCGTTCCTAAGGGAGAGTGCCGATTCGATCTTTTTGATCAACTCTGCAGCGGAGATATTTGCCGTTAATGGCGTTTTGAGTGCTGAGCCTCTTTTGACATTCAACTATCCAGATCTTGACGATAATGTTGCGGCAGTATCATCTAGCTCTATGATTACACTAGCAATAGATGATGAAAGAATTACCCCTACGGGATCTGCACTCTTTACGAAGCTTGCGCTTCAAGATGAGGAGTCGGGAGTAGATTATACTATATATGGTGACGACTACACCGATTTCATTGGGGAGTTCAAGGGATTCTATATAATTCCTGTTGATGATTCACCAACAGGTACGGGTGGTACTTACGGTGTTACGCTCTCATCGTCGGGCTTTGGTCTGAAGTTCACTAATGCGGTGACATCTACGGACGATGATGGTGTTGAGGCTACGGTTGATTACTCAGTATCGATGACATATATCTATCGCGACTCATACTACCTGACCGATATTGGTGGTTCATCTATCGCTACGGTTGAGCGTGGTTCTGATTGGGTTGGCGAGAACGTTGTTGATGGTGCATCTGTTACGGAGATGTTGGTTGAGGGTATGGGAGGAGTTATTTCTGAGCTTACAATTGAGCCAGCGCTGTTCGAGCAGTTTGATGCGTGGTTAGCGGAGGTTGAGGATGCTACGGGTGTTGCTGGTAACTTCAATAGTTTGTTTATCAATAGCGCACGCCTTAGAGTCTATGCTGCTGATGGATCAGATCTTGATGCTTTGCCAGCGCGACTTGGAATGTACCGAAAATATACAAACTTGCTTGACGATGATGGCTATAGCGCCATTAGCTTTGTCAATGATTACGACTATAGCTACGAGGCGACTTATGGCACTGTGTCATCTTACGGTGGACTTTTGAACCGTTCATGGGGTTGCTACGAGATCTATTTGCCGCTGGAGTTGCAGGAGATGTATGCTAACTATGAGGAGTTGAAGGCGGAGTATGGTGGCTCTGCAGCGGATATAGATTGGAGCGATGTTACTTGGAATAAGTTGTATCTTGCACCAATCGCTAGCTCGATGTTGGAGCCTAGGTACGCTACGCTACAAAATAGTTCTGCGAAACCTATCGAGTTCAATATTACATATACCGTAATGAAGAAGTAATGCCCAGCGCTGCGAAGGCTATGCAAAGAGAGAATAAACGAAGAGAATAAAATAGAGATATGGTAGAGAATTTGGTCATAGTCGAGGCACCTAAGAAGGCCAGAACTATCGAGAAGCTCCTAGGTAAGGAGTATGTCGTTGCATCGAGCATCGGACATATTCGCGACCTAGCGAAAAAGGGGTTGGGAATCGATGTCAACAAGAATTATGAGTTGGCGTATGAGATCCCAGCGGAGAAGAAAAAGGTTGTAGAGGAGCTAAAGAGCTTATCGAAGAAGGCGAAGAATATTTGGTTGGCATCCGATGGTGACCGTGAGGGAGAGGCTATTGCGTGGCACTTGACGGAGGTTCTTGGGCTTGATGTTAACAGCACGAAGCGTATCGTTTTCCACGAGATCACGAAATCGGCGTTGGTTGAGGCTATTGCTGCACCACGCACGGTGAATATGGATTTGGTAAATGCGCAGCAGGCACGCCGCGTTTTGGATAGACTTGTGGGCTTTGAGCTTTCGCCAGTTTTGTGGCGCAAGGTTCGTCCGCAGTTGTCTGCCGGGCGTGTTCAGAGTGTCGCTGTGAGGCTTTTGGTTGAGCGCGAGAGGGAGATCATCGCCTTCAACTCAGCGCCATATTTTCGCGTTGTAGGTCAATTCATGAAGGGTGGCGATAAGGCGTCGCAATTCAAGGCTGAGCTTACGAAGCGTTTCGATACGCAATCTGATGCTGAGAACTTCTTGGCGCAGTGCAACGGCGCGGCGTTTGAGGTCTCGAAGGTTGAGGATAAACCTGTGAAGAGGTATCCTGCGCCACCATTCACTACCTCTACGATGCAGCAGGAGGCTGGTCGTAAGTTGGGAATGTCTGTTTCGCAAACCATGTCTGTGGCGCAGAAGCTATATGAGCAGGGTTTGATCACCTATATGCGTACCGACTCGGTGAATCTTTCGGGTCAAGCTTTGGCTATGTGTAAGGAGCAGATCGTGAGCAACTATGGCGAGAATTACTCTCAAGTAAAGAACTATAAGACGAAGGCTAAGGGGGCGCAAGAGGCCCACGAGGCGATCCGTCCATCATATATCGACCGTCAATCTATCGAGGGAACTACTGCTGAGAAGCGTCTTTACGACTTGATTTGGAAGCGCACGGTTGCATCGCAGATGGTTGCGGCGGAGTTGGATAGAACCATTATTAACATTGACCGCAAGGGTGGCGATGATAAGGCTACGTTCTCGGCTACGGGTGAGGTGTTGCGCTTCGATGGTTTCATGAAGTTGTATACGGAGTCTACGACGGATGAGGATACGGCGAGCGACGGAACGGATAGCGGAATGTTGCCACGTTTGAGCGTTGGCGAGGCTATGGATGCTGCATCTATTACGGCTACGCAACGTTTCACGCAGCCACCAGCGCGCTACAATGAGGCGGCTATGATCAGTAAGTTGGAGGATCTTGGCATTGGTCGTCCTTCGACTATGGCGAAGATCTTCTCAACGATCAGCGATCGTGGTTACTCTGTCGAGCGCAACACTGATGGCGAGGCTAGGGAGTATGTTCAGTTGACGTTGAGCGGCGGTAAGGTGTCGTCTAAGGTTATGAGCGAGAAGTTCGGCAAGGAGCGCAAGCGATTGGCGCCGACCGACATCGCTATTATGGTTAATGACTATTTGGAGACGCAGTTCAGCCAGATTTTGGATTACAACTTCACGGCGGATGTCGAGAAGGAGTTCGACAGAATCGCTATGGGTGAGATTGCGTGGGATAAGATGATCGATGATTTCTATAAGCCGTTCCACAACTTGGTGACTACGGCTGAGGAGACTCAGACGGATCGTTCGATGCACGAGCGTATTTTGGGTCAAGACCCTAAGACGGGCCGCGATGTTAAGGCGCGTATTGGTCGTTATGGTCCTATGGTTGAGATTGTTTCGCCTTCGGAGGATGAGAAGCCTAAATATGCGGCTTTGAAGAAGGGTCAACTTATTGAGTCTGTGACGTTGGAGCAGGCTTTGGAGCTCTTTGCGTTGCCGCGTGATTTGGGCGAGTTCGAGGGCGAGGCGTTGGTTGTTGGCGTGGGTCGTTTTGGCCCTTATGTACGCCATGGCAAGAGCTTCACATCGTTGGCTAAGACGGATGATCCATACACTATTGGGTTGGAGCGTGCCATTGAGTTGGTCACTACGACTAGGGAGACGAAGGCTGCGGCGAGTGTGCCGTTGAAGACTTTCGATGAGGAGCCTGATATGTTGGTTAAGAGTGGCCGTTATGGTCCTTACATCGCTTTTAAGGGGAAGAACTATAGGATTCCGAAGGGGACAAAACCAGAGGAGTTGACTTATGAGGCGGCAAAGGGTATTGTTGCCAAGTCAAAGAAGTAGCAGAAATAGCATAATCAAGAGATAGCGATGTCTATTTTTGGAGATAGGGAGCAGTTGCGACAACCGATGGTTGTTGTGGCTGCTCTTTTGATTTTTGGTGTCGTTGTGGGGTGGTTTGCGGGGCAGTTCGTTGCGCCATTTTGGTTATTCATATCTGCTTTGGCGGTGCTTTTTGCTGCTGTTTTAGTCGCTCTGAGGTTCGATATTGGAGGTGCTGTGTTGGCGGTTGTTTTTGGGTGTGGGGTTGTTTTGTCGAGTTTCTCGACTATGCGGAGTGGCGATCTTTATGAGCGGTCGTCGTTGCACTATTTCGAGAAGAATCGCGGTGTGGATAGCGTTGTATATAGGAACTATATCGAGTATAAATACCTTGCGCCGAGCACGATTGCCGAGCGTGCCAATATCTTTTGTTATGACCGTCTTGTGCGTTTGGGGTTGGAGCAGCAGGATTTGGCGCTTTTGTCATCTATGTTGTTGGGGCGCCGTGGGAGCATCGATAGCGATTTGCGCACGGCTTATGCGCGTAGTGGCGCGGCGCACCTCTTGGCTATTTCTGGGTTGCATTTGGGTGTTGTTTTCTTCTTGGCGAACCTTCTATTTTCATTTTTGAATCTCTTTTGGCGCGGTCATCTGTGGCGCCACCTCTTCGTTTTGGTTGTCGCGTGGTTCTATGTATGGGTTGTGGGGTCGCCGGCAAGTGCTGTGAGGGCTGCGGCGATGTTTTCGGTGTTGCAATTTACACTCTTTATGTCGCGGCCTTATAGTGCGTTGAGTGGCTTGTCGGCGGCTGTTGTTGCGATGGTTGTGTGGGATTGTAAGGTTGTTTTTGATCTTGGGTTCTTGCTTTCGGTTTCGGCTGTGGCGGCAATTGTGTTGTGGGCATTACCCCTGTGGGGCGTGTTGAGGGTGCAGTTTCGTGACTTCTTTGATCGGTTTGATCGGTTTGATCGCTTTGGCATTCTCAATTTCGTGGGGCTGTCGGTTGTTATTGGCTTGGCGTGTAGTGTCGCGACGGCACCGTTGGTGGGTTATTGCTTCGGCTATGTTGCCTTTTGGGGTGTGTTGCTGTCGCCGCTCTTTACATTGAGTGTTGGGGCGCTGTTGGGCGTTGGTTTGGTTTGGATCTTTTTGGGTTTGGGCTTTGCAGCGCCGCTTTTCAGGTGGTTTTTGGAGTCTGTTATTGCTCTGCAGAACTATTTTGTTTTGTTCGCTTCTAGCGGCTGGAGGGGTGCTGTTGATGTAAGTTTTGGGTTCCGCGATTTGGTTGTGTGTTATCTGTTTTTTGTCGGGTTTACGCTGTTTTTGCAGTCGTTTCTGTCGCGCTATTATGCCCACCGCGCTGCACTTTTGGATAACAATTGGGACGATCTATAGCTCGGTGGCGGTATCACAGGCAATGACGAGTCTGGTTATTCGTTTGGTGGCGATGCTCGTTTTGTTGTTGATCGTAACAGTGTTGGCGATTCGAATTGTTACATTCTCAATCCTGATTCGTCTGGTAATGCTTCTCTTACATTCAATGTTGCAGATCGTATTAACGAGTATTGGGGTAGTAG
>JBCQUJ010000007.1:0-75436 GCA_047174045.1 Rikenellaceae bacterium
CTACAGTAGCGACGTGCTCCCAGCCAACACTTACGCCCGTTCCGCCGGCTTCCAGGTTCGCCCTGTCCTAGAATAGGAATCGCCGCTTACAAGCGGAGAGCTTGATACTCTCAGGAGATCCCGAAGGGGTAGCCATCCCCTTTACCAGCATCCTGAACTCAATTAAAGATCCTATCCTGCCTCTCTATCCGCAGGTTACGGTGCTGACAATCATGAAAACAGGTTTGAAATTTGTTATATACATATATTAATGTTATATTTGCCAATTGAGGACTTTAAGTAAATAATGAGATGAAGGTATTAAAATTCGGAGGTACATCGGTCGGCTCGGTTGCAAGCCTAAACAACGTGCAACGCATTGTAAACAACACCAAGGAGGAGCTAATCATTGTGGTTTCTGCTTTTGGTGGTGTCACCGACCTGCTCATCGCAACCGCTAACGCAGCGCAACAAGGCGATGAGAAGTACAACGAAACATTGGAGCTAATCAAGAAGCGCCATGCGGAGATGATCGATGGGGTCGTAGAGCCAAAGCACCGCGAGGAGCTTGCTACGCGCCTACAACCTCTATTCGATGATTTGACGAATATCTATAAGGGCATCAACCTTATTCGCGACCTGTCGCCTAAGACGATGGATACGATCGTGAGCTATGGCGAGCGTCTTTCATCTACGATCATATCGTATATCTTGACGGACGTCACTCTGATCGATTCGCGCGAGCTAATCAAGACGGAGCCACAATATGGCAAACACGTTGTAAACTTCGAGGCCACGAACGCCCTTATCAAGGAGCGCTTCAACAGCCACACGCGCGTGTCGTTGTTGCCAGGTTTTATCGCTTCAGATCTTAAGACGAGCGAGGTTACTACACTTGGTCGTGGTGGTTCAGACTATACTGCGGCTATCTTGGCTGCGGCTCTTGAGGCTGAGATCTTGGAGATCTGGACAGATGTCGATGGCTTCATGACGGCTGATCCACGAGTTATCAGCAACACTTATGTTATCAACCACCTATCGTTCGTTGAGGCGATGGAGCTTTGCAACTTTGGTGCAAAGGTGATCTATCCGCCGACGATCTACCCCGTATATCACAAAAATATCCCTATCGTTGTGAAGAACACCTTCAACATCGAGGCTCCGGGAACGCTCATCACGCGCGAGCAGAGCAAAGAGGAGGGCAAGGCTATCAAGGGTATCTCGTCTATCAACGATACAAGCCTGATCACAGTTACTGGATTGGGTATGATGGGTGTTGTTGGTGTCAATTCTCGCATCTTCGACACATTGGCGAAGGGTGGAATAAATGTCTTCTTGGTTTCGCAAGCATCATCGGAGAACAATATTTCGATTGGCGTGCGCAACGCAGATGCGGAGCAGGCTGCAGCGCTTATCAACGCTGAGTTCTCACAAGAGATTGAACTGGGCGAGATCGAGCAGGTTAAGATCGAGAGCGATCTAGCTACGGTAGCTATCGTTGGCGACAATATGAAGCACACACCGGGCATATCGGGTCAGTTGTTCAACATCTTGGGGCGTAACGGAATCAACGTTATCGCGTGTGCGCAAGGTGCGTCTGAGACAAACATCTCGTTTGTTATTAAGTTGCCACAGCTTCGCAAGGCGTTGAACGTTATCCACGACTCGTTCTTCTTGTCGGATTACCAGGTTGTGAATTTGTTCATCACTGGTGTGGGTCTTGTTGGCGCAAACCTTGTGGAGCAGATTCGCGCTCAGCAGGCGACATTGTTGGCGGATAAGGCTTTGAAGTTAAATGTTGTTGGTATCGCAAACTCACGCAAGTGTATTGTCGATAGAGAGGGTATCAACCTTGACACATATAAGGAGCAGTTGGAGGCTTCGGATCGCGCTGCTGGCGCGGCGAACATCTGCAAGGAGATCTTGGAGATGAACATCTTCAACTCGGTCTTTGTCGATTGTACGGCTAACGAGGAGGTTGCAACGATCTACCAAACGCTTTTGGATAACAACGTGTCGGTTGTTGCGGCAAACAAGATCGCGGCATCGGGCAAATATGAGGATTATGTTGCGTTGAAGGAGACAGCTCGCAAGCGCGGTGTTAAGTTCCTTATCGAGACTAACGTTGGTGCTGGTCTTCCGATCATCAACACTATCAATTCGTTGATAAATAGTGGCGATAAGATCAACCGCATCGAGGCTGTTGTTTCGGGAACTTTGAATTTCTTGTTCAATGAGATGACGGCGGATATTCCATTGTCGAAGGCTATCATGATGGCTAAGGAGGCAGGCTATGCTGAGCCAGACCCACGTTTGGATTTGAATGGTTCGGATGTTGTACGCAAGTTGGTTATCTTGTCACGCGAGGCTGGTTATGAGTTGGAGCAGGACGATGTCGAGAAGAATTTGTTTATCCCTGCCGATCTGTTTAAGGGTTCCGTTGAGGATTTCTGGAAGAATGTCCCATCGTTGGATGCGGAGTTCGAGCAGAAGAGATTGGATGCTGTCGCTAAGGGTTTGCGTTTCCGCTTCGTTGCGAAGTTGGAGGATGGCAAGGGTTCTGTTAGTTTGCAGACGGTCGATGCTTCGCACCCATTCTATGAGTTGGCAGGATCGAACAACTCGGTGATGTTAACTACGGAGCGCTATAAGGAGCTTCCGATGGTTATTAAGGGTTACGGCGCAGGCGCTGCGGTTACTGCTGCAGGAGTCTTTGCCGACATCATCAGCATCGCGAATATCAGATAACCCCTCCACTGTCATCCTAAACTTGATTCAGGATCCCTAATTTGATTTGAAAAGAAAAATTTAGAGTTATGAAATATATAATCATACTTGGAGATGGAATGGCAGGCGAGCCTGTCGAGACGCTAGGGGGTAAGACTACCCTTCAGGCGGCAAATAAACCAGCTATTGATGCTTTGGCGGCAGCTGGTCGCAGCGGCATGTTACATACTGTTCCGGAGCCTTATGAGCCGGGTAGCGAGATCGCGAATCTTTCAGTTTTGGGCTACGATTTGGATAAGGTCTTTGAGGGTCGCGGATCGTTGGAGGCAGCGAGCATGGGCATCGAGATTGAGGAGGGCGAGATGGCTATGCGCCTAAACATCCTCACTATCGATAGCGCTCCGGGACACGAGGGCGAGATCAAGAACCACTCGGCGGGTCATATCTCTACAGAGGAGGCTACTGAGCTTATTGAGTTCTTGCAGAAGGAGCTTGGCGACGATGTTGTCAGCTTCTATCCAGGTGTATCTTATCGCCACCTTATCAAGATTAAGGGTGGCAATAAGGCTCTTGAGTGTGTTCCGCCGCACAATGTTCCGGGTACTCCGTTTAAGGATGTTATGATCAAGGCTACGGCGCCAGAGGCTGAGGCTACTGCTAAGTTGCTTAACGATTTGACATTGAAGTCTATGGAGTTGTTGAAGGACCACCCAGTCAATAAGCGTAGGATTGCTGCTGGCAAGGAGCCTGCGAACTCTATTTGGATGTGGTCACCGGGTTATAAGCCAGCTATGGAGCCATTGACTAATTTGGAGCAGATCAATAGCGGATCGGTCATCTCGGCTGTCGATTTGATCAAGGGCATCGGTGTTTACGCTGGTCTTGATCCGATTGAGGTTGCGGGTGCTACTGGTCTTTACGATACGAATTATGAGGGTAAGACTGCGGCAGCTATTGCGGCGTTGAAGGAGCAGGACTTCGTCTATTTGCATATTGAGGCGAGCGATGAGGCTGGCCATGAGGGCGACCACGATTTGAAGGTTAAGACTATCGAGAACCTTAGCGAGCGTGCTGTTAAACCGATCTTTGAGGCTGTTCAAAGGGGCGATTTTGGCGATGATGTTCGCATCGCTTTGTTGCCTGATCACCCAACTCCGTGCCACCTTAGAACGCATACTCGCGATGCAGTTCCATTCGTCATCTACGATCGTGAGTGGGGCGCAGATAGTGTGCAGCAATATGATGAGGAGTCGGCAGCTAGGGGCGCTCTTGGCACTCTGCATGGCGATGAGTTCATGAAGCTACTATTGATGAAGAGAAATTAAAAAAAATAATACTATGCGTTACTACAGCACAAACAAACAAGCAGAGACAGCATCACTAGAGGATGCTGTTGTCAAGGGTCTGGCGCCAGACAAGGGATTGTATATGCCAGAGAAGATCAAGCGTCTTCCGGTAGAGTTCTTCTCGAACATCGACCGTATGTCGTTTCAGGAGATCTCTTATTGGGTTGCTGATGCTTTCTTTGGTGAGGATGTCGACACTGTTAGCCTTAAGATGATCGTTAACGACACGTTGAATTTCCACACTCCGATTGTCAATGTCAAGGGCAACATCAACTCTTTGGAGTTGTTCCATGGCCCTACGTTGGCTTTTAAGGATGTCGGCGGTCGCTTCATGGCTCGCCTTCTTGGCTACTTCATCAACAAGCATAAGACAAGTCCGGTTGACGAGGCTAGCAAGAAGCTTGTCAACGTTCTTGTGGCTACATCTGGCGACACTGGAAGTGCTGTGGCGAATGGTTTCTTGGGTGTTGAGGGTATCCATGTCTATGTTCTTTACCCTAAGGGGAAGGTTAGCAAGATCCAGGAGGTTCAGTTCACTACATTGGGCAAGAACATCACGGCATTGGAGGTTGACGGAACATTTGACGATTGTCAGGCGTTGGTTAAGCAAGCTTTTATGGATCAGGAGCTTAACAACCACATGAAGCTTACGAGTGCCAACTCAATCAACGTTGCGCGCTTCCTTCCACAGGCGTTCTATTACTTCAATGCTTATGCGCAGTTGAAGAGAGCTGATAAGCAGAACAACCTTGTTTTCTGTGTTCCTAGTGGCAACTTTGGTAATATTACGGCTGGTCTTATCGCTAAGCAGATGGGCTTGCCTATCAAGCGTTTTATTGCTGCAAATAACAAGAACGACATCTTCTTGGAATACCTAAAGACGGGCGAGTATAAGCCACGCCCATCTGTTACTACTATCGCCAACGCGATGGATGTGGGTGACCCTAGCAACTTTGCGCGTATCCTTGATATCTATGGCAACTCACACGAGGCTATCTGCGCTGAGGTTTCGGGAACATCATATAGCGATGAGCAGATCGCCGAAACTATGGCATCGTGTCTTAACGAGACGAACTATCTTTTGGATCCTCACGGAGCGTGTGGCTACCGCGCTCTTCAGGAGCAGTTGCAGGCTGACGAGACTGGAGTTTTCCTAGAGACGGCTCACCCAGCTAAGTTCAACGAGACTGTTGAGCAGATCACTGGTAAGCCGGTAACCATTCCAGAGAAGCTTCAAGAGTTCATGAAGGGTACAAAGCAGTCGATTGAGCTTAACAAAGATTTCGCATCGTTCAAATCATTCCTTATGGAGCGATAGTTCGAGCATACAATTAATATCCTAGAGATGGGGAGAGCAATTTTTTGCTCTCCCCATCTCTCCATAATCCCCCCCTCTACACGCAACAATTCACATCAAAAGCAACAAAAAAAGAGAAGCACTCTGCTTCTCTCTCATCTATTACGCTTCGCCGATTATCGGATTGTTGATATTGTCGGGACTTGACTTCTGCGGCTTTTGTATATGTGTTATGTCGATCGTGCCGAGATTTTTTTCGTAACGTTCTATATTATCCTTTAACGATATGTATAGTCGTTTTGCATGTTCTGGCGTCAGCAGCACTCGATTGTTCACTCTCGGTTTCTGCATACCCGGCAAAAAAGCGGCAAAGTCGAATACGAACTCTGTTGGGGAGTGGGAAATAATTGCTAAATTTGCATATCGACCTTGAGCGATCTTCTCGTTTAGGTCGATCTCTATATTTGAGTTAGCATTTGCAAACCCTTTTTCGTCAATCTTTGACATGCTCTTAGTGTGTGTTTGTTGATCACGTTTAACGCCAGCAAATTTAGCTTAAAATCGCTTTTCGGGGTGGTTGTTTAGGGTTGTTAATCTATACAAGATATGAACAGTGAGTCATCAAACATAGCGCTTTTCGGCGGTCGCAGGTTCAACTCCTACGCCGCCTACTTCCGCCGTCAGTTTGGTGGTCGTATGCAGAAGGTCGCTATCAATGCTGGCTTCAGCTGCCCCAATCGCGATGGGTCGCGTGGCGTTGGCGGCTGTACGTTCTGCAATAATAGCGCCTTCACTCCATCATATTGCGAACCGCACCTTAGTGTCACGAAGCAGATCGACGAGGGAATTTTGTTCCACCGCAACCGCTATAAGAAGGCGGTGCGCTACCTCGCCTATTTCCAATCCTTCTCAAATACATACGCACCGTTGGAGCAGCTCAAAAAACTCTATGACGAGGCTCTTTCGCACCCCGATGTCGCAGGGGTCATCATCGGCACACGTCCCGACTGTGTCGATGAGCAGAAGTTGGACTATTTCGCTGAGTTGGCGGCTCGTGAAGGTAAATATATCGCCATTGAGTATGGCATTGAGTCGTGCTACGATTCTACACTAAAATCTATCAATCGCGGCCATAGCTTCGCCGATGCTCGCTGGGCTGTCGAGCAGACTGCAAAGAGGGGTATTCACGTTGGCGCACACTTCATCTTGGGGCTTCCGGGCGAGACGGAGCAGATGTTGCGCGAGCAAATCTCTGTTATCAATGAGTTGCCGCTCTCTACTATAAAGTTCCACCAGTTGCAGATCTTCAAAGATACTCAGATGGCGGCAGATTATGACGCCTCGCCAGAGAGTTTCAGTTGGTGGACAGTCGAGGAGTATATCTCTCTTTTCATCGATCTCTTGGAGCATCTTCGCCCCGATATCGTCATGGAGCGCTTCGCATCGGAGGCTCCACCGCGCTACCACCACGGCCCAAATTGGGGTTTGGTGCGCAACGAAACTTTGTTGGCGACTTTCGAACGAGAGCTTGAGCGCCGCAACACATACCAAGGGAGGTGCTATGGAAAGTAGAGGACGTTATGCTGATATTTTGTTGCCGTTGGCTATCGATGGCGCCATTGGTTCTGCACCGCTGACCTATGCTATTGGCGACGTTGATTGCCGCGAGGGCGACTGCGTTGCTGTTGAGATGGGTTTTCGTGCGGAGGGCAATTTTTATACAGGGGTTGTATGGCGCATCCACGATGAGAAGCCCGATTTCAAGCGCATCCGCACCATTATAAAGAGGCTCTACGATGTCAACCTGTTGAGTTCGAACCAACGCAAATTTTGGGATTGGATCTCCGACTACTACCTCTGCTCGTTGGGCGATGTCATGCGCGGTGTTTTGCCAGCGATGATTAAGCCGCACGGCGAGGACCAGGCTAGCTTTGAGCTTGCTCAGTACCAACCGGCGCACGAGATGTTTGTCGCTTTTATTGGCGCAAGCGATGATATAAAGTTAACTGATAAGCAGCGCGCTTGGTTGCAGGTTGTCGATGCAGCATTTTCCAATAGCGCCACTCCTAAGACGGCTCTTGGCGAGGTCGCACGCCGCCTTATCGATCTACCTATCGCGCCGCTTCGCCTACTTGAGAAGAAGGGCATCATCACTCTTAACGAGCGTGAACGTGCAATTGAGAAGCTCGGCAATGTCGCGTTCAATCTACCTTCACTTACTCCGCACCAGCAGGAGGCGCTACAAGTTATTCGCGAAAGCGATAAGCGCTGTGCCTTGCTCCATGGCGTCACCGGTTCAGGCAAGACGGAACTTTATATCCACCTCATTGCGGAGCAGTTGGCACAGGGCAAAGATGTCTTGATGTTGGTTCCCGAAATTGCACTTACTACTCAGCTTATCGAGCGCATGGAGATTATCTTTGGTTCGCGCGTCACGCCTTACCATTCGAAGATTGCGGCACGCAAGCGTACTGAGACTTTTATGCAGATGGCTCAGAACAACGATGGCGGCAACTTTATTGTTGGCGCTCGTTCAGCTATCTTCTTGCCATTGAATAACCTGGGGCTTATCATTGTTGACGAGGAACACGACTCAAGCTATAAGCAGATGGAGCCAGCACCATTATATAACGCACGCGATGCGGCGCAGGTTCTCGCTGGGCTTTATGGCGCGCGTATCGTTTTGGGAAGTGCCACGCCGTCGCTTGAGAGTTGGATGAATGCTAAGACGGGCAAGTTCGCTTTGGCGGAGCTTACGGAGCGCTTTGGCGAGGCTGTTTTGCCAGATATTATCGTTTCCAATAGCCAGATGGCAGGCCGCAGGGGCGAGCGCAAGGGGCATTTCAACGCAGCACTTTTCGATAGGATTAAGGAGCGTTTCGAGCGCGGCGAGCAGTCGATGCTTTTCCAGAATCGCAGAGGCTTTGCCCCCTATGTCGAATGTACGGGTTGCGGTTGGGTTCCTCAGTGTCCGCACTGCAATGTCTCGTTGACTATGCACAAATCTGGTGCTTCGTTGCGTTGCCACTACTGCGATTACGCCGCTATTTTACCGAGTGTTTGCCCTACGTGCCACGATCCGGAGAAGAAGATCGAGCCGCGCGGCTTCGGTACTGAAAAGATCGAGGAGCAGCTTGCGGAGTTCCTTCCCGATCTTCGCACTACGCGTTTGGATCGCGACACGGCGAGCAGTACGGCGGCGTTTGAGCGCATCATTGGAGGGTTCAAAAAGCACGAGAGCGATGTCATGGTTGGCACTCAGATGATCGCTAAGGGGTTCGATTTCGAGCGTGTCACACTTGTGGGCATACTCAACGCGGACAATATGTTGAACAACCCCGACTTTAGAGCTGAGGAACGCGCCTTTGCGCTTATGACTCAGGTTGCAGGTCGCGCTGGAAGGCGAAAGAGCAGCAGCGATGTAGAGCGCAAATCGGAGGTTGTTATCCAAACTACGAAGCCCGACCATCGCATCATGGAGTTTGTTCGCGATAATGACTACGACACCATGGCGCGCACGCTTCTCAAGGAGCGCAAAGCGTTCTTCTACCCACCCTATTCGCGCCTTATCGAGATCAATCTCTACCACAAAAATATGGAGTTGCTCTACAACGGTGCCAACCTCCTTTCGGCACTCCTCATCGAGCGCTTTGGCAGCAGGGTACGCGGACCTGTTGCGCCACCTGTCGATCGTGTGAATGGTGTTTGGAGGGTTGGTTTCATCTTGAAGATTGAGAGCGGCGCTTCATCTATGCGTGCTCGCGAGGTGTTGAAGAAGGTTGTCGCTAAGTGGCTCTCAGAGGGTAAGTTGCGCGGCGTTGATGGGGTCAAGAATATTCGTCTTTGTTGTAATGTTGATCCTCAATGATGAACTTTTTTCGCACCCTCTATCGCGCCCTTTTGGCGCCCCTTGTCGACACTATCTTGCCGCCACTATGCCCAGTCTGCGGCGACCCTTTGAAGCTTGGGCAGCGCAACTTCTGCACCCACTGTTTGGGCGACATTCCGCTAACCTACCATTGGGAGCAGCACGACAACGAGATGAAGCTCCGCATCGAAGATAGCATCCCTACGATCGCTTCCGCACACGGCTTCTTCTACTTTAAGGGCGGCAGCGGCTGGCGCACTATCATCCACAACCTAAAGTATAAGAATCAGTGGCGCCACGGTGTCACTTTGGGCCGTTGGTTTGGGCGTGAGTTGAGGGGTGTGAAGGCTATTGGCGCGGTCGATTTTGTTATTGCTATTCCGCTTCATCCGTTTCGTATCTACGGCCGCGGCTACAACCAATCGGACTATATCGGTTTGGGCATCGCTGAGAGCCTTGGTGTGCCACTTCTTCGTAGGGGATTGGAGCGCACGCGATCGAATGTATCGCAGGTTCGGCTTCAGCACCAATCGCGTTTTTTGAATGTTGAAAATCTCTTTGAGGTTACTGATGCTTCGCTCTTCGAGGAGCGCGACATCTTGCTTGTTGACGATGTCTACACTACTGGATCGACTATGCTGTCGTGCGCTGAGGCTATTATGAAGGCTGCTCCGAGCTGCCGCATCCACATCGCTTCACTCGCCATCTCCGACCGCCTCTTCGGCAACAACTACGCCCGCTAGCTACTCTACTACCCTCAAAATCTCTCGCAATAAAAAGCATCCTTGCATTCGCACGACCACACGATTTGCTAATCCGAGAAAAAATTCTTAATATTGTGGATAGAAAAAAATTGAGCGTAAATAGGGCTGATATGGAGAGCAGAGGTTTATTCAACAAGGTTGAGAAGGTGATCACTATGGGTGATGGCCGCGAGATTATTATCGAGACTGGCAAGGTTGCCAAGCAGGCGGACGGTTCTGTCGTTTTGCGACAGGGCGACACTATGCTTCTGGCGACTGTTGTCGCAGCAAAAGAGGCTAAGGAGGGTGTTGATTTCTTGCCGTTGCAGGTTGAGTATAAGGAGAAATACTCTTCGTGCGGTCGCTTCCCTGGCGGCTTCATGAAGAGGGAGGGGCGCGCCAACGACTCTGAGGTTTTGGTTTCGCGCCTTATCGATCGCGCCTTGCGCCCACTCTTTCCTGCCGATTACCATGCTGATGTATATGTCACTGTGACGTTGATTTCGGCGGATAAAGATATCCAGCCCGATGCTCTTGCTGGCTTGGCTGCTTCGGCTGCTTTGGCTGTTTCGGATATCCCTTTTGGCGGCCCTATCTCTGAGGTTCGCGTTGCGCGCATCGGTGGCGAGTTGGTCATCAACCCTCTCTTTTCTCAGATGGCGCAGGCCGACCTTGACATCATGGTTGCCGGAACTATGGATAACATCATGATGGTCGAGGGCGAGATGCAGGAGGTTAGCGAGGCTGTTATGTTGGAGGCTATCAAATTTGCCCATGCCGAGATCAAGCGCCACTGCGCGGCTCAGACAGAGCTTACAAAGAGTGTTGGCAAGGAGGCAAAGAGAGAGTATTGCCACGAGATCAATGACGAGGCTCTGCGCAAATCTATCATAGATGAAATGTACGACAAGGCGTACGCTATTTGCACTTCGGCTCACAAGAAGCACGAGCGCGCCGCAGCGTTTGCCGAGTTGGAGGATAGTTTGTTGAGCCGCTATACTCCGGGGGAGTTGGAGCAAGATTCTAAGGAGCTGCTCATAAGAAGATATTTCCACGACGACGTAGTGAAGAAGGCTGCGCGCCGCGCCATACTCGATGAGTCGAAGCGCCTTGACGGTCGCGCTCTTGACGAGATTCGCCCTATAGAGTGCGAGGTTGATTATCTACCTGCGGCGCACGGTTCGGCGCTCTTTACGCGCGGCGAAACGCAGTCGTTGACATCGGTTACGTTGGGTACGAAGTTGGATGAGAAGCTTATCGACGAGGTGTTGGTCACTGGCTCTGAGAAGTTCGTTCTGCACTACAATTTCCCTCCATTCTCGACTGGCGATGCTCGTGCTTCGCGTGGTCTTTCGCGCCGCGAGATTGGACACGGGAACTTGGCTCTTAGGGGTCTGAAATCTATGATTCCTGATGGCGAGCAAAACCCTTATGCGATCCGTGTGGTATCTGACATTTTGGAGTCTAACGGCTCTTCATCTATGGCTACGGTTTGCGCTGGAACGTTAGCGTTGATGGATGCCGGCATCGCATTGAAGCGCCCTGTTTCGGGCATTGCTATGGGTCTTGTCACTGATGCTCAGAGCGACAAATGGGCTGTTCTGTCAGACATCTTGGGCGATGAGGATCATCTTGGCGATATGGATTTCAAGGTTACTGGAACTGCCGAGGGTATCACCGCTACGCAGATGGATATTAAGGTTGCCGGCATCTCTTACGAGGTCCTTGCTGCGGCGTTGGAGCAGGCTCGCGTTGGTCGTCTGCACATCTTGGGCAAGATCACGGAGTGCATCGCGGAGCCTCGCGCTGAGATGAAACCGAGCGTGCCACGCCTTGTTCAGATCCATATTCCGCAAGATATGATTGGTTCTATCATCGGCCCTGGCGGTAAGGTGATCCAAGATATTCAGAAGAAGACGGGCGCTACGATGAGCGTTGCTGAGGTTGACGGCCAAGGCATTGTCGATATTTTCGGCACGTCGAACGATATTATCGATGCTGCTGTGACGCGAGTCAAGGGCATCGTTGCTATCCCTGAGATCGGCCAAACATATAGCGGTAAGATTCGCTCTATTGTCGCCTTTGGAGCCTTTGTCGAGATTCTTCCTGGCAAGGATGCGTTGCTTCACATCTCCGAAATTGACTACAAGCGCTACGACTCTATGGAGCAAACCGACATGCGCGAGGGCGACATCGTCAACGTTAAGTTGATCGGCGTAGACCCTAAAAGCGGCAAGCTAAAATTATCTCGTAAGGTGCTTCTTGAGAAGCCAAACGATTGGGTTGAGCAGGAGCGCCGCCGCCGCTACTAGGCAGCAAATCGAGTATAAAAGAGATAAAAAGGGGCCGAAAAGGCTCTTTTTTGTATTAATATTAATGCAAAAAGCCTCCTTTTTCTCATTTTTTTACATATCTTTGCGCTAATAGCCTATCCCATTCGCACTCCAAGGGGAGAGGAAACAGATGAAACAACAAAAAACAAATAATAAAAAACGATGAAGAAGATCTTTACACTTATGCTGCTAGCGGTCTCATTGACCCTTTCGAGCTGCGGTAATTCGTACACTAAGATGGCGAAGAAGAGCGACAAGGTTAACGTTCAGGTTACTCCTGAGGTTCTTGCTCTAAACAACAACAAGATTCCTGTAGAGTTGATGATGGAGTTCCCTGCGAAGTACTTCGCTAAGGATGCTCAGGTTCGCATCACTCCAGTCCTTATCTCTGAGAGCAAGGATATGGCTGCTAAGCCATTCGTACTTCAGGGTAGCGATGTTGAGAAGAACAACAAAACTGTAGATTGGACTAAGGGTGCTACGGTTCGCGAGAAGTTCTCATTCACTTATTCGAACGACTTCCGCAATTGCGAGCTTTACCTTCGTTTCGAGATCATGGATGGCGACAAGTTTGTCCTTGCTAATGCTCAAACAGGTAAGACAATCTCTGCTGAGGATCAAAAGATCCTTGCTGAGAAGCCACGTTCTGCTGAGGCTAAGACGATCCTTCGCGAGAATGGTGTAGCTGTTGCTAAGGGTGTTAACACACTTCAGGCTGACATGAACTACTCTCACTTGATGCAGAATATGCCAGACGACTTCAAGCGTATCGTTACGACTATCGAGAAGTCTGACATCCGTTTCGACATCAACAGCTCGAAGGTTACTGCTAGCACTCTTTCTAACGAGAGTGTTAAGCACATCAAGGCTCTTGTAGGTAAGGCTAACGCTAACGAGATCTTCATCGCGAGCGGTTTCGCTTCTCCAGAGGGTAACACTAAGTTCAACCAGCAACTTGCTAAGAACCGTGCTGAGTCTTCAAAGAAGGCTGTTCAAGATCTTCTTAAGGAGCATAACGTAAAGGTTAGCACAGTCTCTTATGGTGAGGATTGGGATGGTTTCAAGGAGCTTGTTCTTAACTCTAAGATGAAGGATAAGGCGCTTATCCTTCAGGTTCTTAGCATGTACGACTCATCTAAGCAACGCGAGGCTGAGATCCGCAACTTGTCACACGTATTTACAGAGTTGAAGACTGAAATCCTTCCTCTTCTTCGCCGTACGCAGATCACTAAGCGTTCGGACGATACAGGAAAGTCTAACGCACAACTTATCGCGGCGGTACGTAGCAAGAAGCACGCTACGCTAGACGTAAACGAGATCCTATATATCTGTGACGATTTGAACGTTACTGTTAAGGAGAAGATCATGCTTCTTGAGTTCGCGGCAGCTAAGTTCAACGATGCTCGTGCTTACAACAACCTTGGTGTTGTTCAGGCTAAGGCTGGTAACCTTGATGCAGCTAAGACAGCATTTGATTCAGCTGTTGAGAAGGGCGCTAAGGGTGTTGAGATCACAAAGAACCAAGTTCTTATCAACCTTATGATTGGCAACACAACTGCAGCTAAGCGTCTTGCTCAAGGTGCTGACGATGTTGCTAAGGCGGCTGTAGCGGCTAACGAGGGTAACTATGTTCCAGCTACTCGCAACATGATTGGCTACAACGTTGCTATCGCTTACACTCAGGTGGGTAACTACGCTGCAGCGAAGAAGGCTTTGGCAAATGTTCACACTGCAGATGCTGACTACCTACGCGCTTGCGTAGCTACTAAGCAAGGTGACCTTAAGACAGCAGGTACATCGCTTCAATCAGCGGTTCGTAAGCAACGTAGCTTGCGCACTAAGGCACAAAACGATATCAACCTTCGCCCACTATTCCGCTCTGGCTTCACGCTATAAGGATTAGTCCGGCAGGTCTAAGGATATATACCCAACGAGGGGAGAAGCGCTGCTTCTCCCCTCATTTTTTTGCATATACTCTGAGGCTATCCTGAACTTGTTTCAGCATCTCCTCTGAACAGCCACCACTTCTACATTACCCTCGCATCTACATCGGCAGATACCTCCTTAGCGTGTCGCGTAGATGTTTCGTGGAGAGGTGCGTATATATCTCTGTTGTCGTTATGTTTTTATGCCCAAGCATCTCCTGCACTTGTCGTATCGATGCACCACCCTCCAGGAGGTGTGTCGCGAAGGAGTGGCGCAGCGTATGTGGGCTTACTGGACTTTTTACTCCAGCGCGAATCGCTGTCTGCTTTACTATCGTGAAGATCATCACGCGTGTCAGTGGTTTTCCTCTATTGTTAAGGAATATTGTCGGTTCAATCGATTGCGGATTCTTACGCAGTACCAAGTACTCTTCAAGTCGTTGTTTCGCCGTCATTGAGATCGGCACTAAGCGTTGTTTTGACCCCTTTCCAATAACACGTATATAACCTTCGGCCAAGAATAGGTCGCCTATCTTTAGTGTTGTCAACTCAGACACACGCAATCCACAGGAGTAGAGCATCTCTATAATTGCCCTATCGCGCACCCCCTTCGGCGTTTCGCTATCGGTCAGCTCTATCATTTTGTCGATCTCTTCTATCGTCAGCATCTCTGGCAGGTGTCGTTCTGCCTTGGGTGCAATAACAAACTCTGCAGGCGATCTCTCTATCTCATTTTGTAGTATCAAAAAGTTGTAGAAGCTCTTCACGCCAGACAACATCCTCATCGCTGTTGCAGGCAGTAACCCTATGTCATGCAGTTGCTCCATATAAGCCTCTATCTGCTCCTTTTTTACCGCTTGCGGTATAAGATTATACTCAGCCAAGACAAAAGCCGAGAAGTGGCCCAAATCGCGACTGTATGCATCAACACTATTTTTCGCCAACGAACGCTCAAGACGAATATAAGTAATATATTGTCGCGCTAAATTTTGCCATTGCGTAGTCGATCCTTCCATTTTCTGCCTTTGTTTACTATCTTTGTAAAAATAGAAACTTTGTAACAACACAAAGTTAGTAAAAAAGCGGATTAAATGGATTACGTAGAGCTAAATGTGGCAGTTAGAGAGCAGGAGATGGCGGAGATTTTGATGGCGGAGCTATCTATCTATCCCTTCGAGAGCTTCGATGTTGATGGCGGTGTGCTGAAGTGCTACATTCCGCAGGAGTCGTTGGCTGATTGCAAGGCTGGTGTCGATGATGTATTGAATCAATATGGCATTGAGGGTGCGCGCTATATCTCCATCGAAACGCAGAATTGGAATGCGGAGTGGGAGTCAAATTTCGAGTGTGTGGAGGTGGGAACACGTCTACTTATTCGCGCGCCATTCCACGACTCGAACCCAGCCTTCGAACGCGAGGTTGTCATAATGCCGAAGATGTCTTTTGGCACTGGCCACCACGCCACAACACACCTCATCGCGGAGTGGACAATGGACCTTGGTGGTGAAGCTCTTTTGAAGGATAAGAGTGTTTTGGATATGGGGTCAGGCACCGGTGTTCTCTCTATCGTTGCGGCGATGGAGGGGGCAAAGAGTGTCGATGCGATCGACATTGATGAGTGGGCAGATGAGAATTGCCGCGAGAATATCGCCATGAATGGCGTTGCTAATGTTGTTCATGCCAAGCTTGGCGATGCATCTTCAATTGACGGCACATACGATTTTATTCTGGCAAATATCAACCGCAACATTTTGGTGCGCGATATGTCGCAATATTTTAATGCGATGAATCCCGGTGCAACAATTTTGATGAGTGGCTTTTTGGAGCAGGATGTCGAAGTGTTGAAGGAGCATTGCGCTAAGATCGGGCTACAATTTGTGGAGTTGCGCGAACGCGATGGTTGGATCGCCATGCGTTTCCAAAAATAATTTTCAATAGCAGAAGGCGAAGTGAGTGCGCAGAAATTTTATAAGGGTCGCGGCATCGTTCTCCACACTATCAAGTATGGCGAGTCGGCTATGATCGTACACATCCTAACCGACACCATGGGGCGCCAATGCTATATGGTTCGCGGCATAAGATCTAAGCGCGGTCGCGGCTCCAAAGCTGCACTTTTTCAACCGCTCTTCACTGTCGAATTTGAAGCTGAAATGCCGCGCCGAAGCTCAAGTGATTTACACCACTTTAAGGAGGTTCGGTCAGCTCTTGTCTTGGGGAAAACACCCTTTGATATTCGCCGCTCTACTATCGCACTTTTCATCGCTGAGATGCTCTATCGATTGGTACAGGAGAGCGAGGTAAACCTCGATCTTTTTGACTTTGCTTGGAACGCTGTCGAGTCATTAGACAAGATCGAAGATGGCCTTGCTGTTGCGAACTTTCACTTGTGGTTTATGGCGAACCTAAGTCGCGAATTGGGGTACCTTCCCGATGATGAATATCGCAGCGGTTTTTGGTTCGATATTGTCGAGGGAAAACATTCGCAAAACAGACCATCAAGCAACCACTATTTAACACCAAAAGTAAGCGAGATTTTTTCGCAGCTTCTTGAATGTAACATTGAAAATTTAGCTCGCATTGAACTTGGTCGCGAAAGCAGGGTCGAAGTTCTTGAAGGTCTAATATCGTACTATGGCTATCATCTTGGTGCTGTTCATAATGTTCAGTCAATCAAGATATTAAAAGATATATTCTAATCAACTATTATAGGTAATCAAAAGCTATGAAAATCAATTTAGGATTCGATGCAAAGCGCGCAAACGCAAATAAAACGGGGCTAGGAAACTATAGCCGCTATATCATCTCTGCTCTTGCAAATATGAAGCGAGATTATGCGCTTAATCTATATGTTCCAAAGCGAAAAAACAATAGCGAATATGATGCACTTTTCAACATATCTACCGATGTAAAAGAGCAACTTCCAAAGGCGAAATTTTCAAAAGTTTTTAGCGCTCTTTGGCGCAGTCGTTTTGTGTCAAAACGAGCGAAAGAAGATGGCGTTCAAATCTTCCACGGACTTAGCAACGAGCTACCTTTGGGTCTTAAAAAGGAGGGTGTAAAAAGCGTTGTTACGATTCATGATCTCATCTTCTTGCGACTACCAAGCCACTACCGATTTTTCGATCGTACGATCTATAATTTCAAGTTTAAATCTGCATGTTTAAACGCCGATAAAATCATCGCAATTAGCGAATGTACCAAGCGTGATATCATGGAGTTTTACGGCATCGATGAGTCAAAAATAGAGATCATATATCAAGGGTGTGACGAGCAGTTTTCCGCTCGTTTTTCTGATGCTGAGAAGCATAGGGTACGCAACGACTACAGCTTGCCAAAAAGATTTTTTCTGAATGTTGGAACACTTGAGGAGCGAAAAAATTTATTACTTTGTGTCAAGGCGCTAGAGTCATTGCCTGAGGAAATTGAGCTTGTCGCTATTGGTCGCGCAACAAAATACACCAAGCGCGTAATGCAATATGCAGCAGAGAAAGGGCTAACAAATCGCATTCATCTCATCCACAATTGCAAATATGCAGACCTGCCTATCGTATATCAAATGGCAGAGGTTTTTTGCTATCCTTCGCGCTACGAAGGGTTCGGAATACCTATTATAGAGGCACTCAGCAGCGGCATTCCAACTGTTGCGGCTACCGGTTCGTGCTTAGAAGAGGCTGGAGGTGATGCAGCAATTTACGTGGCACCAAACGATGACAAGGCACTCGCTGAAGCGATACAAAAATTTATTGATGACCAGGATCTACGCGCAACAATGGTTGCTCGCGGATATGAATACATCAAGCGATTTACACCAGCCAAGATTGCCGAAGATCTCGACAAACTCTACCTAGATTTATTGAAGTAATCCACTCTACAAAATTTTGGCGAGAAGCTCTTGCCAATAGCTATATATTTTTGGCTGTGTCAAGGCATGGCATCCAAATGGCAACTCTCCTTTCTGGAGCATTGCCATTGATTTTTTTGGCTTCAAGTCAATCGAAAACTTGAATGCTTCTTCGTATGTCGGATAAGAAAACTCCGATGGGATCATTGCAAAGAATATATCCTCGTTATAGATATAGTGTCCGCTTCTCTCTATAAACTCTGCCGCTTTTTCTTGGTGCATATTTAGTGCATCAATATGAGATTTCACACGGCGTAGAGAGAGTCCACCATTGCCAATTTTTCCTAAAATATCAACTCGCGAAAATGGGGTTTTTGCAGATGAAAATTTATGCTTTAGAGCATAGAATGTTTTCAAAATTGGGTTGTTATATTTCGCCTCTTTAAACCATGGCGCACCAACATAGTCATAACCTCTATTACACCACCACTCCAAATCATCACCCTTAAATATTATCGCATCTGTTTGGCAAATTAGGACATACTCATAATCGCTAAATAATTCATAGAATGATTGTGACAACATCATCTTGTTGTATCCCTTTACCCCATTCTCTTTGCCCAACCACTCTGTTGAGACTCTCAAAACATCGATCCTTGCACCTATGTTAAAAGATGATATAACATCTAGCAATCCATTTGCTTCCAATGATATAGGCATAAGCAAAACAATATCAAATTGCTTCAACTGTTGCAAATTATGGCGCAGCAGTTTCAGCTCTAGCTCTGGCAATTCTGACCTATATATAGGAACAACAATCTTTACACTTTTCATATAACTATACTCTCAAAAAACCTACTATTAGAAAATTTAGAACAATCACACTACCCTAAATATTGCTTAATTGCATCTGCAACTCTCTCTCCATCCAACGCTGCAGAGATAATTCCTCCAGCATAACCAGCCCCTTCGCCCGTTGGAAAAAGACCTTGCAAATCTTCGTGCATCAAACTCTCTTTTGAGCGCGGAACACGCACCGGAGATGATGTTCTAGACTCCACTCCAACGACCAAACCTTCGTTGCTTGAGAAGCCTCTCATTCTTCGCCCAAACTCTGTCAACCCACCGCGCAAAGCATCAACAATAAATGACGGTAACCACCTATCCATTCGCGAAGACTTTACGCCAGGAAGGTAAGATGTCTGCGCCAAAGATGCACCATCTCTCAAAGCTTTTCCTGCTATAAAATCTGCAACACCTTGCGCCGGCGCAACCTGTCCATCTTCTCCATTCTTGCGCGCCAGAAGTTCTAATTCTCGCTGAAATTTCAAGCCCGCAAGCTCTCCCCACTCTGCTCTCAAATGTTCAAAATCAGACAACCTTATCTCCGTCACCAAACCAGAATTTGCAAACTTTGAGCCACGATTGCTGGGCGACATTCCGTTGACCACACACTCCGCCGCATTCGTCATTGCTGGAACAATAAAACCGCCAGGACACATACAAAACGAATAGACTCCACGCCCCTTTTGCTGGCTCACAAGCGAGTAGCTCGCCGCAGGAAGATAGTCGCCCCTGCCCTGCTCAAAATCGCATTTATACTGTATCGAATCTATCAACTGCTGCGGATGCTCAATACGCACACCCATAGCGAAAGGCTTTGCCTCTAATCGCACACCTCGTCTGTGTAGAAGCTCGTAAATATCGCCCGCCGAGTGTCCTGCCGCTAAAATTACCGCTGCACCCTCAATGCGAACCGCACCATCGTTACACTCCACTCCAACCAACTTTTCTCCCTTCACTATGAGATCCGTAACACGCATTTCAAAGTGTACTTCGCCTCCAGCAGCGATTATTCCCTCGCGGATATTTCGCATTATCGTTGGCAATTTATCCGTTCCGATATGCGGATGTGCCTCAAACAGAATCTCCTCCGATGCACCATAAAAAACCAACCTCTGCAACGCCTTGTTGTAGTCGCCCCGCTTCTTCGATCGCGTATACAACTTTCCATCTGAGAATGTTCCTGCGCCACCCTCTCCAAATGCGTAGTTTGAATCTGCCGAAATCTCTCCACCGCGATTTATCTGTGCTACATCAACCTTGCGGCTCGACACATCTCGTCCTCGCTCCAACACAATAGGCTTCAAGCCCAACTCTATCAACCTCAATGCGGCGAACATTCCAGCAGGACCAGACCCCACAACAACAACCTCCGTTGCCTTCGAAACATCAGGGTAATCAAATGCTATTGGCTCTGGCATCGGCTCATTATCTACATAAATCTCTAGCGACAAATTGACCTTTGGCGCCCTTTGGCGCGCATCGATAGAGCGTTTCACAACACGACACAACGCCACATCTTCACGCTTCACACCCATTTGGCGCGCCGCTAATGTCGCACACAACTCCAAATCTGCCGCCTGCTTTGGCGACAATACAAGATTTATCTTACTTGGCATATCCTTATACTATATAACAAAAAGTGGAGAGAACCTCAACAGCTCCCTCCACAAATATAATCAATTTATTTGGTAAATACAGATGAAACCTACTCTGCCACCCCTGCTAAAACTGGTTGTTCAGCTTCTAGACTCTTCAAATCCAGATAGAAATTTGCTTTCGAGACCTTCCACCACGGATAAATCCAAAACATAGCGACACCAAACGTCAACACCGAAAGCATAGAGAGTATATAAAAGAAGACGTCCATCTTAAATAGACGCATTCTATGCCCCTTCATAATCCTCATACTCTCATTAATCGCCGCATTTCCCTTTAACCCCTTGTCCATCGCAACATATAGTGTCATAGCATAGGAGTAGTGCTTTACGATACCTGGCACAATAAGCAGAAGAGCCCAAAGTGCTGTGAAAATATCCGCTAACCAATATGCAAAGAACCAATCGCCATCGCCTTTTGAGCCAAGCATCTCAGAGAACACACCGCCACTAATACGCCCACAAGTAAGCTTATAGAAGTACACACTCAGCATATACGTCATTAAAGTACCTAGAATCGGGAAACTAGCATTAGGGGCTATCTCTACAAGAATCATCGCAATAACCATGAATGTTGCAAAACAGATAGCACAACATAGCGTTGCCCTTATCCAATTACCCTTCAACTTCGCCAACGCATCGCTACGAAACTCCGAGTTTCTTTTTTCAACCATATTCTTAATTTTAATTATACCTACCTCTATAACAAATATAAAACATTTAGCCCAAAATACAACAAAAAAAGCAGAAAAGCATATGCTTCCCTGCCCCTAAAAAATATTTTGTTATCGACTTATCCGATAATCTCCAACATCTTAATTGCTGCTGTAGCGATTGGCGTACCAGGTCCGAAGATCGCCGCTGCACCATCTTTATATAGTTGGTCATAATCTTGCGCCGGAATAACACCACCGCAAATAACGATAATATCCTCGCGACCCAACTTCTTAAGCTCTGCAATGATTTGAGGAACCAATGTCAAGTGACCTGCCGCCAACGATGACACTCCAACGAAGTGAACATCATTCTCAACCGCCTGCTTCGCCGCCTCCTCTGGAGTCTGGAATAGAGGTCCCATGTCAACATCAAATCCAATATCAGCATAACCCGTAGCTACAACCTTCGCACCACGGTCGTGACCATCTTGACCAAGCTTCGCAATCATGATACGTGGTTGGCGACCCTCCTTCTTAGCGAAATCTGCCGCCATTTGAGTTGCCTTTTGAAATTGAGCATCTGTCTTCACTGCTGAACTATAAATACCTGAAATTGAACGAATTACTGCTTGGTAGCGACCAACAACATCCTCGCAAGCATCTGAGATCTCACCCAACGATGCACGCAATTGAGCAGCCTCAACAGCCAACGCCAACAAGTTGCCGTTACCCGTCTTAACACACTCTGTGATAGCCTCCAAAGCAGCCTTAACCTTCGCCTCATCGCGACCAGCACGCAACGCGTTCAAGCGCTCGATTTGGCTCAAACGAACCGCTGTGTTATCAACCGCCAAAATGTCGATTGGATCCTCCTTCTCAAGGCGGAACTCATTGATACCAATGATCTTCTCCTCGCCAGAGTCGATGCGAGCTTGCTTGCGAGCCGATGCCTCCTCGATACGCATCTTTGGAAGACCCGTCTCGATAGCCTTTGCCATACCTCCAAGCTCCTCTACCTCTTGGATCAAAGCCCAAGCCTTATCTGCGATCTCATTTGTTAGGCTCTCGATGTAGTATGAACCAGCCCATGGATCCACCTCGCGGCAGATATCTGTCTCCTCTTGGATATAGATCTGCGTGTTACGTGCGATACGTGCCGAGAAATCTGTTGGCAAGGCGATCGCCTCATCAAGTGCATTCGTGTGCAATGATTGTGTGTGACCAAGAGCCGCACCCATCGCCTCGATAGCAGTACGCGCCACGTTGTTGAATGGATCTTGCTCCGTTAGTGACCAACCCGATGTTTGCGAGTGAGTACGCAAAGCCAAAGACTTTGGGTTCTTTGGGTTGAACTGCTTCACGATCTTCGCCCATAGCATACGTGCCGCACGCATCTTCGCGATCTCCATGAAGTGGTTCATTCCGATTGCCCAGAAGAACGACAAACGTGGTGCGAACGAGTCGATAGACATACCAGCGTTTACACCAGCGCGAAGGTACTCAAGACCATCCGCAAGCGTGTATGCAAGCTCAATATCTGCTGTTGCTCCTGCCTCTTGCATGTGGTAACCAGAGATAGATATTGAGTTAAACTTCGGCATGTTTTGCGATGTATACTCAAAGATATCTGCGATAACCTTCATCGAGAACTTCGGTGGGTAGATGTAAGTATTACGCACCATGAACTCCTTCAAAATATCATTTTGGATTGTTCCTGCAAGTTGATCCAACGTGCAACCTTGCTCCAAACCAGTCACGATGTAGAATGCAAGGATTGGAAGAACCGCACCATTCATCGTCATCGAAACAGACATCTTGTCCAATGGAATACCATCGAACAGAACCTTCATATCCTCTACAGAACAGATCGATACTCCAGCTTTTCCAACATCACCTACTACGCGTGGGTGGTCAGCATCGTAACCGCGGTGCGTTGCCAAGTCAAAGGCTACCGAAAGACCCTTTTGACCCGCTGCAAGGTTGCGGCGATAGAATGCGTTTGACTCCTCCGCAGTTGAGAAACCTGCATATTGGCGAATTGTCCAAGGACGCATAACGTACATTGTTGAATATGGTCCACGCAAGAATGGTGCGATACCTGCCGCATAGTTCAGGTGCTCCATTCCCTCAAGGTCTGCCACTGTGTAGCTACCCTTTACTGGGATCTGCTCTGCTGTGATCCAAGGCTCAACTTGACCACATTTCTTTGTCGCGCAAGAGCCACTCTCTGCTCCAGCTGCGAAATCTATATCTTTAAATGTTGCTCTCATTTTCTCTGAATTTTTCGTTGAAATTGTTTAAAGTCCAAGCTCTTTAAGGTAGAACTTCAGGCTCTCCAAAACGTTGCTCTTAACGTTGATAAAGTTTTTGATGCCTTGTGCCTCAAGCTCTGCTGCACACGCTGGCGCACCAGCAACCACAAGGATTGCCGAACCACCCAACTGCTCCTTAATTGCTGGAGCTGCTGTTGCGTAGTCATCATCTCCTGCACACACCACAACGATGTTTGCACCTGCCGCCTTAGCTGCTGCTACACCCTCCTCGATTGTCTTGAAGTATGTGTTGTCAACAACATCGATACCTGCACAAGCGAAGAAGTTACAAGCGAACTGCGAACGCGCGCGCGCCATGCCTAGGTTACCGCAAGTTAGCATAAATGCCTTCAACGACTTTCCTGATTTGTCAACCTCGAAACGCATCTGCTCAAACGCCATTGAACCACGATATGGAGTCAACACATTTGCTGATACAGATGGAACTGCCACAGCCTCAGCCGACAATCCCTTTCCTGCCTTCTCTGTGAAGTTAGGGTATTGGTTTGCACCAAGTAGAATTTGGCGACGTGTCGCGATGTTCTTATCTTTTGCTGCTGCAGAGGCCTTCACCTTCTCAACAACGAATCCGCTCTCGAATGCCGCGCGGTATCCACCCTTCTCCTCGATCTCAAGGAATAGCTTCCACGCTTGCTCAGCGATAGAGTTTGTCAATGTCTCAACATAGTATGAACCACCAGCAGGGTCAACCACTTGATCGAAGTGTGACTCATGCTTCAGTAGCAACTCTGTGTTACGTGCGATACGCTTCGAGAAGTCGTCAGCCTCCTCATACGAGTGGTTGAATGGCAACACCTCAAGCGAGTGTACACCACCGATTGTTGCCGACATCGCCTCAGTTGTTCCACGCAACATATTTACGTATGGATCATAAGCTGTCTGGTTCCAAGCAGAAGTAACTGCGTGAACAATCATCTTGCCTGCGCACTCACGCTCTGGGTTGTAACCCTTCACGATGTTTGCCCAAAGCATACGACCTGCGCGGAATTTCGCAATCTCCATAAAGTAGTTCGAAGATACGCTCAACTCAAAACGCATCTTGCGAGCGATCTGATCTACCGAAAGACCCTCCTCCATAAGGCGCACGATGTAGTCGTGACCTGCAGACAAAGAGAACGCAAGCTCCTCAACGATTGTCGAACCAGAGTTAGCAAAGTTCGAACCTTGTACCGTCACAACGCGAACGTGCTTGTAATCTGCCGCAGCTTTGATGATCTCTGCTACGCGAGCAAAGCACGCTGCGCCGTCACCACCACAAGTGTAATCTCCATCAACCGACTTGTTCTTCACAATTGGGTCAAGGTTGAAGTGCATACGCACCTTCGCCGCATCTAGCCCCTCGCTCTTAACCTTCGCAAGAACAATATCTGCTGTCGCCGCGATCTTCTTTCCACCGAACGTTACTTGAACCGCCTCAAGGTTGATGCCGCTCAAAAGCGTATCTACCTCAGCAGCTGTAAGTCCAGCCTCACCGATGATGAATCCTAGTGAATCTACACCACGCACCACAAGAGCTTGCGCCTCGGCGTTAGCCTCTTTCGCGCTCTTAACAGTGATTGATTGGTGAACCGCCCATTTGTTGTTTGCGCGAGTACCGCGTACATAAGGGAATTGTCCAGCCTTAGACTCTAGGAACTTAATGTTTTGCAGATCCTCTGCGCGATAGTAAGGTCGCACGTTGAATCCCTCTGCACTCTTCCAAACTAGCTTGCGCTCATAATCTGCCCCCTTAAGGTCAGTTGTGATGACGCTCTCCCACTGCTCTGTTGAGACAGCTGGAAACTCAGCAAAAAGCTTCTCGTTTTTGGTGTTTGCCATAACTTGTTTTAGATTGATTTATTTGTTAATTTGTTTGTTTATAATCGCTTATACTATATATTAATGGTTCAAATATATGAAAAAGAATGTGATGCGGTGCAGATTTCTAACAAATAATTCATCTTTCTTTTCTTATATTTGCCCAAACGCGCCACTTTGTGCAAATATAACAATATGGGCGGATTTATTGGTTAAAATAGAGTGATAAATTACTATCTTTGCAGATATGAAGATGAACTACGATATTATTGTTGTCGGCGCTGGTCACGCAGGTTGTGAAGCGGCAATGGCTGCGGCGCGCCTTGGGGTGAAAGATGGATTGAAAACACTCCTTATAACACAGGATATGACGAAATTCGCAAACATGTCTTGCAACCCTGCGGTTGGAGGCGTTGCGAAGGGGCAGATTGTGCGCGAGATCGATGCCCTTGGTGGCGAAATGGGACGCATTACCGACCTTAGCTCTATCCAATTCCGAATGCTAAATATGTCGAAAGGTGCGGCTATGTGGTCACCGCGCGCACAGTGCGACAAGGCGCTCTTCTCTGCGGAGTGGCGCAAAACGGTCGAGAACCAAGAGGGGCTATTCATCTGGCAAGATAGCGTTGTCAAGATCCTATTCAGCGAGGATAAAAAGAGTGTTCGTGGCGTTCGCACCCAAATGGGTGTTGAGTTTAAGTGTCGCGGCGTTGTTCTTACGGCAGGAACGTTCCTCGGTGGACTTATGCACTGCGGCGATGCTCAAGCAGATGGGGGTCGCGCCGGAGATATGCACTCTGTTGGCGTAACGCAATCGTTGGTCAATGTTGGTTTTGAGGCGGCACGTATGAAGACAGGTACTCCGGCGCGCCTTGATGGTCGCACAATAGATTTCTCGAAGATGGAGATCCACGGCGGAGATGAGAACCCATCTAAATTCTCATTCTTATCAAGCTCGAAGAGCGCGGAGAACCAACTACATTGTTACCTTGTCTACACCTCGAAGGAGGTTCACGAAACATTGCGCAGTGGCTTCGACAAATCCCCTCTCTTCAATGGAACGATTAAGGGTGTTGGTCCAAGATATTGCCCAAGCATCGAGGATAAGTTGCGCACCTTTGCTGAGAAGGATAAGCACCAGCTATTCCTTGAACCGGAGGGTCGCGACACAAATGAGTACTACCTTAATGGCTTCTCTTCGTCGCTCCCTTGGGAGGTGCAATATGAAGCTTTGCGCGGAATCGAGGGGTTTGAAAATGTTCATATTTATCGCCCTGGTTATGCTATCGAATATGACTATTTTCCACCTACGCAATTGCGTCCAACATTGGAGACAAAACTTGTAAGTGGACTCTATTTTGCTGGTCAAATCAATGGAACAACTGGCTATGAAGAGGCAGGAGCGCAGGGACTTATCGCTGGTATAAATTGCGCACTTGGAATTGAGGGAAAATCGCCCGTTATCCTCTCTCGTGACGAAGCATACATAGGTGTTTTGATCGATGATTTGGTCAACAAAGGGGTCGATGAACCATACCGAATGTTCACATCTCGTGCCGAACATCGCATATTGTTGCGCCAAGACAACGCAGATCTACGTCTTACACCCATAGGAGCGCGAATTGGACTTGTTTCAGAGGAGCGAAAAGCAGAATTTGAGAGCAAACGTTTAGCAATAGATTCATTGATGCAACTTCTTGGTAATACGAGTATTAAGGCTGATCATATCAATGATTATTTGAGGTCGGTGGGAGAGGAGCCTCTGAAGGAGGGGAAAAAGGCAATCGAACTTGTGGCTCGTAATGGTGTAACAATCAACGGCTTAGCAGATGTTATCAACAAGCTTTTTGCAATTAAAAGCGATAAAATATACACTCCAGAGGTTATTGAGCAGGTCGAAATCCAAATCAAATACAAAGGCTATATCGAGCGTGAAAATCTCGTTGCTCAGAAATTGCAACGCCTCGAAGCGATTGAAATACCCGAATTATTCGATTTTTCCCAGCTAAAGGGTCTAACAATAGAGGCAAGACAGAAGCTTTCGCGCATCGCACCTCGCACAATTGGGCAAGCATCGCGAGTGCCTGGTGTTTCACCATCAGACATCAATGTTTTATTGCTAAAATTCGGACGATAAATCTACAATATTATAAGCGGCTCAATTTTTGCACACTCAAAAAAAGAGCTGTGAAAATTTGCATTAAAAAGAATAAATCTATATCATTGCAAATATTGATTAACAACTAAAAAAGAATTGCCTATCGCAACAGCTCTACACTTTTAATTTATTAAGTAACACTTGTAAAATAGAGTGACAATTATGAGCACACAAAAGCAAAGCGACAACGCTCTGCTCGAAGCATATCGCAACGGGCAGAGAGAGGCAATCTCAACTCTCATCGAGAGACACACCCCGCGCATCAGGAACTACATTCGCCTGATGGTTCGTGACAAGGAGCGCGCGGAGGATCTTACACAAGACGTACTAATCAAAGCGGTCAAGATGATCGATGAAAATCGCTACACCGAAAGTGGGCGCTTTCTCTCGTGGATTCTTCGCATCGCACACAACATGACCATCGATAGCTTCCGCTCTGCGAAGAGCCGCCCCGTCACGAACGAGGCAGAAGCTGGTTACGACATCATTGGAGCGCAGCGCCAAAGCGAAGTCGCAGCAGAAGATCAACTTATCAACATCGAAACGCAGGAGCAGATTCGCTCTCTGGTGCAGCTTCTGCCTGAGGATCAACGCGAAGTTGTAACGATGCGCTACTACAACGACCTTAGTTTTCGCGAGATCGCGGAGCAAACTGGGGTGAGTATTAACACAGCTTTGGGACGCATGCGATATGCACTTATCAACCTAAGAAAGCTCATAAAAGCGAGAAAAGTTGCAATTTTTTAACAATAATCTGCACTTTTTTAACGTTTTTACTTCAATTTTAACACAAAAAACAACGAAAATAGCTTGCCTATGACACAATTTGACACTGAAATTAACACCCATATCGAGGAGTCGCAACCCATCACAACAGAGGTTCAGCACGATATGGACGACCACGAAATGTTGCTGCACCACGTAACGCAACACGACCACGAACTATACGCCCTAGATTGCGCCCTCTGCGACATTCTTGGAGTATAAACCAAAATGGAAACAGACGCAGATTTCTTTTATTTGCCACAATTTGCTACTTTTGTGATTAAACAAACTACTCTTTAATCACATTATGGAAAATAAAACAAACGAAGAGATCCGCACTGCAGCTCGCGAATCACTATCTGGCAATTGGGGCAGCGCTATTTTTGCGCTCTTGGTACTCACTGTTGCAATGCAACTTGCATCACTAGTCACAGCTATTCCCGTCTTGGGGTTTTTGGCGTGGATCTCTCTTGCGATATTGCTCACCTATGGTGCGGAGATATATGGTCTTAGAGTTGCCAGAGATAGAGAGTTTATGCTCGACAACTTGTTCTGCGGCTTTAAAGATGCGTTGCCAAAGCTCACGACAATGCTCCTTGCGACGTTGTACACTATCTTGTGGAGTCTTCTATTCATCATACCTGGAATCATTAAATTATACTCTTACGCTATGGTTTCATATATCGTTGAGGAGCAAGGATTGAGCAACAACGAGGCTATAGAGGAGAGTATGCGATTGATGGAGGGACACAAAATGCGACTCTTTCTTATGAACCTGCACTTTGGGGTGCTAGCGCTGCTTTCGGCCCTAACACTCTTTATTGGTTTGTTGTGGCTTGCGCCATACATACGCGTTACAATGGGGCATTTCTACCTCGATCTAAAGGCGAACGACAGGGCAGCAATAGACCCCATATCTATCGCTGAAAAGGCGGAATAGAGGAGAACGTATAGGTGTGTTTGATTAATAAAAATGGGTGTGATCAGGACAAATATGCAAAAGCTAGAGGCTTTAGCAACCAAACTTGCGAGAATCGGACATCGTGACCAGTACCATCTTTACGATGCAGAGACAAAGAGGCGTGAACAACAGCTAGACAAACTTGCAAAAAGCCGAATAAAAAAGGCAAATATATTTCCGACATTCTTGAAATATGCAATCTGTCGGTCGGTTGTCTATATCGCTATATACATTTCGCTCTCCGTTGCCACATTAGACCATAGCGAAACAATATTGAAGAGCAACAATGCAATCCAAAAGATCTGCGAAAGCGTATCTATTCATGCCATCATAATCATGGTGCTTTGGTTTATATCAAGCCTATTTACTTCGCTAATAAAAAGCAAAGTTCTGCTATCTGTCGCAAGAGATGAGCCGGCTAATTGGGATAAAGCCACCGACACGGCGCTAAACCTCAACAACCTTGGAACAGTCGCACTCGTGAAACAGTGGGTTTTGTGGCTCCAACTTGGCATATTTGCCTTTTTCCTCTCTGGGCTATCTCACGGCACTGATGGCAACTTTATTCTTACGTCAAACCTCTGGATATGGTATACGATTCTGCCCGTAGCACTCGCTGTTGTTGTCGGAGTAAACCAAGTTAGGCAACTAGGCAAAATAACGACTCTCATGGTGGCAGACACGGGGTTAACCGGAATGGAAGCCTACAAAAAGAGCTGGCGACTAAAACCCTCTATTTACAAGGTAAAAAAAGAGGTGGTCGGCACGATATGGTACAGAATGATTGTACAGAAACTCAGAAGCCTACAATATAAGGTTTTTCGTGACTATATGTGCGTTGCATTAGCTGTGATTTTTGGATTGTATCTACTTGGCGTTCCGGAGATTATACTTGTTGTCCTCTTCACTTTATCCCTTATTGCCCTAATGAACCTAACTCTTTTCCTACTCCAATGGGTAGGCCTTCACAACGATGTGAAGGAGGCGATAATTTTTATAGAAACGAGGGGCTGTGAAGACACAATTTCACCTGAAGTATAAAGTACGAGAGAGGAGCAACACATATATAATAATAAAAATGGGTGCGATTTTTTGTCGCACTCACTTTTTTTTTCTATATTTGTCCCTTGATATGAGGGGACAAACAACAACAGCAATTACGATGACGGGCGCGCAGCCGCAACCGCACAGCAAAATCACTCACAAAGTGGTTGGCAAGGCTGTTTGTTTTATTATATTATAGTTTTATTAGAGTAACCGTTTGGTTGCTCTTTTTTTTAATTTGGATATGGGTTCAGTAATCTTTGGAGCAAAATACTACAGCAAGGGGGAGATCAAGACGGGGAAAATATTTGTTTCTGATGGGACAATTGCACGTATATACCCCCCTAACCTGCTTATTGATTTGGCGGCAGGAACAGAGATCATCTATTATAGTGACGATGCAATATTGTTTCCTGGGTTAGTTGATCTACACGTTCACCTGCGCGAACCTGGTTTTTCATACAAAGAGACGATAAAAACGGGAACTAAAGCTGCGGCGCGAGGTGGCGTAACAACACTTGTAACGATGCCGAACCTCAACCCAGCTCCAGATTCGCTAGAGAATTTGCAACAGCAGATAGATCTGATTGAGCGCGATGCGGTGGTGAATGTATTGCCAACAGCCTCAATAACGGTTGGTCAGAAGGGTGCCGGAGAACTTGTCGATTTTGCAGCACTTGCAGACAAGGTCATCGGTTTTTCGGACGACGGTCGCGGAGTGCAGAGCGAAGAGTTGATGCGCGAAGCGATGCGACAAGCGGCGAAAGTCAACAGAGCAATCATTGCGCACTGCGAAGTAGATGATTTGCTGCACGGAGGTTATATTCACGATGGCGAGTATGCGAAAGCGAACAACCACAGAGGGATATGCTCCGATAGCGAATGGGCGCAAGTGAAGCGCGACATAGAGATTATTGAGTCGCTGAAGAGAGAAGAGAATATCGACGTGCAATACCACGTCTGCCACATATCGACAAAGGAGAGCGTAGCGCTAATCCGCGCCGCAAAGGCGAAGGGTTTGCGCGTAAGTTGCGAAACAGCGCCACACTACCTATTATTGACAGATTGTGATTTACAGGAGAATGGTCGCTTCAAGATGAATCCACCGATTCGCTCCGCTGAAGATCGCGCAGCACTTATAGAGGGGCTGAAAGATGGGACGATAGATGTCATAGCAACAGATCACGCGCCACACTCCGCAGAGGAGAAATCGCGAGGCTTGGAAAATAGTGCCTTTGGAGTTGTCGGAATTGAGACATCATTTGCAACTCTATACACACATTTGGTCTTGAAGAACGTTATAACGCTTGAGCGTTTGGTTGATGCAATGTCGACGCGCCCACGAGAGTTGTTTGGATTGCCAAAGGTGGAGATTGAGGAGGGTATGCCAGCAGATCTTGTCGCTTTCGACCTGAACGAAAAGTTCAAGATAGATCCAGCGGAATTCATGTCGCTAGGCAAAGCGACACCACTCGAAGGGTTGATGGTTCAAGGACGCACGAAGATGACAATGGTCGCTGGAAAGGTTGTATACAACGAGAAATAGAAAAAAATAAAATAAATAGATAAAGGAAGATGAAACCGTACAACAAAAAGATTGTCCTCGAAAGTGGACGCGAATTCTACGGATATGGGTTCGGCGCAGAGATTGACTCTGTATGCGAGCTTGTATTCAACACCTCGATGGTGGGGTATCAAGAGATTCTCTCTGATCCATCTTACACGGATCAAATGGTTGTTATGACCTATCCGCTAATTGGAAACTACGGAACGGCAGAGGAGGATTACGAAACGAAGTTCCCAACGATTGGTGGAATGATCGTTCGTGAGTACAACGACAGCCCATCGAATTTCCGCTACACAAAGACTCTACACGAGGTGTTAGAGGAGTACAACATCCCAGCAATCGAGGGGATTGACACGCGCCAACTAACGCGCATCATTCGCGATGAGGGGTCGCAACGTGTCCTAATCACAAGTGCTGGCACGGCAGTTGAAAAGGCGGTTCAAATCATTAAGGATACTCCGCTTGTGACAGATATGGTTGCGCGCGTATCGTGCAAGAAGCGTTGGTTCTCACGCACAGCGAACCACAAGTTCGACGTTGTGGCGATCGACTGCGGAATAAAGCACAACATCATCCGTTGCTTCAACCAAAAGGGCTGCAACGTAACGATAGTTCCTTTCGACACAACGCTAGAGGAGATCTTGGCATTGAAGCCAGATGGCATCTTCTTGTCGAATGGACCAGGAAACCCAGAGTATGTAACACCAGTTATTGAGCTCGTGAAGCAGATCAAGGGTAAGGTGCCGATCTTCGGCATCTGCATGGGACACCAGATGGTTGCCCTAGCGTATGGCGCAAAGACATTCAAGATGAAGTTCGGACACAGAGGTGCAAACCACCCTGTGCTAAATCTGGCAACTGGCAAGGTGGAGATCACAAGCCAGAACCACAGCTTCGCAGTAGATACAGAGTCACTAAAGAAGACCGACCTAGAGACAACACACTACAACATCTTGGACAATACGTCTGAAGGCGTGGAGTGCATAGCGGAGAAGGTCTTCTCTGTACAGTACCACCCTGAGAGTGCGCCAGGACCAAACGACAGCACATACCTTTTCGATAAGTTCATTAAAATGATGGAGGGTCACAAAAATGCCTAAACGTACAGATATAAAGAAAGTAATGGTGATTGGCTCAGGCCCAATCATCATCGGCCAAGCAGCAGAGTTCGACTACTCAGGAACGCAAGCGTGTCTTGCGCTAAAGGAGGAGGGTTATGAGGTAGTACTCGTAAACTCGAACCCTGCGACAATCATGACAGATACGCACATAGCAGATAAGGTCTACATGGAGCCACTTACGTTGGAGTATGTAGCGAAGATTATCCGCTTCGAGCGCCCTGATGCCATCATCCCTGGCCTTGGAGGTCAAACAGGTCTTAACCTTGCGGTGCAGCTTGCGAAAAAGGGTGTGCTTGAGGAGTGTCAAGTAGAGATCCTTGGAACATCATTCGAGAGTATCGAGATGGCGGAGGATCGCGAGCTCTTCAAGGATCTTTGCGAAAGACTTGGTGAGCCAGTTCTTCCATCGGTTATAACAACAACAATCGAAGATGCTGTTACTGCAGCAGCAGAGATTGGCTATCCAGTGGTGCTTCGCCCTGCCTTCACACTTGGAGGAACGGGTGGAGGATTCGCAGATGATGAGCCAATGTTGCGCGACATGATGCGCACGGCGCTTGCGCTCTCTCCGGTGGGTCAAGTGCTTGTTGAGAAGAGCATCAAGGGCTACAAGGAGGTTGAATATGAGGTAATGCGTGACGCAAACGATACGGCAATCGCAGTTTGTAACATGGAGAACATCGACCCAGTTGGTGTTCACACGGGTGACTCTGTCGTTGTTGCGCCATCGCAAACTTTGACAAACAAGGAGTACCAAATGTTGCGCGACTCTTCGCTAAAGCTTATTCGCGAGTTGAAGATCGAGGGAGGTTGTAACGTGCAGTTTGCACTCGACCCATTGTCGTTCCAATACTACCTAATTGAGATCAACCCTCGTGTTTCGCGCTCTTCAGCCCTTGCATCAAAGGCGACAGGATACCCTATCGCTCGCGTTAGTGCAAAGATTGCGGTAGGTATGCACCTACACGAGATTATGATTGCAAATACACCTGCATCGTTCGAGCCAGCGCTTGATTACGTTGTTTCGAAGATTGCGCGTTTCCCATTCGATAAGTTTACAGATGTTTCGAACTCACTTGGAACACAGATGAAGGCTACGGGTGAGGTAATGGCCGTAGGTCGCACGATGGAGGAGTCGATCTTGAAGGCGATTCGCTCGTTGGAGACTGGTGTTTGCCACCTATACCACAAGAAGTTTGACCGCATGTCGCAAAGCGATATGTTGACATATATCAAGGAGGGAACAGATGACAGAATGTTCGCCGTGGCGCAACTTATTCGCACGGGTGTAGATTTGAGCCTTATCTACAACGCATCGAAAATCGACATGTTCTTCCTCGATAAGTTCAAAAACATCGTGGAGTTCGAGAAGGTCGTAGCGGCAAATATTGGCGACATCGAGACGTTGAAAGATGCCAAAAAGATGGGCTTCTCAGATAAATTCATCGGGCAACTTTGGGGCAAAACAGAGGCGGAGATGTACACACTTCGCAAGGAGCAAAAGATCTACCCAGTATATAAAATGATTGACACTTGCGCCAGCGAGTTCAAATCTTATGTTCCATACTTCTACTCAACATACGAGGCGGAGAATGAGTCGATCGTAAGCGATCGCGAAAAGATCGTGGTACTTGGTTCTGGTCCTATCCGTATCGGTCAGGGTGTGGAGTTTGACTACTCTACGGTACACGCTATTTGGTCGATTCGCGAGGCGGGTTATGAGGCTATTATCATCAACAACAACCCAGAGACGGTATCGACAGATTACACAACGTCAGATAAGCTATATTTCGAGCCGCTGATGGTCGAAGATGTAATGAACATATTGGATTACGAGAAGCCAAAGGGTGTCATCGTGTCGCTTGGAGGTCAAACAGCAATCAACCTTGCGGAGCCATTGGCGAAGCTTGGCGTACCGATCATCGGAACGGGCGTTGAGGCTATCCGCAACGCGGAGGATCGCGGCTGCTTCGAGAAGATTATGGAGGAGCTTGGTATTCCACAGCCTGAGGCTGAGGCGGTGACGACAATTGAGGCTGGAGTTGCGGCGGCGAGCCGCATTGGCTACCCTGTCCTTGTTCGTCCTAGCTACGTTCTTGGAGGTCGCGCAATGCAAATTGTGAGCAACGAGGAGCGTTTGCGCCATTACCTGCTTACGGCGGTGGAGGTGAACGATGACTCTCCGGTACTTGTCGATAGATACATTCGCGGTAAGGAGCTTGAGATTGATGCGATTTGTGACGGAAAAGATGTGTTTATCCCTGGAATCATGGAGCATGTCGAGAAGACAGGTATCCACTCTGGTGACTCTATCAGCGTCTACCCAACATTCTCGGTTAGCGATGCGGTGAAGGAGAAGATTGTGAAATATACGACTGCACTAGGTCTGCGCATCGGTATCATCGGACTATACAACATCCAATTTATCTTGGACGAGAAGGAGGAGGTATATGTAATCGAGGTGAACCCTCGTTCGTCACGCACAGTGCCTTTCTTGTCGAAGTCTACGGGTGTTCAGATGGCAGATATAGCGACACAAGTTATCCTTGGCAAGTCGCTTAAGGAGCAGGGAATAACGGAGGTTGTTGGACCTGAGGCGGATCGTTGGTTCGTGAAGGCTCCAGCGTTCTCGTTCGCGAAGATTCGCGGCATGGAGTCGTACCTTTCACCAGAGATGAAGTCTACGGGTGAGGCGATCGGATATGACAAGCGATTGACTCGCGCCCTTTATAAGGCGTTGCAATCATCTGGAATGTCAATGGCGAACTACGGAACGATCCTTGTGACAATTGCGGATGATGACAAACCAGAGGCTTTGCCACTTGTGAAGCGCTTCTACGACCTTGGATTCAACATCGAGGCTACGGAGGGTACGGCAGCATTCTTGCGTAACCACGGTGTGCGTACGCGTGTGCGCCAAAAGATCTCAGAGACAAACCAAGAGATCATCGAGGCACTGCGCCAAGGTCATGTGAACTATATCATCAACACAAACGATATAAACCAACAGAACGCACGTCTTGATGGCTACGATATTCGCCGCGCTGCGGTGGAGAATGCCGTTACGGTGTTCACTTCATTGGAGACAGTTAAGGTTCTTTTGGATGTGTTGGAGGAGATTACATTCGGTGTATCTACTATCGATGCAAAATAGGTGGTAAGTCGTAAAATAGAGGCGTTTTTTCGCACTTCTCTTGTTTGTCAAATGCTCACGTACGATCGGTACGCTGCGCTTTGACAAACGGCGCGAAGCACGAAAAACCACTCACTATTTTCAACTTACTAAAAAACGATTAAGTATATGTATAAAAGAGGACTATACAGAGTTGCGGAAAATATTGCGCTGACGAGCAATGTCTACTCGATGAGGCTTGAGGGCGATACGCAATATATTACTGCACCGGGTCAATTCGTGAATGTGGAGATTGCAGGGTGCTACTTGCGCCGCCCTATCTCGGTGTGTGACTATGGCGATGGCTGGTTACGCATAATATATAAGGTTGTTGGCGAGGGTACGAAAGCGCTGAGCGAGATGAAGGTGAACGAGTGTGCAGATCTTGATGTTTTGACAGGTCTAGGCAACGGCTTCTCGACAAAGCTTATGGGACATAGCCCACTCCTTGTTGGTGGTGGCGTTGGTGTTCCTCCGATGTATAATCTCTGCAAAGTTCTCCTTGCAGCGGGGAAGAAACCAACGGTTTTGCTTGGTTTCAACACCGCTTCTGAGCTCTTTTTAGTTGAGGAGTTTGAGGCGCTTGGTGTTGACGTAGTTGTGACTACTATCGATGGGACACACGGCGTGAAGGGGGTTGTAACGACCGCTTTGGAGCAGATCAAGTTCGATTTCGTATATGCTTGCGGCCCTTTGCCAATGCTTAAAGCTCTTTACGATGCTACGCCAAATGTAGATGGCGAATTTAGCTTCGAGGAGCGTATGGGGTGCGGTTTTGGCGCATGTGTTGGTTGCACTTGCAAGACAAAATATGGCTATAAGAGAATCTGCAAAGATGGTCCAGTTTTAGATAAGGAGGAGATTATATGGTAGAGAATAAGTTCGATTTGAGCGTTACGCTATGCGGGATGGAGATGGACAATCCTGTTGTCCCTGCGAGCGGTACGTTTGGCTTTGGAGATGAGTTCAAAGACTTTTATGATATAAATATCCTTGGTTCATTCTCGTTCAAAGGGACGACAATGGATTCGCGTTTTGGAAATCCAACACCGCGCATCGCGGAGTGTCGCGAAGGAATGATCAACGCGGTTGGCTTGCAGAACCCTGGTGTCGATGCAGTGATCAACAAGATCTTGCCAACGATGAAGAGCTACTACAAGAAGCCCGTAATAGCAAACATTAGCGGCTTCTCAATCGAGGAGTATGTCTACTGCTGCGAGCGCATCGATAAGCAAGATCAGGTTGGGATTATTGAGGTAAACATAAGCTGCCCAAATGTGAAACATGGCGGCATGAGCTTCGGAACATCTGCGGAGCAAGCTGCGGCTGTTACGCGCGCAGTGAAGGAGGTGACGACAAAACCAGTCTTCATTAAGTTGAGTCCAAACGTCACAGATATTGTAGAGATTGCTAAGGCGTGTGAGGAAGCCGGTGCTGATGGTATATGCCTTATCAACACTATGCTTGGAATGAGGATTGACACGATGCGTCGTCGTCCTGTTATTGCAAATACGATGGGTGGTTTTTCTGGTCCTGCGATCTTCCCTATTGCGCTACGTATGGTTTATCAAGTGGCGAATGCTTGCTCGATTCCTGTTATGGGATGCGGCGGTGTAACGAGTGCTGCAGAGGTTATCGAGATGATGATGGCTGGTGCTACGGCGGTGCAAGTTGGTGCAGAGAATTTGAAAAACCCATACGCCTGCAAAGAGATTATCGAGGCGTTGCCAAAAGAGATGGAGCGACTAGGAATCTCTTCGTTGAAGGAGATTATTGGCATAGTAAAGTAGTTAAACAACAACTGTATATAAAAAAGGCTAACCCTATGGAGAAGAGAGATGTAATTATTGCGTGTGACTTTGCAAGTGCAGCGGAGACGTTCGCATTTCTGGATAAGTTCAACAACGAGAGCCGCAAGCCATTTGTAAAGATTGGCATGGAGCTTTTCTACGCTGAAGGACCACAAATTGTACGCGAAATCAAGGCGCGTGGTCATCAAATATTTTTGGATTTGAAATTGCACGATATTCCAAATACGGTGAAGAAGGCGATGAGTGTCTTGTCGAATCTAGATGTTGATATGTGTAATCTTCATGCAGCAGGAACAATCGAGATGATGAAGTATGCTGTCGAGGGTTTGACGCGCGCCGATGGTTCGCGACCTCTTCTGCTTGCCGTTACGCAATTGACCTCTACGAGCGAGGAGCGTATGCAAAAAGATTTGTTGATTGGCTCATCAATCAGCGATACGATTGTTCACTACGCGAAGAATGCAAAGGAGGCGGGGCTTGACGGTGTTGTCTGCTCTCCGCTTGAGTCGCAGATGGTACACGATGCATGCGGAAAAAGCTTTTTAACGGTCACTCCAGGCATTCGTTTTGCCGATGGCGATGTGGCAGACCAGGTGCGTGTTACAACGCCAGAAAAGGCGCGCGAAATTGGCTCTGACTATATTGTTGTTGGCCGCCCCATCACGGCAGCAGCAGATCCTGTAGCAGCATACACTCGCTGCGTTGCAGAATTCATAGGATAACAAGACCTTAAGAGAGAAAGATCAGATGAAAAAGGTTCAACTATTCATTCAGGCTCGATGTCCATTTTGCGTCAAAGCATTGCGCTACATCGAGGATGCAAAGCAACAGAATGAGGAGCTAAAAGGGATAGAAATAGAGATTCACGATGAGATCCTGGAGCCTGATTTCGCCGACACATTCGACTACTACTATGTGCCGACACTTTTCATCGATGGAGAGAAGGTTCATGAAGGGGCAATATACGAAGATGAGATTGTACCACTTCTAAAGAGAGCTTTGTAAAAAACCAAACTAAAGAGAGATAAAAATGGAGAAGAGTATCGCAAAAGACCTGCTATCAATTCAAGCAGTATTCCTAAAACCGCAAGAGCCATTCACTTGGGCTAGCGGAATCAAGAGTCCAATATATTGTGACAACCGTCTTACGTTGAGCGCACCAAAAGTTCGCGCAAATGTTGAGGCAGGGCTTGCGCAAATTGTTCGCGAGAAATTCCCTGAGGCCGAGGTTCTAATGGGAACATCAACGGCCGGAATTGCACACGCAGCAATCACAGCAACAATTCTAGATCTGCCAATGGGATATGTTCGCAGCGGATCGAAAGATCACGGTCGCGGAAACCAAATCGAGGGTCGTCTAGAGAAGGGGCAAAAGGTTGTTGTAATCGAAGATTTGATCTCAACTGGTGGCTCTTGTATCGATGTAGTTAACGCTCTAAGAGAGGCTGGCGCTGAGGTACTTGGCATCGCGAGCATCTTTACATACGGAATGAAAAAGGGAATCGATCGTCTTGCCGAAGCAAAGGTTACAAACTACTCCCTTTCAAACCTTGATGCACTCGTTGAAGTTGCAGCAGAAGAGGGGTATATTCAACAAGAGGATTGCGCGCGACTTATAAAATTCCGCAACAACCCTTCGGATGAATCTTGGAGAGAGTAAGGATAATTTTTCGATAAAAAACGCCAAACATGAGACACCTGATTGAACCAACAGATCTATCGCTAAACGAAACAGAAGAGATCGTTGCGTTGGCGGAAGATATAATCGAGAATCGCGAAAAATATAGCGACGTCTGCAAAGGCAAAAAACTCGCTACACTATTCTATGAACCATCGACACGCACGCGACTAAGTTTCACCGCGGCAATGATGGAGTTGGGCGGTAACGTCATTGGTTTTTCCGATGCCTCATCATCCTCTGCATCGAAGGGCGAGACTGTCGCAGACACAGCTCGCGTTATTAGCTGTTTTGCAGACGTTATAGCGATGCGCCACTTCAAGGAGGGCGCACCCCTGGTTGCCTCACAATATGGCTCTGTGCCCATCATAAACGCCGGAGATGGGTCGCACGCCCACCCGACACAGACCCTAACCGATCTGTTGACAATAAAGCGCGAAAAAGGGTCGCTAAACGGTCATACCATTGGCTTCTGTGGCGACCTAAAGTTTGGTCGTACCGTACACTCTTTGATTAAGGCACTAGCGCGCCACGAAGGGATAACGGTAATCCTAATTGCACCAAAGGAGCTGCAACTCCCAAGCTATATGCTGCAAGATCTATCAGAAAACTCATCGATTACGTTCCGTGAAGCGGAGACGATGGAGGAGGTTATGGCGGAGCTAGATATACTCTACATGACGCGCGTACAGAAGGAGCGCTTTTTTGATGAGGATGAGTTCGACCGCCTGAAGGAGTCATTCATCCTAACGCCAGAGAAGCTCACACCAGCGAAAAAGGAGTTGACAATTTTGCATCCACTGCCACGCGTAAATGAGATCACGCCACAAGTGGATAGCGATCCGCGTGCGGCATATTTCCGCCAAGTAGAGAATGGAAAGTTCGTTCGCATGGCGCTAATATGCAAACTCCTTGAGTGGTCACAAGGGAAGCCTAACAGGGTGCCGACACTCGAAGCAAGCGAAACTATGCGTTGCACAAATCGCCGCTGCATCACCGCAACAGAGGCGGTCACTCCGGCGTTCCACCTCGACAAGCAAAAGAGCTACCGCTGCATCTACTGCGAGGCGAAGGTAAAGCACTAAACCAAGAAGAACTACCACTCAACAGTTTGCGCTGCCTCGAACCTTGCAGCGGCCGCTTCACTGCGCTTTCGAAGTCGCTCACGTTCTCTGAGAAGTTCGGCAGCATCGTTCGTACGCGCTACTCGCATCATTATTCCAATAGCAGCCGTACAGCAGAAAAGCGCCGTACCACCGCGCGACACAAACGGCAATATTAGACCTGTCTCAGGAAATATATTCAAAGAAACGAAGATGTGGAAAAACGCCTGCATCGTGATAAGCGACCCCAAACCAAGCACCAGAAATGAGTTGAAGTGGCTGCTCTTCGTTTCGTTAAAGATCTTGAACGAGCGGAAGAATATCGCAATGTAGATCAACACCAATGCAACCCCCATGAGCATACCCCACTCCTCAATAAAAAAGGCGAAAACATAGTCGCTCTCAGGGTGTACCATCTCTGCGCGCATAAGAGATTTTCCTGGACCAAGACCTAGCGGCCCACCCTTGTGAATCGCGATCATCGCACGATATGTATCATCGAGATTGCTCAACAAAACCTCCTCCTCAGCCGCCTGTACATCACCACTAAACCAGTTGCCAATACGCCCCAAAATTGTTAACGCACGCCCCGCTCCGGTCGCAACGTAACCGACAAATGCAACCCCAAGCCAAGCGCAAAAAGAGATCAGCTCCCAGATATTTATTCGCCCATAATAGAGTACAATCAGCGATGCGCCACAGATGATAAATGCCGATGACGTGTGGGCAAAGACAACAATGCCACAAGCCAATAAAATTGGCAAAACAACATAGGTAAAGCCCTCCGAAACCCCATCAAAAAGTTCCGTTCGCCCCTTTTTGTTGTCGAAAAACACGCCGCGGATCAAATTGGGCGTAAGCCTTAAATCTGTCAGCCCCTGTACCTTTGGCGGCAGCGCAACCTTGTCACCTCCGTAATATGCGGACTCCGCATTCTTCTCTCTTACACTCTTTCTCAGAGCCTTATTCTTGTTGAAATTCGTTGCAACACGATCAAGCGACCACGCCAACACAATCATTGTCGCAACCTTCAGTGCCTCAGAGGGCTGAAACCGAAATCCCAAGACCTCGATCCAACGCGCCGCACCATTCACACTCTTTCCAAGCCCCATAAATGTTAGCGAGGTCAAGACCAGCGCCGCAAGGAAAATCCACGGCGCCAAACGCCTATACCACTCAGGCCTAACGGCATACGCCACGACAAAACAGAGTGCCGCCATGACGATATTCTTCATCTGGTATTTTAACTCATCAAATATCGACCCATCCGACGTAATATCATAAGCCATCTTCGCTCCTGATGAAAAGAGGATCAAGAATGACAACATTATCAAAATTAACATCAAGACAAAAAGCAATCGCTCCTTCGGGAATATCGATGGCTTCTTCTCCTCGTTTTTCGGCTCTGGAATATTATATCTGGGCATGGTCCGGCAACTCTATTTTTCTTCGCTCTTCGCGTAATTCGCAACCCACTCCTTGAATAGCTCACCGCGATTTTCGTAATTCTTAAATAGGTCAAAAGAGGCACACGCTGGCGAAAGCAACACCGCATCGCCACTATTGGCAGCAGCAACCGCAGCCTTCATCGCAGCATCAAGCGACCCACAAGAGATAATCGTTGGAACAACACCACAGAACGCCTTCTCAAGCGCTGCGTTATCAACACCCATGCAGACCAACGTATGCACCTTTTGGCGCGCGAACGCCTTCAATGGCTCGTAGTCGTTACCCTTATCTGTACCTCCTGCAATCCATACGGTTGGCTTAGTCATCGACTCCAACGCATACCATACAGAGTCAACATTTGTTGCCTTTGAGTCATTAATGAACTCCACGTTTTCGACCGTTCCAGCTGGCTCCAAGCGGTGCTCAACAGGCGAGAAGCTATATATCGATCTTGCTATGCTCTCTGCACCAACTCCAGCCGCAAGTGCCACCTGTGCTGCAGCCTGTGCGTTGTAGCAGTTGTGCAAACCCGCAATCTGCATCTTTGTGCTATCAAGCACCATCTCTACGCCATTGCAGCTAACAGATATTGCACCACTGCCCTCCGCTATATATTGCTTTCCGAATGGTACGCGGACCGCAGAGCCAGGCAAAGCATCGCCCTGCAGTGCCGCCGCAATTGTCGGATCGTCCTCAGAGTAGATAAACCAATCGCTTGGTGTTTGGTTCTGAGCAACACGCAATTTTGAGGCTGCGTAATTCTCAAATTTGTAATCATATCTATCGAGATGGTCAGGCGTAATATTCATCAAAACCGCTATGTCACTTCTGAAGTCAAACATACCATCTAGCTGGAATGAGCTAATCTCCAAAACATACCAATCGACACTCTGTGTAGCAACAGAATATGCGAAACTTTCGCCAATATTGCCACCTAAAGCGACATTTAAGCCAGCATCTTTCAACACCTTATATATCAGCGATGTAGTTGTTGTCTTTCCGTTTGAACCAGTGATACAAACAACCTTCGCATCGCCAATATAGCGACCAGCGAACTCTATCTCAGAAACAACCGGCGTTCCCTTTGCACGAAGAGCAACGATAAGCTCCGCTTTGTCTGGGATTCCGGGTGACTTAACAACCTCGTCAGCCTCCATGATTCGTTCAACACTGTGACCACCCTGCTCATACTCAACACCCCACTCCTCTAGCAGCGCAATATACTTTTCCGAAAGAGATCCTCTGTCCGAAAGAAAGACATCAAACCCCTGCTTCTTTGCAAGAATTGCGGTTCCGTATCCCGAAACACCACCGCCTAATATTACCAACTTCTTACTCATTCTTTTTCTCTATTGTATCTAGTCTAAATTATTTTTATCTCATCTTCAATGTCGCAATAGTCATCACCGCAAGCAACACCGAAACGATGCAGAAGCGCCCGACAATCTTCGTCTCAAAAACACCCTTGCTCTGATAGTGGTGGTGTATTGGCGACATGAGAAATATTCTGCGGCCCTCGCCATATTTGCGTTTCGTATATTTGAAGTACGCCACCTGGATCATCACCGACAAACTCTCCACCAAGAAGACACCACACAGAAGAGGCAGCAGCAACTCCTTGCGAATACAGAGCGCAAAAACCGCGATAACTCCGCCAATTGCAAGAGATCCCGTGTCGCCCATAAAGACCTGTGCTGGGTATGTATTATACCACAGAAAGCCAATCAATGCACCGACAAAAGCAGCTGCAAAGACCACCAATTCGCCACTGTTAGGGATATACATTATGTTCAAATACTCCGCGTGGAGAATATTTCCCGACAGATAGGCAAAGATTCCAAGCACTGCAACAACAGGCGCAGAAACACCCGTGACCAGCCCATCAAGCCCATCAGTAAGGTTCGCACCATTCGAAACTGCAGTTACGACAAAGATCGCAACACAGATATAAATAGCAGCTGTCAAATACTCATTGCCGCCAGTAAACCATGCGTAGTCTAACTCATTGCCCTTGAAAAACGGTATTGTTGATTGCATCGACTTGAAGCTCTCCAAAACACCATAATCATTCACCGCACGCACGACAATATCGTCAGAAAGCCACATAGTGACACCAACAATAAGCCCCAAACCAACCTGTCCAACAATCTTGAAGCGACCGCTAAGACCATCTTTATTCTTGCGAAAGACCTTGATGTAGTCATCAATAAATCCGATGAGTCCCAACCAAACAGTCGCAACCAACATCAATATTATATATGTGTTGTTGAGCTGCCCAAACAACAGCGTTGGCACAACCATAGCCAACAAAATTATGATTCCGCCCATTGTTGGCGTACCCTTCTTACTGAGCTGTCCCTCAAGACCAAGGTCACGCACCGACTCGCCAATTTGGTGGCGTTGCATAAGGCGAATAATATACTCACCAAAAGTGATCGTAATGATCAGCGCAAGAATAACCGCAAGCGCGGCGCGAAACGAAATGTAGTTCATCATTCCAATACCAGGAATGCGAATTCCAAGCTCTTGGATTAGTTGTGAAATGTGGTAAAACATCTTTGTATATAATTTGTATTATTTGTCTACGTATCAAGCTATTATAAATATTGTTCTATTGCTGCTCGCGCATGAACCCTATCGTCAAAATCAATCTTGGTTGAACCAATAATCTGATATGTTTCATGCCCCTTTCCTGCAATCAAGATAACATCCCCTGGGTTCGACATCATAATTGCAGTACGAATTGCTTCTGCGCGATCAGTAATCTTCAACCACCTTCTCTCCGCAGAGCGCGGCTCCGATTTCACCCCATCGATCATCTCCGCGAGAATCGCCTCTGGATCTTCGCTTCGCGGATTGTCCGATGTAAAGATCGCCAAAGATGAACCCTGATACGCTATACGCGCCATATCCCCACGCTTGCTCTTATCTCTATCGCCACCGCAACCACAAATCGTCACTACGCCACGACCACTACCGCCACAAATCTCATCAATCGTGTTCAAAACACTCTTCAGTGCATCTGGCGTATGTGCATAGTCTACAATCACCGTTCTATCACCAGGCGCCGCGAAGTGTTCAAAACGACCGCTAACAGCCCCAAGCTGACTTAACGCAACCAAAATCTCCTCCTTACTAATGCCAAATTGCTCTGCAACACCATACGCCGCAAGGAGGTTATAAGCGTTGAATCGACCCAGTATTCTCGCCCAAAGCTCTTCGCCCTGCAGCTGAAGCATCATGCCATCAAAATGCATCTCAACCACTTTTGCACGATAATCAGCCATAGATCGCAACGAATAACGCAACTTCTTCGCCGCGCAATTCTGCAACATCACATCGCCATTTTTATCATCAATATTAACCAACGCAAAAGCGCTTTTCGACAAAGAGTCAAACAACCCCTTCTTCGCCTTCAGATACTCCGCAAACGTCCCGTGGTAATCCAAATGGTCGTGTGTCAAATTTGTAAAGACCGCCCCTGCAAATGTAAGCCCCGCAATGCGATCCTGGACCACCGAGTGCGACGAAACCTCCATGAAACAATATTCGCAACCCTCATCGACCATCTGGCGCAAAAGCGCATTCAGGCGCAACGTATCAGGTGTAGTGTGTGTCGAATTGTAGTGCTTACTTCCTATTCGGTATGTAACGGTCGAGATAAGCCCTGCCTTATATCCCATCTGCTCAAAGAGATCTGCAAGCATCGTTGCAGTCGTAGTCTTGCCATTCGTCCCCGTAATCCCGACCAACTTTAACTCACGACTCGCATCACCATAAAAAGCTTTTGCAACCTGCGCCATAGCTTTTTGCGCACTCTCAACAACGACATAAGTCACTCCATCTCGCAACTCATCTCCCTCTGGCATGCGTTCACAAACTACAACTGCAGCGCCTTTTTCTGCTGCAACACCGATGAAATCATTACCGTCACACACTGTTCCCTTTATTGCAAAGAAACAACTTCCCTTCTCTACCGCTCGTGAATCATACGTCAGTGCAACAACCTCTCCTTCAAAAGATTGCACCGTATTACCTCCGTAAATAGTTAATATCTCTTCTATTCTCATTTTCTATCTTTTTTCAAACAAACCAAAACACACCTCTAACGCAATGTTATCTCAATCGTTGTTCCTCTTTTTACTTTTGTTCCTGCTCTATGGTTCTGTCGAAAGACCGTTCCTGCACCACCAACAACCTTAACCTTCAGCCCCTCACTCTCCAACAAGAAGTGCGCATCGCGCAACCCAAGTCCATATATATATGGCACCTCGACAAGAGTTGAAACAACCGCCTCATCATCCTTCTCTACTCCGGCAGAAGTCTCTACAACAGCCCTTCGCTCCAGCACTCTCGCCACCTCAGCACTGTCGATCCTATGTAGCGGCGCAATTGTATCGAGCTTCGCCTGCCACTTTTGCTCCTTGTTAAATAGCTGCTGCATCACATTTCGCATAACCTCACCGGCCATTGTTGAGCCGTAGTATGACCCACCCGTCGTCTCCGCACGACTCAAATAGACCGTTGTTATAACACTATACTTAGGTTTGTTCGCCGGCATAAAACCCACCATAGATGCAACGTAGTGTCCATCCCTGTGCGATATTCCACCCTGTGCAAACTGCGCCGTTCCCGTCTTCGCCGCAACCTCAAATCCATCAAATTTTCCCAGCCAGTATGCACCCGTTCCGCTCCTATTTACCTCTACGAGGTAGCGCTTCAACGAGTCGTATGTCGGCCTACTGCACATCTGATCAACCAGAACACGCACGCCATACTTCTTCTCCGTCACGCCGTCGCTATTTCTCAGCTCACTAACTAATCGCGGCGCAACAACACGCCCCTCATTCGCAAATCCGTTGTAGAACGTCAGAACCTGAAGCGGCGTAAACTCCATACCATAACCCTGCGCCATCTTCACAACCGTAACGTGTGGCGTCCAACGCAACTTTCCGTTAGAGTCAACCCCGTCACTTGAGTCATATATCAACGGCTCTGGCTCCCCAAACTTGCTGAACCCCACCGATTTAGATAGGCGCAAACTATCCTTCAAAAAGCTTGTGTATGGTTTCGTGTCCTCCTTGAAGTTCTCATATATCGCCTTCGCAAAGTAGCCATTAAGCGACTGTGCAAAAGCGACATCTAGCGCCACCTCGCCATATCCGCTATGCGAATCCTGCGCATCCGTGCGGCCAACCTTTACACGCTTTCCATCGCCCGAATCATAAACCTCAGTCGTTGGCATCTTTGCCACCTCCAGCAGCGCCATTGCCGTAGCAAGCTTCATCGTTGAACCCGGTTCACTTCGCGCACCAATCGCCCTATTTTGCTGTTCAACATATCTACGATTCTCGCCAGAACCCACCCTGTCGAGGTTTGCTATTGCCAAAATATCTCCCGTCGCCACCTCCATAACAACTGTTGTTCCCCAACGAGCATTCGTCTTTTGCAATCTGCTTTGCAGCGCCGAGTGCGCTATATCTTGGATCTCTGCATCAATCGTCGTAACAACATCAAGTCCAGCTACAGCATCGCGGTTATTCTCATCTGGAACATTACCATAGAAGCCGCGCGCAATTCGCTGCTGGCGCACAACTCCATTTTTTCCCGACAAAACATCATCGTAAACATCCTCTATTCCATAGTTCTGTCCTCGGTCGTTATTTATCGCGCCAATCGTTCGTCGTGCCAAGCCGTCATAAGTATATACGCGGTTCTCCTCGTCAACACGCTGATATGCCAATCCCATCCTTCCATTTAGGATCGGATATTTCTTCAACGTTTGCCACTCTGTGTAATCCACCAACCGCGGAAAAAGAGCAACTGGCTCGTGATTTCTGACTGTGTCGCCAAGTCTTTTATGCACAATCTCTATTCCTCGCATCTTGTCTAACAGCAACATAAAGAACCCCTCAGAGCGGATGTATGAGGTGTCACGCGCATTGTAAATCTTAAATTTTGCGGCGCGTTGATCACGGAACATCTTCTGATATTGCGCAACGCTTCTGTCGCCAAAGTATGCCGACAAGAGCTTCGCTAGCGAGTCGCTATTTGAGCGGTACGAACTCTCCGAGTCAAAAGCCTCGCAACCAAAATCCATCTCTACCTGGTACATGCTTATTGACCTAGCCAGCGGCTCATTATTTCGGGTCAATATAGAACCACGGTGTGCCACTATCTCGTGGTTGCGAAAAATCCGCCTCTCTATGCGCTCCGCATTTTTCGCAATCGTCCCGTTGCATTGAATCCAAAAAATACGCACGACAATAACCAACATCACAACAAGCAAGAAATACAACATTCCCTGCGCGCGCTTCCTTACTGCCTCTTTGTCTTCGCCTGTAAACGTCGCCACACTACATATTTTTTGCCGGTCTTGTTGACCTTGTTAAACCAATATTTCTGCGCTCCAACTCTCGCTCCACCGCACTATAAGATGATACTCGCACACGCGCACGTTGCATCCTCAACGACTCCTCATGCAGGAGCTGCACCTCATCCTGAAGAGCCCTTCGCGTTGAATCTTCATTCAGCGACCAGAACCATATACTAATGCTGATAAAAGAGAGGATGAAAAGCAGCAATGCGTGTACGTAGAAACGACTTACAACCTCGTTTTCCAAGATATTTCCTGATATCAGACCCGACAAAATATCATAAATAGAGCCGCTAGCAGCGATCTCTCGCTCCGGCTCCTTCTCCTCATCTTCACTCGAATCTAGCGAATCGTCAAGCTGCTCATCTTCATTACCTGGGGCTGACACAGCAATAGGAGCAGCGTTAGAAAGCGGCGGCTGTATTGGTTCAAAATCAACTTCGTACACCCCTTCAGAATTACCTTCGCGATCAAACTCAGCCCAATCTGTTGTCGCGCCGCCACTGCTTTGCCCAGTTCTGCGGCGCAGCTCCTCGGCTCGCGCCTCCAACGCTCGTGCCTGCGCCAAATCGGCCTGTCGTTGAAGCTCTTCGTAGCTCTCTTCGCGACTCTCCTCTAGCTCGTTATCTTGGTTGTAGCCACTTGAGATGTTTGCTTCTCCAACATTTCTGCTGGATCTTCTTCGACCTCCTCGCGACCACAAGTTTCGACCATCGCCAGGACCATCTTGGTCGCCGGAGTCTCCCCCAACAACCTCTCCGTCACTTGCGTTAGTCGTCTGCTTTCGCCTATTTAGCCAATCCAAAACACCCACTGTGCAACTCTTTTATCTAGCTTTAACCTATTCGTCCTATCCGCAACCTATAGCTTTATCGCCGCTCGCATCTTCGCGCTGCGCGATCGCGGGTTGCGCTCCAGCTCCTCTGTTGTTGGTGTAACCGCTTTGCGCGTCACAACATTCCAAGGGGTTGAGCTATTTCCGTAGAAATCGCGCTCCACCTTTCCTTCAAAATTTCCGCTCTTAAACAGATTCTTGACCAAACGATCCTCTAACGAGTGATAAGAGATCACAACAAGTCTACCGCCGGGCTTCAACACCTTTAGGCTCTGCTCCAACGCCATCTTCAACGCCTCCATCTCGCCGTTAACCTCTATGCGAATACCCTGAAAAACCTTCGTCAGGAATTTTGATTCCGCACCCTTTGGCGTACACGGTGCTATCGCTGCAACAAAATCTGCCGTAGTGACAATCGGTGCCGCTTCGCGCGCCCTAATAATGCAATTAGCGACCTTCCAGGGTGTTTGCACTTCGCCCCACTCCCCCAAAACTCGCGTCAACTCTTCGTGGCTATATTTATTCACAACATCTGCCGCAGTCATCTTACCACGCTGATTCATTCGCATATCAAGCGGTGCTTCGCCACGGAACGAGAACCCTCGCTCCGTTGCGTCGAAGTGGTGCGACGACACACCGAGGTCGGCCAAGATCGCATCTACCTGCTCCACACCGCGCAAACGCAGCGCGCCACGCAAGAACCGAAAATTGCTCTCAACGTAGTTAAAGCGCGAATCGTTAGGCATATTTGCACGCGTATCAGCATCTTGATCAAACGAATAGAGCTTGCCGCGCTCATCAAGCTGGCTCAAGATTAGGCGACTATGACCACCACCACCAAAGGTCAAATCGCAATACAAGCCGTCGCGCTGCTGCTCAATCTGCAACAACTCAACCGCTTCACGCCACAAGACAGGCGTATGATAATCGCTTTGATAACTCTCCATTCCCTAACTTTTTATGTTTTGCGCCAAAAAAGTGCAATTTGTCACAAATATAATATTTTTGAGTTAGAAAATAGCGCTATACATATTAATAAAAGGAATTTTTTCTAGCGCGACGGCACATCCGAACCCGTAACACCAAGCGAATGAACCGCCCACTTATCATGTGAACGCAACCACTGCTCGATAACATCGCGAACACACCCTCTGCCGCCAGCAAACTCGCTGACGTAACGCACAACGTTAAGCACCTCCATAGCGGCATCAGCCGGCGCGATTGGCATTCCGACCATCTCCAAGCACTTCAAATCTGGAATGTCATCGCCAACATAGATAATCTCATCGGACGTTACTCCGTGTCGCGACATAATATCATTCATCGCCGCAATCTTATCCATGCAGTCGATATAGATATCCTCATCCTTCACACCCAACATCTTCAATCTGTAGCGAAGATTCTCGCCACGACCGCCAGAGATTATGCAGATCGCATAACCCATCTTAATTGCATAAGCGATTGCGTAACCATCCTTAGCATTGTAGGTGCGGATAAAATCACCATCTCTTGTTGGTGTTATCCCACCATCTGTCATCACACCATCTACATCAAGCACCAACAATTTGCACAGTGCTACATCTTCTTTGAAGTTTCCCATATCAATTCACTTATTATTTTATACGTTTCGGTTAATTCCCCATTGCCACTACTCTGCAAAAGCTCCAAATGGCGCTCCATCGTAACGCTGTCGCCACGCTTTGCAGGGCCTGTTTGCGCCAATTTTGGCGATTCAAACTCAAATGCCTTTGCTAATGTTTCCATTATCAATGGTTTATAAACATTTATATCTAATTTTTCATTAGCTGATTCACCATCGTTTTGCAGCACATTTTCTGTCGCAGAAAACATCATATTTACAAAGTTTGAAGCGAAAACCGCCCCCAAATGAAGCTTCATTCTTACATTAGATGACATCGACAAAACACTGTCTGACAATAGTTTAGCACAGCGCAACACAGATTCATTATTGCGGTTTTCAACCTCCGTAAAGATCGGAACACCCTTCATCTCTACCTTTCGCCCAGCCGTGAAGCTTTGCAATGGGTATATAACTCCAACATCGACACCCCTTGCCGCAACATTATCGCACCTCAAAACCGACATGTCAACGCTTCCAGCTGTATGCACCACAGTTGAGCCATTCTTGAAAGGTAGCCGCTCCGCAAGCGATGCAACAGCGGAATCACTTACAGCCAATATATATATATCAGCCTCTGCAAAATCATCCTCAAGAACTATCGCGCTGCACTCTGCCAGCTCCGAAATAACACGCAATCGCTCGACATTGCGCCCAATGATACATAAATCGACACCCCTACGATCCGACAGCGCCACAGCAAGCGCCTCCGCGACACCGCCCGTACCAACTATTGCAATCTTTATCTTCTCCATTATAAAATTTACCCCTTTAAAACAACAGCATAAAGCTCGTTCAACACCGCTGTAACTGCGATTTTGCGCGCACCACTCCCCTTCAACCCCAACTGCTTCAGAACCTGCTCGGCACCATAAGGAAACTCGCGCTTCAATATCTCTGCGCGATCAATACCACCCTCCTTCAACACTCTTTTAATGCGCTTCGGCTCATATTTATATATAGCCTCGATCTCATAAACACGACCCAAAACCTCATTCGGATCATCAACAGAAAAACCATATCCGTTGTCGCTCCAAATATCGCAAACACTCTCCAAAACAACTCGCGCCAAGCGACTTTTTTGCAGCGAAACATCTGGAATAACGAGAAATTTGTAGCGTTTTTCATCAAAAAAGAGCAAGTTTTTCTCATTTTTTGCGCGTTTTTCTCTCCAAATTGCACATTTTTCTATCGAATTTGCGCAAATTTCTCCGGCGTGGTCAACAGATCCGCCCTCCTTCAAAGAGGTGTAAACAACAACCTCCTTGCACTCATCTCCTGTCGAAACAACCTCCACAGCAGTGCAATACTCTCCATAGATTTTGAACGCCTCATCAACGTCAAAAAGCGGAGAGCATTTCACAACCAACATATCAGAAACCTGCTTCAACACACTTTGCAGCGCGATTAGGTTCGGAGAACAATCCTCCAGAACAACCTTCTTGCGGCCATCTGAACCTCTGCGATCTGGATCGCAATAGACAAAGTCGAATCTATCACCATTCTCCACACATTTCGCCAGAAAATCCTCTGCAGAGCTATTCACAACCTCGATATTATCTGCACCAAGTCGCGAAAAATTCTCCTTTGCAACAGCAGCAAAAAGCTCATCTCGCTCAATCGCAACGACACGCCCGAAGCGCTTCGACATAGCGAAACTATCGACACCCAAACCACACGTCAAATCCAACACACTCATCGATTTTGTCTGCTCCAAAGCACCTCCGAAGCACTTTGCAGCAGCAACATCTTCGCTCGAAGATTGCTCATAAGATCGCCCAACAACAATGCACCCAGCATCGTAGTATGACGGGAGTTTCTTGCGCGAACGTTGCAAATACTTCACCTGCTCGGCAACTAACGCCGCAAAGCCACGCCCCTGCGCACCCAAACACTTATCGAGCGCAACATCTGTATGTGTGCGCTCGATATTTTGCTTTATGTGATTTTTCGTACTCTCCTCACAGAGAATCTGCAAATCTTCAAGTGTCATATATATATTATACTACTCTGACTACTCCCACTCAATGGTTGCTGGTGGTTTCGACGAAATATCATAAACCACGCGATTCACACCGCGAACCTTGTTGATAATATCATTAGAAAGCTTCGCCAAGAAGTCATACGGAAGGTGTACCCAATCCGCCGTCATACCATCGGTGGATTGCACTGCGCGCAACGCGACACAGCTCTCATACGTACGCTCATCACCCATAACGCCGACACTCTTAACTGGCAATAAGATAGCACCAGCCTGCCAAACATCATCGTAAAGACCAGCCTCATGCAGCGCGTCCATATATATTCTGTCGACATCTTGAAGAATTTGAACCTTCTCGCGAGTAATCTCACCCAAAATTCTAATAGCCAAACCTGGCCCTGGGAACGGGTGGCGGCGAATCAAGCTCTGCGCGATCCCCATAGACAAACCAACCCTGCGAACCTCATCCTTAAATAGCAAACGCAAAGGCTCAACAATCTTCAGATTCATATGTTCCGGAAGGCCTCCAACATTATGGTGCGATTTAATCGTTGCAGAGGGGCCATTCACAGAACAAGACTCGATAACATCTGGGTATATTGTCCCTTGTGCCAACCACTTAACATCCTTTATCTCTTGTGCAGCATCATTAAAGACCTCTACGAAATCTTTTCCTATAATCTTGCGTTTCGTCTCCGGGTCGCTAACACCCTCAAGATCGTTCAAGAAACGATCCGCAGCATCAACGCCACGAACGTTTAGACCCATACCCTTATACGACTCCAAAACCTCCTCAAACTCACCCTTGCGCAAAACACCAGGGTTAACGAAGATACAGTAGAGGTTTGCGCCGATCGCCTTATGAAGCAACACTGCAGCAACCGTAGAGTCAACACCACCAGACAAGCCCAAAACAACCTTGTCGTTGCCCAATTTTGCCTTTAAATCAGCTACAGTGGCATCTACAAAGCTCTCCGATGTCCAACTCTGCTCACAACCGCAAATATCGACTACGAAGTTCTTCAAGAGCTGCGTTCCATCCGTGGAGTGGTACACCTCAGGGTGAAACTGAATCGCCCAAGTATCCTCGCCCTCAACAGCATACGCCGCAACCTTAACCTGCTCGGTACTAGCTATGACCTTATATCCAGCTGGAATCTTCGTTATAGTATCGCCATGCGACATCCAAACCTGCGTTTGAGAAGGCAAACCCTTCATCAATGGGTTTGTTGCATCGCCAACTGTCAACATTGCGCGACCATACTCCCTACTTGGTGCTGGCTCAACCTCTCCGCCAAAGGCGTGCGAAAGGTATTGCGCGCCATAACAGACACCCAAAAGAGGCATCTTACCCTTAATCTGCGACAAATCTGGTTGCGGTGCAACCTCATCGCGAACCGAATAAGGGCTTCCCGACAAGATAACGCCCTTAAAAGAGTCATCAATCGCCGGTGGATTATTAAACGGATGAATCTCGCAATAAACATTCAACTCACGCACTCTGCGCGCAATCAATTGCGTATACTGCGATCCAAAATCTAATATAAGTATCTTCTCCATTTTTATCTTTTTTAACGTGAGTAGTTTGGTGCCTCTTGCGTAATAGCGACATCGTGAGGGTGATTCTCAACAACTCCAGATGCCGTAATGCGAATAAATTTCGCACACTGCAACTCTCCAATTGTTGCTGAACCACAATAACCCATTCCCGATTTGATACCACCAACAAGCTGATAAACAGACTCCGAAAGCGAACCCTTGAATGGCACACGAGCAACGATTCCCTCAGGAACAAACTTCTTAGAGTTTGACTCCTCCCCTTGGAAATAGCGATCCTTAGAGCCATTGTTCATAGCCTCGATAGATCCCATGCCGCGATAGCTCTTAAACTTACGTCCGTTGTAGATAATTGTTTCACCAGGAGACTCCTCAACACCAGCGAACATAGAACCAACCATAACACAGTCGCCTCCTGCAGCCAAAGCCTTGACAATATCACCCGAATAGCGCAATCCACCATCGGCAATGACCGGAACACCCGACCCCTTGATTGCCGCAGCAACATCGTAAATTGCCGTCAGCTGCGGAACACCAACACCAGCAACGATACGCGTAGTACAGATAGAACCAGGTCCGATACCAACCTTAACACCATCAGCACCAGCCTCGACAAGATACTTTGCTGCCTCCGCCGTAGCGATGTTTCCAACGACAACATCAAGTGCTGGGTATGCCTTCTTAATACTCTTCAGCGTGTTGACAATATTTGCAGAGTGACCATGTGCCGAATCCAAAACCACAGCATCAACACCTGCAGCAACCAACGCCTCGACTCGATCCAAAGAGTCGCCCGTAACACCAACACCGGCAGCAACACGCAAACGACCCTTAGCATCCTTACAAGCGCTTGGGTTATCCTGCACCTTAGTTATATCCTTATAAGTAATAAGTCCCAAAAGCTTCCCCTTATCATCGACAACCGGAAGCTTCTCGATCTTATTCTTCAACAACATATCCGCAGCGTGCTCAAGCGTAGAATCGTGTGTAGTAATCAAACCCTCCTTAGTCATGACATCGTCAATCTTACGCCCCATATCACGCTGAAAACGCAAGTCTCGGTTCGTAACGATACCAATCAAGATTCCAGCATCGTCAACGACAGGAATACCTCCGATCTTATAGTTCTGCATCATAGCCAACGCATCACCAACCGTATTGTCCTTAGCAATAGTGACTGGATCATCGATCATACCATTCTCTGCACGCTTCACCTTCTTGACCTGAGCAGCCTGCTCCTCGATAGACATATTCTTATGAATAACACCGATTCCGCCCTCTCGCGCCAACGCAATCGCCAACGGCGCCTCAGTAACCGTATCCATGGCCGCCGAAACAATCGGCAAATTGAGTGAAATGTTACGCGAAAAACGCGTCTGAACACTCACATCTTTTGGCAAAACCTCCGAATAGGCTGGAACCAACAAAACATCATCAAACGTTAGACCCTCAGTCTGGACCCTCTCCTCTACAAACGACATAATGAATTTAGTATTAAGGTTAATAATTTTTTATCTCTTATAGTTTTTCACTACACACCTCTGTGTAGATATTACTGTTAACGCTCAGCCGGCGTGATATAATATATAATATCAAAAAGAGGATAAAGCACACAGCTTCTCCTCTTTCCACACACGCTATCTCAGCGGCTTTATCTCCGACATCTTCAAATCCTTGACGCGCAACTGCGGCGTAATCTTATCTCGATGTTTATTCTCAGCAACAGTATAACATAAATCTATTGGACGCCCCGATCGCACCTCCTTATAGAGCGTAGGCTGCCCAAATGCAATCGCCGGAATCCTAGTATTCGGCTTCTCACGCTGGACAACATCCATACGCAAATGCTCCTGCTCCAAACCAACCAACTTCGCATTACCATTGTTGCTTGCATGATAAGTGACAAAAACCGGTGTTGTATTACCCGGACCAAACGGCTGGAACAAACTCAACGCCTCGCGGAACTCCTTCGTAATATCTGAGAAAAGCAACTCTGTATCGATGTCAACCTGCGGAACCAAAATATCCGGCTTAATATTCTCATCTACATAAGCATTGAACCTCTCCTTGAAAAGCTCAACATTCTCCTCCTTCATCGAAAGACCCGCAGCATACATGTGACCACCAAAGTTCTCCAACAAATCAGCACAAGACTCAACAGCCTGATACAAATCGAACCCAGGAATAGAACGAGCAGAACCCGTGACAAGATCATCGCTCTTAGTCAAAACGACAGTCGGGCGATAATAATGCTCAATAAGGCGTGAAGCAACGATTCCAACGATACCCTTCATCCACTCCGGATTGTAGATAACCATACACTTACGACCCTTCAACTCCTCATCGGACTCAACAAAATCAAAAGCCTCTTGCGTGACGCGTCTATCAATAGTCTTACGACCCGTATTATACTCATCAATAGATTTGCCCGACTCCTTAGCAGCCATAGCATCTCCCTCAACAAGCAAGTGAACAACGGCATAGCCACCTGAAGGAGCCGCATCCGGATCATCTGGATCCATACGCATACGACCCCCAGCATTGATGCGAGGTCCAATCTTGAAGACAATGTCGTCAATAGAGATCTTGTCACGCGACAAATTACAAATCTTGATGATAGACTCCAGACCCTTACTTGGGTTGTTGTTCAAATGCTCAAGGCCATGCCAAGCCAGTGTGCGATTCTCGTCAACGAGAGGCACAATGTCCGAGGCGATACTCACCGCAAGCAAATCAAGCAAATGCTCAATCTGCTCCATCGGAATGTCGTGGCGTGCGCAATAAGCCTGAACCAACTTGAAACCAACACCACAACCAGAAAGCTCATCGAAAGGATAGTTGCAATCTTCTCGCTTAGGATCTAACACCGCAACCGCATCTGGGAGCTGCTCCCCCGGTAAGTGGTGGTCGCAAATGATGAACTCAACACCTTTGCTCTTTGCATAAGAGACATTCGTCACTGCTTTGATTCCGCAATCAAGCGCAATAATGAGGGTTACACCCGTCTGCGCCGCGTGATCGATACCTTTTTGTGAAATTCCATAGCCGTCAACGTAACGATCCGGGATATAGAACGACAGGTTTTTGTGACCTATCTGACGCAAAAACTTGTACATAAGAGCTACGGCCGTAGTGCCGTCGACATCATAATCACCATAGACCATGATATGCTCCCCGCTCTCCAACGCCTTCTCTAGTCGCTCCACAGCAATATCCATATCCTTCATAAGGAATGGGTCGTACAGAGTCTCCAGCGAAGGGCTGAAGAAATTCTTAGCCTTTTCGGTAGTCTCTATGCCTCTTTGTAGGAGTAGCTTAGCCAGCACAGGAGCAATCCCAAGGTCGCGGGACAACCCCTCGACCTTCGCCTGCTCCACATCCGGGCGAACTACCCACCTTTTTTGAATGGGCATAATTTTCTATTTTTATATTTTTTAACATTTTTCCACCTCATCGACCAGCTCAAATCTCATGCATCGTCATTGCTTTTGAGCAATGCTTTTAAGCAATTGCACCACCGGTCGTATGGAAAAACCTACTTCGCCCCAACACCCAAAAGCATATAGCTTGGGCAGGCGAAAATATAAAAACAGCGCCTACAACTCGATCTGTGTAGGGTGTTAGGAACAGGGGAAATGGCTTGTATGCAACACAAAGTGTCTGCTATATGACACTTTTTGCGCGCTTCCTATGACAAGCCCACTGCTCTAATATGTAGATTTTTCCAATTGATGCAAATATAGATAAAAAAAGATGAACGAAAAAACTTTAAATAGAATATTATTCTTACCACAGCTAGTTACAAATTGATATTACAACAGCTATATTCATTTTTTTATGTGTTTTTTTTAATGTAGATAATCAGTTGCAATTTGTTGAAAACCAAATAATTTAACATTGGTTTTTCATTGTAATACTAAAATTGGTTTTTTGGTTTATCTACTGTAACGTTATAGGTTAAATATAACCATTTTGTAACATCAGATGGCTTCTTTTCAGGTGCTGTCAGAACGCTTGATAATAGGCACAAAAAAAGGAGAATCAGTAATTGATTCTCCCTCTGGAGCAGAAAACGAGACTCGAACTCGCGACCCCAACCTTGGCAAGGTTGTGCTCTACCAACTGAGCTATTTCTGCAATACGTACAAACCCCGTAGCGTTTGTAATGCAAATATAGAGAGAAAAAAAATTGTGTGCAAATAATTTTGAGAAAAAGTGAAAAAAAATTGTGTTTTCTGCATTTTTATGAAAAAATTTGTACATTTGCTCTAATGTCCCCTATTATATATAGGTGTATGGACAACAAAAAAGAAACAAAACAATAAAAAGATATTAAAGAATGTCAAAGAGCTACAAGAGACACTTAGTAACGTCTGCACTGCCATACGCCAATGGTCCAGTGCATATTGGACACCTTGCGGGAGTTTATATCCCCTCAGACATCTACGTACGATACCTTCGCGGAAGAGGAAAAGATGTGTTGTGGGTATGCGGAAGCGATGAGCATGGCGTGCCTATCACGATCAAAGCAAAGAAAGAGGGCGTGACACCACAACAAATCGTTGATAGGTATCACGAAATAATTAGCGATTCGTTCAAGAAACTTGGTATTGCATTCGACATATACTCGCGAACATCTTCGAAAATGCACGCGGAGACTGCATCGGACTTCTTCAAGAAGCTGCATGATGATGGTAAGTTTATTGAGCAGACATCGATGCAATTCTTTGATCCTGAAGCAGTTACGTTTCTTGCGGACAGATATATCACCGGAACATGCCCAAAGTGTCAGAACGAGAAGGCATACGGCGATCAATGTGAAAAATGTGGGTCGACACTATCTCCTGATGAGTTGATAGCGCCAAAGAGCGCCCTTTCAGGGGCTACACCAGAGAAGCGAGAAACAAAGCACTGGTACCTACCACTAGACAAACACGAGGATTATCTGCGCAAATGGATTTTGGAGGGGCATAAAGAGTGGAAATCAAACGTATATGGACAATGCAAGAGCTGGATTGATGGAGGATTGCAGCCGCGCGCCGTAAGTCGTGACCTGGATTGGGGTATTCCGGTTCCAGTTGCTGGTGGTGAAGGAAAGGTTTTGTATGTGTGGTTTGACGCACCTATCGGATATATCTCTGCAACAAAAGAGTTAACGCCACATTGGGAGAAATATTGGAAAGACGAGGAAACACAACTCGTTCACTTCATTGGAAAGGATAATATCGTATTCCACTGCATAGTATTTCCATCGATGCTGCATGCACACGGCGATTATATTATGCCAGAGAATGTACCAGCAAATGAGTTCCTAAACCTTGAGGGAGATAAGATCTCGACATCGAGAGGCTGGGCGGTTTGGCTGCACGAATATCTTGAAGAGTTTCCAGGGAAAGAGGATGTTTTGAGATATGTACTTTGTGCGAACGCTCCAGAGACGAAGGATAATGACTTCACCTGGAAAGATTACCAAGCGAGAAACAACAACGAGCTGGTTGCAATTCTTGGAAACTTCGTCAACAGGACATTGGTTCTTACTGATAAATATTATGGTGGTTCTGTTCCAGCATGTGGTGAACTTACAGAGTTTGACAAGGAGACAATCGCAGAGATTGGCACAATTAAGTCGCAACTTGAGGCAAACATCGAGGGGTATAAATTCCGCGAAGCGTTGAAAGATGCAATGAATATTGCACGCATTGGAAACAAATATTTGGCCGATTGCGAGCCGTGGAAAGTTATTAAAACAGACGAGAAAAGAGTTGAGACTATCCTAAATATTGCGTTGCAGATCACAGCAAACCTTGCGATCGCGATAGAGCCATTCATGCCATTTACAGCAGAGAAGATCAGAACAATGTCGAATCTCACACGCGAAGATTTGAATTGGGATAGATTGGGCTCTATGGAGTTGTTCCACGTGGAACATAAGATTAGAAAGGCAGAGTTGCTGTTTGAGAAGATAGAAGATAATGTTATCGAGGCTCAACTTGAGAAGCTAAAGAGCGCAAAAGCAGCTATCGAGGCGGAGGAGTCAGCGGCAAATGCAACACTAGAACCACAGCGCGACACGATACAATTTGACGACTTTATGAAGATGGATATACGCGTTTCGACTGTTGTTGCGGCAGAGAAGGTAGCCAAAACAAAGAAGCTATTGAAGCTAACCGTTGACACGGGAATCGATACGCGAACAATAGTTTCTGGAATTGCAGAACACTATACTCCTGAAGAGATGGTTGGAAAACAAGTTCTAGTTCTTGTTAATTTAGCACCGCGCGAACTGAAAGGAATTGAGTCGCAGGGTATGATCTTAATGGCAGAAGATGCTGCAGGAAAACTACAAATAGTTGCTCCAAACAACAAGACCAACAACGGTGCAAATGTCGGATAATCAGAAGAAAAAAGATCGCTACATCAGCTAGTAAATGAGGTAATAAACTATGGGTAATATGAAGAAAATAGATTGGGAAAATATCGGATTTGGATATATGAAGACCGATAAAAACATCCGAATTGAATACAAAAACGGAGCATGGGGAGAGATGTGCTCAACAGCAGAAGAACACATTCCACTACACATGGCATCTGCTTCGTTGCACTATGGAGAACAATGTTTCGAAGGGCTAAAAGCTTTTAGAGGCGCCGACGGAAAAGTTCGTTTGTTCCGTCCGTATGATAACGCTCGCAGAATGATCAACTCTGCAAAAAGACTATGTATGCCAACTCCAACAGAGGAGATATTTGTTGAGGCTTGCATAAGAGCGGTGAAAGAGAATATAGATTTTGTGCCTCCATACGGCACGGGTGCTTCACTATATATTCGCCCTTTGTTGATTGGTATTGATGCCGTGCTTGGTATCAACCCTCCGAAAGAGGCTATGCTTATTACATTTGTTGCACCTGTTGGCGCCTACTTCAAGGGAGGAATGACAACTATAAAAGTTATTATAAACACAGAATACGATCGCGCTGCTCCACGTGGAACAGGTGCGGTTAAATGCGGGGGAAACTACGCAGCAAGTATCTATGCTGGAGAGCTAGCCCATAAGAGTGGATACGCAAGCGTAATGTATTTGGATGCTGCAGAACACAAGTATATAGAGGAGTGTGGTGCAGCAAATTTCTTTGGTATTAAAGATGGGAAATATATCACTCCAGAGTCGCCTTCAATACTACCCTCTATTACAAATATGTCGCTTAGAACGTTGGCTGAAGATATGGGATTGGTGGTTGAAAAACGCCCTATACCAGTTGAAGAGTTATCAACTTTTGATGAATGTGGAGCGTGCGGAACTGCCGCTGTTATCTCCCCAATCGCACGAATTGATGATCCTAAAAATATCAATAGTGCAGAGTTCGGTGACGAGGTTGGACCTTACTCGAAAGCAATGTTTGAGAAGCTACAAGATATTCAATATGGTAGATGCGAAGATAAATTCAACTGGTGTGTAGTTGTTGAATAAACATAATCACTGTATAAAAAAAAGAGTGTTCCACGTGGAACACTCTTTTTTTATACACCTATATTTCACTACCTAAGATTAAAAATTCGCTTTGCGTTTTCTGTTGTAACCCTCGCAACCGTTTCTATTTTCTCAGTTTTTATCTCTGCAATTTTCTCGCATATAAAACTCAACATTGCTGGTTCGTTTCTCGTTCCTCTATGCGGAGCTGGTGTTAAATATGGAGCATCGGTTTCTAACAACATTCGCTCTAGAGGAATTGATGGTACAACTGCCGCAACTTGAGACTTCTTAAATGTTACTACACCACCAATTGCAAAGTAAAAATCGCCACACTCAGAAATTCTTCTGTAACTCTCCTCTGTGTCACAAAAGGCGTGCATCACTCCGCGCAATCCTCGCCCCTTGAATTGTTCAAGAAGATCACACATATCAGACCAAGCATCGCGCGTATGGATATTAACAGGAAGGTTATACTCAAGCGCTAATTCACAAAGTGCGAGAAAAGCCTCTTTTTGCTGAGGGATAAAATCTTGGCTCCAATAATAATCTAAACCAATCTCACCGATAGCACAAAATCTTCCTGCTGGAGAACTCTTTAATATATCTTCAATCTTTGCAACCTCTTCTCTCCACTCTCCATTAAGATCATTAATTATTGTTGGATGGAGTCCGACCATAGGTCGTAAAAAATCTTTATTAGCATCACAAAGTGCGAAAAGTGCATCGCGACCAGAAGAATCGACATCAGGCATCAAAACCTGAATAACTCCAGCCTTTTTTGCATGTTTAAGCACATCTAGAACTTCGTTGTCGTATTGATCATTTGTTAAATGAGCATGTGTATCTATATAATACATAATTAGTTAAATATATTTACTTAATCTTTTATTATAGTTAAAACTACCATATTTTTTACTCTTTAATATCACTAAGCGGGATAATTCGCTCATAACGGGATCCGGGCAGAGGATTTACAACCCCAAGAACAGTAAGTTCCATCAACATAGCAGTGACAACTCCGATTGGAAAATTGCTCGCACGCAGAAGATCAGAAATATGAAAAGGCTCATCCTCAGAAAAACAGCGAAGCAACAAAAGTTGCTCACCTGTAAATTTTCCAATAGAAGATACTACGTCAACACTACCCTTTACATTTTTTCGGTTTTCATCATCATTAGGATCTAACCTTCGATCGTCCCAATTCAACTCGCGCAAAATTGACTCACCACCCAAGACCATAAAGGCAACCTTCGAAGCCAAAAGCAAATTGCATCCAAAAGCTCCGGCATCGCCAACTCGACCCGGAACAGCACCAACAACAACTCCCTCATCAATTGCATTTATAGCTGCCTTATAAGCGCCTCCCCCATAACCACACTCAACAACAACTGTTGCCGCAGCAGAGCCAACGACAAGTCGATTGCGCTGCATATAGTTTGGTTTACAATGCGCAGCAGATGTAACAGCAGCGACCTCGGATACTATACAACCACCACTCTTAATAATCTCTTTCGCAAGATTGGCATGCGCCGCAGGTGTGACCTCAGGTAGAGCCGTAGGGAGAAAGGCTATAGTCGGAATATCGTGCATAAGAGCGTTGCGGTGGGCTATGGAATCAATACCAAAGGCTAAACCGCTAGCAATGACTAAATTATAGACGCTCTTGCCCAAATCACTAACTATAGTACTAGTCACACGTTCGCCATAAGATGAACTTTTACGCGCGCCGATAATAGATATGATATTACGCGTAAGTACCTCTTTATTACCCTGCAGATAGATTACGAATGGAGGGTCAGAGATCTCGCGAAGAGATGGCGGATAATACTCATCGCACATCGAAATAGCCTCTATCTCGTAGCGAGAGCAATGATCGAGCTGCTTCTGAGCATCAGCGAATGCTACCCTGCCTACCAATCCTCTGGCGACATCCTCACGTAATAACCCAGTAGCTATGAGCGTGTCGTAACTCTGCGAAAAGATATTCTCGGCGGAGAAAAAAGACTCAATAAGCCCCTTTATAGCACGCGAACCAAGGCGCGGCGTCAAAGAGAACGCTATGTCGAAAATATTAGCCATAATCAATTAAACACCCCTTTGCGGGGCTATATATTATCAAAGGTAATAAATTATGGTTCACAAAAAAACACTCGACAAAAAAAATCTTTTTTCAACTTTCTTCTCTACTTCATTTTTTTTATCTATATTTGCATCGTAGTCGACAGCAGTTATGCTACACTACAAAATAATGGTCCGATGGCCGAGTGGCTAGGCAAAGGTCTGCAAAACCTTGTACAGCGGTTCGAATCCGCTTCGGACCTCAAGCCCACCCCACCAGGGGTGGGCTTTTTTAATAAATGGTGTATGGAGAGTAAAATTAGGGTAATAATTGACAGTGTGAAGCACCCAGAGAGTGGTGCTGGGCTACACGACGGAGGATTCATAGAGAGTATAAACCTCGATAGCGATGCGCAAAAACTTGTTGTTACAATGCGTTTCGAGAAGCAGCGCGATCCATTCGCAAAAAATCTCAAAAAGCGTCTACAAGAGGTGCTTGATGCAGCAAAAAGTGATATTGGATTGACATCAGAAGAGGCACGCGTAACCATTATGGTGAAAGAGGGTGTAGCGCCGCGCAAAAAGGTGAAGAAGATTGAGGATCTGACGACAACAGGAGGTATAGCACACACGATAGCGATTTCATCGGGAAAAGGTGGTGTGGGAAAATCTTCAGTGACAGCTAACCTAGCGATTGCTCTGCGTGACCTTGGTTACCGCGTAGGTGTGCTTGATGCAGATATATATGGTCCATCGCAGCCGCGAATGTTTGGTCTGGAGGGGTATGCACCGGATGCCATTGTGGAGAAGGATAGCGAGGGGGTGGAGCGTGAATATATTACGCCGGCCGTGGCACACGATATAAAGGTTATGTCGATTGGATTCTTTATCAAGGCGACAGATCCATTGCTGTGGCGCGGAACAATGGCCTCGAACGCCTTGAAGCAGCTTCTGCACCAGACAAAGTGGGGGACACTGGATTTTCTACTTGTTGATCTGCCTCCAGGAACAGGAGATATTCACTTGACGATATTGGACTCGATAAAATTCTCTGCAGCAGTTATAGTATCGACACCGCAAGGGGTGGCGCTGGCGGATGTTGTGCGCGGTGTGGAGATGTTTAACCACGAGAAGGTGCAGGTTCCAATTGCTGGAATTATTGAGAATATGGCTTATTTTGAGCCGTTAGATGCACCAGATAAGAGATACTATATATTTGGTAAGGGCGGTGCAACGAGATATGCGGCAGAACGCGGTTTGGAACTGCTCGCTGAGGTACCGATTCGCGAAGCAATTGTGGAGGGCGGAGAGGCCGGGACACCTGCTGCGGCTGGAGATGAGATGCTGGCAGAGATTTACAAAGGTATTGCGGAGAAATTGTTGAAATGCTAGGTTTCTTTTTTATTTAAATTTTATCACTTTAAAAGAATAACAAAAGAAAAATATCTTAATTCTATAACTCAAAAATAAAAAAAAGAGAAAACGTCTTAGTTTTCTCTTTTTCATTTTGTTAGTAAGTTGTTGGTAAGTGTGGGAAAAGTGTTGGTAAGTTGGGGGGAATTGTTGGTTGGGTTGTTGGAAAGTTTTGGTAAGTTGGAGCGGTAAATTGTTGCAAAACCTAATTTTGTTGGAGTATATACAAAAAAATGCCAAATGCAAGAGAAAGATATGAAATCAAATGAACGTTGATATTGACATTAATAAGTTGTGTTATGAACAGCTTTACTTGTTTGTTTTTTATGTTAATTAGTTGATTGTAAATTGAATAGATAAAAAAGAAAAAGAGTTATTGTTGTTATGAACGCGCTTTATATTTATTATTAATTTCATTTGAAGAAATTTCGATTTTAAAAAAATAAAAAGAAGAGAAAAACGAAACCAACTAAAGAAGAAGAAACAATAATGTTTTAAGAATAAAAGAATAAAAGAATAAAAGAATAAAAGAATAAAAGAATAAAAGAATAAAAGAATAAAAGAATAAAAGAATAAAAGAATAAAAGAATAAAAGAATAAAAGAGGCTGAACTAAAAACAAAGATCAGGAGAAAATAAATGGAGAATAATAAAAAAAATAAAGAAGAGTAAAGGATTGTTTGGAAAATAACAACAAATGCACTACTTTTGAACCATATATATAAAGAAGAGATATTATGGCGATTAAATGTATCGGTGTATTAACATCAGGAGGCGATGCCCCAGCTATGAACGCAGCAATCAGAGCTGTGACGCGTACCGCAATCTATAACGGATTTAGCGTGAAAGGCGTTATGCGTGGCTACAAAGGTCTTATAACAGGCGAAATCGTGGATTTTACATCAGAGTCTGTAGGTAACATCATCCAACATGGTGGTACAATCCTACGTACTGCTCGTTGTAAAGAGTTCCAAACGCCTGAGGGGCGCGCTATAGCATATAAGAATATGGTAGCTGCTGGTATTGATGCTCTAGTGGTAATCGGTGGCGACGGATCTTTGACTGGTGCTGACCTGTTGGCGAAAGAGCATGGCGTGCCTGTAGTAGGATTGCCTGGAACGATCGATAACGACCTTGGAGGTACTGACTCTACAATAGGTTACGATACGGCGCTAAACACTATCGTGGAGTGTGTAGATAAGTTGCGCGACACAGCATCTTCGCATGAGCGCCTATTCTTTGTGGAGGTGATGGGACACACTGCAGGTTACCTAGCTATGAATGGTGCAATAGCATCGGGTGCAGAGGCAGCGATAATCCCAGAGATGGAGACAGAGGTAGATCAACTGACAGAGCTAATCGACTCAGGATTCCGTAAATCAAAGAAATCAGCAATCGTGCTTGTAGCAGAGAATCCTGCAACGGGCGGTGCGGTAGGACTTGCAGAGCGCGTGAAGAAGGAGTTCGAAGGATATGACGCGCGTGTGACAATCCTAGGACACATACAACGCGGTGGATCACCATCAGCAATGGACCGCATCCTAGCATCAACAATGGGTGAAAAAGCGATCGAGGCACTAAAAGAGGGTGTATACTCACACATGATAGGTACTAAGAACGGAAAGCTAATATATGTGCCATTCGCTGAGGCTATCGGACATAAAAAAGAGATAGATACATCTGGAATTGAACTCGTGAAAATCCTGTCGATATAGGGGGCTTTTCAAGGAGAGCGCTCGTCTGGGTATTTGTAGTACGGGCACTCACTGAGCGGTTAAGAGCGGATGTTTTTTTAAGAAAAAAAGAGAGAGGTTGATGCCTCTCTCTTTTATATAGTGTTACTTGATAACAGAAAAGGTTTGACGTGTCAAGTTAGGGATCCTGAATCAAGTTCAGGATGACATTACGGGGTGTTTTAGGATGACGGCAGTGTGTTCTTAACGTAGAAATTTTGCTGGCGCATGGTTACTGGCGCGTTATCAACTGTTTGCCGTGTTTATTCGTCCCTTCAAAAACAACGCTATGGCAGTTCCTTAAAAAGTTTCCATTGTTACTTTATTGATGTGTAGAGGTAGATTGTGTAGATTATTATGAAGAGGATTGCTGTGGGGCGAGAGATTTTATTTTGTGGGGGGATTATTGCCGCTATCCAGAGCATAATTGAGGATGAGAGGATGAAGGCTATGTCGAGCATTGATATGGTGGTCATTGTTAGGGGGGTGAAGGTGGCGCTAGCGCCAAGGACGAGGAGGATGTTGGCGATGTTGGAGCCGATGATGTTACCAAGGGCTATATCGGATTTTCCTTTGAGAAGTGATATGAGTGATGCTGCGAGTTCGGGGAGAGATGTGGCGCCGGCAACGAGAGTTATGGCGATGATGTTTTGGGGTATGGCGTGGTGGTTGGCGATAAGAACGGCGCTATCGATGAATATTTGACCTCCAACAACAAGAGCTACTAAACCACCTCCAGTTAGGAGAATAGAGGTTGTTAGGGAGTGTTTATGCGTTGGTTGTTCATGCTCGGTGGCACTCTCCTCGGCAAGAGGTTTTTGGCGCGAAGAGCGAACCGAATAGTAGATCATGAATATGTAGAGAGCAAACATGATAAGCCCCTCAAGACGGTTAATGACCCCACCAAAGGTAGCAACGAAGAGTATAGCTGAGACACCTATGCCCATTGGGATGTCGCGCTTGACACTCTTTTTTGTGAGGTTCATTGGCGATAAAAGTGCGCAAAGCCCCACAATGACGAGGGTATTGAAACTATTTGACCCTACGACATTTCCTATTGCAATATCGGGATTTCCCTTAACGGCAGAGACGAAGCTAACGACCATTTCGGGTAGAGATGTGCCGAGAGCAACGATCGTAAGACCGATGACAAATTCAGATATGTAGAAGCGTTTGGCGAGCGCTGAAGCGCCATCAGTAAGGTAGTTAGCACCTCCTAGAATGAGGGAAATACCAACTATTATATATATGTATGCTATAAGATGCGGCTCCATGAAGATCCATTTAATAGCTCAAATATAAACATTTTTTCATATTTTTTTTGTAAATTCGCAAACGACCACTCTTTTGCACTCAAAAAAGGACAAGATGTGGTATTCAAAATTAGGCGAAGAATAAAAAAATAATAGAAAATGAGTAATCAACAAACACTTCAAGATGCTGTGATTCGCTTCTCAGGCGACTCAGGAGATGGAATGCAGCTCACTGGAACACTATTTTCGGATACATCAGCCTTGATCGGCTATGGTATCTCAACATTCCCAGATTATCCGTCAGAGATACGCGCCCCACAAGGTACTGTGGGTGGTGTATCGGGATTCCAAGTACACTTCGGTTCGCAAAAAATGGTTACGCCAGGTGACTACTGCGACGTGCTAGTGGCTATGAACCCTGCAGCGCTAAAGGCGAACAGAGTATGGGTGAAACGCGATGCGACAATCATACTTGATTCGGATACGCTAACAGAAGATTTGATCAAGAAGGCAGGATATGCAACTGAGGATCCAATCAAGGAGCTAGGATTGCAAGATTACAATGTGGTACTTGCACCTATCAGCTCAATGACGAAAGATGCTCTTGCGGAGTCGGGACTTGATAACAAAGCGGCGGCAAAGTGTAAAAATATGTTTGCGCTAGGTCTTTGTTTCTACCTATTCAACTTGCCAGATGACCACGCAAAATCATTCCTAGAGACGAAATTTGCGAAGAAGAACCCAGCGGTAGCGGCAGCAAACGTCTCGGTAATTGAGGCTGGATATAACTATGGTGCTAATACACACGTATTTGCAAATACATACCAATTGCCAGCTGGAGATCTAGAGAAGGGAACATACCGCTCGATAAGTGGTAATGTGGCGACAGCATGGGGATTCATGGCGGCGGCAGAGAAGAGCGGTCTTCCTCTATTCTGCGGCTCATACCCGATCACTCCAGCGACAGTTATCCTTGAGGAGCTAGCAAAATATAAGAGCCTAGGTGTTAAGACGGTTCAAGCAGAGGATGAGATTGCAGGTATCTGTACATCTATAGGAGCAGCATTTGCTGGTAACTTCGCCGTGACAACAACATCGGGTCCGGGACTTTCGCTAAAGTCTGAGGCGATGGGTCTAGCTGTGATGACAGAGCTGCCTTTGGTAGTGGTTGATGTTCAACGTGGTGGCCCATCGACTGGTCTACCAACAAAGACTGAGCAGAGTGACCTTTCACAAGCTCTTTATGGTCGCAACGGAGAGTGTCCGATGGTAGTCGTTGCAGCATCATCGCCAAGCGATTGTTTCCACTATGCATTTGAGGCATCACGCATAGCGTTGGAGCGTATGACTCCAGTAATCCTCCTTACAGATGGATTTATCGCGAATGGTTCTGAGCCTTGGAAGATCCCATCAATGGGCGACTACCCTACAATTGCGCCACGCATTGCGAAGCCAAACGCGGACGGAACGCCATTCAAGCCATTTGAACGCGACGATAATTTTGCTCGTCAATGGGCATTCCCAGGTGTGGATGGACTTCAATACCGAATCGGAGGACTTGAGAAGAATGCTCAAGGCGCAATATCACACGATCCGAAGAACCACCAACTAATGGTTAAGAACCGCGCTACGAAGGTGGCGAAGGTGGTAGATACAATTCCTGCACAGAAGATTACGGTTGGTGCAGAGAGCGGAGAGACACTTATCGTAGGTTGGGGCGGAACGAAGGGTCACTTGGTGAGTGCCGTAGAGCAAGCTCGTGCTGAGGGTAAGGATATTTCGCTTTGCCACTTCAACTACATAAACCCACTAGCGAGTGGAGTAGAAGAGATCTTCAAATCGTTTAAGAACATCGTAGTGTGTGAGTTGAACGAGGGGCAATTCGCAGGTTACCTGCGTCAAGTGATGCCACAATTTACATATAAGCAAATCAACAAGGTGGAGGGACAACCGTTCACAGTTGTGGAGTTGCTGGAGAAGTTTAACGAGATTAAATAAGGAGGATAGAGAATATGTCAGTATATAACTATAAACCAGCAGATTTTAAGTCGGATCAAGAGGTTAGATGGTGTCCAGGATGTGGAGACCACGCAATCCTGAACTCAGTGCAGAGAGCGTGCGCTGAGATAGCAGACAAGTTGGATATTCCACACAACAAATTCGCATTTGTATCGGGAATCGGTTGTTCATCGCGCTTCATATACTATATGCGTACTTTCGGATTCCACACAATACACGGTCGTGCAAACGCAATCGCAACAGGTGTGAAGGTGGCAAACCCAGATCTTAGCGTTTGGGTAGCGACAGGTGATGGAGATGCGCTAGCGATCGGAGGTAACCACTTCATCCACTCGATACGTCGCAACGTGAACCTAAACGTAATGTTGTTCAACAATGAGATTTATGGTCTTACGAAGGGGCAATACTCGCCAACATCAAAGCTTGGAAAGATAACAAAGACATCGCCTTTCGGAACAGTAGAGTCGCCATTCAACCCAGGCGAGCTAGTGATTGGTTCGCGCGGAACATTCTTTGCGCGATCAGTAGATGCAGAGGTTGTGTTGACATCATCACTGCTTGTTGAGGCAGGGTGTCACAAGGGAACATCTGTGGTGGAGATCTTGACAAACTGCGTTATCTTCAACGACAAGACATTCGCTGAATTCGCAGGGTCAAAGCAGCTACGTGCGCAAAACACAATCACCCTAAAGCATGGCGAAAAGATGCTTTTCGGAGAGAACAACGAGAAGGGTCTTGTACTAGATGGATTCAAACTAAAAGTGGTAACATTAGGCGAGAATGGTGTGACAGAGGCAGATATCCTAACGCATGATGCCAAAGAAGAAGATACAACGCTTCACACGATGCTAGCAGCGATGAAATACCCAGAGCTACCAGTAGCACTTGGTGTGATACGTGCCGTAGACCAACCAGTATATGATGCAGAAGTAGCAGCGCAAATCACGGAGGCGCAAAAAACACCAAAGATCAAAAACATGACGGAACTGCTTAATAGCGGCGAGACCTGGACAATATAATTTTTGCAGAATAGGAGGGCTTTTTTGGCGTTGGACATCGGACTACGAAATGCTCACGTACCATTAGTACGCTGCGCTTTCATAGCCTCGTCCGCCTAAAAAAGTCTCCCCTTATTTTCCAAAAAGACGGGGGATAAATAAAAAAAAGGATTGAGGAGAACTGTTAAGTATTATTCGCTTAGGTTCTCCTCAATCCTTTTTTTATAGCCCCAAGCAAAACCAACCCACAGTTGTTCGGAAGATAATCCGACAAGCTGGTGTGATAGGTCATATTAGGGATCCTGAATCAAGTTCAGGATGACATTACGGGGTGGTTCGGGATGACAGACTGGTGGGTGTGAGATGTCATACTAGGGATCCTGAATCAAGTTCAGGATGACATTATGGGGTAGTTCGGGATGACAGACTGGTGGGTGTGAGATGTCATGTTAGGGGTCCTGAATCAAGTTCAGGATGGCATTATGGGGGGTCAGGACGGCAGACTGGTGGGTGTGATAGGTCATATTAGGGATCCTGAATCAAGTTCAGGATGACATTGCGGGGTGGTTCAGGATGACAAGAGGGGTGTGGATGTTGATTGTTTTGTGGGATTGTTTAATTCCGTGCAGTCGTTCTTGCTGATAGTATAAAAACTATGAGAGGAGAGCAACTTAATGTTGCCCTCCTCTCATAGTTTTTACTGCCTGTGCGGCACGCACCGCCTGCCTGGCGTTAAGGCAGTTCCCGTCAATACCGTTTACAACACGCCTGTGTAGGATTGTGGGGTGATTTTGCGGAGTTCGGTTTTGTCTGCTTCGGCAATGTCGAGTGTTGTGATGAACTCGGCGATTGAGTCGGCTGTTATTGCTGCGTTGGTGCGCGTTAGCGCCTTTAGTGCCTCGTATGGCGAAGGGTAGCCGATGCGGCGTAGGTAGGTTTGGATTCCCTCCGCTACCACGGCCCAGTTATTCTCTAAATCTGCATCGATCGCCGCCTGGTTAAGGATAACCTTGTCAAGACCTTTTTGAAGCGATTTTAGGGCTATTAGAGTGTGTGCAATTGGCACGCCAACGTTGCGAAGGACTGTTGAGTCGGTAAGGTCGCGCTGAAGACGAGAGATTGGCAATTTAGCCGCCAAATGCTCATATAGGGCGTTGGCAAGACCAAGGTTTCCTTCGGCGTTCTCGAAGTCGATAGGGTTGACCTTGTGTGGCATAGCTGATGAGCCAACCTCGCCCTCCTTGATCTTCTGCTTAAAGTACTCCATAGAGATATATGTCCAGAAGTCGCGCGCAAGGTCGATAAGGATTGTGTCGATGCGCTTCAGGTTATCGAAAAGCGCGGCGAGCATATCGTAATGCTCGATCTGCGTTGTATATTGCGAGCGGTCAAGCCCAAGCGTATTGTTCAAAAAATTGTTGGCAAAATCGACCCAGTTGATCTCTGGATAGGCGATGTTGTGGGCATTGAAATTACCAGTTGCGCCACCAAACTTAGCGGCGTAAGGGACACCGTCCAACATCTTAATTTGCTTCTCAAGGCGCTCAACATAGACCATCATCTCCTTACCGAGCTTTGTAGGCGATGCTGGTTGGCCGTGCGTACGAGCCAAAAGCGAGACATCAGCCCAATCGCGAACCATAGTGCGAAGCGTAGACAGAAGCTCTTCGAAGGCTGGTTTGATGATCTCGGCAACAGCCTCTTTTATTGACAACGGAACCGACGTATTGTTGATATCTTGCGACGTCAAAGCGAAGTGGATGAACTCCTTATACTCCTGCAGACCAAGCGCATCCATCTTCTCCTTGATGATATACTCGATAGCCTTAACATCGTGGTTCGTAACAGACTCGATCTCCTTCACGCGCTCGGCATCAGCCGCCGAAAAATCGAGGTAAAGAGAGCGCAAATCGGCATACTTATCCTTTGGGAAATTCGCCAACTCTGGCAACGGCACCTCGCAAAGTGCTATGAGGTATTCGACCTCGATGCGGATGCGGTACTTGATGAGTGCTGACTCCGAGAAGTAGCTGCTTAGAGCCTTTGTAACTCGGTTGTAGCGGCCGTCGATAGGCGAAATAGCTGATAGTGCGTTGAGCATAATGGTATGGTTTTTAACATTAAAAAACTACTATTGCACCGCCGAAGATATTGATGACACACCAAAAAAATGGGCGCCACGGGGGCAATTTTTTGCACTCAAAGTTAGTTATTTTAGTTAGAAGCACAAAATTTTTCTTACCTTTGTCGTTATCGTAACGGCAACCTTTTTAACGAATTTTTGATGTTATGTTAGCTTTTATTCGCAATAATCTCTACCTATTTTTGTTCCTGTTCCTCTGTTTGTGTGCGCCGCAATTTGTATTTGGTGCGTTCAAATTCATTGGGCTGTTTGCAATAGCGATACTCTTTCTGGGTGTCGTGGCACTGCTCGCATTCAGGTGGCGCATAGCCTCTATAGTGAGTGACATGGAGGAGCAACAAAATGGTGGAAAAGGGGCGAGCGGAGCAAAAAGAGGCGCCGGAGCAAAGAACGAAACAATCGGCACAAACAGAAGCAAAAGCGTATCGAAAGATGTGGGCGACTATGTCGATTTCGAAGATGTTGAAGAGAGAAAATAGGAAGAGAAAAAGATGTTTATTTTGAAGCTGCTAGCCGCAATAGGGCGCTACACATCGCTGTTGGGACGCGTATTTTCGTCGTTCGAAAAGCCAAAGATATATAGAGGTAGAATCGTAGCCGAAATGGAGGCGCTGGGGTTGGACTCAATATGGTTGACCGCGATAATATCGTTCTTCATCGGTGCCGTAGTGACGCTACAAATGTCGATAAACCTTGAGTCGCCATTCATTCCAAAATCGCTAATCGGATATGCAACGCGCGAAACGATGATACTCGAATTTTCATCGACAGTAGTGGCGCTGATCCTAGCAGGAAAAGTGGGCAGCAACATAGCATCGGAGATTGGAACAATGCGCATAACAGAGCAGATTGATGCACTCGAAATTATGGGTGTGAACTCCGCATCGTACCTAATCCTTCCGAAAATCATAGCAACGGTATTCTTCTTCCCGTTGTTGACACTACTAAGTATGATGGTGGGAATATTTGGCGGGTACATAATATCCGTGGCGACAAATATCATGACCGGCGACAACTACATCGAGGGTATAATGATGGATTTCAAACCATACTCAATAACATACTCCGTGATAAAAAGTGCCGTGTTTGGATTCATCGTGACAACGGTATCTGCCTTCTACGGCTACTTCGTAGGAGGAAACTCGCTCGAAGTGGGACGATCATCAACGCACGCCGTAGTGGCAAGCTCGGTAGTAGTGATGATATTCAACCTGATATTGACACAACTTCTACTAATATAACAACAGACAATGATAAAGGTAGAAAATCTGCATAAAACATTCGGCGAAAACCACGTACTAAAAGGGGTAGATGTCGAATTCGAAACGGGAAAAACAAACCTAATAATAGGTCAAAGTGGATCGGGAAAAACCGTGATGCTAAAGACCCTAGTAGGGCTACACACACCTGACGAAGGGTGTGTATTCTATGATGACGCCCCATTCTCGCGCCTGCAAGGCAGAAAGCTGCGAGAAATGAGAAAAAAGGTGGGAATGATATTTCAAGGCGGAGCGCTAATAGACTCATCAACAGTAGTGGAAAATGTAAAACTCCCACTAGATCTATTCACAAACCAATCTGAAGAGGAGAAGCTGGAGCGCGTAAACTTCTGTCTAAAGCGTGTGCAACTAGAGACAGCACACAACAAATACCCAGCAGAGATAAGCGGAGGAATGGTGAAACGAACAGCGATAGCGCGTGCCATAGTGATGAACCCAAAGTACCTATTCTGCGATGAACCAAACTCAGGACTCGACCCACAAACATCAATCGTAATCGATAACCTGA
>JBCQUJ010000020.1:0-15114 GCA_047174045.1 Rikenellaceae bacterium
CGGTGCAACTCTCCCTCAACACCTGTAGCGGTATACTTAGAATTAGTTGCTGTAGTAACAGTGCTGTTAGCAGCAGCAATAGCATCAGGATTATAATCTGTGATCCAAATGTGCCATGTCCAAAGAATAGTGCCTGAACTATTACGAACAGCAACAACAGCATTACCGCGCAAGTCCCCTAGACCAGCTGTAGTAAACGTAACACTATTTGCATCTGTTTGTGCAACCTTAATCTTGTTGCCGACACCCTCGGCAATATCATTCCATAAGATATCACAAGTCCAACTTGAATCTGTAATCTTATTAGCAGAGTTACCACCATAACCCTCATAGCTATTGCCCCAATACTCATTGATACGTTCAACAATATCAAAAGTAATTGCTCCGCTACCCATTGAATTCGGGTTCAAAATATAACAATTGCTGATATGCTCATCAAGTACTGTGATTACAGAATCAACCTCAAAACGAGCATCGCCACCAAACGAATAACCAGACTCGTCATTGCCTGTGATACCGCCGGTTTTTATGGGGCTGGTGCGTTAGGGGTCATGAGTCGAGTTTGGGATGACAGGTGGGGTAGATGCAAAAAAAAGAGCTACTCACACATGTGGGTAGCTCTCTATTGTTGGATTGAATCCCTAGCCCAAAGGCTCTGCGGAATTACAATACGTTGATCTCTGCTGAACCGATTAGAGCGTTGTTGTTGTAAAGCTCAATTTGGTAAACACCCTCGATGAAGCCTGAACCACTGAAGAAGATGTTAACAGGAAGTGTGCGGTTTTGGTAGTCAACCTCACGAGATGCTGTGTAAGTTACATCCTCGCCATTGAACTTGAATGTTGGCAACTGCTCTGTTGTTAGGATGTAACCATCTGGTGAGATGATACGTACATAGATCTCCTTAGCACCTGGACGAGTAAGTTGGTTCGGAGCAAGAACGAAGTTTACGCTCAAACGCTCTGCACGCGCTACGCGTGACACGTTGCGACCTAGCTCGTTAAGTGATGCAATAGTGATATCTTGTGCTGTAAGGCGCTCTCCCTCGCGAACACGAGCGTCAAGCTCGTTAGCGCGCTCCTCAGCCTCCTCCTTGCTCAACTCAAGTGATGAGATGTGCTTCTTGAAAGATACGTTTTGGCTAAGTAGCTCTTGGTTAAGGCTATTCAACGAGTCAACCTGTTGTAGGTAACCTTGCATGATTGTACGCAATGTCTCAACCTCGCGCTCGTACTTCTGGATCTTCGATGCATTCAATGAACGCTCGCGACGAAGGCGGCTGAACAATGAATCTGCGCGATTCTTCTCCTTAGCAAGCTCAGCTGTAAGCTTATCGTTGTTAGCCTCCAATACGCCGTACTCAGTAACAACTGTAGTAAGTGCTGATTGGATTGAATCACGTTGAACGCTCAACAAATCGTACTCAGCAACTTGCTGACGGTGCATGTTGAAGTAGAACAACGAGATAACAACCAAAACAACAGTAAGGAAAGCGATTGCCATGCGGTAACCACCCATTCCCTTTGGTTTGTCGCCACCGCTCTTTGGAGCTGGACGACCTGCTGCTGGAGCAGAAGCTGCTGCTGATGAAGCTGGAGCGCCTGCACCCGCTGCACCTGCAAAGCGACCTGCTGCTGGACGACCTGCGCCTGGAGCTGGAGCGCCTGGACGAGCGCCCGGAGCTGGACGGCCTGCGCCCGGAGCTACTGGTTTGCTAGCTGCGCTAGCACTCTTCTCACCCGTTGCTGCTGAGTCAGCAGATTGTGGGTTTTTGCTAAATTTGTAAGCCATAAGTTCTTTTATTTATTTAGTTATTTTTCGTTTGCTCTGATCTCTAGTCATGCCTATATACATGCAAATATATAAGTAAATATTGAAAAAAGAAAAAAAAGGGGCAAAAAAGTCTCTCTTTTGCCCCTTTTTTATTCAATTTACGCTATGAAATCTGCGAAAAATCGTGGTTTTTGTCGCTGCCGAAGCGCTCTTTGAGCCCTCTCAACTCGCTGTTTTGGGGCATCTCAAAGTGTGGGTCATTGTCCAAAATGGTAACTGCAAGATCGCGCGTTAAAGTCAAGATTTCGACATCGCACGTAGGGTTGGCAACCCTCAAAGAAAGAGCCTCGCCGCTCTGCATTGTGCCGTTGATGTCGCCAGCTCCACGGAGCTTCAAATCAAGCTCTGAGAGTCTGAAGCCGTCATTTGTTTCGCACATAGCCTTCATCCTCTGGCGGCTATCGCTGCTCAATTTGTGACCCGTCATCAAGATGCAAAACGACTGCTCCGAACCGCGACCAACGCGACCCCGCAATTGGTGTAATTGGGAAAGACCAAAACGCTCCGCAGACTCAATAATTATCAACGTCGCATTCGGAACATCAACACCAACCTCGATGACTGTCGTTGCAACCATAATCTGTGACTCGTGATCCTTGAATTGGCGCATAGACTCATCCTTATCCTTCTGCTTCATCTTGCCATGGCAGATCGAAATGCTATACTCTGGCGGTGGAAATATGGCGGAAATCTCTTGGTAGCCCTCGGTCAAATCTTTATAATCGAGCAGTGGGTTCTCGACACCCTCCTTCTCCTGGCGCCTCTGCTGCTCCTCCTTATCCTTCTCGCCAATGAGCGGATAGACGATATAGACCTGGCGCCCAACGCCAATCTGATCCTTGATAAAGCCTTGAAGCCTGCCCCTCGCAGACTCCATATAGTGGAAGGTACGGATAGGTTTGCGGCCAGGTGGCAGCTCATCGATAATCGAAACATCGAGGTCGCCATAGAGAGTCATTGCCAAAGTGCGCGGGATAGGTGTGGCAGTCATGACCAAGATGTGCGGAGGCTGCTCATTCTTACCCCAAAGGCGCGCCCTCTGCTCGACACCAAACCTGTGTTGCTCATCGATAACCACAAAGCCAAGGTTGGCAAATTGCACCGTGTTTTCGAGCAACGCATGGGTGCCGACAAGAATATCGATTTCGCCTGAAAGAGCTCCAGCGAGCGACTCCCTGCGCTCCTTAGCCTTAGACGCACCAGTCAAGATGCCGATGCGCAAGCCCAAGCCGTCAGCCATCTTGACCATCGAAGCGTAGTGCTGGCGAGCCAAGATCTCGGTCGGCGCCATAATGCACGCCTGGAAGCCATTGTCGACGGCAAAAAGCATAGTGCAGAAGGCGACCATAGTCTTACCGCTACCAACATCGCCCTGCAAAAGACGATTCATCTGGAAGCCGCTCAGCGTATCTTTGCGGACCTCCTTTATAACGCGCTTTTGAGCCCCCGTCAACTCGAACGGAAGCTTCTCGGCGTAGAACTTGTTGAAATATTTCCCGACACTCTTAAAGATGAAGCCATTCGGCTTCTCGAACCTCTCTGTGCGGCGCGATTGTATGTTGAGTTGAAGCCCCAAAAGCTCCTCGAACTTCAACCTATAGAGCGCGCGCTGCAACATATCTTGCGACTGCGGAAAGTGTACATTGTATAGCGCTTCGCGAAGCGAAAGAAGGTTGTTTGCTGCCATCATCTCCGCCGGCAACGTCTCCTCGATGTGAGCCTGGATGCGCGGCCAAAGGTTGCAAACAAGACGATAGATCCCCTTGGTGCCGATAGAGCCGCTAAGGCGATCCGTAGAGGAGTAAACACCCTCCATGTTGCTCTCGCGGCGCATCGCCGCAGCCTTCTCCACCGTCTCGACCTCTGGGTGGGTCATAGATGGCTCGCCACGAAAGAGCGAAACCTTGCCAAAGACGATATATTCACGCCCAATATCCAATCTCTTCTCGACCCATTTACCACCCTTGAACCACAGAAGCTCAATGGTGCCAGTGTCATCGGTCATAGTGATCTTGAAGCGCTTTTTGAACCCCTCTCCGACATAGCTCATGCTCGCGATCTTGCCGCGAAACTGCACGTTGAGATCCTCCGCATCGCGCAACTCCGCAATCGTGTAGCTCTTGGTGCGATCGATATAGCGAAACGGAAGGTGGTAAAGAAGATCCTCGTAGGTCACTATGCCAAGATCTTTGGCAAGCAATTTGGCACGTTGATCACCAACCCCCGGCAGCACCGATACTTCGTTCTGAAAAATAGAGTTCATACCACAAATATAAGATTTTATTTTTGTATCTTTGTTGCCAATGGCATAAATTCAAAAATGAGGAGAGAAAGATGGTTGGAATAATAGCTTTGTTGGATGCATTTGGGCGCTCGATGATGGTGGGCGTGTTGGCCTCGATAACGGTTGGGCCAGTGGCAGTGCTTGCGATTCAACGCACACTTAGTAAGTCGCGAAGATCGGGGCTAGTGTCGGGGCTGGGGATCGCTGTGGCGGATACGGTTATGGCGGTTGCGGCATACTTCTTCTATGCAATGTTGCAAGGGCATATTGAAGCTTACAACATCTTGCTGCGCATTGTGGGTGGTATATTTGTCGTCGGTATGGGTGTCTATATATTCTTCCAGAATCCGGTGCCGCAGGTGCGCCAAAATAGGAAGGGTGGCGACAAAGGCTGGTGGCACGATTTCATCTCGATATTTGGTCTTACGATGGCTAATTTCGTAATGGTGATTCCATATATCCTCGCCTTCTTCGCAGTGTTTAAAATATCGGCAGGAATGGAGGGTGACTACACCGCATCAGAAGCACTGCAAAAGGGTGTCGCAGTTTGTGTGGGGTTCTTTACCGGTAGCATCTGCTGGTGGACAATGCTGGCATCGGTAATTAGCCTATTCAAGAAAGGGTTCAAGCCGCGCCACATGTTGACTATAAACCACTGCGCAGGGTTGCTAATTGGAGGACTTGGCGCATTCACAATCATATCTACGGTTGTGACGTTGATAATGTAAAAAGATTCAATAAAAGATAAAATGGAGAATAAAGGGTTGATAATTGCAGTTGATGGTTTCTCATCGTGCGGCAAGAGTACGTTCGCGAAGGCGATAGCGGCGAAATTTGGATATATATTCATCGACACGGGTGCAATGTATCGCGTGGTGACACTAGCCGCAATGCGTGCGAACCTTATTAGCGCAGAGGGCGAAGTAGATTCTGCAGAGGTAGAAAAGCTGTTGAAGAGTGTAGAGATAACGTTCAAGTTCAATGAGGCGCGCGGAGCAAGCGATGCCTTCCTGAATGGAGAGTGCGTGGAGAAGGATATTCGATTGATGGAGGTTAGCTCTCGCGTAAGTCTTATCAGCGCTATTGGCGCAGTGCGTGAGATGCTCGTTGCGTTGCAGCAAGAGATGGGGCGCAAGGGTGGTGTCGTGATGGATGGTCGCGACATTGGGACGGTTGTCTTCCCCGATGCTGACATAAAACTATTTATGACAGCAGATCCTGCAGTGCGTGCGCAACGTAGATACGACGAGTTGACAGCGAAGGGAGAGAGTGTATCGCTAAACGAAATCACACAGAATGTTGTGGCGCGCGATGAGGCAGATATGTCGCGAAAGATCTCACCATTGAAGCAAGCGGAAGATGCAATCGTGCTTGACAACGGAGCGATGAGCGTTGAGCAGCAAATGGCTTGGTTTGTGGAGCTATACGAAAAGACTCCGGCGCGAGCTAAATAGTAAGGCAGAGAATCAAGGCAGAGAAGATGCGAGTTGAGATCGATCCAAAATCGGGATTCTGCTTCGGTGTTGTTCGTGCAATATCGGAGGCGGAGAGGGCGCTGCAAGAGTGTGGCTCTACGGTCTTTTCGCTCGGCGACATTGTTCACAATAGGGTGGAGGTGCAGAGGTTGGCAAAGCTTGGTCTGGAGCCAATATCGGAGCTGTTGCACCTTACTGCGAGAGGAGAGGGGAAGCGTGTCTTGATTAGGGCGCACGGAGAACCTCCAGCAACTTATGAGTTGGCGCGACAACTGGGGGTGGAGGTTATTGATGCTACTTGCCCAGTTGTGGCGAAGCTACAGCAGAGAGTTGTTGCGGCGTTCGAGAAGATGCAGAGCGTAGGAGGTCAGGTGGTGCTGCTTGGAAAGCGTGGACACGCAGAGGTGGTAGGACTTACGGGGCAGGTCAACGATGAGGTTATTGTTGTTGAACGTATTGAGGATATAGAGAGTGGGCAGATAGATTTTGGAAGGGCGATATATCTGCTGTCGCAGACGACACAAAGCATAGCGCTATTTGAGGAGTTGGCGCAAGCGATTAAGCAGAGGGCAGAGAGTGGTGTTGAGGTTGAGGTTTGCGATACGATCTGTCGCCAAGTGTCGTCACGCGAAGAGCATTTGAAGGAGTTTGTAGCGCGTTTCGATGTTGTGATTTTTGTCTGCGGAAAGAAGTCGAGCAACGGCAAGGTTCTCTTTGAACTGTGTCGCGATGCGAAGGCCGCGGAGGGTGACGAGAGGTGCTACAATATTGAGTGTGAGGAGGAGATCGACCCTAAGTGGTTCGAGGGTGCAGAGTCGGTTGGTATATGCGGCGCAACATCTACTCCAGCGTGGTTGATGGAGCGTGTGGCACGAGCAATTGAGAAGTTATAACTTTTGGGTTTAATGATATAGTTTTTTTGGTATGAAATATTTTCAGAGAGCGATAAAATATTTGATGTCGCTATGCGTTATATATCTTTTGGCAATACACCTTATGTGGAGGTTGGGACTATCATTCCTGTCGCCGCAGGAGAGTGTCATGATGCTGTTGCATACGCAACGCGGGGTGATGATGATAGTGGCGGTGGTTGTGCTATCGGCAGCATACCCTCTATTTGGATTTATGCGCAAGAGAACCTATGGTGATATTGTTGCAAATCGCGAAACAATAATTGAGGTTATGGCGCTAAATAACTTTGCGTTGCAGAGTGAAATAGAGGGCAGAGAGATGCGATTCGTAGCCAACAACATAATGAAGAGAGTGGGTATGTTGTTCGAGGATCAGATAGTTGTGACGGCTGCAGATGAGAATAGGATTGAGCTGTCGGGAAATAGAAAAGCAATAGCCTATATATTGTTCCGCCTTGAGGTGGCGATAGATCGCGCAGCGGAGAGTATAGTATAAAAAATAGAGAAGAGAGTGAAGAGGGTATTTATATCGGTTTTGGTGGTGCTGGCAACAGTGCAGATGTCATTCGCAAAGAGTGATTTTGAGTTGGTGCGCGATACTGAGATCCTCATAAATATGATGAGGTCGCTGCATGGGGATTATGTCGACACGCTCTCTTCAACGCAGATTTTGCGAGATGCAACGCGTGGCATTGCGCGCTCGTTGGATCCATATACGAGCTACATTGACGAGAAAGAGATGGAGCAGTTCGAGATCTCGACAACAGGAAAATATGGTGGTATAGGAGCTATAATTCGACAAAACGGAGAGTGGGTGACAATTGTGCAGCCTTACCGTGGCGCGCCAGCCGATAGAGCAGGGCTGAAAATCGGAGATAGGATCGTTGAAGTAGATGGAGAGAGCGCAAAAGGGTGGACAGTGAGTGAGGTGAGCGAGAAGCTAAAGGGGACACCTGGGACAACGCTTAACCTGAAGATTGGCAGCGTGCTAGATACAACAAAGATTCGAAGGGTGCGATTCAAACGCGAAAGAATATCTATCCCCGCGGTGCAATATGCAGGGATGATTTCAGGAACGGATTCGGTTGCATATCTACGACACGATGATTTTACTGACGGAGGTTATGAGTTGATGCGCGACGAGTTGTTGAGGTTGCGTGACGAAGGGATGAAGTCGCTGATTCTTGACTATAGAGGGAATGGCGGTGGAATAATGGATGAGGCGACAAAGGTTCTGTCGCTATTTGTGCCGCAAGGAAGCGAGGTGCTGAAGATAAAGAGCCGCAAAGATTCGACAAGCTATAAGACAGTGGCAAAACCGCTCTTTCCGGAGCTCCCGATAGTTGTTCTAATTGGTGGGTCTACGGCATCGGCAGCAGAGATTGTGTCGGGTGCGTTGCAAGATATGGATCGTGCGATTCTTGTCGGAGGGCAGAGCTTCGGAAAGGGTTTGGTGCAGAGTACAATACCAGTGGGATATGACGCATATCTGAAGTTGACGACAGCGAGATACTACATTCCGTCGGGGCGCTCGATTCAAGCGATAGATTATTCGGATCACGGTGAGGAGCGAGTCGCTGGAAAGGTTGCCGATTCGTTGCGCCGAGAGTTCAAAACTGCGGGAGGTCGCAGGGTGCTTGATGGTGGTGGGGTGGCGCCAGATGTGGAGGTTGAGCCACAATATGTGAGTAGATTCGCCGCGACACTCTACGCTATGGGGATTATTGAGGAGTGGGGTGCGAAGTACTACCGCGACAATAGAGAGCAACTTGAGGAGCAGTTTAAAGATGAGGAGGTTTTTAAGGCTTGGGTAGAGGATTTCAACGTTTCGAGTCGCGATTTCTTAGATTTCTCCGCGATGGTAAATGGGCGCGAAGGGAAGATTGAGTATGAGTCGGCGACAAGTCGCGCCATGAAGGCGTTGGAGAAGGCGGCGAAAGATGATAGGAATAGTGAATTGGAGGAGCTTCTGGAGAGATTGAAAGAGGAGGAGGGTTTGCGAGATGATTTGAGTAGCAACCTGGAGCGATATGAGGCGGAGATAATGCAATATATGACGAGTGATGTGGTGATGAGGTTCGCTTATGGCGAGGGTGTGACGTTGAACTCGTTGAGGCAAGATATGGAGGTTCAGCGAGCGATAGAGCTGCTGACTACCGATAAAGCGGAGTATGATGAACTCATCAGTGGAGTGGAATATTAACCTCTGGAGCATCAAGAGGCTGTGGGCGAATTATCGCTACCTGATCGCTATTGCTGTTGGTGGTGTTTTAACCGGCTTGGCGATATTCAAGAGTGCGCAAGTTGCAGCGACACTCTATGAAAGAGAGTTGAGGTTTACCGCCGAATGGCGTGCGAAGATGACGGAACTGCAGTTTGAGGTTGCGAGCAGCAGCGCCCCAGTAGTGATGGATTTTGAGAGGATAAATCCAAATATTCCCTACGTCATGGTAGATGTGAATCGGCAGGTTGTGGCGAGTAACATCTTTGATGTTTATGAGAATGATTTCAGCTTGACGACACTCAATAGCAAGATTTCGGAGTTGGCACAGGCGAATGAACCGGTGCTTTTTAGCAATTTGTGGCGCGAGGAGCGCTATATACTTTTTTACGGAAGGTCGGTTGTTTTGGAGCAGTTGCAGATGATTCCGCTATTGCAGATAGTTGTGGCACTGGTCTATCTCTTTATAAGTTTTTTGATGATTGGATTGTCGCGGCAGGCGGAGCATAATCGAATGTGGGTTGGGCTTGCGAAGGAGACGGCGCACCAGCTAGGAACTCCGACATCATCGCTTATGGGGTGGTTGGAGTATCTGCGAGATTCAGGCGTTGCGTTGGAAGCTGTGGGGGAGATGAAACGCGATTTGGCACGGTTGAAGAGTGTTTCGGAGCGCTTCTCGAAGATTGGTTCGGATACAGCTTTGGAGGCGATGCCGATAAATGGAGTTATGCAGGAGGTTGTACACTACTTCCGTCCGCGAATACCGAAGGGTGTGGCGCTGCTCTATGAGAGCGGTGTGCCGGAGGAGATGGTTGTTGAGATCAACAAGACGTTGTTTGATTGGGTTATTGAGAATCTCCTGAAGAATGCGTTAGATGCGATGAGCGGAGAGGGGTCGATTGTTGTTTCGCTACGCGAAAATAGGGGCAAGATCACGATCGATGTGAAGGATAGTGGGCGCGGTGTAGAGCGCGGTTCGTGGCGCAAGATCTTTGAGCCGGGATATACCACAAAGCAACGTGGTTGGGGTCTTGGGCTATCGCTTTCGCGCCGCATTGTTGAGGATTATCATGGTGGTACGATCGGGGTTGTGGAGTCGGCTCCTGGAGAGGGAACAACGGTGCGAGTGCAGTTGAAGCAACTATGTTAGAGGTTGCAAGATTATAGTAGTAGGAAGGTATACCAAACGAAGATAGATGATAGAGCAAAATGTTGTTGAGGGTTACGACGCGGTTGATGTCGAGCTATTGCAGAGCCAGGTCGAGGAGCTAGCAAGGGAGCAGGAGCTTTTTGGCGAGGCTTCATATTTGGTGCAAGTTGGCGCTGAAGATATGGTGTCGGGAGAGCCGCAGTTGTCGTTGGTTGGCAATTGGGGTTATGAGTTCTTTATACTCTTTGTGGCGCTGCTATATTTGGTGTGGGGTTCGCGCCGTTTGTCGATCAAGATGAGTGGGTTCTTTCGCGGCGAGAGCCATACGCTTGATGGCAGTGGAGGAGCGCGCGTAGGAGAGAATATAAATGCTAGCAACGGAATTGTTGGTGGCGGTGGAAGTGGTGCGAAGATCGTTAGCGATGCTCTGGCTTGGAGCTTGGTCTTGAGCGGTTTGATATTGCTTTTGAGCAAGGGTGCAGAGTTGGCAAAGAGTAGCGCAGGTGTGCCATATTTGGGAGATGAGTTGCGCTATGTTGGCTCAATGATAGAGGGTGCTGGCTTGGGTGCTTGGATGGCGATTGTGGCGGCGCTTTTTTGCGCTATGACGCTATGGTTTGTGGTTGTTATGTGGTGTGCGGATTGGTTGGCGCGCAGCAAGTGGCTATATGGTGCGGCAGTTGAGTTGCGCAGCACGGTTGCGGTGTGGTGTAGCGTGGCGATGTTGCCTCTGCTGCTGCTTGGGGCGCTAGATTATGGGGCATCACTGCTCTTTTATCTCTCGGTGGCGATTGTAGCCGTTGGTGCGGCGTACTATGTAGGGCGAAGTTTTTTGCTCTTTGCACAACAAAAAGTTTCCTTATTGCATTGGTTTTTGTATCTTTGCGCAGTCGAAATTGTTCCTTTGACCTTGGTCTGGAAGATGATCGATAATAACTTATAGATAACCCAATTTAGACCCTATTTATAGATTTATACCGTGTCACAAAAGATCGAGAAAATAGCGCGCTTGTTGGTTTCGCAACCAGAGCCTGCACTCAAGGAGAAGTCGCCATTCTACGACTTCGCGCAACGATATAAAGTAGAGATTGACTACCGCCCTTTGATTCGCGTTGAGGGTGTGGAGCTGCGTGAGTTTAGGGCGCAAAAGGTAGATGTGTTGGAGCATACGGCGGTGATCTTCACTTCGAGGATGACGGTTGATAGCTTCTTCAGCCTTTGCGAGGCTTCGAGGGTTGTTATTCCTGAGACGATGAAATATATCTGCCAGACGGAGGCGGTTGCGTTGTATCTTCAGAAGTATATCGTATACCGCAAGCGTAAGATCTCGTTTGGTAATGGTACGTTTAATGGGCTTGTGGAACAGATTGTGAAGAATCGTGGCGAGAAGTTTATCTTGACACTTACGGAGCCTTATAAGTCGGAGTTGCCAGATGCGCTGGAGCAGCTAGGTCTGAACGTTACGCAAGCGGTCTTGGCGCGCACAGTGCCTTCTGAAATGGAGGGTGTAGATATTGAGAGCTACGACCTTATGGCACTCTATTCGCCGGCGGATGTTCGCGCTTTATTGCAACGATTCGAGGTCGCTAAGGTGCCACCTATAGCGCTCTTTGGTCGTGCGACACTCGCTGCGGCAATAGAGGCAGGGTTGACGGTGAAGGCTATGGCGCCGACAACTGTTGCGCCATCTATGACGAAGGCTATAGAGATCCTCGCTGAGAAGGTGCGCAAGGGTGAGGCGGTTGCAGATGTGACCCTAACGGAGGATGATGGGTCGAAGGAGGAGTTCCTAAAGAGCCAGAAGAGTAAGTTGACACGTAAGCCTAGAGCGCCGCGCGCCGCAACAAAGTAATCTATATGGGGGTCGGTGCGAAGTTTGGCTTGCCGCGTGAAGAGCGGTTGCGCGGTGTAAGCACCGTGTCGCGCCTTTTTGGAGAGGGTGAGTCGGTCTATTTCTTTCCGCTGCGCATAGTCTTTTCGCGAAAGAGTGCCGACGATGAGTCGTGCCAGGAGCCGACAAGCGTACTCTTCTCTGTACCCAAGAAATTACACAAACGAGCTAATAAACGTAACCTCCTGCGCCGCCGCGTGAAGGAGGCGTACCGCCTGCAAAAAAGCCTTTTGGGGATTCATCAGCAGGGGTTGAATATAGCGATTATATACTCCACAAAGGAACTTCTGTCGTATGACAAGATAGCGCGTGCCATTGAGCGCACGCTGCCCCAAATAGTTGCGCATCATGAGGCGTAGCGCTGGGCAAAAGAGCAGTGGGGGAGTTACGTGGCGCAAGGTTTTGATTGCGCCTTTTTTGATGCTCCTATATCTCTATCGCGGCTTAGTCTCGCCGCTGCTGCCATCTGCTTGTCGTTTTACACCTAGTTGTTCGAGGTATGCTATTGAAGCGTTGAAGAAGCACGGTCTTATGCGTGGTCTTTGGCTTACGCTGAGACGGCTTCTGCGCTGCCACCCTTGGGGCGGCAGTGGGTATGACCCGGTACCGTAGGTTAGGATTTGGTTATTCAAACTAAAAAAGGGGGCAACTAACAAAGTTAGTCACCCCCTAGGTAGATTTTATATCTTGTAGACTAGCCGCGGATCGCTGCTACGCCTGGAAGAACCTTACCCTCCATGTACTCTAGCAACGCACCACCGCCTGTAGATACGTAAGATACCTTGTCAGCAAGACCCAACTTGTTGATACAAGCTACAGAGTCGCCACCACCGATAAGTGAGAAAGCACCCTTAGATGTAGCCTCAGCGATAGCCTCAGCAACAGCCTTAGAACCCGCTGCGAACTTCTCGAACTCAAACACTCCTACAGGACCGTTCCAAAGGATAGTCTTTGACTTCAAAACATGCTCAGTGTATGACTTAGTACCCTCTGGACCTAGGTCAAGACCCATCCATCCCTCAGGAACATCGTTAGCAGCAACAACCTTAGTGTCAGCATCTGCAGCGAACTTGTCACCAGCCAAAGCATCCTTAGAGATAAGGATCTCAACACCCTTAGCCTTAGCCTTCTCCAAGATGTCAAGAGCTACTGAGAACATATCTGGCTCGCAAAGTGAGTTACCAACCTTACCGCCGCGCGCAGCGTCAAATGTGAATGACATACCACCACCGATAATGATAGAGTCAACCTGATCCATAAGGCGCTCGATGATCGTGATCTTCGATGAAACCTTAGCACCACCTACGATAGCGCAGAATGGACGTTGTGGAGCTTGCATAACGCCGTCGATAGCCTTCAACTCGTTCTCCATTACATAACCAAACATCTTATCATTTGGGAAGTACTCAGCGATAAGAGCCGTAGAAGCGTGAGCGCGGTGAGCCGTACCAAACGCATCGTTGATGTAGCAATCAGCGTAAGAAGCAAGGCGCTTAACGAAGCCCTTTTGTGACTCCTTAACAGCCTTCTTAGCTGCAGCCTTCTCCTCATCAGAAGCATCCTCAGCAAGACCGCGAGGCTTACCCTCCTCCTCGCCATAGTAGCGAAGGTTCTCAAGCAACATAACCTCACCTGGCTTCAAGTTAGCAGCCATGTCTGCAGCCTTGTCACCAATGCAGTCACCGGCAAATTGCACCTTAACACCAAGGCGAGCCTCGATAGCAGGGATGATTTGCTCCAAAGTGAACTTCTCATCGTTGTTCTTCTTTGGGCGACCCATGTGTGACATAAGGATTACTGAACCACCCTTCTCAAGAACCTTCTTGATAGTTGGGATAGCCGCGCGGATACGAGTGTCGTCAGACACCTCACCTGGGCTCTTCAATGGTACGTTGAAATCTACGCGGATGATCGCGCGCTTACCTGTGAAATCGTAACTGTCGATTGCAAACATAGTTTTTAGTTTTTTATGATTAATAAATAATTTTTTCGTCGTCCCACAAAGGTACAAAAAATTTACTATCTTTGCCATAACTGAACGAACAAAAAAAGTAAAAATAGAATCTATGAAAGAGTGCGTATTGGTAGCCGGAGGAGCTGGCTACATTGGATCTCACACGGCTGTGGAGCTTGTGGAGGCGGGTTATGATGTCGTAATTGTCGATAATTTGTCGAACTCGGTTCGCGAGGCGGTCGACGGTGTTCGCAAGATCACAGGTGTGGAGGTTCCTTTTGAGGAGCTTGATTGCTGCGATATGGCAGCCTTCGAGGCGATCTTCAAGAAGTATAAATTCAACTCGGCGATACACTTCGCAGCATCGAAAGCGGTAGGTGAGTCGGTGCAGATGCCGCTGGAGTATTACCAAAACAACCTTGGGTCGTTGATGAATCTTATTGCGTTGATGCGTAAGTATGAGCGCCCAAATATCTTGTTCTCATCATCTTGTACGGTGTATGGCGAGCCAGATGCACAGCCAGTGACGGAGCAAACACCGCGCAAAGCAGCGCTTTCGCCTTACGGAAACACAAAGGCGATGTCGGAGGATATATTGCGTGACTCAATGAACCAATATGAAGGAATGAAGGGTATAGCATTGCGCTACTTCAACCCAATCGGAGCGCACCCATCGGCACTAATCGGAGAGTTGCCACAGGGCGTACCGCAAAACCTTGTGCCTTACATTACGCAGACTGCTGCAGGATTGCGCGACTGCCTATCGGTATTTGGCGATGACTACAAGACGGCTGATGGGTCGTGTATCCGCGACTATATCGATGTCGTAGATCTTGCGAAGGCACACGTAATAGCTGTTGAACGTATGGTGTCGGGCAAGTCGAAGTCGGACTACGAGATCTTCAATATCGGAACGGGTAATGGAGTATCTGTTTTGGAGCTTTTGACGAAGTTTCAAGCGGTAAACAACGTGAAGCTAAACTATAAGATTGCGCCGCGCCGCGAGGGCGATATCACTGCTATCTGGGCTGATCCATCGCTAGCGAACAATGAGCTAGGCTGGAAGGCTACTCGCACTATCGAGGAGACGCTGAAGGCGGCTTGGGAGTGGGAGAAGAAGGTCCGCAACCTGTAGGTTAAAGTAAAGGTATAAAAATATAGCAGCCGTGCTAATGCACGGCTGCTATATTTTTTATATGTAGATCGTAATTATAGTAGTGGTGGTGCTGTTCGGTGAGGCACTCCAGTATGAACCGGTCGTACCAACGGCGTTCATGGCACCAGTGGAGTAGACTCTGTAACCGTTAGCCGGGTACTTTGCGTTCGTGAAGAACGTAGCGACAGAACTCGTTAGATTGGCCGTGAGACCGTACCATGGAGTACCAGCAGAGCTGT
>JBCQUJ010000002.1:0-192626 GCA_047174045.1 Rikenellaceae bacterium
TTCTAGGGTGGGTTCTAGGGTAGGTTCTTTTCCGTTCGTCATTCGCATCATCACCCATAAATATACAACCACAAAAACGCAGAAACAACACAAAAACAGTTGCATTTCCCTAACTACCCTGACCCTCAACACATTACACCGGTAACAACAGGGTAACGGCGTGGCAATATCACACTAGGCTATCACACTAGGCCGTCATCCTGGACTTGATCCAGGATCCCATCCTGCCGCTGGCTCCACAACTCCCACCCGCCCCGTCATCCTGAACTTGTTTCAGGATCTCCTCGGAACAACCGCGCCACGCGCCAGCAAGACCACCACACGCGACAGCAAAACTGCTCCGCCGGGAGCACCCGGCCACAAAAAAAGAGGAGAGAAGCATTGCTGCCTCTCCCCTCTCGGAGTTATAAAGCCCCCAACGGGGCAATTATTACTTTACTCGCTTGTAGCCATAAACTGCCAAGTCACCTAGCTCCTCCTCGATACGAAGAAGTTGGTTGTACTTAGCCATACGGTCAGAACGGCTCAATGAACCAGTCTTGATTTGACCAGAGTTTGTAGCAACTGCGATATCAGCGATTGTAGCATCCTCAGTCTCTCCTGAACGGTGAGATGTTACTGAAGTGTAACCGTGACGGTGAGCCATCTCGATAGCGTCGAAAGTCTCGCTCAAAGAACCGATTTGGTTAACCTTGATAAGGATTGAGTTTGCACAACCCATCTCGATACCCTTCTTCAAGTACTCTACGTTAGTAACGAACAAATCGTCACCTACCAATTGGCACTTGTCGCCGATCTTCTCTGTAAGCTTCTTCCAGCCATCCCAGTCGTTCTCGCACATACCATCCTCGATAGAGTCGATTGGGTACTTAGAAACTAGCTCAGCCATATACTCAACTTGCTCGTCAGAGTTGCGCTTCTTACCCTCAGCACCCTCGAACTTCGAGTAGTCGTAGATACCATCCTTGTAGAACTCAGATGCAGCACAGTCAAGACCGATCATAACGTCAACACCTGGCTTGTAACCAGCCTTAGTGATAGCCTCCATGATAGACTCAAGAGCATCCTCAGTACCCTTCAACGCTGGAGCGAAACCTCCCTCGTCACCTACTGCAGTCGAAAGACCACGGTCGTGAAGAACTGACTTCAAAGAGTGGAATACCTCAGCACCCATACGAAGACCCTCGCGGAATGTTGGAGCGCCAACTGGACGGATCATGAACTCTTGGAACGCGATAGGCGCATCAGAGTGAGAACCACCGTTGATGATGTTCATCATTGGAACTGGCAAAGTGAATGTATTAGTACCACCTAGGTAGCGGTAAAGTGGCATTCCAAGGTACTCAGCAGCAGCCTTAGCTACAGCCATAGATACACCAAGGATAGCGTTCGCACCAAGCTTAGACTTAGTCTTAGTACCGTCAAGAGCAAGCATAGCGTTGTCGATTGCGCGTTGCTCCAAAGTAGACATACCCTCAAGAGCTGGGCTGATGATCTTGTTTACATTCTCAACTGCCTTCAAAGTACCCTTACCTAGGTAACGCTTCTTGTCGCCATCGCGAAGCTCCAAAGCCTCGTTCTCACCTGTTGATGCTCCAGATGGAACTGAAGCGCGGCCCATAACGCCTGACTCAAGCATTACATCAACCTCTACTGTTGGATTTCCGCGTGAGTCGATAATCTCACGAGCTACGATTTTTTCAATTTTCATGATCTTGTTTTTATTAAATTAACTATGAATGTTTCTTTCGTATTTGCTTGCAAAGATAATAAAATCTACAATTTTATAACCCTTTTACCGATAAAATTTAACACACCACCCGCGCAACGCCTATTTTTGCTCCGTTTCAACGTCACATGCGGCGCAATTTGAGTGCGAATGACAGCCCAGATCTACACAATCTACGCCGCTCTCTTCGGCGCGCGAATCGTGTACTGCACAAGTTATGCCGAGGCGCTTCATATTGGGGTTTGTCGAGATCTCGTTATCCATATAACGACCCTTCACAATCAGCGTCACAGATAGCCCCAGCACGAAAAATGCCACCGCACCGACCGAAAAGAGCAGAACAACCAACCAATTTGCCATAATTTATACCATTTTTATCGCGTATCGACTTTGATACGTCACCGCAAATTTATATATTTGTAACGAATATGCAAACTAAATAGGGTGTAACAATGCGAATTGTAATTGCGGGAGCAGGAGAGACGGGTGGTCACTTGGCGCAGATGCTGAGCGGTACGGGTCACAACATAACGGTTATTGATGTAGATAGCAAGCAGCTCTCTAACGTCACATCACTTGCGGATGTCATCACTGTGGAGGGCGACTGCACGGCATTTGCCACTCTGCGCCGCGCCATGGTGCGCAAGAGTGACCTATTCATCGCGGTGCTGCAGCGCGAGAACGACAATATCGTCTCGGCAGTGCTAGCCAAGCAGCTTGGGGCGAAGAAGGCTATTGCGCGCATCGACAACAACGAATACCTGGAGCCGAACAACAAGGAGATGTTCATCAACATGGGCATCGACTATATGTTCTACCCTGAGAAGGCTGCGGCGGGCGAGGTTATCAACCTTTTGGGTCACACCTCAACGACTGAGTATGTCGACTTCTCAGGTGGCAAGTTGGCGCTTGTGGTCTTTAAGTTGGAGCCAACGTCTGAGCTTATTGGGCGCGAGTTGCAGGGCTTTGCCGACTACGATACACCGCTTAACTACCGCACAATCGCCATAGCGCGCGCCGGCCAAACGATCATTCCACAGAAGGAGGAGAGGTTCCAGGAGGGCGATGTGATCTACGTCATCACGGAGAGGGACTCTATGGCGGAGGTTATGGAGTACTCTGGTGTGAGCAACATCGAGGTTAAGAATATGATGATCCTTGGTGGTTCGCGCATCGGGCAGCGCATAGCACAGGAGATGCAGAACGAAACAAACATCAAGCTTATAGATTACAACGCTGAGAAGGCTTATCGCCTTACGGAGCAGCTCGATAATACTTTGATCATAAACCAAGATGGCCGCAACACGGAGGCTATGTTGGAGGAGGGCTTGGCAAATATGGATGCCTTTGTTGCTGTTACGGGGCGCAGCGAAACAAACATCTTGGCGGCGCTTCTCGCTAAGCGCATGGGTGTTAAGAAGGTTATCGCGGAGGTTGAGAATTTCAACTACATCAACCTTGCGGAGAGCATGGGTATCGATACGATCATCAACAAGAAGGTTGTCACGGCATCGAACATCTTCCGCTTCACCATGTCGACAGACGTTCAGGCTATCAAGTGTTTGAATGGTAGCGATGCGGAGGTTATGGAGTTCATCGTCAAGCCAAACTCCCCTGCCACGAAGTGCGCGATCAAGGATTTGGGCTTGCCGAGCGACACTATCATCGGTGGTATCGTTCGCGGCGATAGGGTCCAGATCGCCACTGGCGGCACCACGATGGAGGCCTACGACCGCGTTGTTGTCTTCTCGATGCCCGCATCGGTCGGCAAAATTGGCGAGTTTTTCAATTAGAGATTAGATTTAAATAGATTAGAAACATAATATACAAAGTAGAGATATGTACATAGCAATAGCAGGAAACATCGGTTGCGGCAAGACAACACTAACAGAGATGCTTGAGAAGCGCTACGGCGCAAAGGCTTACTACGAGGAGCCAAACAACCCCTATATCGGAGATTTCTATAAGGATATGGAGCGTTGGGCGTTCAACCTTCAAGCATACTTCCTTGCGGCGCGCATCGAGCAGGTCCACCAGATTGCTGTGGAGGGTGCGGAGATGGTTAAGCAGGGGAAGATCCACCATATTCTTCAGGATCGCACGATCCACGAGGATGCGCATATCTTTGCTCGTAACTTGGCCGGCATGGGACATATGTCGAAGCGCGATTTCGAGGCTTACATGAAGATGTATCACCTCTTCTCTAGCTTCGTTCCGCAGCCCGATTTGTTGATCTACTTGCGCGCGAGTGTTCCGAAGTTGAAGGAGCAGATTTTGCAGCGCGGTCGCGAATATGAGTTGCAGATCGAGGAGGAGTATTTGGAGCTTCTCGACCAACGCTACACCGAGTGGACAGATAGCTACGAGGGCGAGATGCTTGTGGTTGATGTCGACACAGCGAATATCAAGGAGAACCCAGAGTCGTTCGCGAAGGTTTGCGAGTGCATCGATGCGTTGAGCGCAAAGTTGGGACGATAAATAATAGATTTGCGAAGTGGAGTTCAAAGTAGAGATACCTGCAGCTTTCAAGGAGCGCATAGAGTTGGAGATGGGTCGCGAGGAGTGCGCCCATCTCCTTGCGGCTCTTGATGGCGATACTCCAACTTCGATTCGCCTCAACCCATATAAGATCGCGGCACGCCCTGAGGGCATGGAGGGGATCGGCTGGAGCAAATATGGCTTCTACCTTGAGGAGCGCCCTCAATTCACTTACGACAGCGCTTTTCACGCCGGAACGTACTACGTGCAGGAGGCTAGCTCTCAATTCGTAGGTCATATCTTGGCTACGGCTAGCGAGGAGTTGGAGGGTGCGAAGATCCTCGATACGTGCGCTGCGCCGGGTGGTAAAACGACGATCTACTCTACGATTGTCGGCATGGAGGGGCTTGTTGTTGCTGGCGAGATCAATAGGTCGCGCGCTCAGGTTTTGGCGGACAATGTTCGCAAGTGGGGGTTGGGCAACGTTGTCGTTGTGAATGGCGATGCGGAGCATGTTTCGCAGTTTGAGTCATTCTACGATGTCGTTGCTGTCGATGCGCCTTGCTCTGGCGAGGGGATGTTCCGCCGCATGGAGGGTGCGCGAGAGGAGTGGGCAAAGAGTGGCGGAGCGAGCTATGTTGCGCAGTGTGCGGAGCGCCAATCGGATATTTTGAGTAGCGCTTGGAGAGCTTTGAAGCCAGGAGGAATATTAATATATAGCACTTGTACGTTCAATAGATCGGAGAATGAGGAGCTTGTCGCGGCGTTCGAGCAGAGCGTTGAGGGCGAGGTAGCGGAGTTTGACGATGTCGCTGTTGACGATGCGTGGGGCGTTGTTAAGGGTTGTGTTGGGTCGTTCCAAACCTTCCGCTTTATGCCGCATAGGAGCCGTGGCGAGGGGTTCTTCGCCGCTGTGGCGCGCAAGAGTTTCGATGCTGGAGGGCGACAACACGTTCCTAAGAGCAAGAAGAGCATGTTGCAGAGTATTTCGAGGAACGATTTCGCGGAGTGTTGCCGTTGGGTTGAGCAGCCTGAGAGGATGTCGTTTAGCATGGTTGGTGAGAATATCTATGGGTACTTCACGGCGCAGTTGGATAGCGTTAGGAAGCTTGCCGACACTCTCAATGTTATCTACTCTGGGGTCACTATGGGTCAGATTTTCAAAGGTGCATTGAGTCCAGACGAGGCTCTGGCGCTCTTCGTGGGGCTTAATCGCGAAGCTGTGGCTTGCGCTGTGTTGAACGACCGCGATGAGATGTTGAGCTACTTGCGCAAGGGCGATGTTCCGGCGGAGCGGTTCGAGCAGGGGATGAACCTCGTTGTCGATTGCAACGGCTACGGCGTAGGGTTCGCCAAACGCATCGGCGCGAGGGTCAACAACCGCTACCCCAACTCGCTGCGCATATTGAAATAACCCTCCCTGTCATCCTGAACTTGATTCAGGAACCCTAACCCAAAAGGGAAAGAGAGATAGAAAAGAAGAGAAAAAGAAAACAATATATAGAGATGAAGAGTAAAAAGTTGTTCTACACAATGGGCGAGGTAGTCGAGATTTTCGATGTTAGTCCAGCATTGATTCGCTACTGGGAGAGTCAATTCGATGTGATCAAACCAGAGCGCAACAAGAAGGGCAACAGGCTCTTCACACCTGCTGACCTTGAGAACTTCAAGATCATCTATAGCCTCATTCGCGAGCGCAAGATGACTATCGAGGGGGCGAAGATCGCGATGAAGAAGGGGACGATGATCGATGGTTCATCGCTCGATCGCGACACTCAAATCTTGGAGCGTCTGCACGCACTTCGCGATATGTTGGTAGAGATTCGCACCATGATGAAGGAGGGGCAGGAGCCTATCAGCACCATCACGGAGGAGGAGATCAACGAGGTTGTCATCGAGGAGATTGTTGAGCAGATCGAGGAGAAGAACACCAACGATGAGGTAGCTAAGAGCGAGGCTCCAACGCGCACACGCCAAAGGCGCCCTAGCGAACCATACGTCAAGGAGGGCGAGCTATTCAGATTCTACGAGCAGCGCTTGCCGCTAACGACTGACGAGGACGACATCTACAGATAGCGGAGAGGAGGAGACAGACTCCACAAAAAATAGATTATTGGGGCTAATAATCCATTTATTTATAATTTTTTATTACCTTTGCCCGTCTATATATTATATATATAGCTACAAAAGCAGAAGCAAAAGAAAAACAAAATATAACTATGGCACAGAAAAAGGTTGTTGAGAACGACTACTCAATGCAAGAGAAAATTATGGCTCTTTACGAGTTGCAGAAGCTTGATTCGCAAATCGATGAGATCAACAAGATCAAGGGTGAGCTTCCTTTGGAGGTTCAAGATCTAGAGAATAGCCTAGAGGGTCTTAAGACTCGCATCGACAATGTTCAAGCGCAGATCGATGAGTTCACAGCGCTTACGAACCAACGTAAACGCGAGATCGACCAAGCACACATCCAAATTGCAAACTACAAGGAGCAACACAACAACGTGCGCAACAATCGCGAGTGGGATGCTATCAACAAAGAGATCGAGTACCAAGAGCTAGAGATCGAGCTATCTGAGAAGCGCCTAAAGGAGTACGCATCAGGCAGCAGCGACAAGACGGAGCAGCTTGCTAAGGCGCAAGAGGCTTACAACGATCGCGAGATCGAGCTTAAGGCTAAGCGCGCTGAGTTGGAGAGCATCGAGGCTGAGACAGCATCTCAAGTTATCGATCTTAACGCTAAGGCTGAGGTCGCTAAGAAGCGTATCGATGAGCGCCTTTTGGCTGGCTACAACCGCATCCGCAGCAACATGCGCAACGGTCTAGCAGTTGTTACTGTAAACCGCGACGCTTGTGGTGGTTGTTTCAACCGCATCCCACCACAACGCCAAGTTGAGGTGCGCCACGGCAAGAAGCTAATCTCTTGCGAGTATTGCGGTCGCATCCTCGTAACAGATCCAACTGAGGCAGAGGCATAGCAAAGAGGGGGAGAGAGGAGAGAGGAGAGAGGAGAGAGGAGAGAGAAAAAAAATAGAGGAACAACGGTTCTTTCAGAATAGAAAAAGAGGTAAGCAGATTTTGCTTACCTCTTTTTTTTACTCTACTATTTAACTACTCCCACTCCTTGACCTCGCCGTTAGCTCCAAGTAGGGCTATGGCGCGAGATGTCACGCTTAGAGCTAGCTGCTCTATATCGGTTGGGTGGTGATAAAAATTTGGAGCGGCAGGTGCTACAATAGCTCCTGCCTCGGTTATTGCAACCATGTTGCGCAGGTGTATGAGCGATAGCGGTGTTTCGCGAAGCAGTAGCACCAATCTGCGGCGCTCCTTGAGCATCACATCTGCGGCGCGGGTGATCAGCGTATCAGATATTCCGCACGCTATGCGCGACATCGTCCCTGCGGAGCATGGCGCAATGAGCATCGCATCCCACCCTGCCGAGCCGCTCGCTACTGCGGCGAACATATCTGCGTTGTCGAAGATCGTTATCTTCGCGCTTTGTGGCATCTGCTCCTTCTCGTACGCAACGACCTCTGCGGCGTTGGCGCTATATATCACAGCTATCCGCGACACCTTCTCATCTCGAATCAACATCTCCAGCGCCTGGCGAGCATATATCGCACCGCTTGCAGCCGTTATAGCGACAATAACCTTCATCTACAACTCTATTCTTTTAGACGTAAGCCCCATTTCGACCGCCTTTTCAAGCACTCTTGGGAGGGCATAACTCATATTCTTGAACGACTTTTCGCTATCGTGAAACACCACGACCGACCCACTGCGCATATACTTCGTAACATTCTTCAGACACTGCGCCGGCGACACCTGGTTTGAGTAGTCGCGCGACAGAACGTCCCACATTATGATTTTGTATCGCTTGCCTATGCAACGCGCCTGCGCCGGCGTAATCTGCGCGTAAGGGGGTCTATATAGGTTCGTGCGCACGAAATCGCCCGCGAAATCTATATCCTCAATATATCTCTCCATCGCCGAACCCCACCCCTTCATGTGCGAATAGGTGTGATTTCCCACGGCGTGACCCCTATCAACGATCTGCTGATATAGATCGGGATACATCTCCACGTTGCGCCCCAGCACAAAGAATGTCGCTTTGGCATTGTACTTGTCCAACGTAGCTAGTATCCACTCCGTTATACCTGGTGTCGGCCCATCATCAAAAGTGAGGTAGAGGGCATCTTGCCCCTCCAGCTCCCAGATGAGATCAGGCATCAATCGGCGCAGAAATTTCGGTGGTGTTAATCGCATTTTTACAACTCTGTTTGGAGTACAAATGTAGTAAATTAACCAAAAAAACAATATATTTGTTAGGGCAATTTCCCAAATAGAAAAGATTAAGAGATGAAAGAGATTAAATCTATCATAATGGCGCTCGCCATTTCGTTCGCCGCGATGGGCTGCGATGCTTTGCGCTCAGTATCGAGCAACGATGTTGTGGCTCAAGGCGCGCCATACGAACTCATCGTCGTCTGTGAGCAACCAGAGTGGGAGGGGGCGCTTGGCGACACCTTGCGCAGTGTCCTTACGGCACCAATCCCATACCTGCAGCAGACCGAGCCGCAGTTTGACGTCTTGCGCGTCACTGCACGCAGCTACGAGAAGCTCGTGGCGCGCCACCGCAACATCCTGCGCTGCGTCATAAATCCCGATCTCGACAACGCGAGCATCGCCGTGGAGTATGACGTTCACGCCAAACCCCAAATAATCCTTACGCTGCAAGGTCCTACCGCGGAGTCGATGACAAGCTACGTCAACCTCCACCGCAAAGCGATCCTCAACGTCTTGGAGTCGAGTGAGCGCGACCGCTCCGTGGCATATGCCAAACGCTTCAACGTCTTGGTTCTTGAGCAGCTCATCCAAGAGAAGTTCGGCATGCAGATGAAGATCCCAACGGGCTACACCCTGCGCAACGACCTACCCAACTTCCTCTGGGCATCATACGAATACCCCACATCAAGCCAAGGAGTCTTCATCTACTCCTACGCCGCAACAAAAGGGGCCAAATCCCTCGCTCCAGAGGAGCTTCTCGCTGCGCGCAACAAATATGCAGCATTGATCCCAGGGCCATCCGAAGGCTCCTACATGACAACCTACGCCGACTACGCACCCGACATCCGCACCTTCCGCATCAAAGGCAGACTATGGGTCGAGATGCGCGGACTATGGGAGGTGCATGGCGACTACATGGGCGGACCATTCGTATCATACTCAACGATAAACAACTACACAGGCGAAGTTGTAACCATAGATGGATATGTATTCTCGCCAAAGAATCCAAAGCGCAACTACTTGCGAGCGATAGAACACCTTCTCTACAACGTAAACTTTATAAAAGAAGAGTAGAGTTTGGCACACATCTTGCCACTCTACATATCAAGAACTCAAGGAGTATCTCCTCCTTGAAGTTTGGTTTCTTCATTTATTTAAGTTTGGGTTAGTAGTTTGAAGGTGTAAAAACCTTCGAGGGTGGAAGGCAATCGCGAGATTCCCTTCCACTTTTTTTGCAGTGTCATTGCGAAAACTGCGCTCATGCTGTTTTTGGAGGGACGAATAAGCACAGCAAGCGTTACCCCGGTAACGTCATCCTGGACTTGATCCAGGATCTCATTTCGTGGTTACCCAAGATGTGATTCTTTGTTGAGCCAGCGGCAGGATGAGATCCTGGATCAAGTCCAGGATGACGGGGCGGGGTTGTTACGAAAAACAAAGAGAGGAGAGAAGCATTTTGCTTCCCTCCTCTCATAGTTTTTAAGCCCGTGCGGCACGCACCTTAATCAACCACACAAAAACAGCATGAGCGCAGTCCTTGATACAGTTACATTCTCTCTGGAAGTGTTATCCCAAGCAGTGACATTGCCGTGCGGAGTGTTCGTGCCACGCATTTTGATAGTGCTAGGCGCAAAGCTCGCAGCTTTTCGTCTGCCTCTTTTAGGATTGGGTTGTCGTGGTAGTATCCGTTGTATAGTTTTGCTAGGTCGTAGCTATATGCTGCTATTAGCGCTGGTGAGAATGCATCGCCTGCGGCTTTTACGGCGTTCTCGAACTCTGCTATTTGCTTCACTAGCTCTATATCTGCTGCGCCAAGTTGCGCAAGCGCTGCACCGTCACACGCTAGGCCTTGCTCTGTTGCGCGGCGTAGTACTGAACAGATGCGTGCGTGCGTGTACTGCACAAATGGACCTGTATTTCCGTTGAAGTCGATTGACTCCTTAGGGTCAAACAACATTGTCTTTTTCGGGTCAACCTTCAAGATGAAGTACTTCAAGGCGCCCAGGCCTACTGTTGTCGAGATCTCTTGGATCTGCTGCTCTGTTAGCCCATCATTCTTCCCTGCCTCGTCCGATATTGCACGCGCATCAGCGATCATTCCAGCTACTAGGTCATCAGCATCTACGACTGTTCCTTCGCGCGACTTCATCTTACCCTCTGGCAGCTCCACCATACCGTATGAGAGGTGCGTAATTGCATCTGCCCACGCGTAGCCAAGCTTCGAAAGGATCAGCTTCAGCACTTGGAAGTGGTAGTTCTGCTCATTTCCAACGACATATATCATCGCATCTACGCTCTCCTCCTCGGCGCGGCTCACTGCCGTACCAAGATCTTGGGTCATATATACCGATGTTCCGTCGCCACGAAGCAGCAACTTTTGGTCTAGTCCATCGCTCTCCAAGTCGATCCACACCGAACCATCATCCTTGCGGAAGAATAGCCCAGCCTCAAGACCCTTCTCTACTAGCGCCTTACCCAAAAGGTATGTTTGCGACTCGTAGTATACCTTATCGAAATCAACTCCAAGCGCCTTGTATGTCACGTCAAATCCTTCGTAGACCCAACCATTCATACGCTCCCAAAGTGCGTAAACCTCCGCATCTTTCGCCTCCCACTTGCGAAGCATCTCTTGCGCTTCGATCATCGATGGCGCCTCTTTCTTCGCATCATCTTCCGACTTTCCAGCAGCCATAAGCTCCTTTATCTCCGCCTTGTAGTGCTTATCGAACTCCACATAGTATTTACCAACTAGGTGGTCGCCCTTCATCCCTGTGCTTTCTGGCGTTTCGCCAGCGCCCCACTTCTGCCACGCCAACATCGACTTACAGATGTGGATTCCGCGATCGTTCACCAAGTTCACCTTCAACACTTTGTGACCATTCGCCTTCAAGATCTGCGCCACAGACCAACCGAGCAGGTTGTTGCGGATATGACCAAGGTGCAACGGTTTGTTTGTATTTGGCGAAGAGTACTCCACCATCACCGTGCGCCCTGTCGATTGCTCCGGAGCCACACCAAACATATCTTCAGCAACAATTGCTGCAAAGTGCGCACCCCAGAACTCAGCCGTCAACGACAGATTCAAGAAACCCTTTATCACGTTGAACGCCTCAACCTCTGGCGTGTTGGCAACGATATACTCGCCCAACTCTTGTGCCGTAGCCTCTGGCGATTTACGACTCGTCTTTAGGAGTGGGAATGTCACCATTGTGTAGTCACCCTCAAACTCCTTGCGCGTTGTCGAGATCTGTACCAACTTCTCATCGCAACCGCCATAAAGCGCAGCAACAGCCTTCGCCGCTACCTCCGCTACAAAACCCTCAATATTCATCATATATATAATATATATTTATATTCTTACCCGTAAAAAAACTAAATATACTCCTTCGGCTCCAAACGACCCTCCAAAACCTCAACGACACTGCCTACCAACGCCCCAAGCTCATCTTCGCCAGCGTAGCACTTAACCTCCGTGATCCACTTCACGCGATCAGTGATCCGCCCAACAATATCCTCGCTCTGCGCAATACCTCCAGTGATTAGTATCGCATCTACATCGCCCGACATAACGGTCGCCATAGCTCCGACATCCTTCGCCACGTTGTAGCAGAAGGCATCAACAATAAGCTTCGCCTTCTCATCGCCCTTCAACGCTGCTTGCACCGAATCGTACATCGAGTTGCTACCAAGGTGCGCCACCAAACCGCCATCGCCAATCAACATCCTCGTCACTTGGCTCTTCGTATATTCGCCAGAGAAACATAGCTCCGCCAACGCCATAGGCTCAACGCGCCCCGCACGCTCTGGCGAGAATGTTCCGTCGCCCGATATAGCGTTGTTGACATCTACTACGCGACCCCTCTTGTGTGCGCTTACAGATACTCCGCCACCCATGTGAACCACGATTATATTCAACTCCTCGTAGCACTTACCACACTCGCTAGCGTAGCGCTTCGCAATGGCGCGCGAATTTAGCGCATGAAACATCGAACGGCGCGGGAATTTAGGGTGTCCGCTTATGCGCGCCACATCCTCCAACTCATCGACAACAACCGGATCAACGATATATGAGTTTACACCCGCCGCATCCGCAATCGAACGCGCAAGCAACGCTCCAAGGTTCGATGCATGCTCCATCAACGCATGGCGCGTATCCTCAACAAGCGTATCGTTAACCCCATATATACCACCATCGATAGGCTTCACAATACCGCCACGCCCCACAACAGCCGCGATCTCTCCGCTCTTTAGCGGATCTACGCCATTGCTTCGCACACCCTCAATTATCAGCTCGCGGCGCCACTCCATCTGCTCCACAACCGAACCAAATGCCGAAAGCTCCTTCGCCGAGTGTCTCAACGTCTGCTCAAACAAAACCTCGCAACCCTCATAGATTGCATACTTTGTCGATGTCGAGCCTGGATTTATTGCAAGTATCTTCACCTCTTCAAAAACTATTTCTTAACAGCCAAACAAGCCAACGCAATCGAGAACATCTTCGAACGGCTCGTATCTCCGCGAGATGTCAAGGCGCAAGGCACCTTCGTACCCATAACCATCGCCGCAAGCTCTCCCTCTCCGAAGTGCGTAACCGACTTGAAGAATACATTTGCCGACTCGATATTTGGGAACAACAAGCAATCAGGATCTCCAGCCACAGCTGAACCCTTCACACCCTTGTGATCTGCAACCTCCTTATACATCGCAACATCCAACGACAACGGACCATCAACGATAACCTTACCCAATTGACCACGATCCGCAATCTTCGAAAGGATCGCACCGTCAGTTGACGATGACACACCCAACAAAACTTGCTCCGATGGCGCAACACACGCAATCTTCGGAACCTCTATCCCTAGCAACTTTGCCGTAGATGCAAGATAACCCACAAGAGCCATCTTCTGCTTGAAATCTGGCGCAGGTATTACCGCAATATCAGAGATCGTCAACAACTTGTGGTAACCCTTCATCTCCAAAATCGCAACGTGGCTCAAAACACCCTTTGGTGGGAACAAACCAGCCTCTTTGTTCAAGATACCACGCATATACTTATCAGTCGAAACAAGACCCTTCATCAAGACATCAGCCTCACCCGCCACAACCGATGCAACAGCACGGCGCACACAAGCAACATCTGAACTCTCCTCAACGATGTTAAGAAGCGAGATATCCAACCCCTCCTCCTTACACACCTTCTCAACAACCGCTCGCTCGCCATAAATCGTAGGCTCTACAAGCCCCTCTTTCGCCGCTTCGCATACAGCCTCCAACGTGTGTGAATCTTGGCCATAAGCCACTGCCAATCTCTTTCTACCTTGTGCGCGCGCCGCAACAACCAGGTCTGTCAATTTTTCGATCTTCATCTCTCTTTCTTCTATTTATTTTTTTCTTCTTTACTTCTCTATTTCGTCAAGTTGTAGGTATCAGTAGCGATAACCAACTCCTCGTCCGTAGCGATCATCGCAACTTTGACGCGCGATGAAGGCTTCGACAAGATCTTATCTATTCCAAATGATCCGTCGCTTGCCGCCTTGTCGAACTCCACACCCATGAACTCCAACCCCTTACAAGCCGTAGGGCGCAAATTCACCGAATTCTCTCCTACACCACCCGTAAATACGATTAGATCTACGCCACCCATCGCCGCAGCATACTGCCCGATGAATCGTTTTACGCGGTCGTAATACATATCGCGCGCCACTATAGCCTTCGCATCCCCCGCAGCATACGCCTTATCTATGTCGCGCATATCGCTCGACATTCCATCCGTAAGCCCCAAGACTCCCGACTCCTTATTCAACATATTCGATAGCTCGGCGTAGCTCATCCCCTCCTTCTCCGCGATATATATCGCAGCACTCACATCCATGCTTCCCGAACGCGTTCCCATGATCAATCCATCAAGCGGCGAGAATCCCATAGAGGTATCGAACGACTCCCCATTCACGATTGCCGTCACCGAACCACCATTTCCAACGTGGCACGTTATGATCTTTGAGTTTTTGAAATCTAGCCCTGTAAGCTCCGCCGCCTTCTGCGCCACATATTTGTGGCTTGTTCCATGGAAACCATATTTACGAATCTTATACTTATCGTAATATTTCAACGGCACTGCATACATATAATTCATCTGCGGTATCGTCTGGTGGAACGATGTATCGAACACCGCCACTTGCGGCACACTCCCCATGACGCGCTCCATAGCTATTATACCCTCATAGTTTGCAGGGTTGTGCAGCGGCGCAATCGCGAATAGATCGCGAATTTTTGCCTTCACATCTTCGGTCACGATGCAGCCTGCCGCGAAATGCTCTCCACCGTGCGCCACTCTATGTCCTACCGCCTTCAACTCATCAAGCGATTTAATCACACCATGCTCCTCGTTTACCAACGCCGCAAGAACCAGCTTCGTTCCCTCCGTGTGATCCGCTATTGGTTGCTCTATCTCTATTGTCTCTTTGTCGCTCTTGAACACGAAGTTACCTTGCGGCAAACCAATACGCTCCACAATACCCTTCGCAAGCAATGAACCACTACCCTCGCCACCTGTCATATCAATAACTTGATACTTAATCGACGAGCTACCACAATTTAGAACTAGAATAACCATATTTTTATTTCCCTATTAATTTTTTACTCTTCTCTCCACCAAAGTGCAATATGCACCCAACTCCGCACCTTCCATATAGAACAAATCGGCCTCAGAGATGTGTTGCACAAAGATAGTAAAAATAAGGATATAACATGCAGGGAAAAAGTGTTAGTTTTTTAACACAGAACGTGTTAATTCTCTAACACAAAATTGTTAGTTTTCTAACAGTTTCGGCGCACTAATATCTATCGCCAAAGCACCGAATGGTGCGGTTATGAGTATTGCCGTTACAGCCATCGATAGGGCGAGTTCTCCACAAGCCAACCCTGCAGCCAACGGCAGAGCGCCTATTGCCGCTTGCACGGTCGCTTTTGGCGTGTATGCTATCATGCAGAATACCCGTTCGCGCGCAGTGAATCCGCCGCCACTTGTCGCAGCGTATGCACCAACCATTCGCCACACCATCACAAACGCCAACGCCGCAACGACAATCGCCCCTACACCCACCGCATAGCGCAGATCCACCTGCGCCGCGACAGAGATAAACAGCAGAGGTTCAAAGATCAGCCACAACCAATTCAACACTTTTTTTGATGTCGCAGCAACCCTCTCGTTGCGCCTCAGAATCGCGATGCTGACGAACAGACCAAAGAAGAGCGAAGAGAGAAGCCCAACCAGCAGCGAGGAGTCAAAACCACTCCCCTGCGCCAGAGCCATCGCCCCACTAAAAAGAAGAATCACGAAGAGATCATCAAACGATCCAGCAGCCATCACGACCTGCGCAACGCGCGCTCCACCTCTACCATTATATAGCTCCGACAACCTCAACATCCGCGGCACAACTACAGCTGGAGAGACCGCCGCAACGATACACCCCAGAAGCGCCGCTTCGGCCAACGAAACACCGAAAATAAGAGGTGCAATTATGACCATTCCAACGATCTCAAACGATGCTGGCAAAAAGGACAATAGGAGTGCCGCGCGACCAGATTTCCGCAGCGCCGCAAAGTCCAGCGCAAGACCTACACGCATCAATATTACGACCAGCGCAACTTGACGAATCAACCCCGCGCAATTATCAAACAGCGCAGGAAAAAACAGCCCTACAACAAGCCCTACAATGAGATAAAGCGAAATCTTCACAACTACCTACCTCGCTTAATAACCGACACAACGCTATCGATCATATCCTCGATCCTCGCCACTACGTTGATCGAATCTACGTTGATCATACCATCCAAATCACCCTTCACCGATCCACTCTCATAAGGGTATATCAATACGAAGTTGTTGCTGCTGAAGTGTTCATTTATATAGTGTGGCATATCCTCCATCAGAGGGTCGTATGACGGATGCAGATGTTTACTCATAACAAACACAAGCGCATCATCGCGCTTCAAATCTTTGGTCACTATCAACAGGTCGCTATACCTCTTAAATTCACGCATTTCGATACGCACCGGCACAACTCTATTTATCTGTTGCAACACCTCCATACCCTCCTTCGTAGCGTATATCGTTGCCGTAGCACCCGTAGCACGAAGCAGCGACCATAGACGCACAACCCACGCTCTGAATCCAATCTCCAACTCCGCATTTGGCGGCACCACAACCACATATCTGCGAATCGTTTCAATAGGTTGCAGAGCGCGATACATAAAGGTCGTAACGCTGGCGCTGTGGACCGAACCATTTATAATCTTCGAGATAACTTTTGGCGAAAAATCTTGATCCACGCGTATGCTCAACACCAAGTCGCTAATATTATTTTCGCGTATTATATTCGATATTCCGTTGGAATAGCTTGTGTCGTATCGCATCAACGTATCGATAACCCTATCGAGTGTCGAGGCGCTATGCAACGCATCATCAAATATCTTCTTCGATTGCGACAGCTGCACATTCTCATCCTTCGAATCCGACACCACACTCGCCACGGTCACGGCGCTATGCGAAGGGGCAATCAAGTTCGCAAAGGTCACCATATCCGACACCTTGTCAACCGAATTTAGCGGCAACAATATCTTCGGCAAATCCTCCTCATCGGTGTTGCTTCCATCTATATCTATCGCCTCCGCCATCGAGAGTTTATAACCACCCCTCTGCGCCGATATAGATGCCACAGAACACGTTATGAATATCATCACGATAGTTCCATTCAGAACACTCAGCTCAAACAGACCAACATTGTAACCCACCAACACAACGGCAAGAGTTGCCGCGGCGCGCGCACTGCTCAAACCAAATATCACGCTTCGTTCATCACTTGTATATCCGAAGCTTTTTTGGGTCAAATATGCCGCAATATATTTAGTTACAATCGCCACACTCGTCATCACAAATGCCACATAAATTGTCATCAGATCCGACAACGCGCGATAGTCGATCAACATACCCACACCAATCAAAAAGAAGGGAATGAAGATCGCATTTCCCACAAACTCAATCCTATACATCAGCGCCGAAGAGCTAGGTATCTGCCTATTTAACGCAAGCCCCGTAAAGAGCGCACCAATGATACCCTCCACACCAGCAATCTGCGCCAATATCGCACCCAAGAAGAGCATGAAAAGCACAAAAACATACTGCACCAAACCGTCGCTGCAACGCCTCAAGACGAAGCGCGCAATTGGTGGAAACAACCCAAATATCGTCACTGCAAAGAGCAAGAATTTCCCACCCATCGAGAGCCAAAACGCAGCATCAACCTGCCCCTCCGTCATACCTACTACAACTGCCAAAACGAGCAGTGCCAACGTATCAGCTATAACCGTTCCTCCAATGGCAATTGTCACCGCCCTGTTGCGCTTCACTCCGAGCTTCGAAATGATAGGATAAGTCAACAACGTATGCGAAGCGAACATACTCGCCAGCAAGACCGAAGTCATCATCGGAAACTCCAACAGATAGATAGATGCCACGACACCTATAACCATCGGAATCACAAAGGTATAGAGTCCAAAGACGATCGATTTCCAACGATTCTTTATGAACTCATTCATATCGATCTCAAGACCCGCCAAGAACATTATGTAGAGCAATCCAGCCGTACCCGACATCACGATTCCACTATCCCTCTCCAGCAAGTTAAAACCATACTCCCCGACCATCGCTCCAGCTATGATCAGACCCAATATATGCGGCACCCTCAACCTATCCAAAATAAGCGGTGCCACGAGGATAATCCCCAGTATTATCAAAAACTTCAACTCCGGAGATGTAACCGGCAGCGAGAATAACTCCGCCAGATCCATCGTCATCAACGAAAACATCATATTACCTACTCAACCTTTACAGTTTCACTCTATTTTTTCTTTGTCGCTAAGATAGTAAAAAAAGAGTTAAGAGCAGCAATCAAACTCCATTTTTCACGTTTTAACTATTTATTCATCAATTTAACACAAATTTCACTCTAAAAAAGGGGCAGAATCTTCTTTTTTATCTCTATATTTGCGAGTTAGTAAATATCACACAATGGACAACACAACAAAGAGTATCAACAACAACGCAGAGCCAAGCTTCGACTCAATGAGCAGAGTCGAGCTTGTGACACTTCTTGAGAAGCTAATCGCTACCGAACCTATCGAGTCACTTCGCAACACTGTGGAGGCTATCAAAACAGCCTTCTACAAGATTGACGCAGCAGCAAATGCAACAAACGCAGAGGCAACTGAAACAGCTGAGGCAGTTGAAGCTGAAGTAGAAGCAACATTGAGCGAAGAGGAGATCAAGCTAAAGGCTCTTTTTGCGGAGTATCGCAAGAAGCGCGATGCGCACCTTGAGCAGCAAGAGGCCGAGAGAGAGATGAATCTCAAGATCAAGGAGCAGATCATCGCCGAGTTGAAGGAGTTGTCGGAGAGTGATGAGAATCAGAACCATTCGTTCCCAAAGTTCCGCGAGTTGCAACAGCGCTGGCGCGACACGGGAAGTGTGCCTATCCAAAGTGTGAAGGATATCTGGGAGCGCTACAACCTATATAGCGAGAATTTCTACTCAATTATAAAGATCAACCGCGAGCTTCGCGACCTTGATCTTCGCAAGAACCTTGAGGCTAAAACCGCTCTTTGCGAAGCTGCGGAGGAGTTGGTAAAGATGGAGGATAAGGCTGTTGAGTCGTTCCACCAGCTTCAACCGCTCCACGATCAGTGGCGAGAGACAGGTCCTGTGGAGGCTGATCAGAAGGAGGCGATATGGCAGCGATTCAAAGATGCTACAAGCGTGATCAATAAGCGCCATGCAGATTACTTCGAGTCGCTAAAGAGCGAGCTAGAGGATAATTTGAAGCGCAAGGAGGAGATTTGCGAGAAGATCGAGGCTCTTTTGAATAGCAATCTTGAGGATCGCAAGGGGTGGATCGCAGCGAGCGAAACGCTCATCACGCTTCAGGGCGAGTGGAAGAAGATCGGATTTGCACCGAAGAAGGATAATACGAAGATCTATAACCGTCTGCGCACTGCGTGCAATGCATTCTTCGATGCGAAGCGCCAATTCTTTGCAGGTGTGAAGGATCAGATCGACGGCAACGCAGCACGCAAGGAGGAGATCTGTGTTGCAGCAGAGGCTCTTGCGCAGAGCGAGGATTGGAGAGGAGCTACTGATGCTATTTTGGAGCTTCAAAGCAAGTGGAAAACAATCGGCGGTGTTCCGAAGCGTCAATCAGAGATTTTGTGGAAGCGATTCCGCGCTGCGTGCGACACATTCTTCACTCGCAAGGCAGAACACTTCGCTAGCGAGTCGGGTGACCAAAACGAGAACCTGAAGCAAAAGGAGGAGTTGATCGCGACTCTGGAGCAGATGGTTGGCGAAGCAAAAGCAGAGAGCATCGAGGCTATCAAGGAGCTGCAACGCAAGTGGAGCGCAATTGGCCATGTCCCAGCAAAGAGCAGAGAGGCTTTGCAAAAGCGCTACAAGGAGGTTGTCGACAAACTCTTTGAGTTGATGCGCGGCGAGCAACGCGAAAGAAAGTTGGGCGCCTTCAAGGAGAGGGTCGCAAATACGATTAAGGGCGGGGCAAATGGCGCCAAGGGCGAGAAAGATAAGCTGATGTCTAAGGTCAAGGAGCTTAATAGCGAGATCAACCAGTTGGAGAACAACCTTGGCTTCTTCGCACGCTCGAAGGGTGCCGAGAGCATGATCGCTTCGGTCGAGAAGAAGATCGAGAAGGCGAAGCGCGAAATCGCAGAGTTGAAGGAGAAGATCAAGATCGTAGATCTAGCGTCACGCCAACCATCAGCAGAAGCAGAAGCGCCAAAAGCTGAAACAGCAGAGAACCAAACAGAACAACAATAAGAGAGAAGAAAGAGAGAAGAATAAAGAAGAAAATAAGATATGAAACTAGAGAAGTCAAAGTACATTTTTGTAACGGGAGGAGTAGCCTCATCGTTGGGTAAGGGAATCATCTCTGCATCATTGGCGCGTCTGTTGCAGGCTCGCGGATATAGCGTGACGATTCAGAAGTTGGATCCATATATCAATGTCGATCCAGGAACGTTGAACCCTTACGAGCATGGGGAGTGCTACGTTACGGAGGATGGTGCTGAGACCGATCTTGATTTGGGTCACTACGAGCGCTTCACTGCTATGCCAACATCTAAGGCGAACAACGTTACGACGGGTCGCATCTACCAGAGCGTTATCGAGAAGGAGCGCAAGGGCGAGTTCTTGGGCAAGACTGTTCAGGTTATTCCTCACATCACGGATGAGATCAAGCGCCGCATTCAACTTTTGGGTCAAACTAAGAAGTACGATGTTATCATCACTGAGATCGGCGGTACTGTTGGCGACATCGAGAGTCAACCATTCGTTGAGTCTGTTCGCCAGTTGCGCTACTCTTTGGGTGCTAGCAACTCTATCTTGGTTCACTTGACGTTGATTCCATATATGGCTGCATCGGGCGAGTTGAAGACTAAGCCAACGCAGCACTCTGTGAAGATGTTGTTGGAGAATGGTCTTCAGCCAGATATCTTGGTGTTGCGTTCGGAGCATACGTTGTCGCCTGAGTTGCGCCGCAAGGTTGGTTTGTTCTGTAATGTTGACCCAGATGCTGTTATGGAGTCTATTGACGTTCCAACGATCTATGAGGTTCCTTTGAAGATGCAGGCTCAAGATTTGGATAAGGTTGTATGCCAGAAGTTGGCGTTGGATGCTGATGCTACGCCAGATATGGCTAAGTGGAGCGAGTTTGTGGATAAGGTTAAGAACCCACAGCACAACATCGAGATTGCGTTGGTTGGTAAATATACGGAGCTTCCTGATGCTTACAAATCTATCGCTGAGTCGTTCATCCACGCTGGAGCTGAGAACAACACGAAGGTAAAGTTGACTTATGTTAATTCTGAGAAGTTGACAACGGATAATATCGCTGAGAGGTTGGGTGATAAGGCGGCTATTTTGGTCGCTCCGGGCTTTGGTAATCGCGGTATTGAGGGTAAGGTTTTGGCTGTTCAGTTTGCTCGCGAGAGCAAGATTCCGTTCCTTGGAATCTGTTTGGGTATGCAGTGTGCTGTGATTGAGTTTGCGCGCAATGTCTTGGGCCATAAGGATGCTAATTCTAGCGAGATGGACCCTATGACGGCTCACCCTGTGATCGATATTATGGAGGAGCAGAAGGGCATCACGGCTAAGGGTGGCACGATGCGCCTTGGAGCTTACCCATGTGCTTTGACTGAGGGTTCAAATGTAGCTAAGGCTTACGGTTCGACATCTATTTCGGAGCGCCACCGCCACCGCTACGAGTTCAACTCAAACTATAAGGAGGCTTATGAGGCTGCGGGTATGCAGGCTGCTGGTATCAACCCTGAGACGGGCCTTGTGGAGGTTGTCGAGGTTAAGGATCACCCATGGTTCGTTGGAACGCAGTACCACCCAGAGTATAAGAGTACGGTTCTTACGCCGCACCCATTGTTCGTAGCGTTTGTCGCTGCAGCTTTGAAGCACAAGGGTCTAAACTAATACGTATATATAAAATAGGTATGGATAAGAATAAGATTATAGCGTTAGCACTTATCAGTGCAATGTTCTTCGGCTTCTCGTATTTCAATTCGAAGCAGCAGGAGAAGTACAACGCGCAGAAAGCGGCTTATGAGGCGCAGATCGCGGAGCTTAAGCTCGCAGAGGAGGCTGAGGCAGCGCATGAAGCTAACCGTAGCGAGCAGCAACGCCGCAGCAGAAGCGTTGCGACAATTGGTCAGCGATTGACAAATGCTAAGAACGCGACATCGCGCACCATAACGATGGAGAACGACCTAATGAAGGTTGAGTTCTCTAGCCGTGGAGGTCAGATCAAGGGTGTAACATTGAAGGATTACACGAAGTTTGCGGAGGATAGCGAGCAGCGCACGGAGTTGGTAAAGATGTTTGAGCGTGCAAATGCTAAGACAGATTTGGAGTTCTACATCCGCAATAGCAGTGGCAACAATGTAAAGGTAAATACGTCGCAGTACACATTCAATGTTGAGCCACGCCGCCGCGTTGAGGGTGGCGAGGAGCTAACGATGTCGTTGAGTCTTGACTCTGGCGCACGTCTTCGCTACGTCTACACGTTGTACAACACTCAGGATGAGGCGCGCGACTACCTTGTTGATCTTCGCATCGAGCGCGACAATATGGATGATATTTTGGCTAACCAGCCAGCTATGATTTTGGAGTGGGCTAACCGTTCGTTCCAGAATGAGAGGGGCTTCACAAATGAGAATAACTACACCACTGTGGCTTATCATCTTGTGGGTGAGAGTGGTGTCGAGGAGCTATCTATGGGCGATAAGAACCAGAGCGAGGAGGTTGAGAAGAGTGTTGATTGGGTTGCGTTTAAGCAGCAATATTTCAGCTCTATCCTTATTGCTAAGGGTGGCGAGAAGTTCTCATCTGCGGATGTTAGCTACACTACTGAGGCTCCTGGCTCTGGATTCATCAAGAGCTTTTCGGCGAAGTTGGCTTTGCCGCTTTCGCCAGAGAGTACGTCATACGATTTGGCGCTATACTTTGGACCAAATAGCTACTCTACGCTTAACGAGTTGAACACTATCGTTGCGTTTGAGGATAAGGATGGAGAGGTCGCTGCAACAGCGTTTGAGAAGCTTATTCCACTTGGTTGGGGTATCTTTGGTTGGGTCAACAAGTTCCTTGTGATCCCTATCTTCAACATCTTGCGCGGTTTTGATCTAAACTTCGGTCTTATCATCTTGATCCTTGCTATCTTCGTTAAGCTTGTGATCTTCCCGATGACATATAGCAGCTACGTTTCGATGGCTAAGATGCGCCTTGTGAAGCCGCAGATCGAGGCTTTGAACGAGAAGTACCCTAAGCCAGCAGATGCACAGAAGAAGCAGCAAGCAACGATGGAGCTATATCGCAAGACGGGTATCAATCCGCTTGGTGGTTGTCTTCCGATGCTTATTCAGATGCCGATCATCATCGCGATGTTCCGCTTCTTCCCTGCTTCGATTGAGTTGCGTGGCGAATCGTTCCTTTGGGCGAATGATTTGTCATCTTATGATAGCGTGTTGAACCTTCCATTCAACATTCCGTTCTATGGCGACCATGTAAGTCTTTGGGCGTTGTTGATGGCTGTTGTAATGTACTTCTACTCGAAGATGAACTACGAGCAATCGTCGTCAGGACAGCCTCAAATGGCGGGAATGAAGTTCATGATGTTGTATATGATGCCGATCATGATGTTGTCGTGGTTCAACAGCTATTCGAGCGGACTTTGCTACTACTACTTCCTATTCAACATCTTGACAATTGCGCAGACGGTTATCATCCGCAAGTTTGTCGATGATGAGAAGATCGAGGCTATCCTTCGCGCTAATGTGACGAAGAATAAGGATAAGAAGAAGTCGAACTTCCAACTTCGCTATGAGGAGGCTTTGGCGGCGCAGGAGCGCGAAAATGCAAAGAAGAAATAAGATTAAAAAATAGATATAATTTAGAGTTATGACACAAGAGGAGTTGTTCAAGAAATTGGTTGCACACTGTAAGGAGTATGGTTTTGTATTCCCTTCAAGTGAGATTTATGATGGTATTGGTGCTGTTTATGACTATGGTCAAAATGGTGCTGAGTTGAAGAATAACATCAAGAGATATTGGTGGGATTCAATGGTTAAGTTGCACGAGAATATCGTAGGACTTGACGCAGCGATCTTCATGCACCCACGCACATGGGAGGCTTCAGGTCACGTTGGAGCGTTCAACGATCCATTGATCGACAACAAGGATTCGAAGAAGCGCTACCGTGCCGATGTACTTATCGAGGAGTGGTTGGCAAAGCAAGATGAGAAGATCCAAAAGGAGGTAGACAAGGCGAAGAAGCGCTTCGGCGAGAGCTTCGATGAGGAGCAGTTCCGCACTACGGCACCTCGCGTATTGGAGATCGCAGCTAAGCGTGATGCTATGCATAAGCGTTTCGTTGATGCTCTTAACGATAGCAACCTTGAGGAGCTTCGCAACATCATCGTTGATGCTGAGTGCGTATGTCCAATTTCGGGAACACGCAACTGGACAGATGTTCGCCAATTCAACCTTATGTTCTCTACTCAAATGGGATCTACGGCTGACGGAGCAAACACAATCTACCTACGTCCAGAGACGGCGCAAGGTATCTTCGTGAACTACTTGAACGTACAGAAGAGTGGTCGCATGAAACTTCCTTTCGGTATTGCACAGATCGGTAAGGCGTTCCGTAACGAGATCGTTGCGCGTCAATTCATCTTCCGCATGAGGGAGTTTGAGCAGATGGAGATGCAATTCTTCGTTCGTCCGGGCGAGGAGATGAAGTGGTGGAACGAGTGGAAGGAGTCGCGCATGAAGTGGCACCGCGCACTTGGTTTTGGCGATGCGAACTACAAATTCCACGACCACGATAAGTTGGCACACTACGCTAATGCGGCAGCAGATATTGAGTATAACTTCCCATTCGGATTCAAGGAGGTTGAGGGTATCCACTCTCGCACAGATTTCGACTTGGGTAACCACCAAAAGTTCTCTGGAAAGAAGATCCAATACTTCGACCCTGAGACAAACGAGAGCTATGTTCCTTACGTAGTTGAGACTTCGATTGGTGTTGACCGTATGTTCTTGCAGGTGATGTCTGCATCGTACAAGGAGGAGAACCTTGAGGGTGGCGATATGCGTGTTGTTTTGGCATTGCCAGCGGCACTAGCGCCAATCAAGGCTGCAGTTATGCCACTTACAAAGAAGGATGGTTTGCCAGAGATCGCTCGCGAGATCATGGATGATCTGAAGTTCGACTTCAACGTGAACTACGATGAGAAGGACTCGATCGGAAAGCGTTACCGCCGCCAAGATGCTGTTGGAACACCATTCTGTATTACTGTTGACCACCAAACGGCAGAGGATAAGACTGTGACGGTTCGTCACCGCGACTCGATGCAGCAGGAGCGCGTTGCGATTGCAGATTTGCACGCAATGATCTCTAAGGCTACGTCGTTCCGCGAGTTGTTCAAGAAGGCTGGTCAATAATCAATATAACTATAATGGGGCGCATTCTTGCGATAGATTATGGTATGAAACGTACGGGGGTTGCTGTTAGCGACCCTCTGCGCATTATTGCCGGAGGGTTGGAGACCGTTGCGACACACGAGCTTGAGAAGTGGCTCAAGGGCTATTTCGAGAGGGAGGATGTAACGACAATCGTAGTTGGGAAACCGACACAGATGAGTGGTGCGCCGTCGCAAACGTGGGAGAAGATTGAGCCATTGGTTGCGAAGCTGAAGGCAACATATCCCGATAAAGAGATTGTGCTGCACGATGAGCGTTTCACCTCTGTTTTGGCGCAGCGCACTATTTTGGAGAGCGGGATCGGGAAGATGGCGCGCCGCGATAAGGCGTTGGTCGACAAGGTCTCGGCAACAATAATTTTGCAGGGCTATATGGATAGTCGTGCATACAACGAAATGTAATAAAAGGAAATATTTATAGATATGATTTATCCACTACATATATATGGCTCGCAGATTCTACGTAACGAGTCGGAGGAGATAACAAAGGATTATCCAGAGCTAGATAAACTCATCGAGAATATGTGGGCTACACTCAAGAATTGTGAGGGTGTAGGTCTTGCAGCGCCGCAAATCGGCAAGAACATTCGTATGTTCATCGTTGATTGCACTCCTTGGGCAGCGGACAACCCGGAGTTGGAGGGGTTTGAAAAGGTATATATCAACCCTGAGATTTTGGAGGTGTCGGAGGAGATGTCGGGCTTCGAGGAGGGGTGTTTGTCGCTTCCTGGAATCCATGCAAATGTCAATCGCCCTGCAGCGATTAAGTTGCGCTGGTTGGACGAGAATTTCGAGGAGCATGAGGAGCTAATCGAGGGGCTTCCGGCACGCGTCATTCAACATGAGTATGACCACATTGAGGGTAAGGTTTTCGTTGACCATATCTCTCCATTGAAGCGTACGATGATCAAGAATAAGTTGGTAAATCTGACCAAAGGAAAGTATCGCTGCTCATACAAAACCAAGTAAATTTTGCAGAAAAAGTTAATTTTTTTGCTAAATTACAGCACAAAAACGTACCTTTTTTATGAAAAAACTACTACTTTTTGCAACTTTTTTAACGTTTTTCTCCACTTTTTCACACTCTGCAGAGGCTAAAAATGCAGAACTTTATCAAGATGAGAAGCACGAGGCGCAGCTCTATTTCAAGGATGGGCGACTGAGCTTCAGCTCGAACGATGGCAACTTCAAGGTGTCGCTCAACAACTGTATTGACGGCGCTGTGGCGTTCTATATGCCCACTTCGTCGCTCGATGGGTTGGAGTATAGCAACACCTCGTTGAGTGGTAACGACGGAGAGTTCCGCCTCTCGAATGGTTTTATCTTACGCCGCATTCGACTTGGCGTGAGAACACAGATCTACAACAAGATTTTCGCAGATATTGATATCGATTTTGACCACGGATCGGTCGATATTAAAGATGCTGCAATCAAATATCAATTCCACAAAAACTACTCTATTCGCGCCGGAAATATCAAAGAGGCATTGAGTGTAGATCAACAAGCGAGTTGGTTCTATATGAACACTCTGGAGCGCTCAATGGCGATTCAAGCCTTTACGGGCGGTCGTCGACTTGGAGTTGCAACGGCAGGATATGGCGATCGTTGGTGGGCATCGGTCGGTCTATTCGGTCCGCGACTTAGCTCGAACCAGAAGCAGGAGAACGCAGGAGATGATGGAGTGAGTGGTTCGGGACGTATCGTTGTGTTGCCTCTGAAGAAGGATAACATCATGCTGCACGTTGGTGTTGGTGCATCGTACCACAAACCTGATGCTTGGGGCAATGATGACCGCGTTTTGAGCTTCATATCAGATACGGAGAGTCGCGTTGACGGACACACCTTCGTGGAGTGGAGCGTAGCGGGGGCTGGCAAAGGTGGATATGTCAACAACTACGAGATGATCAGTGGTGAGGTGGCACTACGCACCAATAAACTGCTGCTTATGGGAGAGTATATCGGAACATCAATTTCGCGCTATGATCTCTCAACTGATGGCAACCACGTTGAGCTTGGACGCTCATACATCAGCGGTTGGTACGCCATGGCTTCATATATGATACTTGGCGAACAACGCGGCTACGTAGGCTCTGAAGCGGAGTTTGGCGCTATGAAGATGCGCAAGAAGAGCGGTAATCTTGAGATTATGGCGCGCGTTTCGGGCATCAACTTCAACGATGACAAAATTGCTGGCTACGAGATTATGGGTGGTTCAGCATTGGGCTATTGCGTTGGTCTAAATTGGTACCCAATAAGCAATATCTTGCTCGGTTTGAACTACACATATATGAACAACGACAAATATGCTGATAGCTCAAACGGCATCACATACAACGGCGACCTGCTAAGCAACTCAACAGAGTGGAGCAACGGCATCGACTTCAGCACCATACAGATGCGTGCTGCAATCCTATTCTAAGATATTCTCTAAAATGTATTGAGTGAGAAAAAGAGCCTATTTTTCGAGGCTCTCGGCTACTAGTGCCGATACTGCAACATCGCCCGTAACATTTACCGATGTGCGCAACATATCCAATGGGCGATCGACACCCATAATCAACGCCAACCCCTCAGCAGGGATACCCACCGTAGACAAAACCATCATCGTAACGACGATGCTACCGCCCGGAACACCCGGTGTACCGATAGAAGATAGTGTTGTAGTAGCAATAATAATCAAGAGTTGCGACAGCGTCAAATCGATACCCATAACTTGCGCGATAAAGACCACAGCAATAGCTTGATAGATGCTCGTGCCATCCATATTTATAGTCACACCAACTGGCAAAGTAAATGACGTGACAGACTCCGGAAGACCCAACACCTTGTTGCTAGTCTCCATAGTCGTAGCCAACGTAGCGGCACTAGAGGATGTGGTAAAGCCCAACATCTGGACTGGGAACATCGACTTGACAAAGTGCCATGGATCGATCTTCGTGAAGAACTTAATGATAAGAGGGTAAACGATCAACATCATAGCCAGCAATCCACCTATAACAGTCATCATATATAGCCCCAAAGCGCCCAAAAGCGAACCATCACCAGCGCTATCAAGGACCATATTGGTGATAAGCGCAAAGACACCATACGGAGCGAAGCTCATCACGATCTCGATTAGCTTAATGACAATCTTATCCAAACTCGAAATGAAGTCGCGGAATGGTTTGCTCGTCTCCTGTCCAACCAAGATAACAGAGATTCCGATCATAGCCGCAATAAGGATAATCTGCAACATCGCAGAGTTGTTGCCCATAGCACCAATCATATTCTCAGGCACCATATCAACAAAAGCCTTCAACGGCGATTGAGCCTCGATCTGCGCAGCACTGCTCGCAACCTTCGACACAGAAGAGCTATCGAAATAGCGGTAGAGAGCCTGCGACGTAACGCTCGAAACAACTGCCCCAGGGCGTACAATCGAAACCAAGATCACACCCAACGTAATCGAAGCAACAGTAGTAGCAACATACAAAACCAATGTGCGAACGCCCATCTTCGCCAAACGCGCAACATCGCCCATGCCACCAACGCCATTGATCAACGAAACCAAGACCAAAGGGACAGCAATCATCTTCAAAAGGCGAATGAAGATCTCACCAAAAGGCGAAACCCACATCTTAATAAAGTGCGTAAAGTCAAACGCAACTGCCAACACTCCAACCACCAAACCTAACAACATACTAAGAAGAATCTTCATATATGTCGGTATCTTATTGTAACTCATAATTATCTTTTTTCTATTTTTAATCTCTACTATATTCTACTCTTCTCCCTCCGTCGTGCGCCGCAAGGGTATTGGCGCAGCTCGTTGTGCAGTTCGCGCTCGCGACCCCCAACGCATCTATCGACCAATGCGTGAAACTGCGGCGAATGGTTGTGATGCACCGTGTGGCAAAGCTCGTGGATCAAGACGAAATCGATCAGATGCGGCGGCAACGTCATTAAAAACAACGACAACGATATATCGTTATTGCCTCTGCACGAACCCCATTTTGTTCGCGCCAAACGTACCGAAACGACTCCATACTTAAAGCCGTATCTCACAGCCAACTGCTGCAAACGCTCCGGCAAATAGCTCTTCGCCCTGCTACGCAAAAGCTCAATCTCGCCCTTATCAACTATCGGAACACTACCCGCGCGCCCCTCATTGGCTCGCAAAACCCTCTGCCGAGCCGCTAAAACCCACTCTACACGCCCCTCCAAAAACTCCATCGCAAACTCAACACTTGAGTTGCGACCACTCACAGGAAAGGTCAAGCGGACATCGCCCTGCGCCGTGACACTAATCGAGACACGCCTAGCGCGCGCACTACGATTTATCGTGACAGAGCCAAGCCGATCATGCTCAACGACAACCCTACTCGGCGCTTGTCGAACCACCGATTCTCTGGCGTACAACCTCGAAAAGCAACACCGCAGCTGCCGCCGAGACATTCAACGACTCAATATGACCAATCAACGGAATAGCCAACTGCTCATCGCACATCTTCATAACCTCCTTCGAGATACCAGTCTGCTCGGAACCCATAACCAAAACCGTAGGTTGGCGGAAATCAGCATCGTAGAGCAACTTGCGGCTCTTCTCCGTAGCGGCAACAATCTGGTAACCCTCCGCCTTGAAGCTCATCAACGTAGTACGAATTGAACCAACGCGCGCCACAGGAATCGAAGTCAAAGCACCCGCCGAAGCCTTCATAGCATCGCCATTAACAGGTGCAGAGTTCTTCAACGGAGCGATTAATCCATGCGCTCCAGCACACTCCGCGCTACGCGCAATACCTCCAAAATTGCGGACGTCAGTCACACCATCAAAGACAACGATAAGAGGTGTCTCATCCTCAGGAACACGCTCGATGATATCCTGCACATCGACATAATCGATCTGCGAAAGCTGTGCGACAACACCCTGATGATTGCCCCTAACAAGCTTATTCAACTTCTCAACTGGAACCTCCTGAACGCGAATGTGGTGGCGCTGACAAATATCGCGCAACTCCGTCATCAATTGACCATCCGCACCCTTCTTGATATAGACCTTCTCAAGCTCCTTGCGCGCCTGAATAGCCTCAACAACGGGACGAATACCGAAGATTCTGTTGCTGTTATTACTATTGTTACTCTCCATTTTCTATGTTTTTTATTATTTTCTACTCTCTATAATCTCTAGCTCGTAGCTCAACTGCTCCCAAGTGTGCATCTTGCTATCTTGCAACTTCTTCAGCTCAGCATAAGCCTTATAATCCTCCTCGTTATACTCCGCAGCAGCAGCCATCTTAGCATCAAACTCCGCGATCTGCTTCTCAATCTGCTCCAGCTCCCCCTCGACACTCTCAACACCCTTGCGCGCCTTGCGGATCTCGCGCTCCAGCTCCTTCTGCTCCTCGTAGCTCAAAGCGCTACCACCCTTCTGCTCCGCCGCTACGACATTCTCTTTTTTCTGAGGTTTTTCCATGCGCTCAATGTCGCGCATCGACTCAACCTTACGCTTCTCCAAGAAGTACAAAATGCCGCCAAGATACTCCGTAACGCCCCCATCGCGGAACTCGTAGATCCTATCGACCAAGCCGTCCAAGAAGTCACGATCGTGCGAAACGACAACCACAGTGCCGTCAAACGCAATCAAAGCTTGCTTCAAAATCTCCTTCGAGCGCATATCCATGTGGTTCGTTGGCTCATCAAGAATCAACAAATTATATGGCTCCAACATCAACCTCGCCATAGCAAGGCGCGAACGCTCGCCACCCGAAAGAACCTTGACCTTCTTCTCAATATCATCGCCGCGGAACAAAAAGGCACCCAAAATATCGCGCAAACGTGTCCTAACATCGCCAACAGCAACGCGATCCAACGTATCGAAAACCGTGAAATCGCCATCCATCAAATCATCTTGGTTCTGAGCAAAATAGCCAATCTTGACATTAGCACCAATCTTAACAGAACCCTCCGTAGCATCTAACTCGCCGCGTAAAATACGCGCCAAAGTACTCTTTCCCTCGCCATTGCGACCTATCAACGCGATCTTCTGACCACGCTCAATAGTGAAATTGGCACCGCTGAAAACATGCTTATTATCGAATGATTTTCCAACCTCGTCAATCGTCGCCACAATATCGCCCGAACGCGGCGCCGGTGGAAACTTAATATTGAGCTTAGCCAAATCCTCCTCCTCAACCTCGATGCGCTCAATCTTATCCAACTGCTTGATGCGCGACTGGACCTGATTGCTCTTCGTAGGTTTATATCTAAACTTCTCGATGAACTCCTCGCTCTTCTCAATCAACTTCTGCTGATTCTCATACGCCGCCTGCTGCTGCTCCCTGCGCTCCGCACGCAACTCCACAAAGCGCGAATAGCCAACCTTATAGTCGAAAGCCTTACCCATCGACAACTCAACAGTGCGATTCGTCACAGCATCGAGGAACATCTTATCGTGCGAAATCAACAACACAGCACCGCTATAGCTCTTCAAATACTCCTCAAGCCACTGAATAGATTCAATGTCGAGGTGGTTCGTTGGCTCATCTAACAAGAAGATCGAAGGACGGCGCAACAGCAACTTAGCAAGCTCAATGCGCATACGCCAACCGCCCGAAAACTCGCTCGTGGCACGTCCAAAATCAGACCTCTTAAAGCCAAGGCCCAACAACGTCTTCTCGATATCTGCATCGCGACTATCGCCGCCCAAAATGTGGTAACGATCCTGCGCCGCAGTCAATCGCTCGATTATAGCGCTATACTCCGCGCTCTCATAATCGGTGCGCTCCGCCAACTCCGCCGTCAACTCCGCGATCCTGCTCTCGACACGCAAAACCTCCTCAAAAGCCTTACCCGTCTCCTCAACCAACGAAGTGGTATCGGCAACGCGCATCTGTTGCGGCAAGTAGCCAATAGTGCAATCGCCATTCTGCGACACACCGCCAGACGTAGCTTGCTGCTCGCCAATGATAATCTTCAGAAGAGTACTCTTGCCCGCACCATTGCGACCGATAAGACCTATCCTATCCTTCGCATTGATGAGAAACGAGATGTTGTCGAACAGAGTCCAACCACCGTAACTTACCGTAAGATTATCTAATGAAATCATCCTATGCCTCTAATATCTTTACAATCTCTGCCTGCGGATTCTCTGCGCAAAAGACAGCGTTACCCGCAACAACACAATCGACACCCGAAGCGAAGACCTCCCCTGCATTCGCCGCAGAGATACCACCATCGATCTGCACTACGCAGTCATAACCTCCAGCATCGATAATAGCGCGCAACGCACGGCACTTATCCAACATCTCTGGCATAAATTTCTGACCACCAAAGCCCGGTTCAACGCTCATCACAAGGACCAAGTCGAGATACTCGACAAGACCCTCGATAGCTGTTATTGGAGTACCAGGTTTAATAGAAATACCAGCTCTAGCGCCTGACATCTTGATCTTCTTGATAACCTCGAAAGCCTCATCCTCAGACTCCACAGCCTCGATATGGAACGTCACGACATCGGCTCCAGCCTTGACAAAACGCGCGACATAATCGCCCGGATTGACAATCATCAAGTGGACATCCATTATCTTATCCGAATAGCGATTCACAGCCTCCAGCACCGGAAACCCAAACGAGATATTCGGCACGAAAACACCATCCATAACATCGATATGGATCCATTCGGCACGACTGCCGTCAACCATCTTTGTGTCGCGCTCCAAATTGCCGAAATCGGCCGAGAGCATCGAAGGAGAGAGTATGCGCATATTCCTTACCTATTTTTATATAACACTAAAAGTCGCCCAAAGATAGTTATTTTTTTTGAGATTACTTTGAGATTTTACTACCTTTGTTCACATGACAACAACAATAGCAATACTTCTAGTGGCGATTGCCCTATTCGCAGCAACAGCGATAGCACTATATCTCAACCTAGTGAGAGCAAACAACGCCGCAGCAAATTTGGAGTGCGACATAGCGGAGCTAAACGAAGAGCTAAACAGAGCCAACACAATAGCAAACAACACTACGCGCGAATTGGACCTCGCAAATGCGAAGATCGCCGCAATGGTGGAGCAGAAGCAGATACTAAAAGAGGAGCAGGAGCGCCGCGACAAGACGTTGGCCGATCAATTCAAAGGTATGGCGGCAGATATTCTAGCTGAACAAACCGAGCGAATGAACCAACGAAGCAAGGAGTCGATAGACCAACTGCTCAAACCGTTTCAAGAGAATATAAAAGCGTTCCGAGAGCGCGTAGAGAGCATACACTCAACAGAGAATACACAACGCGGCGCGCTGCAAAATGAGTTGAAAAACCTGATGGATCTCAACCGAAAAATCACCGCCGAAACGAACAACCTAACCTCTGCACTACGCGGAAATTCAAAGGTGCAAGGAGATTGGGGAGAGATGATTCTCGAAAGAATACTAGAGAGCTCAAACCTAATAAAGGGGACTCACTACACAACCCAAGAGAACCTAAAAGGCGAAGATGGGAACAACCTGCGCCCAGATGTAATCTTGAAATTGCCAGAGGGAAAATCGATCGTCATAGATTCGAAAACATCGCTCACAGCGTTTGTAGACTACAATGGCGCAGAGAACGAGGCGCAACGCAAGGAGCTGATGGCAGCACATATCCTATCGGTAAAACTCCACATCAAGGAGCTTGCGAACAAGGAGTATCAGAGGTTGTTGAACTCGCCAGATTTCGTCATCATGTTTATCCCCAGCGAACCTGCATTCCTCGCTGCGATGCACGCCGAGAGCGGACTTTGGGCAGAAGCATACGAGAACAAAGTGATCATCTCGTCGCCAACAAACCTCTTCGCGATGCTGAAGATGGTAAACGACATTTGGAGGCGCGATGCGCAAGATAAAAACACAGAGAAGATTGTCGAGCAAGGGTCGAAACTGTATGATCAATTGACACTCTTCGTGGAGTCTATGGATGATATTGGCGCTGCACTTGGCAAGGCTCAAACATCATACGACAAGGCGTATAAACAACTCGCAACAGGCAAGGGAAATGCCCTAAAACAGGGTCAAAATCTCAAAGAGTTGGGCATCAAAAATAAGCGCGAACTATCGGCGAAAGCTGCAACGATGACGGCAATAGATTTAGAGTAAATCTTCGGGCAGATTCTTCAGCGGTTTATACCCTCCGCTGCTATCTAAACGCTCGTAAATGTGGTGCGACAAACCATTCGTCAACATCACATATTTCGCCCCAACAATAGAGTTGTAGCGCACAACTTGGTCGAGCGTACTCTGCGATAATTTAACCTCGCTCGCCTTACACTCAACCAACAAACGCGGCGCCAAATCGCCACCAACAACGACAACATCTGCGCGTTGCATCTGCCCATTCAATCGCACCGGAAACTCCACCAAAATCTGCGTTGGAGGCACCCTCAAATGGTCTTTTAGAAAACCAACGACATGGCGGCGAACCCACTCCTCTGGGGTCAAAACAATGTAGATATGGCGCAACTCATCCCACACCTGCAACGATGCAGAATCGGGCGAAGAACCCTCTTTGCAACGTAGCGTGATATCTGGAAAATTTAGCTTAGCCCTCTCCATTTTTATAATACGAGAAAAATTACTATCTTTACAACAAACTATAAAGCAACACCAATGCGTTAAAGCGTTAAGACAAAGGTACGAAAATATAGGATAATGCAAAGATTTACAAAGCAAATAGTAGCGGCAGTGGTCGCCATAGTAGCTATAACAAGCGTAGCGGCAGATGTATATGTGACACCAGCATCGTCATGGAGACGCATGAGCTACCTGGAGCCGCCACGCAGCGAGAAGATCATAACATTCAACACTGATACGCTATTCAACCACCCTACAAAAGCGCCCGTATCGCTCTACGCTAAACCAATAGCAAACTGGGAACGCAGCGAGCAACAAGGTGCCGACACAATATTCAACGGCCGATTCACATTCCCACACGAATGGTTGGGGCGCGAAGTGATTCTTCGACTGGAGTATGTCGATGCGCCATATATCGTCATGGTTAATGACGAATTTGTAGGGTACTCAAACAACGGTAACACACCAACGGAGTTCAACCTAACAGACAAGAGCAAGAATGGGCTGAACCACGTAACGATAGAGCTAAGCCCAAACGCAGAGGTGCGAAAGATCGAGAGCTGGAGAAAATCGAATTGGGATAAGAAGCAAAGCGTAGAGAAGATCATTCGCGGCGCTATGGTTATGTCGCCTGCGAAGATGACGATGCGCGATGTATATGTCAAATCATACCCCCCAATTGAGGGTCAAATAAGTGCCGAAATTGGCGTAGCGCTAAAGAGCTACAACCTCGGAGAGAGAGTGTCGAAACTGCACTACAACCTGCGCGACAGCGAGGGAAAGCTAATTGCATACGGCAACGAAGATAGAACACTAAGGCTGCGCGGAGAAGATACGATTCGCATAAACACGATTATATCAGACGAGATTGCTTGGAGCAACAAAAGCCCAAATAGATATATGCTCGACCTGCGACTGGTCTACGATGGGCGCAACATGGAGTTCCTACATGTACCAATAGCGATGCGATCAGTCGAGATGCAGAGCGCAATAAAGGATGGTGCAGAGCGAAACATCCTAGTTATTAACGGCAAAGAACAACCGCTGACATACTCAAAGGTGAAGCCAACAGCGACAGAGCAAGAGATCGCGGCACTGCTGCAGAAGGGGGTAAACACGGTTGTAATATCGGCAGGAGAACACCCAGGAAAGCTACTTGATATATGCGACAGCTTGGGAATGTACTCGATAATCACGGCGCCGATAAATAGTAGCGTTGCAGGAAAAAAGATCACCAAGGGTGGAAACCCATCTAACGATCCACGCTGGATATCGGAGTACATGGCGCGCGTAGAGAATGCATACCACGTAGCAAAAATGCACCCATCGCTAATAGCAATAGCGATAGCGGAGAGCTCGCGAAACGGATATAACCTCTACGAGGCATACGTAAGAATGAAGAAGCTAGATACGGGATTACCAATCCTATATTTTGACGTTGACGGAGAGTGGAACAGCGATAACCTCTACTTCCAAAACACGAAGTAGCGACCGAACAAAATAGATAAGAAACAAGTTATAAGAGATAGAGATGGGATATAGACAAGCCTTAAGCAAGATCGAGGAGCTGCAACAAATTGTGGCGATCTTTGATGAGAGACAAGATAGCGGAATACCGCAAGAGGCGGTGAACATCGCGCTGGAACGCATCAAGAGAATCTTCGATATGGTGGAGTATGAGCAAGAGTATGACGACCAAGATGAGGGAGTAGACTATGGCGACAGCACTGACTTCGAAAAGCTTGAACAGATATTTGCACCAGAACCGGAACTCCTAAGCGAGATCGAAACACTACTAGCAAACCAAGGCTACAACACCTCTGCACCTGCAGAAGAGATGCAGAGCTATGCCGAGGAGCAATACTACGAGGAACCTTACACAGTAGAGCAATACGCTGAGGAGGAACCTTACGTGGAGCCTCAAGCAGAAGCTTATGCGGAGAAGCAAGAGGCGCAACCAATTGCGGTTGGATATGTCAGAGCAACAGCGCGCGCGCAGAGTGATATGGAGAGACATAGCAACGATGCGGAGCTGCCAGATATGAATGAACCAGTCACATCGCAGAGAATATATGCAAATGTTGTCGCTGTCGAAGCAGCACCTGCACCTGCACCTGCACCTGTTCCAACACCTGCTACTGTAGCGGCTAAACCAATAGCAGCCAAACCTGCTCCAGCGCAGAGCGAGGAAGAAGATGTGGCGCGACTTGTTGCATCGTACAACAGAAAACGCAGCGCAAAATATCGCAAAATATTGTCGCTATATGTCGACAACCCAACGCAAGAACAACAGCAACCATCACAGCCGCAACAGCAGCAAATAACGAAGGAACAGATCGTAGAGAAAGCAATGGAGCGCCTAGTTACGGTCGACAACAAGGTCGATGTGAGTGCGCTGCTGCCTGATGCGTTCAAAGAGCTAAACGACGACGGAATAGAGCTGCTAACGAATGATCTATTCGGTGGCAACACAAAGAATTTCGTAGCGACATTGCTAACGATCGATGAGCAGCCAAACCTAGAAGAGGCGATATTCTACATAGCGGAGAACTTCGTTTGGGACGGAGATTCGGATGCGGCAAAGCTGCTATTCACTCTTCTGCAGAGAAGATTTGCATAGCGTAAGAGAGAGATAGTTTTAAATAGAGCTGCCGTGTCGAAACTTTTTATAGTACCAACACCAATAGGAAATTTGGAGGATATAACCCTTCGCGCAATAACAACACTGCGCGAAGTGGACTTCATATTGGCCGAAGATACAAGAACAACCGCATTCCTGCTAAAGCACCTAGGGATCGAAAAGAAGGTATATTCGCACCACAAATTCAACGAACATCACACCTCGAAGATGGTTGCAGATAGCATAAACGCCGGGCGAAGCGTGGCACTAGTGTCGGACGCTGGAACACCAGGGATATCGGACCCTGGGTTCCTACTCGTGAGAACATGCGTGGAGGAGGGTGTCGAGGTGGAGACTCTGCCGGGTGCGACGGCGTGTATTCCGGCGCTGATACAGAGCGGATTTCCGTGTGACAGATTCTGCTTCGAAGGGTTCCTACCACAGAAGAAGGGGCGCGCAAAGATGTTGAGCGAATTGGCGAGCGAAGAGCGCACGATGATATTCTATGAGTCGCCATACCGCGTAGTGAAAACACTGGAGCAATTTGGCGAAGCGTTCGGCGAGAGTCGCAAAGTATCAGTGACACGCGAACTTAGCAAGAAATTTGAAGAGACAGTGCGTGGCACCATAAGCGAGGTCGCAGCGCACTTCAAGAGCAATGAGCCGAGGGGCGAATTTGTGATCGTTGTGGCGGGTGCTGATAAGCCAGAACGCAAGGCGAAGATGACAAATGCGGAGAAATATGGCATTGAACCATACGCGAAGCGAGGCAAAAAAGGGAATGATGAGCAGTAAAAACGAGCTAAATATCGCGGAGAAGATCGCTGTATGGGTACTATGGGCGAAGTGTTGGACCATAGCTATAATGCCGCACTTCGTGAGGTACCGCATATATGCACCATTCGTTCGGTTCGTGATGCGTCGCGTGATTCGCTATCGCGTGGCGGTGGTTGACAGCAACCTGAAGCGTTGCCTGCCAGAATTGAGCGACAAGGAGCGCGAGGAGATTCGCGAGAAGTTCTATACATATTTCTCAGAAATTGTGATCAGCACGCTATCGCTAGCGCGCACATCATCGTGGCGCTCGATATTCCCCAAAGGCAAAAATATTGACGACAGCGTTGCGGCCCAAACCGAAGGGACGATGGAGAATATGCGCGCACGAATGGAGCGCGACGACCAGAGTGCAATTGTCTTTACGGCGCACTTGGGGCTGTGGGAGTATATCCTCTTTTTTGCGAAATTCTCCGGCATAACATCAGTCGGAGCGTACCACCCACTCGAAAACAAGATAATGAATGAGCTATTCAAGCGCCTCAGAAGCCACGAAAAATCGCTCACAATACCCTCAAACGAGGTGATTAGATTTGCGATAAGGAACGGCAAGAGGTACAATGGTGAGAAGTATGCACTAGGGCTTATAGCGGACCAAAATCCTCCGTTGGCACGAGATACAAATTGGTATAAATTCCTCGCAGAAGAGACAATATTCTTTGAGGGCGGCGAGAAGATCGCGGCAAAAATAGAGCTGCCGATATACTACCTATACCAACTTCGCACCGCGCCAGGACGCTACGAAATACGCTACAAAATAGTGTGGGACGGCAAGGAGAAGGTTGAGCCAACGCAAATCACAAGGCGCTACGTGAAACTACTAGAAGAGAGCATACGCAACACGCCTGAGCTATGGCTATGGTCGCACAAGCGATTCAAGAGGACGAAGGCGGTACAGATGTACATGTATGATATTCCAGAGCCAAAAACCATAGAGTAGATCGCGCAACGATGAAGGCAGCAGTAGTTATCCTAAATTGGAACGGGGCGCACCACCTGAGGGAGTTTCTACCCTCAGTCATTGCGCATACGCCTGCAGATATAGATATTGTTGTTGCGGATAATGGTTCGACAGATGACTCGATAGCGACCATAGAGGCGATCTTTGCACATCGCGTGAAGCTCCACAAAATGGACAAAAATAGAGGTTACGCTGGAGGTTACAACAAGGTGCTGAGCGAGCTTAATCACGATATATTTATCCTTCTAAACTCCGACATTGAGGTTACAGCTGGCTGGTGCGAACCACTGGTCGAGAGGTTGAAAAATGACCCTAAGATTGGTGCTGTGGGTTCAAAGCTACGCTCATACGTGGAGCGTGATAAATTTGAATATGCTGGCGCTGCAGGTGGATTTATCGACTACTTGGGATACCCTTTTTGCCGCGGGCGCATAGCCTCGAAGATTGAACAGGACAAGGGGCAATATGATAATGCCGACAGCGAGGTTTTCTGGGTTAGTGGTGCCGCGATGGCGTGCCGCAGCGAGGTATTCAAAGAGCTAGGAGGATTTGACGAAGATTTCTTTGCACACATGGAGGAGATTGACCTCTGCTGGCGAATGCAGCTTCGCGGCTACAAGATCGTTGTCGCATGCGAAAGCGTAATCTACCACCTTGGCGGCGGAACACTAAACACTGAATCGCCGCGCAAAACATATCTGAACCACCGCAACAACTTAGCAATGCTATATAAATGCGCTCCGCCGATGCAGCGCTTTACGGTCGCTGCTGTACGCCCATTTTTGGATATTGCCGCAGCTTTCTCATACCTTTTTCAAGGTCGTTTCGGCTCATTCCTCGCAGTTGGTCACGCCTGGTTCACATTCCTAATGTGGCACTCGAAGCTAAACCGCAAACGCAAGGAGATTCGCTCCGCTGTCGTTGCGGAATCCAACAAGATATATAGAGGCTCGATCCTCATTCGCTCGATATTATTCCTGAGGAGATCCTGAAACAAGTTCAGGATGACGTTACGGATTGATAACTACATATAAAAAAACCTCACACTTTCGTGTGAGGTTTTTGTTTTTTGGTCTAATTTTAAAATAGAGGAGGATTTTTTAGGCGGGCGAGGTTGGCAAAGCGCAGCGTACTAACGTACGTGAGCATTTGACAATCCAAAGCACAACGAAGAAAACACCCTATATTTTAAAATTTAAAGGCCGTTCCAGAATACTGCATAAATAACCGCAAGAATAATGCAAATTGCATAAGCACCTACGTTGAATACCTTATCTGTTTGGAACATATCGTAACTTAGGTCGATAGCCTTTGGGTCGTCATTATCCTTGTTTGAGGTAAGCGACACCATGAAGATAATTGCGATTGTCATGATCAATGTATAGAACATTTGGTCAAGGAATGGCATGTTAAGACCTGGCATAAGCTTGAAGAATAGAGCGATTGGAATAGATGCCAAGACACCTGTAACAGCTCCCTTATTGTTCGTCTTCTTCCAGAAAAGACCCATCAAGAAGATAGCCAAGATACCCGGACTAACGACACCCGTATACTCCTGGATATATTGGAACACCTGACCCAAACCACCCAACATAGGAGCGATAGCCAAAGCGATAACAAGCGACAAAGCTGCGCTCAAACGACCAATATTAACCAACTTACCTTGCGACGCCTGAGGCTCAACATAAGGCTTGTAGATATCCATAGTGAAGATAGTCGAAACAGAGTTCAACATACTCGCAAGCGACGATACGATGGCCGCAGCAAGCGCCGCAACAACCAACCCCTTCAATCCAGTTGGAACAAATGTGCTGATCAACCAAGGGTATGCGCTATCGTACTTGATAGCTCCACCTGCACCCGTAAAGGCGTAGTATGCACCAGCGAAATTCTCCTTGTACATAACATAAGCGATGATACCAGGGACAACAACGATGAATGGGATCAACATCTTTAAGAATGCCGCGAAGATGATACCACGCTGCGACTCCTCCAACGACTTTGCAGCCAAAGTACGCTGGATGATATATTGGTTGAAACCCCAGTAGTAGATATTCGCTACCCAAAGACCACCAATAAGGACGTAGATACCTGGAAGGTTCATATACTCCTTATCTGATGGGTTAAGGACCATCTTGAAGTGGCTACCCGCAACATCAACAACGTGCGAGATACCATCGATGATTGAGTGTGACGGAGTGACATAGTACAAAGCGATGAAGGTAGTGATAAGACCACCAACGACAAGCAACGCAACCTGCATAACATCAGTCCAAGCAACAGCAGAAAGACCGCCATACAACGAATAAGCCGCAGCAACAACCGCAAGACCAATCATACAATACAACGTGATGTCGCCATTACCCGTACCCAAAATCGTATCAAGAGCCGAACCACCAAGGAACAACACTGTCGTAAGGTTCACAAAGACGAAAAGACAGATCCAGAAGATAGCCAAAATTGTCTTTAGATTAGTCGAAAAACGGCGCTCAACAAACTCCGGAATCGTATAGATTCCCTGCTTGATGAAGATAGGCAAGAAGAATTTACCAACGATGATAAGCGTTATAGCCGCCATAAACTCATAAGCCGCGATAGCCATACCACCCGCAAAACCAGAGCCAGACATACCGATGAATTGCTCTGCCGAGATGTTAGCTGCAATAAGTGAGGCTCCGATAGCCCACCATGGCAAAGATTTGCTCGCAAGGAAATAATCCTCCGCGCTCTTCTCCTCGCCCTTCTTTCCGCGAGATACCCAAAATCCCACCGAAACCAACGCCAAAGCGTAGATCACGAAGATCGAGTAATCCCAAATTGTAAAAGCTGTGTTCATTTTTTAAAGTTTTGGTTATTTTAGTTTTATCTCTATTTTATATCTCTATCCTTAATCTAAAAAAGTCGCTTATTGGACTTCGTAACGACAACCTCCTTGAGGTAGAATGGCTCAAAATATGCGACATCCTCCGTTTCACCACGTTGCAGCTTCTCCTGCGCAACCTTCGCCACACCAATAGCTGATGCCGCAACATCAATATATTTCGCCCTTGGCAAAACCTCGCGACACTTAGCCGCGCCATCGCCAAAGATTACCAAACTCTCAACACCCTTGAACGACTCCTCGTCAACAACCACAGCCTCGACATCGCCCTCAGCCACTCCATCGCTACTGAACAGTTGCGCATAGACCTCCATGCGGCGCGCATCGACCATCGGGACAAGCGTATCGCCCTCCTCGATAACCCCATCTTCGCCTTCCGCAACGCTCTCAAGTGCCACTTGCGCCAACGACTCCAACGAGCCAACGCCGATAAGCGGAACGCCAGCGCCAAAGCACAAACCCTTAGCCACCGAAACGCCGATTCGCAAACCAGTATATGATCCGGGACCCTTGCCAACAGCTACGGCATCGAGATCCTTAACCTCAAGGGCGCACTCCTCCAAAACCTCGTGAGCGAATTGCGCAACAGACTTAGCATGGTCGCGACCAACATTGCTCTCTCTCAATGCCACAATTTGGCCATTATATGCAACGCCAACAGAACAGATCTCCGTTCCGCTTTCGATTGCTAATATCTTTGTTATACCATTGCTCATCTCTTATAACCTCTGCACCTCTATCTACCCCTATCTCTGCCCCTCTATCTACCGTTTTTTAGCGCCTTGTCTATTTCGCGTTTTGCGTCGTTTTGCTTTAGGTATTCACGTTTGTCGTATGACTTACGACCCTTTGCTAAACCTACGACAACCTTCGCTAAACCTCTGTCGTTGATGAACATGCGGAGTCCGACAATAGTCAAACCTTTATCCTGCAAACCGCGTTGAAGCTTCACAAGCTCCTTCTTGTTGAGCAGAAGTTTGCGGTCGCGCTTGGGCGTATGGTTGACATAACCACCCATGCTGTACTCCGCGATGTTCATCCCCTTGATCCATAATTCGCCCTTCTCGAAGTAGCAGTAGCTCTCGGTAAGTGCCGCCTTGCCCAACCTTATAGACTTGATTTCGGTGCCGACCAACGCTACGCCAGCTACATATTCATCGAGGATCTCGTAGTCGAATGTAGCCCTGCGGTTGCGTATGTTTATGCTCTTGTAATCAGCCATTTTGGGTTATGGATACTATTTAGCAAATATAGCTAAAAAAAATAAAATATTAGTGTAAATGGTGGATAAATAACCAATTATTGAAAAAGTGGTTGCTCCTCCTCAACAGCCGCAACCTCTGTCGCTTCGAGAGGCTGCAAACCATCGTGCCACCTCGCTGAGGCGTGTCCTCCATCGCAATATGGCTTGTTGCTCGAAGAGCCACAACGGCACAAAACAACGCGGTTGCGCACCTCATATTGCGCACCATCTTCGCGCTCCACAGCGATGCCACCACGCAACCAAAGACCGCCAGAACACCCTATCGCAGGATCCTCAAGCAGAGCAATGCTCGGCTCAAAATCGAACTCATAAGGGGCATCAGAACCCATCTCCCAAGCCATCAAACGCGCCGAAGGACACATCGATGCTTCGCGAATAGCAAGCTCCTTAGCCTGCGGATCCATAGCCCTCTCCGCCAAGCGCCAAGCGCTGCCTCCAGGGTGACAAAAGCGAGCGTAGCAGCAATATTTTTCGTTGTCGCTGAGTACCAACTCCTCGCTGCCGAAGCACGCTACATCGTCTAAAATATTCTCGGTATCACTAGTCAACGTGCTATCCCAAAGCTCGTTGACATGCGCCCCATCGCAATATGGTTTACTGGCAGAGCCTCCGCAACGGCACAGCATCGTTGGCTTCTCAACGCTATCGCTACCCAAAGCGAACTCCTCGCCATGCCTATACACCCAGCTCTCGCCCATTGCATCGGGGACGATGAATTGCTGTGCAAAAGGGACACTACCATAGACCATATATGGCCCATCGTTCATTACTACAATCTTGATGTCGCGCGCCGCATCCATATTTGCAGAGCCTCTTTTTAACTTCGTCATAATCCACAATTTTTAGTTTTAGATTAAAGAAAAAAAGCAAAGACTATACCACCAATGCACAAAAAAAAGGGCTCTCCGAATGGAGAACCCTTTCATCTATTTATATAGTGACTACGACTACTACTTCGTCAAGTATGCGTCAATAGCCTTAGCCGCATTGCGACCCGAAGCGATAGCGCGAACAACAAGGCTCGCACCCGTCGTAGCATCTCCCGCAACGAAAACATTGCTAGCTGAAGTCTTCATATCCTTGTCAGACTTAACGTTCTTGCGACCGTCAACCTCCAACTTCATCCCCTCAACAAGACCCTCCTGCTCTGGGTTTACAAAGCCCATCGCCAAAAGAACGATGTCAGCCTTCAAAACCTCAACCTCGCCAGTCTCTTGATTCTTAACCTCTACAGCTACGACCTTGCCATTCTCGCCAATGAACTTGTTCGTTCCAAGGCTCCAACGACGCTCGCAACCCTCCTTGTGAGAGCTAGAAGTCTTCAAGATATTTGGGTAGAAAGGCCATGGAGTCTCTGGGTTTGTTCCAACCGGAGGCTTAGGCATGATCTCGATCTGAGTGATAGATGCAGCACCGTGACGAACAGACGTACCAACACAGTCAGAACCTGTATCACCACCACCGATAACCAACACGTGCTTGCCCTTAGCAGACAACGCATCGCCATCAGCAACGCTAACACCAGCCGCAACAGCGCGATTCTGGTTCTTCAAGAACTCCAACGCAAAGTGAATACCGCTCAACTCGCGACCCTCAGCTGGCAAATCGCGAGGCACACCAGCACCAATCGCAACACATACCGCATCGTAATCCTTCGCCAACTTAGTAGCATCAGCTCCAACATTTGAGTTGCACTTGAACTCTACACCTTGTGCAGCCATGATCTCCATACGGCGATCAATTACCTTCTTGTTCAACTTAAAGTCTGGAATACCATAGCGAAGCAATCCTCCTGGAGCCTCATCGCGCTCAAACAACGTAACACTGTGACCCATTTGGCTCAACTGGTTAGCCGCAGCCAATCCTGCCGGACCAGAACCAACAACAGCTACCTTCTTGCCGCTCTTCTTCTGAGCGATAACTGGCTTCACGTAACCCTGCTCGAACGCCTTCTCAATGATCGACACCTCATTCTCACGAATAGTTACCGGCTCGCCAATTTGGTTCAAGACACAACCCTTCTCACAAAGTGCAGGACAAACACGTCCTGTGAACTCTGGAAAATCGTCAGTCTCCTGAAGATTCTCGTAAGCCTTGCGCCAATTTCCCTTATAAACAAGCTCTTGCCACTCCGACTGACGGTTGCCCAATGGACAGCTCCAGTGACAGAAAGGCACACCGCAATCCATACAGCGCGATGCTTGGAGTCTTCTATCCTCCTCATTTAGCGTCTGCTCAACCTCTCCGAAGTCCGCGATACGCTCATGTACAGGGCGGTAACCCGCCTCTTTTCTATTTATTGATAAAAATGCTTTAGGATTTCCCATTTTCTTCTCTTCTAAATAATGCTAATAATCACGTTCAACCTTTGCGATACGCTCCGAAATAGCGCGCATTTGCTCCTCATGGATAACCTTCTTATACTCGATTGGAGTAACCTTGATGAATTGCTTCAACAAGTCGTGGTTCTCCAAGATCTGCTTCGCAACAGGACTTCCTGTGTAATCGAAGTGGTTCTTGATGTAGCCCAACAACTCCTCCTTCTCGTAGTCGCTAGCAACCAAAGTAAGCTCCAACATCTCCATGTTACAACGAGTGTCGAACTTGCCATCTTGATCCCAAACATACGCTACTCCACCGCTCATACCAGCACCGAAGTTGCGACCTGTAGGACCCAACATAACAACACGACCTCCCGTCATATACTCGCAACAGTGCTCTCCAGATCCCTCAACAACAGTGATCGCACCAGAGTTACGAACGCAGAAACGCTCGCCCGCGCGACCATTGATGTAGACCTCTCCTGCCGTAGCACCATACATAAGCGTGTTACCAACGATAACACTCTCCTCTGGCTTGAACGTAGATCCTGCCGCCGGACGAACAACGATCTTACCGCCCGAAAGACCCTTACCAAGGTAGTCATTAGCCTCGCCATTCAAGACAAAAGTAAGACCCTTAGTCAAGAATGCACCGAAGCTCTGACCTGCAGAACCGTTGAACGTAGCTGTAAACGTATCATCAGCAACTCCATCCTCGCCATACTTCATAGCCATCTCGCCACCCAAAGTAGCACCAACAGAACGGTCGATATTAGTAATCTTCAACTCGACAGATCCCTTCTCGCCATACTTAATTGTACTCTCTGCAGCCTTCAACAACGCAGCACCAAGCTCCGTAACCTTCTCCTTCTCTTGAGGGATGTAGTTACGCAACTCTGCACCATCAACAAGGTTTGCAGCGTGCAACAACTTCGTGAAGTCTGTGCTATCGATCTTGCTATCACCCGTCGCAGCCTTAACCTCCAACAAGTCCGTACGTCCAACGATATCGTCGAACGACGTGAAGCCCATATCAGCCAAGATCTCGCGAACCTCCTCAGCCATGAAGTTGAAGAAGTTAACAAGGTAATCTGCACTACCAGTGAAACGCTTACGAAGCTCTGCATCCTGAGTTGCAACACCAACTGGACATGTGTTCAAGTGACACTTACGCATCATAACACAACCCAAAACGATCAACGCACTCGTAGCAAAACCAAACTCCTCAGCACCCAACAAAGCCTCGACAACGATATCTTGACCCGTCTTCAACTGACCATCAGCCTGCAAAACTACACGCGAACGCAAGTTGTTCAGTACCAACGTCTGTTGAACCTCCGCAAGACCAATCTCCGAAGATACACCACAGTGACGGATAGAGCTCATAGGGCTAGCTCCTGTACCACCCTCGCTACCAGCGATGATGATAGTATCAGCCTTAGCCTTAGCAACTCCCGCCGCGATAGTACCAACTCCACTCTCCGCAACAAGCTTAACGCTCACCTTAGCGCGTGGATTAACATGCTTCATATCGAAGATAAGCTGCGCAAGATCCTCGATAGAGTAGATATCGTGGTGCGGTGGAGGCGAAATCAACGTGATACCAGGGATTGAGTGACGTGTCTTAGCGATCACATCATCAACCTTAAATCCTGGAAGCTGACCACCCTCTCCTGGCTTCGCACCCTGAGCGATCTTAATCTGAATCTCATCTGCATTGACAAGGTAGTTCGCCGTAACACCAAAGCGACCAGATGCGATCTGCTTAATAGCACTACGAGCCGACGTTCCATCCTCGCGTGGAGTGAAACGCTCTACCTCCTCACCACCTTCACCTGTATTTGACTTACCGCCAATACGGTTCATAGCGATCGCCATAGCCTCGTGAGCCTCGCGGCTGATAGAACCAAACGACATGGCACCAGTTACGAAGCGGCGCATGATCGACTCCTTGCTCTCAACCTTAGAGATGTCGATCGACTTACCCTTCTTATATTGCAATCTATCGCGCAAGAAGATAGGACGCTCCTTCTCATTAACATATGATGAATACTCCTTAAACTTCTTATAGCTACCCAAACGTGTAGCAATCTGAAGTGTCGCAAGAGTCTCTGGGTTCCAAGCGTGTTGCTCACCCTCTTTTCTATATGAGTATTGACCCAAGTCACCCAACTCAGCATCGCCAAACGCCGCAGCGTGGAAACGCAATACATCGCGAGCGATATCCTCAATGCCAGCACCACCGATAGATGATGTTGTACCTACGAAGTAGCTATCAATAACATCTTGAGCAATACCAACAGCCTCGAACAACTGCGCACCGCGGTACGATGCAACAGTCGAGATACCCATCTTAGACATAACCTTCAAAAGACCCTTACCAACTGCCTTGATGAAATTCTTCTCCGCAGTAGCGTAATCCAATGAGATTGTCTTCTTCTTAACCAAATCATCGATTACAGCGTAAGCCATATATGGGTTGATAGCGCTAGCACCATAACCCAACAACAGAGCAAAGTGCATAACCTCACGCGCCTCTCCAGTCTCAACAATAAGAGCCGTCTGAACACGCTTGCGCTCATCAACAAGGTGGTGATGAACCGCAGAAACAGCCATAACCGAAGGGATAGCCGCCATAGTATCGCTAACACCACGATCCGAAAGGATAATGTAGTTGCAGTCGCCAGCAACAGCCTCAGCAGCCTCCTTGCAAAGACGCTCTACAGCCTTCTTCATACCCTCAGCACCCAACTTCGCCTCGAAAGTCATCTCCAAAGTCTTCGTCTTGAAGCCCTTGTAGTCGATGTGACGCAAAATATCAATGTCGCGGTTCGTCAAGATTGGTTGCTTCATGTGAACCATCTTGCAAAGCTCCTCAGTTGGCTCCAACAAAGAACCACCGATAGCGCCGATGTAACCCTCCAACGACATAACCAACTCCTCACGGATTGGGTCGATAGGTGGGTTTGTAACCTGTGCAAATTGTTGACGGAAATAGTTGAACAACAACTGTGGCTTCTCAGAGAAGACCGCCAAAGGCGCATCGTTACCCATCGAACCAGTTGGCTCATATCCAGCATCAACCATAGGGATGATAACCTTATCTACCTCCTCCTCGAAGAATCCGAAAGCATTGCTCAACTTACCCAAGTCGCTAACCGTCTTTGGAACGTTACGACCCGATGTAATCTCCTCAAGGTGAATACGATTCTTGCTCAACCACTCACCGTAAGGGTACTTAGCAGCAAGATCGCTCTTAATCTCGTCATTCTTGTAGATGCGTCCAGTCTCAGTATCGACCATGATGATCTTACCTGGCTCCAAACGACCTCTCTCCAACACATTCGCTGGATCGATCTCAGTAACACCAGCCTCAGATGCCATCAACATCATGCCATCCTTAGTCAATGTGTAGCGCGTAGGACGAAGACCATTGCGGTCCAACATACCTCCAGCGTAGCGTCCGTCAGAGAACAACAACGCAGCAGGACCATCCCAAGGCTCCATCAAGATGCTGTGGTACTCAAAGAACGACTTCAACTCCGGAGAGATAGGGTTCTTATCGTTAAAGCTCTCAGGAACCAACATCGCCAAAGCGTGAGGAATAGACATTCCGCTCATCACGAAGAACTCCAACACGTTATCCAACGACGCAGAATCACTCATTCCAGATGCAACAACAGGGTTGATATCTGCAACGTTGCCCAAACGGCTCTCCTTAGTCAATGCACTCTCGCGAGCTGCACTCCAGATACGGTTACCGCGAACCGTGTTGATCTCACCATTGTGACCCAACAAACGGAATGGCTGAGCCAAAGCCCATGATGGGAAAGTATTTGTACTGAAACGAGAGTGAACAAGCGAAATAGCACTTGTCAACTCCTTGTTCGTCAAATCCTTGAAGTAACCACGCAACTGATCCGAACCAAGCATTCCCTTGTAGATCATGTTTTGCGTAGCCAAAGATACGATGTAGCTATCAGCGTTAGCCTTCTCAGCCAAACGACGCATGCGGTATAGACGCAAATCAAGAGGCATATCGCTCTTTGTCTTCGCTACAACAAAGATCTGCTTCGTTGTTGGCTCCGCAGCCAATGACCCCTTGCCCAACATAGAGTTGTCAACAGGTACATCACGTACAGCAGAAAGCTCAAGGCCCTCCTTAGCTGCACAATCAGCGATAGACTTCAAAACAGCCTCGACACGCTTCTCATCCTTTGGGATAAAGACAAGACCCGTACCGTACTCGCCCTTAGCTGGTACAGAGATACCTTGCGCCACGATAAATTCGTGTGGAACCTGGATCATGATACCTGCACCGTCACCAGTAGCAGGATCTGCACCCTCAGCACCGCGGTGAATCATGTTCTCAAGGACAGTAAGTCCATCGTCAATCACCTTATGTGATTTCTTTCCGTGAATGTCTAGTAGCAAACCAACGCCACACGCATCACGCTCAAAAGCTGGGTCATACAGACCTTGCTTCGCACTCATTGTAAGAGTATGTTGTTTCATTCTTTTCTTGCTTGAGTAATTGTTTATATTTATTTTGTCTTATTTTTCTCTTAAAAAGTGTGTTATTAACCACCTATAATCTGCGCCGAATTGAACCTCCCCCTTATCACGCTCATAAGCAGGGTTCCGAAAAACCCTGCTTAAAGCGCCTTATATTAATATATATAAGGAGTATGTAGACCTATGTCTATATTCAATTCCTACAAATTATTTATCGGATGAACAACAACTCACGGTACTTAGGAAGTGTCCACATTCTGTCGTCAACAATTAGCTCCAACTTGTCGATGTGGTAGCGAATAGCATCCATCAATGGAATAACAACATCGTGGTATGCAATCGCCTTGTCGCACTCACTCTCGATAGCGTTAGCCTTCGAACGAGCCTCGATCATCTCAGCAACCTTCGCACTAACGAAGTTGATATGCTCAGCCATATCCTTGATGATCTTCATATCTTGTGCGCTAACAACCTCGTAATCCTTAGCATCAAACAAAGCCTTCATCTTAGCAACATTGTCAAGAAGCTGACCTTGGTAAGCCGATGCAACTGGGATAATGTGGTTCATAGCCAAGTCACCCATTACGCGGCTCTCGATCTGAATCTTCTTAGTGTAAGTCTCCCACTTAACCTCGCAACGAGACTCAACCTCAGCGTGGTTCAAGACACCTTGTGAAGCGAACGCCTCCATTGTCTCCTTCTTCAAGTAAGTCTTGAAGATCTCTGGAACGCTAGTCTCGCAATCAAGACCACGCTTTGCAGCCTCAACCTTCCACTCATCACCATAACCGTTACCGTTGAAACGGATATCAACAGTCTCGTTGATGTAACGCTTAACAACCTTAACGATTGCTTGATCCTTAGTCATACCACCAGCGATCAATGAATCAACCTCTGCAGCAAACTCCGAAAGTTGCTCAGCCATAACTGTGTTAAGTGTCAACATTGTGTCACCACAGTTAGCTGAAGAACCTACCGCACGGAACTCGAAACGGTTTCCTGTAAAGGCGAATGGAGATGTACGGTTACGATCTGTGTTATCTAGCAAGATCTCTGGAAGGTGAGCAACACCCAACTGAAGAGCCGCCTTATCGTCGAATACGATTACATCATCTGTATCAGCTGCAGCCAACTTATCAAGAACTGCAGATACTTGAGTACCCATGAAGATAGATACGATTGCAGGAGGAGCCTCATTTGCACCCAAACGGTGAGCGTTTGTTGCAGAGCTAATTACCGCCTTCAAAAGACCATTGTGCTTGTAAACAGCCTTCATAACGTTCGCTACGAATGTGATGAAACGCAAGTTAGACAAGCTATCCTTACCTGGTGAGAAGAAGTTGATACCTGTATCAGAGCAAAGGCTCCAGTTACAGTGCTTACCTGATCCATTAACACCCTTGAATGGCTTCTCGTGCAACAACACCTTGAAGTTGTGACGACGAGCAACACGCTTCATAACTGACATCAACAACAAGTTGTGGTCGTTAGCCAAGTTACACTCCTCGAAGATTGGAGCCAACTCAAATTGGTTTGGCGCAACCTCGTTGTGACGAGTCTTAACTGGGATACCCAACTTCAAAGACTCATTCTCCAACTCTGTCATAAACGCAAGAACGCGAGAAGGGATAGAACCGAAGTAGTGATCCTCCAACTGTTGGTTCTTAGCTGACTCGTGACCCATCAAAGTACGACCCGTAAGCATCAAGTCAGGACGAGCTGACCAAAGAGCCTCATCAACAAGGAAGTACTCTTGCTCCCAACCAAGGTTAGAAACGATTGTACCAACCTCCTCGTTGAAATATTTCGCAACCTTTGTACCCGCTGCAGTAACTGCATTGATAGAGCGCAAAAGTGGAGTTTTGTAATCCAAAGCCTCACCAGTATATGAGATGAAAACAGTTGGGATGCAAAGTGTATCGCCTACAACAAACGCCGGAGATGATGGATCCCATGCAGAGTATCCACGAGCCTCGAACGTGTTACGAAGACCTCCATTAGGGAATGAAGATGCATCTGGCTCTTGTTGAACAAGAAGCTTTCCAGAGAACTCCTCAACCATACCACCCATACCATCATGCTCAACGAAAGCATCATGCTTCTCAGCAGTACCACCTGTCAAAGGTTGGAACCAGTGAGTGTAGTGAGTAGCACCCATATCGATAGCCCATTGCTTCATTCCTGTTGCAACGCCATCAGCGATTGAACGATCTAGTGGCTTACCACCATCGATAGACTCGATTAGTGATTTGAAAACCTGCTTCGAAAGATACTTTTGCATCTTCGCGCGGTTAAATACATACTTTGCAAACTCCTCTACTGGACGACCCTCGCCAGCTGGAGTTACCATCTTGCGCCCTAGCGCATCTTTCAACTGCTTAAATCTCAATGTACTCATAACTTATTTTATATTTTTCCTCTTTTTTACTTCAAGATAATATTATTCTTCGCGCACTCCTCAACCATCTCCTCTGGCCACAATGAAGATTGAACCTCACCGATGTGAGCGCAACGAAGGAAGAACATGCAAAGACGTGATTGACCGATACCACCACCGATTGACAATGGAATCTCATCTGCCATAAGCGCCTTGTGGAACTCAAGCTCCAAACGCTCTGGACAACCCTCGATATCAAGCTGACGTGTCAAAGCAGTCTTATCAACGCGGATACCCATTGAAGAGACCTCGAAAGAGCGTTGAAGAACGTCGTTCCAAAGAAGAATATCACCGTTCAAACCAGCATACTTACCACCCTCAGTTGGTGTTGACCAATCGTCATAATCTGGAGCGCGACCATCGTGCTTCTCGCCGTTAGACAACTTACCACCGATACCCATCAAGAATACTGCACCATACTTCTTAGCAGCCTCTGTCTCACGCTCAGCTGGCGTAAGGTTTGGGAACTCCTTCAACAAATCCTCAGATTGGATAAACGTAATCTTCTCTGGCAACGCAGGAGTGATGTGTGGGTAGTGAGAGTATACCAACTGCTCGATAGCCTTCAAACCAGCGTAGATCTTCTCAACGATTGACTTCAAGAAATCAAGGTTGCGATCCTCAGCACGCATTGTACGACACCAATCCCATTGGTCAACATACAAAGAGTGGATGTTAGACAACTCCTCGCAAGCGCGAATAGCGTTCATATCTGTGTATAGACCATAACCAGCAGGGATGCCATAAGCACCAAGCTTCATACGCTTCCACTTAGCTAGAGAGTGAACAACCTCTGCCTTGCGACCACCCATATCAGTGATGTTGAAAGAAACCGCAGTCTCCGTACCATTCAAATCATCGTTGATACCTGTTCCGCTCAATACGAAAAGAGGCGCTGTAACACGACGAAGATCCAAACGGTAAGATAGCTCCTCTTGGAACGCTTGCTTCAACATTTTCACTGCTTGCTCCATTGTCTCTGGAACCAATTTTGGGCTGTAGCCTTTAGGGATGTACAATTTCATAATCTATAAATTTTATTAGTTTTTTACAAGCAAAATCGCGCACACATATAGCACTCGTACATATATAATATAACGCAACCTTGCAAAGATAGAAAAAAAGGATGTATCGTCAAAAAATAAATCCTACTTTTCCGATTATTTTTTATATTTTTTAATTACTCTTTTCAATTGTTTCTACAATCTTCCACCTAGTTGTAGGCTGACTCTCCATGCTCATAGATGTCAAGACCCTCCTCTTCAATACGTCTGTCGACACGCATTCCCTTCAACATATCAACGCTCTTAAAGACCAAGAAACCCATCGACAAGCCCCAAGCCATGATCGTAAAGGCACCAATCAACTGCGCTCCCAACAGATCAAAACTACCCGAAGCCAACCAACCGCCATTCTCCTTCGTCGCCAAAACGCCAGTCAAGATCGTACCAACAGTACCGCAAACACCGTGGACCGAAACAGCTCCAACAGGATCATCAATCTTCAAAACAGTATCTATAAACTCAACCGAATAGACCATCAAAATACCACACACAACACCAATCACAACAGCACCAACAGGCGAAACAACATCACAACCAGCCGTAACACCAACCAAGCCTGCCAAAACACCATTCAACGACAACGAAAGTGTCGGTTTGCCATACTTAAACCAAGCCAAAACCAACGCTGAGATAGCTCCAGCAGCCGCCGCTAGATTCGTCGTCATAAATACCGACGACACCAAATCCGGCATTCCAGCACCCGTGATTCCAAGCGAAGAGCCAGGGTTGAAACCAAACCAACCAAACCACAAGATAAATATTCCCAGAGCCGCAATAGTCAAGCTATGTCCCGGAATCGCAGAAACCTTACCCTTACGATATTTACCGATACGAGGACCAACAATCCAAGCCCCGACAAGAGCCATCCAACCGCCTAGCGCGTGAACAACCGAAGAGCCAGCAAAATCAACAAAACCCAACTGCGATAACCAACCGCCACCCCAAACCCAGTGACCTGAAATTGGGTAGATAACTGTGAAGATGAATGACGCATAGATCAAATATGATGTAAACTTCGTACGCTCCGCAACAGCTCCCGAAACAATAGTTGCAGCAGTAGCGCAAAACATCGTTTGGAAGATCAAAAAAGCGTAGTTCGGAATAGTCAACGTGTTACTCCAATCAGACATTCCAAATAGGTCAATATTACCAACAAAAACTCCCGAACCGAACATCAACCCGAAGCCGATAGTCCAAAACAACAAAGAGCCAATAGAGAAGTCCAACACATTCTTCATCAGGATATTAGCCGTATTTTTCTTACGCGCAAAACCAGACTCGACCATAGCAAATCCAGCTTGCATAATGAATACCAACATAGCTGCCAAAAGTACCCAAAGAGTATCAATCGCAGAGGCCAATTCGGCCAATTTCATCGCTGTTGTTCCCATAGCTTTCCTCCCCCTATTTTAAGTTACTTCTCACTATCAAAAAGCGTAACATCACCAGATTTTCCAGTCCTGATGCTAACCGACTCCTCAACCGGACTCACAAAGATGCGACCATCGCCAATCTCACCCGTTTGAGCTGCGCCAACGATGGCGTCAATCGTCCTCTTTACATTTTGATCGCGCACCACAATCGTAAGCATAATGCGCTCAATATAACTCGTATCGTAGATCACACCACGATAAATTCTCTCTTGGCGAGATTGACCAACACCACGAACACTAAGATATGAGAACCACTCAATATCCGCAGCGTAAAGCGCCTCCTTAACATCCTCGAACTTCGTCTTACGAATAATCGCTTCTACTTTTTTCATAATACAAAACTTTAAAAGATTAACCCGCCAAAAAAACTACTAAAAACATTAGCAAAAAAAACGCTAATTATAATGTAGAGGTTCCAATCCAAAACCAATATGAACAACACCTTTGAACCAACCAAAGTAGTCATGAACCCCTATATCTAATCTGGCAACCTGCTAATTACCAGTGATATAACAACACAAAAAAAGATGCAACACCATCAGGTGCTGCACTCTCCTATCTCTTAAAAATATATTCTCTATAACAAATCCTAAACCCGAAAATCGGAGAGCCTTGTCGATGCTCTCATAACCTCGTTCTGATCTGCAAAGGCACTCAACCTCACAAATCCGCGACCACCAGGGCCGAACCTCTCACCAGGAGAGGCAACGATGTTACACTGCTCAAGCAACCTATCGAACAACTCCCAACCACTCTCATAAGGCGATTCAACCCATATATATGGTGAATTTTCTCCGCCCCAGAAACGCAACCCGGTACTCTCTAGACCCTCGCAAAGCAACGACACATTCTTCATATAGTACTCGACATTCTCCCTCAACTCAGCACCACCTCGCGGCGCATACAACGCCTCAGCGGCGCGCTGAACAACATAAGATGGCGGATAACTCTTAGCATCCTCCCTCTTGCGCCACATCTCGTTCAATGTAGCGACCTTACCGTTAATTATCGATTGACCCTTAATATCCTTCGGGATGACGATATAACCGCAATGCAGACCAGTGAAACCAGCCGATTTAGAGAAGCTCCTGAACTCAATCGCAACCTTGCGAGCGCCCTTAACCTCGTAGATACTTCTTGGCAATGTAGCATCGCTAATGAATGGCGCATAAGTGGCATCAAAAAGGATCAAAACATCATTTTTTGCTGCATACTTAACCCACTTTTCCAACTCCTCATGACTAAGAACGCACCCCGTAGGGTCGTTCGGCGAACAGAGGTAGATCACATCGGGACGAGCCTCAGGCAACTGCGGCATAAAAGCATCGTCAGCGCCACTCTCAAGGTAGATCAAATGGCTCCAATTGCCACTCAAACCAACATCTCCAGCTCTTCCCGCCACGACATTCGACTCAACATAACTCTGATAAACAGGATCGACAACCGCAATGCGAACATCATGACAAAGAATATCGCCAATACCACTCAAACCATCCTTCGTGCCATTGTTGACAAAAATCTCATCGTTATCAACCTTAATCTTTCGGCTCCTATACTCCCCCTTGCCAATGGCATCGATAAGGAAAGGATAGCCACCCAAAGGACCTCGACCCTGAAAACTGCCCTGCAACGACATCTCAACAACACTGCTCTGCATAGCCTCGATAACGCTGCCCGAAAGCGGTCGAACAACGTCGCCGCTATCCAACCTCAAGAGCTTCGCACCAGGGTTAAGCCTACTAAAGACCTTGACCCTCTGCGCAACACTCTCCTCGGCGCTGCAGTCGATAATATTAAGAAGTTGTGTGTTTGCAAGTATCATAACACTGCAAAATTAACAAAAGTTTACAAGAAACCCACTCTCATACTATATGAATATTTCAAAGAACCATAGTGCAAATATAGCCCCCTGAACCTTTTTAACCCATAATCTCAACCCCACAAAATAAAAGCAAATTCACGCCGCTTACAAATCGTAAGCAAAAAGCCCTTTTTACTTACGATTTTATATTTTAGCCCCATATATTTCTATATAATCAACAAAACTATTAACTTTGCACCATCAAAAGAGAGTAAAAACATGACTGGAGCAAACAACATAGACGAGCTAGACAACAAAATCCTAAAGCTAATATCGAACGATGCGCGCATATCATTCCTCGAAGTGGCACGCATCTGCGGCGTATCAGGCGCAGCAGTACACCAACGAATCCAAAAGCTGCAAAATGCAGGCATCATAACAGGATCCGAATTCAAAATAAACCTAGCACAAATAGGCTACGAAACATGTGCATACGTAAATCTATCGTTCGAATCGACAACAGACCTCGATAGAGTAGTTGAACACATCAAAACAATACCAGAAGTTGTCGAGTGCCACTTCACAACAGGAGCATACGACCTCCTAATAAAAGTATACGCACACAACAACTCACACCTCCACGACATCGTAAATAGCCAACTGCGATGCTTCGGACTAACACGCTCCGAATCAGTGATATCATACCGCGAATCATTCCGCCGCCAAATGTCAATTGACAAATAACAACTATTTGCGGGGACTATACGGGAACTGCCCTAACGCCGGGCGGGCGCACAGCAAGCTGTGGTAGAAAAACTATAAGAGGAGAGAAGCATTCTGCTTCCCTCCTCTCTTCGTTTTTCACCCTCGTCTTTCCTGAATCCAGCCAACAAAAGAGATCCCAACAACCTCGAAATGGTAGCCATTACAACACCATCAATAATAGCGCGCAGTCCCCATGCTGTCCCCGCAGATACACTAGTCTGGTCGAGGGCCGCGAGGGCCGTCTGATGATGCTGGTTGGGATTGGTAGTCAGCGAAGTTTGTTGAGGCGCCTTTTCCGAAGTATCGGAGGTTGTATATCAGCTGTGCGCTGAAGTATCGGCCGATTGCGGAGTTAGTGACGTTTTGGCTATATGAGTTACCTACGGTGCGTGTGAACGATCTGTTTTGGTTTAGCATATCGTTCACGCCGACTATTATCTCGCCGCGGTCGCCTTTGAATACCTTGCGGCCAAGGAAGGCGTTGCATACGAGGTAGTTCACGTTGTATGTATCGGTGATACCGCGATATTGGTTATATGCAGCGCTACCCGTAAAGGTGAATCCACCGCCGAACACGAACTTCATCGTTGCGGATGCTGTTTGGCGATAGTAGATATTTTTTGTTGGCACGGTGCTATCTGCTGTCACGGAGTTTGTCGCCTCGGTGTAGTATCCGTTCCACTTCAGCGTGAAATCGACATTCTCCGATATATTGCTTCCGAGTGTCACTCCAGCGCGATATGTCATCTCGTTGACGTTATATTGCAGCACCTCTTGCATCGCGCCGCTAGATCCTACGCCGCTAACGACCGTTCCGTCATCTTGGATCAAACCGCCATAGATTGTTGGAATGATGTCATAAGTTATACCTGCCGAGAGATTCATGTTACACTTCATGAAGTCGAGCGGGAATCCGTAGCTTATGTTGGAGCGGAATTTCCAATAATTATCAAGATTTGCGTATGTCGTATATTGAATCACATCTTCGTACAACTCCCCAGCGATGTAGAATGGTTCGGGGTTATATATAAGGTGTGTCGCGACATAGTTATCTTGCTTTTGGCCAAATAGCGTGATCATAAAAGTACTACCTTTGGTCAAGTTTGAGTTTATGTAGCGGAATCGTATGCTCTGCGAATAGCTCTGTTCGAGCAGCGGATTTCCCTTCGTTATGTAGTCACCATCACCAATAGAATAGGCATCTTGCAAGCGCCACACCGATGGCGATGTTGTGCTAGAGCTGATGTTGGTACGCAATGAGTTCGATGGGTTTATATAGACCTGCGCAATGACCGAATAGATAAGGTTCTGGTAGCTAAATCCGCACGGCGTATATTCGCCAGAGCTATCAATAGTGTAGGAGTTCTGCTCCGCAAGTTGGTACGACAGACCAGCCGTGATGCTCGTCTTATCCTTCACGAATCGCAAGCCAGGACCTACGGAGTGGGTGATGTAGCGGCTAAATGTTTCGCTGCTCAAAACATCATCTTCCGTAAGCGAATCGCTCGCTTGGTATGTGTCGTCATCCGTACTGTATGAGGTCACAGGGTTGAGCTGCGTAAATTGGCTACCCTTATAGTTCAACGTCAAAGCAAAGAGCTTTCCGAGAGGTTCGGAGTAGTTCGCCGAGGCGTTAAGCGTCTTGCGTGTAGAGGGGCGCGACTCGAAGAAATATGTTGTTTCGGAGTCATTCACATTTGGGTCGTTTGGCTCAGTCGTCTTACCCCATCTATGTTGCGATTGGTTATGCGTATAGCCCGCACCAACGCTAATAACACGGCCAGGCTTGCCAAGGCGCAAGCTGTAATTTGCATCAATCGCAAGGTTAATACCCTCGCGGAAACGCTTCACATTGTTGCTATAGCTCTGAACGCCATACTCCTCATCATCAACAACATAGCCCTGACCATAGCGTGTTCCGCTAACCTCGGTATGCGGCAGATAGGTCTGCATACTAAGCGAAGGGCGCAGCACCAACGTCTGGCGCTCCGACGGCTTCCACTCGATGCGGCTATTGAAACGCGTATTGATATTCTCAATCACGCTATAAGTTCTCTGGTGGAGCGAATCATCGGTATCTGTCGCAACACCCTCATACCAACGCTCCAAGATCTCCTCATTGGTCGTTATAGTCTTGTTGAAAAATAGGCTCGCCTGCATCTTCACCTGCTCCCTCTTACCATAGACATCGGAGTAGTTGACACCCACAGCGTTGACATTCGCAATACCCGGCAACTGGCGCACCATGAAGGTGCTTGTCGAGCTATTATCGTTATCTGTAGCGCCCATAATATCCTCAAAGGCGAAGTTTTGCTGATTGAGGTTGTTGGTCATAGCGATGACCGAGATACGGCTCTTATCGATGAACGAATTGAGGCTCATACCGCCCGTATATTTATAGTTCGAAGCGTCATTGACTGGCGAATCATCATAACCGCCACCGCCGAAGATCTTACCAAAAACGCCCTTGCGCATGTGCTTATGCGTAACGATATTTATCGTCTTCTCGCTATTTCCATCATCGATTCCCGACAACTCAGCCGCATCCGACAACCTATCATAGACCTCGATATTCGCCACAATCTCCGCTGGCAACGACTTCAACGCCATAGCAACATCGTTACCAAAAAATTCGCGTCCATCGACATATATCCTCGTGATCTCCTCGCCCTGCGCCGAGATCGTTCCATCCTCAATCGAGATACCCGGCATCTTCTCCAACAGACCCTCAACATCGGAATCCGTAGCGACCTTAAACGCCGAAGCGCTATAGCTCAACGTGTCGCCCTTCTGCGACGAACGAATAGCCTTGATCTCCTTCACGACACTCTCCATCTGGATCGATGAAGCGACCATCTTCAACTCCCCAAGATCCTTCGAAGCGCTATTCAAATTGACCGCAACGCGCAACTCCTCATAACCCAAAAAGGCAACGCCAACCTCATACTTACCATACGCCAACTCCACCAAAAGGCGACCCGCAGCATCGGTAGAGTAGTACGACAACGCATCGCCACCCGAACCATAAACAGTAACCATTGCGCCAGCAACTGGCAACTGCGCACTCTCAGCATCGACAACGCGAGCCGTAATACGACCAAAACCACCCTGAGCCGAAAGCTCAAAAGTGGTGCAGAAAAGAGCAACAAGGAGCGCTAAAACCGCCGAAAAACGAACCCTACTCCTCATCATACCAACCAGCATAAACTCTATAATCAGCCGCAATACGCTCGATAATATCTCTGCGTTGCTCCGCGCTAACCTCCCTAACTCGCTTCGCTGGAACACCAGCATACAACGAATTTGGCTCCAACTTAGCACCCGACAAAACCAGCGCATTCGCCGCAATGATGCACCCCGAAGCGACAACAGCATTATCCAAAATTGTCGACCCCATGCCAATCAAGCAATTATCCTCGATCACAGCGCCGTGGATCGTAACATTATGCCCCACCGAGACATCATTTCCAATTATAGCTTGCGATGGGTTCGGCGACTTGTCATACAACGTATGGATCACCGTACCATCTTGAATATTCGTTCTATCACCAATCTTTATGGCATTGACATCGCCGCGCAACACAGCGCCATACCAGATTGACGAGTCGCGACCCACAGTCACATCGCCAATCAACACTGCCGTCTCCGCCAGAAATGTCCCTTCGCCAACCTCAGGACTCTTGCCCCTTACGCTCCTTACAAGTGCCATAAAAATTATATTTCGGTAAATTTAATACTAAATTAGTAAAAAAATCTCGACAAACAAACTTCGAGCTATATTTACTACTTTTGTCCCCTCTGCCACATCTGCTCCATCTCCTCCAACGACAACTCCGCAACAGATTTACCCTCGCTCTCAGCCAACAGCTCCATAGCCGCAAAGCGCTCCGTAAAACCGCGATTAGCTGACTCCAACGCAGCCTCAGCATCGACCTTACACGAACGTGCAGCCTCGATAAGCGCAAAGAACAACTCCCCAAACTCGCCCTCACTCTTCGCCCTAGCAAGTTCGCTCTCGACACGCTCCCAAATATCTACATTCGAGCTAGAGAAACCCGTTGCACCAACTTTCGCCAAAATCCGCTCCGTCTTCATCATCGCTGGTAAACCGCGCGGCACACCACCCAAAAGACCGCTCTTGCGCCCCTTCTTCTTCAGCTTCAGCTCCTCCCAATTGCGCTTAACCTCTTCGGGCGTATCCGCCTCAACATCGCCATAGATATGAGGATGACGATAGATCAACTTCTGGCACAACCCATCGACAACATCCGCAAACTCAAAAGCACCCTGCTCCGCAGCCATTCGACAATAGAAGACAATATGCAACAAAACATCGCCCAACTCCTCGCGAATCTCCGCCATATCGCCCCTATCAATTGCATCAGCCAACTCATAGACCTCCTCAATCGTCATAGGACGCAACGTAGCGAAACTCTGCTCGCGATCCCACGGACACTGCTCGCGCAACTCCGACATAACCCTCAAAATACGCTCTATGGCATCTCTGCTTCTCTCTATATCTTGCATCTTATTTCAAACTATTTACCTCTCTACTATTATCGTTTTTCTCCGCACGAAAAGTGTACAACCGCGCAACAAGGTAGCTATAAACCGCCGTCAGAAGCGACCCAACAACCTTTGCCGGAGTAGGCCAAACACCCACAACTTCGACCAAAACCTTCAAGATCACATAGCTCAAAACAATAGAGCCACAAACCGTCAGACCATAACGCAGAATCTGCTTCGCAGCACCCACTGTGACAGCAGATCCACTACCCTCGCCGCGAAACGTAACATAGCGGTTCAACCAAAAACCAATCAAGAAAGTTATCGGAAAGACTATAATCAACGAGAGAACATGAGGCGAAACAACCACAGCGCCACTCGAAAGGCTCAAAGCACGCTTCGCAACAATGAAATTGTAGATAAACGAGAAGAGCAGAGCATCGCCAACAATATAGTTGCCAACACCGCACGCCCCATAACGCATCACCTCCTTCGAGATGAAGCGCGAAACAGGTGGACGATAGAAAAAATCTATCACCGAACGCACAGCCTCAGCAACCAAAATATTAAACTCCCCAATCTTTCCCATAAATGACCACATACAAATTAGGGAAGCCGAAACTCCCCCAATTCACTCTCATATAAAATATCGATAACCTTAGCTCAAAAATGAGCCGCGACTATTGACCATTCGTTGTGTCAAGAACCCAGATCTTGTTATCTGTGAACTTCTTGCCCTTCTCCTCGATGAACTCGTTACAAGCTCTGAAACTATCAGACTCAAAGACCGTAACCATATAGTTTGAACCGTTGCGAAGGTGCGCACCACAAGCAACACCCATACCCTGAGTACGCTCCATGATATCAACAACCATGCGACCAGCGTTCAACTTCGATGAATATACACCATAAACTACAAAGTAACGCTTCTTAGCAACACCCGCATTGCGAGAAATGATACCATCGATAACCTTCTTCGCAACATCTGGGTGAAGATTCTTAGCACGATCCGACTTCAAATAATCAACCTTCGAAGGCGACTTGATTCCCGTTGGTGCAGGACGATTCTTCTCAGCCTCAGCAACCAACCCCTTAGAGCCTTGACCCGATGCAGCATCGCGCTTAGCTTGCGCCGCAGCACGCTCCTGCGCCAAACGCAAGATCTCAGCATCGCGCGCCTCCTTCTCCGCTGCCGCAGCAGCTGTCGCCTCAGCATCAACCTCAACAACCTCAGTTGATGCAACGTCAGAGCTAGAGTCACCAGCGAAGAAGACAAAGTAACCAACCGCCAAAAGCGCAACAGCAGCCAAAGCGATCCAGATCATCTTACCGTTGCTTCCACCCTCGCTCTTAGCCGCAGCCTTACGCGACGTAGCACCCTTGCGAGCCGCAGCACCACCCTTAGCAAGCGGAGCCTTAGCAGCAGGGTTCAAACGCTCCAACATCTCTGGTGCAGCGATGAATACGCCCCCTTGGATTTGACCGATAGATTCAATATTAGCATCATCACCAACCTTTACAGCCTCCAACCACTTGTCGTATATCTGTGCAGCCTGGTTAGGTGTACAATTTCCATACTCAGCAATGATAACCATCAACGGACGATGCTTCTCCTCTGTTGTGAAAGTAATCTCGCGTGATGGGCCTACCATAGCTCCCTTACCCTTAGCCTGCGGAGCCTTAGACTCAACACTAAGCGAACCCAAGTTTGGCAAGAATAGACCATTCTCCTTGATAAGAGCGTTTGCAATGAGTTTGTTAACCTCTGCAACCATGCGTGAATTTTGTTGTTCCATCTCTTTTATTTTTGTGTTTTATTATTTTTCTTCCTCTATTTATCTAGCGTCTAGTTTATTCTACGCCTATTTCCTTCTCGCTTTAAGCGCCTTTTCGATCTCCTTAACATCTGGCTTGGCGAACCTTCCATCAAGACCAAACTTAACAAAAGCTATACCTATTAATATAAATGGGATCGACAACCATTGACCCATCGTCAAAGACATACCCTGCTCGAACGCCACTTGGTTCAACTTCCAAAACTCAACGATGAAGCGCGTAAAGCCCAACAACATCAAACCAACACCCGCCAATACACCCGGCTTCTGGCGCGCAACATCATATTTATAATACATCACCGAGACAACAACAAACGAGATGAAATATCCCACTGCCTCGTAGATCTGCGTTGGGTGGCTCGCCATAGGCGCAACCTCTCTCAACCACGTTCCCGACCTCAAAAACCTGAAGCCCCACGCCCTATCTGTCGCCATGCCGAATATCTCCGAGTTGAAGAGATTCCCCATGCGCACAATCGCCGCCGAAATAGTCAACGGCATAACAACCCTATCCATCGACCATATCAATGGCAACTTACTCCTCCTAGAGAATAACCAAAGACCAACAATCATCCCCATAGCCGCACCATGCGACGCCATTCCTCCGTCACGCATACCGAAGATAATCTGCATAGGATTACGCAAGAAATACTCCGGCTCATAGAACAAACAGTGACCAAGGCGCGAACCAACGATGATTCCAATTATACCATAGAAAAACGCCGTTTCAGAGAGCTGCATCGGCAACTTCTCACGCTTGAAGTAGCTATCGGCACTTATCGCCGCAATGTAGATCGACAAAGCCCACATCAAGCCATAGTAGCGCACCTCAAGACCCAAACCAGGTATTGTGAATGCAACAGGATCCCAGATCCAATCTATGTACAACGCGCCAAACATCTACTCCTACTTCTCCTTTCTACTTTTTCAAATAACCCTCCATAAGGCGAGCGATATATTTTCCGATGATGTCGAACTCGATATTTACAACCGAACCAACCTCTATGTTGTGGAAATTTGTGTAGTCATAAGTATATGGGATTATCGACACTCTGAATGTCGACAACTCCGAATCACACACCGTAAGGCTCACACCATTTACCGTTACCGAACCCTTCTCCACCGTGCAGCTCGAAGCACTCGCCGCATCATACTCAAAGACGAAGTTCCAGCTACCCTCAGCATCCTCCTTCGAGATACACTTCGCCGTAGTGTCAACGTGACCCTGCACGATGTGACCATCCAACAAAGCATCGGGCTTCATCGCGCGCTCGATGTTTACCTCATCGCCAACGCTCCAAAGACCAAGGTTGCTCTTTTGCAAAGTCTCCAGCATCGCCGTAACAGTATATCTATCGCCATCGATGTTAACCACCGTTAGGCAGACACCATTGTGCGCCACGCTCTGGTCAATCTTCAGCTCGCGCGCAACAGACGACTCCAACGTGAAGTGCTTGTTTTGCTGATCTTGCTCAATCTTAACAACCTTTGCTATACTCTCTACTATCCCTGAAAACATACTTTTCTCCTCTCCTTTTTATCTGCCTTTATTCGCCCTTACTCGCCTTTATCCGCCACCTAATAGGTTACTGTCAGTTTTGCGACCACTTTGTAGATCGCTATTACATCTTTACGATCAACGATTATATCATCTAACTCGCTCTGGGCTGCTGAAAGCCTCATAACTTCGAGCGACGTTGCATCTTTGTTTAGGTTACGCATTGTACGCAACAACGTGAAGCCAGCGGTCTTAACTACATATTCACACCCTGCGACAGCCTGTGTCGGGTCCACCTCCCTCAAGACAACTATCGATCCGGCAGGCACCTTGTCACCCATTGCGGCGCTGCGGTAGCTCATTGCAAATTCAGCATCGACATCTACCGGCAGCAACATTGTCGAGGTTGGCTCCAACGCATGATTCACTTCGCCCAGTGCACGCTCCACATCAAGGTCGTATAACCTTATCTGCGCCGATGAGCTATCGTCCTTACTCAACATTACCCCTCTGCCCGTCATTAGCCAGATCATATTGATCTCTGGAAACTTATCCGCTATGATCTCAGCAAGTTTGCGCGATATACCGTTGTTGCCACGCTTGATCTGGTAGAGATTCTCACCGCGCGCCAACCCAAGATATTGAGCAAAGCCATTAGTGGTCATTTCGCTCCACTTTATAACTCGCTCTAACCTTGGCCAACAATCCTCTCTTCCGTGCGGCATAACTTTTATTTGGTTCTAAAATTATTTTTTCTCACCTTTGCATCACTTGCAACACAACCCCTCAACCACCAACAGACTCTCACCCCTAAATTACCACCCTGTTGATTGCCCCTTACAATTGTCACCCCTTGGTTTCGTAGTTCAATGGATAGAATATAAGATTCCGGTTCTTACGATGAAGGTTCGAATCCTTCCGAGACCACTAAGTAGGTGCGGCGCACATTTCTCGTTGGATGTTTATATTGTGTGCAACGTGCAAATATATATAAAAAAAGGGACAAAAACGAGAGTTTTTTTGTGGAAGTGACTCTTTTTTTGAGTTAAATAGATAAAAATTAGGTTTTTCGGTATGTCGGTTGTTAGAAATGTAGAGACAGATTTGGAGTTTGAGGCGAGGATCCGACCCAATCAAATTGCTGATTTTGCGGGTCAGCGGGAGACGATTGAGAATCTGAAGATCTTTATTCAGGCTGCGTTGATGCGCGGCGAGAGTTTGGATCACCTTCTGCTGCATGGACCTCCGGGTTTGGGTAAGACTACTCTAGCGGGTATTGTTGCGCAGGAGATGGGCGCTCAGATGAAGGTCACTTCGGGTCCTGTTTTGGATAAGCCGGGGGATCTGGCTGGGTTGCTTACGAGCCTTGAGGGGGGCGATGTTTTGTTCATCGATGAGATACACCGATTGAGTCCTATTGTGGAGGAGTATTTGTACTCTGCGATGGAGGATTTCAAGATTGATATTGTGCTTGACAAGGGACCTTCGGCGCGCTCGATACAGATTGAGCTAGAGCCATTTACGCTGGTTGGAGCGACGACAAGAAGTGGTCTTTTGACGGCACCTTTGCGAGCGCGTTTTGGTATTCAGTGCCACCTGGAGTATTACGACTCTGTGACACTTTCGAACATCATCAAGCGCGCCGCTGGAATCCTCGGCATAGCTATCGCGGATGATGCGGCGTTGGAGGTTGCGTTGCGTTCGCGCGGCACACCTCGTATCGCTAATGCGCTGCTTAGACGTGTACGCGATTTCGCGATGGTTAAGGGTAACGGAAAGATCGATTTGGCGATTACGAAAATTGCGCTTGAGGCGTTGAATATCGATTCGCGCGGATTGGATCAGATGGATAATAAGATCCTCGGTGTAATCATCGAAAAATTCAAGGGAGGACCAGTCGGAATTGGAACAATTGCGACAGCTGTGGGAGAGGATCCTGGGACCATTGAAGAGGTCTATGAGCCATTCCTGATTCAGGAGGGATTCCTAAAGAGAACGGCGCGCGGTCGCGAAGCTACTGAGTTAGCATACAACCACTTAGGGCATCAACTGCCAGCATCGTTGCTAGCTAACGACCAAGAGCTTTTCTAACACTTTGCGAGCGATGATAAGTGAATTAAAAAAACTCCTTTTTCGGAACTATATACACGCTGTTGTGGTGCTGGCTATTGTCCTAACTTCGGCGTGTATAAGCACCGTGAATTATGAGTCTAACGAGGGGGATGGATCGTTCACTCCGAACAACGATGAGTATGACGATGAGACATACAATTTATTGAAAATAGAGATCGTTGCGACGACACTTTGGGACGAGGTGCAGCTATGGGTTGTGAGTAGCGAGGTGGCGGAGCCTACGGTGGATAACTTCGCAAATGTTCGCGACCTGCTAAAAATAGCGGAGAGCAACGGCAACAAGGTGACCATAGAGCTGCGAGGTATAACACATATCCCCGATTACGCGCTATACAACGGCGACACGGAGGATAGCAGCTTCAACTTCAGCTACAACACTGCCCTAGTGTCGATCTTCAGCGATGACGTTACGCATATCGGCTCAAACGCCTTCGCTGGCGAAGAGAGCCACAGCTCAAACACGATGTACATCAACCTGCAAAGCGTATCATTCCCAAATGCAACCTCGATTGGCTACTACACATTCTCGCGCTGCTTCTACCTGACAGATGTAAACCTCCCGAAACTAGAAACAGTGCCTCAATACGCATTCTCCGATTGCTGGGGGTTGACAGAGATTGAACTGCCAAGCGCCACAACGATCGAAGCATACGCATTTAGACACTGCTACGCGCTACAAAGAGCGCAATTTGCACAAGGCGCAGAGGTCAACTCATACGCCTTTCTTGGTGTGAACCCTACTCCGACAATTGCCGAATAGAGAGTAAACCAGGTTAATATCGCTCGGCGATAGTTGCCCAATTGATGACGTCCCAGATATGGTTGATGCTATCAAGACGGCGATTGTGGTAGTCGACATAGTAGGCATGCTCCCACACATCGAGGGTCAAAACAGGCATCATGCCATCGGTCATCGGATTCCCCGCATTGGTGCGATTCTCCACCGAAAGAGTGCCGTTGCTATCCTTAACAAGCCACACCCAACCAGAGCCAAAAAGGCGCGAAGCAGAGCTTGCCATAGTCATCTTCATCTCATCGAACGATCCAAAATCGCGTTCAATAGCGGCGAGCAGATCGCCTGATGGCTCCCTCTCGACACCATCGCCCTCAGGGGCAAATTGGGCGAAGTAGAATTCGTGGTTCCAAGCCTGCGCCGCATTGTTGAAGATTGGTCCGTTGGCGCGCATAACAACCTTCTTCAGATCGTCCATACCCTCGAACTCCGTCCCAACGATAAGTTTGTTGAGATTCTCGACATAGGTGGCGTAGTGCTTGCCATGGTGGAGCTGCATCGTGCGCTCCGAAATAGATGGTTCGAGCGCGTTATGCGCATAAGCCAACGGCTTCATCTCGAAGGCGATGATAGACTCCTTGACCCTATCCTGAACCTCATACTCCATTGTTGCTGCTTTCTGCTCCATAGCTACACCTCCTCCGTTACGTTAACACTATCGACAACCTCGAATTGCGACTTCGCAGCGCCACACAGCGGGCAGCTCCAGCTATCCTCCAACTCGGCGAAGGCAACCTCCATATCCTCGTTGCCCTCATGGTAGGTGTATCCGCACACCTTGCATTTGTAATTTGACATCTCTAAACTATTTTTTTCGTTATACTTCCGTTCGACCTCGTGAAAGCCAAAAACCGTGCCTGATGCGGTGGCGCGTTTCTTGAAAGAGCGATGATTGCAAATCAATTCTAAATTGCTATCTTTGCCGATATGAAACTACGAGATATTACACTTTTTGCACTGCTGCTAATCATCGCCGATCAGGCGCTGAAGATCTGGATCAAGACCAACATGAGGATCGGCGAGGCGATATATGTCGCTGGGGAGTGGTTCCAACTACGTTTTTTGGAGAATAATGGCGCGGCATTTGGCATGCAGCTGGGCGATGGCGCGGGGTTCGATTGGGGCAAGTTGCTGCTGTCGGGGTTCAGGATCTGTATGATCGCGGCACTTACATATTATGTGGTAAAGCTTGTGCGCAAGGGCGACACGCCGAAGGGTGTTTTTATAGCCTTGACGATGATACTTGCAGGTGCTATTGGCAACATAATCGATAGCGCATTCTACGGTTTGATCTTCTCGAAATCGACATACTACACCGTGGCGGAGTTTGGCGGATATTACGCACCGATGATGATGGGTAAGGTTGTTGATATGTTCTATTTTCCGATGTTTCAGTGGAACAACGCGCCGCAATTCCTGCAATTCCTGCTCGATTCGAACAACTACTTCTTTGGGGCGATATTCAACCTGGCGGATAGCTACATATCGGTTGCAGTGGTATATCTGATGATTTTTCAACGCAAATTCTTTGAGTAGAATATAACCGCTAACTATGTACAAAATCGAGGTAAAGAGCAGCTCCGACCAGCTATGGCGATACAACATCGCAGCGACATGCGCAGGCATAAATAGCGCCGGCGAACAGGTCGCATTCGCGGGCAAAGAGCGCACCACAAGCGATCAATTTCAGAGCGAAATTGTGGCGCACGATGCACTCGAAAAGAGCGAGATGCCGGAGCTGATCCTCGAAGTTGAGTTGGAGGAGAAGAGCATCGAGAAGGTACACGCAATAATCTACTTCATAACCCATACGCTGCCAGAGAATCGCATCGTAGAGGAGCAAGCGCCATTCGCCGCAACGGTGACAATCGTGCGCGACAAAGAGGTTATATATAGCCAAGAACACGATGTGAATCAGTGGGGCGGCGCGACAATCGACATCACAATATAACGCAACATAGGGCAAGAATGGAGTTCAAACGCAGAGTGAGTTCAGAGGTGCGCATCGGCGCGACGACGATAGGTGGAGAGAACCCTGTCGCGGTACAATCGATGACCAACACGGCGACAGACGAGATAGCGGCGAGCGTTGCGCAAATCGCAGCTCTGGCGGCGGTAGATTGCCCCATTGTAAGGCTAACCGCACAAGGCAAAAAGGAGGGCAAAGCGCTAGAGGCAATTGTCGCAGAGGTGCGCGCCAAAGGGCTTGACACCGCGATTGTGGCGGATATTCACTTCACGCCGGAGGTTGCGTTCATAGCGGCGAAATATGTCGACAAGGTGCGAATAAACCCAGGTAATTTCTCCCTCGAAAATAGAAATTTGGAGCACCTAATTGAGCTGTGTCGCGAACGCGGAGTGGCGCTGCGAATTGGGGTGAATCACGGCTCATTGGCGAGCCACATAATAGACAAACATGGCGACACGCCAGAGGGAATGGTCGCTTCAGCGATGGAGTTTCTGGAGGTGTGTCGCACCCAAGAGTTTGACCAAGTGGTGATCTCGATGAAGTCGAGCAACACGCGCGTTATGATAAGCGCATATCGTCTGCTCGCTAAGACACTGGAGCAGAACCAGATGCGCTACCCGATCCACCTCGGAGTGACCGAAGCAGGGAATGCCATAGAGGGGCGCATAAAGAGCGCGGTAGGCATCGGGGCGCTACTTTCGGAGGGTATTGGCGACACCATTCGCGTATCGTTAACGGAGAAGCCAACAGCCGAAATACCTGTAGCAAAACGCATCGTGGACCACTTCGCAAAATGGGAGAAAAACACGACAATATCGATAGAAAATCGCACCATAAAGTGCAGATATGAGGGCAAAAATAGCGAAGAAGTTGCCATAATTGCAGCGGCGGAGCTGGGTGGATTATGCCTAGATGGATTGGCCGATGATATAAAGATTGATGCGCCAAACATCGACCCTGCGATGGTAGAAAAAATTGAGCTTTGCATACTCCAAGCGGCACGCGTAAGACAGACTCAGACGGAGTATATAGCTTGTCCGAGCTGCGGCAGAACACTCTTCGACATAGAGAAAACATTAGAGGTAATAAAGGAGCGCACGTCACACCTGAAGCACCTGAAAATTGGCGTTATGGGGTGCATCGTGAATGGCCCTGGAGAGATGGCAGATGCCGACTACGGATATGTAGGAGCAGCGCGCGGCAAGATAACACTCTACAAAAAACGCGAGGTCGTAGAGAAAAATATCCCCCAAGAAGAGGCGCTAGAAAGATTAATCGAAGTGATCAAAATAAATGGAGATTGGCGCGATGAGTAAAACACCACAAAGGCTGATAATACCCTCGGCATACCTCCCATCGATAAGCTACTTCGCAGCGATAGTCGAAGCGGCGAAAAATGGTCGCGAAATCGTAATCGACCTAGGCGAAAACTACATCAAACGCACCCAACGCAACCGATGCAAAATCGTAACGGCACAAGGCGAAATGGAGCTTACCGTGCCGGTGCAGAACGCCAACAAACCACGACAAAAAATCACCACGATAACAATAGACAACTCCAAACGTTGGCAACATCAACACTGGGTCGCAATACGCTCTGCATACAAAGCATCGCCATATTTCGACCATTTCGAGCCATATCTCGAACCGATATATACCAAAGAGTGGAGCTCCCTAACGGAGCTGAACGATGCGCTAATGGGTGTTGCGCTGAAGCTCCTGAAACTCGAAGCGAAAATCACAAAATCAGAGCTATACATCGAGTGCCGCGAAGAGGATATTGACCTGCGCCCCAAAAACACCGCTTCGCAAAAAGAGCGCACGCCAAAAGAGTATACTCAAGTATTCCACTACAGACTGCAATTCATACCCAACGCATCGATTCTCGACCTGATACTATGCGAAGGACCTCTCGCGGTTGAGTATTTGTAGGGAGCTGCCCTAACGCCGGGCGGGTGTGTACGTTGTCGAGCCAGCGGCATTGGTGCAGTAGTTCCGAGGAGATGCTGAAACAAGTTCAGCATGACGAGAGGGGCAGCGGCAGGATGAGATCCTGAATCAAGTTCAGGATGACGGGGCGGGAAGTTCAGGATGACGTTACCGGGGTAACCTCAGATGTGACAGGCGGGTGTGTACGTTACTCTCTAGCTCGGAGGGGGGAGTTGTAGATCAGGGTGACGCTGTCGCGCAGGTCGTTGTGGTGAACCACAACATTCACCCTGTTTGCAGGTTGAGCAACGCGCACTGAATCGAGCTTAAATTGCGATGGCGAGGTGCGGCGCATCGAAAGGGTATCACCGTTGATATAGACCATTGGAGTTGCGCCGCCGTCATCTGAAGCGTAGACAATAAGGCTCGTCGTTGGTGTCGCAAGAAGATTGTTGCGCTTATCCGCTATGTGGAGCGTCTTAGCATCGTTGTTCCACTGGGCGCGATAGAGGTGGTAGGCATCTTTCTTCTGCGCGCGATCGTATGCAACCACACCGTTGTTACTCATTCCCGTGGCGCTACGCGGCGCGCGATAGTCATAAAGCGCCGACAACCACACACCCCAGAAGAGCGAATCTTTCGCTAGAGCGCGCGAATATGTTTCGTGCTGGATGCTTTGGCGCACCTCAGGAAACCACCCCTCGCGACTATTTGTGCGTTGGCGCACAACGGCGCGGCGATCTGCCTGGTGCGATATGTTACCCTCATCGCCATACATAACTGCAGAGCGGAAGTTTGTCCAGCGGCTATGCAGCTGCTCCTGCCACACATCGATGTCGGTGAAATAACCGCGATTCCACCCTATATCTTGACGCCAAACGATAAGGTCCGGCACAGAGTTCTTATCGCCATTTTGGTTGCTTAGCGCCACCGTAGGGCGCGTAACATCGATCTTCTTAGCCTCAGCGTGGAGCTTGCGGATGAAATCTGTCGCATCATCGCCCGACGAGAGCAACATCGAGAATAGACCCCACATTGCGATGCTTGGGTGGTTATAGTTTTGGTAGATTATCTCACGCAACTGCTGCATCCCATTGTCCTGGAACGCCTTTGTTGGGAAATATGCCACATCGCTCAAATATGGTGCGCGCGAAAGCGGAGTATCGACCCACGCCAAGACACCAAGCTGGTCGCACAACTCATAAAAATGTTTGTCGTGCGGCACAACAGCCGAACGCACAGCATTAGCGCCAAGGTCGCGCATATCCTCAAAGACCTTATCATAATGTTTGCGGCTAAGGCTGCGCCCAATATCTGGGTGGTCATGAAAGACCGTTACGCCGCGCATCTGCACCGCCTCGCCGTTGATCTTAACCATACCCTTCATCGAACCATCCTTCGCAAGCTCAATAGTGCGCAGACCCGTAACGACACTCAAACTATCGCGAAAAGCAACAACCTCGCTATCGCCACCATCAACAGAACTCATCCTAGCACGCACAGTGTATAAATTAGGCGATTGAGGCGACCACAACTTCGCCGAAGCGACCTCGAAAGGGACCACCAACGGCGTGCGCTCATCAACCTTCGCCTTAGCGTAGCTGCGCTCGAAAACAACCGCGCCAGAGTCATCGATAAACTCAACATCTACGCGGCGCTCAACAGGCGTTTCGCTCGAAAAATAGAGCGCGACATCGCCCTTAGCGACACCTCCATCGATGCTCTTCGTTGTGACAAATATTCCATCGGCACCATAAGAGTCGGTGCTAAAAGCGCTTCGCGGTGTGGTGATGATCTCAACATCGCGGTAGATTCCGCCATAGATGACATGCTCGACAGAGGTCGGCAAAAGGTCGTTGAGCGGCGAGGCGCTGACCCTCATAAAGAGCGTGTTATCCTCCTCAAATTGGAGGTGCTTCGTCAACTCAAAGACGAACGCCGTAGCGCCACCCCTGTGGCTGCCGATATAGTGACCATTGACGAAGAGGTCGCCGATGCTCTGCACGCCGTTGAACTTAATGTAGACCCTGCGCGAACGCCACTCCGCAGGGGCGTGGATAATGCGCACATAGTTGGCAATAGATTGGCTAATCGGAGTATCGGGCGAGATATCCATACAATATGGCAAAGATACCGTGCGCGCCTTGTCGCCGCTATTCTCCGCCGAAGAGAAGATGCGCCAATCGCTATTCAAATTATATTTTTCGCGACCAAAAGCCTCGCCCTGCGACAGCGTAGCGGTCAAAAGCGCCGCAACAGAGAGAAGCAAAGCGCGACATGAAATTCCAAATCGTATCATCGAAAAAGAGTCAAAATTGGCTCTTTGGAGCCATTGTTTGCCACAAAGATAGAAAAAAATAGTATATTTGCTACATATTCGCAAAGTTGCAAAACGCATAATAAAACGATAACTCACAATTGTAGGATGACAACAATAGATATAATAATCGCCATTATATTAATATACGCCGTAATCACAGGATTTCGCGAAGGAATAATAATCCAAGCTTGCTCCATGGTGGGTATCGTAGCTGGTATCGTACTGGGGCTACGTTACGGAACAATCGCCGCAACACTGTTTGGGATCAGCAACCAATATAACTATATCTGGGGATTCATTATTGTATTGATCCTCGCCGTAATAGCGATTAACGTAGCGGCAAATTTGGCGCGCCGCGTCATACACTTCGCCGGATTCGGACTACTTGATGCGATGCTTGGTGTGACACTCTCGTTGTTCAAATATCTGCTTATACTAAGTTTGCTATTCTCAGCATTCGACATGGTAAATAGCTCGTTCAACATCATACCACCGCAGAACCTCGCCAAATCAACGCTATATCGCCCTATAACAAACCTAAGCCGATGGATCACTCCAGCGCTAGAGTGGGGACAACAGAAGGCGATAAGATATTAAGCAGAGGCGATGACAGAGGAAAGATTCAAAGGGGTTGTGATTCGCGCAACGGGAAGCTGGTACGAGGTGCTGCACCCTGACGGAGAGGTGCATAGCTGCAGAATGCGCGGAAGAATGAGGCTCAAAGGGTCGCGATCTACTGCACCAGTGGTGGTTGGCGACAACGTGACGTGCGAACGAGAAGAGCAAGGGAGCTACGTAATATGTGACGTAGATACGCGCCGCAACTACATAATCCGCAGAGCATCTAACCTATCGAAAGAGTCACACATAATAGCGGCAAACATCGATGCGGCGATGATCGTCGCGACACTATTCTCGCCCGAAACAGCTACGGAGTTTATCGATCGATTCCTCGTGACGTGCGAAGCGTATAAAATCCCTGCAACGATACTACTCGCCAAAATTGACCTGGCGCGCGAATTTCCTGAAGCGATAGAGAACTTCAAAGCGACATACAAGAGCGCAGGGTACAACGTGGTAGAGATTTCGGCAACCGAAGGCATCGGCATCGAGGAGGTGAAGGCGATGCTGGATGGAAAGACGACCCTAATATCGGGCAACTCAGGAGTGGGAAAATCTACACTCATAAATGCGATAGAGCCAACCGTAGAGATTCGCACAGGCGAAATATCGCAGAGCCACCACAAAGGAAAACACACAACAACATTCTCGACAATATACCCGCTGAGCGAACAGAAAGGGTATATAATTGATACGCCAGGAATAAAAGGGTTCGGACTACTCGACATAGATGATGCGGAGCTGTGGCACTACTACCCAGAGATGTTGAAATATGGCGAGAACTGCAACTTCTACAACTGCACCCATACACACGAGCCAAAGTGTGCTGTGCGAACTGCGGTCGAGGAGGGGAAGATTGCCTATTCGAGGTATGAAAGTTACCTCAAAATAATGGACGAAGATGAAAAATATCGAAAATAAGGTGGAGGTAAAAGCGGAGGATAAGGAGCGCATAGAGTGGTTGATGGAGCGAATTGACTACCTCGCAGAGTTCATGACGCCAGAGCGCCGCGAAACACTAGAGCGCACCCTATCGACAAGGACATACGAGATGACGATCCTCTCGGAGAATACATTCCATTCGCAAAACGCAAGCGCCTTGATGCGCCACTGCGAAGCGTTTGGATTGCAGGAGATGCACGCCGTAGAGGAGTTGTGCCAATTCAAAACATACTCCGACATTGTACGCGGAACGGATAAATGGGTCGACCTGCACCGCTACAAAAATACGAAAGATGCGATAAAAGGTCTGCGCGACAAAGGGTACAGAATTGTAGCCACGACACCCCACAAAAACGACTCTACGCCTGAAACATTTGACGTAGGAGCGGGGAAATTTGCACTCGTATTTGGAACGGAACACTCAGGGATTTCACAAGAGATAATCGATGAGGCGGATGAGTTCTTGATGATCCCGATGTGCGGAATGGTGGAGAGCCTAAACGTATCGGCATCGGCGGCGATACTTATATATATGTTGTCGCAAAGGTTGCGCGACACGACCGAAGGGTGGGAGATCGACCCACTGACGAGCAGCGAGATACTCTACAAATGGATGAAAGAGAGCGTGAGAGAGTCGGAGAAGGTGCTGCTTCGAAAATTTGAGAAGATATAATTTCGAGGTAAATAATTATGGCAATTCTACGCAAGCAATTTTTGGAGCATGTTGCGCAGACTTCGCCCTCGCCAATGATGGTGGAGGTGGAGCGCGCCGAAGGGGTATATTTCTATACGCCGAAGCCCGAAGCGAAGCGATATATCGACCTTGTGGCTGGTGTATCGGTGAGCAACGTTGGTCACGCAAACCCTGCGGTAGTCAAGGCGGTGCAGGAGCAGGCGGCGAACTATATGCACGTTATGGTTTACGGCGAGTTGGTCGAAACGCCACAGGTGAAGCTTGCCACAAAGTTGGCGCAGCACCTCCCTGGAGATATTAGCTCGGTATATTTTGTTAGCTCTGGCGCAGAGGCGATCGAAGGCGCAATGAAGTTGACACGCCGCGCAACGGGTCGCAAAGAGATCATCTCGATGCGCCGCGCATATCACGGCTCAACGCAGGGTGCGATGTCGCTTATGGGGTCGCCAGATGGCGATATTTGGACAGATGCTTTCAAGCCTTTGCTGCCAAATGTGCGTTCTATAAACTACAACTCGTTCGAGGATCTGGCGCAAATCACGGAGCAGACAGCTGCAGTTTTCGCAGAGGTGGTGCAGGGCGAGGTTGGCGTGAGATTGCCAGCTGAAGGGTACCTGCAAGCGCTTCGCGAACGTTGCTCGGAGGTTGGTGCGTTGCTAGTTTTTGATGAGATACAGACGGGAATGGGGCGCACGGGCGAACTATTTGCCGCGAAGAAATATGGCGTGACGCCAGATGTAATCTGCCTTGCGAAGGCTCTGGGAGGCGGAATGCCGCTCGGTGCATTCGCTGCATCGCAGCAGATCATGGCGACACTGCAAAGCGACCCGGTGCTGGGTCACATCACAACTTTTGGAGGACACCCGGTCTGTTGCGCCGCGGCACTCGCTGCGTTTGACTTCATCATCGAGAATAATTTGACTGAGCAAGTTGAGGCGAAAGGTGCGCTCTTCGAAGAGCGAATGTTGAGCCACGCGATGGTGAAAGAGGTGCGCCGTTCGGGGTTGCTGATGGCTGTTGAGCTTGGCGAGCCGAGGTTCATCTATCGACTTATGGAGATCTTCAAGGAGGAGGGTGTGATGAGCGATTGGTTCCTATTTTGCGACACCTCGTTCAGGATCTCGCCGCCGCTAACGATTACACTCGAAGAGGTTGCTGATGCGTGCGCCATAATCGAGAAGTCGCTCGATAGATTGAAATCTGAGTTCTAAAAAACGGAAATTGTAGCTATATGTGGGATACAAATCTCTTTCTCTGGCTCAACTTTGACGGAGGGGCGTTGATGGATTGGCTGATGCTTTTTGCATCGGGCAAGTTGTCGTGGATCCCGCTATATATCTTGATTTTGTTCCTTATTGGCAAGAAGTTCCAGAGCTGGAGATCTCCTATTTTAGCACTTAGCACGATTGGTGCGGCGGTTGGAATTGCTGATCTCATAGCGGGAATATTCAAGAAAACAGGACCCTTGAAGCACCTTTGGAGCGACTTCCCGGCGCGATTGCGACCTATGTATACCCCTGAGTTGGAGGGGTTGGTTCACTTCATACACGGAGGGGGATTGTATGGCACCGTATCGGCACACGCCGCGACGGCTACGGCAATTGCGTTGTTCGCGACACTCGCCGTGAAGGTGCGTTGGTTTCGCATCGTAATGTGGTTGCAGTGCGCAATGGTTTGCTATTCGCGCATCTACCTGGGATACCACTTTCCGCAAGATATTTTGATTGGGTTCTGCGTTGGGCTGCTCTCTGGCGGCGCTATGTGGTTGCTTTTTAGTAAGTTGAACGATAAGTTACGATAGACAATATATGAGTATCGAGCGAAAGATAGATATGACGGATTACGACTATCCGTTGCCAGAGGAGCGCATTGCGAAATATCCGCTAGAGAACCGCACCGACTCCAAATTGATGCACTACAAAGGGGGCGAAATTGCGGAGCGAAAGTTCACCGATATAGTCGATGCACTGCCGCAAGGAACGCTGCTGCTATTCAACAATACGCGCGTGATTCGTGCGCGAATAATTATGCAGAAGGCGAGCGGTGGTCGCATCGAGATCTTCTGCCTTGAGCCACACAACCCTGCCGATTATGAGCGTGCCTTTGCCGCGAAATCGAGCTGCGAATGGAGCTGCATCGTCGGCAACCTAAAGAAGTGGAAAGAGGGTGCTGTATCGATCTCATTCTGCGAAGAGAGTGGAGAAGAGGTGACGCTAAAGGCATACCTCGTGGAGCGCGGCGAAGGGGAACACATCGTGCGCTTCGAGTGGGAGAGCAACCAAACATTTGGCGAATTGCTCGAAAAGTTGGGGCGAATACCCATTCCGCCATACTTGTGCCGCGACAGCGAAACGATTGACGATACGCGTTACCAAACGATCTACTCCAAGATCGAGGGTTCGGTCGCTGCACCAACCGCAGGGCTGCACTTCACAAATGAGATTATCGAGGTACTAAAGACGAAAGGTGTCGACACCGCAGAGGTGACACTGCACGTTGGCGCTGGCACGTTCCTACCCGTAAAGGCGGAGAATGCCGCAGACCACTCGATGCATACCGAACACTTCGAGGTGCAGATCGAAACACTACGCAAATTGCTCGTGCACTACGGCAAGATAACAGCCGTTGGAACGACATCTGTACGCACCTTAGAGTCGCTTTCGGCACTCGCATACCGCATCGCGGAGAGCGGAGAGCCTGCATTGGAGCGCACCGTAGGACAGTGGGAGCTATACGCCATTCCAGAGGATTTCACAGGCGAAATGGCGCTCAAAACTTTGCTCGCGTATATGGAGGCGAAGAGCCTAACGAAGCTGAAGGCATCGACACAGATCATGATCACGCCACTTGGGTTCCGCTTCCGCATAGTGCGCTCCATAGTGACCAACTTCCACCAGCCGAAGTCAACCCTCCTGCTGCTCGTTTCGGCATTCATCGGCGAAGATTGGAAACGCATCTATAACTTCGCACTCGAAAACAACTTCCGATTCCTAAGCTACGGCGATTCATCTTTACTAGAGCTATAAAAAAAAATCCTGCATCACCTGCAGGATTCTCTATTTTGTGTTTTTGTGTTTCGTACTGCTTACTTCGTGAAGTACTCGACGCGCTCCGTGATCTCGATTGGTTCGATCGCGCGCATGCAGCGGTAGTCGTGGAATTTACATGGCTTGCTGCCATAGACCGAACATGGGCGACACGTCATCCACTCAGCCTGAACGAAACTCTCCTTCGGCGTCATATACCCCGCAAAGCCCAACATAGGGTGCGTTGCGCCCCACACTGAAACGACTGGCGTAGCGACCAACGAAGCAACGTGCATAGCGAAAGAGTCCATCGAAACCATGCAATCCAAGTTCGAGATGAGGTCGATCTCCTGACCCAACGTAACCTTCGAAAAAATTGCATGCACATTAGGGTGCTTGCTCTGCATCTCCTCGGCAAACTCCAACTCCGCACCTCCTCCAGTATGGACAAAAACGCGGTTGTAGCGCGCCGAGAGCTGCGCAATGACATCGCGCATAAGGTCGATAGGATAGATCTTGCCCCTATGTGCCGAAAATGGCGCAACGCCAACCCACTTCTCGTCACCCTTCTCGAAAGGCATCGGATTCTTGCGCGGCATCTTCGGCGCAGGACCTGGATCCTCAACATCGAAGCCCAACTCACGCAAAACATTGCAGTAGCGCGTAACCATGTGCGGCAACGAAATAGTTTCGCCACCACAACCGCCATCTAGGCGCATCCACTTGTGCATGCGACCCTTATCGAGCGATTTGGAGTCGATACCCTCGATCTTCAAGAAGGTACGCAATAGCTTAGTTCTCAATACATTATGTAGATCGGCAACGCAATCAACACTCAGATTCGAGATCTCGCGCGCCAAACGGCGGATACCCACCAAACCGGTGTGGCTCTCCAAAAGATCAAGCTTCACAAACTCAACATCCAACCCATCAAACATAGGTTGGAAAGCCTTGCGCGTCAAGATCGAGATGCGCAAGTTAGGGTAATTCTCCCTCAAGGCTCTGATGGCGTGCGGCACCATAGCCACATCACCCATCGCCGAGAGACGAATTATGAGTAGGTGCTTAAACTTATTTTTTTTGACCATACAACACTGGGTTCAACGTAGGGTCGTTATACATCTTCATCTGCTTATATACCTTCATATATTTGCGCCCCGCCTCAATATCCTCAATAAGCTCCTCGATAGCAGCCGACAAATCGACACGTTGAGTCAACAACACATCAAGCTTCGTCTGACACGCCGCGCGGTGCGCCGCATCAACATCTGTGCGCTCCACCTCCTGAGTCATGTGGTAGATCTTCAACGCCAAGATCGACAAGCGGTCAATAGCCCACGCCGGAGTCTCCGTGTTAAGCTTCGCATCAGCCGCTGGCTTAATATCCTTATATTTATCCAACATATAAGAGTCGATATACTCCACCATATCAGTACGAACCTGGTTCGAAGCATCGATACGGCGCTTGATCTCCAACGCTGCCGCAGGGTCGATCTGTGGGTCGCGGATGATATCCTCCAAGTGCCACTGCACAGCATCGATCCAATTCTTATGATACAAAAGATGCTCGATCGAGCCATCAGAATATGGGTTCGCGATTGGGTGATCTACCGAATCGTTGATATGGTAATCAGCGATCGAACGCTGAAAGATCTCATTTGCACTCTTTGTAAACATAATATTTGCCTCCTCAATTATAATTACGCATCGCCTTAAAATAGCGGCCCTTTTGGAATATCAGATATAATGTCATATCTTTGTTTACGAAAGGGCCCCTGCGGCTCGCGTGGTTTGGTATTTAATGAACAAAGATATATGATAATTTCCAAAAGAACAATTTTTTCGCCTTTTTTCGTCGTTATAGCCCTATTTGGGTCGCTACTTGCATCTGTTTGCGGCGCTTCGAACGCAATGGCTAACCAACGCCGCGACTACACTCGCGCGGAGTATATCGAGATGTATAAGCATATCGCAATCGACCACCAACAGAAATATGGCATCCCAGCATCTATCACAATGGCGCAAGGAATCTTGGAGTCGAACAACGGTAACAGCATATTGTCGAGAGGGTCGAACAACCACTTCGGAATAAAGTGCAAGAGCCACTGGACAGGGCGCACATTCACGCACACGGACGATGAGCCAGATGAGTGCTTCCGCGCCTACGACAGCGTTGAGGAGTCTTATGCAGACCACGCCGAGTTCCTCGACTCATCACCTCGCTACGACTCGCTATTCAACTTCGCACCAACAGACTACAAGAGCTGGGCGCGCGCCTTGAAAAATGCGGGATATGCAACTTCGCCAACATATACGCAGACGCTGATAAAGCTGATCGAAGATAACAAGCTATACCTGCTCGACACAGCTGGCCCTGCAGAAGGAAATGTTGCACCGCAAAACTTGCTACAACTTAGCCAAAACACCGATGAAAGACGCTACGCTGGCAACGCCGTGGTAGATCCGAACGACTTCCGCGTGACGATAAAATCGCACAACGGATATGACGTATATCGCGCAAATCGCACATACTACGTATTGGCAAAAGCAGGCGACACATATAGCTCCATAGCGAAGAAATTTGGACTCACAACGAACCATATCCTGCGATTCAACGATGTGGAGGATAAGGCGGCAGAGCTGACGGAATATGATGTGGTATATGTCGAGCGCAAGCAGAGCGAATGGGGCGGATCGGCGATCTTCCACATTGTGCAGAAGGGCGAAACGCTACACGACATATCGCAATCATACGGCATTCGCGAATCGGTGCTGCGCCGCCTAAACCAGCTATCGAAGGGCGATACAATTGACGAGGGGCGCTGCATAAACCTGAAGTAAAACCCCAAATAACAGTGGTGAAATATGGGCGTAAAGAGAGATACACTCGATCTATACATAACACCCGAAAGCTATGAGCTGATCGAGAGCGTGAAGATTCTAGATGGTCTAGATGATGAACCAATCAGCAGCTGGGACGACGACGCGAAGAGCCGCACACAAGAGATCTTCATAGCGCTCAACAACAGCGCCGAAGTGAGGGTCACAAGCAGTGATGATACGCTCGAACTACTCGTAAGGCGCGCCAAGAGCGACCAAACGGAGGAGATCAGATATATCAGCGCCACGGCGATGCGCACCGAGATCGATGAGTCAATCAGAAACTCGCTAGACAAAATTGCCGCACATGGCACAACAATGCTGCTGCAGTGCGACTGCCAAAAATCGCGCTTCAGGATAGCTGGCAATAACAACAAACGCCTCATAGCAGTGACATTCAAGACGCAACTGCCACAAGGCGAAATCCTGAGCGAAGCAGCCACAAAATATAGCGAAGCAGAGGTGGAACGCACACAGCGCGCCATAGATCTGTTGGAGCAAGAGATGAGCAGCAACGGCGTGACGTTTCGCGCGCTATCGTGCGACTCAATAATAGTCGACAGCAAAGGGCTACTCTACCCCATTCGCTACCAAAATCTACGCGTGAGACGCGACAACAACTTCGAGCCGAAGCTACAACCAAAAACGCAGTGCGACAACCTACGCACTGAGTTTGCCGCGCTAACGAAGAGCAGCAATAGCAATGCGGCAAACTTCTGTGGCGATTTCGACCAACTGCCACTAGGCAGCTACGGCGACCGTTTTGCCGATAAATTCCAACAACACATCGCCCACGGATATCCGCACGAAGAGCGCGTCTGGGTGCATGATGAGGCTGGATATGGCTTCGTGAATATGGAGAATGAATATGTCGTTGAGCCGAAATATATCTGGTGTGGGAATTTCTGCGAAGGGCGCGCCATTGTCCAAAGCGAAGATGGATATGGCATCATCGACACCTCCGGAAAAGAGATAATTCCCGCAACATACAGCGGAATATGCTACGACGTAGAGAACGGATTCATCTACACCAAAGAGGGCAACAAATGGGCAAAACACGCCTACAACGGCGAACAGTTAACCCCATTCACCGACACACGCCCCGAAACAAACGCCAACATCTACGATATCTAGAGGTCTGAATGAGGAGCGCGCTTATGCCGTAACATCATCCCGAACAACCCGGCAACGTCATCCTGGACTTGATCCAGGATCTCATTCTGCCGCTGGCTGGGCAAGAATCACGTCGAGGGTAACCACGAGATGGGATCCTGGATCAAGTCCAGGATGACGGGAGGGTGTGCGTTGTTACCACCGCCAGCACACACCAGCACACCCCCCACCCCACATACCCAGCGCACACACACGCAAAAAAGAAAGGGACTCAATCGAAATGATTGAATCCCCTTAATTTTGTCTGCACATTGCAGCACTCGCCGAATTTACTCAGCTAGTGGCAATACGCTTACGTAAGATTTTCCGCCTGACTTCTTGCAGAACGAAACTGTACCGTGTACAAGTGCGAACAACGTGTGATCTTTACCCATACCTACATTCTCACCTGGATTGTGAACCGTACCACGTTGGCGAACGATAATGTTACCTGCCTTCGCGAATTGACCTCCAAATAGTTTTACTCCAAGTCGCTTACTCTCTGACTCGCGGCCGTTCTTTGAACTACCAACACCTTTTTTGTGTGCCATTTTTCTCTAAACTTTTTAGCGGTTTAACCTACGATTTCCTCGATGAGAATCTGAGTCAAAAACTGACGGTGACCGTTTTGCTTTTGATAACCAGTTCTACGCTTCTTCTTGAAGACAAGCACCTTGTCATCCTTCAAGTGACGAAGAATCTTACACTTAACTGAGGCACCTTCTACAACAGGTGTGCCCACCTTAACCTGACCGTCGTTGTCTGTTAGCAGTACTTTGTCGAAACTTATAGACGAATTCTCTTCGCCCTCAAGACGGTGAACATAAAGTTTACGACCTTTCTCAGCTTTAAATTGCTGACCTGCAATCTCTACTATAACGTACATTTAATATAAAATTGTAGTTTTTTGCAAAAAATATTGCCTGCAAATATAGGGAATTAATATCATTCAACAATAGCTTCCGCAAAAAAAGTGCGAAAAAAGTATTAATCATTAATATTCTGGTCGAAAAATTGCTCCTTACAATATATTAATGATATATTTACTAGAACAATAGCAACAAAAAAAAACGAAGAGAGCAATGATTGACAAAGCGACAAAAGAGCTACTCCTGCCGCAAGTCGTGAACGCAGCAATAGCGGCCGGCGCGGCGATAATGCAACACTACAACGCATGCCAAAATAGCGACCAGACCAAGCACGTAATTGGCGCCGCAAACCAGGCGGCACAAAACGCAATCAAAGAGGCGCTAGGCCCAACGCGAATCCCGATCCTGAGCGAGGAGGGGCGCGAAATGCTATTCGAGGAGCGACAAAACTGGGAGATGTTTTGGCTCGTAGATCCGCTTGATGGAACGCGCGAGTTCATAAACAAAACCAACGAGTTCACCGTGAATATCGCCCTGATGTATCACGGAGAGCCGATAGCCAGCGTAATCTACGTTCCATATCTGAAGAAGCTATACTTCGCCAGCGAAGGGCTGGGCGCGCACCTAAAGTGCGATATTGAGCCGCAAAGCGACCCAAACCTAACCCTCGAAACGATCCTCGAAGCGTGCCAACAGCTGCCGCTCGCAACAGCGCCGCGCCAAACGCAGCACATAGCCCTTTCGCGATCGCACACAACGCCCGAAACGTTGCAGCACGTAGAGGAGATTCGCAAGCGAAACCCCGACATAAAGCTCGTGGAGCAGGGGTCGTCATACAAATTCTGTATGCTCGCGGAGGGTGCCGTAGAGTACTACATTCGCACCTCCGAAACATTCGAATGGGACACTGCCGCAGGAGAGCTAATCCTCGCCGAAGCGGGTGGAAAGACCCACTCAACGGAGCGCGAAAAACTCGCTTACAACAAGGAGAATCTACAAAACCCATGGTTCATCTGCCACAGCAAATTCTCGCAACTATAAAGCAACTTATAAAACAAAAAAAGCAGTGTAAATCACACTGCTTTTTTGTTTCGTTTTATATCCGACTCTACTTCTCGAAAGATTGCATCTCGACAAGCTTCGCATATATTCCACCCTTCGCCAAAAGCTCCGAATGCGTTCCCTGCTCCGCGATCTCTCCCTGGTCGATAACGAGGATCTTATCCGCGTTGTGAATAGTACTCAAACGGTGCGCAATGACGATCGATGTGCGACCCTCCAAAAGGTTCATCAACGCCTCCTGAACCAGCTTCTCGCTCTCGGTATCTAGCGCCGACGTAGCCTCATCAAGGATCAAGATCTCAGGGTTCTTCAACACTGCGCGCGATATGCTCAAACGTTGGCGCTGACCACCAGAAAGCTTCATTCCGCGATCTCCGATATTCGTTTCGTAGCCCTTCTGCTTCTCCATGATGAAGTTATGCGCATTGGCGATCTTCGCCGCCTCAACAACCTCCTCCTTCGTAGCATCTTGCTTACCAAATGCAAGGTTTGCAAGGATCGTATCGTTGAACAAAATCGTATCTTGCGCCACCGTACCCATACAGTTGCGGATACTCTCCTGCGTCAAATCCTTCAACGACACACCATCGATAAGAACCTCGCCCTTCTGCGGATCGTAATAGCGCGGCACAAGCTCGCTGATAGTCGATTTACCACCTCCTGAAGGACCAACAAGCGCCACTGTTTCGCCCTTCTTAACCGTGAAGCTGACATTCTTCAGAACATCGCGCTTGCCATCGTAGCTAAACGTAACGTTGCGGAACTCTATACAATCGTGGAAGCCCAAAAGCGGCTTCGCATCCTCCTTATCCTTCAAATCACATGGCGAATCAACAAGCTTCAAGACACGCTCGCCAGCCGCGACACCATGGTTGATAGTTGCAAATTGCTCGATGAAAGAGCGCATAGGGCGCGTAATCTGCGAGAAAATCGCGATAAACGCCATAAACTGCGCCGCATCGAAATCGCCCTGCGCAACCAACGAACCACCATAAACGATGATGACACCAATCGCCGTGATACCCATAACCTCACTCATCGGCGAAGCCAACTGCTGACGGCGCGCCATAGAGAGCGTAAACTTCGAAACGAGATCCGTCAACTCGTGGTACTTCTCCGTAACGTAATTCGTAGCGTTGTAGCTCTTGATAACCTTAACACCCGCAAACGACTCATCCATAGTTGTGATAAGCTCCGAATTCAACTCCATAGAGCGAGTCGCCGGAGAGCGCAACTTCTTCACCACCGAGCCAATCAAAACCGCAACGACAGGCAAGAAGATGATAGCGAAAAGTGTCAATTGCCACGAAATAGCAAACATCGCCACAAGGTATCCAACGACCAAGAATGGCTCGCGGAACAAAACCTGCAGTGTATTTGTGATACACACCTGCACCATATTCGTATCGTTCGAGATGCGCGCCATGATATCGCCCTTACGGCTCTCGCTAAAGTAGCCAACGCTCATCTGCATTACGTGATCAAACAACTTATTGCGCATATTACGCAACGACTGCGCACGCATACTCTCAACCGTAACCGAACAAAGGTAGCGGAACGTGTTGCTCAGAAGCGTCATCAAGATCGTGATCGAAGCCAACAAAACCAACATCTTCTGCACGTGGTAAGTCTCGCCAAAGAATGCAGTATAGATATAACTAGTGAAGTGCGAGAATGACGACGGGCTGATCCTCTCCGGCAAATCATACGTCGGCTCAAACGAGTAATCATCGCCAAACATAGTGTTCAGAATCGGAATCAACATCGCATAGTTGAAGGTGTTGAATGCGGCGTGCAACAGCGCATAACCGAAATATGGCACTGCATATTTCGTCACTGGCTGTATGAAAGCCAACATTCTAAGATAAGTCTTAAACATTTTTCTCTTTTACTATATTTACCTATTTGTATTAATTACCCTCGTAACCAACGTCATCTATATGAAACAGCGTATCCTTAGCCGCGGCAACAGCCAATATGTCGCAACGGTTGTTCTCGACATTGCTCGCATGGCCCTTGACCCAGACGAAGCTAACATTGTGCTGGCGATAGACCTTCAAGAATCGCAACCACAGATCCTCGTTCTTCTTCCCCGCAAATCGCTTCATCTCCCAACCAAAGACCCAACGCTTCTCAACAGCATCGACAACATATTTCGAATCGGAGTAAATAACGACATCAGACCCCGCAAACTTCAACATCTCAAGCGCCACACAGACCGCCATAAGCTCCATTCGGTTATTTGTCGTACGCCTAAAACCCTGCGACACCTCCTTGCGAAAGGGTCCCGACAACATCACAATGCCATACCCTCCAGCGCCGGGATTTCCCAGAGCCGAACCATCGGTATATATTGTAATCTGCGCCATATATTATTATCTCTCTACTACGCCCAACGCTCAAATTAGGGATCCTGAATCAAGTTCAGGATGACAACGAAGAACGACTATTTCAACGCTGCGATCTGCTCCTTCAACGCCGCGATCTTAGCCTCAGCATCGCTCTGCTTAGCGCGCTCGATAGCAACCACCTTCTCAGGCGCAGAGCTTACGAAGCGCTCGTTGCTCAACTTCTTCATAACGCTCACCAAGAAGCCCTCCTGATACTTCAACTCCTCCGAAAGCTTCGCAACCTCAGCCTCCTTGTCGATCTTGTCGCCAAGCGGAACGAAATATTGCGTTGTCTTAACGATGAAGCCCGCCGCAGCACTATCCTTCTCAGCAACCAACTCCACGCTGCTCAAATTCGCCATCTTAGCTATCACGCTCTGGAACTCCGCTGGGTAGTTCTCATCGCTCATAACCTTCAACACCAACTCCTCGCGCGTAGGAAGGTTCTTGCTCTTGCGGACGTTACGCACCGCAGAGATAACCTCCTTCGCCAACTCGAAGCGCGACAACATCTTCTCGTCAAACTTCGCCGCACGCGGCATATCCGCCACAACGATCGACTCGCCCTCTGTGCGCGCCGCGATATCTTGCCAAATCTCCTCCGTGACGAACGGCATAAACGGGTGCAGAACGCGCATCAAGCGGTCGAAGAACTCCTTACTCTGCGCCAACGTCTTAGCATCGATCGGTTGTTGGTAAGCAGGCTTAACCATCTCCAAGTACCAACCGCTAAACTCGTCCCAGAACAACTTATAGGCGATCATCAACGCCTCCGAAAGACGATAATTGTCGAAATCGGACTCCATCTGCGCCATAGCTTGCGAGAAGCGACCCTCGAACCACTCCACCGAAAGGCGGTTGTTCTCCGACTGCTCCAAGCTCTCATCGACCTCCCAGCCGCATATCAGGCGGTAGGCGTTCCAGATCTTATTGGCAAAGTTACGACCCTGCTCACAAAGCGCATTGTCGAACATCAAATCATTACCAGCGCTCGAACACAACATCATAGCTGTACGAACTCCATCGGCACCATACTCCGCGATCAACTCCAACGGATCAGGCGAATTACCCAACTGCTTCGACATCTTGCGGCCAATCTTATCGCGCACGATACCAGTGAAATAGACGCTCTTAAATGGCAATAGATCGCGGTACTCATATCCCGCCATGATCATACGCGCCACCCAGAAGAAGATGATATCGGGACCCGTAACAAGATCGTTCGTTGGGTAGTAATACTTTATCTCCTCATTCTCTGGGTTGCGGATTCCGTCAAAGACCGAGATAGGCCACAACCACGAGCTGAACCATGTGTCAAGAACATCATCATCTTGGCGCAAATCGCTCAACTGCAACGTTGCATCGCCGCTCTTCTCGCGCGCCATCTCCAACGCCTTCTCCTCCGTCTCAGCAACGACATATCCACCCTTTGGCAAGTAGTATGCCGGGATGCGTTGACCCCACCAAAGCTGGCGCGAGATACACCAATCCTTGATATTCTCCATCCAGTGGCGATATGTATTCTTATATTTCGCAGGGACGAACTTAATAACATCGCTCATAACCGAAGCCGTAGCTGGCGCTGCCAACTCCTCCATAGACAACCACCACTGCATCGACAACTTAGGCTCGATCACGACACCCGTACGCTCCGAATACCCAACATTATTTGTATATGGCTCGCATTTCTCCAAAAGGTTCGCATCTTGCAGATCCTTCTCGATCTGCTTGCGGCACTCGAAGCGATCGACACCAACATACAAACCAACCTTATCGTTGATAGCACCTCCGTCATCGAAGATATCGATCGTCTCCAAGCCGAACTTCTCGCCCAACATATAGTCATTCACATCGTGCGCCGGAGTAACCTTCAACGCACCCGTTCCAAACTCAATATCGACATACTCATCGCGGATAATCGGAATCGAACGACCCACCAACGGCACAATAACGCGCGCATCATCTGCCAACCAGCTATAACGCTCATCCTTAGGGTTGATGCAAAGCGCCGTATCTCCCAAAATCGTTTCGGGACGTGTCGTAGCGACAATAATAGCCTTATCCGTCCCCTCGACCATATAGCGCAAGTAGTACAACTTACCTTGCGACTCCTTGTAGATCACCTCCTCATCCGAAAGCGCCGTCTTCGCCGAAGGATCCCAGTTAACCATACGCACACCGCGGTAGATCTTCCCCTTCTCATAGAGGTCACAGAAGACCTTGATAACACTCTGCGTGCGCGGCTCATCCATCGTGAAACAAGTTCTGTCCCAATCGCATGACGCACCAAGCGTGCGCAGCTGCTTCAAGATAACACCACCATACTCCTCTTTCCACTCCCAAGCGTGCTTCAAGAACTCTTCGCGCGAAAGGCTCGCCTTGTCGATCCCCTCAGCGGCAAGCTTCGCAACGACCTTAGCCTCCGTAGCGATCGATGCGTGGTCCGTTCCCGGAACCCAACACGCATTTTTGCCCATCATACGGGCGCGGCGGATCAAAACATCTTGCAGAGTGTTGTTCAACATATGCCCCATGTGCAACATTCCCGTCACATTTGGCGGAGGGATAACGATCGTATATGGCTCGCGCTCATCTGGCTCCGAATGGAACAGATTCTTCTCGATCCAATAGTCATACCATTTCGACTCAATCTCTGCTGGGGTGTACTTCTCTGCGATTTTCATTGGTTAAAAACTTTTATATTCTCTTCGTTTATTCTCTTTTCTATATTGTATAGCTCGCAAATTTAGCAAATTATTAATAATTATTGCTAGAAATAGTATATATTTGCAACGTAGCAGGGGAGAAATCCTGCATGAATAGCGTTTTGCTATTGTTGTGGGTCTATTAAAATCTCCAAAAATTTTCACACCCCATTCAACAATGGATCAAAATGCCTGTGCTTTGCGCAGGCTATTATCCGTTGGGGTGTTAGGTGTTTGGAGATACCTTATAGACTGCGGATATTGCCTGCGCATTTTGCTCGAATATTTGGTTAACAATAGCTTCCGAAAAAGAACAATCGCCAACCTAAAATATCGAACAAAATGAAAGCCTCAGATTTCACTGGCAAGTGGGAGATAGTAACCACAGGACATCTACATCTTGACTCCAACAGCGGCGAATGGCGCGACATACCACTTCTTCAACACAACTCAAATTGGGATAAAATCGACTTAAACACTATGATGAGCCGCTATCAACGCCATACACGATAGTTGTCGACTTCGACAAATTCGACTTTGAGTTCGATGAGATACGCCAAGAGTTCTACGAAATCGACAGAGAAGGCTACTACCCTGCAATATACCATATCACACCCCACCCCACAAAACCGAATCACTTCCACTTTACGACTATTGGTGGATTCGAATATGACACCATGGCACACACCTACCGCGAAACATGGCGCCGCATCACTACGTAACCGTACACACCAGGCCGTCATCCTGGACTTGATCCAGGATCCCATTTCGTGGTGACCCTCGATGTGATTCTTGTCGAGCCAGCGGCAGGATGAGATCCTGGATCAAGTCCAGGATGACGGGGCGGGGTTGTTCAGGATGACGTTACCGGGGTAACGGCGGGCGTGACTTGTCGAGCCAGCGGCAGGATGGGATCCTGGATCAAGTCCAGGATGACGGGGCGGGGTTATTCAGGATGACGTTACCGGGACGATTGGAGGGTGGGACGTTGCCCGTGCGAGTGGTCGGGCTGATATAATTTTGCATTATTAATATAAAAATGTTATCTTTGCCCAATTATATATGTAAAATAGCGGCGAAAACCGCAAAAATGTAGACGATATGCCAATTATTTCACAACGCGCTGAGCAGATGCCAGCATCACCAATTCGTAAACTCGGACCGCTCGCAGATGCGGCCAAGGCGCGTGGCGTGAAGGTATATCACCTGAACATCGGACAGCCCGACCTACCAACGCCGCAAGAGGGACTTGATGCGCTAAAGAAGATCGACCGCTCGGTGCTGGAGTATAGCCCTAGCGATGGATTCCTATCGCTTCGCAAGAAGTTGGCGGAGTACTATTCGCAATACCAGATCAACCTTACGCCAGAGGAGATTATCGTCACTACGGGCGGTTCAGAGGCTGTTTTGTTCGCCTTCATGTCGTGTTTGAACCCTGGCGACGAGATCATCGTACCGGAGCCAGCTTACGCCAACTATATGGCGTTCGCGATCTCGGCTGGAGCGGTGATTAAGCCTGTCGTTTCGACAATCGAGCAAGGGTTTGCGCTGCCAGATATCAAAGCTTTCGAGGAGCAGATCAATGAGCGCACACGCGGTATCTTGATCTGCAACCCAAACAACCCAACGGGGTATTTGTATACTCGCAAGGAGATGGATCAGATTCGCGACCTAGTGAAGAAGTATGATCTATTCCTCTTCTCGGATGAGGTTTACCGCGAGTTTATCTATACTGGCTCGCCATACATCTCGGCGTGCCACTTGGACGGCATCGAGCAGAATGTTGTGCTTATCGACTCAGTATCAAAGCGTTACTCGGAATGCGGAATACGCATCGGAGCGCTTATAACGAAGAACGTAACGCTGCGCAACGCCGTGATGAAGTTCTGCCAGGCGCGCCTTAGCCCGCCGTTGATTGGTCAAATTGTTGCAGAGGCTTCGATGGATGCGCCGCGCGACTACAAGATCGACACCTATGAGGAGTATATCGAGCGCAGAAAGTGCCTCGTAGATGGTTTGAACCACATTCCTGGGGTCTATTCGCCGATCCCGATGGGGGCGTTCTACACTGTTGCGCGCCTTCCGGTGGACGATAGCGAGAAGTTCTGCCAATGGTGTCTGTCGGATTTCAACTACGAGGGCGAAACGGTTATGTTGGCTCCTGCATCGGGATTCTACTCAGATCCCTCGCAGGGACGCAATGAAGTGCGCATCGCATACGTTCTAAAGAAGGAGGATCTGCAACGCGCACTATTCATCCTGGGCAAGGCGATCGAGGCATACAACGCACAAGAGAAAAAATAAAAAAAAAGCGAGGGCAATATGGTCAAGAGAGGTTTAAATAGTTGGGTCAGCACGCTAGTGGCGGTGACGCTAACGGCCGCTATATTTAGCGGCTGCGGCGCGGCACAAAAGGCTATCAAGAGCGGCGACGGCGAGACTATATACAATATGGCAATGGAGCTATACGAAGCTGAGAAGTGGAGCAAAGCGGCAAAAATGTTTGAGTACGCCGCGCCATACTACGCCAACAGACCAATCGAAGATTCGCTGCAATTCTACATCGCGCGATGCAGATTCAAGAACGGAGAGTTTGACGAGGCAGTATACCAACTCGACAACTTCCGCCGCAAATATGGCCGCTCGGCATACATCGAGGATGTCGAGGGAATGTACACCTTGTCGCACTACTACCTAGCTCCAGCGCCTGAGCGCGACCAATCGCCTACGCTGCTAGCGATATCGGTCATCGATGAGTTCAAGGCGCGCTACCCAAACAGCAACGAGATGGAGCAATTCAACGAGATGCGCGAGGAGCTGGTCAAGAGGTTGCACGAGAGCAGCTACTTGAGCGCCTATACATATTATAATATAGGGCGATACAAATCGGCGATCGTGGCGCTACGCAACGCGCTGAAGAAGTACCCCGACAGCGCATTCCGCGAAGAGATATTCTACTACACCGTAGCTTCAGCATACCACCTGGCGCTAAACTCGATCGACCACAAGCGCGAGGAGCGCTACCTAAACATGGTCGACAACTACTACTCCTTCATCGGCGAATATCCTGACTCGGAGTATCGCGCAGATGTGGAGAACATGGAGCGCAAAGCGCGCAAATTCCTCGACAACATCAAGAGCGGAATGACAGCCGAAGAGGCCACAGCGCTACAAGACGAGGAGCTGAAGCAGGCAAAGAAGGAGCTAAAAGCGGAGCAAAAGGCGCAAAAAAAAGAATGCAAAAGCGGAGAAGCAAAAGAACGCCGAAGCAACAACGGAGGAGCAGCCGGAAGAATAAATAGAAGAAAACATAATAAATTATAAATAAGATGGACATTAAAAAAAGTACGCCAAACAACACAGTAACTCGTCAGCTAATCGACCTTGACCACGAGACTGGAAACGTCTACAAGTCGTTGAACATCATCGCGCGCCGCGCAAACCAGGTGTCGGCAGATTTGAATGTGGAGCTGAACCGCAAGTTGGCAGATTTCTCATCTCCAAACGACACAATGGAGGAGACTTTCGAGAACCACGAGCAGATCGAGATCTCACGCTACTACGAGCGCCTTCCAAAGCCAGCGTTGATCGCTATGGAGGAGTTCCTTGATGACGAGGTATCGTATCGCGACAACAAGTAAACAAGGCTACGAAACATAATTTAACGAGAGATGAATATCTTACTCTGCGTTACGGGGAGCATAGCGGCATACAAGGCTGCTATGCTGTGTCGTCTATTTACAACAGCTGGTTGCGATGTGCGGGTCATCATGACGCCGCTCGCCAAGGAGTTCATAACGCCGTTGACGATGGCGACGCTCTCGAAGCATCCGATACTTGTTGAGTTCTTCAACCCAGAGAATGGGGAGTGGAATTCGCATGTCAGCCTTGGCGAGTGGGCGGACGTCATGGTCGTTGCGCCAGCCACGGCAAACACCCTGGCGAAGATGGCGACAGGGGTTGCGGACAACCTGCTGCTGACGACCTACCTTTCGGCGCGTGCGCCAGTGGTTGTCTCACCAGCGATGGACCTCGATATGTTCCAACACGTCACAACGCAGCAGAACCTCGAAACGCTCAAGAAGCACGGCGTGCATATCGTTGAGCCAGGTTCTGGGGAGTTGGCGAGCGGGCTTATCGGCAAGGGCCGCATGGCGGAGCCGCAAGAGATCCTCGACTTCGTGATGAGCAACTTCGCACCACGAACGAGGGGGTAACGGGCAACGGTACACACCAGGCCGTCATCCTGAACTTGATCCAGGATCCCATTTCGTGGTGACCTTTGATGTGACTGCGGGTGTGAGGTTACCACCCTCTCGTCATGCTGAACTTGTTTCAGCATCTCCTAGGGAAGACGGCACACCCTCGTGTGACATGTCAAATTAGGGATCCTGAATCAAGTTCAGGATGACAGGAGAGTGTGACGTTACTGGGAAGAGCTTGAGAGAATACAACGGCAATAAAGAAAAATAATGAGATTGAGTGGAAAATATTTTGTGGTGACGGCGGGGGCGACGCGGGAGGCGATCGACCCGGTGCGCTACATCTCGAACCACTCGACAGGCAAGATGGGCTACGCAATTGCCGAAGCATTGGCGGCGCGCGGCGCGAAGGTTATCCTCGTCAGCGGCCCGACGGCGTTGAGCGCGCCAGAGGGGGTGGAGAGGATCAGCGTGGAGTCGGCGGCAGAGATGTACGAGGCTACGCGAGCGCTCTTTGATGAGTGTGACGGCGCGGTTTTGTGCGCTGCCGTGGCGGACTACACACCCGTAACCGCAGCCCAGAACAAGATAAAAAAGGGGCTTGAGGGTGGCGACACGATGACCATTGAGCTGAAAAAGACGGTCGATATTGCCGCGGCGCTTGGCGCAACGAAGGGCGAGAAGCTAACCATAGGCTTCGCCCTCGAAACGGAGAACGAGAGAGTGAATGCGCAGCAGAAGCTGGAGCGCAAAAACTTCGACTTCATAGTGCTGAACTCTACGCGCGATGAGGGCGCTGGGTTTGGCTTCGACACAAACAAAGTTACATTGATTGATAAGATGGGCGCCGAGGAGTTGCCGCTGCTGGATAAGCGAGAGGTTGCGGAGCGCATCACAGATAAGATTGAGCTATTATGTTGCAGAGCTTAACGGTTGAGAATTACGCATTGATTGAGCGCCTAGAGATGAATCTCGATGGCGGACTCAACATCATCACGGGCGAAACTGGAGCAGGAAAATCTATCCTATTGGGGGCGCTTGGTCTGCTGCTTGGTGCCAAAAATGACGGCACAGCGACCAAAGATAACACCAAGAGCTGCATCATCGAGGGTACGTTCGCCATTGGGGCGCTCGAAGAGTCGCTCAACCTGAAGGCGCTCTTCGAGAGCAACGATTGGGAGTATGAGGAGCAGATCTCGATTCGCAGAATAATCACTGCGGCGGGTAAAAGTCGCGCCTTCATCGGCGATATTCCCGTTGGTCTTGCGGAGCTTAAGGAGCTGAGCAGCAAGCTCATAGACATTCACTCACAGAACCAAAACCAGATCTTGGCGCAAGAGGCGTTCCGCATTCGTGCGCTCGACTTGCTATACGATTCGAAGGCGCTCGTTGCCAAATACAAAACCACATTTGAGGCGTTGCAAACGAAGCGTGCGGAGCTTCGCCGCATCGAGGAGATGTCGCAAAACGCACAACGCGATGCGGAGTGGATTGCGCATCAGGCGGAGGAGCTGACGGCGGCGAAGCTCGTTGAGGGCGAGGTGGAGCAGGCGGAGCAGGAGCTAAAGACGTTGGAGAATGCTGGGGCAATTGGCGCGGCGTTTGCCAACTTCTGCGCACGCATGGATAGCGATGATGAGAAGGCTATTTTGGTGGCGCTGAAGAGTTCGGAGCGCGAGTTGCACGCCATATCGGAGAGCTACCCTGCCGCGGCAGAGTACCACGAGAGGGTGGTCAGTGCGCTCGCGGAGCTGAAGGATTTGACAAGCACAATCTCGGCGGAGTGCGACTCTGTGGAGGCTGATCCGGCGAAGTTGGAGAGGGTCTCGGCGCGCCTCGATGTGATATATTCGTTGATTCAGAAACATAGGGCGCAGGATCTTGCGGAGTTGATCGAGATTCGCGACCGATATGTTGCGCAGATGGGTGCCATAGAGGGTTCTGACGAACACGTTGCGGCACTTCGCGCAGAGGTCGCAGCGCTCGAAAAGAGTGCCGCGGAGCAGGCGAAAGTGCTATCGGCGGAGCGCCAAAAGGCGGCGCCAGCGTTCTCGGACGGTATCTGCAAGACGTTGTTCCGATTGGGCATGGAGCAGTCGCGCTTCGAGGTGCGCGTAACGCCAAATGAGGAGGGAGCGCTCAACGCAACGGGGTGCGACAGCGTGGAGTTCCTCTTTAGCTCGGTCGTTGGAAAGGTGGCGCAGAGCGTAGATAAGATTGCATCGGGCGGAGAGGTTTCGCGCGTAATGCTGGCTCTCAAGGCGTTCATTGCGAGGCGTATGGAGCTGCCAACGATAATATTTGACGAGATCGACACAGGTGTATCGGGGCGCATCGCCGACTCGATGGGCGAGATCATCGCGGAGCTATCTGAAGCGCTGCAGGTGATCGACATCACGCACCTTCCGCAAGTTGCATCGAAGGGGTCTTCGCACTTCGTGGTATACAAAGATAAGGGGCGCACGAACATTTCGCGCCTTACGCCGGATCAGCGCGTGCAACATATCGCAACGATGCTGTCGGGCAGCACAATAACCGCCGCGGCGCTGGAACAGGCGCAGATCCTCCTTTCGGGAGAGTAATGAAAACTAAAAAAACAGACGTTATGAAGCGTTTCCAACTATTTACGGCACTCCTTACACTCGCTGCGAATATGGCTCTTGGAGCTAGTGTGGAGTCTATTTTCGCACCCGTAGTTGTGGGTGTACCGCCCTCTGACGCATATATCGGATTGGCGAAGATGGAGAGCGGAGAGCTGCGCCACTACAACTACGGCGAGCAGAAGCGTGACGAAGCGCCCTTCTACATCTCAAGCTGGGACAAGGGGTTGACGTGGAAGCGCGTGAACCTCACTTCGGACCTGGTTTATGCCGACCAGAAGAGCCCGGCGAGCGGCGAATATATCAGGGTATACGCCTTGAACCGCAAGGTTTACAGCGTGAGAACGCGCGGCGGAATCGACGGCGGTCGCGACATCGGAGTTGTGGATGAGGAGCAGTCGATAATGGTTAAACCACCGATATTCATCAGGGGCGGAGAGCGCGTAGTCGTGGGAGCGCATAGGGCCGACCGCACCGGTTCGCACTCCTACTTCTCGGACGATGACGGCTTGACATGGAAGCGCTCAAACCTCGTTGCAACGCCGCTGCACGAGCCAAACGAATACGACAAAAGCTACCGCTGGAACCACGGCGCAGTGGAGCCAACGATCATAGAGTTGAACGATGGGCGCCTCTGGATGATCATCAGAACGTCGCAAGACAGACACTACCAATCCTTCTCTGACGACGGCGGCGAGAGCTGGTGCGAGGCGACCCCATCGCCATTCTACGGCACCATAACGATGCCTACGCTCCAGCGATTGAGCGACGGGCGCATCCTCTTCCTATGGTGCAACACCACCCCACTGCCCGAAACCGAGGGCAACAACGGCCGTTGGGAAGATGTCTTCACGAACCGCAGCGCGATACACGCCGCAATAAGCGAGGACGATGGCAAAACGTGGATCGGAATGCGCGAATTGTACCTCGATAGCGGCCGCAACGATGCCGATTTCGCAACCAAGGAGGGGCGCGACAAGAGCGTGCATCAGGCACAATGCGTGGAGCTGGGCAACGACAAGATACTCGTAGCTTTCGGCCAACACGAGGTGCATCGCAAAATGGTCATCTTCGACACCAAATGGCTCTACGAAACGGAGCGCACGACCGATTTCAGCAACGGATTAGAGGAGTTCACAGCGTTCCAATACATCAAGGGAATCAAGGGCCATTGCGGCTACAACCGCGTTGAATGCGATGTTTTGCGCGACCATTCGGAGGGCAATTCGGACAATATTTCAAAGAACAGATCTAACAAGATGATAACGTTGGGCTATACTCCAATCGATAGTTTGGTTAGCGATCGCGTAGGCGTTGTTTGGAACTTTCCTGCGGCACGCAACGGATCTGTCAAGGTGCGCGCGAAACTGCCGCAAGGGAGCCAAAGCATCAAGCTGATACTCAACGACCGCTGGTTCAACGCTACGGACGATGTGGCGGAACATAAGTCGATCTACGCCGTGGAGCTGAGCCGCAAAACGCTCGCAATACGCGACGATAAGTGGCACACCATAGAGGTTCGTTGGGCTGCAAATGGTGCGGCACAGCTCTATGTCGACTCGAAACGCAGGGCTACACTACCTCTGAAAAACAGCTCTGAGCATGGCGTGAGCTACATCCACCTGCTTGGCGGCACTACGCCCGACCCTGTTGGGGTATCAGTGGACCGTATAGAGGCTACAGCTATAAATTAGATATACCTCAATGATAATAAAAAATAGGCGACTAATGATAGTCGCCTATTTTGCTTTGTTTATATAAGCACAAAAAAGCCACTCTTTATGAGTGGCAACTTGTGTGGGAGTTGAGGGATTCGAACCCCCGACCCTCTGCTTGTAAGGCAGATGCTCTGAACCAGCTGAGCTAAACTCCCAATAAATTTTAGAACCTTTTTTGTCTCCACAAAAAAAGTGGCACATCTTCATAAATGAAAAACTTGCCACTTGTGGGAGTTGAGGGATTCGAACCCCCGACCCTCTGCTTGTAAGGCAGATGCTCTGAACCAGCTGAGCTAAACTCCCAAATGCGCCTGAACAAGGACTTGAACCTAGGACCCCATGATTAACAGTCATGTGCTCTAACCAACTGAGCTATTCAGGCATTACCGATTTGGTTTTGCAAATATATGGAGAAAAAATTATTTGGCAAAGAAAATGACTCTTTTTTTTATTATTTTTGTTGAAAATAAGTTGAGAATAGTTTTGGACTAAAGTAATACTGCACACTATGAGGAGATCTATATTATTGTTATTCAGCATTTTAGCTACGAATAGCGCCATTTTCGGCAAGGGTTTACAATTTGATGAGTTACGACTAAATTTCGGGACGATAGCGGAAGATGGGGGTAAGATTGAGCGAGTTTTCACTTTTCGCAACTCTTCGAGCGTGCCGATTGTGATCCAAAAAGTGCAGACGACATGCGGTTGCACCACGCCGGAGTATTCGAAGGCGCCGATTATGCCGCGCGAGAATGGGACGATACGCGTTACGTTTGACCCGATGTGGCGTGCGGGGCGCAACATTCGCGACATATATGTATATACCTCTGCTGCGAGCGACCCCATTGTGTTGCGCCTTACGGGCAATGTCAAGGCGCGCGTTGTGCCGATTGAGGAGCGCTACCCATATAAGTTGAGCGGGGCAGAAGATGCGGTGCGCATCGAGGCTACGAATTTCGATTTTCGCGCCTTGCCGCGCGGCGAATTGACGCAGGCGGTTGTTGGGTTTGTCAACCCATCGAAAAAGGCGATAAAGATTGAGTTCAGGAACAGCAACGGCGCGAGCCTTCTGAAGAGCTTCTACAGCACCTCTCTGGCACCAGGCGAGGAGGCTGTAATCGAGCTTTCGTACCTACTGGAGGAGGATTCTACGCTGCGCGGAAGGTTGCAAGATAGGCTCGATATATACATTGACGGAAGGTTGGCGCAGCACGCGTTGAGCGTTAGTGGGTTGATAGTGGAAAAATAAGAGCGAAAGAGCGCTGAAAAAAGGAAAAAATATATTACTTTTGGAGCGTTTTATAGAGGAAAAAGTAGAGAATCACACATATTAAGAGATAAGATGTTCAAGATTTTAGAGAAGAGGGAGATAGCAAACAGCATCTACCTTATGCGTATCGAGGCACCACGCGTAGCGTCATCGGCGCTACCGGGTCAATTCGTCATCGTCCGCTCGACAGAGGAGGCAGAGCGTATTCCTTTGACGATCGCTGATTATGATGCCAAGGAGGGTTGGGTCACTATTGTGACACAAACTATCGGCGTATCTACGCGCAAGATCTGCGCCATGGAGGTTGGCGAGGAGCTGGCGGATTTCGCTGGTCCGTTGGGTCACCCTTCGGAGTTTATCCACGAGGAGTTGGAGGAGCTGCGCGGTAAGAGAATCTTGTTCGTTGCGGGAGGTGTCGGCGCGGCGCCGGTATACCCACAGGTTAAGTGGTTGCACGAGAATGGCGTCAAGGCAGATTGCATCATCGGCGCTAAGAATAGCGATATGTTGATCTTCGAGGAGGAGATGGGCAAGGTTGCCGAGAACCTATATATCACTACGGACGATGGTTCGGCGGGTATGAAGGGTCTTGTTACGGAGAAGATCAAGCAGCTTGTTGAGCAGGATGGCGTGAAGTACGACTGCTGCGTTGCGATTGGTCCTATGATCATGATGAAGTTCGTATGTTTGACTACGAAGGCTCTCGATATTCAAACTATCGTATCGTTGAACACCTTGATGGTTGACGGTACGGGAATGTGCGGCGCGTGTCGCGTGAGCGTAGGTGGCAAGACGAAGTTCACCTGCGTAGATGGTCCTGAGTTCGATGGCCACGAGGTCGATTTCGACGAGGCGATGCGCCGTCTGGGAATGTACAAGAGCCTTGAGGCGCGCGCTACGGCTATCGAGGAGGAGCGCAAGGCGGGTCACAAGTGTAGAATCGGATTAGATAAGTAGTAGATAGATATGGCAGCAAATAGAATACCGCGCACACCGGCGCGCGAGCAAGACCCAAAGGTCAGAGCTACAAACTTTGAGGAGGTGTCGTATGGTTACGACCTAGAGATGGCGAAGCTAGAGGCTTCGCGCTGCATCGCGTGTAAGAATCCGCGTTGCGTTGGGGCGTGTCCTGTGAACCTATCTATCCCTGAATTTATCAAGAAGGTGGAGGTTGGCGATCTGGCTGGCGCGGCGGAGGTTATCAGCCGCGACAGCTCGTTGCCAAGTATCTGTGGGCGCGTTTGTCCGCAGGAGACGCAGTGCGAGGGATCGTGCATCATGGGCATCAAGGGCGAGGCTGTGGCTATCGGTATCTTGGAGCGCTTCGTTGGCGACTGGGCGATCGAGAATCGCGAGAAGGAGGCGGCGAATGGCACGGCGAAAGCTATCGAGATTCCGCAGAATGGCAAGAAGGTCGCTGTTGTTGGTAGCGGTCCTGCAGGTCTTGCTTGTGCGAGCGATTTGGCGCGTTTGGGCTATAAGGTTAAGATCTTTGAGGCGCTGCACAAGATTGGCGGCGTTCTAGTATATGGTATTCCGGAGTTCCGCCTTCCTAAGGAGCTTATCGTGGCGAAGGAGATCGATGCGGTGAGAGCTTTGGGCGTGGAGTTCGAGACGTCTGTTATCGTTGGTCGCACCATAACGATCGACAAGTTGATGGATGAGGAGGGCTACGATGCGGTATTCATCGGTTCGGGAGCTGGTCTGCCGAAGTTCATGGGTATCCCTGGCGAGAACCTCAATGGTGTTGTATCGGCGAATGAGTTCTTGACGCGCGCCAACCTTATGAAGGCTTACGATGAGGAGTACGACACACCTATATATGTAGGTAAGAGCGTGGTGGTTATCGGCGGTGGTAACGTTGCGATGGATGCTGTGCGTACGGCGCAACGTCTTGGCGCAGAGTCTACGATCGTCTATCGCCGCGGCGAGGCTGAGCTTCCAGCACGTCTGGAGGAGATCCACCACGCCAAGGAGGAGGGTGTGAAGTTCCGCACGCTGACAAACCCTATCGAGGTCATAGGCAGCGATGAGGGTTGGGTCGAGGCTATCCGCTGCGTAGAGATGGAGCTTGGAGAGCCTGACGAGAGCGGTCGCCGCTCGCCAATGGTGAAGAAGGATTCGGAGCATGATGTGAAGGCTGACGTAGTTATCATGGCGCTTGGAACATCGCCTAACCCACTAATCCCAACGACAACAAAGGGTCTTGAGACGAACAAATGGGGCTGCGTAGTGGCGGACGACATGGGCGTTACATCGCGCCCAGGAGTCTTCGCCGGCGGTGACGTCGTGACGGGTGCTGCAACGGTGATCCTTGCGATGGGTGCGGGACGTAGCGCCGCGAAGGCGATTGATGATTATATCAAATCTAAGTAACATATCATATAGTTAAGTAATATATAGTTCTCCAACGATGGACAACAAACAAGAGCTACAAGCGATGGCAGACCTGCTGCTCGACACAGCAACAAGCCTGATGGGCGCCGGGTCCCACACATCGCGTATCGTGCGCAACGTATCACGCATGGCGGAGTCTTATGGCTACGAGATCTTCATCACGATATTCCAGAAAAATATGACGATGATGGTGCGCAAGCCAGGGCAACCAGAGTCGGTGACGCTGGTGCGCGCAACGAAGCATATACCGCTCAACTTCCGCATCGTAGCGGAGCTGAGTCAGCTTAGTTGGGAGATGCACGATGATGGATTGACGCTCGAAGAGGCGCGCGAAAAGTATGACCAAATCATGGCTACGCCGCGCCTGTCGCGCTGGATCGTGCTGCTGCTCGTGGCGGCGGCAAACGCATCGTTCTGCAAACTATTCCATGGCGACTGGATCAGCGTAGGGCTGGTGTTCTGCAGCACCCTCGTGGCATTCTTCGTGCGCCAAGAGATGATGAACCGCCACATGAACCACTCGGTGGTATTCATCGTTGCATCGTTCATCTCGTCGTTCATCGCGGGAGGTCTAGCGCAATACGTGGGGCTAGGTACAACGCCCGATATAGCTATGGCAACGAGCGTTTTGTTCCTGATCCCTGGCGTGCCGTTGATCAACTCGATAATGGATATCATGGAGGGTCACGTCTTGACCGGAATATCGCGTATGGTCAACGCTTCGGTGCTGATCATAAGCCTTACGATAGGCTTCATGGCGACACTGCTAACCCTTGGACTAGATAACTTTTAACCCTATTTAACCGCTATTAACTGCGCACAAGATGGAGCTTTTTGAACAACTAATAATAGATGCAATATTCTCAGCAATAGCAGCGATAGGCTTTGCCGTGATCTCAAATCCGCCGGCAAAAGCGGTCATGGTATCGGCAATCCTTTCAGCAATAGGACACTCCTTCCGCTACTTCCTGCTATTCGACCTACAGATGAACATCGCCGTGGCGACATTCTTCGCCGCATTCCTCATAGGACTCATGAGCGTGCTATTTGCCAAGATCATACGCTGCCCAAGCGAGGTATTCACATTCCCGTCGCTGCTCCCAATGATCCCCGGAATGTACGCATACCGCATGTTCCTATCCTTCGCGAAATTCACCCGAACAGCAGACTCAGCCCTCTACTCAGGATTGATCGAAGATATCTTCGCCAACGGCATGACAGCACTCTTCGTGATGCTCGCCCTCGTAGTCGGCGTATCAATCCCCGTCATGCTCTTCCACCGCGAAAGCTTCCGAGTAACAAGGAGGTAACTATGGGGGCTGCCCTAACGCCGGGCGGCGGCGGGGTGCTCCCCGCGGAGCTAATTATTAAAAATATAACGAGAGGATCCTAAGCGATAGCTTACGGGTTCCTCTCGTTATATTTTTTATAGCGTCTCGAAAAACTCCACGCTGCACTCGTGTGGAAATCCACAAGTACCCCTGGTTACCACCGTAACGTCATCCTGAACTTGTTTCAGGATCTCCTCGGAACTACAGCACCAACGGCGTTACCCCGGTAACACCACCCTGCCGTTACCCCCGTAACGTCACACTAGGCCGTCATCCTGGACTTGATCCAGGATCCCATCCTGCCGCTGGCTCAACAAGAATCACATCAAAGGTAACCACGAAATGAGATCCTGGATCAAGTCCAGGATGACGTTACCGGGGTAACAGCATGAGCGCAGTACACGCAGGGCAGTCCCCACAAAGTCCCCGCAAAGTTACCCCCTCCTACGGAACTCCGAGCAGATGATTGATGTTGCGATTGCGACATTGAGGGATTCTGACGATGGCGCACCGATTGGGTATGGTGGGATGAAGATTCGATTGGTAACCAGAGCCTCAATGGCTGGCGAGATCCCCTGCCCTTCGCTGCCCATGACGATTATGCCGCCGCCTTTTTCAGACAAAGAGAGGTCAGCGTCATAGATATTCTCGCCACCCTGCAACAACGCACCATAGATCGGCACATCAACACGCTGCAACAGCGGCTCCAGCTCCGTGTAATGCACGCGAACGCGCAGAATTGCACCCATCGTTGCCTGCACAACCTTCGGGTTGAAGCAGTCGGCGCACGTTGGCGAGCAGATGATGTCCGTTATGCCGAACCAATCTGCCAGGCGAATTATCGTTCCGAGGTTTCCAGGGTTCTGCACGCCGTCAAGCACCAAGGTTAGCGACCCACTAAGCACCTCACTGTCAAGCGCATAATGCGGCATCTCAACCAGCGCCAGCGCCTTGTTCGCCGTCTTGAGCATCGTGATGCGCTCCATCTCCTTATTGGAGATATACTCCACTTCAGCGGCGCCCGCAAAGGCCGAGGTATCGAAGTCGTTCGAGCTATCATCCGTCAAGTAGACCTTGCGCACACGCAACGAAGAGCCAACAAGCTCCTCGATGAATTTTTCCCCCTCGGCGACAAAAAGTCCTAGCTCTTGTCGCACCTTCTTATCGCCAAGCGACCTAACGAATTGTATCTCAGATTTGATCATATTATCCTATTTTTTGGCAAATTTACCCTCTTTTTAGGCACTTTCTACACAAATATAACCAAAATCTAGATTTTTTTGCTACTTTTGTCAAACATTTGAGCAAATAACAAACTGAAAATATTATGGCTTACAATCTACTGAAAGGAAAGAAAGGAATCATCTTTGGCGCACTTAACGAGCAATCAATCGCTTGGAAAGTGGCTCAACTTGCTGTTGAGGAGGGTGCCGAGATCGTCTTGTCGAACACTGCAATGTCGCTACGCATGGGCGAGATCAACAAACTTGCTGAGGAGTGCAAAACAATCGTTATTCCAGCTGACGCATCGAGCGTTGAGGATCTTGAGGTGGTTTTTGATAAAGCCATGGAGCATTTCGGCGGTAAGGTCGACTTCGTGTTGCACTCGATCGGCATGTCGCCAAACGTGCGCAAAAACTTTGATTATGAGGATATTAACTATAGCTTCCTCGACAAGACTTTAGATATTTCAGCTATCTCGTTCCACAAGATGATGCACGTAGCGATGAAGAAGGACGCCGTGAACGATTGGGGTTCTATCGTGGCGTTGAGCTACATCGCGGCGCAACGTTCGCTCTGCGGATATAGCGATATGGCTGATGCGAAGGCGCTTTTGGAGTCGTTCGCGCGCAGCTTCGGACACGTCTATGGCGTTAAGAAGAACGTTCGCGTAAACACTGTTTCGCAGTCGCCAACGCCAACAACGGCAGGTAGCGGCGTGTCATCTATGGCTAACCTTTTGGGCTATGCTGACGAGATGTCGCCACTAGGCAACGCTACGGCTTATGAGTGCGCACAATATGTTATCACATTGTTCTCAGACCTTACGCGCAAGGTGACGATGCAGAACCTCTTCCACGACGGCGGATTCTCATCGACAACGATGACGCAAAAGGGGATGGATAGCTACAACAAGAGCTTGGATAAGTAGAGCTAACAGCGTCTAACGCTTCGATAAAAAAAACCCTCTAGCCACACCGGCAAGAGGGTTTTTCTTTTGCTGCTATATACGCCGTAACTTCACGGTAATTGGCGACACTGCACCGCTTGCCCAAAGCTCTATTGTTGCCAGGTCGCCAACGAGCGACTTGATAGTGTAGCAGAGATACCTGTCCATCACAACTACCTGATTGTCAGATATATAACAAGCAACTGGCGATTGGTTATATATTGTATATGCGCCCGATTGTGGAGCATCTACTCTATTAAATTCAAATCTAAAATCGCACTTGTTGCCGCTATATATTGTTGTTGTAAAGTCGGCTATCGACACCTGGTCGTAGCTCTCGTTCAACAACTCGCCGAGCTGCTCAGCGCCGACGACAATGGGGCTAAACTCGACCGCCTGCCACTCGCCATAAAACGCCGAAATTGGGTAGCTAAAAGTATCCACCGCATTATCATTTCGGCACCCCACAAGCGCCACCACGCCCCACACCGCCACAACCAAACCAACCCATAATCCCCTCATACATATATTCATTTTAACATTTCAGATTTAGCGAGCTATCGTTAACCAGAAATATTCTCCTTGTCTCTACCATCTCACTATGGATCGGACTGATCGGATTCCTTCTATGGATCATTATTAGGATTTTTATATAAATCTAAAGCTAACAACAAAAAGAAAAAGGGTCGCAACGTAAAGCTGCAACCCTTGGTAGTGGATAGGGGATTCGAACCCCTATGTCCTGCGTGAGAGGCAGGTATCCTAGCCCTTAGATGAATCCACCAGTTTTGTTTTGCTGATAAGGTAACCCCTAACCGCAATGCAAATATAGAGAGAAAAAAATCCTTATGCAAATAAAATCGGAAAAATTATAGCAATCTCCCTAAAACTTTCCCAAAAATGCGTTGACGCTCCCACTCCATCGTGAAGTTTTTGGTCAAGATCCCACCCTTCGAAATCGCCGCGTCAACCTCCTCTGGAGTCCAGAAACGTCCGCCGTCAAGCTCCGCCGAGGGTGTCACTACGCCGTCATACGTTGTGCGGAAGCTATAGACCAATTCGCGCTCAATGGGCGACTTAAAAACGTATGTTCCAACACTCGAAAAGCTAAAGTCGGCGATTCCCAGCTCCTCCATAGCCTCGCGGCGCAGCGCATCTTCGACCTTCTCGCCGTAGTCGACATGGCCTCCAACTGCCGTATCCCACATCCCAGGCTGAATATCCTTCCACGCGGGGCGGCGCTGCAGATAGATCTCGCCCTTGGAGTTGTATAGCTGAAGATGCACTACCGGGTGCAGCAACATCGAGCCGCCGTGACACTTGGCGCGTGTTGCGCTGCCTACGACCTTGCCGTCGCTCTCTACGATTGGAAATAGCTCCTCGCCGTTATCTTGCATTGTGAAGAGAAAAAAATTATACCTATTAATATATAGCGAATCTAGAATCGCGACGAACCCTCTGGGCGCGGCTCACCAGGCGTATAACCCAGCGACTTCATCCACTCGGTAGATGATCGCGAAACCTTATCGGTGCGGTCGCGCCACATTCGAGCCTTGATCAGCGATGCACGCTCGGCATCGATCGAATCGGCTATAGCAAATGTTGGCTTCTCGATCATCGCCACAGAGTCGCGCAACGAAGCTCTGGTCACACGGTCAAACACATCGACAAGCTCTGGGCGGCGGCTTCTGTACCACGCGAAGTTATCGAGATAGAGTACAACCTCACTTGGTCGCTTATCGACTGGTGCGAAGATATATGTTGGCTCGGTGCGATATGTCGCCCCCTGCAGCTGCTTCTCCTCGACATAGAACGATGCAGCGCCACTCTCGATCTTCGCCACAGTTGTCACATCATCTTTATAAACATCATCAACCATGAAGTACAACGTCTCGACATTTCCAAAGACATCGTTACGCTTCACATCGTTATTCTCGAACGTAATCCTCATCTCCTTACCAACGATTTGGTTGAAGAATATCGAATCGTTGTCGCGCACCTGCGAAGCCATTATAGGCTTCTCGACAAGGTCGGCGTAGTCCAGCTCGCCATTGTTCATATAGAGATCCATCTGCTCCGCCGTCATCTGGTGTTGCGCGCTCCACACCACAGGCTTCACGAATAGTCGCACCGTGCTGTCGACACTCTCCATAACCATCGAGTCGCTAACCATCTGGAACTCCTTGTTGAACGCCCTAACGTTGTGGTACGCCACAATTACGCGATACAACGAATCAGGCTCCTTCTGCGCCACTGCATCTGCCGACAAGCTATCAGCCTCAAGAACCTCAACATCGCGACTAATAACAAACTCACGACCCATAGCGTCACGATAGATGCTATCGCCCGACCCCTCAGGCCAGCGCTCAATACCCTCCCACGCAACTAGCGAATCGCGCTCAATGTGTCGCGCAAGCTCTCCTTTTCGAGTTACAACGCTCAACAGGAACATACTATCGGTATATATCGAGCGAGCGACACGCATGCGCTCCGCAATCTTGCTCTCCAACCTCTCTTCGCGCGCCATCAGCTTGCGATACTCCTTGATACGCTCTACGCGCAACTTTGCCGCCGCTGCTGCATCGCGCTTATCATCTTTCGCCTGCTGCTTCTGCGCCTCAGCCAAATCTGCTTGGCGCTGCTTCTCGATGCGTAGCTGCTCCTGCGAATCGCGCTTTGCGTGGCGCAACTCTCTTGCTGCGGCACGAAGCTCGCTGCGCGTTGGCAACTTAACAACGCTATCGTTCTGGCTCAAGCTATCTATTGCACCCTCTTCTAGATCCTCCTCTGCGCCCTCTGTTGCGCCGTCACCCTCCATATCAGAGGACTCTTCGCCCTCCTCAAGCGCCTCATCATCGCCTTTCGTTGCGTACGAATCCAACTCATCGAACATCGATGTATCGAAGCTATCGCCATCGCCAACCATAGGACCAGTACCCAAGGCGTAGCTCAACAACATGATCGTGTCGCCGCGCAGGTAGAATGGGTCGCTTTTAGTCGCCTCTTCGTTATAGTTTACGAGCGTTGGGTTGCGCGTAAGCAATATTCGCTCATCATCGCCCCAATATTGACCATAGTCGCCATAGGCGATGCTCTTGTTCTTCGTATCGTCTAGCTGTATATTCTGATATAGGATCGCGATGTTGCGCGCGCTGAAGTAGCGCATCGTGTCGCTCCACATCTCCTGCTCTGGGCGCAACATATATCCATTTTTCTCAATATCGTAGCGCTCTTCGAGCTTGTCGTAACGCCCCAAATCGCCATAGATATAATCCTCTTGGTTGCTCCAAATATTTGTCTGGTCGTAGAACCTTATCTGCTCATTCGCCGTGTTGTAGATAATCGAATCGCCCTTCAGCAGGTAGCCCTCGCCACTCGCCTCAACACCATCAACACCAACTATCTCCTCGTTATCGGCAAAGAAGTATCCGCGATTAGCAACCATCAAGTCATCCTTCAAGCCACTCTCCTGATCACTCTTTCTTCCCCCTTTCTTACCACCCTTTTCCGAAGCGACACGGCGCATAAGACCTCCGCCCCAATATCGTCCAACGTTATCGAGGGTGTTGAACTCGAAGTTGTAGGTATACATCGTCATATCTTGATCAACAACCTTCACAAGTGGCGCAAACAGCGCTGCGATGTTGCGCTCCCCATCGTAATCTGCCCTATCGGCATAGACGTAGGTCGTATTTTTATTTATCAAGACATTACCGAAGCACTCCAACCTATCATCGTTGTAGCGCACCGCACTATCCGCCGTGATCACCGCGCCATTGTGCTGCGCAGCGAAATCGCCAACCAGACACAACACCGAGAGCGAGTCGTTAACCTTATGTGGATAGACCAAATTGGCCTTGATGTCGATCAACTGCTGCGCACCAAGAGGCATCGCCGCACCACTCACGAAGAGCAGCGCAACGACCGAAACACCCATAAACCAACTATAAAATCTATTCATCACACAAAATTGAAATTCTAACCCCTTGAAATCTAGCGACTAACGCACTATGCTATTTATTAGCGCGCACCTCCGCGCTTCGCTCTCTGCACCCACTTCTCATTCTCGAATGGCATATCGTGGTACGACTCATCGATGCGGATATAGCTCTTCTCGATATGCTTATCGAGCCACTTCTCAAACAACTCCTCCTTCTTAGCCTCCAGTGCCAACGACTCCAACATCAAGTAGTCATCCTCCAACGAAGCGACATGCGCCGGGAAGATAGCGAGCAACTTAACGATCTTCGCCATCTGGTTTCCAACCATATCCTCCGTAGTGAAGGCGCCCGACACCTCGCCAACAGTAAGTCTATTCAACTGCATAAAATCATCAAGGCTCTTATAACCGCGCGACCCGAAATCCTCCTTCAGGAACTTCGTAACCGTAAGCTTCGCATCATAAGCGTTGTATCTCTCCAGCAGCTCCTGGTTCGACACAACACCACCATTCATCTTCGATGGCGCATCATCAGAGTGAAGCAGCGCAGCACGCTCAAATGTGATTGAGTCGCGGCGAATCTCCCTCACCAAACTATCCAAGAACTCCACAGGCTCCTGCAACTCAAGCGCCGAGTAGCTCGGACGCAACAATATGTGGCGACAGTGGAACAGATCTCCCTTACGCTCAATCAACTCAATGATATGGTATCCAAACTCCGTCTCGACAATCTCCGAAACTTGACCCTCCTGCAACATCTGCAACGCCTCAGCAAACTCCGGCACAAACGCCGTAGCTGGTTGCGGCTCCATCTCTCCACCGCGATACGCCGAACCCGGATCTACGGAGTACATCTGTGCCAAGACCGAGAATCGAGTAGAGCCGCTGATGATACGCTCGCGAATCTCCAAAAGTTGTTCGCGAACGCGGCGTTTCGCATCCTCCTGCGTAGAGGGGAAACGCGTGATCTGCGCATAGCGATATTGCTCGCCAACCATCGGCAACGAATCCTTCGATTGACCATTGTAGAACTTCTCAACCTCTCCCGGAACAACATTCACATCGCTCACAATATTCATACGCATCGCTTGCGCATAAGCTTGCTCCTCGGCGCGGCGCTGCAAGATCTCGCGAATATTGAATATCTCCATATTCTGCTCCCTCTCCAACTCCTTCGTGCCACCCGCCGCATCGCGCATACCATCCAACTGATACTCCACACGCATCGGTATATCGTTCAAATTGACAAATACCGAATCCAAACGCGCCTGATTAGCCAACAACCTCAACGTCATCAACTCCTCAAGAGCCATAGTACGATAGTCGCCACCCGAAGTATACCCCTCTTGGCGCTCTGCCTGCTCCAGACGAACTGCATAGCCATCAACCTCCGACTGCAAGATCGAGGAGTTACCAACAACGGCAACAACCCTATCCAAAACGATTCTCTTCTGTGCAACTGCTGAACCACTGAAGCCCTGCGCCAAAAGCGCCAACGCTACTACCAACAATGATGTCACTCTCTTCATATCTCTCTAATTCTATCTGTTTTTTCCTTTTTTTGTAAGCCTTAGTTCAGAGGCGAACCAACAAGCGTCTCCAACTTCGATGCCTCGATCTCCTCGCGGCGGCGTTTGCGCGCAGCCTCCTTGCGGCTCTCCTCCGCTATGTTGCGAATCTTGATATTATCAACCGCAGCATCAAAGAGCGCCTCCTCATGTTGACGAATCAACTCGCCGTTATATTGCGTAATCAAGATATTGCGAATCTGCCCCTCCACCATATCTAGCGGCGAAGGCGACCCAATATAGCGATATGCCGTAATCTCAAAGTAGTATGTCACGCCATTGCTCGTCATGCTCTGCACACCGCTACGACGTAGATATGTTTCGTTGCGCGAGCTACTCGAAAGAGGCAACCTCGACAAGAACTCATAATACTCTACCCAACCATCAAACTCCTCCATAACGAAATCTGCATTCTTACGGATGATCGACTGCAAGTCAAGCGCACTATCCTTCGACGAGGAGCGCATCAAACTCAACAGTTTGCTACTCTCGCTATAGCTCGAAGGAAGGCGCAAGATACGTCCGCGAACGATGATCTTGTCGAGCGGAAAATCTTTGTAGTGCTGCGAATAGTAGCTCTGAATATCGCGCTGCGTTATTGGCGCAACATCTGCCGTATTGATGTAGTATCTATCCAACTTACGTGTCAACAACGCTTCGCGATACGCCTCAACCATCAACTCAATATCGTAAGATGAAGCTGTGAAGATACGCTCCGCCTCCAGGACCTTCACTTGGCGGCGAATCCACCTATCGGCATATAGCTCAACGAAAGCCAAACTATCATCGCCCGTCAAACCATCAGGAATAGCAGATTTAACCTCCATGCTGCGCAACGACCTATTGCCAACCTCTGCAACAACTCGACCACGATCAACCAACGGCTGGAAATCGGTACACGACACCACACCAAATGCCACGAAGGCGAGAAGATATATCTTTTTCAAAAAACTCATACTCTAACTATTGTAAACGATTTAACTCGCAATTTATTTTAATTTATCGTGTCGCTCCAACTTCGTTATGTAGCGCGCAATAGATATTGTCGACAGCAGCAACATCGCCGAAGCTACGGCATAGGCGATAAAATATGCTGTTTCATTACCAATAAGTTCCCAGAAGGTGCTGTTACCCAACCCAAATAGCAAGATCAAATATGCCAATACATTATTGATACTATGCATGATGATAGGCGCAAAGATTGAGTTTGTCCTCAAATAGAGATAACCCAACATAAGACCAATCACAAAGGCGTTAAGCATAGATTGCGGTTCGATATGTATCACACCAAATATCAACGACGAGATGACACACGCCGCCCAAGCGCCGCGCTTACCCCTTATAGCCTCCATAATTATTCCGCGACACAGCAACTCCTCAAAGAGTGGCGCCACACAGACCAACGAAAGGAGCATAAAGCGACCTCTACCCGTTGGCAACTGCGTTTCGGGCAGCAACTGCTTCAACGGCTCAACAACAAAGACGATCGAGAGCAGCATCAACACACCCCACAGCAGCACCGTAGGGTTAAACCCATTTATCGAATATTTCACAACCCACGCCTTACCACCGCGGTAGTAGCGATACAACACCACCATGATTAGCGTCAACGGTTGCGAAATTATAGCCCACACGAATGTCTTTTCGCCCATCGAGAACTCCGCGGCGCGGCGCTGCATCTCATCCATGAGCGACATCTGCGCCGCAGTGATATTCTCAAAACCCAGAACTATGAAGTAGATAAAAGATGTTATGATCTGCGCCGCCAAGAAGATACCAAGTATGGCAAGCAGATCGCCCCACGACGGAAACATCATGCTACGCGAAGCAGATGATGGCGGCGGGTTATATGTCGCCTCCATAGTATCTGCATCAGCAACCTCAATATATTGCTGAGGTCCTATCAACTGCTCTTGACTCTCTTTGTTATTTTTACTCTCTATCATACATCCAGATATAAACGCTACGAAGATAGAAAAAAAATGGGTCACAAACACCATTCAACATATATTAATGGCGATAAAAATATTTTTTACCGAAAAAAACAGCCATAATTTATCCATAATAATATTATTTCACTAAATTTGCAAACTAACAGTAATTTAGACTAACTATGGCAAAGGTTATAGCACTTGCAAATCAAAAGGGTGGCGTAGGTAAGACAACTACGGCGATAAATCTGGCAGCATCACTAGCTGTATTGGGCAAGAAGATCCTTCTTGTCGATGCAGACCCACAGGCGAACTCAACCTCTGGACTCGGTTTCGACATCAACGAGATGGGTATCTATGAGTGTTTGATGGGCGAGGTAACGCCTAAAGATGTGGTTCTGAAATCTACGGAGGTAAAGAACCTACATATCCTTCCTTCATCAATCAACTTGGTGGCGGCGGATTCGGAGTTGCCAAACCTTGATGAGCCACACGCAGCAGCAAAAGGGGTTATCGACCAGCTTCGCGGCGACTACGACTACATCCTTATCGACTGCTCTCCTTCGCTAGGATTCCTTACGGTGAATATCCTTGCGGCGGCTGATAGCGTAATGGTCCCTGTGCAGTGCGAGTACCTCGCTTTGGAGGGTCTTAGCAAGTTGTTGAACACTATCAAGTTGGTGCAGAACGGCATCAATCCAAACCTTGAGATCGAGGGATTTGTCTTGACTATGTACTCTCGCAACAGACTCAGCAACCAAGTTGAGGCGGAGGTTCGCAACCACTTCCAACAATTGACATACGAAACTGTGATCCACCGTAACGTGCGCCTTAGTGAGGCTCCGTCACACGGTAAGCCAGTGATGCTATATGACGTTGGCGCAATCGGCACAACGCACTACCTAAGCCTAGCGAAGGAGTTCCTAAACCGCCAATAAGCTAACAAAATGAGCAAGAAACAAGCAATGGGACGAGGATTGGGTGCAATCTTCATCAACGATAAAGTAGAGCCTAAGATCGCTCCTATGAGCAGCGCGGACATCTCGCAAATTGCTCTAGCAGATATTAGACCTAACCCTACGCAACCACGTCGCACATTCGACGAGGAGGCGCTGAACGACCTAGCAAGCTCTATCGCAGAGCTAGGAATAATCCAACCTATAACGCTAAAACCAGGCAAGGGCGACACATATATCATCATTAGTGGTGAGCGCCGTTGGAGAGCTGCGCAGATAGCGAAGTTGGAGTCTATTCCAGCTTATGTTCGCGAGGTTGACGATGAGCAGCTGCACGCCATGGCTCTTGTGGAGAATCTGCAACGTGCCGATCTTAACCCTATTGAGATCGCGTTGAGTTTGCAACGTCTTGTCGAGGAGCATAACTTGACGCAGGAGGCTGTGGCGCAACGTGTATCGATGAAGCGTTCATCGGTGTCGAACTATCTGCGCCTGTTGAAGCTAAGCAACGATGTGCAGTATGCGCTAAAGAATGGTATAATCACTATGGGTCACGCCAAGGCGTTGGCATCTATCGAGGACCCAGCGACTCAAGCGGCACTTCTAACGATGTGCATCGAGGAGTCACTCTCGGTGCGCGACACAGAGAGTGCTGTGGCGCGAGTTATTGCTGGCGAATACCTTACGGATATTGACGAGGAGAGTTTGAAGAGCGCAACGCAAGAGGATCAAGAGGATGATGAGCCAAGGACGAACCTTGTTGCGGAGCTGCAACGCGAAAGCTACGACAAGATCTCGAATCGCCTTGCTCCAATATTTAAGAAGGGTGTTCAGATCAAAAGCAACAATAAAGGCGGCGGTAAGATCGTTATAAACTTCAGTAGCTCGGAGGAGTTGGAGAAACTTATCTCTGAGTTGGGTCAAGCTTAAAACATTTTTTATTTCGTGAAGAGAGATTCTGTATCAATGTTATATAAGGGAGAGCGGCTAATTGTCGCTCTTTCGTTCTCTCTTATAGTTAGTGCGGCGCTCTCGCTACTCTCTATTGGCACTGCTTCGGCGCAGAGCATAAATCGCACTATTATTCGCGCAGGGCAGATGGTCAAGAAGGATGCCACAGCAGATAGTTCAAATGCGGCGGATAGTTTATCAACAGATTTTGTCGCTGCTGTTGACTCTCTTGCCAACAACAACATTGCCGAGAGCAACATTGCGCATAGCAGCGGTGGAATCTTCAGCACACAACATAGCGAGGAGCTTTCGGGCGATGATGTAGCATCGGTTGATCTGGCGGCAAAGAGCGAGAAGAGTCGCAAGAAGCTTCTTGACGACAAGAACAAACTCTTCTCTGACTCAATGTCGCTCTCGGCGATGGGCTGGAAGGCGCTTGCTATGCCTGGCTATGGACAGATATACAACAAGCAATATTGGAAACTACCAATTCTATATGGTACGTTGGGCGCAGGTCTAACGATGTTTTTCCGCGAGAATAAGATCTACAAGCCGCTGAAGGAGGAGTATGATGTCTTGTCGATTGATCTATATCGCAGCGAAGAGCTAAACAGCGTTCAAGCGGCGATGATTCGCTCTAATACGCGCCGTCAACTCTATCTTGGCGCTACTGTCGCGTCGTTCCTCTACTTCTTGGGCGATGCCGTTATGAACTACTCAACGAATGATGTGTCAGATATCAAGCGCGCCACAACGCTCGCGATGATATGTCCTGGAGCGGGTCAAGTCTACAACAAAAGCTACTGGAAGGTACCAATCGTCATTGGAGGTTTCGGAACGCTGATCTACGTAATCGATTGGAACAACAGAGGTTACCAACGCTTCAAGACGGCGTACAACCTTACTTATGCCTACGAGAATGGCGAATATGAAACTCCGGTCGATGAGTTTGGCGGTGCTTACAGCTCAACATATATGAAGAGTTTGCGCCAACAATATAGGCGAAGTCGCGACCTCAGCATCATTATGCTTGCGGGATTATATATCCTTCAAATTGTTGATGCACACGTAGATGCACACTTCAAGAGCTTCGACATTTCGGACAACCTATCGCTATCAGTCGAACCAACCGTCAGCAACGTCTACTCCCCTGCTTCGGGGCGCACAAACGCTAGCTACGGATTCAGCATAGCGGCAAGATTTTAGCAACCAAGCAACAAAATCAAATATGAAAAGATATAACACAATTGCAGCACTCCTTGCAACGACACTCCTATGCCACAACATCGCAATGGCAGAAGATAGCGCACCTTCAAAGCGCGAAATAAAGCTTACGAGCCAGATCGAGCAGCTTAAAAAGCAGCTTGAAGCGGAGCAGGTTAAACGCTACGGAACATCGAGTGACACGCAGCTAGATTTCGAATCGGCAATCGCTAAGGGTGCAATTGCGGAGAGCGAGCTAACGGCGCAAGATGTTGTAGATGAGAGCATTGCAGTTGTTGAGGAGGAGAAGCGACCAAAGAAGAAGCAGACGGAGCGTGACCTCTCGTTTGACTTCAACCCCGTGCAGATCGACTCTATGTTCTCTAGTTGGAGAGAGGCTGAGTCGGAGGTGCAGTTCAGGGAGTTCTTCAAAAATTATGTCGCTCTTGACATTGACCGCGAGGATCCGAAGGGTGCTTCGGCACGCGAAACGAAGTCGAATCTGAAGCTAGATTCTATGTATAAGGCGCGTTTGATGGCGCTTGCATCGCCTATCGAGTTGCCATATAACTCAATCGTCAGAAGCTATATCAACAGATATATCAACCCTGAGTCGAAGCTGATGAGCAATGTCTTGTCGCGTTCGAAGTATTACTTCCCAGATATAGAGGAGCAACTTACGAAGCATAACCTTCCGGTTGAGTTGCGCGCCATGGTGATCATCGAATCGGCGGTCACTACGGCAGCGCTTTCGCACGCTGGAGCGATGGGTCTTTGGCAATTTATGCCAGCCACGGGTCGTATGTACAAGTTGGAGGTTAACTCGCTTATCGATGAGCGTTGCGACCCTGCGAAGGCGACTATTGCGGCGTGTAAGTTCATGTCAGATCTGTACCGCATGTATGGCGATTGGTCGCTAGCTATTGCGGCATATAACTGCGGACCAGGCAACGTGAATAAGGCGTTGGCACGTTCGGGCTTGAAGAAGGGAACATTCTGGGATATCTACGACCATTTGCCACGCGAAACACGCGGATATGTGCCTGCGTTCATCGCTGCAACGTACGCCTATGCATACCACAGCCAACACGGCATCAAGAGCGAGAAATCGCCTCTTCCGATAGCTACGGATACTGTTACAGTTCGCAACATCATGCACCTTGAGCAGGTTTCGTCAACGATAAATGTACCTATTGAGCTACTTCGTCAACTCAACCCACAATATCGCAAAGATATTATTCCAGCGACAACAAAGAGCTATTCGCTGGTGCTTCCGCGCCGCTACATCAGCCTCTATGTCGCTAACGAGAAGGAGATTCTTGCGAAGGATAAGCAATACCTAAAGAGCTACATCGACCCTAAGAATGTCGAGAAGCTGAAGAACCCACCTGCAGCAAAGACACACACCGTGAAGAGCGGCGAGTCGTTGAGCGTCATAGCGAAGAAATATAAGGTTACGACGAAGCAGTTGATGACGTGGAACAATATCAAAAACGCACATAAGGTCTACGTTGGACAGCGCCTGAAGGTTAGCGCCAAGTAGTCTAGGTGGCAGAAGTTATGTCGAGATTCGAGCAAGATATAATCGTTGCGCCAGCGACACTTTCGGGTGGCGCCATAGCCCTCATTCGCATGAGTGGCGAGGGGTCGATCGCACTTGCCGATAGATTCTTCGAGGGGCGCAAAAAGCTAGCTGATTGCAAGGGCCACACAATCCATTATGGCAACTTTGTCGAAGCTGGTGGCGAGGTCGTAGATGATGTTATGGTGTCGATTTTTCGCGCACCAAACTCATACACGAGCGAGGAGAGCGTAGAGATTTCGTGCCACGGCTCGGCATACATCGTCCAGAAAATCATCGAAAAACTCATTAGCGGCGGCGCACGCATGGCGAACGCAGGCGAATTTACGGTTCGCGCATTTATGGCTGGTCGCCTTGACCTGTCGCAGGCGGAGGGTGTCGCGGCTACAATCGGCTCTACGGATAGGGCTACGCACCGCCTTGCCGCAACACAGATGCGCGGCGGATACTCCGAGAAATTGGAGAAATTGCGCACGGAGTTGGTTAGGCTTGGCTCGCTTTTGGAGCTTGAGTTGGACTTTTCGGAGGAGGATGTAGAGTTCGCAGATAGGGGCGAGTTAGAGGATTTGATGCGCAGATTGAAGGGGGAGGTTGAGCAGCTTTGCAACTCTTTCCAACTTGGTAATGCTATCAAAAATGGCGTTTCGGTCGCTATTGTTGGCGCACCAAATGCTGGCAAAAGCACCCTTCTGAACCAACTTTTGGGGGAGGATCGCGCAATGGTCTCAGCTGTTGCTGGCACTACGCGCGACTCTATTGAGGAGATGATGACGATCGATGGTGTTACGTTCCGCTTCATCGATACGGCTGGACTTCACGAAACGAGTGACGAGCTGGAACGCATGGGCATCGAGCGCAGCTATAAGGCGATCGAGAGGGCGCAGATCATCATACACCTCATCGATGTTGCAGATTACAAGAGCGGTAATTTTGAGGCTATCGAGTGCAGCTCTGAGCAGCAGCTAATCCGCGTAGTGAATAAGATCGACCTCGACTCTGAGGGTGTTTCTGATAGCGATGTTTTGGCTATTTCAGCACAGAGTGGCGCGGGTGTTGATCTGTTGCGCGCTTCACTCATCTCAACGATCGACCTTTCGGCTTTGTATTCGGGCGATGTTATTGTTTCGAATGCGCGCCACTACCAACATTTGGTTGCGGCATCCGAGTCGCTCGATCGCGCCATTGAGTCGCTTCGCAGTGGTGTTAGCGGCGATCTTCTGAGCGACGACCTTCGCCACACGCTCCACGAAATCGGCTCCATCACCGGCCTCATCACCAACGACGAAATCCTCGCCACCATCTTCTCCACCTTCTGCATCGGCAAATAATTCGCTGGCTAGTGGTTTGATCACTGCAGTTGGACGGTTACGACATACGCTGTTTGGCTGTCGTCAAGTAGATCGATTGTGAATGACTTATCTTCGAATTTATATTCGAAGGCGATGTCCCTGCCATTTTCATGGCTCACCCCATCAAGGAGGTTGATTGAATAGGCTGGCAGGCGCTTAATCAGTGTCGCGTAGTCGTAGATAGAACCGAGATTATACATCGAAAGCACAAAGCTATTTATGTCGATCGTATAGTTGTTGTATCGCTCTGAATAGTGCATCGCTGTAGTGGCATTGTATGGGTGTGAGGAGATATTCTCGCCGTTCCACTCATAGTTGTAAGTGTAGCCCGACTGCTCATACGATGCAACCTTTCCATTAGCATATTGATAGATAGAGCTATCCTCGTAGGCACTAACCCACGAAATAATATAGTCATTCTCGTATGAATATCTATCGACTACGATACCACCTGTCGAGATCGTGAACTCATCGTCGCTATATTTGCATGTCAACTTCTTTGTTGCGCCCTCAGTCGTGCTATCTACAACCGACATTGTCGACACGCGCCCCGCACTGTCGTAGGTAAAATCTATGCTATAGCTTAGCCCCTCACGGCTGATCTCTATGCGCGACACGATCGTAGAGCTAGTTCCACCGCTCCACTCATCCTCCTTTTCACAAGATGGAGCAACAAACAGTGCAGAAACCGCAACTATCAAAAAACTAAAAAATCTCTTCATAACTTCACTTTTTAAGCCTCAAACATCTAAACCCTAACCTCGAACCCATTTAAACAGGGTGCATCCCAACAACACTAACGAAATCTCTCTACGATTAAGGCGCAATTTGAATATTTTATTTCGCACTCGCGACACATTCCACTTACACAGATCATCCCCCTTCAAGATATATTCCCAAATAAAAGATCGAATCTTCTTCGTAAAACCGCCATAAGCAAACAACTCCTCATCGCCCTCTATCGGCGCAAATAGCTCACGCAACAGCGCGCGATAGCGACCTCGAAGTGCGCTTGAAATATCACTTATGAATGGTCCATTCGAAACATAGATCTGGTAGAACAGCGGCCCCTTCAACTCCTCATAGACTCCACAACGCTTCGCGATAGCCACCATCTCGTGGCACCTATCAACCATAAGCAGATTTCGCTCTCCACGCTGCACCGTAGATGACTGCTGCGTTGGCTCAACACGCCAATGATATAGCGCCTCGCCAACTACAACAATGCGTTTCGCGCGACAATAAACCTCAACCATGAAGGGCATATCCTGATATGCAGAGTTTGCCGATTCAACCAACCGAATATCATTGCCAACCAAGAACGAACGCTTATATATCGATGACCAGATAGAGGGGTGGAACTCCATAAGTTCCGGAGCCTCCAAAATACCAAAAACACCTTGCGATCCAAAATCGCATATCCTCTTGCCGCGAACATTACCGACAACGTTGCGAAAGGGATCTTTAGCGTATGAATTATAGATAAAAAAATCAGATTTACAGATATCCGCATCACACTCCTTCGCCCGACTATACAACTTCTCATATATGTCTGGCTCTACCCAATCGTCAGGCTCAACAATTGCGACATACTCCCCCGTTGCTGCCGCGAAACCTCTATTCACCGCTGCGCCATACCCTTGGTTTGGCTGGTGAATAACGCGGATCCTGCTGTCGCGTGCCGCATACTCATCCATGATCTCGCCGCAACGATCTGGCGAACCATCATCGACAACGATAATCTCAATATCGCTAAGCGTCTGACAGATTAAACTATCCAAACACTCTCGCAGATATTTCTCAACGTTATAAGTAGGAAGAATTATAGAAACCAAAGGAGTAGCCATACACTGCTCTTTATTTAGCATCGCCAGACAGGCACGCCAAATATATAATATTTGCGGCGAACAACATCCCCCGCCTCGCTATACCAAACTCGCTTCTTGAAATATTGAATCACACCAAAGAGAACATACCTCTTCGTCTCAACTCGCACCTCGCCCTCTGCCGCGATCTTCACGACCGGAACATAGCAGATCTTCAACTCATTATGGCTGCAATAGACCCCCAAAAGCCTCTCAGCCAAGAACCCGAAGACGCGCGACTGATAATCATCGCGCCCCGAAACATCGATGCGGCGCTCAAGCTCAAACAACACCTTGAACAACCACTCGCTATAGCGGTTAAATAGCTCATTGCTCATAATGAACATATTGCAGCAAACAAGCCTCTTGCCCGCCATATATTCATCATACATTGCAACATAATCAGGCTCAATATCCGACAACACGTTGCGCAAGATAGTCAAATCGCCACCAATATGTTGATGCTCATAGAGCTTTCTCATCGAATATTTGGTGTTATGCTCACGCATGAGTGCCACATCAAACCCCTCCATTGTGCGCTCAACATCCTCCTGAGTGAAGCTGCTCAATCGCTCCATAGCCCCAGACATCGTTGCAACGCCACCATTACCCTTGAAATCGAAGAATCTGCGATAGTGGCAAAGACCGATATAATCTGCATCCAGACCATTTTTCCACGCCCAATATTGCGCCGTAAGCTCACAGAAAGATCTATTCTTGTCGCTAATATTATCGCCCGTATCATCCCCCTCAGCATTCGCCGCAGCATCCTCGCCAGACAACTTGCGCCCAGCAAAGATCGCCCTATATAAATCGCCCTTCGGCAACTCACATTGGGAGTGATAACACAACAATATTTGACTCTTCATATTCACGTTCCTGCTTTTTTCAGCTCACTATATCTGCTCCTTGAGCGACAACACCTGCTCCACAATGTGGTGCATATCGAAATATTTATATTGCCCCAAACGCCCTCCGAAGAGTACGTTAGGCACGCTTTGCGCCAACTCGCTATATCTCTCATATAGCTCCTGGTTCTTCGCATCATTGACCGGATAGTATGGCTCCGAACCATCTACCCACTCCGAAGGGTATTCGCGCGTAACGATCGTATGTGGCAACTGAGCCACCTCCAACTCCTCACTGAAGTGCTTATGCTCAATTATGCGCGTATAAGGAATCTCACGCTCCGTATAATTCACAACCGCATTCCCTTGGTAGTTCGCCACATCTATGCGCTCATGCTCAAACCTCAACGTCCTATACTCCAACTTACCGTAGCAGTAGTCGAAATATTGATCGATAGCACCCGTAAAGACAACCTTATCTGCCATAGCCTCCAACTCCTCCTTCTGCTCGAAGAAGTCAACACCCAGTCGCACCTCCGTATCGCCCAGCAGAGCCTCTATTAGCGCATTGTAACCTCCCACCGGAATACCTTGATATCTATCTGAAAAATAGTTGTTATCAAACGTAAATCGCACCGGAAGGCGCTTTATGATAAAAGCCGGAAGCTCTCGACACTCTCTGCCCCACTGCTTCTCGGTGTAACCCTTTATCAACTTCTCATATATATCACGACCAACGAGCGATATCGCTTGCTCCTCCAAATTCTGTGGCTCGCGCCCCTTCATCTCTGCGCGTTGCTCCTCGATCTTTGCGAGTGCCTCGGCGGGTGTAACACTGCCCCACAACTTGTAGAACGTGTTCATGTTGAACGGCAAATTATACAACTCACCCTTATGGTTCGCAACAGGAGCATTGGTATAGCGATTGAACTCCACAAAGTTGTTCAAAAATTGCCACACCTCTCTATTCGATGTGTGAAAGATATGCGCGCCATACTTATGCACACTAATCCCCTCCCTCTCTTCGCAATAGATGTTGCCACCTACATGGTCACGCTTATCAACGACCAAAACGCTCTTACCCTTAGAACGTGCAATGTTTGCAAAAGTCGCACCATACAACCCAGCTCCAACCACTATGTAATCAAATTTACCCATCGCAACACTCTCATTATCTTTGACCACCAAAACAACCACAGGTCAAAACAGATTATAATTCACACAAAGGTAATATTTTTTTCAAATTTTATGCCACTTTTCGACCATTATGCACCCAATATTAAACCTTATGCAATATTTATTAGCAAAACAGCACACATTTGACCTTTTTAAACACTCCGTTCAAGCTGAAGAAGTCGCTGCTTCGTAGAGATTCCTGCGGCGTAACCCACAAGTTTGCCTTGCGCCCCAACGACTCGATGGCACGGAATTACAATATGAATTGGGTTTCGGTTGCACGCCAAACCAACGGCGCGCGCCGCGTTTGGGTTGCCTATTACCACAGCAATATCTTTATAGCTGCGCGTTTGACCATAAGGGATACGCTGCAACTCCGCAAGAACTTTGCGCTGAAATGGTGTACAACCGCTCAAATCGACCTCGATATCGAAGCAGCACCTAGCACCATTTAGGTACTCTAAAATTTTCTTGTAGATTGAATCAGTAGATTCTGTTGACTCATACGCAACGCCCAAAGCATCGGACGTTAGCAACTCTAGGCGAAGCAACCTCCCATCGCTACATTCTATGCGCACAGAGCCACAAAATGGCTCCGGCAATGTGTAGATTGCACTCTCCACAAAAACGGCTATTTATCGCTTCTTTTTAGCTGACTTCTTACCCTTGTTTGCGATACGCGTCTTATATGCGGCACGCATCTTTGAGGCGCCAGAAACCACCTCTCCTTTGGCGCGATAGCGCTTCTTCTTACCCTGCGGCGCAATATCTCCATCCTCAGGCTTACGCCCCTTGAATGTCATTGAAAATTCGCCCAGCGACTGCGCCGCCTTATTCTCTTTTTCGCTCATCGTTATAGTTGTTTTGCGAACTTCTCTACTTAGATGATCATACCGATCATGATTGTCGACATCAACGACACAAAGACACTTCCAAGCAGCGCCAACAAACCATACTCCGACATTATCGGGCGTTTGTTTGGCGCCATACCACCTACGCCACCAACAACGATACCTATCGATGCGAAGTTAGCAAAACCGCACAAAATATATGTCGACATGATGATCGATTTTGGAGAAGAGAATACCCCAATCTTAATCATCTCAACCAACGACTGGAATCCGATAAACTCCGTCAAGATCAACTTCTCTCCAAGCAATAGACCAGCCAACGGAATATCAGCCACTGGCATACCTGTCAACCAGATAATTGGCGAGAATAGGTAAGACAACATAAATTGCATCGAGAACGATGTATAGCGACCATCCGTGATCGACTCAATAACACCATTCAACGATGTCACCTCTCCGATAGAGAAGCATATAGCGTTAAATCCAGCGATAAGCGCATAGAATACAAGAAGCATCGCTCCAACGTTGAACATAAGCTTCAACCCCTCGCCCGTACCGATCGAAACCGCATCAAGCACATTCTTTCCGATCTTATCTTGTGACACCTCAATGTTTGTATCAACCTTCTCCGTCTGCGGACGCAAGATCTTCGCAAAGGCGATAGCACCAGGCGCAGCCATTACAGATGCCGACAGAAGGTGTTTCGCAAATTGCAGCTCAAGACCTGGATCTCCACCACCCAACATACCGATGTAGGCGCCCAAGACGCTACCAGCCATAGTCGACAAACCTGCCACCATGATCAACATGATCTCCGAACGCGTCATTGTTGAGATATACTCCTTCACCATAAGCGGCGCCTCAGTCTGCCCAAGGAAGATGTTACCCGCACAAGACAAAGACTCAGGACCCGAAAGACCCATGAAGCGGCTGAAAACCCAACCCATAGCCCACACTATTCGCTGCAAAACACCAAGGTAGTACAACAACGACGTTAGAGCCGAAAAGAATATGATCGTAGGCAAAACCTTCAATGCAAAGACATAACCGATACTATCGCTCATCAATGGTCCAAACAGAAACTCCGTACCAACTTGCGTCCAATTCAACACCGTAACAAAGCCGCTACCAACCCACTCAAAACCCGCTTGAACCCAAGGGAACGCGATAACAGAGATCGCTATTATGAACTGCAACCCTATCGCCTTTCCCACTGTCGCCCAATTGATCTGCTTGCGGTCAGTGCTGCACAACCACGCTATACCCAGCAATATCGCCATACCAAACACGCCGCGCACAATGTTCCACAAATTGAACTTGATGCTCTGGCTCGACAACACCTCAAGAAACTCCGCTGTACCGCTAGAGATTGGCGCTGTGACATCTTGAGCGAATACCGATGTTGCGAAAGCTAGAACGAATGTTGCCGCTAAAGCTATGCTCTTCATAATACTCTTCATACTATATCAAAAGGGTTTATTTATACTATATAGTGACAAAGGTAGAAATTTTTGCCATAAAAACACCCTTTTACACAATAAACTAAGAGTAATAGAAAAAATATATCCACCAATTTAACATTCGGCACACTTATGGTTCTAACATAACAGAACGTTTTTTCAGAGAAAAACTTGCAAATAAAAATTATAAAATTGATAAGTATGAATACCCTAAAGAGATTTCTTGCCCTAGCGATGGTCGCTGCGGCAACAGTAGCAACAGTTAACACTTCATTCGCGCAACCAGGTGGTGGCGGTGGTCAACAAGGCGGACAAGGCGGACCACAGCAACGCGAACAGTTAACAGCGAAGCAACGCACCGAGATGCTTGACAAGGAGGTTACGCTTACAAAGGAGCAATCGTCGGAGATCAAAGCTATCTATCAAAAATATGCTGATGCAAGCGAGAAGGAGCGCGCCGAGATGCGCAACAGCGGACAACGCCCAAATCGCGAGCTTATGCAGGCAAAAATGAAGGAGAGCAACGACAAGATGAACCTCGAAATCAAAGGCAAATTGACCGAGGCACAAGCGGTGAAATTCGACACATATCTTGAGAAGCAAGCAGAGAAACAAGCAGCAGAACAAGCTAACAGAGAGCAGCGCCAAAGATAAACCAGCGTTCAAATATTTATTCTACCAAAATCAGAACTTGCACCTCAAAGTGCGAGTTTTGTTCTTTTTGTTTGGAAATTTGGTGCAAAAGTGCTATTTTTGCCCCTACCAAACCAAAGCAAGACAACGCAATACGCAATAAAACCAAAACCACCCGCGTATATTAAGTATGAGAACAACAACAAAAGAGGAACAGCAAACCTCAACACAATCGACACAAGAGCTCAAACAGATTGAGCAAAACGAAGGCGGCTTAACGATCAAACGCCTAACGGCTCGAAAGCGCGAACCAATGGCTATGCCAGGAGTCATCGATGGCTTCATGGCGATCGTAATGGCGCAGGGTTCTGCACGTATGCTCCTCAACAACAAGGAGTACAACGTTGAGCGTAGCCACGTAATCTTCCTAAAGCCAAATGATGAGATCTATGCATTGGAGTGTACAGCTGACACTGTTGCATATATGTTGATATCGTCGGGCGACTTTATGGATCGTATCCATATCGACTTCTCTGCATCTGCGGCGATAAATATGCGACATGGGCGCAACCCAATCCTAAAGGTTTCGGAGGTCGACACCGACAACTTCGTTCAACTTATGGAGATGATAAAGTCGATTCGCGAAAGCGAGAAGAAGCAACACACTCGCGAGATCGAGTCGTCGCTATTCACCGCAGCGTTCTACCTCTTAACTGATATTGAGCAGGAGGTCCAAAGCGAGAACGACAAACGCAAGAAGAAGAGAAAGGGGTCAGGCGAAGCTATCTTCAACAACTTCATAACCCTACTCAACAAATACAACAAACGCGAGCGCAACGTTCAATTCTACTCCGACAAGCTGGGCATCTCTACGAAGTACCTATCTGTGGTTGTAAAGAACATCAGCGGCAAAACCGCGGCGCGCTGGATTGACGACTCAGTGATCCTTGAGGCGAAGGCTCTGCTTACCTATTCGGGGTTATCTATCAACGAGATCGCAACTGAGTTGAACTTCACAACTCAATCCTTCTTCGGCAAATATTTCAAGCAGCATACTGGAGTCTCTCCATCACGCTTCAAACGCAAATAAAACGCGAATAATATCTAAAATAACTACTGCGATTTGCGAACTAAAAGAGTAAATAGTTTACAAATTCGGTGGTTATTAGAATATTTAATCTTATTTTTGCGCAGTTACAGTGGTTATACTTAACCACACAATTAACTGTGCAAATTATTAACGAAGCTTTATAGATGGAGCAGATAACAGCAAAGAGCCTTCGCCCAGAGCTATTGGCGGCCATTGAGGCTGCAATCGTGGCGGGTCGTCGCATAATGGAGATTTATGACGATCCGGAGGCAGATTTCGGCATTGAGAAAAAGGCCGACAACTCACCCCTTACGCTTGCCGACAAGGCGGCGCATGAGGTCATCTGCGATATGCTTGAACCACTCGAAATCCCTATCTTGAGCGAGGAGGGTCGCAAGATCGACTTCGCGGAGCGTGCCTCATGGGAGCGTTTGTGGATCGTTGATCCACTTGACGGAACGAAAGAGTTCATCAAGAAGAATGGCGAATTTACGGTTAACATCGCTCTCGTTGAGCCAGTAGAAGGGGGCAAAGCTGAGCCTACGATTGGCGTAATCTATGTTCCTGCAACAAAGAAACTATACTTTGGCGATCGTGGGATCGGCGCCTACAAGGTTGTTAAGGTGCTAAACACCAACAACATAAAGGAGGAGATTGAGGATGCGGTAGATATGGCACTCACCATGCCGATTGATGTTCCATCAAAGGGCGACACCTATGTCGTTGTTGCATCGCGCTCACACCTCTCTGAGGAGACTGAGCAATTCATAGCTAAGATTGAGCAGAGCCACCCTAAGGTGGAGACAATGTCGAAGGGAAGTTCGCTTAAAATCTGCCTTGTGGCTGAGGGAAAAGCGGATATTTACCCTCGCTTTGCCCCAACAATGGAGTGGGACACTGCTGCCGGAGATGCCATTTTGCGCGCTCGTGGTGGAGCGCTAACGATGATGGATGAAACAACTCCACTTCAATACAACAAGGAGGATCTCCTTAACCCATTCTTCATAGCGAAGTAACATTCGAAAAAGTTAGATGGAGAGCAATTCGGCGATACTTGTTATTCTCGGCATCATAGCGATGCTGCTTATCCTCGTATTTGATAAGATGCGACCAGGATTCACAATCCTGAGCGTGTCGATAATCTTCATGGCGCTAGGAATTATCTCGCCAGAGGAGCTTCTCGCCGGATTTTCCAACAAAGAGATGATAACCGTAGCTATGCTCTTCCTCGTTGGCGAGGGAGTGCGGCGCTCAGGTGCGTTGACACACGCCATACGGCAGATCTTGCCTGCGAAGAAGGAGAGTGTCTGGAGGGTTTTGGGGCGTATGTTGCCCTCTATTTCGGCTATGTCGATGATGATCAACAACACGGCAGTAGTTGTAATCTTTGCACCGATCGTAAAGCGTTGGGCTAAGATCGTTGGAGTTCCCTCTACGAAGTTGCTTATTCCGCTCTCTTACGCCACTATTCTGGGTGGTATGTGTACTTTGATTGGTACATCTACCAACATGGTTGTCAATGGATTGATGATCAGCTCTGGATTTAAGGGCTTCTCGATGTTTGAGATTGGACAGGTTGGAGCTATCATCGCCGGTGTAGGACTTCTGTACCTTATCGCCTTCTCGAACTTCTTGCTGCCTGAGGAGAAGGAGCGCAAGGCGGAGGAGGAGCATAGCGAGATCGAGGGTGTTGAGCAGAGCAAACCCGCTGAGGATAGCGCCGCGAATAGTGTTAAAAAGACCCACACGGTGGAGATTATGCTTACGGCACGCTTCCCCGGCATTGGTCGCTCTATGAGTGAATATAGTTTCCACCGTCAATATGGCGCAAAGATTAGCGCTGTAAGACATGGCGGCGAGGAGGTAAATATAAAGGGGAAACGACATATCTATAGTGTTGGAGATACCCTGATCCTCGATGCAGATGAATACTTCGCTAAGATTTGGGGCGAAACGAGTGCCTTCTACATCGTCGCTTCGAGTGTCGAGGAGGATCTATTCAACGACTTAGAGGGCAGCGATAGCCAAAAATGGATGGGCTTCAGCCTCCTGATCTTCCTGATTGTTGGTGCAACGGTTGGTGGCGCTCTTGGCGGCAGCAAATTCGACATATTCCCGTTAGCGGCTATTATCATGGTCTTCATGGCTATTGCGCGCATCTTCCCTGTGAAACGCTACACGAAATTTATCTCATGGGACATCCTTATAGCAATTGCATCGGCTTTTGCCATTAACAAGGCGATGAGCAATTCGGGCGTAAATGATCTTATTGCGAGTGGCATCATCGACATGACCTCAACCTTGGGATCTATTGGCGTCATGGCATCTCTTTATATCGTTACTATGTTGCTTACGGAGCTTATAACGAACAATGCGGCGGTCGCTGTGGCGTTCCCAATCGCACTATCGTTGGCGAACCAGCTGGGAATCGATCCGAAGCCACTCTTTGTGACGATTTGCATCGCCGCTTCGGCAAGCTTCTCTTCGCCTATTGGCTACCAAACGAACCTCATTGTGCAGGGTATGGGTGGCTATAAATTCACTGATTACGTAAAGATTGGCCTTGCGCTAAACATCATAACGTTTATCATCTCGATGATTATGATTCCGCGCATCTGGCACCTGTAAAAACTATTTTAACCCTATATAATGAGTAACAATATATACCCAATCTTCGACAAGATGTTGTCACGCGAGGATCGCGAAAAGATGTTGAACCAACGCGCAAAGATGATCTGGTTTGCAGGTCTTTCAGGCTCTGGAAAGAGTACGCTTGCGATAGCTTTGGAGCGCGAGCTGCATAAGCGCGGATTGCTTTGCCGCATCCTTGACGGAGATAATATACGTTCAGGAATCAACAAAAATTTGAGCTTCACGCCAGAGGATCGCGCCGAGAATATCCGCCGCATCGCAGAGGTTGGCAAGCTGTTCGTTGACACGGGTGTCATAACAATTTCTGCATTCATCTCCCCTACAGAGGAGCTTCGCCAAGTTGCGAAGAGCATCATCGGCGAGGATGATTTCATCGAGGTCTATGTCAGCACACCTATCGAGGAGTGCGAGCGCCGCGATGTGAAGGGTCTATATAAGAAGGCACGCGCCGGAGAGATCAAAGAGTTCACTGGTGTGTCGCAACCTTTCGAGGCGCCGTTGAAGCCAACAATCGCGATCGACACGACAGACAAACCGTTGGAGAAGAGCGTAGAGATACTACTTGAGCTAGTGCTACCATTGCTACAAAAATAGCAGCGCAATAAGCTGCCAGAGCAGCAACGAGAGAATATAGAGGTGCAAGAGGAGGCGAATGAGGCTTTTTCTTGCACTTTGTCTTTTTTTTACTATCTTTGCTATGTTATATACACCTACATAAGGCATATAGTTGAACAAAAGAGAATAAGATAACAATGGAGCAAATAGAGTCGTTGAAAGCGAAGTTCGCCAATAGCTCTCCAGAGGAGATTTTGCAATATTTCACCCAAGAGTATAAGGGTGAGATAGCACTGTCTAACTCGTTGAGCTTGGAGGATCAAGTGTTGACAGATATGATCTGTAAGATAGCACCTGAAACAAAGATATTTACACTCGACACAGGACGCGTTTTCCCGGAGGCTTACGAGCTAATTGAGAAGACGAATAAGAAATACAACAAGAGCATCGATGTATACTTCCCACAAGCGGAGAAGGTGCAGCAGATGGTGGCTGAAAACTCTGTGAACCTATTCTACGAGAGCGTAGATAAGCGCAAGCTATGTTGCGAGGTTCGCAAGATCGAGCCTCTTCGCCGAGCATTCAGCGGACTAAAGGTGTGGATCTGCGGTTTGCGCCAAGAGCAATCTGTAACGCGCGCGGAGCTTTCGCCAGTGGCGTGGGATGAGTTCAACAATATGATCAAGATCTCACCGCTATACAACTGGACGGCGGCTCAAGTGCGCGAATATATCGATACGAACGAGGTGCCGTACAACCCACTATCGGACCAAGGATTCCTCAGCATCGGTTGTCAACCTTGTACGCGCGCAGTGAAGCCAGGAGAGGATGAGCGCGCCGGGCGCTGGTGGTGGGAAGCACCCGAAACAAAGGAGTGCGGATTGCACGCAAACCCAAAGCGCCTAGAGTACCTAAAGAACAAAGAGAAGCAACAACAATAACGAAGTTTACTATATTTAAATAAGAATATGACAAAGATTGACAACTATAGATTGAGTCACCTACGTGAGTTGGAGAGCGAGGCGATCCAAATCATCCGCGAGGTGGTAGCAGAGTTCGAGAACCCTGTTATGCTCTACTCTATCGGTAAGGATTCAGCAGTTATGGTGCGCCTTGCAGAGAAGGCTTTTGCACCGGGCAAAGTACCATTCCCACTTATGCACATCGATAGCAAGTGGAAGTTCAAAGAGATGATCGAGTTCCGCGACAACTACGCTAAAGAGCATGGTTGGGAGCTTATCGTGGAGTCAAACACAGAGGCTTTCGAGGCTGGCGTAGGTCCATTCTCTCACGGTAGTAAGGTTCACACAGATTTGATGAAGACTCAAGCGCTCCTTGCAGCTCTTGACAAACATAAGTTCGATGCAGCATTTGGTGGTGCTCGCCGCGACGAGGAGAAATCTCGCGCCAAGGAGCGTATCTACTCATTCCGCGACAGATTCCACCAATGGGATCCTAAGAACCAACGCCCAGAGCTTTGGGACATCTACAACGCAAAGGTGAACAAGGGTGAGTCGATTCGCGTATTCCCACTGTCGAACTGGACGGAGCTAGATATATGGCAATATATCCGCTTGGAGAATATTCCAATCGTACCACTTTACTACGCTAAGGAGCGTCCTATGGTCGATATGGATGGTCAAATGATCATGGTTGATGACGACCGTATGCCAGAGGAGTTGCGCGCTAAAGCGAAGATGGAGATGGTGCGCTTCCGTACTCTTGGTTGCTACCCATTGACGGGCGCCGTAGACTCCACTGCATCTACAATTGAGGAGATCGTAGAGGAGATGATGACTACAACAAAATCGGAGCGTACGACACGCGTCATTGACTTTGATCAAGACGGCTCAATGGAACAAAAGAAACGTGAGGGATACTTTTAGGTTTTTTATGTTTTTTAGCGGCTTTTTTCGAGCTTCCCTCGTTTGTTCTAAGAGTCACATACCATTAGTATGCTCCTCTTATTCCAAACTTCGCGAAACTCAAAAAAATCTCACTAAAAATTCCTAAAATAAAAACGGGGTTGAAAAACCAAACAAAAAGAAAAATTAGAAAGCATATATATTATGAGTACACTAAATATAAAAGAGTTTTTGGATCGTGACGAGCGCAAAGATTTGTTGCGCTTGCTAACAGCAGGTTCAGTAGATGACGGTAAATCGACACTTATTGGTCGCCTTTTGTTCGATAGCAAGAAGCTATATGAGGATCAACTTGATGCGCTTCAACGCGACTCAAAGAGAGTGGGTAACGCTGGCGAGAATATCGACTACGCACTTCTTCTGGATGGTCTGAAGGCGGAGCGCGAGCAAGGTATCACAATCGATGTGGCATACCGCTACTTCTCGACTAACAACCGCAAATTCATCATCGCAGATACTCCAGGTCACGAGCAATATACTCGCAACATGATCACCGGAGGTTCTACTGCTAACCTTGCAATAATCCTTGTTGATGCGCGCCAAGGTGTGATTACGCAGACGCGTCGTCACACATACCTTGTGTCGCTACTTGGCATCAAGCACGTTGTTCTTGCAGTGAACAAGATGGACCTTATGGATTACAGCGAGGAGCGTTTCAACGAGATCGTTGCTGAGTATCGTAAATTTGCAGATCCACTAGGGATTCCAGATATAACTCCATTCCCATTGTCAGCTTTGAACGGAGATAATGTTGTTGAGAAGTCAGACTCTATGCCTTGGTACAAAGGCCCAGCGTTGTTGGAGTTCCTTGAGAGCGTTGAGATCTCTAACGATCGTAATATGGAGTCGTTCCGCTTCCCTGTGCAGTATGTGCTTCGTCCGAACCTTGATTTCCGCGGTTTTTCAGGTCGCGTAGCATCGGGTGTTGTGAAGAAGGGTGACGAGGTTATGGCAATGCCATCTGGTCGCACATCTCGCGTCAAGGGTATTCACGTATATGAGGGTGAGAAGGATTACTGCTTCGCTGGCGAATCTGTGACGATCACGTTGGAGGATGAGATCGATTTGTCACGCGGCGAGATGTTGGTTTTGCCTTCTGATCAACCTACTGTAAGCAGCTCTATCGATGCTATGCTTGTCTGGATGGATGAGGAGAAGATGGATCGTAGCAAGAAATATTTCTTGAAGCAGACGACAAACATGACTCGTGCGCATATCGATGAGATTGACTATCGCGTAGATGTAAATACTATGGAGCAGAGCTCTTGCGAGGCACTATCTCTTAATGAGATTGCGCGCGTAAAGATTTCGAGCAGCAAGACACTTCTTTTCGACAAATATAAGGATAACCGCAGCTGTGGTTCATTCATCTTGATCGATCCTATCACCAACAACACCTCTGCCGTAGGTATGATCCTAGGTAGCGCTGAGGGTGCTGCGGATGGCGCAGGATTTGACTGCGTAGTTCTCGACATCACGGAGTTGGGCATCACTGAGGAGCAAGCTAAGAAGGTCGCTGCGGCGATCGAGAAGCAGGGCTTTGCAGCAAAGATAGTGAAGTAGATATGAAGTTTGAGTTTAACAACATACCTATCTCAACGATTGTTGGGGCGAAGTGGAACACCTTTAAGGATATAGTCCATGAGCGCAGGATTGACGATGAATATAGGGGGAAATTCAGACTTACGAAGTTCCTTAGCTTCATCATCACGGCGCTTAGTCCGCTGGAGAATATGCGCTACAATAGATTGTTGAAGAAGGGCAAACTAAAGATAGAGCAAGATCCAGTATTTGTACTGGGACACTGGCGCAGTGGAACAACGTTTGTGCATAATGTCTTGTCGTGTGACCCACAATTTGGTTATACGACTACATATCAGACTGTATTCCCGAACGTTATGTTGGTTGGGCAGTGGCTCTTCAAGTGGGTCATGGGGAAGGTTATGCCAGACAAGCGTCCGGTTGATGGTTTGGAGTTGCAACCAGATCTGCCACAGGAGGAGGAGTTTGCGTTGGCTAATATGATGCCATATTCATACTACAACTTCTGGTTGTTCCCGCAAGATATGATGGAGTATTGCGACAAATATCTCTTATTTAACGACACTACGGAGTTGGAGTTATCGACATTTGAGGAGAGTTTCAAGAAGTTGATTCGCATCTCGATGTACAACACTGGCGGAACACGTTATTTGTCGAAGAACCCACCTCACACTGGGCGTGTTAAGGAGCTTTTGAAGATCTTTCCAAATGCAAAATTCGTCTACTTGATGCGCAACCCATATACGGTTTTCGAGTCAACAAAGAGCTTCTTTACCAAAACTATCCAGCCGTTGAAGTTCCACGAGCGCGAGGATAAACATATCGAGAAGGATTTTGTAGAGATCTATAGTCGTATGTATGATAAATATCAGGCGGACAAAGCTTTGATCCCTGCAGGAAATCTCATCGAGATGAAGTTCGAGGATTTCGAGGCAGACCCAGTTGGCATGACTCAAAAGATCTACGAAACACTCTCTTTGGAGGGCTTTGAGGAGGCTCAAGAGGCTATGGAGGCTTATGCTGGTGGCAAGAAGGGGCATAAGAAGAATAAATATAAGTATGCTCCTCAAACGGTAAAGATCGTAGAGGAGAAGTGGAGTCGCGCACTCAAAGATTGGGGTTATAACCTAGCAACAGAGCAGGCAGAGGCTGCAAAGAGCGATGAGCCGCAAACAGAAGCAAAAACAGAGCCGCAGGCAACTACGAACGAGAAATAAATAGAGAAAAATGGCAACAGTTCAATCTAATGAGAGTGGAGGTAGTGGAGAGGGTGAGAAGCTACGCACAAATCATAAGATTGAGTTAGCTCGTGAATTCATCTTCAAGACAAACACAAATATATTTTTGACTGGAAAGGCAGGAACGGGTAAGACTACGTTCTTGCGCGAGATAGTCAAGAGTTCAGGCAAGCGAGCAGTCGTTGCGGCACCTACTGGTGTTGCGGCGCTCAATGCAGGAGGGGTCACTCTTCATTCGCTATTTCAGCTGCCATTTGGGCCTCTTGTGCCGGGTGTACCGCACATGGGCGACAAACGCGACCTATCGTCCGTAAAACGCGCCATAGTACGCTCCATGGAACTACTTATCATCGATGAGATTAGTATGGTTCGTTGTGATGTCTTGGATAAGATTGAGCAACGCTTGCGTAGTGTTCGCAAATCTAATCGTCCATTTGGGGGTGTGCAGCTCCTTCTTATTGGCGATGTTCAGCAGTTGGCACCAATATGCCGCGATGATGAGTGGAGCATGCTAAGCAATCACTATAATTCGCCATACTTCTTCGATGCTCTTTCGTTGCGCAACAAAAGCTACGTCACGATAGAGCTTGACGAGATTTTCCGTCAACGCGACAGCAAATTCACCGACATACTAAATGCGATCCGCGAAAATCGAGCTACGAGAGCTACTCTCGATGAGTTGAACAAGCGCTATATCGAGAACTTTGTAGCGCCTAAGGGCGAGGAGTATATAACATTGACTACGCACAACACACATGCAAACTCCATAAATAGTCGCAACCTGAACGATCTACATAGTTTACCTTATTTCTACGATGCAGATGTTAGCGGCGATTTCCCTGAGTCGGCATACCCCAACGACACGCGTTTGGAGTTGAAGGTCGGGGCGCAAGTTATGTTCATCAAGAATGATATTTCAAACGCTAAGGAGTACTATAATGGCATGTTGGGACAGGTCGTAAGCCTCGATGATAGTAGCGTGACTGTAAAGCCAAAATCGGGTGCAAAGGAGATTGTTGTGAGTGCCATTTCGTGGGAGAATCTCGAATACAATATCAACAGTAAGAGCGGAGAGATGATGCAGAATGTGAAGGGTACATTCTCGCAAATTCCACTCAAGTGTGCTTGGGCAATTACGATACATAAGAGTCAGGGGTTGAGCTTCGACAACGCTATCATAGATGCTGCCGGTTCGTTTGCACATGGTCAGGTATATGTTGCGTTGAGCCGTTGCCGCACACTAGAAGGTATGGTGCTAAAACGCCCTATCCCAGCCTCATCGATCATCGAAGAGCTAAATGTCGAGCAGTTCAACAACTACGTCAGCTCGAACCAGCCTACGCAGGAGGACCTTGACAAGCATAAGAAGATCTATTTCACAACAGTGATATGCGACATGTACGACTATGAAGCGCTGCAAAAGATCCTATGGGAGCTTATGAGCGAGATGACTGGCGTAATATCAAAGACCCACACCAACCTAACATCGTCACTCATCGACTACTTAGCTACATTCGAGAAGGAGATCGGTGCGATCGGCAAAGGGTTCCAAGCACACCTTCGCAGAGCTGTTGAGGCGAGCGAAGATTACACAAAAGATGACCACATAATCGAAAGGCTAAGGAGTGCTGCAGCATACTTCAAGCCACGGCTAGAGGTCGCATATAGCCTCACAAACGAGATTAGGAAGATCGATATTGATGCTGAGCTAACGCGCAAAAAAGTTAATACCTTAACACGCTCAATCCTATCAATGCTAGCGCTGCAACAGAGCGACTTCGCGATATGTGAAAGTGGATTCAACATCGAGGAATACCACAGTATTCGCGCAAATGCTCTTGCACTTGACTCAATAAACAGCAAGGAGGATAGTAACCAAAGCAGCAGCTCAACAAAAGGGTTAAGCAACAGTTCAAGCAGCACAAAGAGCGCTCCACTTGGCGATTTAGTTCACGAAAAGTTATACAAAAGGTTGCTTGATTGGCGCGATGAAAAGAGTCGCCAATTTGCAAAACGCACACATGCGGTCTTGAGTGTGAAGATGCTCATGCAGATCCAGAACACATTGCCTACGACACCCAACGGTCTAGCCGCGATACATGGGTTGGGACGTGTCAAGATCAAGCAGTTTGGCTCTGAGATTATAAAGATCGTTAAGGATTATTGCGCAGAAGAGGGTGTTGACCCCTTCAAGATTCGCGATTTGTAGCAAAGGAACGCTGCGGCAGAGCAGATGACCAACGCGCCACTAATTGCATATCCAACACTCAGCGGCAGATTAAAACCTTCACTCGCAACGAGGATATAGCAACTCGTCACCGCCTCCATAAATAGGAACGGAATGAACGAAACGAGCCAGCATTTCCCCTTCTGAACAAGGTATACTGTCACCATCATCAACGTAAAGAGCGACAATAGTTGGTTGCACCAAGCAAAGTAACGCCATATCACGTTGAAGCCATCAGCATCTCGCAATGAGAAAAGAAGTATCGCCAACGTAACGAAAAAGAGAGGCAGCGATATGATCAAACGGCGCTTCACCGTATCTTGCTTCATAGAGAATATATCGGCAAAGACAAGTCGCGCAGATCGCAACGCCGTGTCGCCCGATGTTATTGGGGCGAAGAAGACACCTAGCATCGCCAAAAAGGCACCAACAGCACCCAACCAATCACTCGTGATATTCGAGACGATAATCGCTGCATTTGGCTCTCCATAGCCATTCTCCCCAAAGAAATAGGTCGCAACAGCAGCCCATACCAAAGCTACGATACCCTCGACAACCATCGCACCAAAGAAGATAGCCCTACCCTGCTTCTCATTTGTCATGCAGCGCGCCATCATCGGCGATTGCGATGCGTGAAAACCAGATATTGCACCGCACGCTATCGATATAAACATCATCGGAAAAATCGGCAACCCATCGACATGACCCGCGAATGCCCAATCTGAGGTAAACTCCGGCAAGATAGGCACAGCAGAGGTGAATCCCTTGTAGAGCAACACGCAAAATACTCCAGCAGCCATAAATAGTAACGCTACGGAGAAGAGCGGATAGAGATGTCCGATGAGCTTGTCGATCGGCACGAGTGTCGCTATAATATAGTAGATAAATATCGCAACGATCCAAAATCTGATCGAGAACAACTCCCCCCAATCAGCAGATATTGAGGCAATCAGACCCGCAGGCGCCGCAACAAACACAGCTGCAACCAACACCATCAAGATCACCGTAAATAGTCGCATCACGCTGCGTGTCCTAACACCCAAATAGCGACCCACACTCTCTGGCAGCGACTCTCCATCGTGGCGCAAAGAGATCATGCCAGCTGTATAGTCGTGCATCGCGCCCGCGAAGAGCGTTCCAACGACAATCCATATATATGATGCAGCGCCAAACTTCGCACCCATAATAGCGCCAAAGATTGGACCAAGCCCAGCAATATTTAGGAACTGAATCATAAAGATACGCCACGGCGACAACGGCACATAATCTACACCATCATTAACCCTCAGCGCCACAGTCTGGCGCTCACCATCCGGCTCCATCAAACTCTCAACATAGCGACCATAGACAAAATATCCAACAACAAGTATCGCCAACGAGATCAAAAACGAAATCATATATCTCCTTTTTTTGCAGTTTTTGCGTTTTTTTAACTCTTTTTTCAATTAAAAACGCTGATTTCTGAACCAAATCGCCATAAATCTGTCATAAACTCTATAGCCACTCTCCGACTTATATATCAACTCTCGATCTATAAGCTTCACCAACGAAGTCTTTATACTACTTGCAGCGCCCAACCTATGCTTCGCTATGAACTTACTGGATGTCAACGCCTTAACCTCCCCTTCGCGCGCGATAGCCTTCAACAACGCAACATTGTTTGAGGAGTATGCCGCCATCAAACTACCATAGAAGTACGACAACCCCTCCACAATGCTATTTATAGCATCTTCAATCTCCTCTAATAGAACATCGCGACCTCGACCATAAAGATGGTTCAGCACAGTCTGCATATACCACGTATGGCCATCAAATCGACCATATATATCATCAAAACATTCGCGATTCAACTTGACACCACCCCTCTTGAAGAACTTTTCTGCAAAAGCAAAATATTCGTCACACTCAATCTTATCAATAGCAACAAGCTGCGTACTCTGGTAGAATGGTCGCTTCGATGATAGGAACATATCCTGCATTACATGTTGCTTGCTGCCAGAGAATATAAAGTTCACATTTGGCAGAAATTGAATATACGATCGCAAGAGCGCCTCAACACCCTTATCTGGATAATCACCAATTTGCTGAAACTCATCAATAGCTATGTAGCATCGCTTCTCTGAAGAACCCAAATATTCGAAGATCTCCTTTAGCGTTGCCTGCTCGCAATGCGGCTCAACATCGAGCGACACGATAGGCATCCCACTCTTAGAGTCGATAGTAAAGATCGGGCGACAACTCTTTATAAATTGAGTTACGCGACTCATAATTGCCTGTGCCGTACTATCCAACTGCCCTAGTATAGATGCTGCAAGCAATGCAACCAGGTCGTTGAGATTCTGTGTCGAGTATATATCTATATATATTGTAACTACATCAGCCTTGTCGCGCTGCAGTTTATAGAATATATCCCTTATAAGCCCCGTCTTTCCCATACGGCGTGGCGCAAGCAGCGTCACATCACGCCCATTGCGCAACGCATCTACTATGGTTGCACTCTCCGCATCGCGACCGCAAAAGTACTCCGGCGTATAGTAACCAGCTACCAAGAATGGGTTCTTAGCCACCTCATCTTTACCTATTTCTCCCTGCTCCCGCGTGAACATTCCACCTAATTTCATACGCTATTATTTTTTCGCTTTTTGCGTAACGCTTTTTACGTAATTTATCTTACGTTAATTCCGTTGCGTGTTTTACGTTACGCAAAATACGCAAAATGATTTGATCCTGCAAATTTATTACCAATTTAAAACCGTATTAATAAACAAAGGGTGGTAAAACACCACCCTTTGCAATATATATTCGAAACACTTACTTCGCGTAAGATACAGCGCGCGTTTCGCGGATAACCGTAATCTTTACTTGTCCAGGATATGTCATCTCGTCCTGAATCTTCTTCGCAATGTCTTGTGACAATCCTTCAGTATCAGCATCTGAAAGCTTCTCCGCTCCAACGATTACGCGAAGCTCACGACCAGCCTGAATAGCATAAGTCTTCAACACACCAGGGTACGATTGAGCAATATCCTCCATCTCCTTCAGGCGCTTGATATAGCTCTCTGCAACCTCGCGGCGCGCACCTGGACGCGCACCAGAGATAGCATCACAAACTTGGATAATTGGCGATATGATAGATGTCATCTCTATCTCCTCGTGGTGAGCTCCAATTGCGTTGCAAACCTCTGGTTTCTCCTTATACTTCTCGGCAAGCTTCATACCGATGATTGCGTGTGGCAACTCTGGCTCATCATCTGGCACCTTACCAATATCGTGCAACAGACCAGCACGGCGCGCCAACTTCGTATTCAGACCAAGCTCCGAAGCCATTATGCCTGCTAAATTAGCTGTTTCGCGCGCGTGTTGCAGAAGGTTCTGACCATACGACGAACGATACTTCATTTTTCCGATTAGGCGAATCAACTCTGGGTGCAGACCGTGTATTCCAAGGTCAATAGCTGTACGCTTACCAACCTCTACGATCTCCTCCTCGATCTGCTTCTGCACCTTCGATACAACCTCCTCAATACGTGCCGGGTGGATACGTCCATCCGTCACAAGTTGGTGAAGTGCAAGGCGCGCGATCTCACGGCGTACAGGGTCAAAACCACTCAAGATGATAGCCTCTGGCGTATCATCAACGATGATCTCAATTCCTGTTGCAGCCTCAAGAGCGCGAATGTTACGACCCTCGCGACCGATGATACGTCCCTTAACCTCGTCCGACTCAATATTGAATACCGTTACCGAGTTCTCGATTGCAGTCTCCGTTGCAACGCGTTGAATAGATGCCACGATGATACGCTTTGCTTCCTTCGTTGCAGTCATCTTAGCCTCCTCAACCATCTCCGTAACGTATGATGCAGCTTGGCTCTTCGCCTCTGCCTTCATATTCTCGATTAGAGAGTTCTTAGCATCTTCAGCGCTCATTCCCGATATCTGCTCCAGCTTCACATTCTGCTGCTGCATGATCTCATCGACCTTCGCCTTCTTATTCTCCAACGCCTCAAGTTGCGCCTTCACTTGCTCCGCGCGGCGCTCCTGATCCTTCAATTTGTTCTCAAGCTCGCGTTGTTGGTTCTGCAAGTTGTTCTCAATTTGCTTAGCACGCTGCTCGCTCTGCGCCACCTTTTGGTTGCGCTCGTTAATGTTTCGGTCATGCTCTTGCTTCAGCATCATAAACTTCTCCTTCGCCTGCAATGCACGCTCCTTGCGCACCATCTCCGCAGATGCCTCGGCATCCTTCACAAGCGATGCTGCTCGTGATTTAGTCACAACGAATGCCAGCACACCTCCTAAGAGAGCCGACACAACCGCTGCTACTAATGATATTACTCCTATTTCCATTCTCTTTTTCTCCTATTTTTTATTACCTATCGTTCTATTACTCTTATTCTGTTTTGCTTCTATTTATTGTTATCGTTATTATTTGGTTCTATAGTGTTATATCTCTAAATATTCTAAAAAGAACCCGCGTGAATCTCTCCTTGTCTTGTTTGACGAATCTGCCGATTAGTCATGTGTGGAGCTGCCAAAAATCGCAATCGTCCAACGGTGCCGCAATTGACACACCCCGAAGGGTTAAGGCCTGATTTTGACTATTAAGAGCTTGACTCCAATTTAGTAAATGTTCAGTTTCGCAAAGCTTAAGGAGTTCCACGCGGGTAGATCTGAAACTCATATTTCTATAAAAAGAACGTTGTGTCACTCTCTCAACTCCCTGCACTCATCCGACACGCAGCGTGACTCTTTTAATATTATGTGGCACATTCTGTACCAAAATTTAGCCTCTCAAATATCTACCACCAATTTAGTTGCGTTCTGGGGCGTTAAGGTAGTTGTCTAGTTTTGCATCTAGTTCGCTAAGTCTTTTGCGCTCTTCGCTACCCACGAAGTTTTGGCGCCTTGCCTGTATTGCTTCGACCTCGTAGTCGAAAGCTACTAGGGCTACTATGTTCTCTATCGACAGCCCTTGAGTATTGCTTTGATACTCAGCGATCTTCTCGTTAACTCTTTTTTCAGCTAATTGGTATAGCTCTTGAGTTGTTGGGTTTGCCGCTGTATCTAGTTCGAAGGCTCTATCTGCGATTACTACTTTTATCTTTGACTCTGCCATTTTGCTGCTTCGTTATTCTGCTTTTTCTACTCTTGCACATCTGCTGCTGGTGCAGTGGTTTTTACTGCTGCAACCAGCCTTAGGCATTCGTCCACCTCATGAAGCAGTCGCGTAACGTATGCTGCGGCACGCTTTGGGTCTTGCACCACTGCCGATATTCCATCTTGCAGCGCTAGTTTGTCACGCTCTATCTTCAGCGTGTTTAGTTGCTGTTGCAACTCCCTTTTTGTGGCGCGTGCTTCGGTTAGCTCTGCAGTAAGTTTTTTATTTAGCTCTGCTATTCGGCTGTGGTCAGCCATAAGCATATCGACACGCTTTTCGACGTGTTCCACGATGTTTGCGAATGCTGCTTTATTGCTCTCTGCCATTTTTAGTCTGCTTTATTAGGGAACAAGATAAGAAAAAAAAGCGATGTGCAAAAATTATTTTGTTGATAATTTGGCGTATAGGTCGAACTCCTCAGCGGCTGTTATTTCGACTTCGTAGAACGCACCTATCTCCAACTGTACATCCTCTGCTGCGATTAGGATCTCCTGGTCAACCTCTGGCGAATCATATTGCGAGCGAGCGATGTAGTAGTCGCCCTGCAACGAATCAACTATTACGCGCTGCTTTTCGCCAACGCGCGCAATGTTACTTTGTAGTGAAATCTCGCTTTGGAGCGCCATAATTCGTTCTGCTCGTCGCTCTTTTATCTCTTGTGGCACATCGTCAGCGAGTGTTGCCGAGTATGTCCCCTCCTCCTCAGAATATGGAAAAACACCTAGTCGCTCGAACTTTGTCGCGCTGATAAATTGGCACAACTCCTCAAAATCTTGCTCCGTTTCACCAGGGTAACCAACGAGCATTGTTGTGCGCATCGCCATATCTGGCATCGCCGCATATAGCTCATCAATTAGCTTCTGTGCCTCCGATTTTGTGTGGCGGCGCTTCATCGATTTCAGCTGCGAATCGGAGATATGCTGAAACGGTATGTCGAGATATTTACAGATCTTTGGTTCGCGCGCCATAACCTCAATCAGCTCGCTTGGAAAGCCCGTTGGGTAGGCGTAATGAAGGCGAATCCACTCTATCCCATCTATACGACAAAGCTGCTCCATTAGAGTCGCAATGCGGCGCTCTCCATAGAGGTCAACGCCGTAGTATGTCGTATCTTGCGCTATGACTATCAACTCCTTAACACCTTTTTGTGCGAGCTTAGTAGCCTCCTCAATTAGCGCCTCCATAGGCACCGAAATATGCTTTCCGCGAATCAACGGTATTGCGCAATATCCACAGCGCCAATTGCACCCCTCCGACACCTTTAGATATGCGTAATGCGATGGCGTAGAGAGTTCGCGCTCCGTCTCAAGCTCCGCCTTATGCTTTGCACCAAGGCGCTCCACAAGCTGCTCCCAGCCGCGAACACCGAAATATTGATCGACATCTGGCACCTCATTTCTAAGGTCGTCAGCATACCTCTCCGAAAGGCAACCAACAACATAAAGCTCCTCGATCAAACCCTCCTCCTTTGCCTCCACAGCAGATAGGATCATCTCAACCGACTCCTCTTTAGCATCGCCAATGAAACCGCAAGTGTTGATTACAACGACCTCCGCCCCCATCTTATCACTATCAAACTCCACGGCGTAACCCGCAGCAGCCATCTGCGCCATTAGATGCTCCGAATCGACACGATTCTTAGAACATCCCAGCGTAATTATATTTATTGTACGTCTTTTCATCCTCTACTTTGTACCAAATAGTGCATCAACGAACTTCACGCGATCAAACATCTGCAGCTGATCGACACCCTCACCAACACCAATATATCGTACCGGAATCTTGAATTGATCGCTAATACCTATGACAACACCGCCGCGCGCCGAGCCGTCAAGCTTCGTAACAGTAAGCGACGACACCTTTGTCGCCTCCGTGAAGTGGCGCGCCTGCTCGAAGGCATTCTGCCCCGTTGAACCATCCAAAACCAACATCACATCGTGCGGTGCATCAGGTATAACCTTCGCCATGACGTTGCGTATTTTCGACAACTCATTCATCAAACCAACCTTGTTGTGCAGACGACCTGCCGTATCGATCAGAACGACATCCGCCTTGTTTGCTACCGCCGAACTAATCGTATCGAAAGCGACAGATGCAGGGTCAGAACCCATCTCCTGATGCACCATAGTCGCACCAGCACGCTCCGCCCAGACACCTAGCTGATCGATTGCCGCAGCACGAAACGTATCGGCAGCACCGATAAAAACCTTGTGCCCCTGCGCCGTCAACTTCGAAGCCAACTTACCAATTGTCGTAGTCTTTCCAACACCATTGACACCTACAACCATCATGACATAAGGTACGCCATCCTTCGCCGCGATACCGAAATTTGACTCCGCCGTTGTGGCGTGCGCCTCCTCCAGAAGCTTCACGATCTCGCCGCGCAAAATCTCATTCAACTCCTTCGCATCAACATATTTATCTCGCGCCGCACGCTCCTCAATAGCGCGAATAATCTTTACCGTAGTCTCAACACCGACATCCGACGTTATCAAGATCTCCTCCAACTCATCAAGCAACTCATCATCAACAGTCGAACGCCCCGAAATGGCGCGCGCCAACTTCCCGAAAAGTCCACTCTTCGTCTTCTCCAATCCGCGCTCCAGGTCGGCGCTATTTTGCTCTGGAGTGCTATCTAAAACCTTCTGCTGCTCCTCTTTTTTTGAGCTGCCAAACAGTGAAAAAAGTCCCATAATTGTATCAACTTTAATAATTACTACAAAGATAGTGAAAAATATCTATCTTTGCTCCCGTTATGAGATTAGATAAATACCTATGGGCCGTGCGAATCTTCAAGACTCGCAGCGATGCCGCCGAGGCGATACGCAACAACCGCGTGCTTGCCAACAATAGCTACTGTAAACCTTCGCGCGAAGCAAAAATCGGCGATATGCTTGCAGTTAAAAAGAACAACATAACATACTCCTACAAAGTCCTTGATCTGGTGTCAAATCGCCAACCAGCCAAGAATGTGGAGCTATATGTGATAAACACCACTCCGCAATCGGAGCTAGACAAACTCAACACACCACGCGAAACAATCTTCGTTACGCGTGACCCAGGAACAGGTCGCCCCACAAAACGCGACCGCCGCCAAATCGACAACCTCATGTCAATCCTCGAAGAGGAAGATGAGGATTAGCTAGAAATGAAAAAAAATGGGGAGAGCCACAAACAGCTCTCCCCATATTTTTTTATCCTGCACAGCATGAGCGCAGTTCCCAGTTTTCGCCAAACTCTACTTAATTCCTAGCTTCACTTTTACTGCTGGAAGGATATCTTTCACTGTTGCCTCATCGTAGTATGCTAGTGCACCTGCCGACTCGTCATAGATCACTGTATATCCACCTGCTTTTGCTGTTGCAGCGATTGCTTCGCGTGCTTTTGCTATGATTGGCTCTGCAAGCGATGCTTGTTTGCGTTGAATCTCTTGCATTGCGTTTTGCTCGAATTGTTGCATACGTTGGTCAAGATCTTGCATATCCTTCTCCTTTAGGGAGCGTACAGACTCAGTCATTGTTGCAGCGTTCTTTTGGTAATCTGCATATTTGTTTTGCAATTCAGCTTGCATTGTCTCAAGGTTCTCAGCATATTCGTCACGCACCTTCTCTAGATCCTTCTGCATTGCTGTCGTCTCAGGCATCGCTGCGATTAGAACTTGAGAGTTGATGCGACCCACCTTTTGAGCTGCTGCTGATGTCACTGACGCTAGTGCTACGATTGCTACTGATAGCGCGATTTTGAATACATTTTTCATCTTATTTTCAGTTTTTAGATTTTTATCTTATTTTAAAGCGTTGATTATGTCAGCTGTTTTATCTGCTGCAGGTGTGTTGTATAGCACCGTTGCTGCAGATGCTGCATCTAGCACTATCGCTATATTGTTCTTTGCTGCGTATGCCTCGATTGCTGCGCGCACCTTTGTTTCAATTGGCTCCATTAGCTCTTTTTGGCGGTTGAATATTGTACCATTCTCGCCGAAATGCTTCTCTTGATACTCTGTCGCCTCCTTCTCCTTGGCAAGTATCTCGCGCTCTTTGGTTTGCGCCTGCGATGTTGAGTATGATGATTTGCGCGCCGCATATTCGTTGAATAGATTCTCCACGCTCTCGAACTTCGCCTCTACGCCCGCTTGATAAGCCTGCGTAAGCTCCTCCAGTTGCGCCGTTGCTCGCGTATACTCCTTCATTGAGTCAAGCACCTTTTGGCTATCTACTACCACCACATTTTGCGCCGTTGCTGCCGTTGCACTCACAACGATCGCAGCTACTATTGTCATCAAATATCTTCTCATAACCCTATAATTTTATCTCCATAACTACACCACCCTCACAATACCAAAACTATGCCTAGAATTGCTGACCTAGCACGAAGTGGAGCTGGCTACCACTCTTGACCGATGACCCTGCAGGAGCATCAAATCCATAACCCCAGTCAAGACCCAACATACCCACAACAGGCAGGTATAGACGTACACCGACACCAGCCGAACGCTTCAAGTCAAATGGCGAGAAATCTCTCCACGAGCTAAATCCGTTTCCAGCCTCAGCAAATGCCAAGACATATATTTGTGACGAAGGCTCAAGAATCACTGGGTAACGCAACTCCATCGTATATTTATTGTATGCCAACGAGTAATCTGAACCTACCGGATCGAGCGCTCCATCATCGTAGCCACGCATCGAGATAATGTCGATACCATATATACTATAACCCGACATTCCGTCACCTCCGACCTCGAAGCGCTCAAATGGCGATATCTTGTATGGGTTGTAGTGTCCTAGGTAACCCATCTCCGCACCAAGCTTCAAAACAAGGTTTGAGTTCGACAAGAAGCTCTGATACCACTGCGTCTTCAGATTCCACTTATGGAACTCCACGAACCTATATCTCTCCTGATCACTCATCGTTGCATCAGAGTAATCCTTGCCTGTTATCAACGAATATGGAGGTGTCAACTGCACCGATGCTGTGAACTCCGAACCGCGGCGCGGATATGTTGGCTGATCGATCGAGTTACGCGAGAACACCACCCTTGTCGAGAGCAGATTCGCATTTCCGTTATCCATGATGAACGAAGACCAATCCTTCAACATATATCGCTCATACTTCGCCTCCGCATAGAGCGTGAAGTATGGATCAGGCCATGTCAAACGCTTACCAAGACCCGCCGAAACACCAAATGTTCGGAAGTGTTGCGTACTTGAATTCCACGCGTAGTAGGCGTTATTTTGATCTGAGTAGTGTGTCGTAACCGTAAACGAATTTGGCTTCTTTCCGCCCAACCAAGGATCCGAGAAGCTCGCCGAGAACGCCTTGTAGTAGGTTCCATTTGTCTGCGCCTGGATCGACAGGCGTTGGTTTTGACCCATTGGGTAAGGCTTCCACGCCCCCTTCTTGAATAGGTTCTTTATCGATATGTTGTTCAGCGTGATACCTATCGAACCAACGAACGTACCAGAACCCCAACCTCCTGCGACATTGAATTGGTCACTCGCCTGCTCCTCCAACGGCCACGCAATATCCACCAACGAGTTCGACACTGGCTGAATATCTGGCATAATCGACTCCGGATTGAAGTGACCAATTGTACCTAGCGTACGAATGGTCTGCATCAACAACGAACGGTTGTAAAGCTCTCCTGGGCGCGTTGCCAACTCACGGCGGATAACCTCATCGTCGACACGCAAATTACCCGAAATCTCAACGTTGTTAATTGTAAATGGGCGACCCTCAAAGATCTTCAGCTCCAAGTCGATTGAGTCGCGCCCAACGACAACCTCCGCCGGATCGATCTGCGACATTAGGTAACCCTCGTTTTGATATATCGTCAAGATCGACATCTCATCTGGGTTAGCATCGCGACCAAGCCCCAGACGTTTGTACATCGTCTTTTTATCATACGTATCGCCCTTCTCAACGCCAAACATACGTTGCAGCTGCTCCGTTTCATATTTAGAGTTTCCAACCCACTCAACGTTGCGAATGTAATATTTGTTACCCTCCTCAACCGAGATCTCCACACCAAGGCGCTTCTCATTAATATCGTAGATCGAATCGGCAACGATGATCGCATTTCTATAACCCTTCGAGTTGTAGTAATCGATCAAATTATCCTTCGCCTCCTCAAATTCAGCCTCCGTAAACTTCTTGCTTTTAAACAACGTCAATGGATTCCAGCTCACCTCGCTAATCTTCTTCAGCGATGACTTCAGCTTCTTATCCTCAATCTCCTCGTTACCCGTGAACTTAATCTCGCCAATCTTCACACGATCTTTGCGATCAACCTCAAATGTAACGTTGACCATCTCTTTGTTGATCGAATCTGGAACAATATTCTCAGTGATCTGCGCATTCCTAAAGCCCTTTGCCGCTAGGTCACGCCAAATAAGTTGCTTATTCTTCTCGATGACATACTCCGAAAGCTCGCTGTTGCGGCGCAGCTTCAGGTTATCCATCATCTCCTTTGCCTTACCCTCTTTGATGCCCGTTATAGCCCAATTCATAACTCGCGGACGCTCCTTCAGTGCGATCTCGATTATAACCTCATCACCCGATTGAATCTCCGCCGCAAACTCCACATCCTCGTAGCGCCCATGGTTCCAAAGGCGCTCAATAGCCGACGATACAAATTGCGATGGAATAACGATCGAATCGCCCTTGTTTATACCGATCGAGATTGCAAGGATCCCCGGATCAACAAACTCCGACCCCGTGATCTTCACATCGCGCACAAGATATTTCTTCGCTACGTTGGTGTCGAACTTTGGCTCCGCCTCAACAACCTGCGCAACCTCCTCTGTCGCTTCTGCCTCCTCTGCTGAAACGCCTTCTGACTCTGCAACATCAACAGCCTCAACTATCTCGACCGCATCATCAGCAACCTCAATTGTAGCTTGCGCCGCTACACCACCAACCACGAAAAGGGCTGCCACCAACGCCGCAACCACCTTACAATATTTCTCGATAAACTTTTTCAACACCTATCTAGTTTCTTTTCCTACTTCAATTCCACAACCTCGCCACATCTAAGCATCTAAACGACAAGGCCAAACCTTCTATTGCGGGAGTTAAATATTTTTATCGCTTTATTGAACTCTTCGCCATCAAAATCTGGCCACAGAACCTCTGTGAAGTATAGCTCCGCATACGCTGCTTGCCACATTAGGAAGTTGCTCAATCTCTGCTCTCCGCTTGTTCTAACTATCAAATCGGGGTCTGGCATACCTGCCGTATCCAGCGCCGCCGCTATCATCTCATCTGTCACCGTCTTAGCACCGCTTTCAATCAATTTCTGCGTTGCACGGCGTATCTCATCGCGCGAAGAGTAGTTCAACGCCACCACAACAGTGAGTATCACTCGCCCATCTTTCGCCAACTGAGCGCCTATCTCCTCGGTGTTGCGCAGCATCGCTTGCAGCTTCTGGTCAAATCGGTTCAAATCGCCTATAAACCTCACTCGAACACCCTTCTTCGTCAACTCAGGCACCTCAGCACCTATCGCCTTCGCCATAAGCTCCATCAATGCGTCAACCTCCGCTGTTGGTCTGCCCCAATTCTCAGTTGAAAAGGCGTATAGCGTAATCTGCTCCACCCCACTCTTCGCCGCACTCTCAATCGTTGTGCGAACCGCCTCGACACCTTTAGCATGCCCTTCAACGCGCTCCAAACCTCTCTGTTGCGCCCAACGGCCATTGCCATCCATTATGATAGCAATATGTTTGGGTACTACGAACTGGCTCTGGTCACTCATCTTAGGATCTGTTATCTTGCAAATATATAAAAAGTGCGCTTTTAAACCTATTAAAATCGTGTTAAATATTTAATCACGCAGATCGGCACCCCAAAGCATCTTGTTGCGCAATGTTTGGTAGAATGATATTTTGGGGTCAAGTCCCAAGTAGAAATCCTTCTCGTAGCGCTTCAGCTCGACCTTTGCACCATTTCCAATTGGGAAGGTGCGGTTGTCGAGCGATATGGCTGCATCGCCTTCGCGCATCTCAATTTTCATCTCTATTTTGCAACGATCTGGCACCACAACTGGGCGCATAGTGATGTTGTGCGGCGCGAGTGGCGAGATGACCCAACAGCCACACTCTGGCGCCACGACAGGACCTCCAGCACTCAAAGAGTATGCCGTAGAACCTGTTGGCGTAGCAACTATTGCGCCATCTCCGCGATATGTCGCGACCATCTCTTCGTCGAGATATGTCTCCGTAACGATTATCGAAGCACCCTGTCTTTGTACCGAAAATTCATTCGCCGCGAAGAGCCATTCGCCACCCGAAAAGTCGCCGCGAGCCGCTATCAAGGCGCGCTTCTCAACCCTCAACGAGTGGCTGTCAATAGCCTCAAAAAGTTCTACAATACCCTCCGATGAAACACATGTCAAGAAGCCCAAGCGCCCAGAGTTTACCCCCACGACAATAACCTTGCGACCATTCAACCTATGCACACCCTCAAGCAACGTTCCATCGCCGCCATAGCATAGCATAACCTCGTTTTGCGCCGACAAATCCTCTGCAAAAGGAACCTCTGCACCGTAGATTTTATCTGGCGAAATCTTCACACCAAGCAGCTCCTCCAACGACGGTACAAACTCCTCGTTGACGCAGTAATCATAACCGCGACTAGCGATCTGCTCAAAGATGAGTTTCAAATCTGATGTTGCCCTTGCACCCTTTGGGCGGGAGAAAATTGCTATTTTCATCTTTTATAAGTAACTTTATAGCGCAAATATAGGATAAAATTATGACAAAGCTAAGTGTAAATATCAATAAGATTGCCGTAGTGCGAAATTCGCGTGGCGGCAATATGCCCAACGTAAAACAAGCTGCAATCGACATAGAGGGGTTCGGCGCCGATGGCATAACGGTCCACCCTCGCCCCGATGCGCGACATATTCGCTATAGCGATGTTTTCGAGCTGAAGGAGGTGCTGAAGACGGAGCTAAATGTTGAGGGAAATCCAACGGAGGATTTCATCGAGATGGTGCTGGAGAGTTGCCCTGCACAAGTTACGCTTGTGCCTGATGCACCTGGCGCTATCACTTCAAATGCAGGTTGGGACACCATCGCAAATGCGGAGTTCTTGCGCGATGTTACTGCACGTTTCCAGGCGAAAGGGATCCGCGTTTCGATCTTTGTCGATCCTATCGTCGAGATGGTTAAGGGCGCAAAGGCTGTTGGCGCAGATCGCGTAGAGCTATATACAGAGGCTTATGCTGCAAATTATGCCGCAGATCGCGACAGCGCAATTGCACCATACATTGCAGCGGCTGAAGCGGCAAAAGAGTGCGGTTTGGGGTTGAACGCAGGTCACGATTTGAGCCTTGAGAACCTTGCTTTCTATGTCGCTAAGATTCCACATACAGATGAGGCTTCAATAGGTCACGCACTAATCTGCGATGCGCTATATATGGGGCTTGAAGCGAGTGTTAAGGCTTACCAAAAGGAGCTAAAATAGAAGAGGTTTTGGAGTTCAAACTGAAGGATAACAGCGAGATTCTCGCACTGCCAATATTCGCGCAAATTGGCGCTATATGTGACGAAATGGGCGTTGAGGCTTATGTCGTTGGTGGCTACGTGCGCGACTTCTATCTTGCGCGACCATGTACCGACATCGATGTTGTGGTGGTTGGCAGTGGCGTAGAGGTTGCGGAACGTCTTGGTGCGCAACTCAAAACCAATGTATCGATATTCAAGCGTTTCGGCACAGCGATGCTGCACGCCGATGGACTCGAAGTTGAGTTCGTAGGGGCGCGCAAGGAGTCCTACTCTCCCGACTCTCGCAAACCAGCGGTAGAGGAGGGAACGCTAGATGACGACCAACTGCGCCGCGACTTCACAATCAACGCAATGGCGTGGTGTCTCAACAGCGACCGCTTTGGAGAGCTACTCGATTCATTCGATGGTGTGGGCGACATGGAGTGTAAAATTGTACGCACACCATGCGATCCAGATATTACATTCTCGGACGACCCACTGCGCATGATGCGCGCCATACGTTTCGCAACTCAACTCAACTTCAAAATTGCAGATGAGACCTTCGAAGCGATAAAGCGCAATGCGCACCGCATAGAGATAGTATCTGGCGAGAGAATCGCCACAGAGCTAAACAAAATCGTCCTCTCACCAACCCCCTCAATCGGCTTCGACCTGCTTCGCGACAGCGGACTACTGAAGCTGATATTTCCTGAGATGGAGCAGCTCGCAGGGGTCGAGAAGCGCGGCAAACACGCCCACAAAGATAATTTCCGCCACACCCTAACGGTACTAGATAACGTAGCGAGAAACTCAAACGACCTGTGGTTGCGTTGGGCAGCGATAATGCACGACATAGCAAAACCTGCTACTAAAGCATACCACCCAAAGATTGGCTGGACATTCCATAGCCACGAAATGGTTGGTTCAAAAATGGTATACCCAATCTTCAAACGACTCAAATTGCCGCTTGGAGAGCCACGCAAATTTGTACAGAAACTCGTCTTCCTCCACCTCCGCCCAATATCCCTCACCGAGGAGATCGTAACCGACTCTGCGGTGCGCCGTCTTCTATTCGAAGCGGGAGATGACATAGAAGCACTAATGACCCTCTGCGAAGCGGATATAACATCATCCATAGAGTCGAAGGTTAAACGCTACCTCGCAAACTTCACCCTCGTACGCCAAAAAATGGTCGAGCTAGAGGAGCGCGATCGCATCCGCAACTTCCAACCACCAATAACTGGCGAGATAATAATGCAGCACCTAAACATCCCACCATGCCGCAAAATCGCAATTATAAAGGATCAAATCAAGAACGCAATCCTCGACGGTAAAATCCCAAACGAATATGATGCCGCATTCGCCCTAATGGTCGAAATTGCTAAAACACTCGAATAGTAGAGGTTCCCTTGGAAACTGCCCTTACACCACGCGGCGCGCACTGTGCGCCTGGCATGAGTGTACTATTCTCAAAATCCTATCTATACAGTCGCAATAAGGATCTTGGCAGACTTTGTCTGGATATCTATTTTTTTTGTTGTTGCAGGGACAAGAATAGTCTCCCCTTGTCGAAGCGACACGACAGATGATTTTGATATTTTATCACCTACTGGGTTCTCTATATCGACCGTCAGCATCGCCTCCCCCGTCACACATATTAAAATTTGAAACTTATCTTCGTTACACAGATCCCATGTGTAGCTTGACTCTAGGTCAAGCAATGATGTTGTAAAGTATGGACAGTCGATAAGATCTACCGGCGTGTTTCGCAGCTCTTTGTCATAATCCACGATAGATTTTTTTGTGTTCCCAAAATCTATTGCTCCTGCAGCAAACTCCGTATGTAGCTCACGCAAGTTTCCATTTTGGTCGCGGCGATCGTAGTCGTATACACGATATGTTATGTCGGATGTCTGCTGTATCTCCACTATAAAGCACCCTGCACCAACGCTATGTATGCAGCCAGGAGGGATATGGTATAGATCGCCAACCTTCACATTATAGTGCTGCAAAACCTGCGTCAGTGTACCCTGTTTTAGGCGCTCTTCATACTCTTTTTTATCCACTTTAGCAGAGAACCCCGACATTAGTCGCGTATCGCTATCAGCGCTCACGATATACCACATCTCGCACTTACCATGCGAACGGTGGCGCTTTCGTGCCAAGACCTCATCAGGGTGTACCTGGATCGACAAATCGTGCTTTGCATCGATGAACTTCACTAACAGAGGGAACTCCAAACCAAAACGTTTGAAGTTGTCTGCACCTATTAGCTCAGCACCGCACTGCTCCAAAACCTCCGTTATAGTACGTCCTGCAAACTCTCCATTCACAACGACCGACTCCGATCCCTGCACCGCAGATAGCTCCCAGCACTCCCCTACGGCAGCACGTTTGTAATCTAGACCTTTATATGATAGGATCTTTGAGCCACCCCATAGGGCATATTTAAAGATCGGTTTGAATTTCAATGGGTACAACATAGCTCTTCATTGCTTTAGTTTACTACAAATATAATAAAAAAAATAGAATCGCAAAAAAAGAGTCCATCGACACACTATGTCGATGGACTCCAATTATATAATATAAATTACTCTTTCGCCTATTGAGCAGCTGCTGCCGAAGCAACCTCCTCTGCCTCCTTCTTCGAACCAACAATCAGATTGTCGTACTCGCGAAGACCTGTTCCTCCTGGGATCAAGTGACCACAGATCACATTCTCCTTCAAGTTAACAAGTGGATCGATCTTACCGTTGATCGCTGCCTCATTAAGCACCTTCGTAGTCTCCTGGAACGATGCTGCCGAGATGAACGACGATGTGTGAAGCGCAGCACGCGTAATACCTTGAAGCACCTGGTTAGATGTTGCAGGAATAATATCGCGAACCTCTACTGGCTTCAAATCCTTACGCTTAAGCGATGAATTCTCATCCGCTAGGCGGCGCATCGATACGATTTGACCCGCTTGGAACTCCGTAGAGTCACCAGCATCCGATACAACCACCTTGTCGTAAAGGTTGTCGTTTGCATCAAGGAACTCCCATTTGTCGATGATTTGATCCTCGAAGAATCCTGTATCACCCGCATCCTCAATACGCACCTTGTTCATCATCTGACGAACGATAACCTCGAAGTGCTTATCGTTAATCTTCACACCCTGCATACGGTAAACCTCTTGAACCTCGTTTACGATATGCTCTTGAACCATCGTAGGTCCTAGGATACGCAAGATATCTGCTGGAGTGATAGCACCATCCGAAAGTGGGTTACCAGCCTTCACATAGTCATTCTCCTGAACGATAATCTGACGTGACAACGGCACTAGGTAGCGGCGAATATCTCCATCCTTAGATGTGATAACGATCTCGCGATTACCACGCTTAATCTTACCGAATGTTACCTCACCATCGATCTCCGATACAATCGCTGGGTTCGATGGGTTACGCGCCTCAAACAGCTCCGTAACGCGAGGAAGACCTCCGGTGATATCGCCACCAGACTTACCTACTGCGCGTGGGATCTTAATGATAATGTCGCCAGCCTTGATCTTCGCCTTATCCTTCACCACGACGTGTGCCGATACTGGAAGGTTGATCGACTTGATCTCGTCGCCACCGCTCTTCGCAAGAACCTTGATAACTGGGTTCTTCGTCTTATCCTTGCTCTCGATGATTACACGCTCAGACAAACCTGTCTGCTCATCGCGCTCCTCACGATATGTAACACCCTCAATCACGCTATCGTAGCTGATGACGCCATCATGCTCCGAGATGATAACTGCGTTGTATGGATCCCACTCACAGATTAGGTCACCTGCCTTAACTGCAGCACCATCCTCCATGTAGATTGTCGAACCATAAGGCAATGCGTGAGTGTAAAGTACGATCTCTGTCTTTGGATCTACGATGCGGAACTCCGACTGACGCGACACAACAAGATTGATCTTCTCGCCCGACACACTCTTCGATGCAATCGTACGCAAATCGTCAATCTCCAAACGACCCTCATACTTCGAGATGACGTTCGTCTCAACAGTTGAACCTCCGGCAACTCCACCGACGTGGAACGTACGAAGTGTAAGCTGTGTACCTGGCTCACCGATCGATTGTGCAGCGATAACACCCACAACCTCTCCGCGTTGTACCATGCGCGCCGTAGCCAAGTTGCGACCATAACACTTCGCACAAACTCCGTTACGTGACTCACAAGTAAGCACCGAGCGAATCTCAACAGACTCCAAAGGAGAGTTCTCGATCGCAGTCGCAATCTTCTCCGTGATCTGCTCGCCAGCCTCACACAACACCTCACCCGTCAATGGGTGAACAATATCTACCAACGCTACGCGACCCAAAATACGGTCAAATAGCGTCTGAACAACATCCTCATTACGCTTGATAGCCGTAGCAGTCAAACCGCGCAAAGTACCACAATCAACCTCGTTGATGATAACATCTTGCGCCACGTCAACCAAACGACGTGTCAAGTAACCCGCATCGGCAGTCTTCAAGGCCGTATCGGCAAGACCCTTACGCGCACCGTGAGTAGAGATAAAGTACTCAAGTACCGATAGACCCTCCTTAAAGTTCGAAAGGATAGGGTTCTCGATAACTTGCTGACCTCCCTCAACACCCGACTTCTGTGGCTTCGCCATCAGACCACGCATACCAGAGAGCTGACGAATCTGCTCCTTCGATCCACGGGCTCCTGAATCAAGCATCATATATACTGGGTTGAAACCATCTTGATCCGCGATCAACGTATCAATTACGGTCTTTGTCAACTTCGAGTTGATATTTGTCCATACGTCAATGATCTGGTTGTAACGCTCGTTATTAGTGATAAGACCCATGTTGTAGTCCTCCATAATAGCATCAGCACGCTCGTAACCCTCATTAACCAATGTCTCTTTCTCATCTGGAATGATAACCGCATCAAGGTTAAACGACAGACCACCTTGGAAGGCGCTCTTGTAACCCAATGCCTTGATATCGTCAAGGAACGTTGCAACTTTAGCAGCACCAGCGCGGTTCATAACCACGGTGATGATGTCGCGTAACGAACGCTTCGTCAATACCTCGTTGATATATCCAACTTCGCGAGGAACAACTTGGTTGAACAAGATACGTCCAATAGTTGTCTCGATAAGCTTCATCTCCAACTCATCATTCTCATTCAAATCCTCAACCATACACTTCACGTTGGCGTGCAACGCAGCGCGCTTCTCGTTGTAAGCGATGATCGCCTCCTCTGCACCGTAGAATGTTAGACCCTCACCTTGAACCCCCTTGCGAGACTTCGTGATGTAGTATAGTCCAAGCACCATGTCCTGAGAAGGGACAGTGATAGGCGCACCATTCGCTGGGTTCAAGATGTTGTGCGAACCAAGCATCAAGACTTGTGCCTCCAAGATTGCGGCGTTGCCTAGTGGCAAGTGGACCGCCATCTGGTCACCGTCGAAATCGGCATTGAAGGCTGTACAAGCAAGTGGGTGTAGCTGGATAGCCTTACCCTCAATAAGCTTTGGCTGGAACGACTGAATACCCAAGCGGTGAAGAGTTGGGGCGCGGTTCATAAGGACAGGGTGTCCCTTGATCACGTTCTCCAAAATTCCCCAGATTACTGGATCCTTACGGTCGATTATCTTCTTTGCAGATTTTACTGTCTTAACGATTCCGCGCTCGATAAGCTTACGGATAACGAATGGCTTGTAAAGCTCCGCCGCCATATCCTTAGGGATACCCATCTCGTGCATCTTCAACTCAGGACCAACGACAATTACCGAACGTGCCGAGTAGTCAACACGCTTACCCAAAAGGTTTTGACGGAAACGTCCTTGCTTACCCTTCAACGAGTCAGAAAGCGACTTCAATGGTCTGTTCGACTCATTCTTCACCGCATTGCTCTTACGAGAGTTGTCGAACAATGAGTCAACAGCCTCTTGCAACATACGCTTCTCGTTACGTAGGATAACCTCTGGAGCCTTGATCTCGATCAATCTCTTCAGACGGTTATTACGGATGATAACGCGACGGTATAGGTCATTCAAATCCGATGTTGCGAAACGACCACCATCAAGTGGCACCAATGGACGCAACTCTGGTGGAATAACTGGCACTACGTTAAGTACCATCCACTCTGGCTTATTCTTCTCGCGTGATGTACGGAACGCCTCGATTACGTTCAGACGCTTCAACGCCTCGCTCTTACGCTGCTGTGAAGTCTCCTTCATAGCGCGATCGCGAAGTGCGAACGATACTGAATCAAGGTCGATTCTCTGAAGCAACATATTAACCGCCTCAGCACCCATCATAGCGATGAACTTATTAGGATCATCGTTCGAGAGTTGTTGGTTACCCTCTGGCAATTGCGCCAAAAGATCCAAGTACTCCTTCTCCGATAGTGTTGCCAACGCCTCAACGCCAAGCTCTGCAGCGGCACCAACGTTCACGACAACATATCTCTCGTAATATACGATTGTCTCAAGCTTCTTAGTTGGGATTCCCAACAAGTAACCAATCTTTGATGGCAAAGAGCGGAAGTACCAGATGTGTACCACAGGCACCACAAGAGAGATATGTCCCATTCTCTCGCGACGTACCTTTTTCTCTGTAACCTCCACACCACAACGGTCACAAACGATACCCTTGTAGCGGATTCTCTTATACTTACCACAGTGGCACTCATAATCCTTCACAGGACCAAAGATTCTCTCACAGAATAGACCATCTTTCTCCGGCTTGTAAGTACGGTAGTTGATGGTTTCAGGCTTAAGAACCTCACCACTTGACTGCGACAAGATCTCCTCTGGAGATGCCAAGGCAATCGAAATTTGCTTGTAGCTACTTGTCTGTTTGTTATCTCTAATGAATGACATATTTTTCTATATCTTCTTCGTTTTTACTTCAATCTTTGGTTCATGCGATCGATCTGCACGACTTAACATCTATATCATGCCATGCTCTCGCACGACCTACCGACTACCCTTACTCCAACTTTACCGATAGAGCAAGACCGCGTAGCTCGTGTAGCAATACGTTCATCGCCTCTGGGATACCTGGTTTTGGCAGGTTATCACCCTTAACGATCGCCTCGTATGCCTTCGCACGACCCATTACGTCATCCGACTTGATTGTTAGGATCTCCTGTAGGATGTTGGCAGCACCAAATCCTTCAAGAGCCCAAACCTCCATCTCTCCGAAACGCTGACCTCCGAATTGCGCCTTACCACCAAGTGGTTGTTGCGTAATAAGTGAGTAAGGTCCGATAGAACGAGCGTGCATCTTATCGTCGATCATGTGTCCAAGTTTCAGCATATATGTCACACCGACAGTCGCTGGCTGGTCAAACATCTCACCCGTACCACCATCATAAAGATATGTACGACCGCTATGTGGGATTCCCGCCTTAGCACCGATCTCGTTGATGTCGTCAAGTGACGCACCGTCAAAGATTGGAGTTGCGAACTTCATACCTAGCTCCTTACCGGCCCAACCAAGTACAGACTCGAAGATCTGACCAAGGTTCATACGCGAAGGTACACCAAGTGGGTTCAAACATATATCGACAATTGATCCATCAGCAAGGAATGGCATATCCTCATCGCGAACGATTTTGGCTACGATACCCTTGTTACCGTGACGACCCGCCATCTTATCACCAACCTTCAGCTTACGCTTCTTCGCGATGTAGACCTTAGCAAGTTGAATCACTCCATTTTGAGGAAGCTCATCACCATTTGTCATGTTATATTTCTCACGCTTGATCGCAGCATCAGCCTTCTTCCACTCAATTGTGTAGTTGTTGACCATGCGCTCGATAAGTGTGTTTGTATGCTCATCAGCACTCCACTTGCAGCTTCCAAGACCAAGATAACCCATCACTACGCCGCTCTTCTCATCAGTCATTAGAGATGCAATCTCCTCAAACATCTTCGCCGAGAACTTAGTACCAGCAGGGTAAATCTCTACGTTGAAATAATCCGTAACACCCGTTGTCGTCTTGCCCGAAAGCAACTTCGTCAACTTACCAACCAACTCCTTCGTAAGGTCGTTAATTTGTGAGCGGAACTTCTCATCCAACTTCTCCATTTGTGCCTTCTCAGCCGCCTTGCTCTTCTTAGCCTCTTTGCTAGCGCGAGCATATAGACGCGTATCGATAACAACACCATGTAGAGAAGGTTGAGCCTTCAATGAAGCATCCTTCACATCGCCCGCCTTGTCACCAAAGATTGCGCGAAGTAGCTTCTCCTCTGGTGAAGGATCGCTCTCTCCCTTAGGAGTGATCTTACCGATAAGAATATCACCTGGGTGGATGTTAGCACCTACGCGCACGATACCATTAGCATCAAGATCGCGAGTTGCCTCCTCACTTACGTTAGGAATATCCGATGTCAACTCCTCAACACCGCGCTTCGTGTCACGCACCTCCATGATGTACTCGTCAACGTGTACCGATGTAAAGATGTCGTCACGTTGAATACGCTCCGAGATAACGATGGCATCCTCGAAGTTGTAACCCTTCCAAGGCATGTATGCCACCTTCAAGTTGCGACCAAGAGCAAGCTCTCCACCTTGAGTTGAGTAACCCTCAGTCAAGATTTGTCCCTTCGTCACCTTAGCACCAGTCAATACCGCTGGCTTCAAAGTCACCGATGTATTTTGGTTTGTTCTTCTGTAGCGTGGCAACTCATAAGTTGTCACCTCCGAATCGAACGAGCAAAGTACCTCCTCCTCAGAGCGGTTGTACTTCACATCGATGCGTGTAGCGTCAGAGAATACTACCTCACCATCACCCTCCGCAACAACGTGGATGCGGCTGTCGATAACAAGATCCTTCTCGATACCTGTACCTACGATTGGCGCCTCCGTCGTTACCAACGGTACCGCCTGGCGCATCATGTTCGATCCCATCAACGCACGGTTGGCATCATCATGCTCCAAGAAAGGAATCAACGATGCGGCAATCGACGCAATCTGATTCGGCGCAACATCCATTAAGTGAAGCTCCTTAGAGTTCACAACCGGCACGTCAGCACCCTCACGCGCCTTGATACGATCTGGTTGAAGGAAGTTACCCTTATCGTCTACTGGCATGAAGGCTTGAGCAACGATCTTGCCCTCCTCCTCTTCTGCCGTATAGTACTTAATTTGGTCGTTATCAAGATTCACCTTACCATTCTCAACCGAGCGGTATGGAGTCTCGATGAATCCCATTGGCGAGATCTTCGCATATACACAAAGCGAAGAGATCAGACCGATGTTAGGACCCTCAGGCGACTCAATCGGACACAAACGACCGTAGTGAGTGTAGTGAACGTCACGAACCTCGAAACCTGCACGATCACGCGAAAGACCACCAGGTCCAAGAGCCGAAAGACGGCGCTTGTGAGTGATCTCCGCAAGTGGGTTGATCTGATCCATAAATTGTGACAACTGCGATGTTCCGAAGAACGAGTTGATCACACTCGACAATGTCTTCGCGTTAATAAGGTCTACTGGCGTAAATACCTCATTATCACGCACATTCATTCTCTCGCGGATCGTACGCGCCATGCGCACAAAACCAACAGAGAATTGGCTCGACAACTGCTCACCTACCGTGCGCACACGGCGGTTCGACAAGTGGTCAATATCATCTACCTCAGCCTTCGAGTTGATAAGCTGAATAAGGTACTTAATGATTGCGATGATATCCTCGCGTGTCAGCGTACGTGTCAATGGATCAGTGTCCAACTCCAACTTACGGTTGATACGGTAGCGACCTACCTCGCCCAGGTCATACTTCTTATCAGAGAAGAATAGCTTGTCGATTACGTCGCGAGCTGTATTCTCATCTGGTGGCTCAGAGGCGCGCAATTGTCTGTAGATATATACAACAGCCTCCTTCTCTGAGTTACAAGTATCCTTTTGTAGTGTGTTATATACGATTGAGAAATCAACACCCGACAATGACTCTTTGTGAAGAAGAATGCTCTTCGTCTCACTCTCAAGAATCAGCTCGATGTGCTCCTCTGTAAGAACTGTTTCACGATCTACGATTACGTTGTTACGCTCGATAGATACAACCTCTCCTGTATCATCGTCTACGAAATCCTCGATCCACGTCTGCAAGATTCTAGCAGCAAGCTTGCGCCCAACTGCCTTCTTCAAGTTTGCTTTGTTTACTTTGATCTCATCCGCAAGGTCGAAAATTTCGAGGATCTGTTGATCTGTCTCGAATCCGATTGCACGCAACAAAGTTGTTACAGGCAACTTTTTCTTACGGTCGATGTAAGCATACATGACGTTGTTGATGTCCGTCGCGAATTCGATCCAAGAACCCTTGAAAGGAATGATACGCGCTGAGTATAGTTTCGTTCCGTTAGTATGCAAGCTCTGGCCAAAGAATACACCTGGCGAGCGGTGCAACTGCGATACGATAACACGCTCCGCACCATTAATGACGAAAGTACCTCTCTCAGTCATGTATGGTATTGTACCGAAATATACATCTTGTACTACGACACCAAAATCCTCATGGTCGTCATCCGTACAGTATAGTTTCAGTTTGGCCTTCAACGGTACGCTGTAGCTCAATCCACGCTCAAGACACTCATCGATAGAGTATCTTGGTGGGTCTACATAGTAGTCGATGAACTCCAATACGAAGTTGTTACGCGTATCAGAAATTGGGAAATTCTCCTGGAAAACACGGTATAGACCCTCGTTTTTACGATTGTCAGCCGTTGTATCCATCTGGAAGAAATCACGGAATGATTTAAGCTGTACCTCGAGCAGGTCCGGATATGGGACATGCTTTTTAATTGTCGAGAAGCTTACTCTCTGTTGTTGTTTTATTTCGGACATCGGTTTTCTAATCCAATTTAGTTGTTATTAAGTGACGGTTCATTGCCCCGCCCCACCTATCAATCCAGCACTTACTTGCCAAACATCTCTGCTCCACTCACTCACTTTCACACATTCCTTCTCACCCACTCTCACCCACTCTCACCCTCTCGCACCCCTTCACTCACCTCCTCACTCTTTCTCACCCACTCGTTCGAATGTGACGCTCAACGCGCTACACATTACTCCCCACTTGGTTGGCACCCCTTCGTGCTTTTTTGAGATTGTGGGGCCCTATTTAGGGCGACCACTTCACTCAGTACTAACGACCTCAGAATCAATTATTTAACTGTCTGAGGGTCCTTGTTAGTTCTAAACCTATGATTTGCTCTGTTTGAGCTACAATGGTTTAGACGAGAAAAGGCATAGAGCATTTTCATGCTCTATACCTGAGTTTTAGCTTGCGCTAAGTAATTTCTTACTTAAGCTCAACCTCTGCTCCAGCCTCCTCAAGCTGTGCTTTCAAAGACTCAGCCTCCTCTTTAGAGACACCCTCTTTGATAGCCTTAGGAGCAGCGTCAACAAGCGCCTTAGCGTCACCTAGAGAAAGACCAGCAAGATCCTTAACTACCTTGATAACGTTAAGCTTAGCTTGACCTGCGCTCTTCAAGATTACGTCGAAAGACGACTTCTCTGCACCTGCACCAGCGTCACCGCCTGCTGCTGGAGCTGCTACTGCAACTGCTGCTGCAGCTGGCTCAATACCGTACTCATCCTTAAGGATAGTTGCCAACTCGTTTACATCTTTAACTGTCAAGTTTACCAACTCCTCAGCCAATTTCTTTACATCTGCCATTTTAGTAATTTATTTAATTTTGTTTTACTTCTAATGTTTTTTCTGCACTGATGATTAGCCATCTAATGCTTTTGCCCATACGGGCTGTTTTTTGCCCGATTATTGGGCTTTTTGCTCTAGAGCCTTTACGATACCAGCAACCTTCTGTCCAGCGCTACCCTGCAAAGCAGAGATAACGTTTTTCGCTGGAGATTGAAGAAGCGTGATGATATCACCGATAAGCTCGTCGCGACTCTTGATGTTGCAAAGTGCATCGATCTGGTTGTCACCCACGTAAACCGCGCCTTCAGCAAAAGCTGCCTTAAGTACTGGTTTGTCGCTAGTCTTGCGGAACTCTTTGATAAGTTGCGCAGGAGCTTTAGCGCTCTGTGAGAACATTACAGATGTTGAACCCTCCAACACTGCTAGGATATCCGCATCAGCCTTCTCAGCCTTTTCAAGGGCTTTGATCATAAGCGTATTCTTCACCACAACAAGCTTAACCTCTTTCTCAAAGCATTTGCGACGAAGGTCAGCAGTTTGCTCGGCGTTAAGAGCCTCGATGTTTGTGATGTAGAAGTGAGGATACTCGTTGAGCTGAGCAGCAAGCGACTCTATGAGCGCTGATTTTTGTTCTTTAGTCATCTAGTTACCCTCCCTTATTTTGTTTCAACTGATTTGGCATCGATCATAACACCAGGACTCATTGTTGTAGACATATAAATGCTCTTAACATAAGTACCCTTTGCAGCTGCAGGCTTAAGCTTCAGGATTGTCGATAGGAACTCTTGTGCGTTGTCCGCAATTTTGTCCGCATCGAATGACGCTTTACCTATAGATGTGTGTACGATTCCGAATTTGTCGACCTTAAAGTCGATCTTACCCGCTTTTACTTCCTCGACTGCCTTTCCGACCTCCATAGTTACCGTACCCGTCTTTGGGTTTGGCATCAAGTTACGAGGACCTAGGATACGACCAAGCGCACCTACTTTACCCATAACGTTAGGAGTTGTGATGATAACATCAATGTCAGTCCAACCGCCTTTGATCTTCTCAACGTATTCATCCAAGCCAACGAAATCAGCACCTGCAGCCTTAGCCTCAGCCTCCTTCTCTGGTGTACAAAGCACAAGTACTCGTGTTTGCTTACCAGTTCCGTGAGGTAGAGTTACGACTCCACGTACCATTTGGTTTGCCTTGCGTGGGTCTACACCCAAACGCACGTCAATATCTACTGACGCATCGAATTTCGTAAAGGTAATCTCCTTTAGAAGAGCGGCTGCCTCAGATAGCTTGTAAGCCTTGTCAGCTTCAACCTTTGCGTAGGCAATTTTTTGATTTTTTGTCAATTTACTCATCTTCAGTTCAATTACATGTTAGGAAATTCGCCCTCGACAGTAAGACCCATACTGCGAGCAGTACCAGCCACCATACGCATAGCAGACTCAATTGTAAAGCAGTTCATATCAGGCATTTTGTCCTGAGCGATTTGCTTTACCTGATCCCAAGTTACCGTACCCACTTTCGCGCGGTTTGGTTGTGCAGAACCAGATGTGATGCCAGCGGCATCCTTGAGCTGAATGGCTACGGGTGGTTGTTTAACGATAAAGTCGAAAGACTTGTCGCCATAAACCGTGATGATTACCGGAAGAACCTTTCCTGCCTTGTCCTGTGTGCGAGCATTGAATTGCTTGCAAAAGTCCATGATGTTGACTCCTTTCGAACCCAACGCCGGACCCACTGGGGGTGAAGGATTTGCGGCACCACCTTTAATCTGCAATTTAATAAATGCAGCAACCTCTTTTGCCATAATTTTCCTTTGTTATTCTTTTTCTACTTGTGTGAAACTCAACTCCATAGGAGTTTTGCGCCCAAATATCTTTACAGATACTGTGAGTTTCTTACGCTCATTGTCGACACTCTCAATAATACCTTGGAAGCTCGAGAATGGGCCGTCTGTAACTTTCACGACCTCGCCGACAAAGAATGGTGACTCGTTTTCCTCCTCTTGTACCATCATCTCATCGACACGGCCAAGGATTCTCGCAACCTCGTCTGCACGCAAAGGCGTTGCATTCATCTTGCGACTATCCTCCTTGGTGTCACCCAAGAATCCTAGTACATTAGGAATATTACGAATTATAGTTGGGATATGGCCAGTAAACTCGGCCTCAATCAATACATAACCTGGATAAGAGACCTTATCCTTAGAGTATTTCTTACCATTGCGGATAGAGTAGACCTTCTCGGTAGGAATAAGCACTTGAGAGATAAACTCCTCAAGTTTGTTGTGACGGATCTCCATCTCTAGATACTCCTTCACTTTGTTCTCTTTTCCACCAATGGCTCTAACTACATACCACTGTTTTGTTGTTTCACTCATGATCTCTTTTCGTATTAGCTTTAATGCACAATCCACTAAACCTCCGAAGAGAAGCTACCCCAAAAGGGCAACCTCTCTTAGAAGATTGATGCTAGCGTTCTATAGACAACTTGCATGATTCCCTCGAACGATAGATCCATCGCTAGGACTATCACAGAGAATATTGCTGTTGCTACCATTACTACTATTGTAGAGCTTTGCAGCTGGCTAAAAGTTGGCCACGACACCTTGTTTACAAGTTCGTTGTATGCCTCTTTGAAGTAGTTGAACATTGTTACTAATTTTAATTTTTCTTTTCTAGCAGGAGCAGAGGGATTCGAACCCCCATCAACGGTTTTGGAGACCGCTATTCTACCCTTGAACTATGCTCCTAAAATGGGTTTGGAGCGAAGCTATTGCTAGCTCCAAACCCTATTGTTTTGAACAATCGAGATTACTCTACGATCTTCAAGATTTGACCCGCACCTACTGTACGACCACCCTCACGGATAGCGAAACGTAGACCGTCGTTCAATGCAACTGGGTAGATCAAAGTAACTGTGATAGTTACGTGGTCACCTGGCATTACCATGTCAACACCGTCTGGAAGAGCAACCTCTCCTGTAACGTCCATTGTACGTAGGTAGAACTGTGGGCGATATTTGTTGTGGAATGGCGTGTGACGACCACCCTCCTCTTTCTTAAGGATATAAACCTCAGCTTGGAACTTAGTGTGAGGAGTGATCGAACCTGGCTTAGCAACAACCATACCGCGCTTGATATCATTCTTGTCAACACCGCGCATCAAAAGACCCACGTTGTCACCAGCCTCACCTTGATCTAGAAGCTTACGGAACATCTCAACACCTGTACAAGTAGAAGCAAGAGTCTTCTCAAGACCTACGATCTCAACAGCGTCACCAACGTGAACGATACCTGTCTCGATACGACCTGTTACTACAGTACCACGACCTGTGATAGAGAATACGTCCTCAACTGGCATCAAGAATGGCTTCTCGTTCTCACGAGCTGGGATTGGAATGTAGCTATCAACTGCATCCATAAGCTCCATGATCTTATCCTCCCAAGTTGGCTCACCATTAAGTCCACCTAGTGCAGAACCACGGATAACTGGTGCGTTGTCACCATCGAACTCGTACTTGCTAAGAAGGTCACGAACCTCCATCTCAACAAGGTCAAGCATCTCAGCATCATCAACCATATCACACTTGTTCAAGAAAACAACGATCTTAGGAACGTTTACCTGACGAGCAAGAAGAACGTGCTCGTTAGTTTGAGGCATAGGACCATCAGTCGCAGCAACTACAAGGATAGCACCGTCCATTTGAGCAGCACCAGTAACCATGTTCTTTACGTAATCCGCGTGACCTGGACAGTCAACGTGAGCGTAGTGACGGTTAGCAGTTTGGTACTCTACGTGAGAAGTGTTGATTGTGATACCACGCTCTTTCTCCTCTGGAGCGTTGTCGATTGAGTCGAATGAACGAAGCTCAGAAAGACCTTTGTTTGCAAGTACTGTAGTGATTGCCGCTGTAAGAGTTGTCTTACCGTGGTCAACGTGTCCGATTGTACCGATGTTCACATGGGGTTTCGAACGATCAAATTTTTCTTTTGCCATAGCTGTTAAATATTAAATTTAGTTTGTGTTTCTTTTCACCTTCATCCTTGCACGCTTTTTGCACCGCGCAAAATGTTATTGCTTTTCGCCACACTCATTCTAAAAAAAGAACGTGACTTTTTTGTCCATGCCTCAACTTTTTCACAAAACCGATCATGACACCTTCTTCGCCACTCTATCGTGGCAACAACCACAGTGCAACATTAGTCGCATTGTGGCGTTTAATTTAATCTGCCTTATAACACAAAATCCACTCCCTGCTACGGGGTGGTTTTTGTTGCGTTTATAAGCGCATCTTAATATTGGAGCGGAAGACGAGACTCGAACTCGCAACCCTTAGCTTGGAAGGCTAATGCTCTACCAATTGAGCTACTTCCGCAATATTTTCTCAAGAGGCTGTGCGCCCCGTAAAGTTGTGGGGAGTGATGGATTCGAACCACCGAAAGCAAAGCTAGCAGATTTACAGTCTGCCCCATTTAGCCACTCTGGAAACTCCCCTTGAAAAGATCTTGTTTTTACAGCAATGATGCAGCGTTATGCTGCATCCCTTACTATCAGCAGGCGAACCTACCTTTGGACAGCAAGCCTGCCCTTTGAGCCGATGGAGGGATTCGAACCCCCGACCAGCTGATTACAAATCAGCTGCTCTGGCCAACTGAGCTACATCGGCGTTTGACCTTTTCGTTGTGCAAATATAAGAGGTAAAAAAATAACTACCAAATTTTTGGCTTATTTTTTTGAAATTATTTTCTTGACCCTGGAATCAAGCTCCACAACCCCCTCTTTTATCCTCTTGAGATAATAACATCAAAGAACACCCTCGACCCACCAACCCTCATTTGAGCTGCCAAATCGAGGGCAAAGATAGAATAGATTTTGGATATATACAACTATTTGATGATTTATTTTCAATGCTTCATTGTTGCGATACGCAAAATAGCCCGTACTGCATGCCGCACCGCAATCCAGTGTTACTGTCTAGCTATTGTAAAACAGACTATATATTGACAGCAACACCATTGCTCCATAGCCTAATGCCACTCATCCTGCAGGAGGCGGGGCAGACATTAGTTACGCAACCAACCGTCATCTATTATGATAACACAAGAGGGCCACCCTATTGGGTAACCCTCTCTATTCGAAATCCTTTTTAGAATTAGTTAGCTGAGATACACTCAGCTGGACATACGCCAGCACAAGCACCACAGTCGATGCAAGTATCTGGGTTGATAACATAGATGTCTCCTGCTGTGATTGCCTCTACTGGACACTCATCGATACATGTGCCACAAGCGACACAAGCGTCTGAAATTTGATAAGCCATAATTGTAATTGTTTTGTGTGTTTATAATTGTGTAATTGTGTGTTCTCGCTCTCTTATTTTGAGATCTTGTCAAACCCTGTATATGGTCGAAGCACCTCTGGGATTATGATTCCATCTTCCGTTTGGTAGTTCTCAAGCAGAGCCGCCACAATTCTAGGCAATGCAAGAGACGAGCCATTTAGCGTATGTGCCAACTGACTTTTTTTATCTGCACCCTTGAAACGTAGCTTCAGGCGATTCGCTTGGAACGACTCAAAGTTCGACACCGACGAAACCTCCAACCAACGCTCTTGCGCTGCAGAGTATACCTCGAAGTCATAAGTCAATGCTGCTGTGAAGCTCATATCGCCACCACAAAGGCGCAAAATACGATATGGCAAACCTAGCGACTTCACGATCGACTCAACATGCGCCACCATTCCATCCAGCGCCTCGTAAGAGCTATCTGGGTGCGACACCTGTACGATCTCCACCTTGTCGAATTGATGCAAGCGGTTCAATCCGCGAACATCCTTTCCGTATGACCCCGCTTCGCGGCGGAAACATGGTGTGTATGCTGTCATTTTTATCGGCATCTCCTTCTCCTCAACTATTACGTCGCGGAAGATATTCGTTACCGGAACCTCAGCCGTAGGCACAAGGTATAGGTTATCTAGTGTCGCGTGGTACATCTGCCCCTCTTTATCAGGCAATTGACCCGTACCGAAGCCCGAAGCCTCATTCGCCACAACTGGCGGTTGTACCTCTTGGTATCCAGCTTTTGTATTGCAATCAAGGAAGTAATTTATCAACGCACGTTGAAGGCGCGCTCCTTGCCCCTTGTATACTGGGAATCCTGCTCCTGCAAGCTTCACTCCCAAGTCGAAATCTATTATATCATACTTTGCCGCAAGCTCCCAATGTGGAAGCGCATTTGCTGGCAATTTAACCTCTACGTTGTCGCTCTTCACCGTCAGGTTGTCCTCTGCGTGACGACCCTCTGGCACGATGTCGGCTGGGAAGTTCGGCAACAACACTATTTGCGCTTGCAACTCATCAGCGATTCTCTTCGCCTCCTCTGTCAACTCTGCCGAACGCTCCTTTAGAGTTGCAACCTCAGCCTTCATCGCCTCAGCCGCATCCTTATCGCCCTTACCCATTAGCGCACCAATCTGCTTTGCAGCTTGGTTTTGCGCCGCTAGGCAGCTATCCAACTCAGCCTGAACTGCCTTGCGCTCATCGTCAAGACGCTCGATAGCGTCGATGATTGGAGCCGCCTCGACACCCTTCTTAGCCAACTTCTTCTCCGCTTCAGCGCGGTTATCTCTAATTTGTTTCAGCGTTAACATTTCGCAACGATTTTTTGAATTGTATATAACAAGGCAAAGATATGAAAAAATAATTTTATTTATTACCTTTGTTCTATAAATAAATTTACAAGAACGCTATGTCACAGCAAAACTACACCCTACACGAGGTTACGACAAGCAAGGAGGAGCAAATATGGCTCGACTTTCAAAATACTATTTACGAAGGATATGAGAATTGGGTTCGCCCACTCGACAACGATATAAAGAAGGTGTTTAACCGCTCCGTCAACCCTCTCTTCGTCAATGGCGATGCAATTCGTTGGGTTGCACGTAATAGCGCAGGCGAGGTTGTAGGGCGTATTGCGGCGTTCTACAATCAGGAGAAGGCAGAGAACGAGGCTCAGCTCACCGGGGGGTGCGGATTCTTCGACTGCATCGACAACAAAGAGGTGGCTCACCTCATGTTCGATGCTTCTCGCGAGTGGCTCAAGGAGCGCGGCATGGTTGCTATGGATGGACCGATCAACTTTGGGCAGCGCGATGCGTGGTGGGGATTGCTTGTCAATGGATTCGAGTACCAACCGCTCTACGAAAACCCATACCACCCATCATACTACCAAGAGCTGTTCGAGAGCTACGGCTTTCAGAACTACTTCAACCAAAACACATACCTATTTGAGTATCGCAATACCAATGTAAATAGCATCGTTCGCGAGCGCACCGATCGTTTGAATGCAAATATGCCTGGCATAACATTCCGCAACATCCGCATGAACGATCTTGACAATGAGGCGGAGCGTTTCCGCACGGTCTACAACAAGGCGTGGGCTAAGTTCGATGGTGTTAAGGAGCTATCGAAGGAGGAGGCAATAAAGACCTTCAACACCATCAAGCCGATCGTAGATCCCGATCTAATATTCTTTGGCGAGTATCAGGGTGAGGTTATCTCATTCTTCATCATGGTTCCCGATCTAAATCGAATCATCAATGGCTTCAACGGCAAATTCTCTCTATGGCAGAAGATTAAGCTGCTTTGGGCTTTGAAGGTTTCCAAGAGTTGCGACCGCATCTTTGGTGTCATTTTCGCGGTAACGCCAGAGCTTCAGGGCAAGGGTGTCGAATCTGCTATGATGCAGGCTACGCTTGACCAATATCTTTTGACACCTAAGAACCACTACAAGACGTTGGAGATAGCGTGGATTGGCGATTTTAACCCGGTTATGAACCGTATGATCATCAACTACGTAGGTGCCAAGCAGCACAAGATGCACACTACGTATAGATATCTCTTCGACCGCACCCTCCCATTCTCTCGCGCACCCCGCATGGGCTTCAAAAAGGAGTAGCAAAGCAACAAAAAAATGGCAGCCGTACGAATGCACGGCTGCCATTTTTTCATACATATATACACACGGCACTGTCGCCCTGTGCCTAACGCCTATCTACTAGAATAGTGGTGTTGGGTACTCCTTCGAGTCAACTAGTGCCTGTAGCTTCGCTACTACACCTGGACGATCCTCTGCGTATGTCACGCCGAACCACTTCGACGTTGTGTCAAGCACAGTTACTGTCGCCTCGCCGCTGTTGATTAGCTTGTTGATAGCTACAGGGATGAAGTACTCCGCCTTAGGGTTATTTAGCTCAGTTGAAAGGAACTCCTTGAAGATCTGCTCCGAGTATTGGAAATAATCTGGAGTGAATCCCCACATATTCATCGATACTGGAGTGTTCTCCTCTAGAGTCTGCACTTTTCCGTTCTCATCAGTGAACGATATTGCACCGTTGATACGCTCGATTGCCGTACGCTCCACAACATCCGTAAGGAATCCCTCAGCGTTTGTTGCACATACACCGCGCGCTACAGATCCGCTCTCCGACAATGTGTTACCTACGCGGTATCCTACCATTGAGTATTGACCCTTTTTACCTGCTTGCTCCATAAGGTTCTTAGCAAGTACTGCGAATGAGTCACGTCCGTAGTAGTCATCAGCGTTGATAACTGCAAAAGGCTCCTTGATAACATCCTTACCCATCAAAACCGCGTGGTTTGTTCCCCAAGGTTTTGCGCGATCCTCTGGTGCTGTGAAGCCCTCTGGTAGGTCATCAATAGCTTGGAATACAAGCTCTACTGGGATATGGTTCTCATACTTGCAAAGGATCTTCTCACGAAAATCAGCCTCAAAATCCTTACGAATTACGAATACTACCTTACCAAATCCGCCGCGAATCGCGTCAAAGATCGAGTAATCCATGATTGTCTCGCCGCTAGGGCCTACTCCGTCAAGTTGCTTTAGACCGCCGTAACGGCTACCCATACCTGCTGCAAGAATAAATAGTGTTGGTTTCATTATCTCTTTTTGTTTTAAGTTGTTTGTTTTCTCTATTCACAAAAAAAGAGAGCCTCACCCCGCAGGTTACGCCCTCTTCTCTATCTATAATATCTTATACTAGGCGACGCGCACCCTCGCTGATAACAACGTCAATAACGACTGGTTGAATACCATATTTAGCATTGAATTTCTCCGCTGCCGTCTTCACGAACGAGTCGTAAAGCTCATTCTTCACAAGGTTGATCGTGCAACCACCGAATCCGCCACCCATCATGCGCGAACCAGTCACACCGCACTCCTTAGCTATATCATTCAAGAAATCAAGCTCCTCGCACGACACCTCGTAATCCTTCGATAGACCTTCGTGCGTAGCATACATCTGCTCTCCAACGCGCTCGAAATCGCCTTGTTGAAGCGCCTCGCAAGTTATAAGTACGCGTGACTCCTCACCAACAACGTATACCGCACGCTTAATATCCTCCTCGCTAACTTTTCCAGCCAAAGCCTCAACTTGGTCAACCAATGCTCCGCGCAACGACTTCATCCCCAACGCCTCTGCAACACGCTCGCAACTCTCGCGGCGGCGGTTATAAGGCGAACCCGACAACTCGTGCTTAACACAAGAGTTGATAAGCACCAAACGATACTCATCGCTGTGGAATGGGAAATACTCATACTCCATCGAGCGGCAATCAAGGCGGATAAGTTGATTCTTTGAACCGAACAACGATGCAAATTGATCCATGATACCACACTTCACACCACAGTAGTTATGCTCTGTCGCTTGGCCAATTCTCGCCAACTCGAAGCGATCGATAAGACCATCGTTATACATATCGCTCAATGCGAAACCGAAGCACGACTCAATAGCTGCCGATGATGACAAACCACCTCCTGCAGGCAAATTACCCGAAAAAGCAGCGTCAAAACCTTGCACTTGGCGACCACGCTTCGCAAATTCGTAACATACACCATATATATAGCGCAACCAGCTCTGCTCTGGAAGTTTATCAACCCCTAGCTCGAACTCGCCATACTCGTCGATGTCGATTGCATATACCTTTACAATATTTGAGTTGTTGCGGCGAATTGCCGTAACGATACCCATATCGATAGCACCTGGAAGGACGAATCCGTCATTATAATCCGTATGCTCTCCGATAAGGTTAACGCGCCCTGGCGCTGCATAAAGCAAGCCTTTGCCTCCGAATTTTGCTTCGAAGATACCCTGCACTTTGGTTTTCATAGGTTGGTTTTTTTGTTTTGTAACACTTTCTTAACACAAATATAGAGATAAATTCTTTATACACAAACAAATTGTGCTTCTTTTCTAAAAAAACTTAAATACTATATCCGCGACTGAAGCTGCTATTTCACCGATTGATAGAAGTCGATATATTGCTTTTGCACCTCCATTAGATCCGTACCCTTCAGCTTCGCGCGTGCAATCTTGAATTTAAAATCCTCAATATCGCCCGTTATATCTACACCAGCTTTGAATGGCAGTGGTGACTTCAAGATCGAGACATTGTAGTTATAATTTATAGCGAATGTCTTAGGGTTTATAGTTTGCGAACCACCAATCACGGTGCTATATCTATCGATATTTAGCTCAAATGGCAATACATCTACCTTCGCATTCTCCGCCGTAATATATACCTGTAGGTTGTCGATCAGGTTGCGCTCCTTATTCTTGAAGAGCAGCATCTTCGAGACCTGCGCGAATGTATCGCCATCCATAACCACAAGGTTCGATCCGCGCACTGCGATGGCGCTGCGCAGCTTCGCAATATCAAGATCCATAGTCTCATTCAGCGGCGAGCGCGCAATGATCGAGAAATCTACGACACCCTCAAACGAATCCATCATCGGAATCATCGTATGTATTGTCGGCATAAGCTCTCCGATGCGTGTAATATCTGCATCGCGCAGCGTGAAGTCGAGATATAGATCTGAACTCTTCTCATCAACATTCTTATACGCCAACGAAGCCTCTGCCTTTGCTCCAATAGCACGCAGCGCCAACTTGTTCAGCGATACAATACCATTCGAGATCGTCACATCCCCTATTACACTCTCCACAGTCGTTTCAAAGAGAGCAATCTTATCGATATTTAGGTTAAAGGCAAAATTAATCCCTTTCGGCACAAGCAACATCTGCATCGCCTCCGCATCGGCACTCGCCTCCTCAACACTCTCTCCATCGCCAACCAATACACTCTTATTGATAACCGCAAATAGCTCATTAATATCGATAAACTTCGAATTCAAACGCAAATCGCCCTGCATCGGCACCTTCGCATTCAAGAATAACACCTCCAACAGATTCGATATGCTACCTGTCGCAACGATACTGCTTTCGCCAACATTTAGGCGCGTATTACGCAACGTTATAGTATTCCCATCCATCGAGACCTTAGAGCGTGGTATCGACACCTTGGTCGGGAATAGATCTGTATACATTGCCAATCCAGCAAAACCAACATCGCCCTTCGTTGCCCAATCCCTTGGCGCTCGGCGCTCCATATCGAGATTAAACTCCGCAGAGCTAAGCTCCACTTTCGAGTTATGCGCGCGCTCCGTTGCTGTAAATTGACTACTCTTTATTGTCGCCTTCGCTGTCGCCTCCTTAGCCTCCGTACGTGGTGTAACCCTCACTTCTGCCGATGTTTGCCCTAGGTCAACATCGTATAGCCCCTCTTGTCCAAGCTTCAGATTCTCCGTCTCAATCTGCATTCCAACACCATTAACACGATTTGTTATGCGATCGAAGTTTGCATCTGCAACGGTCGTAATCTTCTTCACCTCGCCGTATGTCCCATCTTTATCCTTAAAGGCGAAACCACCGAAGTTCAATGTTGCAAGGAGTGTTCTGCTATTGTTATTGGCCAATACGCGATCGCCAAATAGCAACGCTCCCTCATCAATCTTAGCTGATAGGAATGTCGTTGAGCTTGCATCGCCAGAGACCTTCGTTCCGTCAATATCAATCACAATATTTTCGAGTCTTGACTCTCCATCGATCTGCAATGCACCGAAGTTGCTCTGCTCAATATCTGCTACGCGAAATTTCGCACGCACATTCGTATTGTTTTTTCCTTGAAGCAGCAGCGCCTCTTTTAGCGGAAACAGCTCCGAGAAACGAGTAAAATCTATATCCGAAAGGATCTTCACATCAACCGTAGGGTCATTTATCAGGTTCGTAACATCAGCGCTCACCGTCAAATCAATTATCCCCGATGTATTTACGTTGAAACGGCTTATCGTTGCGTAAGAGTTCTTCGGATTATTCAGATCGAGTTGCATCTCCGCATCGCACTCAATGTTCTCGATCTCAACTCTGCGTGACGCATATTTCGCACGCCCCTCCTCAATTTTCAGCTTCGCGAATATATCTGGCATAACATCCTCGCTCCACTTTCCAGTCACATCTATCGCCGCCATCACACTGCCGCTCGTTGTCATCTCATCCTTCCCCTCGAATATATACGATGGCACAAGGCCAAAGAACTCCTCCAGCGATGGTGTCGAGAGTCTACTCTTCAGATCAATCTCTAGCGCCTTCTCCTCCATATTCACCCTCAACGTTCCGCGCGTTCCAAATCGAATCTTATTTATGCTGAATCGATTCTTCTCAATGGTCAGCAACATCGAGTCCCGATCAAAACGCAACTCCGAAACCATTTTGAAGCGCGTATTTGTTGCAAAATCTTTCTCCTTCAGGCGTAGCGACAGCTCACCGAACCCCCATTCTGCACTCAGGTTACCACCCTCTGGTGTCGCTTCTAGTGACATATCTACCGAGAATCCATCTACTATTGAGTAGAAATCTTGCAATCTGTCATCAATTACAAATTGCGCCGAATCTACGCGAAACTTCTTCAACCTAAAACCATATTCGCTCATTATAGAGCGTGCCACAGAGTCAACATCCATCAGCTCTACCTCCTCTTCTTCCAGCTCCTCAGCATCATCCTGCGAAGGGTCAACGTTGAGCAGTGCCATCGGCGATGTTCGCTCATCGACAAAGAGATTTATCGATGGTTTCTCAAGCAAGATCTCCGATACTATCAACTCCTTCTTCAACAGCCCCAAAGGGTTAATCGCTATTCGGCAACGCTGTGCTGAGATCAAATCAGCGACATCCGCCACCTCCTGTTTTATCACTAGCGAATCTATCTGCAAAGAGATGTTTGGGAACGACGATAGCAACGTCACATCTATTGCACCAATCGCTACCTCGCTCCTTAGCTGCTTCTGCAAGATCTCCGTCACCACTGGTGTCACCTTCGCTGGTATCACAATAAAATTCGTTACAACCGTTGCTGCAGCAACCACCAACAGCAGCACCAATGCCAACGCAGCCACTACTACCCTAACAAACTTCTTAACCATATCTTTATCTTTTTATTTTTCTCATAAAAAATTATGCGCCCAAATTGCATTACCCCCTAGGCCCACCACGACCTATCCTCTTAGCAACTTAGACGCACGAAGGCGTTCATTAAATCCACTGCCAACCCCACAAAGGCTACTTAGGATCAAATGTCATGCAAATATAACGTATTTTTCGCAAACAGACAAAAAGCAGCACCAGTCAATATATAAAAAGGGGTGCTACTTAAAAAAGTAGCACCCCTTGGGAATTATAATTATCTCTCTTTTCGATCCGCGATCTCTCGCCTCTCGATCCGAGTTTTTAATTATGCCTTAGGACCAGCAGCAACAAGTGCAGCACCTGTAGCGTTTCCTGTGAACTTCACGAAGTTCTTCACGAAACGACCTGCAAGATCTTGCGCCTTAACATCCCAGTCAGCTGCAGATGCGTAAGTATCGCGAGGATCTAGGATCGCTGAATCTACACCTGGCAATGCAGTTGGCACTGCAAGGTCGAAGATAGGAAGGTTCTTTGTCTCAGCCTTGTCGATTGAACCGTCAAGGATTGCATCGATGATACCGCGAGTATCCTTGATAGAGATACGCTTACCAGTACCGTTCCAACCTGTGTTAACAAGGTATGCAGTAGCACCAGCTTGGTTCATACGCTTTACAAGCTCCTCACCGTACTTAGTTGGGTGAAGCGAAAGGAACGCTGCACCGAAACAAGCAGAGAAAGTTGGAGTTGGCTCAGTGATTCCGCGCTCTGTACCAGCCAACTTAGCAGTAAATCCTGAAAGGAAGTAGTACTGAGTTTGCTCTGGAGTAAGAACAGAAACTGGAGGCAACACACCAAATGCGTCAGCAGTCAAGAAGATAACCTTCTTTGCAGCTGGAGCCTTCGATACTGGAGTAACGATGTTCTCGATGTGGTTGATTGGGTATGAAACGCGAGTGTTCTCAGTTGAAGAACCGTTTGAGAAGTCGATCTTACCATTCTCATCAACGATAACGTTCTCAAGAAGAGCGTCACGACGGATAGCGTTCCAAATATCTGGCTCATTCTCCTTAGAAAGGTTGATAGCCTTAGCGTAGCAACCACCCTCGTAGTTGAAGATACCATCATCATCCCAACCATGCTCGTCGTCACCGATAAGTTGACGCTTAGGGTCAGTTGAAAGAGTAGTCTTACCAGTACCTGAAAGACCGAAGAAGATAGCTGTCTCGCCCTTCTCGTTCGTGTTAGCTGAACAGTGCATAGAAGCGATACCCTTCAATGGAAGTAGGTAGTTCATGTAAGAGAACATACCCTTCTTCATCTCACCACCATACCAAGTGTTCAAGATGATTTGCATCTTCTCAGTAAGGTTAAATACAACAGCAGTCTCAGAGTTAAGACCAAGCTCCTTGTAGTTCTCAACCTTAGCACGAGATGCGTTCACTACCAAGAAATCAGGCTCACCGAAGTTAGCAAGCTCCTCAGCCGTTGGGCGGATGAACATATTTGTTACGAAGTGAGCTTGCCAAGCAACCTCCATTACGAAACGGATCTTAAGACGTGTATTCTCGTTAGCACCACAGAAAGCATCAACAACGAAAAGACGCTTACCTGAAACTTGCTCCAAAGCGATCTTCTTCATCTCAGCCCAAGCAGCCTCAGAAACTGGCTTGTTATCGTTCTTGTACTCCTCAGAAGTCCACCAGATTGTATCCTTAGTGTTCTCGTCCATTACGAAGAACTTATCCTTAGGAGAGCGACCTGTGTAAACACCAGTCATTACGTTAACTGCGCCCATCTCTGTTACTTGTCCCTTCTCGTAACCTTGCAAAGCAGGGTTTGTCTCCTCAGCGAAAAGCTGATCGTAAGATGGGTTGTGTACGATCTCGGTTGCACCGATGATGCCGTACTTGCTCAAATCAATTGCCATACGTTTTGTTTTTTGTTGTTTATAATGAATTGAAAAATTGTTCTTTTACGTAGTGTAACGCGACAAAGATAGAAATTATTTTTTGATGTTACAAAAATAACACTGAAGTTTTTTCAAAGTTTTTCAAAGTTTTTCACACTTTTTTGAACTTTTTCTCAGATTTTTTAATAATTCCCCTCCCACCACACCCCGCTCGTCATCCTGAACTCGTTTCAGGATCTCCTCGGAACAACCGCTCCATGCGCCAGCAAAACTGCTCCGCCGGGAGCACCCGGCTTCAGGATGACGTTACCTGGATAACCACAATAGAGCAGCCGCGCTAACGCACGGCTGCTCTTTTTTTATAATATAACTCTACTACTACTCCTTCAGCTTATCGGCAATAGTGTTACGCACGCGTGTTGCGAACTCCATTGTTGTTTCGCCTGCGTTTGATAGCATCTGCGGCAAGAATGTCAACGATATGCGTTGTCCCAACCTCGGAAGTCGTATTCCGCGGAATGTCGCGCGTTCCGAACCCGCTATCGCCACCGGCACCACCGGCACATTTAGCGTTTGGCTCAATATCGCAAATGACTCCTTGAAGTCGCGCGTTATCCCATCTTTGTAGCGTGTTCCCTCTGGGAATATCACAACGCTCTTACCCTTCGACAGCACCTCATACATCTGTTGCATTGATTCGCGAACATTCGTATTAACATTCATCAATATGATGTTGTTGCGTGGCGCCATAAACTTCTGAAACCCACCTTGGAAGTGCTTATCCTTAGCGAAGAAGTAGACATCCTTCACGCGATTCCACGTCAATTTTGCCGTGATCAACACTCCGTCAAATCCACTTCTGTGGTTCGCCACATATATCACTGGCCCCCTCGCTAGCTTCTCCACTCCTTTCGAGCGGTAGCGATACGCCAACGAGAAGAACGACCACAAGCTTGTGTGCATTGCCCAGTGGATAAATCCACTCTTTGGCAGCTTCAGCTTGCTCTTTGCATTTGCAAGAATATCTTTCCACGTCATGCTCTTATCCTCCAACTCCGTAGACTCCGCGCGCTCCTCAACGTATGCTGTCAAGAGGTTCAATGTCGACAACTCGCCCAGCTTCTCCTCCGAAACATCTACCCCGAAGCGCTCCTGAATATATGCCAACAACGACACTCGCCCCAGTGAATCTAGCGCCAAATCGATCTCGAAGTGCGAATCTCCATTTGCGTAGCTATTTGTCTGGTCATCAACATACGCCTTGATCGCTTTGAAGCACTCCGAACGATCCGACACATCCTCACGTTCTTTCTGCTCGATTTTTCCCTCTAGCAACTCGTTAAGCTTAAAGCGTTGGATCTTTCCAAGACGTGTCTTCGGCAGCTCCTGCGAAATGATGTGATATTTCAGCAATCGCTTATATCCGATCGACTCCTTGTTATATGCCTCGATCTCGGCACGCACCAACTCATCCATCGTCTTGTCGCTATTCATACGGCGCACCGCATCAACATCTGGGTAGACAATCGCCTGCAGAACATCATCTTTCAATATTACTGCCGCCTCCTTCATCACCATCGAGCTCTGTGTAAGCTCATTCTCGATCGATGCCGGATTTATATTCTTTCCATTTGGCGTAACGATGATCTCCTTAATGCGACCAGTGATCCTAAGACCCTTCTTCTCATCAAAAACACCCGTATCACCCGTATGTAACCAACCATTGCGAATCACCTTGTCGGTCTCCTCTGGGCGACCATAGTAACCCTTCATGACATTTGCACCGCGTACCAGAATCTCCTCGTTCTCGCCAATCTTGACCTCGCACTTTGGCAAGAGTTGACCACAATAGCCAATGTGCCACTCACCTGGTCGCGTAAACGAGATCATCGGCGCACACTCCGTCATTCCATACCCCTCCAAGACATAAAATCCAAGGTTCTGGAACACCTTCGCTGACTCATCAGGCAGCGCCGCACCTCCCGAAACGAAATACTCCATCGCGCCACCAAATTTCTGATGCACACTCTTGAAAATCATCTTCGAGAAGGCACGCGACCCAATCGCCGAAGCCAACTTATATATCATCTTCGTAGCGAACCCAGCGTTAATCTTCGCCATGATTCCCTTCGCCAAATTCTCATACAGACGTGGCACACCAAGCAACACCGTTATGCGCCCTTTTACCAACGTCTCAACAATAACCTCCGGTGTCAACTTCTCAACGATATAGACCTGCGACCCTTTATATAATGGTATGATCATCGTTCCAACAAGGCCAAACACGTGGTGCAACGGCAAAATCATCAACGCGCGCGTATCCTCACGATATACCTCTACATCGTTGCTCACCGCATTCACGTTGTACCATACATTAGCATAAGTCAACATAACACCCTTCGGCGAACCTGTCGTTCCCGAAGTGTAGATAATCGTCATCACATCATCTTCGTTGCGCGCCGGAATATCGATAATAGGCACATTTGCCACATCCTTCGTATCGACATCATCCGCCGTATAGATCAAAGGGTTGTAGTGCCCCACAGCCTCCAGATCCGCCTTCAGCTCCTCCGTCATCTCAGCATCGACCTTATCTGCCAGGCTATCGCCCATTACGACCGATACAACACACTCTTTGACGAACGACAAATTCTCTGTCGTTGTATAGATCACCTGCGGACGCGCATCATCGATCATATACGCCAGCTCCTTCTTCGTCGACATAACATCTACCGGGATAGCCACAGCGCTCAACCTCAACGCTCCATAGATCGCAAAGATCATATCTGGATCATTCTTCGAGAAGAACATCACACGCTCAACCTGCTGCCCGCTCTTTGCGTGGCAGTGGTCTGCATGCAGCTTCGAATACCTCAACAAGTCGTTGTAGGTATATACCTTATCGCCATAAAAAATGGCATCTTTCTCATTCGTCTTTACTAAAAAATCAAACATAGTAATCTCTATTTTTTATCTTTTCCAACGGCAAAAGTGATAAAAAAAAAGCTATTAACAACCTTTTTCGTCATTTTTTTTGCCACTTTTCAAAATTCGCTATTCGTTACCCTTTTTGTATTATTATATTCATTCTTCCTCTCCCCACTGCTCTAATTTGAGCGAGGGTTTTTTAGGCGGACAAGGCTTGCAAAGCGCAGCGTACTAAGGTACGTGAGCATTTGAAAGTCCGAAGTCCAACACCAAAAACACCGCTCAAATTAGAGCAGGATTAGAATTGGAAATATATAAACGGCTGTATATCCGACGACTTAAACTGCATCACCAGCCACGCCACAACCAATACAACTGCAACTTGTTGCCATAGCGGCGCATTCGTCAAACGCTCGCGTACGTAGTCGCTGTATCTTGTTGGCAATAGATGCAAAACATAACCCAACACCAATAATATATAGAACGAAGAGTAGCTCTTGAGTGCCGCACCTATATGTGCAAACTCAAAATCTGTAAATATCTGCCGCAGCATTGTCGCAACAACCTCCATCGAGTTGGCGCGAAACAGCAACCATCCAAGCGAAACGACATTGAATGTGAAAAAGATACCTAACCACTTCCAAACACGCTCCATATCATCGCCCCACACCTTAGCACCCTCAACACGTTCCAGCCAAACCTTATGCAGCGCCAGCGCCACACCATGCAACGCACCCCACAATATAAACCTCACCGCAGCACCGTGCCACAATCCGCCCATCAACATCGTAAACAAGAGGTTGAAATAGATTCTATACTTCGGCACCTTATTTCCTCCCAACGATATATATAGGTAGTCGCGCAGCCATGTCGACAGCGAGATATGCCACCTGCGCCAAAACTCCGTTATAGTTGCCGATTTATATGGTGCATCAAAATTCTTCGGGAACTTAAAGCCCATCAGAAGCGCCAAACCAATCGCCATATCGGAGTAACCCGAAAAGTCACAATAAATTTGTAAGGCATAGCCATAAATAGCCATCAATGAGTCAAACCCGGTATATAGCAGCGGCTCATCAAAGACCCTATCAACGAAGCTCAACGAGATGAAATCACTCAGAACAGCCTTCTTAAACAATCCCGTAACAATCAGAAATAGCGCCGAGCCAAACATCTCGCGCGTAACCTTCAACGGAACACGAATCTGTGGCACAAAGTCGCACGCCCTAACTATGGGACCCGCCACAAGTTGCGGAAAGAAACTCAGATAGAATAGGTAGTCGAGCCAATCCTCCAACGGCGCTATGCGACACCTATATATATCTATTGTGTAGCTCATCGACTGGAATATGTAGAACGATATACCAACCGGCAAGAATATCGACTGAAACTGCAAGAACCCTTCGCCAAACATACCATTCGCAATCTCAACAAATAGGTTGGTATATTTGAAATATCCCAACATAGAGAGGTTGAGCGACAAACTCAACGCCACCAACGCCTTACGCCACTTTAGTGACGATGTTTCGAATATCGTCTGCGTAATCATGTGATCACAGAGCGACACTGCGACCAATATCAAGAAGTAGAATCCGCTCGACTTGAAGTAGAAGAAGAGCGAAAAAGCCACCACATATAGCAGTCGCGCTGTCGTTGCGCGGCGCATAGTATTGGTACTATAAATCAGCAAGAAGATTGCGAAAAGGAACAAGAACAATCCGCTGCTGAATATCATTGGCTCCGCCTCATCGAACCAAAAAAGTCCGATGATTCTGCTCCAAATATCTGTCGTCATCAAATTCATATCCCTCTATTTTTTCTCCTCTTTACTTGGTAGAATTTGCATCATCTTCAACCTCTTTTCCTAGCTCCGTCACTATTGGGTAGCTTCTATACCTTGCAACGTGAACCGCTTCGGCAAGCGCACGTCCCACCTCTCTACCTCCATCGAAGTTCAAGTGCGTGTAATCTTTTCCAGCCCAATCGCGACTCACAAATTGCGACATACCGCCGCGTTGCTGCATCGCATCGTAAATATCCCAATATGCCAACCCCATATCTCGCGCCACCTCTCGCTGGCAATCTGCCAACATGCGCGCCTCCTCAAGCGGCTCAAAGCGTCCATTCTTGCGTGTCGAACGATCCGAAACTCCAAGCACCATTATCGCTGCATTTGGGAAGCAACTCTTAGCATAGCTAACCAACTTTTTAAGCTGTTCACCATACTCCGAATAGTCACTCACACCGCGCTCCATGATATTCAATCCATACTGTAGAACCACCAAGTCATAACCTCCAACAAAGGAGTCAAACCTAGAATTTATCGCAGGGTTTGTCCACAAAACCGCTTGACCATCGTTGCTTCTTATTGAGTAGTTATCCACCACTACACCACCCATTCTCTGCTGATCGCTCTCGAATAGTGCGCCATAACCTATGAAGCTCTCAAAACCAGATACTACCCTAACCTCGAAGCTATAAATTTCGCGCTCCTCAGCCATCTCATCAAACCCTTCGGCTCTGAATATCGCCTGCTGCAACCACTTCGACCCCCTGATTTGTCGTGGCTTCCACTCCTCATTGTTTATGCGTGTTTCGATCAAACATTCGCCTTCGCTCGCAAAGAACAATCGCGCCGTATATGCTTTATCAACACCCGTTCTATTGGTTACCGTTGTCCACTTTACTGCCGCGCCATCACAATTTGGTGTACACGTTGCACCCGACACGAACCACCAATCCGCCAACCTCTTCGGTGCTTTTTCGCGCTGCAATACGTTGTGGATTGTCCAATCGTTATTTACCGTCTTAACTGTCTTTCTATACTTCGACACCACAGAGGCGAATGGAACGAATCCAGCTCCACAACCACCATAACGGTCGTGCATAGACTCTCTGAAATCTGCTGTCAGAATATCCGCTTCGATGAAAGAATCACCGAGGAATGCTATACGCGTAGTTTGGCGCGGCGTTGCAAGTTTCGCGTAGAACCTATCCATAGATGAAAATGGCAACTCGCTCGGTGCAACCATATTCACATCCAAACCTCGCTTCTCAATATGGTTCTGCTTTTCGAAATCAGCAATCTCCGTCAGCGCAATTCTGCTCGAAAGAACACGTTCTCCTGCAGGTATCAAACCAACACGCGTATTACGGCGCGCAACAAGATCACGCCCTCTTCCGCTTTTTGCTAACGTTCCGCCCGTAATCTCTAACTTTGGCGCATTGTATCGTGGCTCCATCATCGCCGCCTCATACTCCTGCTCAACTCTTCTTAGCTCTGCCTCTGCTTCAGCCTCTGCCGCGGCTATCGCTGCTCTAGCCTCAGCCTCCGCTTGCGCAGCAACGTTTGCCGCAATAGCATCTTGTGCTATTGCATCGCGCTGTTGACGCAACAAATCGCTCCAGCTCTGCACAGGCTCCGTTGATGTTTTCTTCGGCGCGACCGCTGCTCTCTTTGGCTTTTCGAGCGATGCACGCGCTGCAGCAGCTTCGCGCGCCACTTTGCGCATATCTATACCAAACTCCTTCTCATCAATCTTCAGCGCCTTCTGTCCATCTCGTTCCACAACCTTCGCATCGCGCGACTCCAACTCTGCCGCCTCCCAACCCTTCGTTTCGTCAATTTGATCTACAATCTGCGACAATATATCGGCACGCTTAATCTCTACTCCGAAGAGTGTAAACGCAGGAATGAATCGTATGACCAATAGGCATGCGATTAAAAGAAGCGCTCCGCTGGCACCCCTGCGTAAAAAATCCTCTTCTCTCTCCAAGATTAACTAAAGATTAGCGTTAGTCGCGGCGGCGACCGCCACCCATTATCAACATAACGTAATATAACAGCGAAGCAACAGCCGAAAGCGCCGCTACCAAATATGTTCTTGCAGCCCAATTAAGAGCTATCCTTGCTTGCTTCTCCTGCTCTCCATATACCACACCAGCCATGCGCATCCACTCCAACGCTCTGTTCGATGCGTTATACTCTACTGGCAGCGTAACAATCGAGAATAGCGCCGCCATTCCCATCATTCCCACACCAATCCAACACAACATCATCCCAAAGCCCGACGATGCCAATACCAAACCACCAAACACCAACCACTGCGCATATCTCGATGAGAAGCTCACCGAAGGCACCATTACCGAACGCAACACCAAAGGCTTGTATGCCTTCGCATGTTGCACTGCGTGACCACACTCATGGCACGCCACCGCAACCGCCGCAACGCTTCGCGAGCCATAGACCGGTTCGCTAAGTGCTATCGTCTTCGTAGTTGGATTATAGTGGTCAGTCAACGCTCCAGATGTCGCAACAACCTTAACATCAGATATTCCCATATCGTTGAGCATCTTCTCAGCCGCTTGCGCTCCTGTCAATCCTCCAACAGATGGAATATTTGAGTACTTCTCAAAGACCGACTTCAGGCGCATCTGCACCAACCACCCCACAATAGACAATGCGATAATTAAGACGAACGCACCTATCTGCGCACCGCTATATCCCATGCCACCATAGTAGTAAAGTGGAGAAAATTGTGCTATCTGAAATATCATAATTGTTATCTTTAATTGTGTTATCAGCCCCAAAAATAGAAAAAAAAGTGCTATTTTGCAGAAAATTTAGCGAGTATTTATATTAATAGTTATATTCGTAACGAATTTACCAACAACAAACGTGTCGAATAGGGTCGAATATTTCATCGCGCGGCGCACCGGTGCCGAAGGGCGTTCCTCCATGGAGCGTGTTGCTGTCGTTGCCGTTGCTTTGAGCCTTTCGGTCATGATTATGACCTTGGCTGTTATCTTCGGTTTCAAGCGCGATATTCACTCCAAATTGACCACCTTGAGCGGTGAGATGGTGATCACTTCGCACTATGGTCCCTCAAGCTCTTTTATCGAGCCAATTTTGCGCGGTGATGTTCTACCCAGCTTCATCAAGGAGGTCGCTGCTGGCGAAGGTTATAACCCATATAGGATTGCGCCTTACGCCCTTTGTAGCGCTATTTTGCGCGCACCAGATGGTGTCGACGGGGTTGTTCTGAAGGGCATTGATTCGCTCTACAATATCGAGGTTCTTGAGCGCTCTATTGTCGCTGGTGATATGTTGGATTTAACCTCCAATGCTGCTGTTGCTAGGGCTTCGCGCAGTGCGCTTATTTCGCAGAAGATGGCATCCGAGATGAATCTATCTGTTGGTTCGCGCCTCGAAATTCTGATCCCCTCTTCCAGCGAAAATAGCAGCAACGCTATGCGCCGCGATTTATATCGCGTTGGCGGCATCTTTTCGGCAGGTTTGGGCGAAGGCGAACGACAGATTGTACTTACCGACTTGAGAAATGTACAACGTATAAATGGTTGGAGTAGCGATCAAATTTCGGGTTACGAAACGTGGCTTTCTCACGATGCAGCAGGTCGCAGGAGTGCGCTTAGCGACGCCCCATATTTGAGCTATGCCGTCAATAGTGCACTAATCTATGGCGACTCGTTTAGCGACAGTAAGGAGTTGGAGAGTGTCGCTGCTTTTTCTGTGCAGGGGATCTACCCTTCGATCTTCGACTGGCTTGTGGCGCACAATGTGAATGCTGTTGTCATCATAACAATTATGTTGATTGTCGCGGCGTTTAACATAATCACAGCGCTACTCATCATGGTTCTTGAACGAACACAAATGATTGGCCTTTTGAAGAGTTTGGGGATGACAAACAGCGCCATTCGCCGCATCTTTTTGTGGCGTGCGTTGGGCATTACGGCGCGTGGAATGGCGTGGGGCAATGGCGTTGGTTTGGCGCTCTGCCTTTTGCAACATTGGTTCGAGGTTTTGAAGTTGGACGAAAGTGGATATATGTTGAGTGTCGTCCCTATTGAGATCGGTTTTGACTGGCTCTTGGCGCTCAATTTTGGCGCTGTTGCGACTATCCTTTTGATGGTCACTCTGCCCACGAAATTTGCAACTACTATTGAGCCATCAAAGGCGATCAAATATCAGTAACTGACAAAATATGAAACCATACAACAGAGAGGGAGCAACCAAGGGCGAAGAGGTTCGCGAGATGTTCGACACTATCGCACCATCTTACGACAGATTGAACCACATTCTCTCTATGCAGATCGATAAGCTTTGGCGCTGGCGCGTTGTCCGCATCATGAAGCACCACATCAACGCACTAAACAAAACAAATAGCGAACCGAAACGCATTCTCGATGTTGCAACTGGCACAGGAGATTTGGCGATTGCTATGGCACGCAATATTGAGGGTATTGAGGTGCTCGGTGTCGACCCGTCACAAGGCATGCTTGATGTTGCGGTGCAGAAGATCGAATCGCAGAAACTCAATATCAAAACGCAGTGTTGTTCTGCTGAGAAGTTACCATTGGATGATTCCATTTTTGATGGTGTTACGGCATCGTTTGGCGTTCGCAATTTCTCCGATTTGGAGGGTGGTTTGCGTGAAATGGTACGCGTTACAAAGGTTGGCGGCATCGTTATTGTTTTGGAGTTCTCGACTCCACCCAACGCAATTTTCAAGTGGTTCTACAACCTCTATTCGCGCCACATTTTGCCGCGCATCGGAGCAATGATTTCGCGCGATCGCAAGGCGTATGAATATCTTCCTGCATCAGTCGAAGAGTTCGCCACAAGGAGCGAGTTTTTGGCATTGATGTCTAAGGTTGGCCTTGGTGATTGCTACGCTCGCAGCCAGAGTTTTGGCATAGCACAGATATATGTCGGCATAAAAAAATAGACACCGCAATGAGCAGCACTATAAACACATATAAGGATCGCGCATTGGTCCTTGAGGGTGGCGCTATGCGCGGTGCCTTCACGGCTGGTGCTTTGGATTGCCTTCTCGACAACAATATCGATTTCGGCTACACCATTGGCGTCTCAGCTGGCTCTACTAACGCCTTGAACTTTGCGGCGCGCCAGCGCGGTCGCACGATCTATGCCGATACAACGCTTCTCCAGGAGCGCAAATATATTGGGCTTGGTGTCTGGCTGCGCAAGGGTATCATGATCGATATGGATCTGCTTTTTGGCGAATTTTCAACCGATATTTACCCTTTTGATTTTGACGCCTTCAGCCGCAATGAGAATCGCTTCGAGATCGTTACAACCGATTGCGTTACGGGCGAGGCGCGCTACTTCGAGAAGTGCGCCGATCGCGACAGTGGCAAGGAGTGGGATTGGGATCGCATGTCTATGATTGCACAGGCGAGCAGCAGCCTTCCGTTTCTCAACAATCGTGTTGTTGTCGATGGTCGCGAGATGTTAGACGGCGGCCTTTCGGACTCTGTTCCTTTGGCGCGTGCTATGAGCCACGGCTATGGTAAGGCGCTGGTTATCCTTACGCAGTGTGCTGGCTATCGCAAGGAGCGCAAGTTCAAGCTGCCAAACTTTCTTTACCGCAAATTCCCGCGCATTGTTGAGCTGCTCAACAGTCGTGCCGAGCGTTATAACCGCGACTGCGAATGGATTGAGGAGCTAGAGCGCAAGGAGGCTGAGAGCGGCAACAACGATATAATCATCATTCGCCCTACACCACCTCTTGAGGTGGGCCGCCTTACGACCGATGCCACCAAGATCAAGGCGCTCTATGAGCAGGGGTACGAGGCTGCAAAATCTATTCTACACAAACTAAAATAACAAGAGATATGAAAAGCATCATCAAGATATTCAAAACCTTAGCGCTAGCGCTACTTATCGCCCTAAGCACCACATCGTGCGGCATCACTAAGATCGTCAAGTCGCATGACAAACTAGCCTTTTTGGGCGTTACCGACATTAATATGAAGGGGCTTACAGGTGTCCGCGTAACGTGCCGCGTGTCGAACGACTCTCGCTACAACTACACTATTGATGGTTGCCATGCCAAGCTCATGCACAAGGGCAAGGTTATCGCCCACCTAACTCAAATCGGCGAGAGTACGGCATACGCCCACGGCACCAACCTAACCCACTCTACGTGGAAGATCGAGAAGATCGACCCTATCAACACAATTCTCCTCACCGCGCGCGCCGCGAAGATGGATTTCAGCGATATGACTCTCGATGCCGGATTGACTATTCGCATCGATGGCTCAAAACTGAAGGTGTCGCGCAAGAATATCTCCTTGGCTGAGGTAATGAGCAATTAACAAATATTAGCAAACGACATGACGAATATTCTTAACATCGCCAAGCATCGCCTTCTGGCACCCCTTGCGGCACTCCTTCTCTCTTTCGTATCGCTTCATGCTGCTGCGGCACAAGGTGTCAAGGTGCATAAGCTCTCTAAGGTTGAGATGCGCAGCTTCAACGAGATTGCAGTCATAGGCTCAATCGAGAATAGCAGTGCCAACGACATCACGGTTTCTGGCGCCAAGGTGAGCCTCAAGCTCCATGGCAGCGACCTCGCTGCACTATCTCAGGTGGGCGTTGCTACGGCTCCGGCAAATAGCACTAGCGATGTTGCAGTTGCCACACGTATCGACAATATCGACCCCATGAACGCCATGACACTCATGGGAATGGTATCGCAGATGAAATTCGATGGTGTCACTGCCGATGTCGAAGCCGATTTCAGTGTTGGCGAAAACGAGAAGAGAATTGTTGAGCGAAACATAGATTTGACAAATATAATGACTATATTTGCACCAAAATAGAGCAACAAAACGTTACAATAACTACAATCAGAAACATAGCACAATGAAGCAATTCCTAGCTATCCTACTTGCTGCGGCAACGATCTGCACTAGCGCAAATGGTCAAACTTTGAGCCGTTTTCGCACTAAACTAACTGCGCAATCTACAAGCAACAGCTCCAACTTCTCGACTATTGAGGTCAACGAGGAGCGTGCGGCGCGCCAAGCGCTTCTCGATCTTGAGGCTGATCGCTCTCGCGCAAAGGTATCGGGCTACCGCGTAGGAGTCTTTTTGAGCAATGGCGCCAATGCGCGCGCTCAGGCTAACGCTGTTGTTGCTATCTGCGACAGTTTGTATTCCGACATTGTCACATCGCTAACATACGACAACCCATACTTCAAGGTCAACGCTGGCTATTGCCTTACACTTGAGGAGGGCGTTATGCTTCTAAATAGGTTGCAAGGGCGCTTTCCACGTGCATATCTACTGCGCGAGGAGATCCAACCGCGCGACTTGGTTCGCAGTTGGAATCGCGAGAAAAACCTCCGCAAATAGCCTCGTGCTAACCCAAACCACACAGAGGAGCAATCGATGATTGCTCCTCTTTTTTTTATATACTAGCACAAAAACCCCACGGCGGTATCACAGGCAATGACGAGTCTGGTTATTCGTTTGGTGGCGATGCTCGTTTTGTTGTTGATTCTGGAATCACAGTACTTGATGAGCGTATCAGCAATTGTTATATTTTGAACCCGAATGCAAGAGGCAGTGGTGGTGTTACGTTTAATATCGCTGACCGCATCAATGAGTATTGGGGTAGTAGCTATGAGGGTTATGGTGGTAACTCTGCTAATAAGATTACAGATTCAAGTTGGACTTGTGACATCCTTTGGAATGATATTGCC
>JBCQUJ010000021.1:0-14098 GCA_047174045.1 Rikenellaceae bacterium
CAGTGGTTTTCAAGACCACCGCATTCGACCACTCTGCCATCTCTCCAGGTGCAAATATAAGATGAAAAAAAACAACAACCAAATATTTGGAGTGAAAATTGTTGAAAAATAAGAATTATCTTTGTGATACCGCCCCAAATATATCCTGAAGCTTGTGTCAAAAACTTGTGCATAACGAAGAGTATAAATTGACCTAAATAGAGCATTTTTATCGACAACTTTGTAGTCCCAAAAAGGGAGAGTAGAAGAGAGAATAGAAAATAATATAACCACAACGACAAAATGGCAAAGACAAAGGATGTAGCGGCTAGCGGTATGACTCCGATCGACTATAACGATGCGGTAGTGGCCTCAAAGCACTATTTTGGTGGCGATGAACTCGCGGCTAGTGTTTGGGTGAGCAAGTATGCTCTGAAGGATTCAGACAACATTTATGAGAAATCGCCTGTCGATATGCACAATCGAATCGCTTCGGAGGTGGCACGCATCGAGAGTAGATACCCAAATCCAATGTCTAAGGAGGAGGTTTTTGATCTTCTTGGTCATTTTAAATATATCATTCCGCAGGGTGGGCCTATGACTGGTGTTGGTAACAATTTCCAGGTTGCATCGCTGTCGAACTGCTTTGTTATTGGTCACAAGAACCCAGCTGATTCATATGGCGGTATCTTTCGCATTGATGAGGAGCAGGTGCAATTGATGAAGCGCCGCGGAGGTGTGGGTCATGACTTGTCGCATATTCGTCCTACGGAGAGTCCTGTTTTGAACTCAGCGCTGACATCTACTGGTATCGTGCCATTCATGGAACGTTACTCTAACTCTACGCGTGAGGTTGCGCAGGGTGGCCGTCGTGGTGCTTTGATGTTGTCGCTGTCGGTTAAGCACCCTGATGCAGAGAAATTTATCGATGCAAAGACTGATATGGGTAAGGTAACAGGTGCCAACGTATCTATTAAGCTTGATGATGATTTCATGAAGGCTTCGGCGCAAAGCGGCGAGGATGCAACGTATAGACAGCAATTCCCAATCGGAAGCGATACGCCGAGGGTGGAGGTTGATATTGATGCGAAGAAGTTGTGGGACAAGATTATCCACAATGCGTGGAAATCGGCTGAGCCAGGAGTTTTGTTTTGGGATACGATCATTCGCGAGAGTGTGCCGGATTGCTACGCTGAGGAGGGCTTTAGAACTGTTTCGACAAACCCTTGTGGCGAGATTCCGTTGTGTCCTTACGATTCGTGCCGTCTGTTGGCGTTGAATCTTTTTGGATATGTTGAGGAGCCATTTACGCCAAACGCGCGTTTCAACTTCCCGCTATTCAAGCAGCACGCAGCAAAGGCGATGCGCATAATGGATGATATTATCGACTTGGAGCTTGAGAAGATTGATCAAATCATCGAGAAGATCGATTCTGATCCAGAGGATAGAGATATTCGCCGCGTTGAGCTTGAGCTTTGGGAGAAGATTAAGGATATGGCGAAGAAGGGTCGCCGTACAGGTCTTGGAATCACTGCTGAGGGAGATATGTTGGCGGCACTTGGGTTGCGTTACGGAACGGATAAGGCTACAGAATTTGCAGTGTCGGTTCACAAGTGTTTGGCAATTGAGGCATACAGAGCTAGTGTCGTTATGGCTGAGGAGCGCGGTGCGTTCGGTGTATATGACGCAGCGAAGGAGGTCGGAAATCCAATGATTGAGCGTATCAAGGCTGAGGATGCCGAGTTGTATGAGAAGATGACAAAGGTGGGTCGCCGCAATATTGCTATGTTGACAATCGCCCCTACGGGTACTACGTCATTGATGTCGCAGACGACATCGGGTATTGAGCCTGTCTTTAGACCGGTTTATAAGCGCCGCCGCAAGATAAACCCATCGGATCAAAATAAGGTTGCTTCATTCATTGATGAGACGGGCGAGAAGTTCGAGGAGTATAATGTTTACCACCACAACTTCGTGAAGTGGTTGACGGCGAATGGATATGATACGACGCGCCTTGAGACTATAAACGATGATGAGTTGGATCAGTGGGTTGCGGCGAGTCCTTACCACTTGGCTACGGCGAACGACATCGACTGGGTTGCGAAGGTTAAGATGCAGGGTGCGATTCAGAAATGGGTTGATCATTCGATTTCGGTTACGGTGAATTTGCCGTCAGATGTTAGTGAGGCGTTGGTTGCAGATGTATATAGAACAGCGTGGGAGTGCGGCTGTAAGGGTGTTACGGTCTATCGTGACGGCTGTCGTGATGGTGTTTTGATCGAGCGCAACAGTAAGGCTAAGGAGGAGCAAGAGGAGGAGTTTAACTTGCAGCGTCCAGACTCTATCCCGGCTGATATCGTGAGGTTTAAGAATGGCGATGAGAGGTGGATTGCCTTTGTTGGTCTTTGTCATGGTCGTCCTTATGAGATCTTTACTGGTAAGATTGAGGAGGATGCGATGTTTATCCCACCGAAGGTTACGAAGGGCCTTATTTTGAAGGTTCGCGAGGCTGATGGAACTAAGAGATATGATTTCCAATACGCTGATAGATATGGATATACAAACACTATTGGTGGTATTTCACGCCTTTTTTCGGATGAGTTCTGGAACTATGCGAAGCTTATTTCGGGTGTTTTGCGTCAGGGTATGCCGATTGAGAATGTTGTTTCGCTTGTTGGTGGAATGCGATTGGATTCGGAGAGCATCAATTCGTGGAAAGCTGGTGTTGAGCGCGCTTTGAAGCAATATATTGTCGATGGAACGAAGAGTAAGGAGAGTTGTCCGTCGTGTGGTGATGAGAATATGGCGTTCCAGGATGGTTGTTTGGTTTGTATGTCGTGCGGATATTCAAAGTGTGGAAGCTAAAGTAATATTCTTGTTTGGCAATAATATTTGAGAAAATCAGCTTATTATTAATAGGTGTGTTTAAAGAGGTTCGGGTTGCTGAGCCTCTTTTTATTTTATTGTATTAAATATTTTGTGCGATTTTTTGATCAATTTTACGTTGTTTTAAGAATTAATACTTATATTTGCAGCGATAATATAGTCGAAATAGTGCATTTTTGCGCCATTTTTCGAGTTTTTTAAGGTGTTTTTGTGGCTGCATACAGCAGTCTATACACTTTGTATTTAATTGATAATGAAGAAGTTACTTCACATATTGCTGTCGGCGTTTGTGGTTTCTGCTTGTTCGCAAGTAGACATCACTACTAATGGTGGTTCTTTGTCGGAAAACGGTGATTCTTCGCAGGTAGGTTCTGCGACGATAGGTTTCTGGGAGGAGTTGTCTTCGTATGGTAATAGCACGAGGGGTCTAGTTGTTGAGAACGGGTTCGATGTTGGTGCTGTTTTCGGAGTCTCTGCATTTGAATTGTCGGACGGCATTTGGAACTCTACTTTAGATAATCCAGATGCGACAGAGCTTCCTAGTAAGCTATATAATATGAATGTCACGCTCCAGTCGGATGACACTTGGGTTTATGCCCCGGCGGCATCTTGGCCAGAGGGTGAGGATGCGAAGTTGAGGTTCTTTGCTTATTATCCTTATGATGCTGATGGTTTTGCATCTGGCGAGAGTGATGGTGGTTTTCCAACGATAGCTGTGCCTGTGGTGTCAAATACGCCGGATGAGCAGGTCGATTTCATGGTTGCAAGTACTGGGCTTCTTGATAATAGCACTTCAAATAGTGTTGTTTTGTCGTTTGAACACGTTCTTACGCAGGTTGATTTCAGCTTGAACTATGTTACGGTAACTGCTGATGATCAATTCATTGATTGTTCAGATTGGGATATTAAACTATATGAGATTGGGCTTTCTGGAGTTGGGTTGCACACAGGTTTGGGTCGTTTCTGCGAAGATGGTATTGGCTTTATGTGGGACTATGACGCTGATCCAACATCAGTTGAGTATAGGTTGTCTGCTTTTGACGGACATCTTGTCGAGGAGCTTACGTATGCTGATGCTGTAACGCCAAATTATGCGCGTGCAACAACTGTAGATGGTGTTTTATTGTTGCAGCCTCAGGAGTTGTCAGATAGCCAAGTTACTGTGGAATTCATCTTCTCGGTCGATAAAAACGACGGAGAGGAGCTTGGTTATTATACCCAGGCGGTGGTTGCTTCTGCGCATGAGTATGTTATGGGTAAGCGTATTGTTTACCAATATACGTTGAACCCATTGGTTGCTGATGAGTATGAGATTCTTACTGATGGTAAGCTAGATGTTGACGTCTCTGATTGGGAGGATGGCGATGACAAAAATACAAACGATACAACGCTTGGTACGGATAGTACTACTGGCGATACAGACATTAATGGTGGCGACTGGAACAACGGTGGTGGTAACAACAACGATTTCACAGGTGGTTCTGTAGATGGTAACGTTGGTGACCTAGAGGGTGGAGACGACTGGGATGACAATGAGAACGACACTGAGCTAGGATCTGGAAGCACTGATGGAAATGTTGGTGGTGCCGAAGGCGAAGAGGGCTGGGAAGGTGATAACGAGAATCCTGATACAAGCCTTGGTTCGGATAGTACAGATGGTGACACAGATGTTGACGGTGGCGACTGGAACAACGGTGGCGGTAACAACAACGATTTCACAGGTGGTACTGTTGATGGTAACGTAGGTGGTACTGAAGGCGAGGATGGTTGGGAAGGCGATAATGAGGATCCAGATACAAATCTTGGTTCTGATAGCGCAGACGGTGATACAGACATTAATGGTGGCGACTGGAACAACGGTGGCGGTAACAACAACGATTTCACAGGTGGTACTGTTGATGGTAACGTAGGTGGTGTTGACGGTGAAGATGGTTGGGATGATAATGGCAATGACACTGAGTTAGGATCTGGAAGCATTGATGGAAATGTTGGTGGCACCGAAGGCGAAGAGGGCTGGGAAGGCGATAATGAGAACCCAGATACAAACCTTGGTTCGGATAGCACTAGCGGTCAAACCGATGTAGATGGTAACGATTGGGAGAATGGTGGTGGAAATAACAATGATTTCACTGGTGGCACTGTCGATGGTAACGTAGGTGGCACTGAGGGAGAAGATAATTGGGAGGCTGATAATAAGGATCCAGATACAAACCTTGGTTCTGATAGCGTAGATGGTCAAACGGATGCTAATGGCGACGATTGGAATGATGGCGGTGGTAACAACAATGACTTCACAGGTGGTACTGTTGATGGCAACGTAGGCGGCACTGAAGGTGAGGGAGATTGGAATGAGGATAATAACAACGACTCTTCGCTTGGTTCTGGAACTGTTGAAGGTGGAGTAGGAGATAACACTGGCGGAGATGATGCTTGGGAAGGTGGCGGTAACGTTAATCCTGACACAGAGCTTGGTGGCGGTAGTGTAGATGGCGATGCTGGAAATGTTGGTGGCGGCGATTGGAACGAAGGTAGCGGCAACGACAATGATTATACTGGTGGAACTACAGATGGCAATGGTGGTGAGCTAGGAGGTGAGTCAGGCTGGGAAGGTGATTCTAACGAGAATGACACAGAGCTTGGTGGTGGTACTACAGAAAACAACACAGGTGATGGAAGCGGTAATGATAGTGTTGGAGGAGACGGTGACTGGAATGACAAGAACGAAAACGACACTACGTTAGGGAGCTAGGGTGATGAGCTTGGACGTGTGTTTTGGGGATAAAACAAAAAAATAAAAACAAATAAAATTCATCAATTATGAAAAAGACTTTTTTTTCGACATTTGTAGCTTTTGCTAACAATTTGTCTAAGACTTTTGCGGTAGCGCTTGCTTCTGCAATTGTTGCGGTCTCTTGTGTTACAGATTCATCAGTTGAGTTCTCGTACGATGTATTCGAGGAGGATGTTGTTGAGGAGGGTATGATCTCAATCTCTCTTGATGTGGAGTCTGCTATCATCAGCGCTGGTAATGAGGAGGCGCGTGCTTACATGGCAACTCGTGCTACAATCGTATCTCCAAATGCTGACAATGAGGATAACACGATATATGACCTTTGGGTAATTCAGTTCCACAACTCAGAGAATGGTGGTGCTACTCGTGTTGCTCGTTATATCTCAGACTACACTGATGAGACAAAGCGTAAGGTTAGTATCTACCCTGGTACAGATCAGTCGTTCCTTTTTGTTGCAAACACAAACAAAAATGGAATCTATAGCCGTAGCATGACTTATGATGAGATTATGGCTATAACTTACCCATCTACAGCTACAAACGGAGCTTTGGCAAGTGTTAATGATGCGTTGGTTGCTGATGATGATAAGAGTAAGGTTCGTTTCGTTATGTCGGAGTATGTAACTGGCAAGACGATTACAGATGATGAGGTAACTAACAATAAGAGCCAGTTGACGGCTTCTTTGAAGCGTAACGTATCTTTGGTTGCTATCAAGTATGGTACAGTTGCGCCAGTTGATGCTGTTTCGACATCGACTATCGGTGTGCAGCTTTACAATATGCCTCACAACAATAGCTACGTAGCATACAACTTGGGTCTTTCGTCGGGTGACATCTATCCAGATACAGCTGATGATGTGTTTGAGGATGGTACAGCTTACGGATTTGACAAGAGCTACACTGAGGGCTTTGATGCAGATAAGGATTACGGTTACAATGTGGCTTACTACTACGTTCCGGTTAACTTGCGTGGAGTTGAGAACTCTAACACAACTTGGTCAGAGAAGTTTGTTAACGCATTTGGTAATGACACTTATGAGGATGCTGTTTACTATATGGTAGGATTTGAGTTTGATGACTCTATCAACGACCCACAAGGTAAGGATAAGTACTCATTCTCTTTCACGGACTATGTTGGTACTGACGAGACGTCATACGAGTTGATGCCTAACCACGTATATATGTTCTCTGTAACGTTCCCGGCTGACCTTACGCTTGAGATGATGGAGTACATTGTCGCTAGCTGCAGTGAGGATCGTATTAGAATGGCACTTAGCTCTGATGTTGCTTCAAACAACTAGTTTTTGCTAGCTTGTCATAGGCAATAAATAAGATAATATTTGGTCATTAAAAGACCAAAATATGCAAAAAGCCGACCTAAAAAGGGTCGGCTTTTTTGTGTTTATATTTTGTTTATTGAGTCTTATTAATATCTAAATATCTCCTTTTTGTCGTATTAATAATCTGAAAAAGGAGTATTAATATCTCTAAAAACCTTGATAATTACACCCTGCAAATAACTTGAAGTGATATTTTTTTTGCTGTTTTGTGGTGTTTTTTTGCACAATTTTGTACTTAATCAAGAATTAATATGTATATTTGTGCCGAGAATATAGCCGAAATAGTGCCATTTACTGCACTTTTGAGGCGCTTTTAGTGCGAAACGGACCGCTTTTTGGAGCGTTCTGTTGCGCGTAAATTGTTGTAAATGAGAAAGTTAACGCACATATTGTTTGCGCTCTTCGTTTTTGCTTCGTGTCAACGAGGCGGAGTCGTTGAGTCGGGCTTGGTGTCTGGGCATAGCGCTCCGATCGTTGACTTTGTCGAGACGGGCGAGTTGTTGGAGGCGTATAAGTCAAATGTGGCATCGAGAAGTTCTTTTGACGGATACTTCGAGGTGACAAACTCATTTGGTGTCTCGGCATACACGCTTGAGGATGGTGCGTGGGACTCTACAACAGATAACGCAGATGCGCTTGAGATTCCAGATAGATTGTACAACCGTGAGGTAACGTTGACTGATCTTACTGACGGTGTTGATACTTGGGAGTACGATGACGTGGTGCAATGGCCGGTTGACGTAAACCATACGGTGAAGTTCTTTGCATATTTTCCTTACACAGCTACAGGATTCAAAACCTCTGATAGTGATGCTGGTTATCCACAGGTGGAGATGCCGGTTATTGCTGATGATCCTGCGGAGCAAGTTGACTTCCTTGTCGCTGCTACTTATGACGATCTGAACAAGAACTACGGTAAGGTTGACCTTGGATTCAAGCACGCTCTGTCGCAGATTACGTTTACGGCAAACTTCATGCTGGGCGACAGCAATGGTGTGGAGCTTGACGATGCGAACTATGGTGATGGTTGGTCGGTGCAGGTAGTCGGAATCAAGATTCACGGTATGAGAGTCTACGATGATGCCTATGGTGAGTTCACTGACGGAACATCGGGTGACGATGACATAACGCTATCTTCTGGAGAAGGATTCAACTGGATTATCGACTATGATGGCGATAGCGAAGAAAAGGAGTATGAGCTTGATAGTGATAGCGGAACAACAAACGATGTTGTGCTGAATTACTACAAGACAGAGGCGCACCAAGAGGGGGATGACCCAGATGGTGAGTTCAAGACGATAAACACATACTTAGGAGCACTTATTCTTCAGCCACAGGAGCTGGAGACTTATCAGGTTAAGGTGCTATACAACCTATATGTGGAGGATCCAGATGACACTTTGACTGGATATTATGAGGTTACGTCAAGCGTGAAATATGACCACGAATATGTCGCTGGTGCTAGAACAACTTACGCTGCAACAATCAACCCATTTGGTGGTGTTGAGATATTCCTCCCAGAGATCGATGGTGATCCAGAGTGGGAAGATGGTGGTGACAATGACACGGATCTTGATGGTGGATATGTCCCAGGAGAGCCTGACGTAGATGAGGATGATTGGATCGATGGCGGAGGTAACGATAATGGCTTCGGCGATAATATCGGATCAGGAAATGTTGGTGAGAATGAGGGTGACCCAGAGTGGGAAGGCGAAGATGGAAACGACACTGATCTAGGAGGCGGATATGTCCCAGGAGAGCCTGACCTTGATGAGGATGATTGGATTGACGGTGGCGGCAACGATAATGGATTTGGCGATAATATCGGATCTGGAGATGTTGGAAACGCAGGTGGAGACCCAGAGTGGGAGGATGAGAACACCAACGATACGGAACTTGGTGGTGGAACAGTCCCAGGAGAGCCTGACCTTGATGAGGATGATTGGATCGATGGCGGAGGTAACGATAACGGCTTCGGTGATAACATAGGTTCAGGAAATGTTGGTGGTGCTGATGGAGATGCGAATTGGGAGGATGAGAACACCAACGACACGCAACTTGGCGGCGGAACAGCCCCAGGAGAGCCTGATCTTGACGAAGATAATTGGATCGACGGTGGAGGTAACGATAACAACTTCAGCGGAGGTATGATTGACGGAAATATCGGCAATGTAGGAGGCGAGGAAGATGGTTGGGAAGAGGAGAACTCTAACGACACTGAGCTTGGTAACGATTCGCTTGAAGGCGATGCTGGTAATGTAGGAGGTGGTGAGAATTGGGAGGATGAGAATTCGAACGATACATCGCTTGGAAATGGATCCGTAAGTGGAGATACAAATGATGCCGTGACAGGTGGTGATTGGAGCGGTAGCGGCGGAAATAACAATAATTTTGACAACCCGTTGGTTGGTGGAAATATTGGCGGAGTTGGCGGAGATGACGGAAGCTGGCCGAACATAGGTAATTCACAAGATATTGATAAATAGAAAAAAATAGGTCTAATAAAAAAATAATTAGCGCAAGAAGGAACAAGAAAAAGAAACAAACAAGAAACAATAATCAAAATCACTTTTTATATGAAAACAAACAGAAATGAGAAGTTTCTAACTATGGTTAGTAACTTTGCCTCGAAGCTCTTCATTATGGCATTCGCTGCCGTAATGGTTGCTTCGTGTGTTAAGGGTGTGATTACGGAGTCTGCATTTTTGCCTGAGACTGAGGCAGATTTGGAGCGCACCGTTTACGTCCAAGTTGACGCACTTGATGGTGCTGCTTTGGAGGGTGGTAACGAGGATGCCGTTAAGGCGTTGGCTCGTGCTACTGAGGACCAATCAGAGGATGAGAGTGTGGTAATCTATGACCTTTGGGTGCTTCAGATTGATCCAAGTACTGAGGGTGAGTCTGTAATCGCAGCGCGTTATGTAGACAACTACAACGAGCCAGGCGACAAGATCGTACGTCTTTATCCTTACGAGAATGGCAAGACGTGTGACATCGTCTACGTTGCTAACACGGCGGACAACCAATTGTTCTCTCGTGGTATGACTCGTGAGGAGGTTTACTCTGTAACTTACGAAGCTACATCTGAGCAGGCGCTTTTCGCTTCTGCACACTCTGATGACACTAATGGTAACGTATTTATCATGTCTCAGATCAACGCTGGCATCGAAATTAAGGTTAACGACGATACTCACAACGTAGAAGCGTTGAAGTCTACACTTCGCCGTAACGTTGCTAAGATCGAGTTCTCTGTATCTTACGACACAACTGATTCTGGTCTTATTTGGAGTACAGCTGCAATCTGCAATGTACCTATCGTTAGTTCATATTCTGCTCGCGTTTCTTCACACGAGGGAGATGGTGCTTACTTCACGAGCTTCCCAGCTGATCTTGACTACCGCGACCTTACTAGCTACTCTGACACATTTGAGTCAGGTTCTGGTGACGGTACAGTAAACAAGTTCTACTACTATGTTCCTGTGAACATGCGTGGTATCGAGACAAAAGCTGCTCTTCAGGCTAGCCTTGCAGATACTGCTTACAGTGAGTTTGCAACTGACCCTAACAGCTACAAGTACTATGACTGGAGCCTTAAGGCTGCTGCTGCAAAGGCTGCAGGTAACGAGGGTATCGGTCTTGCGACTTACTTCAAGCTTGTTGGTACTATTGACGATGCGGTTCACGATGCTTCGGGAGCTGAGTACGATGTAGTATTCCAGGAGTACATTGGTACTGACGCTTTGTCGTACAACGTATTGCCTAACAACTACTATGTATACACACTTAAGACTACTGACGTAGACTCGTACACACTTATGCAGGATGCTCGTTTCTCTGTTGAGGAGGCTGCGAGTGCGGCACAAATGTACGACATCAACGTTTTGCAGGCTAACAGAAACATTGCTGCATACGGTTCATACACTCCAGACGTATCTATCTCTAAGGCAGGTACAGTTGATTCTGGTGAGTACTACGCTAAGGAGGATACAGACATCTACACTCTTGCTGTATTCTACGTTGCATCTGACGGTGAGATTCTTGGTAAGAAGCTGATCAACGACTACGCACAATACGATGGTTCTACGAACAAGGCTCAAATCGAGTTGGTTCCTGGTTCTCACACGTCTGGTGGTCACATGCTATACATTGCTAACGTTAACGCTCCTGAGACTATCTTCTCTGGTGTTACAGCTCGTTCATACAATGCTGAGCTTGAGGTTACTGGTTACGGTGACAACGTTACAAAGATCTACAACATGACTGCAAACGCGGTTTCTACTGCTCTTGAGTCTGCACTATTTACTAGCACATCTGGTAACGTTAACCGTGTTGTTATGTCTGGTATCGCGAATGATGCTCCTATCACTAGAAGCACTACACTTACGCAGCCAACATTCTACCGTAACATCGCGAGAATGTCATACACAATCTCAAACACGAACGCAGCTTCTGAGTTGACTTGGAGCAACATTCAAGTTAACAACGTTCCTCGTGTTTACGGTTACGCTACATTCCATGGTAACCTTAACAGCGACTGGACTACGTTCCCAACTGCACCACAGGTTGCCTCATACGCTTCTTACTCATTCTCTACTGAGGAGTTGGCTAAGATCAACACTGATGCAGGTTTGACTATCTACTACTACCTACCTGTTAATAAGCGTAGCGTATCAACACTTGGAACATCTTCATGGGCTGCTAAGTATAGCGCGGTATTGCTTGATGAGACTTACAAGAACAACGCTACTTATATAACAATGAGCGGTTATTACATCGACCAAGTTGGTGATGATGACAACGAGTTGGAGTACGATATTTCACACACTAACTACCTAGGTGCTACGTCTAACGACCTTAACATCTTGGCTAACAACTACTACGCTTACTCGTTGAATACTACTGCTTCTGCAATCAGCCAATTCGATGCTGATGCTCGTTTTGAGTATGATGTTGCTGTTGCTACTGAGCGTGATTTCCCAATCACGATCGACGAGTCTGCTCCACGAGTACTTGACTGGACTGTTGTTGATGCTCGTGAGAGCTCATACAAGGCTGTTGGCGCTCTTGACGAGCCAGCTGAGGCTAAGATCACTACTCTTGCTGTATTCCATGTTAACACAACTGCAAGCGGTGAGGACCGTGTTCTTGCTAAGAAGTTGATCAACAACTACATGCTTGAGGATGCTAACACAATTAGACTTTTGACTGGTTCAACATCTAAGAATGGTTACTTCATCTACATCGCGAATGCACCAGCTCCTGAGACGTTGTTCGCTTCAATTGCTGCTAACAACCTAAATACAAATGGTACGCTAGTTAGCGAGATCTACGCTAAGGTAAGTGATGCAATCACTGCTTCTACTACGAACAATATGTTCTACACTGCTTCTAGCACACCTCAATATGTGATGTCTGCTCTTGTTAAGCACAACATCAGCTCTGCGGAGATTCTTCAGGAGCCTGAGTTCGTACGTAACGTTGCTAAGGTATCATATATCATCAAGAATGAGAACGTATCTAACGCTGAGTTGTTCTGGAACTCTATCCAACTATACAACGTAGCGAACAGAACTACTTATGCAGCTTACCAAGCAGCAGGCGACTCTGAGACTTACGTTGCTCCAGGTGCATCATACATCAACTACAACGCTACAACGTTCTCTGATGATGACATGACTGCTATCAACGCAACTGACGGTTTCACAGTTACTTACTACGTTCCTGTAAACATGTTGGGTACTGATTCTGATTTGGAGTCATCTTCATGGGGTGCTAAGTACACTAAGTATGCATCAGCTGCTACTGGTCGCACTTATGTTGAGATGAAGGGTTACCAATACGCTGACAAGACGGGTACAAACATGGACTACGATGTCACGTTTACTAACTTCTTGGGTGCTAGCGCATCTGACTTCAACTTGACAGCGAATAGCCACTACCAATACAGTATGTACACTTCTAACGGTGCGCTTCTTTCAGCTGTTGCGACAACAGGTGACGAGTCTCGCTACGCTATCGCTGAGCAAAAGACAGCAGTAGAGTACACGCTTCCTGCATCTGGTCACACGATCACTGGTCGTAAGTTGGTTACTGTAAACGCATCTGGTTCTACTACTACAGGAACTGAGAGCAACATTACAGGTGTTACTACATCTGGAGAGTACATTTCATCTCTTCACACTTACTACATCGATGCTGACGGTACGATCCAGGCTGTATCTACTGATAAGACTAAGATCACGATCACTCCAGGTACACACCGTGGTGGTTACCTATTGTTCATCGCTAATGCGATCAACTCGGTTGCTGTTGGTAAGACTTACGATGATTTGGCTGCGAACGTTTTGAGTTCTTCTGCTACATCTAATGGTGCTTACATCCGTAACAGCGATCTTGATGTTATGACTGCTACATACACTATCAACATCAATACGTCGACAGATCTTTCTGAGATTCCATTGGCGTTCACACGTAACAATGCGAAGGTTACTTACAACCTAGAGAACTCTAACGCAGCTGGTACAAGACCTACTGAGTTGATCTGGAGCAGCATCCGCATCAAGAATGCGCCTACAGTATCTTACTCTTTGGCTGCATTGTTGGTTGACTCTTCGACTGTGACATTCCCTACGGACAACAACCGTATCGATTTGGATCAAGTAGAGATCGGCGATGACGAGATGACAGCTGTAAACAATAAGACATACAGCGTAGACTTCTACGTGCCAGTTAACTTGCAACCATCTGTTTCTTACAGCTCATGGGCTAATAAGTACCTAGGCACTATTGCTGACGAGGATAAGAGTGCAGTAGCTACTTATGTAGAGGCATTTGCATCTTATACTGATTACTTGGGTATTGAGCATGTTGAGGATGTTGAAGGTGTCGTTACTACACAGGGAGAGCGTACGTTTAGTTTGACGTTTAACAACTTCTTGGGTTCTTCTGCATCTGACTTCCGTTTGGAGCCTAATACGCACTATACTTACACGTTGGCTACAACTGTAACAGATAGTTATGAGGGTTACGGCGGTATCACAGGCAATGACGAGTCTGGTTATTCGTTTGGTGGCGATGCTCGTTTTGTTGTTGATTATACTGC
>JBCQUJ010000008.1:0-69424 GCA_047174045.1 Rikenellaceae bacterium
CCGTGCGCCGGTCGCCATCATCGGTAACAAGTTACCAATATGCTGCCCCTCGACTTGCATGTGTTAGGCCTGCCGCTAGCGTTCATCCTGAGCCAGGATCAAACTCTCCATTGTAAAAATGTTTTATTTGTAAATCTTAGCTCTGTTTCCTCAAAAGATATTGTTTGACTTTTGCGATTGACCTGTAACAGCCAACCGACTTAAAATAAACTAATAGCTGCTCAAATACTTCAAAGAACTCGTATAATATTGCAACCCGAAAGCTGCCCTTATATCTTAACCTTTCCCCTTCGTTCCGTTCGCCAACCTGCTTGCGCCTAGTAGCGTTCTTCCCTCTTGGGACTGCAAATATAGAACCTTTATTTTTACTACGCAAATTAATACACGAAAAATGTGGAAAAAATATGCAAAAAAATCTCTAATCGATGCTACGCACCACTCTGACGTAGTTCATGATTCTGACAGCATCTCCTTGCGGACCATGACCATTGGCGTAGATTGTTGGATCGCCATCTTTTGGATCGCTACGTTGCGAACCTGCACCGTGTATATCGACCCAATTTGGCCCCTGCGAGCGTTGACGTTGCCCTTGCTGACTCATGCTTTGACCGCTTTGTCCTTGACCTCCAGGACGTTGACCGCCGCTCATACCCTGACCTCCAGGACGTTGACCACCGCCTTGACCCATTCCTTGTCCTCCGCTCATGCCTTGTCCACCCGGACGCTGACCGCCACCCTGACTTTGACCCATGCCTTGACCTTGTCCACCAGAGCGCTGTTGACCCATGCCCTGCGAATTTGACATATTACCCAAACTACGACCAAAAGCAACATAGACTCCTGCACCACCCTGCGTTGTACCAGAGTTCTCGTGTGTAGTAGAACTCCAGAAGAATGGATAATCCCCTTCGCCATTCTCCGCCTTGATGACGGAGATCTTAAATAGAGGATTGATCGCTGCCGAACCGCTACTGAACGGAGAGCGTGTGTAGTCGACAATACTCTGCAACTCCTTGGCACTCGGCACGCGCCAATCGCTATAGCCAAGATAGTTCTGCTCATTAAGATCTTGGGCATACTGCAGTGCGCTCTCCCAATTCATCCCCTCCTGCGAATCCTCCTTACTCCACATCAAAGATGTAGCAATATCGCTGATTGTCCCATCGCCATTATCGACAAAATCATTCTCGCCATACTTCGCACCACGAACGAAACGAACCATGAATTTCTTATCGGACTGACCCAACGTCATACCATAACCCTTGATACGACCATCAGCAAAGTTTACACCAAAGACCAGATTCTCACTCTCGGTAGAACCTACATAGCGTGTAGAAGAGAGCATCTGAGAATCAATCGCGCGATTGCCGTTTGCCGCATATTTAAAGTCGAAATAGTTTATATCTATAAATGGTGTACCTGGTGCATCGCTACCAGCACTCAACATTGGGTTGACATCGGTACCGCTGAAAAGCATCAACGAATAAGCCTCCTCGATTGTTGGGACACGCCAATCCTTATATCCTGCAAGCTTAAACTTGCTTGCAGCCTTCATAGCATCGGCATAGCTCATAACCTTGTAACCCTTTTGCCACACTAGACCTGTAACATTATCTGTCACCGTACCGTCACCATTATCGGTGTATGATGCGACATTCCCAACAAAGTGCGCATCCTGACCATAGAATGGCTCACCCTCCTCTGGTCGCTCGATCTCCTCCGTTGCATCGAAGAACTTTGTCTGACCCGAATCAACAATTTTGTAGTTCGCTACATCTTTTGCATACAAGCACGACATAGAGATTGCGCCAAGTAGAAGCGCTACTGCTGTAAGTTTTCTTTTCATAATAGTATTTAATATCCTATATTATCATAATATGTCTATACTATTAAAGAATGCGAAAATAGATGAAAGTTAAAATCACAACACAAAAAAAAATCGCCCGAAGAGCAAAATCTCTTCAGACGATTAAATCGGCAACTCCTATAAGCCGAGTCCTGTACCTACTTAGGGCGCGACTGCATATTTACGCTTACGCATAAACAGCCACCCATGAGGCCTCTATCATTTATCTACGGCAACGATCACTCGCAACCTCTAGCAACCTACCCCCCGACAACGGGCGAGTAACCCTTGGATGTCGGTATACATGGTCTTGCAACCTGTGAGACGTACGGACCGAGAAGTATCACTACCCTCGCGGTGAGCTCTTACCTCGCCTTTTCACCCTTACCCTCTTCAATTGAGTCACACATGGATGCTCACTGAAGACGCGGCGGTTATTTTCTGTTACGCTACTACTCCCTTACGGGTGTCAAGCCGTTAACTTGCACAGCACTCTGCGTTGCTCGGACTTTCCTCCTACACTTTCGTGGCGGCGATAGAGCGGAGTTGCACCGCAAAGGTAGTGAAAAAAGTGAAATCGCAAAAACAACTCTCTTGTCAAATTAGGGATCCTGAATCAAGTTCAGGATGACAAACAGAGGTAACGTTAGGGATCCTGAATCAGGTTCAGGAGGACAAACAGAGGTAACGCTAGGGATCCTGAATCAAGTTCAGGATGACACGAGAGATTAAGAGAAAATTGTAAAACGGCGCAACGCAGCATTGCGACTATCAGTGATGAAGAAGTTGATAAGCAACAAAAGAAGCGCAACAACCAAGAAATATTGGTAGCGCTCGCCATACTCCTCAAACGTAGATGTGGCAAGCTCCGTCTGCTCCATAGCTGCAATTGTAGATGTTACGCTCTCCAAACCAATAGATTGATTTGTTGCGCGAACATAACCAGCATCAGTAACACGAGCGATCTCCTGCAACATCTTTTCGTTGAGTTGCGAAACAACAATATCGCCATTCTCATCGCGGATAAGCTCACCACCAACAGTAATTGGAGCTCCATCGGGCGTACCAATTCCAACAGTAAAGATCTTGACACCCTGCTCCGCCGCACGTTTAGCAGCAGCAACAGCACCATTATCATGAGCCTCGCCATCAGTAATCAAAACAACAACCTTACTCGACTCCCGCTGCTCCGAAAACGACAACAACGCAAGATCCAACGCCTTGCCAATATCCGTTCCCTGCTGCGCAACCATAGTTGGAGAGAGTCTTTCGGCGAAGGTAGATGCCATTCTGAAATCAGACGTTATAGGCAACTCAACCTGCGCAGAACCCGCAAAGGCGATCAACCCAACCCTCTGCTGACTCCCCAAACCGCGAAACAACCTCTCGATAGCGAACTTCGTATTCTCCAACCTATTAGGCGAAAAATCCTCCGCCATCATAGAATTCGACACATCGACAACCATCATCATCTCAACACCGCGACTCTTAACCTCGCGCAACTTCGAACCAACCTGCGGACGCGCCGCAGCAAAGATAACCATTGCATAAGCGAGCAGAAAGAGCAGAAACTTAAACTTCACACTCCCCATAGAGAGCTGCGGCATAAGCTTTACAACAGCATCATGCTCTCCGAAACGCGCGATGCGCTGGCGGCGCTCATACAACGCCCAGAAAAAGAGCGCTACGAGAGCCGGTATAGTAACCAATAGATATAGGTACTCTATATTTGCAAATCGAAACATAACTATGGCAATCTCTTTAAGATTATAAACTTAACCAAAAACTCCAACGCCAGAAGAACCAACGCCGCAACAACCCAAATAAGAAACTTCTCGTGATAGAGAACCAACTCCTCGATCTCAACCTCGCTCTTCTCCAACTCGTTGATCTGGTCATATATCGCCTTGAGCTTCCCACTATCCGTGGCACGGAAATACTCTCCGCCCGTAGTGCGTGCAATGTCACGCAACGTCTTCTCATCAATCTCAACCTTCGCCTTGACATACCTTACGAGCTTACCGTTGTTATCAAAGAGAGGATATTCAGCCTCGCCCATAGAGCCAACACCAATAGTATAGACCTTAACATCCATCTCCTTAGCGATAGCCGCTGCCGTTTGTGGCGTGATCTCACCGCGATTGTTCACTCCATCCGTAAGCAGAATGACAACCTTGCTCTCCGCAGTGCTGCCCCTCATACGATTGAGCGCCGTGGCAAGTCCATTTCCGATCGCTGTACCATCCTCAATAACACCACTACGCAACGTAGCAAGCATAGTTTGCAGCGCACCCTTATCTGTCGTAAGTGGCGCAAGAGTATATGATTCGCCGGCAAAACCAACCAAACCGATCCTGTCGCCAACTCTATCACTGATGAAGGATGCAGCAACCTGCTTCGATACCGTCAAACGATCGGGCTTAAAGTCGCGCGCCAACATCGAAGTTGAAATATCTATGGCAAGGACAATATCGATACCCTCTGTCGTTGCGTTTTGCAGATGCTCCGTATCTTGCGGACGTGCCAAAGCAACAATCATAGAGATTATAGCTGCGATACGAAGCACAAAAGGTGCGTGGCGAAGATAATACCTGAATGTCTTTGGCGCGCGGCGAACACCCTCAACAGTAGAGAGCTGTAGCGTGACACCGCCGCGGCGACACTTATATATATAGTATGCCACCATCGGCACAACCAATATCAGTAGATATAATATTTTAGGTGATGCAAATTGCATATTATTTTTGTTTGGTTGTTAAAAAATTATTTACCAATTCTTCGCACCGCGAACCATGACCCCCTTCGCCTTCTCCTTCAGATCCTCTTGAGTCTTATCCTCCTGCGCCTGAATAGCATCTAGCATCTGCTGCTGCAACTGCTCCGAAATCTCGCCATCGCGCTCCTGCTCCTGACTCTCTTGCTCCTCCTCGTCACCATCATCCTCTTGATCTTGATTATCTTGGTTCTGATCTTGGTCTTGATCCTGCTCATCATCACCATCTTGATTATCTTGATCATCGCTATTATCGTTCTCTTGATCTTGATTATCTTGGTCTTGGTCTTGATTATCGTCCTGCGGCGGCTGACTCTCTAGTAGAGCCTTCGTGAAGGCGTAGTTATACTTCGCCTCCGTATCCTCAGGGTCGAATCGCATAGCATTCTTATAGCTTGCCAACGCCTCCTTAAGCTTCTTCTGGTTCATCTGCGGCTGCCCCTGCTGGTTCGGTTTACCCTGTACACCCTGCATGAATTGGCTATTTCCGAGGTTGTAGTAGCAATTCGACCTATCGCTATTCGACAACAAACTATCCGCTGCCAAACGCTTCAAAATCTTCTCCGCCTCAGCACCATTGCCACTCTTCAACAAACCATTCGCAAGGTTGTACTTCGACTCGAAACTCTTAGGAGCCAACGCTACAGCCTTATTATAACTCTCAACTGCCTTATCATAATTCTCCGCCTTATAAGCCCTATTACCGCTGCGAACCTCGCTGCGCTCAGGCATATTTTGCGCCACGACAACAGAGGGAACAAACAGCGCTGCGACAGCAAACATCATCGCCAAAAACACTCTATTTCTCATCGCTGACCTCCTCTCCTTGCTCCGAAACTTCAACCTCCGCTATCTCTTTCTCTTTTTCCTGCTCTTTTTCCTGCTCCAGCTCCTCCTCATCTTGCTCCATAGTATGCTCAATGAAGCTGCGCGTAGCAACAAAATAGCCCTCGTTCCGTGTCGCATCAAACTCAGCCTTGGCAAACTTCACAAGATCCGCATCGCGCAACAACTCCTGAACATCAAGCTTACACCTCTGCGGAACATCCTCAATATCGCGCAACGCCGCAACAATCTCATCAGAAGTCATCTCCAACGCCGCAACGCCAAAGCGACCCGAAATATATCCACGCAAAATGTCGGTCAACGCGGAGTAGTACCTCTTATACTCTCCCTCCTGCCACAACTTCTCGCCGCGCAGCGACTCCAACGCCTTGAACGCCGTAATGTGTGGCGGAATCGGTGGCGGAACATCGAAAATACCAAACGTAGAGTATCCGTAGCGCGACATAATCTTCAATACCGCAAGCGCAACAAGCAATGTAAGAGCAACAATGATCAAGATCCACTTAACATAACCCGAAATCTCGCCATACTTAAATGGCAATTCGCGCTGCGCCTTAACATCAAAAATTGCATGAGCCGTAGAATCAATCAAAAAAGTTGAGATGTTCACAATCAACGAATCGTTCGACCACAACGTATCGACAACGCTCTGATCCGCCATATCGGCATAGAGAACCGAAGCTGTACCCAAATTATATCGTCCCGGCTCAAAACCCCTAAAGAGATACTTACGGCGCAACTTCAACCTACGCCCCTCGCGCGACAACGTATCGAGCGTTGCAGCACCAGCACTCTCCAACAGAGCATCACCATCCGGCGACAGTGCCGCAGAAGATGACATATCATACTCAGGAAAAGCGACAACATGTGTCGCATCTTGCTCAACCTCAATAACCAAAGCCGCGACATCACCAATCAAAATGCTATCACGCTCCATATAGGCGCGCAACACAGGTTTCTCCTGCGCCAACAACGGCACGCAGACGCACGCCGCAAACATATATATTATAAGTGCAAAAGCCCTCTTCATTACCCTATTATTAACGTTTCTTGAATAGCTTTATCAACTCAACAACATAATCCTCATCAGTCGTTACACGCGCCAAATCGACCCTATTCTGCTTCAAAAGCTCCTCTCCGCGCTCCATACGCTCTCGCCACTGCTCCGCGTAAAAATCGCGCACACTGCGAGAAGAGGTGTCGACCAACATTCTCTCGCCAGTCTCACCATCCTCAAACTCCGCAAGCCCAACATCTGGCATCTCCGATTCACGCGGATCAGCGACCCTGATAGCGACCAAATCGTGCTTCGAGCGCGCAACCTTCAAAGCATTGCTCAACTCCAACTCCGATTTTTTGTCTGTCGTCATGAAGTCCGACAACATAAAACAGGTACAACGTTTCTTGTTTACATTGGTAAAGAAACTCAATGCAGAACCTATATTGGTACCCTTAGACTTCGGCTGAAAAGCAACCAACTCCCTAATTATCATCAAGATATGCCCCTTACCCTTCTTCGGCGGAATATACTTCTCAACACCATCCGAGAACAAGATGCAACCAACCTTATCGGAGTTTTGAACCGCCGAAAAAGCTAACACAGCCGCAATCTCCGATGCAACCCTACGCTTAGAGTATTGCTGCGTACCGAAAGACTGCGAACCACTGACATCGACCATCAACATCATCGTTAATTCGCGCGACTCCTCATAAATCTTGATATGCGGAGTGCTAGAACGCGCCGTGACATTCCAATCAATATCGCGCACATCATCGCCAGCACGATACTCACGCACCTCCGCAAACGATATTCCTCGTCCGCGAAACGCCGAGTGATACTGCCCCGCAAAGATCTGATTCGTTAGACCGCGACTCTTAATCTCGACCTTACGAACCTTGCTCAATATCTCATTTTCGCTCTGCTGATCCATCTCCAAAATCTAATTATTAGCTAATAAAAATTGCAAAACAGATGCACTAAGGCACTACGACACTATTCAAAATATCAGTGATGATTTGCTCCTGCGTAATTCCCTCAGCCTCCGCCTCATAAGTAAGACCAATTCTGTGGCGCAACACATCGTGACATACCGCACGAACATCCTCCGGAATAACATATCCGCGACGACGAATAAACGCATAAGCACGTGCTGCACGCGCCAAAGAGATAGATGCACGAGGAGATCCACCATACGAAATCAACGACTTCAAACGCTCCAAACCAAACTCCATTGGCTCGCGCGTAGCAAAGACAATATCAACGATATATTTCTCGATCTTCTCATCCATATAGATATCCTCAACAACACGGCGCGCACTCAAAATATCAACAGGAGTGATAACCTTATTGACCTCCGGCATCTTCTCGCCAGCAAGATTCATCCTCACAATGTCGCGCTCCTCTTGTCGCTTAGGATACGAGATCTTAGCCTTCAACATGAAACGGTCAACCTGAGCCTCAGGCAACGGATATGTTCCCTCCTGCTCCAATGGATTCTGTGTTGCAAGCACCAAGAATGGCGTTGGAAGCGGATATGTCTCATCACCCAACGTAACCTGACGCTCCTGCATAGCCTCCAAAAGCGCAGACTGCACCTTAGATGGCGCACGGTTGATCTCATCCGCCAAAACGAAATTAGCAAAGATAGGACCTTTCTTAACCGAAAACTCCTCCGTACGTTGCGAATAGATTAGCGTACCGACAAGATCGGCAGGCAACAAATCTGGCGTGAACTGCACACGCGCAAAATCAGCATCAACAGCCTTAGCCAAAGTAGTAATAGCCAATGTTTTTGCAAGACCTGGCACACCCTCCAAAAGGATGTGACCACCCGAAAGCAATCCAATTAACAATGTATCCACAAGATGTCCCTGCCCGATGATTACCTTACTCATCTCTTGGCGCAACGACTCAACGAATACGCTTTCGCGCTCAATGCGCTCGTTTATCTCCTTAATGTCAACCACGTTTGAAAATTTTTATTGGTTATTATATTTATATGTTTTCTTCTCTCTTTATTAAAAAAAACGACACTACTACAAAAATATTGTATTTCGCGAATAAAAAAAACAAATTATTCAAAAAAAGTCCAGAGCAAGCTCCAGACTTTTATATTAAATTCATATCACCGATCAACCAATCAGCTGGAGCACCATTACAAACTCATATTACACGCAGAATCTATGCCAAAAGAGCAACAAACAACTGCGATAACAACAAGCTAAACTACTCCGAAACAACTATCTCCTTCTTCTTCGCAGCCTTACTGAAGCTACCCAACTTAAAGTCTAGACCAAAGCTGACGCTCGTAGCAAGCGCCAAAGGATTGCTTCCCATTACAGCCTGCAAACCACTACACAACAGTGCAGAGACCTTAGGCTCAACAAAGATCGAGATTCCCAAATCATCAACAAACTCAAACGAAGCACGCGCCGCCAAAAGTCCACCATACGTCATAGCACCAGCACCCATACGCGCCTCACCTCCGGCAGACAAAGCAATCTCACTACGGCGATTAAAACCATTCGTACTATATGGATTCTTAGGCTTAGCAGAGAATCTATATCTCGCATCAATACCATAAGATGGCATCAACTTCAAATAGTTATCATACCACAATTGATCGCGCTGAACCATACCAGCAAATGGCATCTTATAATATGAAACACCAGCCTCAACATACGATCGCGTCTTCTTCAGCTGAGTAGTTATCGCCGCACGCTCGTAGAACGAGAATGACGAAACATAATCAACGCTCATAGCATTAAGGAAGCCCTCAACACCACTCATCAATGAGAATGCAAGCAACGAACTACCCTTTCCTGTATGGCTCTCCGCAATAGTAGAACGAACGCTATCCATCTTCTCACGCGTCTCAAATGGCGCACCAAATAGGTAGACCGAAACTCCAGCCCTGATCGATGGCTCGATAGCATACGCTGGTTTCTCAAACCCATGATCACCAGGGAAATAGAATCGACCTCCTACACGCGGCTCAACATAGATCGATGCAGGGAATGCCTTAGGCGAATATGCCATTCGAACACCAAGGTTGAAACCTGCCGTATTTGTTGTGCTATAGTCACTCAATGTACCGTTGAAACCAAGCTGAAGACCAACCATTCCAGTAAATGAAAAAGTATGAAGCTTCAAACTTCTCGTTGCAAAGTTATTCAAGTGAAACATATAGTTCGTCTCTATAACATGCGATGTCAAATAAGGACGAACCGCACTCCACATACCCTCCTCGTAGTTAGAAACACCCGTAGACATCATCGATCGATATGCCAAATCAAGACCCGAACGAGCCGAAAACCAAGTTCCAACCCTAAATCCGATAGAGTAAGTCGTCCAACTCTTCGCGATACCATATCCGGTCTCATCAGTAAGACCAATGTAGTGCGAAAATTGATTGCCTGAAGGACCAAATTCAACCGATGCAATAAGTGGAATACGGCGCGAAAAGTGAATCTTCTTAGGGTAAATTGGCTCATGAAGCACGAAGATTGTCGCATCGATATTGATTGTCTGATCCTCATCCAACTCCATCGCCTTACGCTCCGACTCAGGAAGCTCACCGCGTTCGCGTGCCTCCCTTGCCTTACGCTCCATCTGTTGCTGCATCATCAAATCGATCTCACTCGTACCCTCAACCTCATCAGACTGCGTACTCGTGATCTTCGTTGTTTGCGCAGATAGAGTACCCACCGTAGTGAATAGCGCCAACATCGCCACGCATAAATATTTATGTAATCTCTTAAACTCCATTAGTTCAAAATTTTCTTCGCCTAAAATTGCTACTTCACTTACTCTAAATCAACCTACTCTGGCACTACGATAAGCTCGACAAGGTCGATCAAATCGGCATCAACAGCCATAATATCAGCCAAAGGACGGTGCAGATCAACCGCTGCCTGCAACGATGCAATGGCATCACCAAGGTTCTCCATTCTATTTGCACAAAGAGCCTTAACATACAAATATATGGCTCTGCTTTCGTCACTGTCGCTAGGCATTGTCATAGCATTGATCTTTGAGTAAGCCTCAGCATTACGCTTCAATGCAAGTAGCACCAAAATATCATTCATACCACCCTTCTGCTCGTAGTATGGATAGACATCCGCAATATCAGGCGTATTAAGCGTTGCGTAGTTCAAAATTCCAGTAAAACGAGGATCCTCCTTCGACAACCACTTAGCAATGCGATTAGCCTCAGCAAAGTTATTCGTCTTAAGCAACATTATCATCTGGTTGAACAACAACGCCTGATCAGCACGCAAATTTACGTAAGGCTCTAGCAACGAGGCATCGTAGATGCGCTCAGACATATTTATACGTGTCTTCTCATTCAACGCATAAGCGTAGTTTGGATAGAGCTCAAGAGCGCAATCAACAATCTGCTTATAATAAGCTAGATCCATACGCTGCGTGTGATTCAACAAGATATGATAATCGTGACGCGACAAAGCTGTGTAATCTGTTTCATATACTCCACGGATCTCCTCTGCCGACAAGATACGGAAGATTGAGTACTTGATCTCATACTCAACACGACGCAACGTTGGCAAAATCTCCTTCGCGATAACGTCATAATATATAGGTATACGGCGAACGCGCGCAAACTGCTCATCAAAATCAGTCGGCACAGCCTTTACAATCTCACGAATTGCCTCAGCCTGCTCCGCATAGTTCGAGTCAAACTCCTCAAGAACCTGCGCAACCTCCAACCAACTAGCAACCTCCGAAGAGTGATCCAACTTCACGAAGCTACGCATAGCCTCAGGAACCGCCGGCGTCAACTCCGACAAGATGAACTCCGAACGGCGCGCCGCAAGACTAATATTGCTCGCGTGAACTCCATCAGGAGAAGCCACACCTCGTATGGAAACACCCTGCACAGATGCATCTGGATCAGCAAGAAGCTGGCGCAAACGCCCCGAAATAGCACCAAGATCAGCCAAACTCTGCTCATCGTTATAGTCAATCGTAGCAGCATTCACACGGAACGCGATACGCGCACTACCGTGGTCATTATACAACTTCAAGTTAGGCGATGGCGTATAACGAGCATCAGTAATTGGATAACCCAACGCACGAGGCGAAGGACCATACATCTCATCTAACTGCTGCGCCTTATAACCGAAATTCACACCAGAGATATTCTTTGCAAAGAAGCGCAATGGATTGATCGTACCATCCGCAATGTTAATATAATCTAGGTACAAAAGACGGTTGTAATCCTCAATCGAAAGTGCTACGCGAGCCGAGTACTCACCATGTATATTCTTAATCTTCAACGAATCGTGATACGACACCATTTTGTTGGTCTTTGTAATGGCAACATCTGGTGACTTATAGCCCTCAATCGGACTCTTATCAAGCTCAAAACCATACTTGCGATCATCAACCATATCATAGATCTTACCATCGACAACCATAGCTCTAAAGAACATACTATCCATAGTTCCCAAATCTTGCAAAATTGGCTGCACGATCAAACGAGTATGGTTTGAATAGATCTTTTGTGGCACAAAGAATCTCGTTCTAAGGTGGATATGATCTCCAACGATCTCCATCTGTGAATCCTCGAAACGCATCGCCTCACCCTTATCCTGAATAGTGATCTGCACCGCATCGATCTCCATCTCTACACCACCAAGCTTGATCTCGATTTGCTGACGACCAAGCACCGGCATGTGCTCGCCCTCGCCATAACCCTGACAATAGAACTTCATAGGGATTGACAACGACACAAGCGCCGTAAAATAACCATCATCATCCGTTCTTGCCACACCAATGTAATTCTGTGTGATAAAAACACCAGCAACAGGCTTCGACGACTCATCAAGCACACGACCCTGAATACGCATAGTTGTTGTCTCCTGAGCCGATGCACCAAACGACATCGCCGTCATTATAACGACTAGAAACGAAGCAATCAACGACAAACGCTTTGCCGCAGCCTTAATCCCTGTCGCCATAATATCTATATTCTTGATCTTCATCTTAGCTAACCCTCTATTACTTAATTACATAGACAATAGACAACCCAACCTTGTGAATCATCGGCATAAACTTAGGAGTTGGCGCTACCCCATTCTCCGTTATCTCGCTCGCAAGTCCAAATCCTGCCGAGATAGCACCCTCTATGTTCAATCGAGGCGAGATAACATAAGTATACGAGTAACCGCCACCAACAGTAGCCGCATCACCATAAAACCTCATTCCAAAGAGGTCGTAGTTGTAAGTACCCAACTTAATACCAGCCAAAAGTGCGTGACCATTGAATGGACGAGCAAACCAATACTTAGCGTTTGCATCAAACGTTACGTGGCGCTTCTGCATCCAATCAACCTTCTCGTCAAGCTCCTGCAACTTATCAGAACCACCCCAACTGTTATACGATGCACCAAACTCAAGCGACCATCTACGCGACACCGCCATATCCAACGCAGCATTAGCCGACAAAGTTGACAAACCAACAAGGTTAGTCTTTACTGCAACACGTTGCGCCTTAGCACCGTCAATACTGACAGCGCCAAGGATTAGGCTAAGTGCTAAAAATAATACTATTCTTCTCATATCTATATGACTATTCGCGTGCAAAGTTACAAAAAATAATCTTACATATACCACAAACAGACAACCAAAAAAGGGCAAAAATCACTTTTTTTGCCCTTTTTTACGCCATTACAGCGCCGCTACATCAAATAGCTACTCCAAAATATGCTGCATCATAACTTCATCACGATAGCCATCAGCACTCCAAATCCAGTCGCGTTTACAACCAACCTTCTTATAATCCAGCCCCAAAAACAGCTTCAGCGAACTGACGTTATCGGCACCAATTCCGCACCAAATTTGGTGGATCTGCAACACCTCTCTAGCGTAGCGCTCAAGCACCGCCAAAGCATCTGTTCCAAAGCCGCCACGACGATACCTCTCATCGATCAAAATACCAACTCCAGCACGATGATTATAGTTATCGATCTCAAACAAATCAATGATCCCAACAACCTCTCCACCATGATTCTCAATCATCAAACGCAACTGCCCACTCGCCAATGGATCTTGCTGTTGCGACTCCACAAAACGGCCAAGAACATAGCTCGAAAATGGCACCGTAGTACCACTAACACGCCAATTTCGCTGATCATTCTCCATCGCATACATAACATCAACATCCTCCGGCTCAACACTTCGCAAAACAACTTTTTCGCCGCGCAAGTTAACCCATTGACTGCTCTCTACAACTCCCATAAATTAGCTCTATTTTTTATCAATTATACACAACACTATATATCCAAAATCTTATTGCGCATCAACATAGCAACACCCAACGCATTCGCACTGTCGCCCATAGTCGAGAGTCTAAACTGCGTATCCTTATAGACCAACCCCAACGAATATCTATTAACCGCCGCCATCATAGGCAACATAATACAATCGCCAGCCTCCGCTATAGCGCCTCCAATCACAACACTCTCAGGATTGAAAATATTTATAAGATAAGCCATAGCTCGCCCAACCTTAGCGCCAATCTCAGCAATAAGCTCTATAGAGAGGTTGTCGTCACGCTTCGCCGCAGCAACAATATCCTCAACGCTAACCGAACCACTGCCGCTCAAAATCGTATTCACACCCTGATCAATCGCCGAACGCAACTTCCTCTCCAAAGCAACTCCCGAAACCTCCGTCTCAAGACACCCCTTCTTACCACAGGCGCATATTAAATCGTTGTCAAAGAGCGGAATATGACCAAACTCACCAGCAAAACCACTCTTGCCATAATAGAGCTTTCCATCTGTAATAATTCCAATTGCGACACCAAGACCAAGATGCAAATAGAGTACGTTTCGCTCCGCAGCACTACCTCCAGGCGCTTCGACATCACCGCCAGCAGCAAGAAGATCCGGACCATCACAGAGGTACTCAGCAAAACATCTAGCACGAGTATCATTCTCCAACAAGACACGAATCCCAACTCTCTTCTCGACAACCTCACACATCGAAAGTCCCATATCGGTAAAGTATTTATAGCTGCGGCCAGTTTCGGGATTTACGCGCCCCGTAACGCTCACCCCTACACCCATAATTTTAGCGCGATCAACCCCACAACCATCAACAAAACGCTCTATGCCGCTACAAATCTGCTCCAAACACGCAGCGCTATCAACCAACTCGAAATCGGGATCAGACAACTCTTCAACAACATTATTGTGAAGATCCATCAACAGATATATAAGCCGCGTACGGCCAACACTAACACCCACAAAATATATAGCAGAACTAGCCAACCCAAAGATATTTGGACGGCGACCACCAGAGGTCTCAACCTTACCAAGGTCTGTCAAAATATCCTCATCAACAAGCTCCTGAACCAACTTCGTAATAGTCGGCACGCTTACGTTGAGCTTCCTGGTCAACTCCGACAAAGTAGACTCGCCTGTGAGAGCCATTAGCGCAACTATATTACGCTTGATTATGTTGTTTTTATGCACTACACCCTTAGCGGACTTAGCGGATGAAACACTAAAAAAATCTTTCAAATTCCCCATACACTACCTAAATTTGACTATTAACAAAGCAAATATATATAAAATATTTTGAAAACAAGGTCGCTTTTTTAAATACTTTTTAATATCTTTGTTCAAATTATATCAAATAATAACATAAAAGGGTTCAATGCAACCAAAAGATTATACAACTATATCGACAACAAATATATCATGGTAAAAGTAGACAAAGTATTCGTAGCACACGTCAAAAAAGGGTCGGAGCATCGCGCAATAGCAATGGAGAAGCAGCTCGCAAAACTGGGTATAGAGTTCGAATATATGCTTGATGGCGATATAGAAGATATAACAGCGGAGCGCCTAGAGAAATACTTTGTTCCTGATGTTGAGAACAGCATTGTAGGGCGAAGCAAGAGCCACATCTCATGTGCGCTAAAACATATACTAATCTTCGAAGAAGTCGTAAAACAAAACCTCAACCGCATACTTGTACTAGAGGATGATGCAATCCTAACTAGTGACTTTGTCGAGAAATTCAACAAATAGATAGATGAACTAGAATCGCTGCACAAACCAGAAGAGCCAACGCTCGCATTCTACGAAGCGACACACCTGCAATTCATACCACGCAGCGTTCGCCAACAAGGAAGAATTCTATACGAACCAAGAAATCTGCAATGCACAGCGTGCTACACAATAAACAATAGCTACGCAACAACCTTCCTGAATCATCTAGAGAAGAACAAATGTGACATAGCTATTGACGACTACATGGACAGACTACGCAGCAGCGGCGTAATACCGACTATGTATCAGTCACACCCAGACCTCTGCATACAGGGCAGCCACACTGGCGCCTGCGAATCGTTAATATTCAACCGCGGATTCATTCGCGATTTCGGGCGCCGCTTCAGCTATTTCTACAAGAAACATATACTTTACAACCTGCGTTAGAGCCATTTTATGCAATTTTATGCTCAATAATTTTGCGGATTAAAAAAAATCCTCTATATTTGCACTGCAGTTACAAAAGGTACCATAGCTCAGTTGGTAGAGCAACGGACTGAAAATCCGTGTGTCCCTAGTTCGATTCTTGGTGGTACCACTTTTAAAAGGTAAGCTTTTAGACAAAAGTTGCCTAAACAGCAAAAAACCTGAAAATCAATTGATTTTCAGGTTTTTTCTTTTGTATATTTTATATAGTAAAAACAATCTACTCCACGGACTTACTCTTACCCTTGCCACCGTCAGAGCCATCAGGGGCGCTGTAAAACTTAGCTCTCACCTTTGAATAGGTAGTATACGAAAATAACAGGGAGGTAAAACACACCACTGCAAAAACATCAATACCCATAACGATACCCATTGCAACAATCACAACCTGCTGAATACAAAAAATCAGCAACAACCTTCTGTGTCGCCTCTCACGCTCCCCCTCAGCATACGCTTTAACATTTGCTGCAGCAGATTCATCACGAAAATAGAGCGCAGAACTAATCATAATAAGAATAGTCACAGACAACTCGCACACCTGGGCCCTATCAAAATCATAATTATTCGCCCCGCCTACAGCAAAATAGAACCTATACACAGCCCAATAGAGAATCGCCATTACAAAAATCAACAGTATCGATGTTCGTGACAACTCATCATACGCCCCTCTCAACGTTATAGACCTCAACACTATAGCTCCGTGATACCTCTCTCTATCAGCCACCCACAGCCCCATAAGCAACGTAGCCACAAATGTCATAAGCGCCACCAAACAGATTTGACCAATCGTCAATCCTACACGCCAACAACCAAACTCCGCTGGCAACTTCGTCTGCCATTTCGTCTTTTCACTACTCAACAGTGCCTCGTACCACTCAATGAATTGACCATATCGCTCCATGCTATTGTTTCTCTCGAACCACTGCCTTACCCTTGGTGCGACGTAAGGCTCCACCTCCCACGAGAATGTGTTGCACCACTCGATACGACCTGTCACGGAGCTATAACCAATGCAGACAACCAACTCATTCAAATTTCCGCCTCGCCAATATGTTTTTTGATACTCACCATACTCCGCTGGCTTATCTTCAAAAAATAGCAGATATGTTCGAGGTCTATTTTTTGCCCCGAAAACACCATTCAGTCGCGACATCTTATATTTGAAATTGTCGTCATCCAACCCCAATACCGTCTCCTGATGACCAACAGCAAGCCTTTTCACACCATTTTCATCTGGCGCAGCTCCTCCCTCAACTCCGATATACCCCACATCATCAAGCATTGGGTAGTCAAACAGCTTGCCTCTCACCTCATCAGGTATAGAGCCTTGATCAAACATCGAGTTTGCTGCGACCATTCCGCTGCGGTATCTTCGCTCAATTGTCATTGGCAATGTCGTCTCAGGAGTTTGGTCCCAGGTATAGATCGTCGAGCGACGGGTTCTTTTACGACGCCCACCACTTCGCTGTCTCGTTCTAGTCATCTTTGCCGTTTCACCCCAAAAATCGACACAAGCACCATACCCCTGACTCGTTATTTTGTAATTATCGCCTGTCGATCGCTTTAGCTCAAAAACACCCTTCGCCGCATCGTTACCATGCATATAGCTCCCAAAGCGCCTTACCCTCAACAGATAATCCCCTTCATAAGCCACGTATGTAGCATTATACATCTTGCAATGATAAAGGCTCAACACCGCCACGACACACGCAACGCCAACAGTAAGCAGCAAACCATCACGACTACTCTTCTTAGAGCAAATTCGCAGAAGATACAACCCAGCGACTATCGATATGATATATATAAAATTATGCATAAACAATTCTATCTCGATTAATAAACTATGCGGTCGCAACCTTTGTCAACCCTCCATCCTTACCAGCTATGAATGCAGGCAGCTGCAAACCATCACGGCGCACAGAGGATGTTACGAGCGGATACTGAAGAGCAAATGAAGTTGTCGAGAGCTCATCTCCAACAATTAGTTTTGAGTTGTGTGCATCTACAATCCTGTAGTTATTATAGCCCAAATACTCAAATACAACGCGCCTATTTGGCAACCACTCTATCTCGACACGCTCTCCTACGCGAAGGTCTGTTGACTCAATCGTGAATGGAGAGAAAAACTCCGATGTCGATGAATCTTTTTGCGACTGAGAGAAGCTCTCAAAGCTAGCGTGACCAACAAATTTAGCCAATATATCGAGCGTACTCAACCTTGGGTTGCGCCTATCACTTACATAGCCCCACAACCTTTTTAATGTCGCCGCAGAGACCCTCGTGCGAGTTTGCTGTAAAATCTCCTCGCTCAACAACTCAAAATCTTTCGTGGTGCGCACCCTATGCTCACTCCTCTGCTCCACCTTATGCAACAGTGCATTTATTGTAATCTCCATTCTTAGAACCACTTTAGAGGGTTTAACCACCACAGACTATCACTCAAATCATCGCTTAAATCTCCTGCCCGGCCATATCTACTATCGACATTGGCGGTTGCCTTTCGCACTATATGGCGATATTTACCCTTTGGCCTATCTCCACACATATCATTAATAACCACTCCAAGCGAATATATATCGCATTGATTTGTGATAAACTCACTCTCCTTGTTCAATATCTCCGGTGCTATGTAGTTGCGCGACCCCGCCGGCTGCTTCAAAACACAATAGGCATCCTCATCAGCCAACCCATAGTCAATTATCTTCACATTCGTACCGTTGTACGTTATCAAGATATTTTGCGGCTTTATGTCGCGGTGCGTTATCTGCTTTGTGTGGATATAATCTAACGCATCGCATAGTTGCGAGATGATCTTATCGCGAATCTTATTGTTTCGTATTCCACCGCGCTCAACAAATTCATTTAGCGGTATCCCATCAACAAACTCTCCGAGTATCGACAAACCATACTCTGGATGCATCTCAAGATCTATTGTTTGGATTATGTTTGGGTGATTTAGCTCGTATGCCAAATCAAACTCCTTGCGGAGCATTGTACTGTAGAGCTCATTGTCGCGATACTCTGGCTTAATAGCCTTCAGCACACGAAATTTACCGTGTCGTGACGTTCTGAACAGATACCTGTACCCCTCCTCGCTCGGATATATCTCACGATCTTTCTGACCAATAGAGACGGGGTTCGTATATCTATTTGGTTCTATGGTTTGGCTCGCTTCAACAAAGCCCGATGTTGCACTCTCTTCCGACATTCTCTTGCTATCTATAAATAAAAAAATCGGTTGCAAATTTAGCACATTTTATTGCAATCAATAACTATTTAGGCAACTAATTATACAACACAACAGCAAATGAACCAAAGTGAACTTGATTGCTCCTTGGCGACACTCTACATTTACGTGTTAAAAAATCAACAAAAAATATTAAACAAAATAACAAAACACAAATTTAAAAAAGATGAGAAAATTCCTTCTGCTGTCACTAACCCTTGTGGCATCACTTGCAACAATCACCGCGAACGGTCAGAACAAGACCCTAGTAACGCGAAGCAAAGATTCGGAGATTTATATCCTAATAAGACACTCTAACAATATAGCCGTACCTAGGACGACCGATGTGAAAGAGACATATACGGTTTACGAGGATGAGAACGGAGATTATGTAAAACACGGTAAATACTCGGCAAGCTGTAACTTCTCAAGAACATTGAGTGCCAACAACCAAAGTATGAAATCTACAGTCGTTTACAATAGCTCTGCGACATTCAAAGATGGGTGGCTAAACGGCCTAGTAACAATCACATCAAACAGCACTGTTGTTGCGACAGACAAAACAAAGAACAAGGTCATAACAGATAACGAGATTGTTAAAATTACTGCAAACTTTGTTGACGGAGTACCACACGGCGCCTGGAGATATACATTGCACGAAGGAACAGTACTTAAAAGCTACGCATACATAAATTTCAACAAAGGCACAGTCACTGGCGCTTATGATGCAAAATACCCTAACAACTATGGTACATCAACACTAAAAGGCACCATAACAAGCAATGGAAGAATCACAAAAGGAGAGCCAGGAATAACTCTTGTGAATGGCGTTGTTACGGCAGATACACGTCGCGACCACAACGACAAGCTAAAAAACCGCTTCTATGCAAGTGCAGAGACGAAGCGACTAGCGTTGGAGTATGCAAATGGAAAGATGACTGAGGAGCAACTCAAAAACTTTGGCATTATTGTGGAGCGAGACGGAGAGGCAAATTTAAATGATGCTTACAACCTCTTTAATAGCTCTGACCTTAACCGCTACCTTATGGGCGGAGATAAGAGCCTGATCCGAAACTCTAACGACAAGGATGCTATTGAGCTTCAATGCAAAGCATATAGCTACGTTTTGCGTGATCAATCGAATAAATTTCTTTCAGATGATGAGTATGAGTACCTAATGGTCTACCTAGGTCAGAAAGATGCCGTAAGCGAAGAGGTTAAGTCGAGAGCTAATCTAAAAGTCACAAGCGCAAGTAAAGAGAAAAATAATATTTATGTTTACGTTACTGACTTGAATACAAATACAAACCTTGGATACAAAGAGATTAAGCCGAAACATTTCGCAGTTGTCGATAGCATCTTGAGCATAAAGCTAGCTGCAGAGAAGCGCGAGAAATTCGTAAAAGATAGTATTGCTAACGCTGCAAAAGTGGCAGCAGCACGCGAGAAATTCGTAAAGGATAGTATTGTTCAACGCGAAAAATTCGTAAAGGATAGTGTTGCAAGAGTACATATCGAACGCTTCAACATGCGCGACAAAGAGATCGAAGAGCTATGCAATAAAACAAATGCAGGGTTGCACCATGTATACAGCTACATCCGCAAATATGGATTTAAAGAGAACAACGTAAGCGATGAAGATAAGTGCAAGCTGCAAGATAACATATTCTTCCTCTGCACAGAAGCAAGAACTGCTCAAAGAGCAGTGTTCATCCAGAAACTATCATTGCAAGGTGACAGCAGAAGTAAAGCAAGGTATGCCATAAAGAACCTTGATGCATTTGTCGTAAACGAGAAACGCGCAATAGAGGAGAAGGCAGCGAAAGAGCAGGCGAAGCTGGAGAAGAAAAAGAAATAAACACTCCAATAATTAACCACAACAAACTATCCCCGGTGGCAAATGCTGCCGGGGATAGTCTCTTTTTACAGCACAAAATAGCATGCGGTAGATGAGAGATTGTGGGGAGGAAAAAACTTTTTATGGCAAATTTTGGTCTTTATTGCCAAATAATCATTAACTTGCGGCAAATTATCAAACATTTTTAAACTTAAATAAAAAAAAGATGAAATCTACAATCAAAAGAATCGCGCAATGCCTTGCAATCGCAATGGTAATGACACTTGCTGCTCCAACTGCTTCTGCACAAAAGAGCTCTACTTCTCAATCTCAATCTAAGACTAAGGAGTACAAGACATCATTCTACTTCTCAAACGGCAACTCAAAGACTATCGAGAAGTCTGAGTACTCTAAGAGCGCTAACCTTGTAAAGTGGTTGAAGGCTAACCCATCTGCAAAGGTAACTATCACAGGTTGGGCAAGCACATCTGGTAAGCCAGAGGTTAACAAGGCAGTATCTGCTGAGCGTGCTGAGACTATCAAGAAGTACCTAGTTAGCAAGGGCGTTAGCGCTAAGCAAATCAAGGCTAGCGGTAAGGGTTCTACAACAACTAAGAACGCACGTCGTGCTGACGTAGTAGCTGTTGCTAAGAAGTAATTAGCGAAAGCATACGGCGCTATTTTAACAATAGCAAAGAGAAGAGGGGCTGAATCATCAGCCCCTCTTATTTTATATATCAGATATTATATCTGCCGCAAACCAAACTAGCGGCAACACTTCGAACCATTGCGGCGCTTAGCGTAGTAGTCAGGACGATCCGTAGCAATAACATCGACACCCAAACGAACACACTTGTTGTAGCCCATCGTATCAGGATCCTCCTTCTTCAACGATAGAGCCAAAACCTTGATATTCTTCTCGTGCAACTTGTCAACAAGATTTTGCGTCAACGAATCTGTCCACACAACAGCAACATCTGGGTTCCAACGCTCAATATCGCGCTCCATAGAACTCTCGCCCGAAACATAAGCCTGCATCCCCTTAACATCTGGTGCAATCTCGCGAAACTTGCGATATGCCGCCTCGCGAGGCATAACATAAGTTACATTGTCGAGCATCTCCTCCTCAACAATCATATCGTACATCTTCTGAAGATCTCCCGTGCGATAGTCAAGCGTAAGTTTAACGCCACCCTCCTTAGCACGGCGCAAAACATCGCGCAAGCGAGGAACGCTCAATCCGCGGAACTCCTCACCATACCACTCGCCAGCATCTAGCGTATCGATATAGCTCGAATTGAGGTTCGCGATGTAACCCGTACCATTTGTTGTGCGATCCATAGTGCGATCGTGGATGATATACAAAACGCCATCCTTGCTCTCATAGACATCGACCTCAGCAAACTCAACACCCAACACGATTGCCGAATCTATCGCAGCCATAGTGTTCTCTGGCGCCAAATATGGCACGCCGCGATGTCCGCTCAAAGCTGGACCACTATAACTACCATTACCACCTCCGCAACAACACGCAACGGCAAACATAGCCGCAGCAACAGCAAAAATTGCCCTCTTGAAACTCTTCATACTTTTCATCTATTTATGATTTAATATTTACTCCGCGCGAACGATAACCGCGCGCTCGGTGTTGTCGCCATTATAAACATCTGTCGCCTTAAAAGCATCGATCACAACCTCAGCGATCTTAACTGGAGCAAGCCCCAACTTCGAGGCTTTATTCTGCCCCTCGTAGATATATGCCGAGCTAACATAGTTGTTTGTCGCCATACGATAAAGCTTTCCGTCAACCATTGGCTTGCCATCCATATCGAAACACTCAATATCCGTAACAACACCATCAGCACCCATAATAACACGATATGTCATTCCACTAGGCGAAAGGTCTGTACTCTTAGCATGCGGACGCTTATAGTTCGTCATCAACAACTCCTTGATCTGCGCCAAAGTCAAACGTTGCGTAACGATATGGTTACCAAATGGATCCAACGAGTAGATATTCGCTGACGTGACATCTCCAGCCTCAAGCTTATCGATGCGGATAGAGCCTGAATTCTGCAACGCAATATCAGCCCTACTTCTCTTGCGAACAGCATCCGTTATAAGATTCTTCAACCCCGTCTTATCGAGTGCAACATCAAGCTTACCGATCGGTTGGTTGAGCGGACTATCAGATGTCACCCTCTCGACATAAGCCGCAGCGACAGAGTCTGGCTCATAACCCGCCAACGACACAGTTTCATTGACAATTGACTTAACCTTGCCGCGCTTAACCTTGATGCGTGTCACGCCAACATTGTCGAGGCGCGAACCAGACTGTGTGACAACCGTACCATTTATTGTGCGACCCTCAGTGATGTGCGTATGCGAATGACCACCAACAATAAGGTCGAACATATCATTCACACAAACCATCAAAGAATCTGTTTGGTAGCCCAAGTGAGTCAATCCGACAACCAAATCGGCACTATCGCGCAAGAAGCGATACTCCTGCGAAACCTCTATACCATCGCGAAACTTTATAGATGATACGTTAGCTGGCAACGTAGAAGGAACACCCAGATCCGTAAGCTCAATAAGTCCCAAGATAGCCATGCGAACACCTCCAACCTCAACGATCTTGTAAGGTTTCACTGAGTTGCGCAACACACTACGCGAAAAATCGGCATTAGCACACAAAACATCTGCGTTCAACCTATCCAAATTGCGCTTCAAGTTCGTCACATTATAGTCAAACTCATGGTTACCCAACGTTATAACGTCATACCCAACGATATTCATAAGGTCTATGATCGGTTCACCACGATGCTCAGCCATATCGACATAAGGATTACCCGAACAGAAATCCCCTCCATCCATAACCAACACATTCTCATTCTCGGCACGCATCTCCTTAACGAATGTCGCCAAACGCGGCGATCCGCCAATAGAAGCGTGAACATCATTGGTAGATAGCACAACAATTTCTGTCGTTGCGCGTTGATCACAATAGAAGAAAAGCCCGCCAGCAAGAAGTGCCAGCGCAGCAAAAATCTTTAGTTTCAAACTCTTTGTCATTATTATAATATAGTTTAATAGTTAGTTGCAATTATCCGCCCCCCACAAATATATAAATAAAATAGTATCGCAAAACGCAACCAAAGCAACAACTGCCACTTTTTAACACAATCGCAACATCTTGATTACCGAAATGAAACATCATTCCACTACTTTTGCCCATGACAATGAACAGAAACTTACAGGTCGCTAACACACAAAAAAAACGCCCTGTAAATAAACAAAAATCATTTCAATGACGAAAAATCTCCTCTCAATTAAACAAACGCTACTTCTTTTTGCGTTTACGCTGCTTTCAGCAACGGTTTTTTCTCAAGTCACAACATCTTCAATTGGCGGTCTGGTAACAGACGATGCAGGCCAACCGCTCATCGGAGCAACGGTGCATGCGGTCCACACACCTTCGGGAACAGAGTATGGCGCTGCAGTAAATGTTGACGGACGCTATGCAATTCGCGGAATGCGCACAGGTGGCCCCTACACAGTGACAATTAGCTACGTTGGTTACACAACAAGCGCAACAGAGGGCATTTCGCTCCGACTAGGTGACTCCTACACCCACACAGTTAAACTTAGCGAGGGTATCGAGATGGATAACATCGTCGTTACATCATCGGCTGGCGACCGCTTCAACAACGCCAAAACAGGAGCTGGAAGCAGCTTCTCATCGGATGCCATCGAGAGCGTCCCTTCGGTATCACGCAGCGTATCGGACATCGTAGCTCTTTCGCCACTTGTTGGCAAAGATGGCTCGCAACTCTCAATCGCTGGCAGCAACAACCGCTACAACTCATTCCAAATTGATGGTGCCGTTTCAAATGACGTATTTGGTCTATCAAGCTCTGGAACAAATGGAGGTTCAACAGGATCAAACCCAGTATCGCTAGATGCAATCGAGGAGATCCAAGTCGTAGTTGCTCCATTCGATGTTCGCCAAGGAGGATTCACTGGTGGTGGTATCAACGCCGTGACAAAATCGGGAACAAACATCTTCAAAGGTTCTGCTTACGCATACTACAACAACCAAAACTTCTACGGCTCAACTGCCGGAACACTTGCCGAAGGTCAAGAGCGCATCAAAGCAGATGAGCAGATGACACGCATATTTGGTGCTACAGCAGGTGGAGCGCTTGTTAAGGATAAGTTGTTCGCCTTCGTAAGTCTTGAAAACACAAAGACTATCGAGCCAGTATCATACTACCCTGGATATGCTAGCAACTACATCTCAGAGGATGTTGCACAACAGATCATCAACAAATATAGCTCTATAACTGGCAACACCGAGGAGTTCGGAATGCGCAACACAGCTACTGAGTCTTTTGACCTTATGGCGCGCGTTGACTACAACATCAACAAGAAACACAAGTTGATGCTTCGCTACCAATTGAAGAATGCTTACGATGATAAATATAGCGCATCGCAAGCGACATATACATTCAACAACAGTAGCTACCGCCTCGACAACCTTACGAACTCTGTCGTTGCAGAGTTGAACTCTCGCTTCACGGATGACATATCGAACGAGATGCGTGTTACATACAACCGTGTGCGCGACTTCCGCTCGGTGAACTACATGGGACCTTATGTTCGTATCAACAACGTACTTGGTGCAGACGAGGCTACGGGCAACACAGTATATATTGGTACTGATCGCAACTCAGGTGCTAACGCCGTGAACCAAGATGTTGTAACATTCACAAACAACACTTCGATCTACAAAGGTAACCACACAATCACTGCGGGAACTCACAACGAGCTATACCTTATTGGTAATACATATATTCAGAACTCTACAGGATACTATATATATAATAGCCTAGAGGATTTCCTTGATGGAGGCGAAGGCAAAGCTACGCAATACCACTACAACTACGCAGCAAATGGCACAAACGCAGAGTTCATGCCAACGCTGAACGCCCTTCAACTTGGATTCTATATTCAAGATGAGTGGAAGCCAAACAACGACTTCACACTTACGGCAGGTCTTCGTGCAGATATTCCAATTCTACTAAACGACCCAGCGACAAACGAGGCATTCAACAGCTCTGACATAGCAAACAACGGCGAGCATGTTATTGGTCGTATGCCTTCGACAAAGATCCTTTGGTCGCCTCGCGTAGGATTCCGCTACTTCATCGATTCGGAGCATCGCTCACTGTTGCGCGGAGGTGCGGGTATCTTCACAGGTCGCGTACCATTCGTATGGCTTCACAACGCCTTCACGAACAATGGTGTCGACATGATCAGCACATCGATGTACTCTAGCTCATCTACAACACCTGCCCTATCTGCAACACCTACAACATCAGGAACCGCAGGTAGTCAAACGGTAAACGTTATTGATGAGAACTTCAAATACCCACAAGTATTCCGCGCGAACCTTGCCTTCGAGCAGACGTTCCGCAGAGGTTGGAAGGTAACTCTTGAGGGAGTATACTCTAAGACATTGAACAACATTGCGTTTACAAACCTTGCTTTGACAGATAATGGCAAGAAGGTCTTCTTCGTGTCGGAAGATGCAGCAAACGAGAACAACACATCTACCTACTACGATCTAGATAGCGGCGACTACGCAGCAGTAATCAACCTAGAGAATACAAGTAAGGGTTACACATACAACCTTAGTGCAATGGTAGAGAAGAGCTTCGATTTCGGTCTTAACTTGATGGCATCTTACACATTTGGACACGCATACTCTGTGAACGACGGTACATCGTCTGTTGCCAACTCAAACTGGTCGGGCAACTACTCTATCAACTCAAACGACATGAGTGAGATTGGTTTCTCGAAGTATGATGTTCCTCACCGCTTGAAGGCATCGGTAAGCTACAACTCTCCGATGTACGCTAAGGGGCGCATGAACACAGTTGTTGGAGTTGTTTACAACGGTTCATCTGGATCGCGCTACCACTACGCTATCAACGAGAACTGGAAGAATGTGAATGGTGACAACGCAGCATACAACCAACTTCTATATATCCCAACAGCAGCTGAGGTTGAGCTTATGAGCTGGAGCTCTGCAACAGACAAAGCTAACTTCATCGATTGGGTAGAGAACGACAACTATGCAAGCTCACACCGCGGTCAATTCGCAGAGCGCTACGGCCTGAAGACTCCATTTGAGCATCACTTCGACCTTCACATTGCGCAAAACTTCATCTACAACCGTCAGAAGAATAGCCGCATCGAGCTATCGTTGGATATCATGAACTTCACGAACTTGTTGAACCGCGAATGGGGAATGTACAACTACGTTAACTATAGCGCATACTACCCACTAAAGGTAACATCGCTAACAGCATCAGACGGAGGTTACACACCAACATACGCATTTGATACAACAGCGACAGAGTTGCTACAAAGCGACTTCAGCTCACGTTGGTACATGCAAATTGGAGCGCGTGTAACATTCTAAGAGTTTAGAGTAACAGTTTCGGGAGCGACTAGCCACTAAAGGTTAGTCGCTCCTTATTTTACAGGGGTTAAAATAGCAACAATATGCTATTTACAACTCAGCGATTTATAGCTTACTTTGTAATTATAGTTAAGTAAGAATCAAATCATAAAAAAATGGGAAAAACAGCAGTAATCTACGGCTCTACAACTGGAAGTTGTGAAGCTATCGCAAACACAATAGCAACAAAGCTTGGAGTTGAGGCGATCAACGTATCATCTATGAGTGCCGACACAATAGCGGAGCATGATTCACTTATCCTTGGCTCCTCAACTTGGGGGTATGGGGAACTACAGGATGATTGGTATGATGGAGTAAAAGTGTTGGCTGCAGCCGATCTATCAGGCAAGACGATCGCGCTATTTGGTTGTGGTGATGCTGAATCATATTGCGACACATTCTGCGATGCGATTGGGCTAATATACAAAGAGATAGAGGGGTGCGGAGCAAAATTTGTTGGCACAACATCAAAAGAGGGCTACACATATAGCGCTTCGGCCGCTGAAGTAGATGGCAAATTGCTTGGACTTGCTCTAGATGATGTGAACGATTGCTCAAATAGCGAGCGTAAGATTGATGCCTGGATAGAGTCTATCAAAAGCAGCCTATAATTTTATTGCATTACAAATCGTTAGAAATAGAGATAATAGAAATCGAATAAACTATGACAACACTCGCAAAACAGGAGAATGCTCGTGAGATGAAGGTCTTCTTGAACCACATATATGAGCTAAAGAAGGGGATACGCAAGATGGTGCTGCATACTATGCCACGCAAGTTCGAAGAGTTTGCACTGCAACGCCTGCAGAGCCAGAATATTCCATACCACATACAACCGATCAACAACGGTAACATAAACCTATTCTTTGGCAAGAGCGAGTGTATAAAGGCTGTCGAAGCGATGATAAATCGTCCTCTGAATGAACTAAACCCGGAACAAGATTTTATCCTCGGAGCGATCTTGGGCTACGATATATCGGGACAGTGCGAAAGATATCTTGAGCGCAAAGTAAAAGATTGCATCTAAGCTATTCTATAGCAGAAATAGATGGTCGGCTAGCAATTCGTTAGCTGGCCATTTTTTTCTTCACCCAATTATGGCTATATTTGCACAGAGATATACGCAAACCAATATAAAACAATAAAGAGATGAAAATTAAGAATTTGGCACTTGTTGCCCTATGTGCTGTAGCTACGTTTATCAGTGTTGGATGTTGCTCTAAGTCGCTTCAAGGCACAACTTGGGCGATGGTGGAGTATCGCGAGAAGGCTTTCGAGCGCGAGGATGACAATAGCTTCAAGATGATCTTCAACGAGGATGGCACAGTTTCGGGTGTTGCAGGTTGCAACTCATTTATGAGCGATGTTACATTCGGCGAGGAGGATGGCTCTTTGCGCATCGTAAACAAGGCGTTGACTCGCGCAATGTGCCACAACGATGTTATGGAGAACAACTTCCTACGCATGCTTCAAGCAGCGCGCAAGTATGAGATCAATGGCTCTAAGTTGTCACTTAAGAGCGGCGATCGTACACTAGCAGTATTCGAGGCTACAACTGCATCAGAGAAGAACTAAGGTTCGGAGTTTTTTAGATAAAAAAGAGGTCGAGTTTGTTGAAAACTCGACCTCTTTTTTTTATCATCTAACCAACACTATAAAACCAACATGTTTGGCACCTCATTCAAAATTGATTTGGGTCCGACAATATGCTCATAAATAGGGCAACTCTCGCAACGCGGCATATTACTCTCCTCACCATCCGCCGCAACACTCTTATCACTCTTCAAACGGCAATAGCTCGTAGCAAGCTCCAGCAGCGATTGCGTTTCATAAGCAGAGATAGGTGTCAGACCATAGCTTCGCCACCCTCTAATGAACCTATTATTCTCAGCTGGAATAGCCTCATTGATCTCATCTGCTGCATCAGTGATCTCGCCATCGTCAAAGTAGTTGCCAATGGCATAGAGCATCGGCACAACGAAGTTAATACCAATCATATCGCGCTTATCGACACCAACGACATATTTACTCTCGCCACCACCATAGAAGCGCGACCATTCATCGCTCGCATTGAGGTTAAAGAGCGCCAACACATCATCGCGCGTGCGCAAATTCTTAACCTTATTAAACAACATATCACTCTTATGGATCAACATCGCGATCTGCGACATACGAATTATAGGTTCCGTAGCACCTTTCACATTTGCCGAAGACCACTCGCTACTACTCATCTCCTCCACACCATGCTTCTTGAGCAGTGCGCGACCTCGCTGCACCACCTCGCACGCAAAGCTATTGCTTCGCTTCAACTTGGTGTGGTACAACCCCGATGCAACGACAAACATAGCCTCCAAATTCTCTAGCGAATCTTTCTCACGCTCTATGACCCTATGTTCAAAAAGACCTCCAAGCTTAGCGTAAGCGCGCTTATTCTTCTGGCTCTCATCCGAGAACGTGCGGAAAAGCAGCGACAGAAGGACTCTATTCCAATCCTTGTCATAATCGAGATACATCTGGCGAATATCCTCATACTTACGCATAAGGCGTTCATGCTCCAACCTATGGTAGATAGGTTGGCGAAAGAGCGCTTCGAGCTTATGCAGATACATTCCGCACTTATAGCCCTTAGCACCACATTTCAGATGAACAAGCAACTGTTCGCGTGTTAAAGTGATCATACTACCCCCTCCAACGTTAGTTTCTTTTGCACTATCGGCCTTCTCAGCCAAAGCAGATACAACTGCTATAGCAAACCTAGCTCTAGCAACGTCTCCTCAGACATCATCGACCTATCCCATGGCGGATCGAATGTCAAGACAACATTAACCTCCGTAACACCATTGACCTTTCCCACTTGTGTCGTTACATCCTCCACAAGCACATCAGCCATTGGGCAATTTGGCGCCGTCAACGTCATGCGAATATCTGTTTCGCCCGATGGCGAATAATCTATGTCATATATCAACCCTAGGTCATATATATTTACCGGTATCTCTGGGTCAAAGATCGTCTTTAAAACCAAGACAATCTGACTCTCAACCGCTGCAATCTCCTCCTGTGTCATACTATCAACTATTTTTTCTGCGCCTCAAAAGCCATAGCAAATAGCTTCATCTGCTTAATCATCGCCAGCAAACCATTGCTGCGCGTTGGCGAAAGGTTCTCGCTCAAACCTATGGCATCAATGAAATATAGATCTGTCTGCAATACCTCTTGCGGCGTGCGACCATTCATAACCTTTATAAGTAGCGCGATGATTCCCTTCGTAATTATCGCATCGCTATCTGCCGTAAACTCTATGCCACCCTGCTCATCGAGCTTCGCCGCGATCCATACGCGCGACTGACACCCCTCAATTACATGTTCCGGTGTCTTATTCTGCTCCGAGATAAGCGGCAGATCTGCGCTCAACTCAATGATGTAGCTATATTTATCTAACCACTCATCGAACAGCTCAAAATCCTCTATTATCTGCTCCTGTCTTTGATCCTTCATCTCTCTCTATCGTTCTATTTACTGTTCGCGGACTCCATCAAGCTCCGCTATGATCTCACCCTCAGCAACTGCTGGCATCTCGATATTCAAGATCGAAGCCAACGTTGGCGCAACATCTGTCATATCGATTGGGCGTGTGATACGCTTTGCAGAGATCTTCGATCCAAGGAAGATAACCGGAACGTGCGTATCGTAGCGATAGATCGAACCAGACAAAGAGCGCGTATTCAGATGCTCCTCGACCCAACCAGGCATAAGGCTAATCATAACATCGCCCGAACGGCGCGGATAGTAGCTATTCTGCAACTTCTGACCATAACCATCCGCAAAGTGTGTCTTGCGAAGAGTTGTCGCTGTCAACGCGTGGCTCACACCGCGGAATTGCAGTGCAAACGCTGCAGCCTCATCTTGGATCTGCTCCAAGTTACGCTTCTTAGAGTATATGTGGTCGTGGTTCAAATAGATCGAGTTATTCTCATAACCTAGCACCCACTCCGCCGAACCATACTTAGCGCCAAGGAACGCATTAAGAAGCGTGCGGAACTGCATAGGGTTAAATAGCTTCTCCTCATCATATTGCGGTGCTGTACCGTGGTCTGACGTAAGGACAATAACAACATCTTTGTTACGCACCCAAGTGTAGACCTTCGCCACAAATTGCGCGAAATCGCGATCAAGGTGGTAGTACATATCCTCAGCCTCGACCGAATTTGTTCCATAGCGCGATGTGATATAACGCGCCGCATCAAGCGAGATATTTACAACATCTGGCACCTCATCCTTACCCATATCTAGGGCGCGAATCGCCTGCCACGCTAGATCCAACGTCATAGTGTTTCCAAGCGGCGTGAACGCTACATTATCGTAGACCTCATATTTACCCCATACCGAACGCACCTCAGCGCTCAACTCCACATCCTCGTGGCTATCGTTGGCGCGACCAACAAGTCCAAAAGTTGTGCTATTCTTATATTGTTCTGGCTTCTTCACCGGAACCCACTTCACAAGAGAATCCTTGCTGCGAGGGTTCGCCTCATTGTAATCCGCCACCCACTGCGGCAACTCATAACCATACGCCGTAGAGGTCGCCCACTCACACGAGAATGGATCGAACCAAACAGCCTCACCAACCTTACCATTCATCACAACGGCAGAGGTTGGATCAAGCGCAATCGTCATGCTCTTGCTCGCCTCATTCTCGCGCAAAAGCGCATCCGTCAACGTTGGCGCCAATAGATTCAGCGGAGAGTGTCCCGAATCATCAATCGAATAGTTCATATTTTTCGCCGTAGGATCCATCGTAAGGCTCACGCTCTTAGATGTTGTATAGTCATACCACGAATCGCCAATCACACCATGCAACGCCGGGTTAGCACCCGTAGTCAATGTCGCCAAAGAGGTCGCCGTAGATGCTGTCGAGTGGTTATACGAAGCATTCGTAAAGACCATTCCCTCATTGCCAACGCGCGCCAAACCAATCGAAGCGAAATTCGAAGAGTAGCGCTCCAAATCCGCAAGGCGCATCGACCCAACAACGATATTGACAACCAATCGCGGAGGATTCGCCGTACTCGATTTTCCAAATGATGTTGCAGTGCCAGCGACCAACATCGCCACAGCTGCAAATAATACCTTAACTGCCTTATTCATATCAATTTTTTATCCCATTTAGTCTCACAAAAATAGCAATAATTTTGAAACGCGAACCTCTTGCTAACGTAATTGTTCACCAAAATACTCTATTTCATCCGCAAAATCTATCTTCGCACACTCACTTTTCAACTTATTGATAGATTCGAGTTGCTTCGTGCAGAAGTCGCGAAACTGTTGCGCCGCGCGATTTTGGGGCCTATGGCTCGCAGCACGCAACACCTGCGCAACTCTCTCCGTGGTTTGAAGCGTAGCGTCACTCATCGTTGCGCGACAAAAGCTATCATATATATATTGCGTTGCTACGGGCGAAGGATGCACCATATCGCTCTCGTAGAATCTATAATCACGCAGATCATCTATCAGCATCTCATACGCTGGGAAATACTCAATCCTGCAATCTGCTATATTTCTGCGGACAACCTCATCAATCGCCACACGCAGCGTAGCTTTACTAAGCGAATTTTCCGCCAACCCATCTGCAACGTGACGTATCGGACTAAGCGTCAAAACAACACTCTTCCCCACAAGATATTGCGACAAAACGCGCTCCAGCCCCGACACAATCTCTTCAACGCTCAACCTCCTGCGCACAAAGCTTCGCGCCGGTTGCTTATGGCAATTTGCAACGATTGAACCACTATCAGCCAACTCATAAATCCACGCTGTGCCAAGCGTAACTAGAACCGTATCAGCACGCTTCAACGCCTCATGCGACATTGCAATAGTATCGTTTATTCGCTCCAACGTCTGTTCCGCAGTAGCACAACTCAACGAGGAGTGAAAGTCGTAGTGAAACCAACCACCGCTGCTATCCGCTACATCAAACGGATGCAGCTCCTCCAACCCTACAAACCTGCAACTTGCAACGCGCTCCAAGGTAGCACATATCGAAGCGGGGTTAAACAGAACCCCAGTAGGATTGACAACCGCGCAAAACTTCGCCGCACGAAGCTGCGACCCAATGCGCTCAGCAAAGCATGACCCAATGGCGAAAACCTCGCTGTCGTAGCTAATTTTCGCCCCAAGATCGACCGAACCAATCTCGGTACGCAATTTCATCTCCTTCATATTCATAGTGCTACAAATTTAGTGATTTAATTAGGAAAATAAGCTATATTTGTCCCTATGATTATACACGCAAACTGCAAAATAAATCTAGGGCTAAACGTAACGCACCGCCGTGACGATGGATTCCACGAACTATGCACCGTAATGCTACCCGTCAAGGAGCTATACGACATCGTTACAGTAGATCTAACCTCAACTAACGAGATAGAATTTCATAGCGAAGGGCTAAAAATAGATTGCAAAGCGGAGAACAACCTCTGCATAAAGGCAGCGAAACTAACCCTCGAAAGGTATAACAAAACTGACCAAGGAGTATCAATCACACTCGACAAACGTGTGCCATTTGGCGCAGGACTCGGCGGCGGATCATCTGATGCTACAGCAGTAATAATGGCGCTAAACAAGCTCCTCGAACTGAATCTAACAGAGCAACAACTTATAGATCTAGCAGCAGAATTAGGTAGTGACACTGCATTCTTCGTGCGCAATACACCACAATACTGCACCGGGCGCGGCGAGATAATGCAACCGATGCCAAAAGAGTTTTGCGAGCTAATCGACACGCTACGCATAGAGATAACAAAGCCAGAAAAGATCAACATCTCAACACGCGAAGCATTCTCTGGAATAAAACCGCACCAACCAGAAACACCGCTCCTAAAACTACTCGAAGAACCGATAGAAACGTGGCAAGAAAGTATCAAAAACGACTTTGAACCCCACATCTTCGCAGCGCACCCTACCCTACAAGAGATAAAAAACAACTACCAAAAACAGGGCGCAATATATACCGCAATGTCAGGCAGCGGCTCAACAATCTTCGCACTGTTTGATGGGAACTGCCAAATATAATATTACTGTTCGGTTGAGGCGCGATATTTTATCTCGGCATCGAGGACGATGGAGCGCTTAGGCGGGCGCGGCTTCAAGATCTTCTCCAAGATGAGTTTCGCAGCCTCGACACCCATCTGCCTAAGTGGTGCTTCGATCGTGGTTAATTGAGGATGAACAATAGTCGAGAGAACAGTTCCCGAAAAACCCGCCACAGCGACATCCTTCGGAACGCTATAACCCATTTCGCGCAACTCATTCATCGCGCCAATAGCCAAAGTATCGGTAAAGGCGAAAATTGCATCAAACTCGACACCACTCTCAATCAAAGAGCGAACAGATGCAGCGCCATCCTCGAAGCTAAGTCCGCCCTGAGTAACCCACTGCGGATCAACCTCAACGCCAAACTTCGCCATAGCATCGCGATAACCTCTATACCTCTCCACAGAGTTATAGACATAATCTGGACCACCCAAATATACAATACGCTTGCGACCGCTGCGTACAAGATGCTCCACCAAAAAGAATGACTTAATATAATCATCAACAATAACCTGCGACACCTCCATATTGTGCGGAATACGATCGACAAAGACCAACGGCATTGCGCTACGCTGCAATCTCAAATACTCCTCTCTATTCTGCTTATAGTCGCAAAGCCCAACGATCATACCGTCAACCATAAAGCGCTCTAGCTGCGAAATATTCTCGCGCTCCCTCTCCCACGATTCGTGCGAGTTAGCAACCACAACCTTGATTCCGTGGCTATTGAGAACCTCCTGCACACCATCAATAATCTGCGCCGCAAAAGGCGTAGTCATCTCCGGAACGATGATACCGACAGCATTGGTGCGCCCTGCCTGCAAACTCGTAGCGACAGGGTTTGGCCTATAACCCAGCCTCTCTGCAGCCTCCAAAACACGCTCCTTTGTTTCTCGTCTGATATTCTTATCGCCCACAATGGCGCGCGACACAGTCGACACCGAGAGCATCAATTCACGCGCAATATCTTTAATGGTAACTCGTTTCATAAGCAGCAACTTAATTCATAACTAAGACAAATATAGCGTATTATTTCGACAAAAACCAGCAAATGGGAACGTTTGCAGATTTTGGAAACGTTCCCATTTACACTTTTTTGCATTATGATTAGCACAACTATTGGTTAGGATTATATAAGAGCTAATTTTGTAATAACACGACAGACCAAAAAACTAAAAAAAACCATAAACTAAAACCAAAAAAACTATGAACACTAAAACTTTTAACTACAACAGAGCAGAGGTAAAGAGCGGAATCCTTCACTTCGGAGTGGGTAACTTTCACCGCGCACACCTTCAGGAGTACACCAACGACATTCTTAATAAGAGTGGAGATCTAAGTTGGGGTATCTGCGGTGCGATGCTTATGCCGCAAGACAAAGCGCTTTTCGATAAGTTGTCAAGTCAAGAGGGTCGTTACTCTCTTACGGTATGCGGTCGCGACGGCAAAAACGAGTCACATTGGATTGGCTCTCTAGTGGAGCTAATGTGGTTGGGCGATGGCACAGGTGACAATGGCCGCGAAGCTATTATAAATAAGGTAGCTAACAAAGATATTAAGATCATAACTCTTACGATCACCGAGGGTGGCTACAATCTTGACAACGCTACGGTTCAGGGCGACATCAAGAATCCACAATCGCCAAACAGCGTCTTTGGCATCGTGGCAGAGGGTCTTCGCCGCCGCATCGCAGCTGGAAATGGCGCTGTGACAATCTTGTCGTGCGACAACCTACAACACAATGGCGACACCTGTAAAAAGGTATTCGAAGCGTTCTTCAAGGCGCAAGATGCAGAGCTTGCTGCGTGGGTATCGGCAAACGTTACATTCCCTAATAGCATGGTCGATCGCATCACTCCTGCAACGACACCTGCGGATGTTGATCGCATCAACGCTACACTTGCGGAGCGCGATGAGGCACCAGTATATTGCGAGGATTATATTCAATGGGTTGTTGAGGATAACTTCGCGGCAGGTCGCCCTGCATGGGAAGAGGTTGGCGTAGAGTTTACGTCAGATGTTGCGCCATTTGAGAATATGAAGTTGAGCCTGCTTAACGCATCGCACACGCTTCTATCTTACCCTTCGATCTTGGGTGGACACCGCAAGGTTGATGAGGCTATGCGCGACACACGCATCGTGAAGTTCGTTGAGGATTTCATGAACCTAGATGTCACTCCTTATGTCCCTGCGCCAGCAAACACAGACCTTACGCTATATAAGAAGATTCTTGTTGAGCGCTTCGCAAATAGCTCTGTAAGCGACCAGGTGCAACGCCTATGTGGCGATGGAGCATCGAAATTCCCTGTCTATGTTATGCCTATCGCAGCGAAGATGGTTGCGGGCGACGACGACATGGTACGTATTGCATATCTAATAGCGGCATATCGCCACTACTTAAAGTATAGAATGGATGATAAAGGCGAGAGCTTCGATATATTCGAGCCTCAAATCACAGCCCAAGATCAGAATCTAATTATGAGCGACAACGCCATAGAGTTCCTTGCGGCATCGCCTTTCAGCGCAGTCAAACTCGCTGCAAGCTCAAAATTTGTTGCTCTCTACGAATCTATGGTAGAGCAGATTAAGAGCCGCGGCGCGATGGTTGTTCTTGAGTCCATTATATAATTTATGTAGTTGGAGGATAAGATTATGGCTAGAAAGATAAGAGTTCCGCGTGTTCCGCGCGAAATTAAGATCAATGAGAAGAGCTATGGGCTAGGTCCATTCGTGATTCTCACATTCATCTACTTCATCGTGGGGTTTCTAACGACGATGAATGGACAATTCCAAGCGCCACTTAAAGTTGCGTTCCTATCAGATGTTGTGCTTCTGCGCAACACGATGATTACACTCATCCCCTTCTTCTTCTTCTTGGGCTACTTGGTAAATAGCTCACGCGGCGGAAGATGGATCAACGAGAGGGGTTACAAGGTTACGCTGATGCGCGCCCTAGGTATTATGATCACAGGATTGACCGCATACCTTTGCGCATCATATATGGCATCATATTATGGCGCTAGCGGTTTCAACATCGCCGATGACTATATCCCTTACGGTTACCTTGTATTCCTTTTTGGATCGTTCTGCATGGGTACATCGGCGGCAATTCTGCAAGTTGTGATAAATCCATATATCGCATCGTATGATTTACCAAATACGCAACCTGTGCAACGTATGAATATCGTCTGCGCGATCAACTCATTCGGTACTACCATTGCTCCTTTCTTCGTTACAGGAATTATGTTTGCGGGAGTGCCGATGGAGAGTGTTGCATCGTCACAACTCATCACTCCGTTCATCTTCATGACGCTCTTTATCATGGTTGTTGCGGCGGTGACATATCGCCTGAACCTGCCAAACATCGAGGGTACATACCAAGATGAGAGCAAGATGGACAACAAGGAGCTTATCAAGGCACAAGAGAGCAATGCGGAGCGTAATATATGGTCGTTCAGCCACTTGCGACTAGGCGTTGTTGCAGTATTCTTCTATGTTGGCGCTGAGGTTGCTATTGGCGCGAATGTCAATCTTCACGCCATAGAGCTTCTGCAGCGCGGCGAGACATTGAGCTTCTTTGGTCGCACAAATATGGTTTTCTGGGGTCTTGACCTTGGTATTCCTGCGCTTCTTGCGACACTCTATTGGGGTGGATTGATGATTGGACGTATGGTATCTAGTACGATGAACAACATCTCATCGCGCGCACAACTTGTCATCACCTCTGTGGCGGCGATTGTGCTTACGATGATCGCTATTGTGACTAACAACTTGTGGGTTTTGATCACAGTTGGATTGTGCCACTCTGTGATGTGGGGAGCTATCTTCACCCTTGCAGTAAATGGCCTAAAGCGCTACACATCGCAAGCTTCTGGAATCTTCATGATGGGAGTATTTGGTGGCGCCATCATACCGCTTATTCAGGGAACATTGGCCGATAGTTTGGATAGCTGGCAATGGACATGGAGCGTTATTGTGCTTTGCGAGGTTGTGATTCTCTACTACGCACTTTGGGGTTCTCGCGTCAAAGATGAGGCGATTTTGAAGGAGCTGAACAAAAAATAAAAGATAGATATAATATAGATATTATGGAAAAGGGATATTTAGTAGGTATTGGCGAGCTACTTTGGGACGTTCTGCCAGATGGCAAGAAGTTGGGAGGAGCTCCTGGGAACTTCGCATACCACGCATCGCAATTTGGGTTCAAGACGGCAGTAGCATCAGCAATCGGCAACGATAAGTTGGGCGAAGAGATGACACGCGAAATCGAGAGCAAAGGTATAAATGGCGTTATTGAGCGCGTAGCATACCCTACGGGAAGCGTTCAAGTGACGCTTGATGATGAGGGAATACCGCAATATGAGATCAAGGAGAACGTGGCGTGGGACAACATCCCATTCACAAGCAGACTCGAAGAGCTTGCGAAGCAGACCCAAGCGGTAATATTCGGATCACTTGCGCAGCGTAACATCGTATCGCGCGAAACGATATATAAGTTTCTCGACACCATGCCAAAGGAGGAGGGTCGCTACCGCATCTTCGACATCAATCTGCGACAAGGGTTCTACACGAAGCGCACTATTGAACTATCGTTGGAGCAGTGCAACATATTGAAGATCAACGATGAGGAGTTGGTAGCCGTTAGTCGCCTATTTGGGCTTCAAGGCACAGATTTGCAGGAGAAGTGCATGCAGCTCTTGAAGCAATATTCGCTTGAGATGTTGATCTTGACTTGCGGCGTGAATGGTAGCTATGTCTTCACGGCAGATAGCTCATCATTCGCCGCGACACCAAAGGTTGACGTTGCAGATACTGTTGGCGCTGGCGACTCATTCACCGCAACATTCATCTCTGCAATCTTGAGCGGCACACCAATAGTTGAGGCGCACCAGAAGGCTGTTCGCGTATCGGCTTACGTCTGCACACAACATGGCGCTATGCCAGTTATTCCAGAGAATCTGAGATAAAATAGATAACACCGCAATAGATACTCCGTGAGGTTTGCAGAAACTTTTCGGAGTATTTTTTTAACTTATAGAACTATTCTCTATCTTTACAGAGAGAGTAACTAACACTACAACAGAATGAAAACCAAACTAAAACTAACCATCGCAGCGCTTCTTCTTGCTGCAATAGGCACAACGACAACCGCAGAGGCGAAGAGTCGCCCTACACACTCAATATATCCACTTATGCGCGCCACAGTAGCTACGGCGGTAGCTGTGGATGTCGCGCTAACATCTGCGACCTACATTGCGGCTGTTAGCGACAGACGTCGCGCAGCACAGAATAGAGATGTTTTGAAGCTCCTTACTTTGGGCGATAACTTCTACTATGGTATTGGTGTCCCGGTGAACCACAAGTTTGCAGCAGAATGCTACCTCGATGCAGCATTCCTTGGCGATGCAGCGGCGCAAGAGCGCATCGCAACGTGCTACTACAATGGCCACGGTGTGTCGCGCAACGATAAGAAGGCGATGCACTACTACCAACTCTCTGCAGAGCAGGGATATGTTCCCGCTATCAATGGATTGGGTAACTGCTACCGCTACGGAAGAGGTGTTGCGAAGGATCACTACGAAGCTATAGCGCTATATCATTTTGCGGCGGAGCAAGGGTATTGGGATGCGCAAAACAACCTCGCATGGTGCTACGCGCACAACATCGGTACTACGAGAGATTACGCCGAAGCGGCATATTGGTATAGCTTAGCGGCGGAGCAAGGCTACGCGCAGGCGCAATATCTTCTCGGTAACTGCTACTACCTTGGCACTGGTGTCGAGCGCGACTACTCAATGGCGGCATATTGGTTTAACGCTGCGGCGGCACAAGGTCATCGCGATGCAATCAATAGACTCAACACTATGCGCAACCTTACGCTTCGCACAATCACTGCACCACTTCGCATACTTGCACCAAACCCTAATATAGCACCATTCCGCAGACCAAGCGTAATAGTTATTCCGGGAGCAGTTAGCAAGCCAAAGGTTCAACAAAAATATGTTGCCCCAAAGCCAACGGCAACAACAAAGCCAACGACAAACTCTACAAGCAGCAGCAAGAGCGACAAGAAGAGTAGCGAAAAGTCAAGCAGCAGCAAGAAGAAGAGATAGAACTCAACAATAGAGAATAAAAAAAACGAAGGCAATTATTGCCTTCGTTTTTTTGTAACCTATGGTATAAATTTGAATAGGAGGAGGATTTTTTAGGCGGACAAGGCTCCGAAAGCGCAGCGTACTCTAGTACGTGAGCATTTCGGAGTCCGCAGTCCAACACCAAAAACACCCTCCTATTCAGATTTATTAGTAGATCTTAGCTAGCGCCTCCTTAACCTGATCATTGTCAAGATACTCATCATAAGTTGTCATCTTGTCGACAATGCCGTTTGGTCCGATCTCGATGATGCGATCCGATACGGTGTTGATAAACTCGCGGTCGTGCGACGTCATCAAGACGATACCCTTATAGTTGATCAAACCGTTGTTGAAGGCTTGAATAGACTCCATATCGAGGTGGTTGGTTGGCGAATCAAGGATCAAAGCGTTTGGCTCCTCAACCATCATCTTCGAGATCATACAGCGGATCTTCTCGCCTCCAGAAAGGACATCAACCTGCTTGAATACATCTTCGCGAGCGAACAACATCTTACCCAAATAGCCGCGCAACGTCAACTCCAACGTATCCTCTGAATATTGCGCCAACCAATCGATGATCGACATCTTCTTCTCGAAGAATGAGTGGTTGTTTAGCGGCAAGTAACTTGGTGTAATCGTCACACCCCACTTGTACTCTCCAGAATCTGCAGTGTCGTTGCCCGACAAGATCTCAAACAGCGCCGTCACGATACGTGGCTCGCGCGAAATGAACGTCACCTTCTCGCCCTTATTCAGCGTGAAGCTAAGATCTTTGAAAAGAGTCTCTCCACCGATAGATTTCGAAAGCTCCGTAACCTCAAGGATATTCGTTCCTGGCTCGCGCTTCATATCGAAGATGATACCCGGATATTTACGCATCGAAGGTTTGATCTCCTCGATGTTAAGCTTCTCAAGCATCTTGCGGCGTGACGTAGCTTGCTTCGATTTAGCGACATTCGCCGAGAAGCGTTGGATGAACTCTTGCAGCTCCTTCTTCTTCTCCTCAGCCTTCTTATTTTGTTGCGCCGCTTGGCGTTGCGCCAACTGGCTCGACTGGTACCAGAAGTTGTAGTTACCAGAGAATAGGTTTATCTCGCTATAATCAATATCCAAAATATGTGTACTCACAGCATCAAGGAAGTGACGGTCGTGCGACACAACCAAAACCGTTGCATCGTAGTTCGCCAAGTAGTTCTCCAACCACATTACCGTGTTGACATCGAGGTCATTGGTAGGCTCATCAAGCAACAAGTTGTCAGGCTTTCCAAAGAGCGCTTGCGCCAACAGGACAAGTACCTTATCCTTGTTGTTCAACTCGCTCATCAACGTATGGTGCATCGCCTCCTTGATTCCAAGTCCGCTCAAAAGGCTCTCCGCCTCGCTCTCCGCATTCCAGCCATCAAGCTCAGCAAATTGCATCTCAAGATCCGCCGCCTTCTCTCCATCAGCATCCGAGAAATCCTCCTTCGCATACAAAGCATCCTTCTCCTGCATAATGTTCCACAACACCGTGTGACCCTGCAACACCGTATTCAATACCGTGAACTCATCATACTCATTGTGATCCTGCTTCAAAACCGACAGACGCTCATTCGGACCAAAGGTTACGCTACCCTTCGTGCAGTCAATCTCGCCGCTCAATATCTTCAAAAAAGTCGATTTACCAGCACCATTCGCACCAATAACGCCATAGCAATTGCCTGGCATAAATTTAAAATTCACATCCTTGAAAAGCACTCGCTTTCCAAATTGCAGCTCCACATTAGATACTGTAATCATCTTCTATTATTAGTTGTTTGTTTTTCTTAAATTATCTAACCGCCTGGGCAACCTCCGCGAACGACATTTTGCGCACTTCGCAGTGTCCAATCTTCGTTGGCAACACCATATATATCGAACCCTCCTCAGCCTTCTTATCCTTTACGATAGCCTTCAAAAGCTCCTCAACAGGTAGTGGTGGCGTAAGATCGAAGCCCAACGTAGCGTGAATATTGTAGATCCTATCCGCATCCTCCTTCGAAATCAGACCAAGACTCAACGATATATTTGTCGCGATGATTGTGCCTACCGCAACAGCCTCGCCATGTATCATCTTGTTCGACAACTTCTCGATCGCGTGAGCAAACGTATGGCCAAGATTCAGCTTGCGGCGCTCGCCCGACTCCTTCTCATCACGCTCCACAATAGCAGCCTTAATCTTCACAGACGACACGATAGAGCGCGCTATCAAATCCTCATTGCCGCGATACTCATCAAACGACACACCCTCCAACATCTCAAAAAGCTCCACATCATCTATAATCGCAGACTTCGTAATCTCCGCAATACCTGCACGCACCTCCCTATTGTCAAGCGTGCGCAACATATCAACGGCACAGATCACGAAACGAGGTTGGTTAAATGTTCCAACCATATTTTTGTAACCACCAAGGTTCACACCATTCTTACCACCCACACCAGCATCAACTTGACTAAGCAACGTAGTCGAAACAAAGCCGAAATCTACACCACGAAGATAAGTCGCAGCAACGAATCCCGTAATATCGGTAACGATACCGCCGCCAAAACCAAGCAGGAACGTCTTTCTATCGGCACCCATCTCGATAAGCTCCGTATAGATCTGCTCCATCGTCTGCAAGGTCTTATTCGTTTCGCCCTCGCCAATCACGATGCGCTCCTCCGAAATAGCATCGAGTTGCGCGGCGTAGTGATGCTCCAGGTTATGATCCGTTATGATAACGATGCGCGCCGCAGGCAACAGCTCAGTCAACCTCTGCAACCCAAACGTAACGCAAACATCGCTACTTCCCTTTATCTTTAGTGTAAAGTTATCCATACCTTTTTTGATTTTATTGCGACAAATATAGCGCTTTTTCAGTGCAAAATGACTATCTTTGTCTCAAATTTTATCAAGAAAAGATGCAAAAACTACGCAACATCGCCATCATCGCACACGTCGATCACGGCAAGACCACACTGGTAGACAAGATGATTCTGGCTGGAAATATCCTCCGCGAGGGTGCCGCAGAGGGCAAAGGGGATCTAATCCTCGACAACAACGATTTGGAGAGGGAGCGTGGTATCACGATCTTGTCGAAGAACGTTTCGGTGCTTTATAAGGATTACAAGATCAACATCATCGATACTCCAGGTCACGCCGACTTTGGAGGCGAGGTGGAGCGCGTCCTAAATATGTGTGACGGCGTTTTGTTGCTTGTCGATGCCTTCGAGGGTACGATGCCTCAAACGCGTTTCGTGTTGCAGAAGGCTCTATCGCTAGGCAAGAAGCCTATCGTTGTTGTAAACAAGGTTGATAAGCCAAACTGCCGCCCTGAGGTTGTTAACGAGCAGGTCTTTGACCTGATGTTCGCGCTTGAGGCTAGCCAAGAGCAGTTGGAGTATAAGACTATATATGGTTCGGCGAAGCAGGGCTGGATGTCGGAGGATTGGCAAAATCCTACTGACTCTATCGTGCCACTTCTTGATGCAATCATCGAGGAGGTGCCAGAGCCAGCTATCGAGGAGGGTACACCACAGATGTTGGTAACATCGTTGGAGTTCTCGGCATATATCGGCCGCATCGCAGTTGGTAAGGTTACGCGCGGTTCGTTGAAGGCGGGTCAAAACGTTACGCTTGCGAAGCGCGATGGCGAGACGATGATTAAGAGCAAGATCAAGGAGTTGATGATATTTGACGGACTTGGCAAGAAGAGTGTTCCAGAGGTGCCATGTGGCGAGATCTGCGCTGTGGTTGGTATCGAAGGGTTCGAGATTGGAGATACAATCTGTGATTATGAGAATCCAGAGCCACTACCAACAATCGCTATCGATGAGCCAACAATGTCGATGCTATTCACGATCAATAACTCTCCATTCTTCGGTAAGGATGGTAAATTCGTAACATCGCGCCACATCAAGGATAGATTGGATAAGGAGCTTGAGAAGAACCTTGCCCTTCGTGTTGAGATGGGCGAGACGGCTGATAGCTTCATCGTCTATGGACGTGGTGTCCTTCACCTTTCGGTGCTTATCGAGACGATGCGCCGCGAGGGTTATGAGTTGCAGGTTGGTCAACCTCGCGTTATCATCAAGGAGATTGACGGCAAGAAGTGCGAGCCGATCGAGGAGTTGACGGTTGATTGCCCAGAGGATTGCTCTGGTACAGTTATCGACCTTGTGACGCGCCGCAAGGGTACACTTACAAATATGATTACACTAGATGGTCGTACGCGCATGGAGTTCTCGATCCCTTCGCGCGGTATCATCGGTCTACGTTCAAATATGCTTACAGCGACTGCCGGAGAGGCTATCATGACGCACATCCTTCTAGGCTTTGAGCCTTGGGTTGGCGACATCGAAATGCGCTCAAATGGTTCTATCATCTCTGGAGAGACGGGAACAGCATTCGCATACTCGATCGACAAGTTGCAAGATCGCGGTCGCTTCTTCATCCACCCGATGGAGGAGGTCTACGGAGGTCAAGTTATCGGCGAGCATACGCGTAGCAACGATATTACGGTTAACGTTACGAAGTCTAAGCAGTTGACAAATATGCGTGCTTCAGGAGCGGATGACAAATCATCAATCGCGCCACCACGCCAATTCACTTTGGAGGAGGCGTTGGAGTATATCCAAGCTGATGAGTACGTTGAGGTGACACCAAACTCACAACGTATCCGCAAGATCTTCCTTAACGAACACGATCGCAAACGCGCTGCAAAATAGGGGTAACACAATATTGGGAGGGGTTAATTACTCCTCTTCCTTTATTGTACCAAGGCGCAAGATGTAGATCGTGACGCAAGTGGATTTTATTGCGAGCAGAATCTGAAGCCACCAGAGGTGGTCTACGATGAAGAAGATGCAGAACAGAATAGATGCCCACATCAACGTTATAGAGAATATCTTCGCACGCAAAGGCATGGCGCGCTTGTTTTGATAGTTCGAGATATAGCGACCAAGCATAGGGCGAGTGATCAACCATTGGTGCAACCGCGGCGATGAACGCAGAAAGAGCGCAGCCGAAAGGAGCAAAAATGGCGTTGTAGGCAATAGAGGGACGAAAATACCGATAGTGCCTAAAGCGAGCGAGATGCAACCTATGATGATGAATATGATTTTCATGGTGCAAAAATAGTAAAATAAAGTTATGAAACGAAAAATAGGAATAGCAACAGACCACGCAGGATACCAACTAAAGGAGCTTCTTGTAGGCTACCTTGAGGCGAAGGGATATGATGTGATCGACTATGGTTGCCATAGCGAGGAGAGCATTGACTACCCTGACTTTGGCCACGCATTGGGCGAAGCGATAGATAGCAAGGAGGTTGAGCTTGGCGTAGGAATATGTGGCTCTGGCGAGGGTATGTCGATGACATTGAATCGCCACAAGGGCGTTCGTGCAGGGCTTTGCTGGTGCAAAGAGGTAGCGGAGTTGACACGTCAACATAACGACTCAAACGTCATCGTATTGCCTGCACGCTTCATCGACAACGATGCAGCACTAGAGATAGTCACAGCATGGCTAAACACCCCATTCGAGAGTGGTCGCCACCAAGCACGCATCGACAAAATCTAGTTTACGCGTGTAGTTTACGGGAACTGCCCTCACGCCGGGCGGGCGCACAGCAAGCTGTGGTAGAAAAACGAAGAGAGGAGAAAGGCTTTTAACCGCTACGCGGAAGCTATTCTCCTCTCTTCATTTTTCATTCACCTCTTTGCAACACGTTGCTGGAGATAAGAAAATTCCCACAAACCTTAGCATGAGCGCAGTTCCCTATACTAGCCCTGAGAATCCCATGAATGCCATTGCGAGGATTCCTGCTGTTATTACGGCTATTGGCACGCCTTTGAATGGTGTTGGCATCTCGTCAAACTCTAGTTGTTCGCGTAGTCCTGCGAAGATTACCATTGCGAGCCAGAATCCTGCTGCGGATGCTACGGCGTACGTTATGCTTTGGAGGAGCGAGAACTCCTTTTGAATCATTAGGATTGCTACTCCGAGTACGGCGCAGTTTGTTGTTATCAGGGGTAGGAATATTCCTAGCGCTTGGTACATCACTGGCGATACGCGTTTCAATATTATCTCGACCATCTGCACTAGCGATGCTATGACGAGGATAAATACTATGGTCTGCATATATGTTATGCCTAGCGGCACGAGGATGTAGTTCTGTATTATCCACGCTACGATAGATGCTATCGCCATTACGAATGTCACGGCAGCACCCATTCCCATTGATGTTTCAACGCGTGATGAGACACCGATGAACGGGCATATTCCTAGGAATTGTGATAGCACGACATTGTTTACGAATATTGCGCCAATGATTATTGCGAAGTATGAAATCTCCATTTTTCTCTCTTGTTGTTCTACTTTTTGACTAGCTTGTTGAATACGACCATTGTGTAGCCTAGCACAAAGAATGCACCTGGTGCAAGGATAAATATTAGCGGCGCCTGCTCTGTGAATCCTAGGCTATAGCCAAATATCGTTCCGCTACCAAGTATCTCGCGTATTGAGCCAATTACAGTCAGAGCTATTAGGAATCCAAGCCCAGAACCTAGACCATCGAGTGCCGCATCCTGCACACTATTCTTCGATGCGAATGACTCGGCGCGCCCAAGGATGATACAGTTCACCACAATAAGTGGGATAAACAATCCAAGACTTGCGTACAACGAAGGGAGGTAAGCCTGCATCAACATCTGGATTATCGTCACGAACGACGCTATGATGACAATAAATGCCGGGATACGCACCTTATCGGGTATCCAACACTTCACCAACGAAATGACGATGTTAGACAATATCAGCACCACCATTGTCGCGCCACCCATTCCGAGTGCGTTTTCCGCTGAAGTTGTCGTTCCGAGTGTCGGACACATACCGAGTATGAGAACAAACATCGGGTTGTTCTTCACTATACCATCAAGGAAGATCCTCAACTTACTCATTACTAGCTCTCTATTCCACATATCGTTGCTATACCTGTTATACCTATTTATATATGTTCTGTTGCTATGTACTACTGCACTTGCTGTTGCTGCTGTGCAGCACGCTCTGCCGCCTCGCGTTGCTTCTGTGCTTCGCGCTCCTTGACACGCTGTGCCGCCACAGCTGCTAGCTGCGCACTGCGGCGCTTGATCTCCTTATCACTGCGATACTCCTGCTCTGCCTTTTGGATCAGCCAGTCGAATCTCTCGAAGCTATATTGGCGCATTATCTTGCGCACCAACGCACTATCGACAATCCACGCATCATTACCCGGATTAACCACCACATTATATCTCTGCACCGTAGCACCCTTCGCCTGATTAGCCTTTACCTGCTTCATCATCTGCTCCATGCGTTGCTTCTGAGCTAGTGCCGCAGCCTGCTCCTTCGTCTGCTGCTCATCATCGCTATCCGCTGCGCTCGATGCACCACTTCCCTTGACGATCTGCACTGCGCGATAAGCGCGCGAAATTGCATTTCCGTATGCTCTAGAAGTGATCGTTGCACCACTCAACGCATCTATATCGCCGCCATCCTTGCTAACACGCAGATCAAGGCTATCGATATTGCGCCCCTTTATGCTACGTATCAAACTATTATCCACATCGCACATCTTCGAGCCAAGACCCGGCGTTTCAGAATGGCTCAAGATACTCACATCATATAGATTACCATTGGCAGCAATACCCACCATCATCGTTATGGCACCAGAATAGCCATCCTTAGTCTGCGACTTCACAGCATACCCCACAACCTCGTTCTTAGCGCTGCGCGTAGTGTAGACATCGAGCGCAAAACCATCAACATCAACACTAGTAACACCACTCTTACGAAATGCCGGCACAACCTTCTGAAGTGCCATCTGCGTAGCTGCCTCCTGCGCCTCGCGAATAGGCTGTTCCGTGATCTTATTTACTATGCCCACGCTAAGCGATGAGATGAATGTTACACCTAGCAGCGACAAAACCATATTTTTCAACGTACTCTCCATGACTCTGCTATTATGCACCAAAACGGTTAGGTTTAACATATTTATTTATGAGTGGCACGCAGCTATTCATAATCAAAATAGCAAATGACATACCCTCAGGATAAGAACCCCAAAGACGTATAAACATCGTTATAGCGCCAATTCCCACACCAAATAGCAACATTCCGCGCCCCGTCATTGGCGATGTCGTATAGTCAGTAGCCATATAGATAGCACCCAACAATGCACCTCCCGCCAAGATATGGAACAGCGCGAAACCAGCCGCATCAAAGTAGTCGTAACCGCAACCATAACCATAGCAAAGCGCCACAAACGACATAGAACCCAAAACCGCAACAGGAATATGCCAAGAGATAACGCTCTTATAGAGCAGATAGAAACCTCCCAAGATCAACATCAACGAGCAAACCTCACCCAAAGAGCCAGGTATCGAGCCAAAGATCATATCTTGGAACGAAAGATCAGCAACATCGAAGATCCCCTGCGAACCATTCAACAACGCCCCCTTGACCTTCGTCAACGGTGTAGCACCAGTAAATCCGTCAACGACAAGAGTATTTACATCGGCAAAATTTGTCATCTGGACAGGATAGGCAATCAGCAAGAAGACACGCGCCACAAGAGCTGGATTGAATGGATTCTTTCCCAACCCTCCGAAGCTCATCTTTGCAATAGCGATAGCGACCAACGCACCAATAACAACGATCCACCACGAAATATCAGATGGCAGATTGAATCCCAACAACAGACCCGTAACAACAGACGAAAGATCGCCCTTTATACCATATCTATCGCCAAGCAAAAATCGGCGGATAAGGTATTCAAATATTACACAAGACAGCACCGCGACAAAACACGTTAGCAACGATCTCCACCCAAAATAGAGCGCCGAGACCAGCAACGCCGGCGACAATGCGATGATAACATCACACATTATTCGTTTGCTCGTCTGATCACCATTAACGTGTGGCGATGGCGACACAAAGAGTTTATTTGACATAATTTCCTGTTAGTAGTATATTGTTATTCCTCTTTTTTATCACTTTCAATCTCAACCTCTCCTGCACTCTCTGACTCTGACTCTGACTCTGCTGCTGTTGCTGCTTCGACACTCTCCTCCTGCTGGGCGAACTCTCCAAACTCAATGGTTGGCTCAGCAATCTCCTGTTCAAATAGCTCTGACTCCTGCTCCTCTTGTTGTGCCTGCTCTTGTGCCTGCTGCTCTGCAATAGCGTTCATCTCCGCCGCTTGTTGCGCCGCAATCGCACGCGCGCGAACAATCCCCATGACACGTTGCTTCGCCAGACGAATATAATCCAGCAGCGGCAACTGCGCCGGACATGTAAACTGACAACTTCCGCACTCGATACAATCCGTCGCGTTGTTCATCTCCAGATCATCCATCAATGAACGCTGCATCATCTTCGACAACAAGTATGGCTCAAGCAACATCGGACAGACCGAAACACACTTTCCGCACTTCAAACATGGCGACATATCTGGGCGCAACGCCTCACTCTCCGAGATAATAGTAATTCCCGAACAACCCTTCACAACTGGCGCATCAAGGTTCGTAAGTGCGCGACCCATCATAGGACCACCATTCACAACCTTACCCGTATCACTCGGCAAACCGCCAACAAAATCTATCAACTCGCTGATTGGTGTTCCCATACGCACCAAAAGGTTCGCAGGGTAGCTCACCGACTTACCGCTAACCGTCACGACACGTTCAAACAACGGCTTATGCTTATGCACCGCATCATAGACCGCCAACGCAGTCGAAACGTTAACAACCACAACACCAACATCTATTGGCAACGCTGGCGCAGGCGGCACCTCGCGACCCGTAATAGCCTCAATCAACTGCTTCTCACCTCCCTGCGGATATTTAACCTCAAGCGGCACAATCTTGATCCCATCGTAGCTCTTAGCCATTTCGCGCAACTGCTCAATAGCATCGCGCTTATTGAACTCAATACCGATATGCGCCTTTGGCAGATCCAACATATCCATCAAGATCTTCACACCAACCAACAACTCATCGCTGCGTTGCAACATCGAGAGGTGATCCGATGTAAGATATGGTTCGCACTCCACACCATTTATAATAAGTATACGCGCGCGCTTACCATGCGGAATCGTCAACTTAACATGCGTAGGGAAAGCGGCACCACCCATACCTACGATACCAGCACCCCAAATTCTATCGATAACCTTGCTAGGCTCCAACTCATAAGGCTTAACCAAGACATCCGTAGCATCAATATCCTCGACCCACACATCCTCATCATCCTCTTGGCGCTCTATGACAATAGTCATAACTTCAGCACCCTGCCCATTAGGCATAGGCGCAATAGCCTTCACCTCGCCCGCTATCGAAGCGTGGATATTAGCCGACATAAAACCTGAAGCCTCAGCCACAAGCTGCCCAACCAAGACCCTATCACCAACCTCAACCACCGGCTTTGCTGGCGCACCAATATGTTGCGACAACGGCAGATAGACCTTCAGTGGAAGCTTTGCAACGATAATAGATTCGTTGCAGCTCAACTTATTCTCTGGCGGATGTATACCTCCGTATGAAAAACTCTTCATAAACATCTCTTAATCTCTTTTTAAGCTTCGTTCTGTTGCTGTGCGACTGGTGGCGCGAAGCTAACCATAGCAATAGCCTTCGTTGGACACTCCGCAACACATTTGCGACACAACTTACACGTCATGTGGTCAATATAAGCCAAATTATTCTCAATAGATATTGCGTTGAAAGGACACGCCTTAACGCACTTCGAACACCCTATGCAACCAGCCTTACAAGCCTTCATAACCTTCGCCCCCTTCTCCGTAGAGCTACAAGCGACATATATAGATCTATTCTTTGGCCATCTCTTTCTCAACTCAATCAACGACTTAGGACAAGCCGTGACACACGCGCCACAAGCGACACAAAGCTCAGCATCGATCTCCGCCAAACCGCTCTCCTCGTTGATATATATAGCGCCGAAGTTACAGCTCACAGCACAATCGCCAAGCCCCAAACAACCAGCAGCACAACCGCTCTCGCCAATATATAGCGATGACAAAACGCTGCACGACTTCGCACCATCATAGATATTTGTCGTTGGACGCTTCGCCCTGCAGCCGCCACACCTCAACGTTGCCGTCATAGGCATAACCTCCGCAGAAACCTTCCCCAGGTACTCAGCAACAGCCGACATAACCTCCGAACCTCCAACAGGACAATTCAAAGCCGATATATCATCCTGCTCCACTGTCGCAACAGCAAACCCACGACAACCCGCAAATCCACAACCACCACAGTTCGCACCAGGCAAGATCTTCTCTACATCATCAATTCGCGAATCCTCCTCAACGTTGAACCTCTGCACAACGTAGAACAGCACCACAGCAGCTAGCGCCCCCAGCATGCTCAACGTCAATATCGTATATAGTAAATTTAACATCCTATTTTTGTCAATTTGAATTTCACTTTTCGCTCAAACTTCTCTCTATCTCTATATAATATCCAGTAGTAAAAACCTACAGTCGCAAGGCTCAAAATAGCCGCCACACCCTCTTCAACACCCAACGCCACCAAAATAACAAGTGCCGCGATCAAAAAGAGCAACGGCGCCACATACATCAGCATAACCGCCATAAACCCCACACCATACGAAATCGCCACTCCAACTCTCTCTCCAGCCATATATTGCCACGCATCGTCACACTCAACCCTAATCACCCTCACATTTGTTCCCTTTCCCGTAGCACAACTCTCCTTCGCCTTACACCCTTCGCAAGCCGCTATAACTCCAACCTCAACCTCAACAACACCCTGCTCAACGCGCTTCACAACCCCTTCGTGTTTAAATCCTCTCTGGAGTTCCATCACACGTCGCCATATTTGTGTGTCAACGGGATAACGCACTCGTGACCAAACGAACACTCCGTAAGTCGCAACACTGGCGGATATTGGAATCGCTTCTTCTCGCTCTGCATAATCATCTTGTAGATACGCATAACATCGTCATACTCAAAACCTGCAGAGATGATCTCCTCGCGCGACTGTCCGCACTCAATCATTCTATATACGATAGCATCTATCGTGTCGTAAGCTGGCAAGTTCTGCGTTGCGCGGCGCTCCGGCATCATCAACGACGAAGGCTCCTTCTCGATTATCGCCGCAGGGATTACCTCGCGACCATTTATCTTATTGATATGGTTCGCTACGTTATAGACCTCGCGCTTATATAGATCTCCCGTGACGCTCAAGGCACCCACCGTATCGCCATATAGCGCAGGAAGCCCCAACGCATTCTCGCTCTTATTCGTTGAGTTCAAGATAACGTGACCCTCCTTATTGTGGATCGTCATCAAAATTGTCATTCTGATGCGCGACAACATATTATCCTCCACCGCACCAAAGATATCATCCGGTGCAACGATCGAGCTAACAGCCTTTTTACTCTCCGCCAAACAATCATCAATCGGCAACAGATGGCACTCGACACCGAGATTCTTCGCCAACGCCTGCGCATCACGCACCGCATTCTCCTCCGAAGAGCGCGAAGGCATAATAAGCGCCATGACACGCTCCTTGCCTAGCGCCGCTACCGCTATCGATGCCACCACCGCCGAGTCAACACCACCCGACAACCTTACGCAAGCCTTCTTATATCCACTCTTCTCGAAGAAATCCTTCAGACCCAAAGTCGCCGCACCATACAACATAGCTGTTCTGCTATTGTATGACTCGAAAGGAACCTCAATATCCCCCTCAACAGATTGCGCCATATCACATACAGCAAAATCCTCCTCGAAGCTCTTCAGCAACATCTTAACGTGACCAAAACGATCCACAACCGTTGATGTTCCATCATATACAATATCGGCACCGCCACCAACTTGGTTCACAAGTACGATATTCTTATTCTCCATGAATGCCAAACGGCGCAACGCATTGAATCGATTCGCCATATTTGAGCGACCATACTTGCGCGCATTGACCGATATAATCGTGCTAACCGTGCGATCGAAATTCCCCGCGCGGCTCAAATCATCTCCAACAACTATAGCGACCTTCTCACCTGCTATCGTTGCATAGCCTGCACTTGCCGATATTGGCGCAGGGGTCAAGAAACCCATTTCGCGGCGCGCCGTGATATTTCTCTTTCCGACATATTGCAACACCTTGCGATTCTGGATCAGCGCCGCAGCCGACACCGTACCATTATTTGTCAATTGAGGAAAACCAACGATTGCCGCTATACCGTCACAATGCGATGCGATCTGCACAATTGCATCTTCGCACTGCTCAAGGAAGTTGTTGCGGCGCAGCAAGTCATAAGCAGGCAAACCACTCAAGCTCTGCTCCGCAAAGACCACAAGATCTGCCCCCTCGGCCTTCGCTCTATTTACGGCATCGATCACCTTGTCGGCGTTGCCATAAACGTCACCAACGGTGTAATTTATCTGTGCTAGCGCTATCTTCATAACTTGGTTCAGCTAGATTTATTATTCGACTACCCTATCTCTTCTACCCCTTCTCTGCGATCATTCGGTCGATGCAAGCCTTGATCTTCGGACCTGGATCTTCCCACCCCTCTGGCTTCATAACCTTGCCATCCTTAGGGTTGTAGTGTGGCTTTCCGTCCGACCACAGCTTCGCCATATTCGCTTGCTGCACTATATCGAACAACTCGTCAGCCTCAAGACCCATCTCGACCATTGTTCCGAGTGCGAAGTAGATCACATCGATCATTGCATCCGCTTGCTCATAAATATCTTTCGCCACAAGAAACTCCGCAACCTCCTCATTCATCCACTTTCCGCGGCTCAACGCACGCTTCGTGTCGATCATTGCTGGCTCTGCTGGGCAAGGATGCCCAAACTTTTCGTGAAATTCACGTACACCGTTCCACTCCTTCTTCATAACTGGTTTTATCTAGTTTTTGGTTTAGTTTTTCGCTCCTCTTTTCATGCGCATATTCTACCGCATATTAGTTGCAAATATAGGTAAATAAATCATTACTACCACCATTTTGCGGCTATAAAATTCACAAATAATAAATAGCCAAAAGTTATTGCGCAATTGGATAAAAAATGTTATATTTGCGCTGTAAAAGAGCATCACGAAAGATGCCCACAAAATAGTACGCCAATAGCCATGCAGATCAACAAAGCAGAGTTCAAATGCAGCTCCGAGAGATTATCACAAATCCCTAAGGATGCGCTGCGCGACTTCGCTTTCATCGGGCGCAGTAACGTTGGCAAATCATCGCTGATCAATATGTTGACGGGCCACTCTGGCCTGGCGAAGGTGTCTGGAACACCAGGAAAGACAAGGCTTATAAATCACTTTGTGATAAACCGAAAGTGGTATCTGGTTGACCTTCCGGGCTATGGCTATGCGCGCGCCTCGAAGACGATGCGCAGCAAATTCGAGAAGATCATAACATCATACGTGCAGCGCGCTCGCAAGATGTATTTCCTATTCGTATTGGTCGATTCAAGACTCGAACCACAGAAGATTGACCTGGAGTTCATCGAGATGCTTGGCGAACATGGCGTGCCATTCGGCGTGGTATTCACCAAGGGCGACAAACTCTCTAAGGCGCAGCTTCAAAAGTCAGTCGAGCGATTCAAAAACAGACTTCTGGAGCAGTGGGATGAGCTTCCACCAACATTCGTCACATCGAGTGCCAAGAAGGTGGGGCGTGACGAGATTCTCGACTTCATCGACAACTGCCTAATCGACATAGAAAACAACCCACAAGAGGAGTGGGACGAAGAGGCAGCCTACGACGAAGCGCTAAAAGAGGCAGAAGAGGAGCAAGAGGGATGCGAAGAGGGGTGCGAATATGAGGAGGAAGAGGATATATACGAAGAGGAAGATATAGTAGAATAACAAACAACAATTATTATAATAGAAAATTATGGCGGTTCATCAAATTAAGTTTTTTGCAGGTCGTGGATCTGAGTACTTGGCAGAGAAGATTGCAGCGAGCTACGGCTCAAAGCTAGGCGATTGCGAGGTTATTCCATTCAGCGATGGTGAGTTTCAAACGTGCTACAACGAATCTATTCGCGGATGCACAGTGTTTATCATCCAATCTACGTTTCCGCCAACAGACAACCTAATGGAGCTTCTTATGATGGTTGATGCGGCACGCCGTGCATCGGCTCACAAGGTTGTAGCTGTGATCCCTTACTTCGGTTGGGCGCGCCAAGATCGCAAGGATCGTCCTCGTGTGCCGATCGGGGCAAAGCTTGTGGCAAATATGATTACAGCGGCTGGCGCAGATCGCGTTATGACGATGGATCTTCACGCAGACCAGATCCAAGGCTTCTTCGAGGTGCCAGTTGATGCGCTATATGCTTCGGGAATCTTCATTCCGTATATCAACAGCCTAAACATCGAGAACCTATCGATCGCAGCGCCAGATATGGGTGGTGCAAAGCGCGCTAACACTTACGCTAAGCGCCTTGAGGCACCAATCATCATCTCTCACAAGGAGCGTGCAAAGGCTAATGTTGTTGGTAGCATGACTGCGATCGGAGATGTCGAGGGTCGCAACATCATCATCGTTGATGATATGATAGACACGGCGGGTACAATTTGCATGGCAGCTGATATGCTTATGGCGAAGGGTGCTAAGAGCGTTCGCGCGGCTATCACTCACCCGGTATTGTCGGGCGAGGCATACAACCGCATCAACGCATCGGCATTGCAAGAGGTTATCATCACTGATACTATTCCATTGCGCACAGATGTCGACACATCGAAGTTCACAGTCCTTTCTGTGGCTGACATCTTCGCCGATGTCATCGAGCGTGTCTACAACTACAAGTCAATCTCGCCAATCTTCAACTAGGCGCTAGGTTCCCAATTTGCGATATGCCAAAAGTATCTGTCATACTCCCAAACTACAACCACTCGCGATACCTCACGCAGCGTATCGAGTCGATTCTCAACCAAACCTACCAAGATTTTGAGTTGATTATCCTCGATGACAAATCGCCTGACGACAGCGTATCGGTCATAGAGAGGTATAGGGACCACGAGCGTGTTTCGCAGGTTGTCATAAATGAGAACAACTCAGGCAGCACGTTCAAACAGTGGGACTTGGGCTTCAGTTTGGCGCAGGGCGAATATATTTGGATTGCGGAGAGCGATGACTACGCTGACGAGACCTTCCTTGAGAAGTGTGTCGCGGCACTTGATGCACACCCCACAGTTGGATTCTGCATGACCGACTCCCACTGCGTAGATAGCGAAGGAGAGATCGTAAACTACAAGGTCATCAACAGAATAGAGTTAAAAGATCGTAGCAGCAGCAACAAGCCAATAAAATACAATGGCAAGGAGCTGGTTAAACAAAAACTGATCAAATACAACATTGCGTACAACGCAAGTATGATTCTGTTCCGCAAAGCGGTTTTAAGCTCTATACCAGTGGACTACAAAGGATACAAAGCGTGCGGCGACTGGTTATTCTGGGGCGAGATTGCCCTACGCCACGATGTAGCGAGGGTTCCGGAGAGGCTGAACTACTTTAGACAACACAACAATAAGGTATCTGCTAAATCAAAGCAGAGCGGACTTGGCTCTATTGAGCCTTGTGAAGTTATGGCAGATCTTATTGAGCGATATGCAAACAACTGCAACGCAGAATCATTTTTGGGCAAGGCATCACTCTTTAGGACGAAGATCAGGACTATAAAGCGTATTTGGCTTAGCCTAGATAAATATATCGGGATAACAGGTGCTGATTGCGATTTCGAGAGGATTGAGATGTTGAAAAAGAGAATGAAAAGAATCCACCCATGGTACAGCAGACGACTATTATTGAGATTTATAATGTAGCATCAACGAGGTAAACACAAAAAAGGAGAGTGTCTTTCACTCTCCTTTTTTTGTATACATATCACTAATACTTAAATCTATCCTCAAATAGCATCTTAATTGCACCATTAACAAAGAAGTTACGCATAGCGTAGCTCCACAACATCTTCCTGCGGCTCGCCTCATCACCATTTCGCCCCTTAACGTACGATTTCACGAAGTTGTAGTCCATTCTACGCTCATTCTTTCTTATCATACTAGAAGGAATGTCCCCGACATGCATAGGCAACCTATCATTCCACTTCTCATCGTGAATCCTCATTGTCTCCGTATGCCATTGCGCATTGTAACTACCCTGAGAAAGATGCTCTACGATCATGCAGTTGCAGATATAGTTCTTATATTTTGTCGCAATACTCAACGAAAAATCTATATCATAACAGTGAAAACCCTTCAATAGCTCATCATCAAAACGGAACTCTCTCCAAACATCGCGGCGTGCAAATATAGCCAAACCATCGATAGTCACTACCGGTGCGAAGTCAACCCCCTTCTCTATCGTATCTACGTGAACCGCACTACCGTCATTCAAATGCTGTACCAAATTCTCCTTCACAAAGCAGTGCATCTGACACCAACCAGAGTAGCGCTTCGATTTCACAGTGCACCCTGCAAAACCTATTGCGCCAGTAGTAGGGTCAGACAACTTTTCAATTATAATCGCGCCCCAATTCTGCGTGCCGAACAAAATATCTTCGTGTGCAAATAACAAATAGTCATACTTTGCCTGCTCCGCACACCTATTATAGACCTCACAGATACCTAGCCCAGTGCCTCTATTATCAAATATAATAAATTCACATTCTACACCAATCGTTGCCAGAACATTCTCGCGAAAGCTCTCCGCCAACTCAGGATTTATACTGCACACAATAATAGATACCATAGCTCAAAAGTCTAAAAAATAGTAGAAAAAGTTCTCTTTCAACAATCAAAGATACAACAACACTTCAACAATACAAATTAAGCGCACAAATAAATTGTGCGCTTAATTCAAAGTTTGGAATTTTCAATCTCTACATCATCTGCTCGATGTTCCAGGTGAAGAGCTTCGACCCTTGCATCTTCGTGGCATCGTCGATCTTCTTCATCTCGGCCATTATCTCCGCAACCTTCGACTCCTCAACTACTGCGAGGATTGAGGCGTTCATCGATGGCCACGCGTGCGTTCCGTAGTGCGGCTCGCCGTCTGTTGTTCCGCGCCCTAGCGTAAGATCCCACTTCGTGAATCCGCGCACCTCAAGCGTATCGAGCATCTCATGTACGCGATCAGTCAAGGCTTGGTTAAATGTTATAAATACAGCTTTCATTATCTATTCTCCTTTTTCTATTTTTGCACCATTTTCGCCTCCAGCTCATCGCGTTGTGCGCGCGCCTTTGTCGCCTTCTTATCTTGGCGCTTCTTCTGCGCACCAACCATAACCGAGTAGAAGATCGGGATCACAAGCAGTGTCAAGATTGTCGAGAACGACAAACCTCCAATCACGGCGATACCCATCGGCTGCCAAGTCTCCGATCCTGAACCCGTACCAATTGCCATTGGCAACATACCTAGCACCGTAGTAAACGATGTCATAAGCACCGGACGCAGACGCGACTTACCTCCCGCAACAACAGCGTCGTAGATCGACGAACCACGCTCCACAAGCAGGTTCATATAATCCACCATAACGATACCATTCTTCGTAACGATACCCACCAACATAATAGCTCCAATCAAAGCGATAAGCGACAGCGGTGTATTCGTCACAAACAACGCCAGGATAACACCCGTAAAGGCCAAAGGAATAGTAAACATGATGATGAATGGGAAGAGCAACGACTCAAACTGTGTCGCCATAACGATGTAAACCAACATAACGATCAACACGAATAGAAGTCCAAGGGCGCTAAACGCCTCCTCTTGATCCTCCAACGTACCACCAATCTCAATTGTGATTCCATCTGGCGTAGGATAATCAGCCAAGATAGCGCGGATCTCCTCAACAACAGCACTCAAAGGCACTCCCGCACCCAGCGATCCATCAACTGAAACCACACGTTGGCGATTCTCACGCTCAATAGATGGCGCAGCGAATACCTCCTCAACGCGTGCCACATCGTGCAGCTTGATCGGAGAACCCTTGCCTGTCTTCAACGTGATACGCTCAATATCGCTAATCGAAGTACGATGCTCCTCGCCATAACGCACCACGATGTCATACTCCTCTCCATCCTCGCGATATTTACTCGCCGTCATACCATTGATACGGTTTCTAACATACTCCGCCGAGGTGTAGTAGTTCATTCCGTGATATGCCAACTTCTGACGATCAAACACAACGTTATACTCCGGACGCAGATCATCGCGCGAAAGCGCAACGTCACGAATACCCTTGATAGCGCCAAACTTCTCCTTCAGGTCAAGCGCAATATGGTTCGTCTCATCCATATCGTAACCAAACACCTTCACATTGATAGCAGCACCACCCGACATACTTCCCGAATTTCCTCCAGGTGTAACGGTATAGCTGCGCACCTCAGGGATTCTATCCAGCTCTTGGCGGAATAGATCCGACACCTCATAGATCGAGCGTTCGCGCTCCGTAGATGAGGCGTGCATACGCATATTGTAGTTGATGATATATGAACCCGTAGTCTGCATCGCCGCGAAGGCATCGCTAGATGAGTTAGCACCCGAAGATGCCGACACGATCGAGATCTCAGGATATTTCTCCTCGATGATTCGGTCGATCTGGCGCGCAATAGCAGCAGTATACTCCACAGAGAGATTCTGCTCCAGCTTAACCATCGCCGAGATACGCCCATTATCTGCCGGTGGGAAGAACTCCGTAGCGATCAAACCAGCACCAACCATCATTATCGAACCGATGAAGGTTCCAACGATAAGCGTAAGCACCACAGCACGCATACTCAACACCTTCTCCAACAACCTCTCATAAGCGCCGTCCAACCAAGCAAGAACCTTATCGATTGGCTTATAGATCACGCCGATTCCCTTATAGTCGTGAACGCTTCCGCCGCTCTCAAGGATATATGCCGACATCATCGGCGTCAATGTGATTGCAGCACCCGTAGATACACACACCACGATCGTAACGATCCAACCCAACTCGCGGAACATGATACCCGACATTCCAGGGATCATCGTCAACGGCATAAACACCGCCACAACAACCAACGTCGTCGCAATAACCGACAACCACACCTCATTCGTGGCGTAGATCGCCGCCTCCTTCGGACTCGAACCTCGATCGATATGGGCGGAGATATTCTCCAACACCACGATCGCATCATCCACCACCATACCTATGGCTATCGAGAGTGACGAAAGCGAGATGATATTCAGCGTTGACCCAACAGCATCGAGGTAGATAAACGAACATATCAACGATACGGGGATTGTCAAACAGATGATAAACGTGGCGCGCCACCTTCCAAGGAAGAACATAACGACCAAGATAACGAACAAGAAGGCATACATGATCGTCTCCGACAGCGAATTGATACTATCCGTGATCTCCTGCGAACCCTCGAAGATAAGGTTGATCTTGATATCGCCAGGCAGCGAAGCCTGAATCGATGGCAACATCTTGAATATCTTCTCTACGATCTCCACCGTATTTGCTCCAGACTGCTTCTGGATCATTACGCGAACACCGCGCTCACCATTCATACGCTCATCCATAGTCGATTTCTGCAACGTGTCGCGAATCTGCGCCACATCAGAAAGCATTATCGTGCGACCATTCTGGTTCGACACTACGATAGAGTATAGGTCGTTGCTCGATGAGAACTCGCCGTCACTCTTCACGCTATATGTGTTGCTACCAATATCGATCGTTCCAGCAGGGATATTCACATTCTCCGCAGCGATTATTTGCCCCAACTGCTCCACCGTCATACCATAGGCATCAAGCTTCTTAGGGTCGACATTGATCTGAATCTCGCGCTCTGGCGCACCCATGATACTCACAGCTCCCACACCATCGACACGGTTCAAGACATTGACCAACTTATCATCCAAGATCTTCGACAACGCGGCATAGCTATCATCCGCCGTGATCGCCAACATCATTACAGGCATCATCGACGTCGAGAACTTAAAGATCGTTGGGTAGTCAGCACCCTCCGGGAAGTTACTCTGGATACGGCTCACCGCATCGCGAATATTATTTGTCGCCTCGGTCAAATCTGTTCCATACTCAAACTCTAGAGTTACGAGCGACAAGTTGTCCGATGACTTAGATGTGATCTTCTTCAGGTCATCAACCGTATTGAGGTTATCCTCCAAAAGACGGCTGATGTTTGTCTCAATATCTTCGGCATTTGCTCCCGCATAAGTTGTGATAACGGAAATTTGAGGGATCTCAATTTCGGGGTATTGATCCACCGACAAGCGGCTATATGAGAAGAGACCAAAGACCAAGATGCCGATAAAAATCAGCGCCGTGGAGATTGGTTTTCTTACCGCACTTTCATATATATTCATTACTCTACGTCATTTTTAATTTCAACATAAGCACCATCTGAAAGGCGCGAAAACGCAGTTACAAGAACCTCTTCGCCAACAGCAACGCCCGACAAGATGTCGACCTGCGAACCAACCTTGCGACCAACCTCAACGCGGCGGCGAATCGCCATCTCATCCTCAACAACATATACGAAGTTCTCTGCAGAACCAAACTGCTTCTGAACCGCTACATCTGGCACCATTATACCGCGCTTCGTACCCATGTTGAATGTCGAACGACCATACATTCCTGGGCGCAGCTTCAACGATGCGTTAGGCACAGTAACCTCTGCCGTGAATGTACGCGTTGCAGCATCAAGCGCAGGGTGAATCAACGATACGCGCCCCTTGAAAACTTGATCTGGGTAGATATCCAGACGAATATCGACCGACATACCAACCTTCACCGATGGGAAGTGCATCTCCGAGATCTCTGCCAACACCTTCACCTTATCGATCTGCGAAATGTGCAAGATAGCTTGGTTCGTAAACAGATCTCCAGCCTCTGCCGAACGCGCCGTAACGACACCCGAAATTGGCGACAAAAGCTCGATATTCTTCTTCAAGTTCGCTGCAATCTCGCTCTGAACATCTAGCGCAACCTTCGCTTGGTCTAGCGTTTGGCGCGATATACCACCCGCCTCATATACTGGCAAAAGACGCTCGTAATCGGAACGAAGATTCTCCACCGAGATCATCTGTTGGTTATAAAGCGTTGGATCCAACGTTGCAACAACTTGACCCTCCTTAACGTTGTCGCCAACATCAACCAAGATCGTTGAGATACGCACACCACTCGCCGCAGGGATTATGTAGTTCTCCTTGAACGCGATGATCTCCGAAGTCAGCTCCTCCGTCTGATCCACATTTCCCGCCACGACCTTTGCCGAACGCGTCAAAACCGCCTTAGGTCCTTCGTCCGCAACCTCTTGGCTCTTCGACCCCACTAAACCGCAAGCCGAAAACACCGTTAGTGCCAAAGCTGCAAAAATTTCTCTCTTCATTTTATTCTATTTTTATTTTATTATTCTTCGCTCTTTACCTCAACATCTAGACCCACAATCTTGTCATACTCGCTCTTTGCACTCAACAGGTCATAAGTCGCTTGCGACAGGTTCAACTCCGCTTGAGTCATTGAAAGACGTGCCGAATTCAGCTCCAACATCGTTCCTGCTCCAGCGTTGTAGCGTGTATTCGATATTGAATACGCCTTTGTCGCCTGCTCCACCGTCTGCAGCTCCGCCATATATCTCTCGCGCGCCGTATAGATATTGCTTATCGCCGTGCTTAGACTTACCGCTGTACTCTGCTCCGCATATATGCGTTGCAGTTCAATCTGCTCAATTTGGTTCTTGATTTGACGCGCCTTATTCGTATTTGTCAAACCGCTAAAGATCGGCACCGAGAGGCTCAAACCAGCCGATGCAGGGTGTTGCCACCAGTAGCCACTGCTCGCCGCAGAGTCGCTCGTTGCACTGAAGCTGAACGCCTCCATATTTGTTCCCTGATATGTTATTTGTGCATAGGCCGCAAGCGTTGGCATGCGCGCCGAGTTCTGCACCTTCAACGAAGCGCGAAGCAAATCCTCCGACAAAGCCAACGAGCGCAACGCCGAGTTATTCGAGAAGTCGAACGACAAGTTGCGCGATGCAGCAACAACCTCCGACTGCATAGCGCCGAAATCGCCAACAACAGCGATCTTAACATCCTCCGGGATCGACAAATACATCTTCAAAACCTCCTTAGCCACCGCTATCGAAGTTCTCGTCTGCATTATCGTTGGTTGCAGATTGCTATATTGCACCTGCGCCGTCAAGAGGTCATACTCCGATGTTAGACCATTATCAAACATTATCTTCGTCTCATCTACCGACTGCTTCGCCGTCTGCGAGCTCGCCTCAAGCACCTGCAACGAACGCTCCGCCAACATCACGTTGTAGAAGCTAACCTTCACCGCCGCAACCAGATCAATCTTCGTTGAGCGTGCCGACTCAACTGCCGCCTCCGCCTCAACTCTATTCATCTTCAACGTTCTATATACCGCCGGTGCAAACAACGCCACAGAGCCTTCCAAACCAGCACTGATAGTGTTGAATTGGTTACCACCGATCGTCATACCCTCCGACATCGATTGGTTGATCAACGTTCTGTGAAACGTTCCCGAACCGCTCAACGCTGGCATCAACGACCCTAAGGTTGTCTTGCGCACATAGTCGTAGCGCTCAACCTCCAACTCCGCGATCTTAATCGTTGGGTTATCGCTCAACGCCATCTCTATAGCCTGCTCCAGCGTCAACGACAACTCACCAACAAATACCCTTTCGCCCTGCATCTGTGCTGCTGCGCCAACCACGCCAGCCAACATCAACGTTGCAACCGAAAATAGTTTAATTACTGCTCTCTTCATCTATCTTTTTTTTACTGTTTTTATCTACTTCTTCAAGTTGTAATCGGAGTTCTTCACAAACTCATCAATTATCTCGATTCCCTTCTGCGTTGCTATTCCGCGCATAAATATCACCGCTACTTCTAGGAACGCCTCTTGCGGCGTAACACCCTCTGGCATTCTAAATTCGCTATCATGTAGCACCACGCTTCGCGACATATACTTCAACATCGATATAGCTAGGTCGAGATTCGCGTATGGCACCAACAGACCCTCATCGACACCCTGTTGCAATCCGCGCTTAAATAGCTTGTCGCCTCTGTCGTTACGCTCCTCGCTAATTCTCTCGTTGACGCTCTTGTGGAAGCGTTGCATCGCGTTGCGCAATCTCCAGCTAATCTCCGAATGTTTCACCACGTTTTGCATTACGCGCAACGTTGCGATCAACACGTTAGGCGACTCCAGCGCCACCTCGTTGTTCTGCTGCTCCATTCTATCGAAATAGAGCTTCATAGCTTGAAACAGCAACTCATCTTTATCGCCAAATATCTCATAGAGCGTACGCTTCGAGATCCCAGCCTCGTGCGCAATATCATCCATTCGCACCGCCTTTATCCCTTGCGCCACGAACATCTTCTCTGCTAATATTATTATCGACTCCCACTGCATTGGTTCAATTTTTGCTCAAATTCACAGATGCAAATATAGGTAGAAAACTTTAGAAACCAAAATAGTTTTTACTATTCCAACACCTTTTTAACGTAATCTTCACACCTATTATTATATAACTCCACAAAAGCTTCAAAAAAATGTCAAAAACTTTACCCATCATCGAACGCGACTCATGGCTCAAACCAGCCGCCGACAAGCTGCAACAGCGCCACGACCTCTACCTCGCAGAGCTTTCCACCATAGAGAGCCACAACAAATCAATCTCGGAGTATGCCAACGCCCACCACCACTTCGGTTGGCAGCGCGACAACGAGCTTGGCGGCTGGTGGTTTCGCGAATGGTTACCCGCGGCAAAGGCGATCTACCTCTTTGGCGATTTCAACGATTGGTCGCGCTTCGACCTCCCTTTGACGCGCGATGAGAATGGCGTTTGGAGCATATTTCTGCACGATGGGATCTTCATCGCCAAGCTTACCCACGGCTCGCTCTACAAGATCCACGTCATAGGTCTAAATGGCGCGCGCGACCGCATTCCAGCCTACGCCACACGCGTCATACAGAACGAAATAACGAAGGATTTCGCCGCGCAATTTTGGAACCCTTCGCAACCCTACATCTGGTCAAACGACAACAAAAACAAAAACGAAAGCAAAAACGAAAAACCACTAATAATCTACGAAGCACATATCGGCATGGCAATCGAGCGCGAAGGGATCGGACTCTACACCGAATTCGAAGAGAATATCCTACCCGAAATTGCACGCAAAGGCTACACCGCGCTGCAACTTATGGCTATCGCCGAACACCCCTACTATGGCTCCTTTGGCTACCACGTATCCTCTTTTTTCGCCCCCTCATCACGCTTCGGCACACCTGAGGAGCTGAAATCGCTGATCGACAAGGCACACAAACTTGGGCTTATCGTCATTATGGATCTCGTCCACGCCCACTACGTCAAGAATCTCAACGAGGGGCTAAACGAGCTTGACGGCTCTGCGAATCACTACTCCCCTGCTGGCGATGCAGGTCGACAGCCGCACTGGGACTCTATGCTATTTGACTACTCCAAGGGCGAGGTTCGCCACTTCCTCCTCTCCAACATCAAATATTGGATTGAGGAGTTCCATTTCGATGGTTTCCGCTTCGATGGCGTAAGCTCCATGCTCTATAAGCACCACGGACATACGGAGTTCGATTCGCGCGACAGATTCTTCGACGACGATGTCAACCTCGATGCCCTCACATACCTAACCCTTGCCAACAAACTCATCCATAGCCTAAACCCCAACGCCACCACCATAGCCGAAGATGTCAGCGGCATGCCGGCGCTCTGCTCCGCTATTGACGATGGCGGCATTGGTTTCGACTACCGCCTTGCCATGGCTATCCCCGACTACTGGATTTCGCTTCTCGAAAAGGAGCGCGACGAGCAGTGGGACATCTGGCAGATGTGGCGCATGATGAACTCACGCCTTGCCGATGTCGGCACTATCGCCTACGTTGAGTCGCACGACCAAGCGATGGTTGGCGACAAGACAATCGCCATGCGCCTCATGGGCAAGAGCATCTACACCGATATGGATCGCGCCACCACGAGCCTCGCCGTTGAGCGCGGTATCGCACTACACAAGATAATCCGTCTTGCCACCATAACCATGGGTGGCAACGGCTACCTCAACTTCATGGGCAACGAGTTTGGACACCCCGAATGGATCGATTTTCCACGAAAAGGAAACAATTGGAGCTATAAATATGCCAAACGTCAATGGTCTTTAGAAGAAAATGGTTATCTTCGCTACTCCTTACTCTCCGATTGGGATCGCGCGATGATCGCTCTGGTCCGCGAACACGGGGTGCTGAGTGCCGGCGAGAGTTCGTTTCCATACCTTTTGCAGATGGACGAGGTGAACAAAACTATGGCGTATCGCGTTGCGGATTTGGTCGTTGTACTCAACTGGCACGGCAACGCATCGCTGGCGGGTTATGAGCTAAATGTCGGCATCGAGGGGCGCTATCGTGCGATTCTCTCTAGCGATGAGTCGCGCTTTGGAGGGTTGGCTAGAGTGGCAATGCTGAGCGATTCGGAGCATGAGAGCTACAATAGGGAGGGCAATACGTATATAAAGATTTACAACACGTCGCGCAGTGCGACTATCTACAAACGAGATAGATGAAGTTAACGATTTTGGGGAGCGGCACCTCGCAGGGTGTCCCGATCATAGGGTGCGGTTGTGCGGTTTGCCGCTCGACAGATAGTCGCAATATGCGCCTTCGCACCTCTGCTATGGTCGAGCTTACGGCGGATAATGGCGAGGCTATGCGCATCGTCATCGATGCTGGCCCCGATTTCCGTCAGCAGATGTTGCGCGCAGGAGTTCGCGAGGTCGATGCGATCCTCATTACGCATGGTCATAAGGACCACACGGGAGGGTTGGACGATACGCGTGCCCTAACGTTTGTAGACTACCCAACGATTCGCCGCATACAGCTATACAGCACCGCTGGCACGCTTGAGAGCATCAAGAAAGATTACAGCTACATATTCGCCGAAAACAAATACAAGGGCGTTCCGGAGCTTGATAGCCACATCTTCGAGCTTGGCTCCACCTTCACTGTCGCGAGCGAAGATGGCACGAAGCAGACCATGGTAAACTCCATAAAGGGGTTCCACGCTCCGGGTGTCGAGGTTAGCGGCTTCCGCTTTGGGAAGTTGGCATATATCACCGACTTTAAGTCGATCGCCGAGGAGGATATTGCGGCGTTGGAGGGTGTCGAGGTTATGGTGGTTGGTGCTTTGCGCCGCGAGAGCCACCACTCTCACTTTTCGGTCGATGATGCGCTGGCACTCATAGCGAAGGTTGGGGCTAAGAGAGCATATCTAACCCACATTTCGCACGATTTGGGGCTTATTGATGATGCCAATGCTACGCTGCCTGCGGGGGTTGAACTAGCCTATGACGGATTGACAATCGAGATATAAAAACGAAGAAAACAAAACTTAGATAAGATGAAGAGATTAGATGGCAAGTGTGCCGTAATTACGGGTGCATCGTCAGGCATTGGCGAAGCTTTGGCGCGCGAATATGCAGCGCTTGGGGCGAAGGTTGTGCTTGGCGCAAGGCAGGAGGATCAGCTGCAGAAGATCGTTGCGGAGATCCAAAACAGCGGCGGCGAGGCGACATACTGCGCTATGGACGTTGTCAAGGCTGATGAGTGCGAGAAGCTTATTGAGCGCGCTATTGAGAGCTTTGGGCGCATCGACATACTCATCTGCAACGCTGGAATCTCTATGCGTGCACTCTTTGACGATTGCGACCTGGAGGTTCTGCACCGCCTTATGGATGTCAATTTCTGGGGTACTGTCAACTGCGTGAAGTACGCCTTGCCGCACCTTCAGGCTTCGCAGGGGTCGATCGTTGGCGTATCTTCGGTTGCTGGTCTTCATGGGCTACCAGCGCGCACCGGCTATTCGGCATCGAAGTACGCTATGACTGGCTTCCTTGAAACTATCCGCATCGAGAACCTCAAGAAGGGGCTTCACGTTATGATTGCGTGTCCAGGCTTCACGGCATCGAACGTGCGATTCTCAGCACTTACGGCGGACGGCAAGAGCCAGGGCGAAACGCCGCGTGACGAGGCTAAGATGATGACGGCGCAGCAGGTCGCACGCATCATCATTGGCGACACGCAGCGCAAGAAGCGCCTATCGCTCATGGAGTTCAACGGTCGCGCCACACACTTCATCAAGAAGTTCCTTCCGGCGTTCCTCGACCGCATGTTCTACAACCACATGGCTAAGGAGCCAGACTCTCCGCTAAAGTAACAACATCTCAAAGAACTATCGCGCTGCGGCACTTTTGCCGTGGCGCTTTTTTTTGCCTCCCTCTTCGTGGTTCTTGTTAGTGGTCCGCGGGCGGCGGCGCGGGGGGCTGGGGGGCATAAAATTTCACTGCTGCTCCCTTGAGCAGCTCCTCTGGGTCTTTTACTCCTCTCGCAGAGAGGTACTAGACAAAAAAAAAGAAAAAAAGAAAATTACTAAACCCTTTGTTTAGTTTAGTTTAGTTTAGTTTTTTGTTGTTTTGTTTTTGTATATAGGTATACCTACTCCGTGAGGGAGGGGTTTAGGGTGGGGTTTAGGGTGGGTTCTAGGGTGGGGTTTAGGGTGAGATCG
>JBCQUJ010000009.1:0-66028 GCA_047174045.1 Rikenellaceae bacterium
CTCCTTATTCTTCCCCTTTGTGCGTTATATACATATATTAATATATAAGCGATGCGAAGTTACAATTTTTTTCGCCGTCCGAAGAATCTTTGCCTAACTTTTTTTAGCTGCGTTGTATGAAGTGGATAAAAAAGCGTACTTTTGTGGTTGTAGAACTAAACAAAAAAGATGATGGAGCAACCATTCGTAAATATACATACACACCACCCAGTCGAAGAGGGCGAATTGACCATTTCAACTGTCGGTATTCACCCTTGGTCAGCTGCAAAATGTAGCATAGATCGCGAAGAGGATGTCGCAACAAAAAAGGAGCTTGAGGCGGCTTTTGCGCAGGTTGATGCTGTTGGTGAGATCGGTTTGGATTTTGCGGCAGAGGTCGATTGTGAGGCTCAAAAGAGGTTGTTTGTGGCTCAGCTTAAATTGGCAAAAAAGCACAAAAAGCCAGTCGTTCTTCATTGTGTCAAGGCGTTCGAGCCAACGATGGAGATTTTGGCTAATTTTCCACTCGCGGCGGTGATTTTTCATGGCTTTATTGGCTCTGTTCAGCAGATGAATCAAGCTGTTGAGAGGGGTTACTATATAAGCTTTGGCGAACGCACTTTCGCTTCGCCAAAGACGTTGAAGGCTTTGCGTGAAGCGCCTCTCGATAGGATCTTCTTTGAAACCGATATGAGCGAGGAGGATTCTATTGATGAGATCTACGATCGCGCCACAAAGTATAGAATGGAGAGTGTCGAGGAGTTGCAAGCTGCAACTTTCGCCAATTATAAAAGAATTTTCCCAAATAAATAACTTGTATATGAGCTGGTTAGAGAGGACGGAGCTGCTTCTTGGAGCAGAGAAATTGGAGCAGTTGAAGGGTGCTAATGTCTTGGTCGTTGGGCTTGGTGGCGTTGGTGCTTATGCTGCGGAGATGATTGCGCGCGCAGGTGTTGGTCGTATGACTATTGCTGATGCTGACACGGTCAACGAGAGCAATATCAACCGCCAGTTGGTTGCGTTGCACTCTACTGTTGGGCGCGCAAAATCTGATATTTTGGCAGATCGCATCAAGGATATAAATCCCGAAATTGAGATAAAAATAGTTACTCAATATATAGCAAATGAGTTGACCGATGAGATTCTAGATTCAGAGAAATTTGACTACATAGTCGATTGTATCGATACTTTGTCGCCAAAGATTGCGCTCATCGCAGGTGCTATGGCGCGCCAAATTCCGCTCGTTAGCTCTATGGGTGCGGGTGGAAAGATGGACCCTACGCAGATGCAGATTGCCGATATAGGTAAGAGTCACCACTGCCCGTTGGCGCATGCGCTTCGCAAACGCCTTAACCGAATGGGAATTAAAAAGGGGTTTAAGGCTGTCTTTTCGCCTGAACCGCCGCGCGAAGGTTCGATGGTTTTGTGCGATGAGCAACACAAGAAATCGAATGTCGGCACAATCTCCTATTTCCCTGCATTGTTTGGCATTGGTTGTGCTTCGGTTGTCATTCGCGGATTGTTGAATGAGCTATAAATCAGGCAGTTATGAGGATTGTATTCTTGGATAGTGACTCTCTCGGAGGTGTCGATTTGTCGCCTATTTCTCGACTCGCTACAGGTGGCTTTTCGTTGTATGGAATGACCTCTGGCGAGGAGCAGACTATAGAGCGCGCAAAGGGACATAAGGTGCTGATTTGTAATAAAGTACCCATCACGCGCCGTGTCTTGTCTGAGTTAAAGCAATCGGGGCTGGAGTTGGTTGTTTTGACCGCTACGGGTATGAACAACGTAGATTTAGATGCCGCAAAAGAGCTAGCAATCGAGGTTCGCAACGCCGTGGGGTATTCGACCCACTCTGTCGCTGAGGCTACGATAGGCTCTGCGCTCGCGCTGCTTCGCCACAATAGCTATTACGACCGCTATGTTAAGGGCGGTGAGTATACCAAATCGGGTAAAATCTTCTGTTTCGATAGACGTATTGGCGAGCTTCATGGTTCGCGCTGGGGCATAATAGGACTTGGTGCAATAGGGCGCGAAGTGGCTCGCCTTGCGACTGCTTTTGGGTGCGAGGTTTGCTACTTTTCCACCTCTGGCACGGCGGGTAATGGCGAGCGCAAGGAGGATTATGCGAGCTTCGATACGCTTGATGAGTTGCTTGGCTGGAGCGATGTTTTGTCTATTCACGCACCGTTGAGTGGCGCGACCAAGAATTTAATTTCCGAGAGGGAGTTTTCGGCGATGCAGCCGCACGCTATAATCATCAATATGGCGCGTGGCGGAATCGTTGACGAGTCTGCACTTGTTGCAGCACTCAACAGCGGCACTATCGCTGCTGCATCGCTCGATGTCTTTGCTAATGAGCCACTTATGGCAGGCGATGCGGTTTTGCACAACATTTCAGACAGCGACAAATTGCTCCTCGCACCCCACAATGGCTGGGCATCAACAAACGCCATCAACCAACTCGTCCTCTGCACCGCCGAGAACATCAAGCAATTCAAGCAGTCGTAATCTAGTAGTGGTTAAACCCCCTAAACTCAAGGGTTGTTGCTGTACCGTCCGAGAGCCATTTTATACCCTCTCCTGCGGTGATTTTTCCAATTGCAGTCACGGCAAAGGGCGCCGAAAGTGGATCAAAATCACTTGATGCGGTAAATAGAAGCTCGTAATCTTCGCCCGCGCTTAGTGCCTGTTCGAGTGTCACTAGCTCATTATATATAGGTATCGATCTAAGTTCAACCTCCGCACCAACATTTGACAGCTTCAAGATGTGTCGCAGGTCGGAGCCTATTCCGTCCGAAATATCCATCATTGCGTTTACGCTGCTTTGCGCTCCGAGCCACTCCCCTTCGGCGATGCGCGGCGTAGGATTTTTGTGTAGCATTGCTAGCTCAGTGTCGAATTTTCCGTCCAAGATATCCTTCAAACCTGCGCCAGAGCCGCCTAGGCTGCCAGTGACGTATATTGCATCACCAACCTTTGCAGCCGCTCTGCGCTTCAGGCAACTCTGTGGGCAGCGCCCTATTGCGGTTACGTTGATTGTGAATTTCCCCGATTTAGAACCTGTTGTGTCGCCGCCGATAAGTGCAACGCTATGCTCCGCGCTCAAGTCGCGGTATCCGCGCATAAAGTCATTGAGCCATTCGCCCATAAGCTCCTTCGGCACAGATATTGACGATAGTGTTGCGATCGGCTTTGCCCCCATCGCCGCCACATCGCTCAAATTCACTGCGAGGCTCTTGCGCCCCAAATCGTACGGCGATGTCGCCTCACGCAGAAAATGAACGTCTTCGACCAACATATCTGTGGTGAATACGAGCGTATCGCCGCCTGTCAAAGGCAGCACGGCGCAGTCGTCGCCAATCCCTTCGAATCCGTGTTGCGATCCAATGGTTGCGAAAATCTCTCCTAGCTTATCTATAAAACCAAACTCTGTCATTGTTATAATATTAACGAAAGACAAAGGTAGAATTTTTTTTTATTCTCCACTTAATTCACTATCTTTGTCTGCGAAGTGCTGGGTTGAAACAGGTACTTTTAAACAGAAAAAGCGACAAAGAGATGAAAATACTGATCCTTAACGGGCCTAACCTCAATATGCAGGGTACGCGTAACGTAGAGATCTACGGTACTACAACCTTTGACCAATACATCGGTCAATTGGCGCAAGGTTTTCCGGCTATTGAGTTGGACTATTTTCAATCGAACCACGAGGGTGTGCTGATCGATAAGATCCATGGCGCTAAGAGCGAGGGTATCGATGCGATTGTTTTCAACGCAGGAGCCTATACGCATACGTCTGTGGCTCTCCACGATGCAATATCTGGTGTTACGACACCCGTTGTAGAGGTGCATATCTCCTCAATCCTTGCGCGCGAAAGTTTCCGCCACCACTCTATGATCGCTCCGGCGGTTATTGGCTCGATTATGGGATTCGGTTTGGATTCATACCGCCTAGGGGTCGAGGCTGCTATGGCATACATTAAGAAGTAAGAAGAAGTATAATTAAAATAAGAAGAGAAAATGCAAAAGATGAAAAAAACCAAGGTTGTTGCGACGATTTCCGACATCCGTTGTGACGTAGAGCTTATCCAAAAACTTTACGACGCAGGTATGGACGTTGTCCGTATCAACTCGGCTCACGCAACAGAGGATGGTGCAACTCAGGTTGTAACTAACGCTCGCAAGGTAAGCAGCTCAATCCCAGTTATGATCGATACTAAGGGTCCTGAGATTCGCCTTACAAACGTTGGTGATGGCGAGGGTAGCATCATGTTCGCTGAGGGTGACATCGTAAAGGTTAAGGGTACTGCTAACAACGAGACTACGACTGCAGAGATGATCTACATGAACGTTCCTAGCCTTGTTAACGATATGAGCGTGGGTAACCGCCTTTTGATCGCTGATGGTGAGTTGGAGCTTCAAGTTATCGAGAAGAACGACGATCACCTTGTATGTAAGTTCAACATCGGTGGTAAGATGAAGTCTCGCAAGAGCGTAAACGTTCCAGGTGTACGTGTAGACCTTCCATCTATCACTCCAAAGGATAAGCGTTTCATCGAGTGGGCAACAAAGAATGATGTAGATTTCATCGCTCACTCTTTCGTACGTAGCGCTGCTGACGTTAAGGCTGTTCAAGATATCCTTGATGCTAACAACTCTCCAATCAAGATCATCTCTAAGATCGAGAACCAGGAGGGTATCGACAATATCGACGAGATCATCGAGGCATCTTACGCTATCATGGTTGCTCGTGGAGATATGGGTGTTGAGCTTTCAGCTGAGAAGATCCCAGGAGCTCAACGTATGATCGTTGAGAAGTGTATCGCTGCAAAGCGTCCAGTTATCATCGCTACACAGATGGTTTACTCTATGACAAACTCTCCTCGTCCAACTCGTGCTGAGGTTAGTGACGTTGCGAGTGCGATCTACGAGCGTGTAGATGCTATCATGTTGAGCGACGAGACAGCAACAGGTAAGTACCCAGTTGAGGCGGTTACAACGATGGCTAAGATCGCACGCGAGATCGAGAGCCAAGAGAACCAATTCCCTCCAATGGTTGATATTGATATGGTATCGGTTAACCACGAGATCACAGCGCAGCTTGCTCGCTCTGCTGTTCGTGCTTGTTCTAACCTTCCAATTAAGTATGTAATCACAGATACGGATACAGGTCGCACGGGTCGTTACCTAGCTGCTTTCCGTGGTACTAAGAGCGTAGTAGCGGTATGTTACACACAACCAGCTCAACGTATCTTGGCTCTATCTTATGGCGTTGTGCCAATCCTTCGTAAGGAGTCAGAGAGCAACGGCTTCCACTTTATCTCAGATGCTATCGAGTATATCAACGACTACAACAAGTTGGAGTCATCTGATATGGTAGCAGTTGTTGGTGGTAGCTTTGGTCGCGGTAAGGGCGGTTCTTATGTTGAGATCGCTACTGTTGCTGACATCGAGGCTCGTAAGTAATCATACAGCGATTCGATCAGAGAGTTTTTTAACTCTTTCGCGGAGTTAGAGTAACTTTTTTATAGATAGGTTAGGCGAGGTGTATTTTGCACCTCGCCTAATTTTTTTGTGTGGTTTTGGTTTGGTTTTTGCACTCTTTGTGTGAATATGAAAATCCTAAAACAACACATCAGATGGCATCAATCATTGGAACAAGGACAGAGCAAAATTTGCTTGCCTCATTCGCAGGCGAGAGTCAGGCTCGCAGTCGCTACACCTATTTCGCAACTGTTGCGAGGGCGGAGGGGTACGAGCAGATAGCGGCGACCTTTGCCGAGACGGCGGAGCAGGAGCTGCAACACGCAGGGATATTCTTTGGCTATTTGGAGGGCGGAATGGCGACCATCACGGCGAGCTATCAGGCTGGCATCGTCGGCACTACGGAGCAGAACCTCGCTGAGGCGGCAGCTGGCGAGTATGAGGAGTGGCACGACTTGTATGCCGAGGGTGCTCGGGTTGCTGATGAGGAGGGCTTTGCCGAGGTTGCGGAGTCATTCCGCCAAATCGCACGTGTCGAGGTGGAGCACGAGCGCAGGTATCGCAAGCTGCTCGATAGATTGATGGCCGAGAGCTTCTTCCATCGTGATGAAAAGACGGAGTGGCAATGCCGCAACTGTGGTTACGTCACTGGCGAGAGCCACCTCTCGCCGGAGTTTTGCCCCGCCTGCAAGGTGTCGCAGGCCTACTTTGAACCCAAACGCACGAACTATTAGGTAGGTGGTTATTGCGCCTTGCTCGCCGCTCGCAACTCCCTTCTTCGTCGCAATGGCGTAATGCGCTTTAGTATTATAACTGTTCCTTCGTTCGAGAGATCCCTTGGAGGCATGCCATCACATAGGGATTTTATGATGACATCATGAAAGAGCGTATCATCCTCCTCCAAAGTAAAATCAATGACCTCGCCATCTCGGCTAACCTCTTTGGTTTGAAGTTCGAATCCCATGTAAAATGCCAATATCTTCTTCGAAGAGTTGGCTGGAACATCGAGTGAGTAGACTCCATTCACATCTGTGATTGCAAAAATCTTCGTCTCTGCAACACTGACAGAACTCTCAATGAATGCATCGCCATCTCTATCTTTTACTGTTCCTGTAATGCGCCAGATCTCCTGCTCTTGCGCCTGTTCTTGTGCCACAGCTACCTGCGTGACCATACACAATGCCGAGAAAAACAATAATAAACGTCTCATAATATTTAGGTTTAGCAATAGTGGTTATGTGCAATGTAGCAATTAAACGGATAGATAACAAAAAAAGCGCAAGAATTTTGCGCTTTAGATATCCAACGTATGTAACACTAATTCCTCTTCAGGTGTATCGAATTAGTGATGCACTTCGGCAGGTCGGCAGGGTAGTGCGAGACTATGATTAGGCTCTTTCCTGGGCGTGCACATACGGCATCGATCACCTCTGTCACACGCTTGCGGAATACCATATCTAGGCCGTGCAGCGGCTCATCAAGAATATATAGGGCAGGGTCCTTTACGAATGCACGAGCGAGCAGGACTAGGCGCTGCTCTCCGCTCGAAATCTGCATAAAGTTGCGCTCTGCCAGCTCCTCAACGCCCAAAACACGTAGCCAGAAGCGACATACGCCCTCCTGCTCTGGTTGCATCTTGCGGTTGAGCCCTATTGTGTCGTGCAATCCACTCGCCACAATTTCGATTGATCGCAGTGGCTGTAGATATGCTCGGTGCATCTCTGGACTCACGTAGCCTATGTTGCGCTTTATGTCCCAGATGCTCTCGCCTGTCCCTCTGTCACGCCCAAATAGTGCGATGTTGCAGGCGTATGCTTGCGGATTGTCGGCACAAACTAGCGATAGAAGGGTTGATTTTCCAGCTCCATTTTCGCCACTCAAGGCCCATTTTTCACCTTGACTAATCTTCCAATCGAGCTCCTTTAGGATTGTTCGCTCGCCATACTTTATCGATACGCCACGCAGCTCTGCCACCACCTCACACGATGGTGCGTTATCATTTGTTGGCATATCCAATATCTCTTTACGGATTGCATCTGGTAGCACTTGCTCCGCAACTTTTGGCTCACGATACTCTGCTAGCGTTATTTTTGGCTTGCATGTGCGATTCTCCACCTCTATGATGTGCGTTAGGAAGTCGGGTATATCGTCCGTCTTGGATAGCACCACTATGACCTGCACCTCGCCCATTGCTGTCAATTCGCCCAAAAGATGTTGCAAAAGGTCACGTGTCGCAGCATCTAGTCCGATGAATGGATTATCCATTATTAGGAGTTGCGGTGCGCCAAGTAGGGCCTTTGTGATTTGGAATTTACGCATCTCTCCACTCGATAGGAGCGGCAATTTTTTATCCATCATCTGCTCGATTCTGAATAGCTCAAAGAGCCTTTTGCGCAGTTTTTCGCTCGCCTCCATCGGAACCATTGCCAGCTCTTCAGCCACGCTCGACATCTCATCTAGTGCTGTTGAGTTCCAGCGTTGTTGGTGGAAATATACCCCATCTTCGCCCTTTCGCACCCCTGTTGAGGCTGTGTTGTCGCGAAATGCCATATATTTCACATTGTCAAAGATCTTCTGCGATTGCGCCTCCTCGCCAAAGTCGTAGCGCACCCCTCCGCCATCTATTAGTGGATGTGCGCCTGTCATCACCCCCACAAGGATGGATTTTCCGGCTCCGTTGCCTCCAACTATTGCGATCTGTTCGCCTTGCTCTACTGTCAGCCCCTCGATGCCGCACAATTTATATACCTCTTGGCGTGTCTCGCTAGCACATATCTCAATAATTTTTCGTCCCATAATGGTCAATTTTAGCGCAATCTATTAGATATAAGATTCATAAACTCCTCACGTGTGCGAGGGTCCGATAGGAATGTTCCAGTGAATGCCGATGTTGTTGTTGCCGAGCTCTGTTTCTCCACGCCACGCATCTGCATGCAGGTGTGGCTTGCTTCAATAACTACCGCTACTCCGAGTGGGTTTAGCGCCTCTTGTATGCAGTCGCGAATCGATACTGTTAGGCGCTCTTGCACCTGTAGGCGGCGCGCGAAACACTCTACGACGCGTGCAATCTTTGATAGCCCCGTGATGTGACCATTCGGAATATATGCTATGTGTACCTTGCCGTAGAAGGGTAGTATATGGTGTTCGCAGAGTGAATATAGCTCAATATCTTTTACGAGTACCATCTGCTGATACTCCTCCTTGAACATCGCCGAACGGATTATCTCAAGCGGATTCTCATCATACCCTTTCGTCAGGAACATCATCGCTTTTGCGACTCTTTCGGGTGTCTTTAGCAGCCCTTCGCGCTCCGTGTCTTCGCCTAGCAGGCGTAGGATTTCGGCGTAGTGGTGCTTCAGTTGCTCAACCGTCTCTGGGTTGTAGCTCTCCTCTTTTTTGTAGTTGCTCATATCTTATTTTCTATATTTTCCCTAAAAAATCTACTAGCTTTGCCGTTGCACGACCTCTATGCGATATTGCACCTTTCTGCTCTTGCGACATCTCGGCAAAGCTTTTTTGCGCGCTGTTTGTTGGCTCTGTCGGTACAAATATTGGATCATATCCGAACCCTTCGTCGCCCTTCGCTTCTGTTGCGATATACCCCTCTACGATGCCTTCGAATAGATACTCCGCTCCATCAATTATCAACGCAATGGCGGTTCTAAAACGTGCCTTTCGCTCCTCATTTGTGGTAAGTTTGGCTAGGTTTTGCATCAATAACGCGTTGTTCGCCTCGCTATCGTGCGATTTGGCATATCTCGCAGAGTATACCCCTGGCGCACCATTTAGCGCCTCGACCTCCAATCCCGTGTCATCGGCGAAGCAGTTCTGCCCCGTCTTACCATATATATAGCGTGCTTTGAGCAGCGCATTTCCCTCCAATGTCGTTTCACTCTCCTCAATATCCTCCGTCACACCGCACTCTTGCAGCGATATTAGCTCTATCGTGGCAGGCACCATCGCTTGCACTTCGGCTAGCTTATGTGCGTTGTTGGTCGCAAAAACTATCTTCATAGTGCAAAGATATTCAAAAAAAGTTGCGTATCAATTTTTTTATCTATATCTTTGCAACGCTAAAGTTATCCGGTAACGGCTAGCAATAGTGGTAAGGCCCGTTCGTCTAACGGTTAGGACGTAAGATTTTCATTCTTGAAATAGGAGTTCGATTCTCCTACGGGCTACCAAGGGGCCAGCCGATAGGTTGGACCCTTAGATTTGAATAAATAAAAACAATATATTTAATATAGAATTATGGCAAATCATAAGTCATCAAAGAAGAGAATCCGTCAAACGGCAACTCGTCGTGCGCACAACAGATTGATGCACAAGACAACTCGTAACGCAGTAAAGGCACTTCGCAGCTCATCTGAGAAGAGCGCAGCAGAGATCCTACTTCCTAAGGTAGCATCTATGCTTGATAAGCTTGCGAAGCACAACATCATCCACAAGAACAAGGCAGGTAACTTGAAGAGCGCAATGCAGCTTCACGTTAATGCTCTAGCTTAATTATATTTTAGACGCTAGGTGTAAATATGCGTAGGCTGCCTTAATAGGTAGTCTACGCTCTTTTACGTCTATATAATATCTATTTTAAAAATTTCTAATAGTATGGCAATAGAGCTAAAGGACCTCACGAAGGTTGAGGATAACTACTCACAGTGGTATAACGAATTGGTAGTCAAGGCGGGTCTTGCTGAGAACTCTGCGGTGCGCGGTTGTATGGTTATTAAACCTTACGGTTATGCAATCTGGGAGAAGATGCAGGCTGCGTTGGATAAGATGTTCAAGGAGACGGGTCACGAGAATGCCTATTTCCCTCTTTTCATCCCGAAGTCGTTCTTCTCTAAGGAGGCGAACCACGTTGAGGGATTCGCTAAGGAGTGTGCCGTTGTAACTCACTATCGCCTGAAGAACGATCCTGATGGCAAGGGTGTTGTTGTTGATCCAGATGCTAAGTTGGAGGAGGAGTTGATCGTTCGTCCTACGTCTGAAACTATTATTTGGAATACTTATAAGGGCTGGATCCAGTCGTACCGCGACCTTCCGATTTTGTGTAACCAATGGGCGAATGTTGTCCGTTGGGAGATGCGCACGCGTCTGTTCCTGAGAACTGCGGAGTTCTTGTGGCAGGAGGGTCACACGGCTCACGCTACGCGCGAGGAGGCTATTGAGGAGACTCACAAGATGATCCACGTCTACGAGAAGTTCGCGCAGGAGTTCATGGCTGTGCCGGTTGTTGTTGGTCACAAGTCGCCGAATGAGCGTTTCGCTGGTGCTGAGGATACGTTGACTATCGAGGCTTTGATGCAGGACGGTAAGGCGTTGCAGAGCGGTACATCGCACTTCTTGGCGCAAAATTTCGCTAAGGCTTTTGACGTTCAATTTACCAATAAGGAGGGTAAGCAGGAGTATGTTTGGGCTACCTCTTGGGGTGTTTCAACGCGCTTGATGGGTGCTTTGATCATGGCTCACTCTGATAATAATGGTCTTGTTTTGCCTCCGAAGTTGGCGCCAATCCACGTTGTGATGGTTCCTATCTATAAGGGCGACGAGCAGCTTGCTGTTATGCGCGAGAAGATGGAGGCGCTTGCTGCACCGCTTCGCGCGCAAGGTTTGACTGTGAAGATTGACGATCGCGATAATATCCGCTCTGGATTCAAGTTTGCGGAGTATGAGTTGAAGGGTGTTCCGGTGCGTTTGGCTATCGGACCTCGCGACTTGGAGAACGGCACTATCGAGCTTGCTCGCCGCGACACGCTGACTAAGGAGGTTGTTCCTCAGGAGGGTCTTACGGAGCGCCTTGTAGCACTTATGGATGAGATTCAGAATAATATCTATACGAAGGCGCTTAATTTCCGCGACTCTATGATCACTCCAGCCAACACTTGGGAGGAGTTCCAGACATTGTTGAAGGAGAAGGGCGGATTCATCTCAGCGCACTGGGACGGCACGCCTGAGACGGAGCAGGCTATCAAGGATGCTACGAAGGCAACTATCCGCTGTATCCCTGTCGATGCGGTTGAGGAGGCAGGCGAGTGCATCTTCACTGGCAAGCCATCCAACAAGCGCGTTTTGTTTGCCCTTAGCTACTAATCCGCACTCGTCATCCTGAACTCGATTCAGGATCCCTAATGCGACAGCCCTGTATATCCACACACACTTGGCTGTCATCCTGAACTTGATTCAGGATCCCTAATGCGTCAGCAAAACGAAAAAAATAAAAAATAAAACCCATTATATTAGGTTTTGTTATTTATTTACTCTACATTTGTAAACATATCGCGGGATGGAGCAGTTGGCAGCTCGTCGGGCTCATAACCCGAAGGCCGGAGGTTCGAGTCCTTCTCCCGCTACCAACAGGTGCAACTATTAGTTGCACCTTTTTTGTTGCACCCCTCTCGTCATCCTGAACTTGTTTCAGCATCTCCTCGGGAAGCATGTCGCGCCAGCAAAACTGCTCCGCCGGGAGCACCCGGCTTTCAGCATCTCCTCGGAACTACTGCACCAATGCCGTTACCCTCGCCGTTACCTCCGCTCCTCCGTCCCGGTAACGTCATCCTGGACTTGATCCAGGATCTCATCCTGCCGCTGCCCCAACAGCGACACACGTCCTGCCGTTACCCCAACAATGACACACATCCTGCCGCTGCCCATCTCGTCATGCTGAACTTGTTTCAGCATCTCCTCGGAACTACTGCACCAATGCCGTTACCCAGGTAACGTCATCCTGGACTTGATCCAGGATCTCATCCTGCCGCTGCCCCAACAGCATACGCGTCCTGCCGCTGCCCCAACAGCACACGCGCCCGATAATAAAAAAGTGAAATTACAGCGCAACCCTAATATAAGGTGCGCCAGAAGCCTTCGCCGATTCCAACCCAACCACAGAGTCCTCAAAGATCAAACACTCCTCTGGGGTGCAATCCTCCGCAGCCATAGCTTGTAGGAATGGGTCTGGTGCAGGCTTGCAGTTAGCGACATCTCCACCTGTGATGATTCCGTCAAATAGCTCCTCTATGCCCAGGTGCTTCATGGCGTTACTGATGTTTATGCCCTGTCCTGCCGATACGATCCACGCCTTACCGCCGTTGCGCTTGAAATCGACAACCAGATCATATAGCCAGCTGTTAAGGCGCAACATCTCAAAATGTGTTGGGTATAGCTCAATTTTTCGCAGGCGGACTCTCTCTGTTAGTGCAGAATCTGTAACCCCGATGTGGTGCATAAATTCAGCGAATCGCATTCCATATTGTGTCGAAAGATACTCATGCTCGTTTAGCTCCACGTTGCACACTTCGCGCAAAGCATCGCGGTAAGATCTATAGTGTGCTTGACGAGTATCGACTAATGTTCCGTCAAAATCTATGAGTAGTAGTTTTGTCTGCATCGCGCAACCTCTTGTTAGTCAAACGATTGCATTCCCGATTGCGCAATCTTCATTATGCGCTGGTAACCATCTGGCGATAGCTCCATGAAGAAGTAGTGGATCGGATCTACCTTCTCGTTTCGGTATGTCACCTCGTAGTGTAGGTGAGGCGTTAGCGAAAGACCGGTATTTCCCGATAGTCCGATTATATCTCCGCGGCGCACTCTTTGCGACGGGTCAACAAGTATCTTCGAGAGGTGTCCGTAGCTTGTTTGGTATCCGTTGCCATGCTCTATCGTTATGGTCATACCAGAGGTCGTTGTCGTTGCATTTGTCGTGACGTAATTCTTCACAACGCCATCCGCCGTAGCAAATACGCGCGTCCCCTCTGGAATCGTATAATCTATTCCAAGGTGGGGTTGTATTGTCTTGTAGAATGGGTGGACTCTCATGCCGTACGATGCCGTAAGTAGCGATAGTTGGCTATTTGCAATTGGTTGTATTGCAGGTATGTTGAGTCGTTTCTTGCGCGCTGTTTCGATATTTGCCACCATGTTCGAGGTGCGGCTCTGCAGCAGCGTAACCTTATCCTCCATCATGTCGCAGCGGTAGTCTAGCTCGTCACGCAGCTCCGTAGGGGTCATGTTTAGCATCGCTTCGCGCAGCTGTATGCGCTTGTTCTCAGCCTCCGACACCAGGTCGTATGGCTTCGATTCAAACATTATGTTGAAGATGTTTTCATCACGCGCCTCGATATTTGTCAGCACGCTTTGCAGCGAGTCGTAGCGCGCCTCTAGCTCGTTGTATTGGCTGCGTAGCGAGTTTGAGCTGCGCGATAGCGCATATTCGTATGGCGTGTCGAAGAAGAACGATATGGCGAAGTAGTAACACACTGCCGCGCCCAACCACGCCATAGAGTGAATAACGATACGGGCAATATTACGACGGAACGCTTTGCGGGCGCGCAGTTGAGCAATTCTGCTCTTGCGGCGCGCCAGTAAAGCACTATCTTTTTTCCACTTTATAACTCCCATATTCTCTCCTCTATTTCCTCTCGAACTATTGCGAAAATTAATCCTCGAACTTCTCGAAATGTGTCTCTTGTACCTGCTCCATAAGTCGTTGGTAATCCTCCTTGCTCATATTTCTGTTGAAGAAGTTAAGCGGGTTCACCGGTTGTCCTCTCAGTATAACTTCGTAGTGGAGGTGGGGTCCTGTTGAACCTCCGGTGTTACCGATCAAACCAATCAGGTCGCCACGTTTTACTGTGTCGCCAACGTTTACGAGGCGTTTGCTTAGGTGGGCATATCTTGTTTGGTATCCAAACTTATGCTTTAGCAGTAGCATCTGTCCATATCCAGTCGTTGGTAAACCTTGCGAGCTATGTTGCACCACCGCATCACCGGTAGCGTATACGGGACTTCCGGTGTTACACGCCAAATCGACACCTTGGTGCATGATTGGGCGCTTGTATATCGGGTGCATACGCATGCCAAAGGCTCCGATACCATACTTTAGTAGTGTTCTATCGATCGGCCAAACGGCAGGAATTGCCATCGAAAGCTCCTCTTTGTTCTTCGCCAACGCTTGTAGCTCATCGAGTGATTTCGATTGCAGGTATAGGTTCATGGCGAGCATATCCATCTGGTTCCAGCTATCCATTATCAGCGGCGAATATTGCGTTCCGTCATATTGCTCATATAGCGATGCCGGATATGGCTCATCTCTACCTGTCAGCGCCAGTGTATCTAGAGCAAATAGTGGTCTATATACGTGGTTGTTTCTATGCGATATCTCTAGCAATTTGTTCTCTGCGGCTTCTATTCTGCTCTGTAGTAGGTAGCACTTCTCCTCAATATTTTGGTTCTCCATATTGATTCTGTATATCTTTGGAGTGTTGAAAAGTGAGGAGAATAGCAGGTTTATTATCGATATTACGATATACCCCAGCAACATCTTTCTTACGAATCTATAGCTTCTTATTCGTTGCGGAATCACCGCCGCATCATAGAGTATATCATCTCTTTCGTCGTAGTACGCCTCCTCTTGCTCTTCGAACTCCTCTTCGTGCGCATCTTTGTTGTAATCGCCTTCGTATCCACCGTAGTAGCGATCTAGCTCGTTGTTTTCCAGCTCGTGCTCTCTCTGCTCTTGGTAGTGGTTATTCTGTTCTAGTGCATCGATTTGCGCGGCAAAATCGAAGGTGTCATTGCTATGCTCCACGGGTTTCTGCTCCTCTCGCGAGAAGTTGAATCGTCTATAGCTTGTACCTTTGTTATCTCTTGCCACTGTTTGCCACTGTTCTCTGTTGCCGTGAGGGGCTGTGATTTTTTTGCGCTTTAATGTGAAAAATGCGCTGTGATTTTGTGCAAATTTAGGTTAATTTGTCTAATTTTGCAATTGTTATATAATATATGTGTGAATTATAGTGTTCAAACGACTTAATAAAGAAAAATAGTATAGATGAAATCGAGTAAAATCCGCCAAGAGTTTTTGGACTTCTTCAAGAGCAAGGAGCATACGATTGTGCCGTCGGCACCGATGGTTGTTAAGGGCGACCCAACGTTGATGTTTACGAATGCTGGTATGAATCAGTTTAAGGATATCTTCTTGGGTAACGCTGAGCAGAAGTTTAACCGTGCTGCGGATACTCAGAAGTGTCTGCGTGTTTCAGGTAAGCACAACGATTTGGAGGAGGTAGGTCACGATACGTACCACCACACGATGTTCGAGATGTTGGGTAACTGGTCGTTCGGCGATTATTTCAAGAAGGAGGCTATCGATTGGGCTTGGGAGCTTTTGGTTGATAAGTACGGTATGGATAAGGATCGTATGTACGCTTCGGTTTTCGAGGGTTCTGAGGAGGATGGTGTTCCTTTTGACCAGGAGGCTTATGATATGTGGAAGGCATATCTTCCTGAGGATCATATCATCCGCGGTAATAAGAAGGATAACTTCTGGGAGATGGGCGAGACGGGACCTTGTGGACCTTGTTCTGAGATCCACTTCGATTTGCGTGATGATGCTGATCGCGCTAAGGTTCCGGGGCGTGATTTGGTTAATCAAGATGATCCGTTGGTTATCGAGATCTGGAATCTTGTCTTTATGCAGTTTAATCGTAAGGCGAATGGTTCGTTGGAGTCTTTGCCTGCGAAGCACGTTGATACGGGTATGGGCTTCGAGCGCCTTTGCATGATTTTGCAGGGTGTTAAGTCTAACTACGATACTGATGTTTTCCAACCATCTATTTTGAAGTTGGCTGAGATGTCTGGCAAGAAGTATGGTGCAGATTTGAAGTGCGATATTTCGATGCGCGTTATTGCGGATCACTTGCGTGCTATCACGTTCTCTATTGCTGATGGTCAATTGCCGTCAAATGTTAAGGCTGGATATGTTATCCGCCGCATTTTGCGCCGTGCTGTGCGTTATGGCTACACTTATTTGGGTTTCAATGAGCCATTTATCTGTAAGTTGGTTGCTGGAATGGTTGACCAGATGGGCGACCAATTCCCAGAGTTGAAGGCTCAAAAGGCTCTGATCGAGAAGGTTATCGAGGAGGAGGAGAACTCATTCTTGCGTACACTTGCTACGGGTATCAACTTGCTTGATAACGTCATCAAGGGGTGCAAGGGGGGTAAGATCTCTGGTAAGGATGCCTTTACGTTGTACGATACTTATGGTTTCCCGATTGACTTGACAGAGCTTATCGCTAAGGAGCAGGGTGTCGAGGTCGATTTGGAGGCTTTCGAGAAGGAGTTGCAGGTTCAGAAGGAGCGTTCGCGTAGCGCTGCGGCTGTTGAGACTGATGATTGGCATGAGCTTATCGCTATGAAGAGTAGCGAGTTTGTCGGTTATGATATGTTGGAGGCTGATGTTAAGATTGCGCGTCATCGTAAGGTTACGAGCAAAGGCAAGAGTTTGTACCAACTTGTGTTTGACCAAACTCCGTTCTACGGAAACTCTGGAGGTCAAATTGGCGACACGGGAGTTATTATCTCGGCTAAGGGCGATAAGACGGCGATTATCTCTACGGAGAAGGAGAACGGCCTTACTATCCACGTTGTGGCGGAGCTTCCGAAGGATTTGGATGGTACGTTCACGGCGCAGGTCGATGTTGAGAAGCGTCAAGCTTCAGCTAATAACCATACGGCTACTCACCTTTTGCACGCTGCGTTGCGTTCTGTTTTGGGCGATCATGTTGAGCAGAAGGGTTCTATGGTTTCGCCTGATGCGTTGCGCTTCGATTTCTCGCATTTCCAGAAGCTTACGGCTGAGGAGTTGCGTGCGGTAGAGGTTGCGGTTAATAAGGCTATTCGCGATAACAATATCTTGGTTGAGTGGCGCAATGCGACTATGGAGGAGGCTGAGAAGGCTGGCGCTATGATGTTGTTTGGCGAGAAGTATGGCGATTCTGTTCGCGTTATCCGTTTTGGCGACTCTGTTGAGTTGTGTGGCGGTACTCATACTTCGGCTACGGGTAACATTGGCTATTTCCGCATCGTTTCTGAGAGTGCTATTTCGGCTGGTGTACGCCGTATCGAGGCTGTATCTGGCGCTGCTGCGGAGCAGAAGATCTACGCTAACGATGATATGTTGGCTGAGGTTGCTGCTGCGGTTAAGAACCCACAGGTTTTGCAAGCTATCAAGAAGTTGGTCGAGAGCAACGATGCTATGAGCCGCGAGGTTGAGGCTATGCGTAAGGATGCTGTTGAGAGCCAGAGCGCGAAGTTTATCGCTGATGCTGTTTCGAAGAGTGGTGTTCGTTTGATTTCGATTGTGTCGAAGGATGCAGCGCCAGATTTCCAACGCGATATGGCGCACAATTTGCGCGCTAAGGGCAAGGACTTTGTATATGTAGCGGGTACCACTGCGGGCGATAAGCCAACGCTGACAATTATGTTAGGCGATGATGTTGTCGCTAAGGGTGTCAAGGCTGGCGATGTTATTCGCGAGGCTGCGAAGCTTATCCAAGGTGGCGGTGGCGGACAACCTTTCTTCGCTTCGGCTGGAGGTAAGGATTGCGCTGGTATCGAGGCTGCTGTTGAGAAGGCTGTTGCGATGATATTCGAGAAGTTGTAAATAATAACACAAAATAAAAGATAAGAACAATGGAGCAAAAGAAGGTGTTGCTAGCGATCCTTGATGGTTGGGGCAACGGAGATCACTCAAAGTCAGATGTAATTTTCCAGACGGAGCCTAAGTACATGAATTCGCTTATGGCGAACTATCCAACTGCGGAGCTTCGCACGGATGGCGAGAATGTTGGTCTGCCTGATGGTCAGATGGGTAACTCTGAGGTTGGTCACTTGAATATTGGCGCTGGTCGCGTTGTTTACCAAGATTTGGTAAAGATCAATCGCGCATGTGCTGATAACTCAATCATGGATAATGTTGAGGTTAAGGCTGCGTTTGAGTATGCTAAGCGTGAGGGTGTCAATGTACACTTCATGGGTCTTACATCGAACGGTGGTGTTCACTCTTCTTTGGATCACCTATTTAAGTTGTGCGACATTTCGAAGGCTTATGGTCTTGAGAATACATTTGTACACTGTTTCATGGATGGTCGCGATACTGATCCACGTAGCGGTAAGGGCTTCATCGAGGCTTTGGAGGCGCATACAGCTAAGTCGGCAGGTAAGGTCGCATCTATCGTTGGTCGCTACTTTGCTCTTGACCGCGATAAGCGTTGGGAGCGTGTTAAGAAGGCTTATGATTTGATGGTTAATGGTGTTGGTGAGGCTACAACTGATATGGTTGCTGCTATGCAGAAGTCGTATGATGCAGGTGTGACGGATGAGTTCGTTGAGCCAGTTTTCCTTGCTGACGAGGCAGGAAACGCTGTTGGACGCATCCAGGAGAAGGATCTTGTTATCTTCTTCAACTACCGTAACGACCGCGCTAAGGAGATCACAGAGGTTCTTACTCAGACGGATTACCCTGAGTTTGGTATGAAGACTATGCCACTTTACTTCTGCTGTATGACTCCTTACGACTCAAAGTTCCAGGGAGTGCATATCCTTTTCAACAAGGAGAATGTAGCAAATACAATCGGAGAGTACGTAGCTTCAAAGGGCAAGAGCCAGTTGCGCATCGCTGAGACTGAGAAGTATGCTCACGTAACATTCTTCTTGAATGGTGGTCGCGAGGATAATTTCGAGAACGAGGAGCGTATCCTTGTTGCATCTCCAAAGGTCGCAACTTATGATTTGCAACCAGAGATGAGCGCACCAGAGGTTAAGGATAAGCTTGTTGAGGCGTTGAATAAGAATACTTTTGACTTCATCTGCTTGAACTTCGCAAACTGCGATATGGTTGGACATACGGGAATCTATGATGCAATTGTCAAGGCTGTTCGCACTGTTGACGAGTGTATGGAGGCTGTTGTAGAGGCTGCTAAGGCTAACGGATATGAGGTTGTGATCATCGCAGACCACGGTAACGCGGACAACGCAGTGAACAACGATGGTTCTGCAAACACGGCTCACTCATTGAACCCAGTGCCATTGATCGTTGTTTCGGATCGCGTTAAGAGCGTCAAGAATGGTATCCTAGCAGACGTCGCACCAACAGTCCTAAACATGATGGGCCTAGAGGCTCCATCCGACATGACAGGCGACATACTCGTGACAATGTAATTTTGCGATAATAGAAAAAAAAGGAGAGCAATATCGCTCTCCTTTTTTTGTCTGTCATCCAGAACAACCCCGCACCACCATCCCGCGCAATCCCGCACCGTCACACCAGGCCGTCATCCTGAACTTGATTCAGGATCCCTAATTTGACTTGTCACCTCGCCGCCGCCCGCGTAGGGCAGTCCCCTTAATACCTCTCGAAAAAGCTCTCTATCCCCTGCGATAGAAATGTGAACCCACTTTTCAATAACTTTTCGGGCACTACACACTCTCCTTTGAGTATTAGTGTTGCTGCTTCGCCGCGTATTAGTTTTATGATGAATTGCGGTATTGGTATCACTATTTTCACTTGTAGGAGCTGTTTTTTGGCTGCGTTTAGGAGGTTTTGTTGTGTTGTTTGTTCTGGTGCGCAGATATTTATTGTGCCTCTCAGGTCGTTGTGATTTATTATGTGCGCTATTGCTCTTACGAGGTCTTCGCGGTCTACCCATGCGAAGTTTCGTTGTGGAGAGCCTATTTGTGCTAGGAATCCAAATTTTGCTGTCGACAATATTTTGGGGAGTGCTCCGCCATTTTTGTCTAGCACTACTGCGAATCGTGTTATTGCTAGGTCATGTTTTGGGTCGAGTCTTGTCGCCTCTTTTTCCCATGCGCGACACACTTGTGTTAGGAATGATCTGCTTTTTGCACGGCTGTAGTCGTTGTGACACCCTTCGCTGGGGTATATTCCTACTGCTGAGGTGTTTATGAGCAGTTTTGGAGTTTTTGTTCTGTTTATTGCGGCTACTATCGTGCGTGTTGTCTGTACGCGGCTCTCAATTATTCGCTGTTTTGCTGCGGCGCTCCATCGTTGGTCTATTGTTTCGCCTGCGAGGTTTATTATGACGCTGCACTCTTCTATTATAGCTTGCAGATCGGTATGTATGCCATGCACCATCTCTTGTAGGAGATGGTGCCGTTTTATTGCGAATATTTGATTGTTGTGTTTGGTTAGGTGTTCTGTGAGGTGTGAGCCGATGAATCCATCGGCGCCGCAGATTGCAATTTTCATCTTGTTGTAGCTTTCAAATTCTCATTAGATTCTCAAGCCTTACAACTAGCAATCTTCGTGCTACATCTCGCCTATTGCCAAGTGAAGATTGGGTATCCTCCGTTTACTGGTGTTGCGTAATCCGCCATCCAGGCTGAGTCCCCTAGTTTCGCTACGAACCATGTGCTGCGCATCTCGCCCTCGCTCATCACTGTTCCGTCGATACCTGCTATTGTTCCGTCTGGCGCTATCTCTATGTCGTTGTTTGATCCGCTGACTACGCTGCCCGTAAGCGAGTAGCAGTTGTTTACTTGGCTGCTGCCATTTGTTCCTCCTGCGATTCCTCCAACAAGTACGCTTGTCGCTGTGATATATCCTACGTTGTAGCAGTTGTCTACCTCTCCTTTGTTCCAGCCTGTTATTCCACCTACGAAGTTGTTTATGCCTGTTATTGCTCCTGTGTTGTAGCAGTTTTTGATCTCTCCGCCGTAGTTGTAACCAACGATTCCACCTACGTTTTCACCGAAGTTACCTACTGTCACTCCGTAGCAAAGCACTTCGCAGTGGTTGTAGCAGTATGATATGTTTCCATCGTTGTTGTATCCCACGATACCTCCGATGTTGTAGTTTGACTCCGATCCGTCAGACATACTTGACGAGCTTCCTGTCACGGACGATTTTACTTTTATGTATCCTCTTACGCCGAGCTTTTCGATCGTTCCGTTGTCCGCTAGGTATCCGAATAGTCCTTGGTATCCCACATCTTCGTCGTCGATATATAGACCTGTGATTTCGTGACCACCACCGTTGAAGTGTCCCTTGAATGGTAGTCCGCTCTTTCCTATTGTCGTCCATTTATTTGTTGGGCCACCATTTAGGTCGATGCTACATATCATTTGGTAGTATACTCCTTTTTGCGTATTTCCGTCATTTACCGTTTTCGCGATGTTTATGATCTGGACTGCTGTCGATAGGAAGAATGGAATTGCTGCAGTACCCTCTCCTGTGCCATATTGGTAAGTTGTCCATGTTGATCTTATCTCGCCATCTTCGCTAGAGAATTCGATTGCGATCTCTCTATATTGCAACGCTCCAAGCGCATCTATATCTACTGTTATTCCGTCATAGTTTCGCGTAACGGTGTATCCGTCATATTCAATCGTGATCAGCTTGCTTTGTTCTGTCTCTGTCGCTTGCTCATCATCTTGCTCATCCTCTTCTGCAACGACTATTTTCCAGTCGAACTCAGCCGACACCATGAATGTGTAGCTTCCGCCAGCCACCGATGCGCCTGTTGAGGTTAGCGTTGGCGTTGCAGCGCTATACGTAAATGTTCCTCTATCTATGATGACCTCATCTTTCTTGCACGATACCAACGCGCATACTACGATTGCAACTATTGTTGCTACAGCAAAAAATCTTTTCATAATACGTTTTAACTCTTTTTCTACTATAATTGGCGTAAAGGTAGTAAAAATAATCTATTTTATATCGTTTTTCTACATTATAGTTGGCAGGTAATATATGGCAATTCCTGCTACGGCAGATAGTGCTATTATTAGTATTAGGCTCACTTTTCGCGATGCTGCTGCTACGAATGCTGCTGCGAATAGCGCCCAGCTCCAACAATCTACGAAGCTCTGCGCCTCTGCATCTTTTGGGAATATTAGTGTCAAACCTGCTGCTCCGATCATCCCCACGACTATCGGGTACATCGCCTCCATCACGTTCTCCACGTAGATGTTATCCTTCAGCTTTAGGAAGAATTTCGTCACCAACACCATTGTCGTCATCGCTGGCGTACAGACTGCAACTGTCGCGACTACGCTTCCGCCGATTCCTGCCACTGTGTAGCCTATATATGTCGCGGAGTTTATCGCTATTGGGCCTGGTGTCATCTGCGAAATCGCTATTATGTCTGCTAGTTCCGCTGCTGTTATCCACCCATTCTTGACGACCACTTCGTGGTATATAAATGTCAACATCGCATATCCGCCGCCGAACCCAAAGAATCCGATCTTCAGATAGCTCAAAAGTAGTTGTAAGTATACCATATCTCTTCTCTCTGCTCCTATTCCTATCGTTTTGTTCTAATCCTGCTCTTGAACACTCTGGTCCATATCGCGCCCACAACTCCTGCAGCTATAATTGGGTATATTGGCGAGAGTTCAAAATATGCGTATGTTGCGATTGCCGCTATTGTTATTAATATGGGTATAGGCTTCATTGCGCGCATCATGGCTAGTGTTGGTGCCACGATTAGCGCCACTACTACTGGGCGCATCGCCATGAATGCCGCTTCGACTATTGCGTTGTCGCGAATTGTCGAGAAGAAGATCGCCACAACCAATATTATCAAGAACGATGGTATGACCACGCCAAATAGCGCCGATAGTGTGCCTATGTATCCCCGCGATTTATACCCGATAAATGCCGCTGAGTTTAGCGCTATGGGTCCTGGGACTGATTGCGCCAGTGTCAGTAGCCCTATGAAATCCTCTTTTGCGATCCATCCGCGTCTTTCTACCACCTCTCGTTCTATGAGTGCTATCATGGCGTATCCGCCGCCGAATGTGAAGGCGCCAATCTTTAGGAATGACCAGAATAGATCGCGCAATTTCACCTCTGATTTTATAACCGTTTGTTCCATTTTTTCTCTCTACTCCATGTTGTTTATCGCAACCATCGACACCGCCATTAGTGCCGCTGTTTCGGTCCTTAGGCGTTGCGTTCCTAGCGCCACTTCGGTGAACCCTGCTGCTAGTGCTGCTTTCACCTCTTCTGGCGAAAAATCCCCCTCAGGACCTATCATAACCACTATCTCCCCACCTTTTTTTACCAACGTCGAAAGGTTCGCTTTTACTCCATTTTTCGCTTGTGGTTCGTTGCAGTGCGCAATAAATTTTTGTGCCGAATCCCCCGAAAATTTCTTGATGAAATCGGCAAATGTTGTGAGTGGATCTAGTGTCGGGTGGTATGCCTTTAGCGACTGCTTCATAGCGGATGTTATGACGCGCAATTCGCGCTCATGCTTCAATGTTTTTCGCTCGCTGTGCGCACTAATTATTGGTGTGATAGTTGCCACTCCCACCTCCGTTGCTTTTTCGAGAAACCACTCGTATCGATCTGTGTTTTTTGTCGGCGCAACGGCTATTGTTAGGTTGTATGGCAACTTGTCGTAGTTGTCTGTTTGTTCCACTACGCGCACTGTGCAGCGCTTTGGGTGGGCATCTTCGACCACGCAACGAAACATTGTTCCTCGTCCATCCGTTATGTGTAGCGTTGCACCAACCTCAAGTCGCAACACTCGCACGCAGTGCTTCGACTCATCCTCTGGGAGGGTATATAGTGGCGATGTGAAATTTGGGGCGTAGAATAGTTGCATAAATTGTCAATCAATATTTTGATTTTATTATCTTTGCAAAGATAGGCTATTTTGATCTAGATTCGCCTTTTTATTGCATAAATTAGAATAAATAAGAGATGCGCAGGCTACTATATTTTTTCGGAACAATATTTTTTATGACACAGATGAGTTTTTGTGGTTCGTCATCACTTTCCGATGATGCATCAAATCCACTCTTGCAGCTCGATGATTGGGGTGTTGCTGAGGGTACTCCGTTTGGCATTGTGCCGTTCGAGAGCATTAAGCCGCAACATTATGTTGCAGCTTTCGAGCGCGCCTTCGAGAGTCAACGCAACAATGTGAAGCGAATTTTGGAGAGCGATTTCGAACCTTCATTCGCTACGGTTGTTGTGCCGTTGGATAGGGCTGATATTCGTCTTGCATCGCTCAAGGATCTTTTTGAGATGAGCGAGGCTGCTGTTTCCGATAGTTTGTTTCGTGCTGTTAGTGCCGATTTGTGGCCAAAGATTAGCGCGGCGCAAGATGAGGTGTGGATGAATGAGGAGCTATTTCTTAAGGTCGATGCTGTCTACCAAAATCGCGCTAAGGAGGGTTTGACTAAGGAGCAGTTGAGGCTTTTGGAGCGTTTCCAGACGCGCTTTGTTCGCGCAGGTGTTATGCATAGTGCGGAGCATAAGGGGCGTTTGGCGCAGATCAATAGTGAGATTGCTATGCTTAATTCGCAATTTGCTACCAATTTGCTTGCGGCGAATGAGTCGTTCATCTTGGATTTGGGCAGTGCCGATCTAGATGGTTTGCCAAATGATGTTCGTTCGGCAGCGAAGGATGAGGCTGCTAGGCGCGGTCTGAAGGGGCGTTGGGTCTTCACGTTGAACCCTAGCTCTATGATCCCATTCTTGACTTTCTCTGAGAATCGCGGTTTGCGCGAATCTATCTATAAGGCTTATGCCGCGCGCGGTTATAATAGTTATAATAATAGTGGTGCAGACGATAATCAGGCGATCGTTGCTAAGGTTACGAAATTGCGTCAGGAGCGCGCTAAGATTTTGGGATATGAGTCGCATGCTGATTATGTTATTTCGCAGCAGATGGCATCTTCGCCAAAGGCGGCGTATGATCTGTTGGAGCAGATTTTGAAACCAGCTACGGCGCTTATGGAGCATGAGCAAGATTTGATCTTCTCTAAGATCTATGTCGATGATGCGGCGCGCCGCTATGATGCTTTGCGCTTGGGTCTTGGCGAGGGCGAGGAGCCGCATATGGAGCCGTGGGATTGGTGGTATTGCATGGAGCAATATCGCAAAGATGAGTTTAGTGCTGGTGGCGATATTATGCGTCCATTCTTCACTGTTGAGAATGTTCGCCGCGGTGCGTTTCAACTTGCAAACAGATTGTATGGCGTTGTTTTTCGACCAATCACAGCCCCGATATATGACCCACACGTTTTGGCTTATGAGGTTCTCGATAGGGACAATTCGCACCTTGGGGTGTTGTACCTCGATCTCTATTCGCGCAGTGGTAAGGGTCAGGGTGCGTGGTGCGGCAATTTGAGGGAGCAGGGGTATAGGTCTGCTACTCAGAAGATAACGCCAGTCGTTGCTATGGTTTGCAACTTCTCTGCACCTATCGATAATGTCGCTACGCAATTGACTTTGGAGCAGGTCGAGACCTATTTCCATGAGTTTGGTCACGCTATGCACTTCTTGTTCCAAGATGTTGAGTATCGCGGACTTCGAGGTGTTGAGGGCGATTTTGTTGAGTTTCCGTCACAGTTGATGGAGAATTGGGCTTTTGAGCCGGAGCTTCTGAAGATGTATGCGGTTCATTGTCGCACTACACGTATCATCACAGATGACATCATCGAGAATCTGCATAAGAGCCTACGCCTTGGTCGCGGTTTCGATAGCGTTCGCCAAACTGCTGCAGCGCTTCTCGATCTCGATTTGCACTCTATGACGGAGTATTTGCCGCTCGATGATTTGTCGAGTGAGGGTGGTGTAAAGAGCTTTGAGATCTCTGCTGTGCGTGAGAAATATGGTTTGGATCGCAGCGTTGATCCGAAGTATTGGTTGGGTCACTTTCCGCACCTCTATCTCTATGACTATTCAGCAGGGTACTACTTCTACCAGTGGGCAGAGGTTCTCGATAAGGATACTTTTGCTCAGTTCAAAATGAGCTACGAGGGTGTTTTTTCGCGTAGTTTGGCAACGAAGTTGCGCCATGAGATATTGTCACGCGGTGGCGAGGCTGACGGAATGACTTTGTATCGCAACTTCAGGGGTGTAGATCCTTCGCGCGCTGCGTTGATTCAATCATTGAGTGTAGATAAAAAATAGCTTTAGCATTAAATAATTATGATAAATATATTTCTAGAGAGTTGGGACGGGGAGTTTTCTGCTCCGCCATTTTCGCAGATTAAGTTGGAGTACTACGAACCAGCGTTCGATACAGCGATTGAGAGGTCGCGCGCGGAGTTCGCCGATCTGTTGCAGTTGTCGGCAGATGGTGTTGAACCAACGTTCGAGAATACTATTGTCGCGTTGGAGCGCCAGGGCGAGCTTTTGGAGCGTGTTTCAGGTGTTTTCTATCCGCTCCTCAGTGCCGATACATCTGATGAGATGGAGCAGATTTCGTTGCGTATTCAACCTAAGTTGACAGCTCTTAGCAACGATATTTCACTCGATCCAGTAGTTTTTGCGCGCGTAAAGAGTGTTTATGATGCAGCTCTTGCTGCGGATTTCGCTGGCTACTCTGCGGAGGATCGTATGTTGTTGGAGAAGTGCTACAAGGGGTTCGAGCGCAGCGGTGCAGCTTTGTCGGATAGCGATAAGGAGCGCTATCGCGAAATCACAACGGAGTTGGGGCGTTTGGGTCTGGAGTTCAGCCAAAATATCTTAGCTTCGACTAACGCTTTCACGCTGAATATCACCGATGAGTCGCGCGTTGCGGAGCTTCCGGAGTACCTTCGCGATGCTTTGGCTGAGGAGGCTCGCGGCCGTGGAGAGGAGGGTTGGACGGTGACTTTGAAGGCACCGAGCTACATCCCATTCTTGACCTACTCTAGCGATCGCGAACTCAAGGAGCAGCTTTGGCGCGCCTATGGTAGCCGTTCTGTTGGTGGCGAGCGCGACAATACGAAGGTTCTGCTTCGCATCGTTGAGCTTCGTCTGCGTTTGGCGCAGCTTCTGGGCTATAAGAATTACGCGGAGTACGCTCTTGGCAACCGTATGGCGAGCAGCCCAAAGGCTGTCGAGAATTTCTTGCAGGAGCTTTTGTCGGCTACGAAGGGTCGCGGTGTTGAGGATTACAATCAGGTTGTTCAATTCGCTAAGGAGGAGGGTTTTTCGGAGGAGTTTATGCCGTGGGATTTCGCCTATTTCAGCGAGCGATATAAGGATAAATATTACGCTTTGAGCGATGAGCTTGTCAAACCATATTTGGAGCTTTCGAATGTTCGCAAGGGTGTTTTCTTGTTGGCGGAGAAGTTGTTTGGCTTGACTTTTAGGGGTGTCGATTCGGTCGATAAGTATCATGAGGATGTCGAGGCTTTCGAGGTTCTCGATAGCGATGGATCGCATTTGGGTCTGCTTTACCTCGACTTTTTCCCTCGCGAGAGCAAGAGTGGCGGTGCATGGATGACGGAGTTTAGGGGCGCATCTATTGATGCCTCTGGCGTTGAGCAGCGCCCTTTCGTTACGTTGGTTATGAACTTTACGAAGCCAACTGACAGCACTCCGTCGCTCTTGACTTTCTCGGAGTTTGAGACCTTCTTGCACGAGTTTGGTCACGCGCTGCACGGGCTTTGCGGCCGCGGAAAGTATGGTTCTTTGAATGGGACGAATGTCTATCGCGATTTCGTTGAGTTACCTTCGCAGCTCTTGGAGAATTGGGCTGTTGAGCGCGACTATTTGGACCTTTGGGCTGTTCATTACCAGACGGGGGAGCCTATCCCTGCCGATCTGGTTGCGCGCATTGAGAAGGCGGCGAATTTCCAGGCTGGCTATGCCTCTGTTCGCCAGCTTCAGTTTGGTATTTTGGATATGGCGTGGCATACGCTGGAGGAGGTATATGAGGGTGATGTTGCCGCTTTTGAGCGCGCTGCAACTGAGGCTACTCAGATCTTGCCGCGTGTTGATGGTGCGATTTTCTCGCCTTCGTTCTCTCATATTTTCGCTGGCGGTTACGCTGCGGGATATTACTCATATAAGTGGGCTGAGGTCCTCGATGCCGATGCGTTCCAGTTGTTCAAGGAGCGCGGCATTTTCGATGCAGATACGGCGCAATCTTTCCGCCGCAACATCTTGAATCAGGGCGGCCAGCGCCACCCTATGGAGTTGTATAAGAGCTATCGCGGCGCAGAACCATCTACGCAAGCGCTTATCGACCGAACTCTTAAATAGAGATAATTATTTGCGCGCTTTGTTGCGCTTTGGTATTGGGGTGTGGTAGTAGAAGAACCGCACCTCATGTTGTTTGTCGCGCCCGTAGCACCAATTTATTCCGATGCTCTCTTCGCGGCGGTCGCGCCCTGTGTCTGCTGAAATTGGCACTAAGGTATTGACTCCGCACCATCGTCCTTCAACTGCTTCGCCGCTTACGATTACCGATACGTGACCCAGTCCGCCGCTCTTGTCCTCCCACCCTGCTACAACAAAGTACCCTAGGTTCGCAATCTCTTGCGCGGCATCCATCTCTATTGATAGCCAGTTTGGCGTACCGCTTGACCAGTAGCGCACCATGTCGTTCGAGAGCATGTTGTGCAGCTCGTTTGTATTGTAGTAGTGGTTGAATAGATCGCGCACTGCGAAGCTGCACACGGGTTGCGATTCGCCATATTTCGCCGCTATTGATGCCACAACGCTTGGAATGTCGCTCTTCGCAGCTGCTATGTTTGGTGATGCAAGAATCACGGCTAGAATCGCCGTAAAAGTAGAAAATCTAAATTTAATCGGTATCATTAGAGCTTCAATCCTTCAAAGTAGCTCCATAGCGAATCGCCTTTTGGCGTTGGTGCTGTAATTGTCGTCTGCTCTTTTGTCACGGGGTGCGTGAAGCTCATCGAGCGTGAGTGTAGCGATATTCCGCCGTCTGGGTTTGAGCGTTTTGCACCATATTTTAGGTCGCCCTTTATTGGCGAACCTATAGCTGCAAGTTGTGCGCGTATTTGGTGGTGTCGCCCCGTTATTAGCTCTATTTCCAGTAGTGTGTAGTTCTTGCTTGCGCCGAGTGTTCTGTAGCGCAGCTTTGCCTCTTTTGAGTTTTGTTTTGGTGCTATTGACGCGCGACTTTTATTCTGTTTCGTGTCGCGTGTTATGTGGTGTGTTAGCTCTGCTTGTTGCTCTATTGGGGGTGTTTCGACTAGCGCCCAGTATCGTTTTTCGACTTGTCGCAGACGTATCTGCTCATTCATTCTCGCTAGTGCTTTTGATGTCTTTGCAAATAGCACCACGCCGCTCACGGGGCGATCTATTCGGTGTACTACGCCAAGAAACACCTCTCCCGGCTTGTTGTCGCGCACCTTTATGAAGCTTTTCACCTCATCTTCCAACGCGGTGTTGCCCTGCGGATCGGGCTGTGTAAGCTCTCCACAGAGTTTCGAAACCACAATCAGGTGGTTGTCTTCATATATGATCCTTTCGGAAGTTACCATTTCGCGCGCAGTTTTTCGCTACTAGGATAGCTTTACAGCTCGAATGTAAATGGCACAAGTGTTTGCGCTGTATCTACAACTTTTGCCGTCTTCGCGCCAGCCATTATAACCTCGATTTTCGCACCTTGGCGGCGCTCCGCATCGACAAGCGATTGACGGCAGAATCCGCAAGGGTAGCACTCCTGATCTGTCGAAAGCGACACAATTGCCAAACTCTCTATCGGATCCTCTGCGTGGTTTGTTGCGGCGTTGAATAGTAGGTTTCTCTCGGCACATACTCCGGCAGGGTAGACCTCGCTTTCGCAATTTGCGCCGTGCAGTATCGTGCCACTTTTCAGACGTGCTGCAGCTCCAACGTTGAATTTCGAGTATGGTGCGTGCGACTTTTTCGCCGCTTTTCTCGCCTCTTCAATTAGCGTTTGTACCTTGCTATCGGCTTGTGCCAAATCGCTGTACGATCTATATTTTAGCTCTAATTTCTGTTCCATAGTTGCAAATATATAACTTTTTTCGCTTTGTTCGCCATTATTAGCTATCTTTGTGCCACTATGGGAAAAATGCGACGAAAAAGAGCAAACTATCCACTCATTGAGGGGTTAGAGATTACGACATTGGCGGCCGAAGGCAAGGCTATGGGGCGCTATAACGACATTGTTGTCTTTGTGCCGTTGACGGTGCCGAGCGATGTTGTTGATGTGCAGATCCGCAATAAGCGCCGCCGTTTTATGGAGGGCGTTGTTGTTAATTATGTCAAGAAATCGGAGTTGCGTGCCGATGCTTTCTGCTCTCACTTTGGTGTTTGCGGAGGCTGTAAGTGGCAGAATTTGCCTTACGCTGAGCAGTTGCGCTTCAAGGGGGAGCAGGTTCGCGACCAGTTGACGAGGATTGGTCATTTGGAGCTTCCTAATATTGACCCATGTTTGGGTTCCGAGAAGCAGCAGTTCTACCGCAATAAGTTGGAGTTTACCTTTACGCCGAAGAGGTGGTTGACCTATGAGGAGATCGCTTCGGGCGAAGATATTGAGGCTCGTCCAGCGCTTGGATTCCATATCCCTGGCTGCTTCGACAAGATCTTGGATATCGATAAGTGTTGGTTGCAGCCGGAACCATCTAATGCGCTACGTTTGGGTGTTAAGGAGTTCTGCACGGAGAACGGGTATACATTCTACGATGCTAGGGCGCATGTTGGATTGATGCGTGGTATCATCATTCGCACCGCATCTACGGGCGATGTGATGGTCATAATGCACTTCGGCGAGGAGGATCAAGAGAAGATCGATAGCGTTATGGAGTACGTTAAGAGCAACTTCGCGGAGGTAACATCGCTGTTCTATGTCGTGAACCTGAAGCTTAATGACTCTATTGGCGATCAAACACCTATATTATATAGTGGTAAGGATTGTATCATGGAGCAGATGGAGGGTCTTCAATTCAAGGTTGGGCCAAAATCGTTCTACCAAACAAATTCGGAGCAAGCTTACGAGCTGTATAAGTTGACGAGGGAGATGGCGGATTTGAAGCCAAATGAAACTCTTTATGATTTGTATACTGGTACGGGAACTATCGCTAACTTCTGCGCAAAGAGTTGCGCTAAGGTTGTCGGTGTTGAGTATGTCGAGGAGGCTATTGCCGATGCAAAGATTAACTCAGAGATTAATGGGATCGATAATACGGTTTTCTATGCTGGAGATATGAAGAAGGTCTTGAGTGACGATTTCGTTGCGGAGAATGGCAAGCCAGATGTTATTATTTTGGATCCACCTCGTGCTGGAGTTGATGAGCCGGTTATTGATGTTATCTTGCGCGCAGCACCTGAGCGTATCGTCTATGTTAGTTGCAATCCAGCAACTCAGGCTCGCGACTTGGCGCTCTTTGATGCGGCATACAAGATCGAGAGGGTGCAACCAGTCGATATGTTCCCTCATACACACCACGTCGAGAACATCGTGAAGCTTGTTCGCAGATAGACTTCTGCAAATATTACAGCAAGATATTACAGCAAAAAAAGAGCAACCATTGCGGTTGCTCTTTTTGTTATCTAGTACTATAAATAGTTATCGCTTGAAGAATGTTATGTTGATCTTCTCCTCTGATCTCACGCATTGTGGCATGTCATATTCATCCACGTAGTTTATATATAGATATGTGTCGCTATAAACGTTGTTCGCGTATGCTACGGCTATATCAGATACTGTTACCGTTACATTGTATGTGTTTGCAGCTGTCGCCTTCGTGAATTTGATTGTGTAACCTTCGTTCGTGTCGTACTCAAAGTCGCTAAGCGCTAGTGTGTACATTCCTGGGTCTACTACAAATTGTTTTGTTCCTGTCTGCCCAGCCTTGTATCCAATCGCAAACTCTAGAGGTGTTGTGTCGATCGACTTAAACGATGGCGGAGTTACTGGGCTTATGTATGGGGCGTGAGTGAATGTCAATTTTGAAGTTATAAACTCACCCTTTGTCTCTTCGCTATCGGGATCGAGCGCAGCATATATTGTTGCAGTACGCTCTTTTCCTGAGTCATTTTGAGATGTCGTTCTGATCGTTATCAATCCAGTTTCAACATCTGAACTCATCACCTCGAAATATCCATCGTCATTGTCTTGTAGCTCAAGTGTCTTTAGCTCCGATTGCGTTCCATTGTTTACTGTCGCAAGTAGCGTCTGCTCTGAGCTTTCGCCATATTGGTTCCACTCTACTGTGTCAGTCGAATTTGTCAATACGTATGGCACAATAGTTATGTATCTCGCTGTTGGTCTTGATGCTGCGCTAAGCTGCATGATATTGTATGACAAACCACCTTTGACGTTGTTTGCAGTTACGTATATCGTACCAGTTATCGTTTCGTATGTGTCGTTTATATCTGTTGTTGTTACAGAGAATCTCCAGTCGTTTGTTGGGTGGCGTGTCAATAGGAATCTATCGCTGTTTTCGCCAATCATCGTTACCGATTTCACTGTTGCACTTGTGATGTTCGATGTGATGATATAGTCAAACGTTGTTATGCTGTATGCAGGGAATGATGTATATTGATCAGCAACATTTCCACTCTGCTCACTCTCTTCCTCTTCGCTTTCGCTTCTCGTCTCAACTTCCGTATCTCCCTCATCCTCAGCACCTTCACCTTCAGTGTCTTCGCCTTCACCTTCAGTGTTACCTTCACCCTCGGTACCGCCTTCGCCCTCTACCTCTGGTGTTTCAGGTGTTTCTGTGTCGGTATCTGTATCACTGTCGCCCTCCTCGTCATCTCCGCCGTAGTAGCGTGATACTGTAAGTGGAATATCTGTGTCGATTGTACTATATGTAAGATTCGATGATGAGTCCGAGTCGTTAAGACACGAGCAAATCAACGCTGCGATAGCTATTAATATAAAGGTGTTTAGCTTTTTCATTCTGTTTGAGTATCTCTAATTGTCGCCTTTGAAGGGCAAAATTAGCAAAAAAATGTCAAAAAAGTGTCAGAAAAACGGCAAAAATTGTCGAAAAAACGGAGAAAAATGACGAAAAAGTTGCGTTTTTTGCACATTTTTAATGGTTATTTGTCCATGATCGGATGCAAAAGAGCATTGAATTGCTCATACTCCACAAGGAATCCATCGTGTCCAAATAGCGACTCTATCTCCGAATATTTTGCACCAGCAATCTTGCTCGTCAGCTCCTTCATCTCGCATGGTGGGAAGAGTATATCTGTCGTTATTCCGATGACGAAAGTTTCGGCCTTTATCATTTTCAATGCGGCATCTGTTCCTCCGCGTCCGCGACCAATGTCGTGCGTATCGAATGCGTTCAGAATAGAGTAGTATGAATATGCGTTATATCTGTTGCATAGCTTCTCGCCTTGGTAGCGTTGGTAGCTCTGCGCTCTATGCCCCGATATTCTTATATCTGGGTTTTGCTGTGTGATATTATATCCGTGTGGTCCTCTGTATGTCAACAAAGCAAGTGCGCGCGCCGTAGCTAGACCCTCCATCGCTGCATCAGCTCTGCGTTCGCCCCATGTTGGGTCTGTCTCAATCGCCATGCGCATCGTTTCGTTGCACGCAACGCTCCACGGTGTTGCCTTTACGTCTGTCGCCACAAGAACCAATTTCCCGAAGCGCTCAGGCTCCTCTACAGCCCACTCCACAGCTTGAAAACCACCAACCGAACAACCAAGTATCGTGTCGATATTTCCAACCTCAAGGAAATCAGCAAGAATGCGATGCACCTTAACTACGTCGCGAATCGTGTAGCGCGGAAAATCGCCATAGTATGGCTCTCCGGTCGCTGGGTTTTCGTGCAACGGTGCAGTTGTCCCATAAGGCGAGCCAAGGATATTTGCACACACAACAAAGTGTGTCGCAGGGTCAAGTATCTCCCCACTCTCAACCGTATGTGGCCACCAATCCGCAACATCGGAGTTTGCCGTAAGTGCATGACACACCCATACGACATTGCTCTTCGTTGCGTTCATCGTGCCATAAGTCGAGTATGCAATTTGCAGACGCTCTAAGCGCTCCCCACTCTCCAACTCAAAAGCACCTGAATGCTCATATATCTTTATGCTATCGCTCATCTACAATCTATTTATTGCTTTTTTACTTGCCATTTAGTGCTTGGTCAAGATCTCTCTTTATATCCTCTATGTTCTCGATTCCAACCGATATGCGCAACAAGTTGTTGAACACACCAGCGCTCTCCAACTCCTTCTCGTTTAGTTGAGAGTGGGTTGTCGATGCAGGGTGGATAATCAACGTCTTGTTATCTCCGACATTTGCCAAATGAAGAATCATCTTTACGTTATCCACAACGCTCGCTGCCTCCTTAGCTCCGCCCTTAACGCGAACCGAAAGGACACAGCCGTAGCCATTCGTCAAATATTTATTTGCCAAAGCGTGGTATTTGTTGCTCTTTAGTCCAGGGTAGTTTACACTCTCCACCTTTGGGTGGTTGCTCAACCACTCAGCAAGTGCCAATGCGTTGTCTGCACCCTTTTGCGCCCTCAAAGCCAAAGTTTCAAGACCCTGCGCCAACATAAAACTGTTGAATGGAGAGATCGCTGAACCTATGTCGCGCAACCCTTCGCATCGAACCTTTGCGCCAAATGCTGCAGCGCCAAATCGCTCCCAGAAGTTTACTCCGTGGTAGCTCTCTACTGGCTCCGATATTAGTGGGTAGCGACCATTCGCCCAGTCGAAGTTGCCACCGTCAACCACAACGCCACCAAGTGATGTCGCGTGACCTCCGATCCACTTCGTAGCGGAGTGTGTGATGACATTTACGCCCCATTTGATAGGTTGGCAGAAGTATCCACCGCAGCCAAATGTGTTGTCGCAGAAGAGTGCAACGCCATGTTTTTTCGATATAGTAGCTATAGCCTCGAAATCTGGTACTGCGAACTCTGGATTTCCAATAGTTTCGATATATACCGCCTTCGTTCTTTCGTCAATCAGTGAGTCGATGCTATCTGGGTTATCTCCATCAGCGAATCGCACCTCTATGCCGAAGCGGATGAATAGGTGACGAAAGGCGCTAAACGTACCGCCATATAGGAACGAAGAGCAGACGATGTTGTCGCCAGCACTGCAAACTGTGCATAGGGCAGTGAATTGCGCCGCCATACCTGATGCTGTCGCTACGGCGTAAGATCCGCCCTCAAGCGCTGCCATACGCGTTTCGAAAACCTCTGTCGTAGGGTTTCCAAGTCGCGTATAGATCATTCCGCCCTCCTCAAGAGCGAAGCGCGCAGCGCCCTGCTCCGAACTCTCGAATACGTATGACGATGTCATGTGAATCGGTGTTGCACACGATCCAGTTGATGGATCAGGCTTATGTCCTGCGTGAATTGCGAGTGTCGCGAAATCGAATTGATTGTTTTTCTCTGCCATGCGATATGTCGATCTATTAATATAAATAGGTGGCAAAGTTACAAATTAATAATCAATTTATCAATTATTATTTGAACTCAACGTGTTATTTGAGTTTTGCGGCGTTGCAGAAGTGTTCTATGATTTTTTGCGCCTTGCTCTCTCCAACCACTTCGGCGAGTTGTTTCTTGGTCGCAGATTTTATCTTTGCTACGCTTTTGAACTTTTTCATAAGTGCGGTGCGCCCCTTCTCCCCCAATCCGCTAACATCCTCTAACTCGCTCACTATGAAGCTCTTGCTGCGTTGCTTACGGTGGAATGTTATACCGAATCGGTGCGCCTCATCGCGCAAGTGGCAAATGACCTTGAGTGGCTCTCCCGTCTTGCTCAAATAGTAGGGCATAGGGTCGTTGGGGTAGAAGACCTCTTCGATGCGTTTTGCAAGACCTACGAGCGTAACTCGATTCTCGATCCCTAACTCGCAAAATACACTATAGGCGCTAGATAATTGCCCCTTTCCTCCATCGACAATTACTAGATCGGGCAACTCTGCACCCTCGTCCAAAAGCCGTCTATATCTTCGCCCTACAATTTCGCGCATCGTAGCGAAGTCATCGGCTCCAACAACCGTCTTTACGTTGAAGTGGCGATACTCCTTTTTTGACGGTTTGCCGTTGCGGAAAACGACACACGCTGCGACAGCATTTGTACCCTGCAAGTTGGAGTTGTCGAAGCACTCTATATGGCGAGGCTCGCGCTCCATTCTCAATTCGCGCTGCATCGACGCCATGAGCCTATCTGCATGACGTTCAGGGTTATATATCTCCATTCGCTTGATCTGTTCGGCACGATAGATCGTTGCGCTGCGTTGCGAGAATTGGAGTAGCTCCATCTTGTCGCCGCGCTTCGGAATAGTCGTTACAACACCATCGAAAATTGGCGATGGAGCAGGTGTATCAGAGAGTATAACCTCCTTGCAGAGTCGCTGCTCATTGCGCTCCATCATCAACTCAATAGCATGGCTCAAAATCTCGCCGCGTTCACTCGCCAAACCAACCGATAGTTGCACCGTATAGACCCCGACGATTGAGCCGTGGCGAATCTTGACATGGTTGCAGTATGCTCTATCTGGCTCTTGTTCCTGCTGCAGCAAAGAGAAGATATCTGCATCCTCGATCTTTGAACTAACAATGATCGATTTGCTGGAGTAGTTTTGTAGTGCCAAAAGTCGCTGCTTGTAGATCTGCGCACGCTCGAACTTAAGCTCAGCTGCCGCCGCTTGCATCTCCTTCGTTAGATGCTCCTTTACGCGCTTCAGATCGCCCTTTAGCACCGCTGTAACCATATCTACCTGCTTCTGATACTCCTCCGCACTCTGCGACCCAACGCACGGTGCAAGACAATTCCCAAGGTGATATTGCAGGCAGATCGAGAATTTGCCCTTAGCGATATTTTCATCGGTCAACTTCAAGCTGCAACTGCGCAACGGAACCACCTCGCGAATAAACTCCAAAATCGCTTTTTGGGTCGAGATAGAGGAGTATGGACCGAAATATTGCGATCCGTCACGCACCAATCTGCGTGTAGAGATTACGCGTGGAAAAGGCTCTTTAAGCACCGCGATCCATGGGTAGCTCTTGTCATCCTTTAGCAGTGTGTTGTACTTTGGTTGAAACTCCTTGATGAGCGAATTTTCGAGCAGCAAAGCATCATTCTCGCTCGCCACAACAATATGGCTCACGTTGCAAATCTTGCGGATCATCATCCCAACCTTCAGGCTGTGGGGTTTTCCCTCGATGAAGTATGAGCTGACACGCTTGCGAAGGCTTTTGGCCTTGCCGACATATATCACCTCGCCATTTTTGTCAATGAATTGATAGACACCAGGCGACAGAGGGAGTTGCGACACCTGCTCCTTTAGTGTCAACTCCTTTGTGGCATCCAAATCGTGGTTTGGTTGCGGAGAATCGTTTTTGGCTCTATTTATGCTCTCTTTCATTGTGTGAAGCTTTTGCCGCCCAAATGGCTCTTTTGTGGCGCATGTTGCGGTGGTAAAGGTAGTGAAAATAAATTGCGCGTAGTGTTAAATGCGGAGTTAAATATTGTGTTAAAAGGTTGTTTTACAGATCAAAATTTATACCTTTGTATTGGGTTTGTCATCTGTGGCAGCACAAAAATTTAAGTTTATGAAAAAAATTATGAATAAAGTTATGCGTAGTGCCTCGATGGCGCTTCTTGTAACCATGGGTGCGGCGATGTTCGCAGGGTGTAATGTTGACGAGAGTTACGACTTCGCAACTCTTCAGACCGATGATCTGGGGTTGGGGACGGATGATACATCGTTCGACATTCCACTTATCACGGTGGAGCTTTCGGCTGCCGATTTCTTGATTAGCGATGCTACGACTTCAACAAAGAGTGTCGGGCTAGATTTTGTGACTGACCACTGGGACGATGGTATCATGGGGTTGATATATCAGATCAACTCGATATTGCCGACGGAATTGTCGGGCGAGTATGCCGATGGAATTGACCTTACTCGCTTCTCGGAGGAGGGCTATATAACAGATTTGGTGGAGGCTGTTGTTGAGGAGTATGCTACGGACGATGCGAAGATCTTGGATTTCTGCGAGATGATGCTCGTGCGTGCGCCAAATTATGTTGACGAGGTGGCGATCATAGAGGAGGTGTTTGGAATCGATTTCTATGATGTGTCGCTTTCAGCTGCTGATTGCGCCGCTATTTTGAAAAATGCGCTTAACGACCCTGAACTGCAGAGCGAATTTGTAACGCTATTTCAAGAGAGCATCATGCCTGGTATCATGACGATATTGGCTGAGTATGCGAAGCTGTCGGTTGAAGAGGAGTTGTTTGCAGTGAATCTTTCAGAGAGCATATATGGTATTATCGAGAATAATGTTGATGGCGGGAAGAACTACCTGCAGATTGGTGTTGCCATAGATACGAATCTGCCTTTCGCAGTGTCGTTTGATTCGGCGCTGGTATATGAGGAGGGTGGAAGCAGCAAGACGATCGATATTATGTCGTCATACGATGTCGATACGGATAAAGGTATTATAGATAATGTCGATGTGTTGCGTGCGATATTGGAGAATGTGACAGTTAAGGCTGATGTTTCGCTTGATAGCTACTCGCCGGTTTCTGATTTGACGCTCGATGATAAGACGGTGTCGGTGACGTTGATGGTGCGCAAGAGTGGTAGTATTAAATTTTAAGTAGAGCTAGGGAGGGTTGAATATGAAGAGAGTTCTTTCGATATGGGTTGCTGCTCTAGTGGCGATGGTTGCTGGTTCGGCGGTAAAGGTGCAGGCGCAAGATGTTACGTCATACTTTATTGATGGTTCGCCGATGCGCATGGAGCATAATGCGGCGTTTGCGCCGAAGCAAGGTTATTTGGCCTTTCCGCTTGTTGGTTCACTATCGGTTGCAACGAATGGTAACATGGCGTTGGGTAGCTTTCTGGTTCCGGTTGATGGTTCGTTGTTGACGATTTTTGATACGAATGTTTCGGCGGATGTTGCGCTGGCAGGGTTGTCGACAGGGGTTAACTCGTTGGGCTTTGAGAGTAGGATCGGTATTTTGAATACGGGTTGGTATAGAAAGAACCGCAAGGGGTTCATCTCGTTGGATGTTAATTTGAAGAGTTCAGCTTCGATTTCGTTGCCTTACGAGCTTTTTGAGTTTGTTAAGACGGCGCCAGATTACGCTTCGATACCTGAACTTGGTGCTAATGTCGATCTTTATAGCGAGATTGCACTTGGCTACTCGTTCCCGATTACGAAGCGACTATATGTCGGAGTTCGCGCGAAGGGATTGGTTGGTTTGGCGAGCGTTAGCGCGAGTGTGAACCAGATGGATATAAAGATGGCGGCGGATGAGTGGAGTGGCGATGTTAGCGGCTCGTTGACGACTGATCAATTGGGCTATGGTGGTGCGGTTGATATTGGTGTTGACTATTCGCTTTTCAACAATAGGTTGAAGCTTTCGGCAGGTCTTAATGATTTGGGATTCATAAAGTGGAGTGCTAAGAATAATACGACCGAGAGTTTTACGAATAGCTTCTCGTTTACGGGTGCTGATATGGATGTTGACGGTAGCTTGGATCTGGAGTCGGCGATTGATTTTGATGATTTCGAGATGGTTGCGCAGGAGAGCTGCGGCAGCGTGCGTATGTTGCAGAGCAGCTTTAGCGCTGGTGCGGAGTTTTTGATGTGGAAAGAGCGTGTCTCGATCGGTGCAGTATATGTTGGCTCGTATGGCAATCGTGCGTTGAGCGACCATCGTGTTGCGGGTGTTGTGACGTTTAAGCCTTCAAAGTGGTTCTCGATAGCATCGAGCTATAGTGCGACATTCTATGACGGAAACTTCAGCGACAGCGCAGTAGGTATTGCAGCATATCTATATACGCCTGTGTTGAGTATCTATGGTTCGGCGGATATATTGCTGGCGAAGAAGACACCGGCATATTATATCCCGATTAACCAAGCAGCGACAAACTTCTCGTTTGGTCTTGCAGTGCCAATCGGGCGCAAAGGCATACGTGGCGTAGAGGAGTGGCGCGAGGGTGCGGAGTAGCGCAAAGGGGGAAAACGAACACTATTTCGGTGTAATAGGACAAAATATTCGCAAATAGCACTCTGTTTGGGAAATCTTTTATACCTTTGCACCAACGGGTAGCTAGAAAAAAGCTAACACAAAGTATACTTATAATAAATAGAGATAATTCAGAGATGAAACACGCTTATGTATTCCCAGGTCAGGGCGCTCAATTCGTAGGAATGGGTAAAGACCTTTATGAGAGCAACGCTGAGGCGAAGGCTCTTTTCGAGAAGGCAAACGAGGTGCTTGGTTTCCGCATCACGGATATTATGTTCGCAGGAACAGATGAGGAGCTAAAGCAGACTAACGTAACGCAGCCAGCTGTATTCCTACACTCGGTAGTTATGGCGAAGGCGTTGGGCGTGAAGCCAGACGGCGTGGCAGGACACTCTTTGGGTGAGTTCTCGGCTCTTGTTGTGGCAGGTGTGCTATCGTTTGAGGATGGTCTAAAGCTAGTGGCGAAGCGTGCTGCAGCGATGCAAGCGGCGTGCGAGGCGGTGCCAGGAACAATGGCGGCAGTGCTTGCGCTATCTGATGAGGATGTAGAGAAGATCTGCGATGCAACAGAGGGTGTGGTAGTAGCAGCGAACTACAACTGCCCAGGTCAGCTAGTAATATCGGGTGCGATAGAGGCTGTAGAGTCTGCGTGCGAAGCGGCAAAGGCTGCAGGAGCGCGCCGCGCCCTACGTCTGCCAGTGGGTGGTGCATTCCACTCTCCGCTTATGGCACCAGCGCGTGAGGAGCTTGCTAAGGCGATAGCTGAGGCTGAGTTCGCAAAGCCAACTTGCCCAATCTACCAAAATGTAGATGCAAAGCCATATAGCGATCCAGCAGCAATCAAGGAGAACCTAATAGCGCAACTTACAGCGCCAGTACGTTGGACACAGATCGTAACCAACATGGTTGCTGACTCATACACAAACTTCACAGAGCTAGGGCCTGGAGCAGTGCTTCAAGGCTTGATCAAAAAAGTTAGCGCAGAGGTAACTGTAAACTCTCAAGCAACACTATAGAGGTTTTGCGTAGTGCCGTCCGGCGTGGGCGGAGAGAGCGCAGGAAATTATTGAAAAAAATATATGTGAGCCACTACTTCGCAATGCGAGGTGGTGGCTCACTGTTTAGCTATTCAGAATCTGTTTTCGTGGTTGCTCGCAAAAATGGATGCGGCAGAATGGGGTGTGAAGCAAGTTTGCTATGGCGAGGTAGGGCTATCCGAAGAGGATGCCGCGGGTGATTTGGCTGCGCATGATGAAGAGGTAGTGTGCCTTAGAGGTGCGAAACGTAATCATCAAATAGGATGCGATAGCGAGGGTAGCGCACCACTTAAGAAGCTCGGCGGCTACGGCGCGTAGAGTGCCGCTGCGTGGGTGTTCGATATTGGCGCGTGTGCGCTGGCTGCGACCTACGCCGCGCCACAACTTATCGAGGTATTGGCGCTCCAAGCGTTGTGGTGGGATAAAGTGGTGAGTAGTAGCCGTAGGGCAGTACCAGATCTTCTCGCCACCGCCGCGCAACCTCGCAAAAAGGTTGCTCTCCTCGCCGCCGAGCAACTGGTTGCCCGTGCGCCCTAGCTTCTCATCAAAAAGCCCATACTTCGCAAGGATGGTGCGGCGAAACGCCATGTTACCACCGCCAGGGATTGTCGACCCAGGGAAAGTGCGCACCGCATCGCCAAGATTGATAGGCGAAGCGATAGCAGATTCGCAAAAGGTGTTCATCCAGCGCGGACGACCCTCCTCATACTCCGGAATGATGCGACCTCCTGCCGCTGCGACATCACAGCTGCTGAACAGAGCCGCATAGCTCGCCAAGAACTGCGGCTCCAAGACCTCATCATCATCCACGATGACGATAACCTCGCCATGCGAGCTACAGATGCCAAGGTTGCGCGCATAAGACAACCCCTGCTGGCTCTCGGTAACAATCGTCATGTTGATGTCACTATGAGCCGTAGCAAACCGCTCGGCAGCATCCAACGTATCATCCTGCGAATTGTTGTTAACAACAACGCACTCCCATGCAGCTCTGTCGTACTCCTGGTACAACAAAGATTGCAACAGCCGCTGAAGCGACTGCGAGCGATTATACGTCGCAACGACAAGCGACAACCTCTTGTTAACCCCTTTCATAGTGACAAATATAACCATTAAAGCAAGATTTTCAACATTTCTACACCCATTTATTTTGTTATATCGCTATTTTAGTGTAAATTTGCCCCACTAAAGTAGTGTACACGAGGATAGCTATGTCGCAACAAAATTCGTATTCGATTGATTTTAAGGGACTTGAGTTTGGAGAACACCAGTTCGCATTCCCAATCTCAAAGGCGCTTTTCGAGCCATACGAAGCTTGCGAGGTGCTAGACGGCGAAGGCGAAGTGAAAATCGAGCTTACACGCAGCGAAACAATGCTGCAGCTCGAAATAGCTGTTGACGGCGCGGTAGAGGTGGAGTGCGATAGATGCCTAGAGCCATGCAAAATCGAGGTGGGATTTGACACAGAACTAATAGTCAAATTCACTGACGACGAAGAGATCCTCAAAGAGGGTGGAAGCGATGCAGAGGGCGACGGAGAGGTGATGTGGCTATCGTCAACGGAACAAAGCCTAAACCTAGCGCACTATATTTACGAGAGCATAATCCTCGCACTGCCATACCAACGTGCGCACGAAGAGGGAGAGTGCAACACAGAGATTACAAAACACTTCACAACCGTAACAGGCGAAGAGTGGGACAAAATAGAGCAACAAAAAGAGCAAGAGGCAGAAGAGGCTGACAAAACAACAATGCCAAAATCAGAACTCGATAAGCTCGCAGCACTAAAAGCAAAGCTGGAGGGGGAGGGGAGTAAGTAAAAACCCCGGTTTGCAGAGAGGTTGAAGGAGAGGTTGGGTAAGAGAGAGTTGAAGGAGAGAGGAAGAAGAAGAGAGGGAGAGAGGGAGAGAGGTTGGAGGAGAGAGTTTTTGAAAGAAAGTTTTTTGAAAGAGAATAATAACTAAATATAAACATAACAATTATGGCACATCCTAAACACAAGATCTCGTCTACACGTAGAGATAAAAGACGTACTCACTACAAGGCAGTAGTACCTACAGTAGTAGCTTGCTCAAACTGTGGCGCAGCAACTCTATACCACCGCGTATGCCCAGAATGTGGCTTCTACCGTGGTAAGCTCGCTATCGAGAAGACGAACGAGTAGCCTAAAAAAAAGGCAATCCGAGGGGGCGACCCCTCACACAATGTTAGAGAATAAAAGAGAATAGCGGTCCGCCAATCACAATAAGCGATTGGAGCCGCTACAATCTTTATAAATGAAGAAGATATTATGCTAAAGATTGGTATCGACGCAATGGGTGGCGACTTCGCACCTGAAGCAGCAGTGAAAGGGGCAATCATTGCCCTAGAGAAACTTGACAAAGATTCGCGAATCGTCCTATTCGGCGACAAAGCGCAAATCGAGAAGGTAGTTGCAGATGAGGGAGCAGATATTGCAAACTTCGACATCGTACACACAACAGAGGTGATTGAGATGGGTGACCACCCAGCAAAAGCATTCATCTCAAAGCAAGATTCGAGCATCACGCGCGGATTCATGGCTTTGAAGAAGGGTGAAATCGACGGCTTCGCAAGTGCTGGTAGCACTGGAGCTATGATGGTGGGTTCGATGCAGGTGGTTGGTGCTATTGACGGCGTGATTCGCCCGACAATTTCATCGCCACTACCGACAATCGCTGGTCGCCCTGCGTTGCTTTTGGACGTTGGTTTGAATGTTGATTGCAAGCCTGAGGTTTTGGCGCAGTATGGTCTACTAGGATCGATCTATGCACAACACGCACTAGGTATCGAGAACCCTCGCGTTGCGGTGCTTAACATCGGTGAGGAAGAGGCGAAAGGAAATGCGCAAGCGAAGGCGACTCACGAGTTGATGAAGCAACAGAGCGATTTCAACTTCGTTGGTAATGTCGAGAGCTCGTATATCTTCACATCGAAGGTTGCAGATGTAATCGTATGTGACGGTTTCGTGGGTAACACTGTCCTAAAGATGGCAGAGGGGCTTTTCCGTATCAACAAGGCGTTGACGGGAGGTGCTGAGAACCCATTCTGGGATGCGATGAACTACGAGAACGTTGGTGGAACGCCTGTGTTGGGTGTGAAGGCACCAGTCGTAATCGGACACGGAAGCTCTTCGCCACTAGCGATTTCGAGCATGGTGTTGCAGACAGAGCGCTGCACACGCGCGAAGGTCGCAGAGAAGATGCAAGAGGCATTCGCAAAGTAAATAAATAGCAACTATTTAGAGAGATAATGGAGAAGATTACAGCAGCGATAACAGGCGTAGGTGGTTACCTGCCAGATTATGAGTTGACAAACGAGGAGCTAAGCACCATGGTTGATACATCTGATGAGTGGATCATGACACGCATCGGAATCAAGAAACGCCACATACTAAAGGGCGAAGGTCTTGGAACATCGTACATGGGAGCGAAGGCTGTAGAGACGTTGATCACGAAGACAGGTATAGACCCAATGAGCGTTGATCTGGTTATCTGCGCAACGATAACTCCAGATATGTTGTTCCCATCGACAGCAAACCTTATCGCTAACGAGGTAGGGTGCAAGAACGCCTTTGCGTATGATATTTCGGCTGCTTGTTCGGGCTTTATCTTCGCTGTGACGACTGCTGCAAAGTTCATCGAGTCGGGCGCTGCAAAGCGTGTGATCGTTGTTGGTGCAGATAAGATGTCATCTATCGTTGATTATAACGATCGCAACACTTGCCCAATATTTGGTGATGGTGCGGCGGCAGTACTTATGGAGGCAAACAACGAGGGGTTGGGTCTTATCGACCACTCTTTGCACTCTGATGGTGGTGGTGCTATGCACCTTTGCATGAAGGCTGGTGGTTCGCGTTACCCTGCATCGCAGGAGACGTTGGACAACAACTGGCACACGATTACGCAAGATGGTCAGCACGTATTCAAGGCTGCGGTATCGAACATGGCGGATGTTGCGGCATCGGTAATGGAGCGCAACAACCTATCGGCTGATGATGTGCGCTACCTTGTGCCACACCAAGCGAACTTGCGCATTATCGATGCAACGGCGAATCGCATGGGGTTGAACCGTGACAAGTGTATGATCAATATCCACAACACAGGTAACACGACAGGTGCGACAATTCCATTGTGTCTGTTCGACTACGAGAAGGAGTTGAAGAAGGGTGATAACTTGATCCTTGCGGCATTTGGTGGTGGATACACTTGGGGTGCATTGTATATCAAATGGGCATACGACGGAGATAAATAGTCGTTTCGATATTAGAAAAAAAGAGAGCAACCATTATGGTTGCTCTCTTTGTGTTGTTAGAGGAGTGCTGTGGCGTACTCAGCTTCGCGGCGACCAGGGATGATTGCTTTGGCGCTGATTAGCAAGGGGCGCTTAACCAACATTCCGTCTGAAGCTAGCAAATCGATTAGCTCTGCATCGGTTGCTGTTTCGAAACGATCCTTGATATTCATTTCGCGATACTTTATGCCCGAAGTGTTGAAGAAGCGGCGGATAGGAAGTCCGCTCTCCGCGATCCATTTTTTAAGCTCTGCGGCTGATGGGTTCTGCTCAACAATGTGGCGAATCTCCACATCAACGTTATTCTCGGTGAACCACTTTAGCGCTGTTTGACAAGTGCTGCACTTTGGGTAGATTAGTAGTGTTGGTTTCATTCTGTTATAATTTTAATCGTTTAAGTAGTAACTAATTGCGGTAGATGCAGCGAAGGCTGTAGTCCATGCCGCTTGGAGGTTGAAACCTCCGGTGATTGCATCGAGGTCGATAACTTCGCCAGCGAAGAATAGCCCCTTGCAGTCGTGCGACTCCAACGTGCGCGGATTGAGCGCCCCGACAGCGATACCGCCGCACGTTACGAACTCCTCTTTGTTTGTGCCACGTCCGTTGAATTGGTATTCGTCACTAGCGAGTGTCGCGATGATTCGGTTGATTCCCTTCGAGCCAAGCTCTGCTACGCGGCGCTCAAGCGATATGTCGGAGCGTTGCAAGATATGTTCCCAGACGCGTGTCGTAAGGCCAAAGGGGTGGAGCGATCCAACCATCTTCTTGCCATTCTCATCTATCGTTGCGCGCAGCTGCTCGCCGATTTCATCTTGTGTTATACCGACCCAATTGATCAGGATTGCACCCTTATACTCCTCCTCTTTGAGCCTCTTGGCGCAATATGACGAGAGCTTCAAGACCGCTGGGCCACTCACGCCCCAGTGCGTAATAAGCATGGCGCCAGTTCCGCAAACTTTGCCACCCTTCAGCGTAACTTGCGCGTTCTCGATGACCGCTCCCGTAAGCTCGGTGATAGGGTTGTTGGGTATCTTTAGGCTGAAAAGAGATGGCGCTAGATCGGTGATTCGAATAGGGAGTTCATTATATAGGTTCATCCCTTCGCGCTTCGGAGAGCCTCCAGTCGTTGCAAGGAGGTAGTCGCAGTCGTAGCTCTTCAGCCCCTCGCCAAATAGCACTTTGAATCTCTCGCCCTCCTTGCGTATTGACTCTACGAAGTGGCGCTTCTTGATTATTACGCCCAACTCATCACAAAGGCTATAGAATAGCTCAATTATCTCGTAAGAGTCTTGCGACTTTGGGAAGACACATTGATCCTCCTGCGTCACCAGCTTCACACCTTCGCGCTCGAACCACTCGTAGCAATCTGTTTGGTCGAATTGTCGCAAGCAGTTGCGCATAATCTTCTCGCCACGCGGATATACCTTGATTAGGTTTAGCGGCTCGCCATATTGGTCGAGGAATGTGTTGGTAAGGTTGCAACGACCGCCGCCAGATACGGCAACCTTTGCAAGAGGTTGCTCAGATGCCTCGAAGATCGTAACCTCCGCATCTGGTTGCAACCTCTTGAGGTTGATCGCCGCGAAGAAGCCAGCCGCTCCTCCACCTATAATCGCTATCTTTTTTGCACTCTCTTTCATAGGTGCAAAGATAGTCAAATATATTTATCTATCGGGGTGTTTATCGATTTGGGTCGAAGTACTCCTCGTCAAGTCCTTGGTGCTGAACCTCCGCTGGAACAGCTCCTCCAGTGAGTTTCATAATAGCCCAAGTGACCGCCATAGAGTAGATCGAAACGAATGCTACGCCTGCAAATTGCACCTGCAGAGTTTGCCAACCGGCACTCACCATATTGACATCTTCAACGGCAAAGAGCGCGATGTAGAGCGTGCCCAAAAAGCCACCCATACCGTGGACACCCCACACGCCAAGTGCATCATCGACATTGAATCTCTTGAGCAACTCAACGAAGCAGAAGCACCCCATAGCGGCTAGAACACCAATTACGGCGGCACCCTGCGGCGTGACATATCCTGTCGCCGGAGTTATAGTCGCAAGACCTGCGATAGCACCCGTAGCTAGCTCAACGAATGAGATGCGTTTGCGGATTCGGTATGAAATATAGCTCCAGACAACCATAGCAAATGCCGCAGCGATACCACTATTGACAAACGCTATTGCCGCAACCTCATTAGCCGCCAAAGCGCCGCCAGAGTTGAAGCCGAACCAACCAAGCATCAAAATAGCGGTGCCGATCAGCACCAAATTTATATTGCCGTAGCCCTTCGTTGGGATCTCTTTGCGGCGACCAAGCAGCATAATGGCAACAAGCGAGCTGAAACCCGCAGTTGCGTGAATAACCGTACCGCCAGCGTAATCGACAAAACCAATTTGCGAAAGAAAACCACCGCCCCAAACCCAGTGTGCAACGGGAAAATATATGAACAACATCCACAAAACCAAGAGCTTAATCCACCCAAAAGGTGTCATGCGGTTGGCAAATGCTCCCGTCATCAAAGGCGCCGCAATAATAGCGAACATAAGTTGGTAGATGAAAAAAAGTAGGAACGGAATAGTTGCTCCATAGAGGCTGTTGACCGAAAAGTCGACGCCGCGCAACATAAAATATTGAGTAGGGTTGCCAATAACGCCGCATAGATCATCGCCAAAGACGAGCGAAAAGCCGCCAAAGTACCACATAACAGTAACCACACCTATCGCAATGAAGGAGTAGAACATCATCGTTAGTGAATTTTTGCGCTCGACAAGTCCGCCATAAAAGAGCGCCAAACCTGGTGTCATAATGAATACTAAAAGAGTGGCAATCATCATGAATGTTGTGTTGCCGGAGTTTATCGTTGTCAACATAATTTCGGTTTTTATATTGTTTTTACTGTTGTGTTGCCTATTGGTTATTCTTGGATTGCGCGAATTGGGAGTGAGCTTATGGAGCTATGGTTGCTCGAAGTGTAGATGTCATCGCTGTCGAAATAGAGTCTATAGCCATAGCCATCTTCCGAAGCTGAAGCGCTCCAGCAATAGCCGTAATTCGTTGCGTTGGCGCACTTGTAATTTGTGTTGCGGCGGTAGCCAGATGCAGGGTAGAAGGCGAAGCCAGAGTCGTTGGGATAGTAGCATCCATTCTTGCTCTCCCAGATGAAATTGCTCTGCGAAAAGTTGCTCCAAACTCCATCAACAGGGATGCGCCAACCGAGTGGAGAAGGGTCGAAAAGCGACTTTTTGCCATAGCTCTCAGAGGCGGAGTCGCTTGATACATTCTTGTCGTTCCAGAGGCAACTTGCGCTGTCGATATTCTCATTGCACCAGGTGGTGCTGCCGACAAATATTGAGAGTGGCATCGTTACGGCAGTTGTGAAATCGTCCTGATTGCGGTGTGTATATGGATCTGTGAGTTGCGAAAACTCACCTTTGTTATTGAGGTAGTAGCCTGATTCGCCAACGAATGGATCTTTGCGACCATATTGAAAATAGAGCGCTCCTACACCGTATGACGTGCCGTTGCCATTGCCCTCCAGAGAGGTTGACATGGCGCCCAAATTGCGATCCATGATGAATTTGTTGGCGTAGATTCCGCCATTGTCCCAGAGCTTAATGGCATCGTTGCTATCTGTGTAGCGATGCACTGCGTTTTGTTGTCGTCTGCCGCCGTAGAATGCTGCATTGCTATTGGGGGTTATGTTACTTCTGTTTTCATAGGCGATAATGTTGGGGTTGTAGTTCGTGACCCATAGGTGCCACGACCAGAGGATCGTGTTGCCGCCATTGGTCAATCCGTTGCCATCAATTAACAAGGTGTTGGAGTTGTCCACCTGCTTGTAGACCGCGACAGAGATATTGCCGTTGTAGGTAGCGCCAAGTTTTATGCGTAACGCAACGGTGCAGCCGCTGTCTGTGAAATCGCTGACGTTGCCAGCTCCAAGCATCGCGCTCGTGACACCTTGCGCGCTAAAGCCGCTTGTTACGACCTCGACCTCGAAATTGGAGCTGTCGAATGTTTCGCAGTCATACATCAGCAGTGCAGCCTTGACGGGGCGTCCATCACCCGTAACGGCGTTGCCTTCGCTATCGGTGGAGATGATGTTTGAGGCGTTATATCCGTAGTCGCTGTCGCCCCAGAAGAGGTTGGCGCGTGTATCTACGGGTATGTAGTAATACTCGATTGAGCTTTCGCTTGGGTGTAGCATATAGCTATTTGCTGTCTGCGTTATCTGCGTTTCGTCATAAGAATCATCGAGATATATCGTGTAGGTGTAGAGCTCGCCAGCTTGCCACTCAATAGTTGGGATTGATAGCTCCTTGGTCGTTATTGTGCCATTCGTGCTATCGGTAATTGTGACTATTGCGGTGGTTTGACCTTCGGTGATCTCTTGTGGGATCATCATTAGATAGCCGTTTGTTGCGGTGAGGTCTGTTGCGATCTCCTCGTTTGGCTCCACTTCGGTGTCGATTATGGCGCTGAATATGCCTTCGCCACTCTCTGTGTAGCTGCTATTTGTGAGGTCGATCCACTGTGGTTCGTCATCTACGTAGTCCCATGTTAGTGTGCCGCTATCTTTTATGCCACTTATCGCAACACTGCTCACCTTTAGTGTTGCGGCGCCGCGCACCTTGAACTCAATTGCGGCGAGGGTGTGAAAAAGGTCGAAGGAGATTGTTCCGTTGACTGGCCGGCGAATATCCTTCTTGGGGCGTGCGATCATAAGGTCGGGTTGGTTGGCACACTCCGTTGGGACGGTATATGAGATTGATAATTCGCCATCCGCTATCGATGTTGAGATGCCGTTTTCGGTTGATTGGAATGGAGCGTAGCTATAGAATGTATAGTTGTCGCTTGCGCTGTTGCCCTCCCATTTTGGCTCTGCACCCTCTTCGCACTGCCAAGCAGAGTCTTCATATTTGAACTCTTGGTTCGCTATTTTTGAGAACTCCGTATCTACCTTCCAGAGGTCGCTAGAGGTGTATGCGGCGTATATTCCGAGGCTCTGCATCTGATCTACATCAGTGATGAGAGTGCCGCGAGTTTCGCTATTATTATCGCTATCCTTGTTTGTCTTGATTGTTATGACCTCTACATCGGTCTCGACATCTGCTTCGCTTCGCAGAAGATCGCCAGCCTCTTCGCAGGCAAATAGTGTAATTGCGGTCGCTAGCGCCAAAATGTGTCTAGCCTCTCTTCTCATCTCTTGCATCATCTCTTGTGGTCTACGTGTGGTCAAAATTATAACTAGAGCGTTGGTGCAAATTCTTTGCCATGAATGTGGTGTAGTGTGGCACGTTTTCTGCATATTTTCCCACCTATGATAAAAGTTTCTGTTGTAATTCCGATCTATAATACGGAGCCATATTTGGCGGAGTGTCTTGCGAGCGTTGTGAATCAGACGTTGTGCGAAATTGAGATTATATGTGTTAACGATGGCTCTACGGATGGTTCGTATGGCATTATTTGCGACTTCGCGGCGCGCGACTCTCGCATCGTTGTGGTCAATAATCGCAACGAGGGAGGTGGTGCAACGCGCAACATTGGGTTGGCGATTGCTACTGGAGCTAGCGTGTTGTTTTTCGACTCGGATGACTATATGGAGCCGGAGACTCTTGAGAAGATGTATGGGCAAATGGAGAGTGATAGTAGCGATGTAGTGGTATGCAGGAGTAATAATATCGAGGCGAATGGCGATGATTTGGGGTTGATTCACAACAGCATAAATCGTGATTTAATAGGTCGTGTCAATAGTTTAGCGCCGAGTGATTTTGCGCGCCATATCTTTCAGATATTTATCGGCTGGCCGTGGGATAAGCTATATAGGCGCAACTTTTTGGAGCAGCATGGGTTGCAATTTCAAAATCTGCTACACTCTGACGACACCTTCTTTGTCCTTACCTCGTTGGTCTTGGCGCGGCGAATATCGTGTGTCGAGGAGAGCTTTATGCGACACAGAAGACGCAACGACTCAATGTCAGCATCAACTTCGAGATTGCGCGACCCAGCGTGTTTTGTTGTAGCGTTGGAGCGCATGTATGAGGTTATGAACGAAGCAGGTATATACGACATATATGCCCAGAGTTTTCTGAACTATTGCGTTTCGTTTCCGAAGTGGCACTACGAAACGATATGTAGTCAGGAGGGGCGAGATAGCATAGATAGATGTTATCTGCGCTTCGCGAAGCGACACAAACTTCACAAGATGCGAAATACATGTTTCTACGTCGCAAACGATTTCAAGTGGTTGCACGCGCGGTTGAGCGATGTGTCGAATGCGCGCAAGATATTCGATGTGCGTAATGTCGCAATCGATATGCATATCTACAAGCAGATCACAATTTTGGGTGCGACACTTCGCTTTCGCAACAAGAAACGCGAGAGGATACGTGCAGTACAGTAGCCGCATCTATGCATTGATGCGGCGCGAACGGATCTGAATGCCAAAGAGATATTGTTTCTGGTGTCGGTTGGTTATCTTTCGAGTGTAGATATGCACGCCGAAAATCCTGCGTCTTTTTATGGTTATATTTTGTCCTTCGTAGCTTGTTGTAGTGTGTGATATGAGATCTCGTATGTAGCTTCTCTTTTTATTGCTGTTGTCGCTGCTAGCGACTAAGTCTACTAGGGGTAAATGCTTAACCTTTAGTTTGTTATGCTCAATATAGACGTTGAGTAGACGTTCAGAAAGGAACCCAAATAGTCGTTTCTGGTAATTGTCGCGTGTCGATGTGTCGACCATCTTCTCAAGCTCAAATAGTATGTCGAAAAGCCACTTGCTATAGTTGTCAAATAGTTGCTTTGGCGCTAAAAACATATTGCATATCGACATCTCTTTTCGGCTCATAACTCTCTTGAACGATGGGCGATATTGTGGGTAGATTCGTGCGATTATCTTTGCGACTCTATTCAGGTCGCTTGCGTGGTGGTTCTTGTTGTAGTGTCTTCGTAGTGTCGTTTTGTACTTGGTTGGTCGAATTGCTATTATGTCGTTATTCTCAAGGTGGCTCAATATCTTTTGCGGCTCAGGATTGTTGAGATATTCCAACTCTCTAGCACCGCAAAATCCACTTATTGTTTCGTCGAAATCGAAGTAGCGGCGGTAGTGGCAAAGTCCCAAGTAGTCGACATCTGCCATATTCTTCCACCCCCAATATTGCGCCGTTAATTCGCAGAATGAGCCGTTTCGCGCACTAATATTGTCGCCACTGTCATCAGCGATTGTGTTCGCTGGGATGCTCTCTTTAGAGATTGCACTACCTACGAATATTGGCTGGTATATCTCTCCTTTTGGCAGAGGAAAATCTTTGTGTGTGCAGATTAGAATTTTGATCTTTTTCATTTGCTTAATTTTGTCTCCTTATCTCGAAGTTTGATTTTCTTGGGAATATATCCGCCATCGCCTCTTTGTATCTGATGCGATCTGCGTTGTTGCATCTTTCGGTGTCGTTGACACATAGCAACATTGGACGCACTCGTCGGATCAGTTTCTTGAGCTTTGGGTTGCTCATGTCGCAATATAGGTGTTCGTTTTTTCTCCCTTTTGAGTTCTCTAGGATTCGCAATTCGCCGTGATCTTTCGAGAGCGCGTAGAGTGAGTATAGGTGTCGTTGGATGTCGCCACTTTGGCGAAAGCGGTTCTTCATTGTCGCTGAAATCTTGTCGCTATATTGCGCTATGCACTCTTTTACGGCTGATTTGGAGTAGGCGTCAATTTGGTGTGCAGCGATGTAGCGGCGCCAGTTGTAGCCGAAATCTGCCTCGATGATTGCATTGCTCTGCTCCAACATCATCTCGTATGGGTTTGTACCGCAGTAGAAGTTTCGCGAGTGTTGAACCGATAGTTGTTGCAACCTTATGATTGGTTTTCCGCCATTTGTGAAGAACTCCTCAGGCGATGTTCTATTCGCGAAGAGCATATCGTCATTTGCGAAGAGGTAGTGTTCGCTCAACCCCTCTATGTTTGTTATTGCCACCTCTATGACGTTGGCGTTGAATGTAGGGAGGTGCTGCTCATCGATGATTTCGCGATGGTCAACGATCGTTATCTTTGGGTGGTTCGTGTTGAGCCACTTTGGGGTTTGGTTATCAGTTATGATGTAGATATGGTTGATCCAACGCGCATATTTATCTATGGAGCGGAGTGAAAAAAGCAGCTCATCGCTATTTGCGAATCGCCCTTCGCACGTAAGCTCAATGTGTTGATCCAACTGTTGGTCGCTGTGGTCGCTCTTCTTCTTGAGCCACTCCTTGTCGGCGCCATCTACCCAGGAGTATACGAGGTCGATCTTACGATCTCGGTTGCCCCTACACTTTACTCGAACGCCAAAGAGATATTGAGTGCTGCCGTGGAAGCCACTTATACGCTTGTATATCGTCACGCCAAGAAGTTTTAGGCGTTTAACATGCGCCCCGTCACACCTTTTCTCTCTCGTTGTCTCTAGAATTTTGCTCTTCATTGTTTGCTATCTCCTTTGGTTAAAAAGAAAAAATAACAAGCAATAGTGCAAATACCGAACCAATCGAGGAGCGCTCGATGATCTTTCGTATCAAATGCCGCTAGGGCATTATCTACGTGCTAAACTGATTTTCGTGGAAGAAATATAGCGACAAGACCTAGCAGCGGAAGGTATGCCGAGACATCGAATAGCGCAATAACCCCATGTGCTTCGGCATACCTGCCCCAGAAGGCTGCGGCGATGCCTGCAAAGCCAAAGGCGAAGCCGAAGAAGAGACCTGAGATCATACCTATTCGATTTGGTAGTAGCTCTTGTGCCAATATGACGATTGCGGGAAATGCCGATGAGAGGACGAATCCTGCTCCGAAGCTGCAAGCTATGCAGCCGGCAAATCCAACGTGGGGGATTGCTAGTGTGAATGGTGCCGCGCCGAGAATCGAAGCCCAGATCACATGCTTGCGCCCAAATTTATCGCCAATAGGTCCGCCAAGAAGTGTGCCGAGTGCTGTGGCGAAGATGAAGACGAATAGAGCATATTGCGACTGCTGAACTGTTAACCCAAATTTCGCAATCATATAGAAGGTGTAGTAGCTGCTAACGCTCGCCATATAGACATATTTCGAGAATATGAGAACCAAAAGAACACCTATGTAAAAATATGTCAACCCATTTGAGTATGGTCTTGGGATCCACCCCTCATCGCCGGGTTGAAGCAGTCTGCTCTCTTTTCGCGACACGGCGCGCTCCTTCAATAATTTGCCATACCACATGGCGATTGGGATGCTTATGGCTATACCAAAGATGGCGAAGAATGCTACAAACGTGGTGTTCTCGCGACCATAAGGAGCTATGAGGAATGCCGCGAGTAGTGGTCCGATAGAGCTGCCGAGGTTTCCTCCAACCTGAAATATAGATTGCGCCAAACCTTTGCGCCCTGCCGATGCCAACGACGATAGGCGTGAAGCCTCCGGGTGAACTATAGATGAGCCAGTGCCGACCAACACGACAGATGCTATGACCGTATAGAATGTGTTGGCGTGTGCCAAACAGAGAAGCCCCGAAAAGGTAAATATCGATGCGAAAGTTATGAACCAAGGGTTTGGTTTTCGGTCGAGGTATACCCCCATCAATGGTTGTAGAACGGATGCCGAGAGTTGGTAGCAAAGCGTTATGACGCCGATCTGGACAAAGGTGAGTGCCAAATCGCTCTTTATCATAGGGTATAGCGAAGTTACAACCGCCTGCAGCGCATCGTTGCAACAGTGACAAAGGCTCAACGAAAGCAATATGCCCATGAGCGGGCGGCTTGCACCTCCGTTGCTGCCTTTTATCTTTACGCTATCCCCTCTCTCTTTGTCATTACTACTGCCCATCGCACTCATTTATTCTATTTTTATTACACAAATGTAGTAAAAAAATATTAGCTATGTTCAGAGCGGCATAGCTGCTGGGTGATGTGGATGAAAAAAAGGAGGGGCGACCAACAAATGTTAGTCGCCCCCTTTGGAAAAGATTGATCTACTAATTATTAACCTTTTCTCTATATTATGTGGTGTAAATCTTTATAGGATTACAACAAATCCACCACCACCTGCCATCTTGATCGCCGTTGGCTCACTGCCAATCGTTAGCTCCTCTATGGCGAAATCTTCACCGTTGTTGTCGGCGTTGATTCCATCTCTGTAAAGGGTAGCCTTGCCACTCTTGCCAGTTATCGCTTTCAGGTCAAGCGTTACCTCGCGAACGTCCCAGTTATTAAGCCCTCCGATGTACCACTTGTCGCCTTTGCGGCGCGCCGTGACGATATATTCGCCCATCTTGCCCTGAATGGTCTTGCTCTCGTCCCAGGTTGTTGGGATTGCAGAGATGAAATCTGTGCTTGATTGGTTCTTCTCGTATGCCGTAGGTGTATCGCACAACATATTTAGCGGCGATAGGAAGATTACGTATTGCGCAAATTGGTGTGCGCGAGTTCCCTGACTCATAGGCTTTGTGAAGCTTGGGAAGTATTGATCCTCGATGTTGTCGGCAAGCGAGTTGTATGTCTTAACGGCGTTACGCATAGCGCCTTGCGTGTAATCGACAGGACCTGCAACCATACGGATGAATGGCATCGTAACGTCATAGGTAACTTGGTCAACACCCTGCGGTTGCCACTTCATCTGCTCAAGACCATGCACACCCTCGTAGTTGACGATGTTTGGATATGTGCGGTCAAGCCCCGTAGGTTTGTATGTTCCGTGGATGTCGAGCATAAGTTTATACTTTGCCGTCATAGCTGCCGAACGCTCGTTGAAGTTCACTAAATCTTGGCAATCGCCATTCATGAAGTCAATCTTGAAACCCTTAATCCCCATCTCGCTGTAGTGCTTGCACACTCGCTCCATATCTCGGTCAAAGGCTGTGTATCCAGCCCAAAGGATGATACCTACATTGCGCTCATTTGCGTAGGCAATGAGCTCCTCAAGGTCGATTTCAGGCACGACCTGCATCAAATCCGATACCTTATTGACAGACCACCCCTCATCCAAGATAACGTACTCGATGCCATTCTTGCCGGCAAAGTCGATATAATATTTATACGTCTCATTATTCACGCCAGCCTTGAAGTCGACACCCTCCAAGTTCCAGTTGTTCCACCAATCCCACGCTACCTTGCCTGGCTTAACCCATGATGTATTGCCAATGACATTTTCAGCTGCTAGCTTGTATACTACATCGCTGTTTGCAAGGTCAAGGTCGTTGCGAGTGATTATAGCAACGCGCCACGGAAATGAGCGCGGAGTATCGACCTTGGCTATGTAGTTGTGGCGACTTTTGACAATTACTTGTAGGTTGTTGTATCCCGCATGCTGCTCAATCTCGTTACGTACTGGGGCGAAGAGTCCAGATAGCTGGTTCTTGCCGATTGTTGCCGTAAGATACATGCCTGGGTAGTCGCGCAAGTCGCTCTCTGTGATTGTGACGCGGCGCCCACCCTGAGCCTCAACGCTAAGAGGAAGGAACATAAGGCGATTTTTGTCTATCTCAGATATTGGCAGAGTTGTATACGTATTCTCGAACGCCTGAAAGAATTGATGCTCTAGGTCGCCATCTGAGTAGACGTAAGGGAATGTAGCTGTGGCGTCGTCAGCAAAGTTGAAGTCAGCCTGCTCGCTTACAACCTCATACGCCCCTCTCTTTTGCGATACGAAGCGATATGCCACAGCATCATCAAACGCCTTGAACTCCAGCTGCCAACCAGCGAAGTTGAGCTGCACGCCGTTGTGCTTATCCTCGATTTGTGTCGCTTTATGGCGAGGCGAATCGATAACTTTGTTGGAGCTGAAGCGCTTAGTCGATTTTAGTTTTGGGGCAGCTCCCCAAGTTGTGCCATCGCTCAGTGTCATCGAGATTGCAGACGGCGCTAGAACCTCGGCGCCATCCTGCGAAATTGAGTATTCGATGCGCTCTCCAACCTCAATTGTGGCTGTTGTTTTGCCATCAGGAGAGTTTAGTGTGATCTTCTGTGCAGCTTCTGCACCTACCGCACCAGCTAAAAACAGTGCTGCCATGGTGATTGATTTGATTAGTGTTTTCATCTTTTTTTGGTTTTATGTTGGTTAACGTTTAGTTCTTCTTTTTTTTGCCTCTGTTGCTCTTTCTATCTACCTATCTACCACCACACCTCGAACTGTAGCCCGTATGTGAATCCTGCTGTGTCGTTTGCGTATGGCGAGCCTTGCGGTGCGACTCCTATGTTGCCTTTCAGCTCATCGCTCCAGAATGCGTATGTTGCAAATGGGCGCAGAACAGGGCGCGATAGGTATCCCTTTTTGAGTGCAAACTCAGGTGTGAATGTCACCCTATTTAGAGTGCCTCTAAGCCCCATCTGCCTATTGTCGATATATTCGTATGAATACTCTATGGTTGGTCTAAAAAATGTCGATACGTAGTATGCAGCCCTCGCTCCTGCAGTTACCCAATAGCAGATGTTTCCTCTGTCGAGTAGGTATGTTGGCTCGCCTGCATCGAGTGTATATGGTGTTGTTCCATAATTTCTAGCGACAAAAACAAAAATTGCGTTTATGGCAAATCGGTCAAGGTCGTCATAGAGGAACTCGTTGTTTAGCTCTATGGAGTATGCTTTCGATAGATCGTTCAGCACCAAGTTGTCGTTTGCTGGATTCTCTCTCTCCGATATTCCGCTGTAGTGGCTCGTCGATATGTTAGCACCTTGGCGAAGCAGTAGGGCTGCGGTGTTCGATATGCTCTTATTCTTATATTCGAGCCATGCGAATGCGCCGAAGCCACTCTTTGCATCGTACTCCAACTCCTCGTTTTTTGCTCTATAGCTGTAATTCAGCGCGAGGTTGAGTTTTGCCTTCTCTGTTATGGCTCTATTTACCCAACGTAAATCGACACTATATGTTGCGAGGTTGCCACTCGATTGGTTGATGTATGATGTCACATCTTCATCTTTGAGCTGCCAAGCGGCGATCTTGAGATCCTCATCGCTACCCTCTTTGTTTATTAGGTTTTCGACTCCTCCTCCCCAGCCTCTTTGGCCAGGGTTTAGCCAAAATCGATCAAGCATGTAGATATATTGTCGGTCGTAGTGTCGTTTTCCCACCCATATCGTTTCGCCACGGCCGAATAGATTGTTGGCCCTTGCGAATAGCTGCTCTGTGAAGTTGAATGACATGTTGCCGCGTGTTCCAAAATCCTCATACATCGATGCCATCCAGATGATGTCTAGCGACTTTGTACTCTCTTTGTTTAGCGCTAGGGAGTAGTTGAAGGCTAGCTCGGTATATGTGTCTGCTTGGTTGGCAAGGCTATATTTGTTTAGCGCGCCAGGTGTTTGGAAGTGGGCTTGTGTTGCGCCATCTTTGCTATACCCGAAGCCTGTTCGGGTATATCCTGTTATGAAAAAAGCTTGTTTGTCGTTCTCGATAATGGTTTGTCCCGTTGCGCTCTCTGTGGTTGCTGCATATATTAGAATAGCTTGCGATGCAGCAATGAGAAGTTTGTTCATTGCTCGTATCATGGTTGGTTGGTTTTGGTTGGTTTTGGTTTTATCGCAAAGTACAATATAAAGAAAAAAATATGGTTTAATATAGCTGTAATTTAGATTGTAAAAATTATAAATAGCTGAAAATCAATACAGAGCAAAAGAGATGGTGTTTAAAAATATAGATTGATTATTATCTATATTTTGAACTTTTTGCTATATTTGTTATGTAAAAGATTGGTATTATGAGGTTAAAATGGTTGGTTTTGTTATTTGCAGTGGTCTTTCTCTCTGCATCTACTATATGCAACGCAAGTAGCACAGAGATTATTGGCAACTCGCTCAAAGAGGTGCTGGAGCAGCGTGAGGAGTTGTTTTTGAGGCAGCAAAAGATTATTGAATGTGAGGAGCAGATGTTGCAGCTTGCAACAACACCGCGAGAACAGTTCGATATTTCGTATAGAATATTTAATCTTAGTCGGTCGTTTAAGTTCGACATTGCGCATCAATACTCAACTGAGGCTATGCGACTTGCGAATGTTGTTGGTGATAGGAGTTTGATCTGTCGTGCTAAAGCGGCGCAAATATCTACTTTGACATCCGGTGGTCTGTTTGTCGAAGCGGTTGATATAGTCAATAATTGCAACTTGAGTGGTGTAAACCTCGATGTTAGGCGTGAGTTCTACTATAATGTTATTCGTCTATATTCCGATTTGATGAATTATGCTGAGGGTTCAGAGTTCTATGAGATTTATAGGGCGGAGCTTTTGCGCTATGCAAACCTCTTGTTGAAATCATCCACAAATGATGATTTCTATAGAGCCTATGCAGGTGGTTATCTATATAGGGTGCGAGGAGAGTATCTCGATATGGTTGAGCTTTTGCAGCGATTCTATGTGGAGAAACGTGACTCAATTAGCGCGCACCACGCCTCTATAATAACTTTCATGTTGGCTAATGCATATTTCGCGCTTGATGAGCAGGATTGTGGTGCAGAGGTTATGTTGTGGTCGGTAGCTCATGACACGGAGGCTGCGGCGCGCGAGAATAGAAGCATAAAGCATCTAGCGGAGCATCTCTTCGTCTTGGGGGATGTTGAGTTGGCTGATGAGCTTTTAGGTATTGCGTTGGAGGATGCTAGGTTCTACAACGCGCGCCATCGCAATCTTGAGATAAATTCGCTGCTGCCGCTCGTTAATGAGCGTAAGATGGAGATTGTTAGTAGGCAGCGTAGGTTGCTAAACATATTTGTAGTCGTAATATCAGTTGTTGGTTTTGTCGCTCTGGTGATGGCTATAGTGGCTATTTTGGTTGCTCGAAAAATGGCAGCTGTGAAATGTATTGTCGAAGAGCAGGTTGTTGCTTTGGAGTTGTTGAATGGGCGTTTAGCTGAGGCGAATGATGCAAAAGAGTTTTATATCATCGAGGCGCTGCGTAAAAGGAATTGCACGATACGGCAGGTTGAGACTCTTTTGAAGAGGATTGACGTTAGGGTTAAGAGTAAGCAGTTTGATGATTTGAAATATATCTATCGGGATTTTAATGTTAAGCAGGAGCGCGCGGAGTTCTATCGTGAGTTTGATGCCGCTTTTCTTAAGCTTTTCCCAAATTTCATTGCGCAGTTCAATGCACTATTGTCACGAGATAATCAAATTACTGTTGAGTCTGGTGATGCTGTCGGTTTGCCTATGGAGTTGCGCATTTTTGCTCTTATGCGGCTTGGTGTTAGCGACACGGAGGAGGTTGCGCGCTTCTTCGATCTTTCGGTTAATACTATATATACATATAAGGCGAAGGTTAAGAGTCGCGCTGTAGTCGACCGCGAAGATTTCGAAGCTCGTGTCATGGCGATTGAGTTAATCGACAACGATTTCTAGTCGCGTCATTTACGTCCAAACACAGAAACTTGAATATGGCTTGTGAGTTGTTGAATGTAAAGCTGTTATAATTTGAATCTTCTCTGCAACCGCGATTTCGCACATTTAACAATTCATTGTATTGCCAAGTTCATTTCGCTCCAATTGCCCTCTGTTTGTATGCAACCTTAGACCCTGCGTTACTATCGTTTTACAAAAGTAGTGGTCTTTTTTAATTATCGTAATATGTTAAACATCTTGTTTTTGTTTAGCAAGATTTTACAGCACTTTCTTATACGAGGATTTATATTGAGGTTCGTCGCTTGACTTGGAAGCCATCTGTAGACAGATGTATTTTTATGACTGACAAATAAAAAAGGCGAGACAAAATGTCCCACCTTGGATGTTTGCACAACGGAATAATCCTTATTGTGATTTGCTTTCAAAATTGTAATACAAATGTATGTCATTTTTGTCAAATAAACAAATACGTTGTTGTTTTTAGGTTAAATTATGTTATTTTTGTTGAAAACGATAAAAGATATGGCAAAGGTATTAGGTTTAGATTTAGGCACAAACAGCATTGGTTGGGCGGTAACAAATGAAGATGAGAACAAAAATTCATCAATTATTGCATTGGGCAGTCGCATTATACCGATGTCACAAGACGATGCTAAGGAGTTTTCGACTGGGCAAGCAATATCAAAAAACGCTCGTCGAACTACACTAAGAACACAACGTAAAGGATATGATAGGTATCAGTCAAGACGTAAAAATCTTACGTCATTTTTGCGCAGCAATGATATGTTGCCGTCCGAAAGGCTGATCAAACTCCCTAAATTGGAGCTGTGGCAACTTCGCGCTAGAGCAGTTTCAGAGCGAATTACGTTGGAGGAGATTGGACGTGTACTATATCATCTGAATCAAAAAAGAGGATACAAGAGCATTGCCGAAGATGATAGTGACAAAAAACAGCGAGATTATGTCATGCAAATTGTCGATAGGCACTCTCGGATAAAGGAAGAAAATATCACAATAGGAGAGTTTTTTGCACGAAATCTAATCGCCAATAAAGATTATCGAACAAAAGAGCAGATATTTCCTCGAAAGGCATATATTGACGAGTTTGATAAGATAATTCAGTGTCAGCGCAATTTTTACTCTAATGTGTTAAGTGATGAGAATATAGATATCTTACGAAATAGAATCATATACTACCAACGCCCATTAAAATCTTGTAAACATTTAGTGTCAATCTGTGAGTTTGAGAAACGACAATTTATAAATAAACACAACAATGAGGCAATATATGATGGCCCAAAGGTAGCACCGAAGAGTTCGCCAATTGCACAGGTGTGTAAGATTTGGGAGAGTGTAAATAACATTACACTAAGAAATCGCCGTAATGATGTACTCGAAATATCTCCCTCTCAAAGGATTAAATTATTTGACCACCTTGATAATAATGAGAAGTTAACGTTAAATGATTTATACCGTATTTTAGAGATAAAGAAAACAGATGGTTGGTGGGCAGGAAAGGCTATTGGCAAGGGATTGCAAGGCAACACAACAAAATTGGCAATACAAAAATCTCTTTCTGGGGAGTACTCAGAGCTGCTAAAATTCAATCTTGTAAAAATAGATACTGAAAATTTTGACAGCGAAACAGGTGAAGTAATAGATATTATTTCAGATGAATTCCAAAATGAATCACTATACAAATTATGGCATGTTATATACTCAATAAAAGATAGTGATGAGTTAAAACTGGTGCTTCAAAAGCAATTCAACATAACCGACCCTACAATTATTGCAAACCTGCAGAATATTGACTTTGTAAAACAAGGCTACGCAAACAAATCAGCGAAAGCAATGCGCAGAATAATACCTTATCTTGAGTTGGGCTTAAATTACTCCGATGCCTGTTTGTGCGCTGGATTCAGACATAGTGAAAGTTTGAGTGCTGTAGAGAATAAAAACAGAAAACTTCAATCTGTCCTTAAGCAGATACCAAAGAACACATTGCGCCAACCTATAGTAGAGAAGATTCTCAATCAAATGATAAATGTTGTTAACACGCTCATGGCAAAATATGGTGCATTCGACGAAATACGCGTTGAGCTTGCACGAGAGCTAAAACAGAGCAAAGATGAGCGCAATTCAATGACAAAGTCAATAAATCGAGCGGAAAGAATTAATAAGACAATTGCTGAAAGAATATCCAAAGATTACAACATAACCCCAACAAGATCACGCATCCAAAAATACAAAATGTATGAAGAGGCTGATATGAAATGTTTTTACTGCGAAGAAAAAATTTCATTGGCTGACTTTCTAAATGGAGAGAAAATGGAGGTTGAGCATATAATTCCTCGCTCATTGTTCTTTGATGATAGTTTTTCGAATAAGGTGTGTTCTTGTAGAAGTTGTAACAAAGAAAAAAACAACAGAACAGCCTATGATTATATGAGCACAAAGTCTGAGGCTATTTTTGATGAGTATGTAGCTCGTGTGGACAAGCTGTTCAAAGATGGGACAATAAGCAAGACAAAAAGGGAACGACTTCTTACATCTGGTGATAAGATTCCAACAGATTTTATAGATCGTCAACTACGAGAGAGTCAATACATCGCTAAAAAATCGAGAGAGATATTGACTCAGGTTTGCCGCAATGTAACAGCGACAAGCGGATCTGTGACTGACCGTTTGCGCAATTTGTGGGGTTGGGATAAAATTCTACACAACCTTAATTTTGAGCGTTATAAAATCGCTGGTCTTACTGAAACGAAAGATCGTGAACATAAAGGAAAAATTTGGCAAGAGGAGGTTATTTGTGATTGGAGCAAGCGCTTAGATCACCGCCACCACGCCATTGATGCCCTTGTTATAGCCTGTACAAAGCAAGGATACATACAGCGCATAAATAATATGAGTGAGCTAAAAGATATCTCGTTCAAAGGCGATGGCAAGCAGGGGGATGCATACCAGTGTCGTCTCACTAGGCTTGAAAAGTACCTAAGAGAGCAGCCGCACCCATCTACAGATGAGGTCACTAGATTTGTCGATGCGATAATGGTCTCTTTTAAGGCCGGTAAAAAGGTCTCTTCTCCAGGTAAAAGATATATACATAAAGGAGGTAAACGTATATTGAAACAGTATGGCATTGTTGTTCCTCGTGGCGCGCTACATGAGGAGAGTGTTTACGGATTGATAAATGTGCCAATAATAGATAATCTTGGCAACGAAATATATGAGCAACGACTTGTAATTAAGTATCCAATTAGCACAATAAAAAGTAAAGATATTAAATACATCGTTGATGATGGCATTCGAGCTATTGTTGAGGGTAGATTCAAAGAGCATAATGGTGATGATAAAGAGGTTTGGAAAGATTTAGAAAACAATCCAATTTTGTTTAACAATGCACCTATACGTAGTGTTAGATGTGTTGTTGGCCCACTAACTTCTGCCTTTGCAAAAACCGAACGAGGTTACGTGAAAATGGGTAATAATCATCATATCGCAATATATACTGACAAAGATGGCAAGAAAAAAGAGCTATGCACAACTTTTTGGAGTGCTGTTGAACGTAAGAACCACAAACTACAAACAGTAATAGAGAACCCTGAAGATTTGTGGGATAACCTCTCAAATGGCTTATCTGAGGATTTCTTATCTACGCTGCCAGAGCCTACATGGAAATTTGATATTAGTTTACAACAAAATGAGATGTTTATACTTGGTTTAGAGAAAGAGGGCTTTGATGAAGCGTTAAGAAACAATGACTATCAACTATTAAGCAAACACCTATATCGTGTGCAGAGTATAAGCTCAAATGATTATTGGTTTAGGCTTCATATAGAGACTATAAATGACAAAAGTGCAGAGGGCAAGTTGGCTATGAAGTACTATCGCGTAAAAAGTATAAAGGCACTATATGAGCTAAACCCTCAAAAGGTATATATTAACCTACTAGGCGAAATAAGGAAACTATGATAAAGCGAACCTTATACTTTGGTAATCCAACCTATTTGGGGCTTAAGAGCAAACAGTTAATAGTTCGTTTGCCCGAAGTGGAAAATAACGACACAATAAGCGAAGGCTTCAAAAAGAGTGCAGAAAGAACCATTCCGATTGAAGATATAGGCGTTGTTGTGCTCGACAACAAGCAGATAACAATAACGCATGGAGTGTTGGAGGCATTGCTTGAGAATAACTGTGCGGTTATAACGTGCGACAGTTCTCGAATGCCTGTTGGTTTGTTTATGCCATTGTGTGGCAATCACACGCAGAGCGAACGTTTTCGCATACAGATTGAAGCTACAATGCCACTAAAAAAGCAGCTTTGGCAACAGACTATTCAAGCAAAGATTCATAATCAAGGAAAATTGCTTAATAAGCGAGGTTTAGAGGTTCGAAATATGATTGCTTGGGAGGCAAAGGTCAAGAGTGGTGACTCGGATAATTTAGAGGCTCGTGCAGCCGTATATTATTGGGCAAATATCTTTAGCAATGTCGATGGGATCCAAAATTTTGTCAGAGGACGTGAAGATGAAGCCCCAAACAATCTATTGAACTATGGTTACGCAATTCTACGCGCAGTTGTGGCTCGCGCGTTAGTTGTTAGCGGTCTCTTGCCGACATTTGGCATACACCATCATAATCGTTACAACGCTTATTGTCTCGCTGACGATATAATGGAGCCATATCGCCCCTATGTCGATGCTATTGTTTGCGATATTGTCGAGTCTGGGATGGATTACGAGGAGTTAACTACCGAACTAAAACAACGATTGCTCTCAATTCCCGTAGTTGATGTTGTGATTGGAGGAGAGCGAAGACCACTTATGACAGCTGTGCAGCAGACAACAGCCTCGCTATACCGCTGTTTTGCTGGAGAATCACGTAAGATAGTTTACCCAACAATGAAGTAATGGATCGCTTTAGTGAATATCGTATTATGTGGATACTTGTCTTTTTTGACCTGCCTACCGAGAGTAAGAAAGAACGCAAGCAGGCTTCTGGTTTTCGCAAGAAACTTGTAGAAGATGGCTTTACCATGTTTCAATTCTCTATATATCTTCGCCATTGCCCAAGTCGAGAGAATGCAGATGTTCATATAAAGCGAGTCAAGAAAAATCTGCCCGAACTTGGGAAAGTTAGCATATTAACCATAACAGACAAACAATTTTCGCAAATGGAGTTGTTTGTTCGGCGGAAGGCAGCAGCACTCGCTCCACCAATTCAGCAGTTGGAACTATTTTAGAACAAAATAATCCTAACCAAAACGGTTAGGATTATTTTGTTTAGGCCTAAAAAGCCTTTTTCTAATCTTGCTCGTAAATCACTTACGTTAAGCGCATTACGCGCATCCAGTTGTGATATACACTACAAAGA
>JBCQUJ010000010.1:0-64759 GCA_047174045.1 Rikenellaceae bacterium
AGTCTAAACCGAGAGCAAAAGTATGTCCGAATCGCAAGTTTTATCATCGTTTTTAAGAACTGCGTATATCTGGCGGTGATATGCGTATATCTGGCGGAAATAGCCTATTGGAAGTCTCCTAAGCAACATTCTACCTTTGCCACAGAAGAAAAAACAGTGACTTTAGTAAGCATAAATAAGAACAAATACCAACAAGTGAAATACGCCCTTCGTATTGCACTTTTATTTGCCAAAAGCAAATGGCAAGGTATGTCTGGTGCAGCACAAAAGTGCCGTTGCCGCACCAAACCTTGCCACATAAATGGGGAGAAAAGCCCTCCGAAGTCGAGCTTTTTTGAAAGGAATTTACAGTCGCAAATTCAATATGACTAATAGTAATTATTAAAAAAATGATGAAAATGAAACAAGAGAAAGAGAGAAGAGAAAAGAGTCCGATTATCGCTCGCTATTCAGTGAATTTCACTGAAGATGAGAACAAGAAATTCATGGAGATGTTTGTGAAATCAGGTGCTCCATACAAGGCAAAGTTCATAAAAGCGAGGGTGTTTAATGAGCATTTTAGGGTGATAACCATCGACAGAACTTACGTTGATTACTACCAAAAGCTTCACAATTTAATTACCCAATTCCGACAAATTGGAAACAATTACAACCAAGCAGTTGTCGTATTGAGAGAGAAATTTAGCGAGCAAACAGCTCTAAAACTTCTGTATAAACTCGAAAAACAGACCCTTGAACTCACTATTGTAGCTAAAGAAATAGCGCTTTTATCAACCGAATTCCGCGAGAAATGGTTGCAGAAATAAGCTACGCAGATGCAGTTTATGGCATCCTTTCATACAATATTAGAAAGGTTGAAAACAGAGATGCTGTCGTAATATCGTCCAACAAACTATACTCACAAGGCGACAAATTAAGTGATATATCAACTGCTTCAGATGAGTTTTCGCAATGCTTCCCATCATCAATTGTCACGAAAAAGCCATTCATACACATCTCTTTGAACCCACATCCAGATGATGTTTTGAGTGACAATCAACTGGCACTAATCGCTGACGAATACCTTGAGAAGATGGGTTTGAATAATCAGCCATACATAATCTACAAACACACCGACATTGACCGACACCACCTGCACATTGTGACATTAGGTGTTGATAGCAGTGGTAAGAAGTTAAGCAATAGCAACAACTTCTTCCGAAGCCGAAAAGCAGTACAAGAGCTTGAACAGAAGTATGGCCTTATCCCAGCAAATAGGAAAAAGAGAGGCGAGGTCTATAAGCTTGGCAAGGTTGATCCATCGAAAGGAGATATTACAAGACAGGTGGGAACGATACTTCGCCACGTAAGAAGCAACTTCAAATTCCTCAGCATTAGTGAGTACAAAACCCTCCTTTCAACATACAATGTATCTGTCGAACACGTACAAAGAAATGCACAAGGCAAGATATATAATGGCATCGTCTACTCTGCAATAGACAACAATGGCAGAAAGGTCGGCAAGCCTCTAAAATCATCGCTATATGGCAAAGACTACGGCATTGATGGATTGACTTACAAAGCAGACAGATCCAAAGAGGAGATGAAGGCAAAGCACCTCGCAGCAAGGAGCAAGCAGACTGTACTATCAATTAAGAATGTAGCCCAGAATAGAGCAGACTTTGAACAGCGACTATCAAAAAGAGGCATTGATATGATTGTACGAGAGAACGACAATGGACGAATATACGGTCTAACGTTCATCGACCACACTACTGGATGTGTACTCAATGGCTCTCGACTTGGAAAAGAGTTCTCGGCAAATGCTATGGCTGATTGGTTCAACAAGATAGACTCTCAATACGAGCAAGATATGCAGAATATTCAAGAGAGAGAGTTTGTCATAACTGCACGACAAGGCGAGGAGAATATAAGCCGAGAGGCACACTCCCCATTCGAACCAATAGAACACGAATACAAAGGCACGGACGAGGAGCTTGCAACTGGTAGTGCACTAGACATATTCTCATTTGCAGACGATGGCATCGACGATATTGACGAGGAGCAGTTCCGAAACGCTATGCAGCGCAAAAAGAAAAAGAAACGGGGTCGCAGACCCTTTTAATAGTTCCAATTAACCATTAAATAGATTAGAAAAATGAGTCAAGAAGATGATTTGAGAGGACTGGCAAAGATTATGGAGTTTTTGCGAGCCGTAAGTATCCTATTCGTTGTTATGAACCTATATTGGTTCTGCTACAACACAATTTATGAGTGGGGCATTACAATCGAAACAGTAGATACTATTCTACTCAATTTCAACCGCACATCAGGACTATTCGAGCGGTCAATTTACACGAAGCTATGGGCGGTTATGCTACTCGCGCTATCGTGCTATGGCACAAAGGGAGTAAAGCATCAGAAGATTAGATGGCGACACATTGGCATACTCGCTGCTATTGGCGCAGTGCTATTCTTTGCCAACGATTGGGTGCTGAATACACAATGGTCATACGAGACACGTACCATTGTCTACACGCTACTTATGAGCCTTGGATATGTAACCCTGCTAATGGCTGGACTATACGCGAGCCGACTACTCAAGAGCGATCTGATGGATGATGTCTTCAACAACGAGAACGAGAGCTTTATGCAAGAGACACGACTTATGGAAAATGAGTACTCCGTGAACTTGCCCACGAAGTTCTGGTTTGAGAAGAAGCAACACAACGGGTGGATCAATATAGTGAATCCGTTCCGTGCGACAATTGTACTTGGTACACCTGGCTCTGGTAAGTCGTTCGCTGTCGTGAACAACTACATTAAGCAGCAGATTGAGAAAGGCTTCTCAATGTACATCTACGACTTCAAGTTTGATGATCTCTCGAAGATTGCCTACAACCACCTGCTAAAGAACCAAGATGCCTACAAAGTGCCTCCTAAGTTCTACGTCATCAACTTCGATGACCCACGCAAGTCGCACCGATGCAACCCAATCAACCCCTCGTTTATGACCGATATTTCGGATGCCTACGAGAGTGCCTACACAATTATGTTGAACCTCAATAAGACGTGGATACAGAAGCAGGGAGACTTCTTCGTGGAGTCGCCAATCATTCTGCTTGCCTCGATTATTTGGTACTTGAAGATATACAAAGATGGCAAGTACTGCACCTTCCCACACGCTATTGAGTTCCTCAATAAGAAGTACACCGACATATTCCCAATCCTTACCTCATACCGAGAGTTAGAGAATTATCTATCGCCATTTATGGATGCGTGGCAAGGAGGTGCAGCGGATCAACTTCAAGGACAGATAGCGAGTGCGAAGATACCTCTATCTCGTATGATTTCGCCTCAACTCTATTGGGTAATGAGTGGAGATGACTTTACGCTTGATATCAATAACCCAGACGAGCCGAAGGTACTATGTGTCGGCAACAACCCTGACCGACAAAACATCTATTCGGCAGCACTTGGTCTATACAACTCTCGCATCGTGAAGCTCATCAACAAGAAGGGCAAGTTAAAGAGTGCGGTAATCATTGATGAGTTGCCGACTATGTACTTCCGTGGACTTGATAACCTTATCGCAACAGCCCGTTCCAACAAGGTTGCTGTTTGCCTTGGATTCCAAGACTTCTCGCAGCTGAAGCGTGACTATGGCGATAAAGAGGCGGCAGTAGTAATTAACACCGTGGGTAATATCTTTAGCGGTCAGGTCGTTGGCGATACAGCTAAAACCCTCTCTGAACGATTCGGACGAGTGTTGCAGAAACGACAGTCACTCTCAATCAACCGCAACGACAACTCAACATCTATATCGACACAGCTCGACTCGCTGATACCGCAGAGTAAGATATCAACTCTAACGCAGGGCTACTTTGTTGGCTCGGTTTCGGATAACATCGACGAGCGCATCGAGCAGAAAATGTTCAATGCCGAGATTGTAGTGGATAGCAAGAAAGTCGGTGCGGAGATGGCAGCATACGAAGATATACCGCAGATTCTGAGCTTCAGCGAGGACAATAGCGACGAGGAGATGAAGGCTCGCATACAGTTCAACTACGACCTCATCAAAGAGGAGGTGCAGGATATTGTAGATTCCGAACTTGAACGCATCAAAACTGACCCAGCCCTAAGTCATCTAATCCAAAAGTAAATAGTATAAACAACCCCGACTAATCAGTTGGGGTTGTTGCTATATAAATAAACTAATGTAGATTTAGTCGTAATATTACACGTATTTCGTTTGCATAAGATGTATATGGATCGACTTCAGCGTATCTCCGGAAATAATATCTATACTCAATAGCTGTTGCGAAACTATTTCCTATCTTGTATTGGTAGCCAAGAGTAAGCTCTGTATTTATATGATGATTGACGGAGCACGCTTGCACATCTCTCAATTCGCGAAACAAGCTTGTTTTGTAGTTTGTTATCTCAACCCCATTCTCATCGGGTGAGAACTTGCTGAACTGTGGGCGTGCGACTAAACTAAGTATAGCTATCTTAAAATTGCTATACAATGAGTGCTTTTCATTTATTGCGTATTGCAATCCAATCAAGGGCGAAAAGTTGTGTGTACCTATATAGGCGTAGTTGTCAAGTGTTGAGGGAATTATGCCATTGAAATTGAAAGCATAGCTAAGACCAAAGTCACAAGCTAGTCTTCCTTCAAAGAGCTGCAATGCTCTATATCTATACGATAACGATAAATCTGCATTATGGTAGGTATTTATCCACCCAGCATATACATCTGTTGTTGCAGATGCGTGACCATACTCAATGTTTACACCTATATGATGTCGGTCAATGCGGTATCCTCCACCCAAAGCTATTGCATAGCCTCTATCCAACTCATAATTGATAAGCGAATATTGCTCATCTCGAAATGCCCCTCTCATCAAACCTAAATTGAGGTTCAAATCTACTGCTCTATCACGCTCAGCCGTAACAGGTGTAGATAGCGTGAGTAAAAATAGCGCGACAACGATTATCTTCTTAATTCGAGCCATTCGTCAAAAGATTTATTGCCGTCTGCATCATATATTCCGTTGTGTCTCCTTCGCGATATCTATTTGCAACTTCAATATCTGGCACACAACCAACTCCTTCTGGTGATGTGCCGTCACTGAGTGTTACAAATGTGCTAGAATAGTAATACTGCCAACCATTAGGCAGATAACGAGGTAGACTCCGCACAGAGAATGAACCATTTGTTGTCAATCCTACCTGTGTTACATTCGCAGAGGTTTTCAGTATTGCGGTCAGCCACTCTCCAGCACTGACCGTTGCAGAACTTGTTAGAACCACTACTGGACGATCTGCATAGCTAACATTATTTATGTAGTGTGGATTTGGAACTTTTTCAGAGAATTCATTCTCTCCTGAATCAGATTTTATTTGGTAGTAAATTTCTGTTGCATTATTGTCAACAAAGTATGAGGCTAGCCTCACAGCATACACGCCAGAACCACCTTGACATTGTCGCAAATCTATGATGAAAGCGTCACAATTTGCGACCTTTGCAACCAGCTCATCTATAGCCTCCAAATCATAGTCAATAAGTTGATTGATGTATAAATATCCGATGTTTGCATTAGCAACTTTTCCATAAGATAAATCATATACAACTTGCGCCATGTTTTGCTCTAATAGCAAATCTATTTGTATGCTGCTAAATTGGCTATCTAATAATGAATAGCCATTAGGCGTAGATACTCCGCTTGACATATTGCGCACATACGTGTGCGCATCATTTAGCTCTGCTACAATATCACAGAATAGATTCCACAACTCATCATCGGTTGTAGTTGCGTTTATCTGTGGTCTGTACACCGTGTTGATTGCATTCCAATCGACATTTCTCTGCTCAAATAGTGCATAATGGTCGTTCATATCAGACCAGAAAGCATCATACAATTCGAGTTGCGTCTTGGGTTGATAACCCAAAATTGCATCTTTATTGCAGCCACAGCATATAAGTGTGACTAAAAGCATGTTATATATACATCTAAATATATTCATTAATAGAGATGTTTATTTCTAAAACAGAAACTATATGCAGTACTTAATTTGCTGTTCTGGCGTATATCAGAGGGCATAATAACGTCATCATCAACAAACAGAACCGACACCTTCGTTCTGCGCTCTTCCGTAACGTCAATACCGCAACGCAGGTATGCCTGCCAGACAAACTCACTGCAATACAATCTATCTTGCTCCGAGGTGTCATAGTCGTGGTCAAATAGAGCTTGCCGATCTAACTGTTCACTAATATATGATCTAATTATGCTACGTTGCAAGTTATCCAAATCGTCGTACCGACATATTGCTCCATACAAGGAGTTATCACTACTGAAGAAGGTCGACAATGGGTCACAATAGACCTTGTCCTCATCGCCTCCACCTCGTGGCTCTGAATGTACCACGAACCACTCTCCATCAATCATAATAACAAGCCCGACGTGCGAATACTCCTTTTGCTCACTCGCAGCAAGAACAGCAACACTACGTGCACCCACTCCACAACGAAACGCAATGTCTCCGTCTCTTAATTCGACATTAACATTGCGCCCTTCATCACCTGCTTTGCATCTTGCATAGCAATATAACAAGCCTACTAATAGACAAATAAATAAAGATGCAACTACACCTTTAGATACCATCTACTATCTCTTTTAATAGCATCAAAAGATGTTGTTCTATTCGTTCCGTCCTCAAAGTGCATCTTCATAATTACCTTCGCCTTTGACCCACTCTCGTCGATAGTTTCGCTCTCTACTTCATACGACTTCAATACGCCATATCTTTTTATTTGCGCATTCCCTTTACCACACAACATTGTGCAGACAAAGTTCATATCAGTCTTTGAAACACTCCCTTTATCACCCTCTTCAATCAACTCCGCCAATGTCGCAATATCCTCATCAACTATAGCCTTAAACGCATCTTTGACAACATTACTTGGCTTTGAGTATGGAGATGAACACGCTACTGAAAATACACATACACTAAGCAATAAACTCGCTAAAAACTTCTTCATTTTATTCTCTTTATTAGTATTAAATCTATTCTGGACGCTCTGATCTTACTGCAACTATAGTGTTAATGAAGCTGCTATCTGGAGAGACTGTAAGAGTATCTCCATCTAACCTATAATAAACAGATGATTCAAATGATGAGTCCGATGAAGAGCCAGTGTAATAGAATTCATATATCTTCTGACTATCTGCGTACCAATAGAAAACCTCATACGATGGGAAATAAAGATCACCATTACTATCATAGTCAGAACGATAAACAACTCCATCTTGTGAATAATTTGCGTATTGCGACCAATCCTTACCATTGCCATCAATTGACTCTATTTTCCACCAACCGCACAAAGCAGCATCACGCGACTGCGATAGATAATACTCTTTCTTCTCCTCATCCGCCTTGTTTGGATCACAACTTGATAGAAGCACTGCTGCTGCCATCAAAAAAAACGCCTTAATCAATTTATTCATATCTCTTTTATTTATTTCAAAGGAACCAAATATAAACATTTATTTCGAGAATATCAAAAAATAAACATCCCCCTAAATAGCATCATCCTCTGCCATCTTCTCGTTCAACCCTGCACTTAACCTATCGAGGAAATATGTCCTAGAATCTTTGCCTCGTCGCTTTATCTCCGAATACGTTATATACTTATTCTTCATCTCAACACCAAATATACGCCCAACATATTCTGACAACTGCTCAATAGTAATATTGCCCTCATCAATACACCTTGAATTGTGTAACGCGTAAACAAGCTCAACAAGATCAGTCGTTTTGCCACTCCACCGATGCGATGACTTCACACCATCTTCAGACCTTGGGTATTGATCACGTATCTCACGCACATATTGTGTTGTCTCATCAAGAAACAAGATAGACTTGTTTATCGCCTCCAATACTTTTGGATTTGTTATTCCTAGAGCCCGTCGTTCTTTTAATTCACAAGTTGTATAATTGAGGATAAACATCAACCTTTTATGACAGCTCTTTCGAGTACATAAATCAAAAACACGCTCTACAAACTCATGGTACATTTCGTTCAAATCCTCACTGCACTCTGGGTCATTTAAACACTTAAAAAATAGGGTTGATACTAATGTTCTCATTAATTAAAATTGGGATTAATTAGTTAGTAAATTATGATGCCACAAATGTACAAATAAAGTGTGTTTTTCAGGTGTTGGCAACATATACCATTTAGCCATAATTATGACACTATATAACATTGTACAAACAGCGCAAAAACACCTCACACCGCCACATCTACGCATACACCCGCCAGATATACTCAGATGCAGTTTAGGATAGTTATTTGCTATTTTCTTTGCATAGATTTGCCGTCGCACTAATGTTGGTGCCACTAAAAATCTATCACTATGGAGAATGAAATTAAAGATCCAAATTCACAAACTGAGCAATCGGTAAATGATGTGCCTCAAGAGGCAAATCAAGAAGAAGTCGCAGAGGCTCAAAATCAAGAGGTTAAACAAGAGGAAAACCCCGAACTTGAAGTGCTGCTTGTCTACAACCCAGACGACAAGAGCATGAAGGCCGTCAAGGGTATAAACCCTGATGGATCTATTGACACAACAGACCCATCTAAAGGGGCTGATTTTATGAAGATTGACAGACACAGCAATGCTCTTGAGAACTTCTTCACAAACTATTGTCGTCAGACTAAAGAGCCTACACACCTTGAATTCTTTACCGTCAACCTCAACAACGTGGAAAAAGAGACCCAGAATCTAAGCACGATGATTGGGGAAACCGACAACCCTGATGCGGCCTACGAACTAGAAGCAAATCGCATTATCCCACAAGATTACGCAAAGGAAGATGAGCAGATTAAAGAGGATGTGTCCGTGGACGCACCTAAACAAGAGGCACAGAAATCAGAATACCAACCATTGGATGCGGAGAAGATTGACTGGGATCAACTTGAGAAGATGGGCATCAAGCGTGAAGTCATCGAAAAGAATGGCGCACTTGAGGCTATGCTAAACTATCGCAAGTCCCCAACACTTATTCCAATCGTTTTCAAAGCGGAAGATATTACAATTCGCACTGAAGCACGTATCTCGCTACGAACAACCGATGATGGTCGCATCATACCTGTTGTTCACGCAATCCAGAAAGCTCCACAGTTGGACCGACCATTCTATGGTCACACCTTCACAAACGAGGAGAAGATGACACTTCTGCAAAATCGAAATCTGGGGCATCCTATTGAGATTAAGATTCCAAACCAAGAAGCCCCAACAAAGGCACTTGTTAGTATTGACCCACTAACTAACGATGTGGTCGCTGTAAATCTTGACAAAGTACGCATTCCACACGAGCTTAAAGGTGTTCAGCTATCGGATGAACAGCGTATAGCACTCAAGAATGGTGAGGCTGTACGCGTCGAGAAGATGACAAGCAAGAGAGGAAAACACTTCAGCTCAAACGTGCAATACAATGCAGATCGTAAAGGCTTAGAGTTCAAATTTGACTCACCAAAGGAGAGTCAGGCGCAAACGCAAGGAGAAAAGACAGAGCATGCACAAGCTACTGGATCATCTGACGAACCAAAAGAGCTACGCATACCTGCAAAACTTCTTGGAAGAGACATAACAGAGGATGAGGCGGCGAAGCTAAAGGCTGGTGAGGTTGTCCACATGACTGGACTAACCAACAAAGAAGGTGTCAAGTTTGAGGCATACGTGCGACCAAACTTCGAGAGGGCAAAGTTCGACTTCTACAAATGGGACCCAAACAAGGCGCAGAGCCAATCCCAAGAGCAGAAGCAAGAGCAGCCAAAGGCTGAAAAGCAAGATCAAGTCGAGCAAAAGCCAAAGCAAAGAAAAATCGGAATGTAGACCCCACTAAAATTCAAGAAAATGAAAGTTATTATAGCAGAAAAACCAAGTGTAGCACGCGAAATAGCACGTATAATAGGTGCAACACAGATCAAGAATGGACGTATAGAAGGTAACGGATACGCAGTAACTTGGGCATTTGGACATCTTATCACATTGGCAATGCCCGAAAGCTACGGAGCAATTGGATTCAAACGAGAAAACCTGCCCATTCTCCCTGACAAATACGCTCTTATGGTAAGACAAGTCAAAGGCACGAAAGGATTCCAAGATGACAAGGGAGTTGTGGCACAACTCAAAGTCATCAAGGCACTATTCGACAAATGCGATTCGATAATTGTTGCTACTGATGCAGGTAGAGAGGGTGAGCTAATCTTCAGATACATCTACGACTATCTGAACTGCGACAAACCATTTGAGCGATTGTGGATTTCATCGCTTACAGATCGAGCAATAACAAACGGATTACAAACGCTTCGCCCTGGCAAAGAGTATGACAATCTATACTATGCCGCAAAATGTCGCAGCCAAGCTGATTGGGTTGTAGGACTCAACGCAACACAAGCTGTATCTATTGCAGCTGGGCGTGGGTTATACTCCCTTGGGCGTGTACAAACCCCTACCCTTTCAATGGTATGCGAAAGATATTGGGAGCGACGAAACTTTGTTCCGCAAAAGATGTGGCAACACCATCTTGGCTTTTGTGTAAACGGAGAGACACTTAAGTTCTCCGCAGTGGATAAATTCTACGAGCAGGACAAAGCCAACGAACTAATGCAATCGCTATCCGAGTGCGAATTTGCCACAGTAACGAATGTCGATAAAAGAGAGACCTCTCAAGAACCACCGCTCCTATTCGACCTCACTACATTGCAAAAAGAGGCTAATAGCAAGCACGGTTATACTGCAGAAAAAACCTTACAAATTGCGCAGACACTCTATGAGAACAAATTGATTACATACCCCAGAACTGGTAGCAGGTATATCAGTGAAGATATATTTTCACAGATACCAATAGTTCTATCAAACTTCAAACGAGACGAAAGGTGGGAACGTATCATCCGCCAACTTGAAAAACTTAACAGCAGAAGCGTTGATGACAACAAGATCACTGACCACCACGCTATTTTGGTAACTGGTGTCAAAGTTACAAATGTCGTAACACCTGAGATGATTGTCATATACAATATGATTCTCGAAAGAATGCTTGAGTCATTCTCTCAAAAGTGCGTAAAGGATGTCACAACAATTACAGTTGATTGCTGTGGCACACTCTTCTCGATCAAAGGCTCTATTATGCGAGATAGGGGCTGGAAAGCCATTGGCGGCGAAGACAAGGATGATATAATCCTGCCTAACCTAAAGGCTGATGACCTACTCAAAATCAGCTCTGTAAATCTAACCGAAGGTGTAACAAAGCCGAAGCCTTTCCATACTGATGCAACACTATTGTCTGCTATGGAGAATGCAGGGAAAGAGATCGAGAATGATGAGCTAAGAAGCCACCTCAAGGAGTGTGGAATTGGCACACCAGCCACAAGAGCTGCGACAATTGAAACTCTTATCAAAAGAGAATATATTGAGAGAAGCGGCAAACTCCTCAGTCCAACAGAGAAAGGTCTTGCTCTATATTCAGTAGTCAAGAATATGATGATCTCCAACGTTGAACTGACAGGAGAGTGGGAGGCGGCTCTTGCTAAGATTGAGGCTGGCGAACTACACGCAGACGACTTCAAACGTTCTATTGAGCAATTCACTATAAATGTCGTCGATGAGCTACTCGCCTGCAAGGTAAATCTACCTGGCATAGTGCATGTCAAAACAAGAGGTGCAAAAAATAATTACTCCAGAAGAGTAAAGAAGAGGTAAAACAACTATCTTTGCCACTGAAATCCAAGTCTAAATAGTTTTACTGTTATGATTTGAATTTTAGTGGGGCACTCAGCGGGGACGTTGAGTGCCATTTTTTTTATACCGTCATTAAAACCTATTGGGAATCTCCCAACACTAAAATTCAAGTACTATGAAACAGCAAAATACCGAGCTCTCATATTATGAGCTTTCGCTTATAGCGTTCCTACGCGAGAGTCATCCTGAGCTATCCAACAGCAGAAGACTTATCAAAAGTCGCAGCGAAGCAGCATCAACGGCTTATGAGGAGGCATTTAGAGATGGCAACAACACACAAGAGTGTATCGACATTGCCAATCGAACCCTATACAAAGGTCTGCACTTCTCGAAGTATGACACTATTCTCAATATCCTTTGGACAGAGTTTTCGGCGGATATACACGTTGATATAGTCCCAGAGGTTGCCCTAGAGCTTACAAAGAGTCTCAAAGAGCTATTCAATCAATACGAGCTAACAGACGATTTCGCATACTCTGCAGATTATCAAACTCTATATACGGAGCTTGTCGGTGCTATACAATTAAAGTTGGAGGAGTATGGCAAGCTATAACAAATACAAACACCTTATAGCCAACATCGACGCGATGCGAGAGCTATTTGCCCTTCAAAAGTCTGGCGCAGAGCCAACGGAGGAGCAGCTAAAAATCATAAAGGGCTACACGGGGTTTGGAGCAATCAAGGCTATACTTTCACCTGCCTCATCAGATGACGACATCGTTCATTGGAGTGATAGTGACAAACCGCTATTTCCTCTAATAAGAACTATGCACGAGCTTATCAAGGAGAATGCAGGCGATAAATACAAATCCTATATTGATAGCCTTCGCAACTCTGTACTCACAGCATTCTACACACCTCCAGTCGTCGTTGAGCAGATTGCGAGTAGCATCGCCGATGCGGGAGTGAATCCATATCGTATTCTCGACCCGTCTGCTGGTATGGGCGAGTTCTCAAAAGCGTTCAGAACAATCGCCGAAGATGGTGCAAAGGTCGTATGCTACGAAAAGGATATTGTGACCAGTGACCTATTGAAGGTTCATCAACGTGACGATAAGGTTTGGAGTTCAGGCTTCGAGAGTATTGCTCTGCCATATCTCAACTCGTTTGATGTAGTGGCATCAAACATACCTTTTGGTGATATTTCGGTCTTTGACCCAATATTTGCCAAAGATAGTGATGTCGCACGCAAACTGGCGAGAATGTCGATCCACAACTACTTCTTCGTTAAGGGGGTAGACACTCTTCGCGAAGGAGGTCTCCTTGCCTTCATAACATCGCAGGGTGTGATGAACACAGCGAGCGGTACGCAGATACGTGAGTGGTTGATGAAGAATACAAATCTTGTATCTGCCGTTCGACTTCCCAATAATCTCTTTACTGAGCACGCAGGCACAGAGGTAGGTAGCGACCTTATCATTCTTCAGAAAAATAGTGGCAAGACGACACTATCGCCAATAGAGGAGAGGTTCACGCAAGCACTCGCTCGCCCAAATGGCTCACCTTGGAACAACTACTTCAAGTCAATGGATCAGATTGTCCACACCGAGTGGAAGCAAGACACCGACCCTTATGGCAAACCTGCAATGATCTTTACCCACAAAGATGGCGCAGAGGGGATTGCACGAAGCCTTAGTGAGATTCTCAAACGTGACTTCGAGCAGAACTTCAGCCTTGACCTATACCAAGCGGGTATACCTCTAAAGCGACAACAGCAGATGAAACAGCAAACGCAGGAGAAGCAGTCAGTTCCTGAACCAGCACAAGTGGTGGTCGAGGTGCAACAGCAAACGCAAGAGTCAGCGCATATGCAAGCAGAGGCGATCGCTGTTGCCCCACAAAAACCGCTCCTCGACCTCTTTGGTCAGGTCGTAGCGGAGCAAACGCCGAAACGTAGTGCAACACCAAAGAGCGAGCGTGATGTGAAAGCAGTTGCAACTCCAGCTATAAGCCTTGAACCAATTCCTTATAATGGAGCACCTGCATCGTGGATTAAAATGGGGTCGATTTTAACGCAAGATGGTATTATTGGGGTACTCGACACCAATGAGGACGGAGAGCTTCTCGTAAAGCCTCTTAATTTGCCTGCAATGACCAGAGCAAAGGTTGAGGGGTATATTGAGATACGTGACACATACAATGAGCTATACAACTACGAGAATAACCTCAAACAGACCGAGAATGTTTTGCGTGCAAAGCTAAATGATGCCTATGATAAGTTCGTAGCTAAGTATGGTGAGTTGAACTCTCGTAAAAACAACGACCTTGTGCAGATGGATGCAGGAGGGCGCGAGATTCTATATCTGGAGCGAGCTGTTGATGGTAATATCATTAAAGCCGACATCTTCGACCACCCAGTTGCGTTCAACATACACGAAGTGACAAGCGTCGACAATGCCATGGAAGCTCTCTCTGCATCACTCAATAAATACGGAGGCGTTGATATGGAGTATATGACATCTCTCTTGCCAGAGTCATCACAAAAGGATATTGAGGCAGAACTCTCTGGAAAGATATACTACAATCCTCATACAAAGGGTTACGATGTTGCGGAGCGTTTCATATCAGGTAACGTTGTTTTGAAGGCGGCAGAGATTGAGAGCTACCTACTGAACAATTCCGATGATGAACGAGCAAAAGAGTCCCTAAAGGCGTTGCAAGATGCCACGCCAGAGCCAATTCCATTTGCTGATCTTGACTTCAACTTTGGAGAGCGTTGGATTCCAACAAGAGTCTACTCACGCTTTGCAACTGATTTTTTCGGTGCAGAGATAAACGTATTCTACAACTCCAGTGCGGACGAGTTCTCTGTCACAAACAAATCCACAAATGCGAACATTTGGGATAAGTACTGTGTGCGCAGTCAGAGCCGTAGCTACGATGGTATGGCGCTGCTAAAGTATGCTCTACTGAATACCTCTCCCGACATCAAGAAGACTATTCTTCGTGATGGCAATGAAATCAAGGTGCGAGACACGGAGGCTATACAGATGGCAAACGCAAAGATTGATGAGATACGCAATGGATTCAACGATTGGCTTAACAGCCAAAGCGATAGCTTCAAGGAGAAGATGCAGAATAGATACAACACCATCTTCAACTGCTATGTGCGACCGCAATTTGATGGAGGGCATCAAACGTTCCCCGACCTTGACCTAAAGGGGTTGGGTATTCCTGACTTATACCAGAGTCAGAAAGATGCTATTTGGATGTTGAAGATGAATGGTGGAGGTATATGCGACCACGAGGTAGGTGCTGGAAAGACGCTTATTATGTGTGTTGCAGCATACGAGATGAAGCGTTTAGGGCTTGCCAACAAACCAATGATTATTGGTCTAAAGGCTAACGTTTCGGAGTTGGCGCACACCTTCCGCACGGCATATCCCAACGCAAAGGTCTTAGCCCCAACTAAAGATGACTTTTCGTCTAAGAAGCGAGAGAGGCTGTTCAATGATATAAAGAACAACAACTTTGACTGTGTTATTCTTACGCACGACCAATTCAAGATGATACCACAATCGCCAGAGATTCAGCAAAGCATCTTGCAGGCAGAGCTTGATAGCGTTGAGGAGAATTTGGAACTTGTGCGACAGCAAGGGCGCAGTGTATCGCGTGCGATGGAGAAGGGACTTGTGAAACGTCGAGCAAACCTTGAAACAAAGCTCAAGGAGATTGCTCTTCGTATTGAGGAGCAGAGGGACAACAACGTTGCGACATTCAAACAGATGGGTATAGACCACATCTTCGTTGATGAGTCGCATCAATTCAAGAACCTGATGTTTACAACACGCCACGACCGTGTAGCAGGCCTTGGCGATCCAGATGGTAGCCAACGCGCGCTCAATATGCTCTTTGCCATTCGCACGATTCAAGAGCAGACGGGGCGTGACCTTGGAGCAACGTTCCTCTCTGGTACGACAATATCGAACTCTCTAACGGAGCTGTATCTGCTATTTAAGTATCTTCGCCCGCAAGAGTTAGAGCGTCAAAATATCAAGACATTCGATGCTTGGGCGGCAATCTTTGCCAAGAAGACAATCGACTACGAATTCTCTGTTACCAATGAGATTGTACAGAAAGAGCGTTTCCGTTACTTCATCAAAGTGCCAGAGCTTGCAGCATTCTACTCCGAGATTACCGACTTTAGAACAGCGGAGAGCATCGGTATTGATAGACCCGACAGATTGGATATTATGCATAATATTCCGCCTACGCCTCAGCAGGAGGAGTTCACCAAAAAGCTGGTGGAGTTTGCGAAGACGGGCAATGGCGAGTTACTTGGACGTGAACAGCTCTCCGACAAGGAGCAGAAAGGAAAGATGCTTATTGCTACGGATTACGCACGTAAAATGTCGCTTGACCTACGTATGATTGATCTGGAGAAGTTTGACGACCATATCGACAACAAGGCATCACATTGTGCAGCCAAGGTTTCAGAGTATTACAAGAAGTATGACCAAGAGAAAGGCACGCAGTTCGTATTCTCAGACCTTGGCACATACAAGCCAGGCGAGTGGAATCCATACTCCGAGATTAAGCGCAAACTCGTTGAAGACCACGGCATACCTGCTCACGAGATTCGTTTCATACAAGAGGCGAAGAGTGAAACAGCACGAAAGGCACTTATTAAGGGTATGAACGATGGAACTATTCGTGTGCTCTTTGGCTCTACGTCAATGCTTGGAACAGGTGTCAATGCACAGCAACGAGCAGTGGCAGTGCATCACCTTGACACACCTTGGAAACCTGCCGACCTTGCACAGCGCGACGGCCGTGCAATACGTAAAGGAAACTTGGTAGCAAAGAATGCCGCAGATAACAAGGTTGATGTTATAATCTACGCTGTTGAGAAGACATTGGACGCATATAAGTTCAACCTACTGCACAACAAGCAGATGTTCATCGAACAGCTGAAGACCAACAAGATGGGCAGTCGAACAATCGACGAGGGGTCAATGGACGAGGACTCTGGTATGAACTTCTCCGAGTATGTGGCAATCCTATCAGGTAACACCGACCTACTTGAAAAGGCGAAGTTAGAGAAGAAGATAGCTGCACTTGATAGCGAGCGACAATCCTTTTCGCGCGACAAAACACGCTCCAAGAATACGCTATCCAATATGCAGTATATCATAAAGGGTAATAGCGATATGATTGCTCGCATCGAGGTTGATAAGAAGCTCGTTGAAGAGCGCATGCAGTACGATAAGGAGGGCAATAAGCTCAACCCTATAACGCTGATTGGTGTTGAGGGCAGTGACCCAAAGAAGATTGGAGCGAAGCTCGCAGAGATTAACGAGAAGGCACGAACGAATGGAGAGGATATGGAGATTGGTTCGCTCTACGATTTTCGTATTGTTGTCAAGAGTGAACACACCAACAAGGCGGAGCTTTTTGAAACGATGGTCGTAAACAAATTCGCAATCATTGGTTCGAGCGGTATCCGATATACCTACAACAATGGTAATATCGCCGCTGACCCTCTGCTTGCATCGACGAACTTTTTGAATGCTCTTGAGAAGATCCAACCTCTCATTGAGCGCTATGAAAACGAGAACAAGAAGCACGAAGAGGAAATCCCGCGCTTGGAGAGCAGTGTTAATAGCGTCTGGAGGAAGGAGGATGAGCTTAAGGCCCTCAAAGAGGAACTCGCCAGCCTTGAGAGAGCCATTGCACTCACTCTAAAGCCACTCGAAGATGAGCCGAATGTTGAGCAGGTGGAAGTTGAAGGTGCGAATATTGAGCAGGCTAACGTTGTTCATATTGCACCGAGCACCGAGCAGGCAACAACCATTGAGCAAAAGCCACCGCAGGAGCAACCAGAGCCGTCGAAAAAAAGCCCGTTGTTCTCACTGAAAAATGCTTTAGATAAGGTCTACGTTGTCAAGCCACCAACACCTTCAACCGAGATTGAAGATCCTTTGCAACAACCTCGCAAAGGCTTCAAAATATAAACAAAAAGCCCTTGATAAATCAATATCAAGGGCTTTTGCTATTTTTATAAAAACGAACTCTACTTCGCCTTAACTAAATCTCCATAAAGTTTTTTAACTGTTGAATACACAGGGCTTGACAACGACATAGATATACTCTCAAGCGACGTACAACCTTGAAAAACCCCTGTGCCTAAGAATCCTGCTGGAATAGCAAATTTAGCCACAGAATTGGGTATTGTAACTGACTTCAATGATCTGCACCCAGAGAAAGTCCCAGACTCTAAAGCCTTTAGCCTTCCAGGCAACACAACAGATTCAAGAGCCTTGCAATCCGAAAAAGCGAATGCCCCCAATGTTGTTAAAGCGCTTGGCAACTTTATTGACGCAAGTGATGAGCATCCGCTAAAAGCACCATTCTCAATCACCGTCACAGAAGATGGAATATCAACAGTAGCAAGCGATGAACACCCACCAAACATATTTCCGTATATCTTGACAAGAGATGATGGAATAGATACATCAACAAGTGATCTACAACCCTCAAAAACCTTCTCAGTCTCCCCCTTCAACGAAGATGGAATATTAGCTTTTGTAAGCTCATAACAATGAAAGAATGCCAATGGTGCTAGCGTCTGAACACCATTAGGTATATTTATCTCTGTAATGGCACTAAATGAAAATACACCTATCCCAATAACCCTCAAAGATTCTGGTAGTACAAATGATGTCAGCGGACCAGCATGCTCAAATGCGCTCCTACCTATAGCTACCATTGTGGAGGGGAACTCAACAGTCGATAACGATTTGCAATGCGCAAACATCCTCTCTCCAACCTCTTTTACACCCTCTTCAAATGTCACAACCTCCAAAGATGCACAGTTTTCAAATATATTCTTCCCTAAATTTGCTACTGAGCCAGGGATTACAATCTTCTGCAACGAGCTGCAACGAGCAAAGGCTATGTCACCAATCGTCTTCACTGAGTTCGACAGAGTGATTGCTGAAAGTGAACTGCAATATCCAAACGCACCACGTCCAACACTCTCAACAGAACTTCCCATGCTAACATACGTCAATGTAGTGTTATAGTAGAAAGCTCTATCTCCAATTGTAACAACTGAATCAGGAATTGTAAGGTATGCCAACTTTCGACACTCCTCAAAAGCTGACTTGCCTATCGACACGACCGAGCTGGGGATTATAAGCGACACCATATTACCACAAGACTTAAAAGCCTCATCACCAAACTCTGTGACTCCTTCAAAACCTTTTAACTTTGTCAGCGAATTACAATGCTCAAAAGCATTCGCTCCTACTGATGTTACAGATGGAGGTAAATATATAGATCGCAAAGCTCCGCACCTTGCAAAAAGACCATCCTCAATCTTTGTTACACCATCAGGAACTGTGACATCTGCAAGGTAAGGACAACCATAAAATGCTTTCGGGCCAAGCTCCGTTACAGAACTCGGTATAGATACAGATTTCAAATTTTGACAAGCTGAAAAAGCACCCTCCCCAATAGATGTAACACCATCATGTATCTCAAATGATTTTATAGAGTTACAATGTGCAAAAGCATATTTAGAGATTGTAGTTATGTTCTTTGGCAATGTGAACGCTTGAACATTTGAACAATACCAGAAAGCATAATCGCCTATGTGTGTAACTGATTTAGGGATGATTAGTTCGCGTACACTTGTACAATTCGAGAATGCGCTTTCACCAATAGAGGTAACTGTATCTGGGAGCTTCAATGAAAACAAACGAGAGCAATCCCTAAATGCGCTCTTCCCAATTACCGAAAGACCTTCGCCAATCGTCACACTATTCAACTTTGAGCAGCCATGAAAAGCATCATCTCCGATAGATGTTACTGAATCTGGAATCACAATTGATGTCAAAGTTGGACTCTTCTGAAAAGCCCCAACACCAATCTCTGTATAGCTATCGGGAATAACAACTTCGGCAGGAGCACCCATCTGCATGTAATCTTGCACCGTGAATACAGATGCAACAGCTGCAACATTTGTCAAAAAGCAACAAATAAACAGCGATAAAACCTTAATAATCTTCATATCATTCTTATTTAGTTCAATGCACAAAGATAGATAAAGAAATCCAACATACTACAATGTTGTAATCTTCGGCTCTCGTTTTTTCGTTCTAACTACTGATATGTTTTTATTCTTCTCAAAATTCTCCTTCATAAACAAAATTATTTCCGACTCCTTATACCAAGCCTTTTTGCCTACAATATGACACTTCAACCCCTCTCGGCGATAACGCTCCAATGTACGCTGGCTGGCTCGCAGTAAATTGCAAACCTCATAGTTATCCAACATAACCTCACCATCTATCACAAGCCTATTTGGAACGACTCGCTGCTGTGCAATCACCTCGTTCAACGTATTGTTAATTTGTTTTGCCCACATCAAAAATACTCTCTCCGTCAATGCTTCCATAATTATAGTTTTTCGTTTTGTTATGGTGCAAATTTGCAGCTTACAAAAACCTCTATTTCATTACTTAGTACTTACTTAGGTTAAATTTATACCGCCAAATAGGTACATTTCAACGCAGGATATACTCACTTATTAGAAAACGAGGTTATTCGCATCATAATAGCGTTTCTTTGTCCTCGATATGCCACAAAGGCAACACGTCAAACCAAAACAATCTAATTATGACTAAGTATGTAAAGATCAAAGAGAGCTATCTGACTCATCTCAATGAGAGGCTAGAGCAGGTACACAAAAGAATCGAAAAGCAGTTTCGCTTTAACGATGTTAATCGGCTAGAAGGGTGGCTTGACAGCCACGATGTTTGTATGGCACTAAACATCTCACCACGCAAATTGCAATCCTTGAGGTACAATGGCAAACTGGCATTTAGCCAAATTGGCAACAAGATCTACTTCCAAGAGAATGATGTTGCAAAACTACTTACAGCAGAGCCAAACGAGAAAGGAGGTAAAAAATGAGCTTAGAGATGGATATGCTACCCAGCTACAACACCGCCGATCTGGACAACTCTATTGCTCGATTCTCAGAGAGCCAACAGCAATTTGAGAAATTCCACAAAGATTACCGACCACTGTTAAATGGTGAATACTTCCTAACAGACAGAGAGCTCTCCGAAAGGCTACACGTAAGCCGACGAACTCTGCACAACTGGCGAGCCGATGGAATACTGGACTACATCGAGCTAGGCGGCAAAATCATATACAAAGAATCCACCATCCAAAAACTCCTCGACAAAAACTACGTAAAAGGGTGGCAATAAAAGAAGGACGAGCATTTGCTCGTCCTTCTTTGCTATCTAATAGTAGCGTAACCACTATAATCCCTATCCACCTTACTCACTAACCATTCTCGCAACAACTTTGCATTATGACTATCCAAGTGAAAAGCCAATGTGAAAATCACATCCAAACCATAAAAATCTGGCAATATCAGCGCCCTATACAACGTACCACCTAATTCAGGATACGCCACGACAACACCACGCTTTATTGCCTTATATATCTGACCTCTAATCATACTTACACTAACCTCAAACAGATCCGACAACTCATAAATCGTCATTGATACATCACATCCAACAACAACTTCATTCCCCTTTATTCTTAACTTATTCATAATTATATAGCTTTACTATTAAATATCTCGGCAACAACTGCCATATCTCTTTTTATACTTGCATCCATTACCTTCGCATAGTGCTGTGTCATTCTTGTATCTGTATGCCCAAGCATCTTTGCAATATTCTCCATCGAAACACCATTCGCCAGACACACAACAGTTGCATACGTATGTCGAGCTACGTGAGTCGTAAGGCGTTTATCAATATCACACCTATCAGCTATCTCTTTCAGATAACTATTCATCTTCTGATTGCTATACGCAGGCAACAAATGCCCTGTCTTCTTAACTTGAAAATGGTCTTTATGCTTATCTATTATTGACTGTGCAATACCCATCAACGGTATGTTACACATAACATCTGTTTTTTGACGTGCCTTGCGAATCCATACATCTCCATTACTATCCTTAACAATATGTTTTTGCGTTAGATCATAAGCATCATAATAAGCCAAACCAGTAAAGCAACAGAACACGAAGACATCTCTTGCGCACTCCAAACGTGGACAGCCAAACTCCTTGTTCATTATCATCTCAATCTCCTCTTTTGTCAAGACCTCTTTAACTACTCGCTTCTCCTTATACTTCACCAACGCGAATGGATTCTTCTGCATCCATCCATTTGCCAAAGCCCTATTTGTGATCTTCTTAAACCACTTCATATAGTTGATTACGGTGTTGTGCGAGCAACCTCTCTCTGTTTTCAAATATAGTTCAAACTGCCTAATAAGCTCTGGATCAATTTCATCAAATAATATATCATCTTTTTTGAAACGTTCTTTTATGATAATTGCCAATATAGAGCAACACGCATCAAATCGAGAGACAGTTGTTGCGGTATAATCACTACCTATCAAAGCTCTGCACTCCTCATTGTGTTGGCGGAACGCCTTCAATAGAGTTATCCTATCCTCATCAACACCAAACACCTGATCCATTATAGAGCGTGCGGTATAAAACTTGTCACTCAACTTAGCCTTATTATAAACAGACAAAGCCTTCAACCTCAAGGAACTTATACAGTCGTTGATTTCCGCAGCAACCTTGTCACGCCCCTTTGAACACTCCTTTGATTGATCCCAAAGCCTCAACGGAACACTCCTTTTAATTGATGCTTCGGCCTTTGACCCATTAGATGTGATACGGACAAAGATAGCCGCATCTCCATTCTTTAACAACCTCGATTTGTTTACAAAAAACAAAACTGCAAATGAATTTCTTCTCATAATTTTTTCAATTTTAGTGAACACAAAACTATGAAATGACAGCAACAGACACAGCATATAACAATCTGCAAATCAATGAAATAGAACCCAAATCGTTGGCATTTTTTTGCCTCTAAAAATGCCAACGATTTGTCGACGCCTATATGCCATATTACACCCAAATTTGCGAGGTTAGCAAAAATAAAAAACCCTTAAAAATCACTGATTTTCAAGGGTTTAACATATTTTGCGAGGTTTTTCAACCTCTTTCCAGTGATCCCGACAGGATTCGAACCTGTGACCGTCAGATTAGAAATCTGATGCTCTATCCAGCTGAGCTACAAGACCTACACAGCTGAGCCTAACGACCCAGCGATGCAAAGATAGAATAAAAAAAATCATTTAGCAAATAATATTTGATCATTGCACATCGAATCACTACCTTTGCCATAAAGATTAAAACAGTCAAAAACCAAGCAAATGTCACAACTTCTCGAAGGACTAAACCCGGCGCAGAGAGATGCCGTCACAAACTACGAAACGCCCTCGCTAATCATAGCTGGTGCCGGTTCGGGCAAGACCAGAGTTTTGACTGCTAGAATCGGATATATGCTCGAAAACGGGGTCGATCCGCACTCTATCTTGGCGCTTACTTTCACAAAAAAAGCCGCCACACAGATGAAGGAACGACTTTTCGAGATGATCGACCACTCTAAGGCGCACGCAATTGCGCGCAGCATGGGTACGTTTCACTCTATTTTTGGGCGCATAATTGGCGAAAATGCCGACCTACTTGGCTACACATCCTCATTCACAACATACGGCTCTTCGGAGAGCAAATCTCTGATAAAGAGCATTACCAAGGAGTTACAACTTGATGATGCCAAATATAAACCAGGACTCATTGCATCACGCATCTCGTTTGCAAAAAACTCACTCGTAACACCAGAGGCTTACGTCTCAAACGAGGCGTTTGTCCTAGAGGACAGAACGATGCAGATCCCGCAATTCGCACGAATCTACGGGCTTTATTGTGCGCGTTGCAAGGCTGCAAACGCTTTGGATTATGACGATTATCTATTGCAGACAAACTTCCTATTTCGCGACCACCCAGATGTTTTGGCGCGCTACCAAGAGAAGTTCCAATACATTCTAGTCGATGAGTACCAAGATACGAACTACGCGCAGTATATCATAATTCGCCGCTTGGCCCAGAAGCATAGTCGCGTATGTGTCGTGGGTGACGATGCACAGAGTATCTATTCATTCCGCGGAGCAAAGATTGAGAATATCATCAATTTCAGAAGCCACTTCCCTACGGCAAAAACCTTCAAGTTGGAGCAGAATTACCGCTCTACGCAGACTATTGTAAATGCCGCTAACTCTGTCATTGCCCACAACAGCAACAGATTGGAGAAGAGGTGTTTCTCGGCGGGTGCTGTCGGCGAGAAGGTTACTATTATGCGCAGCTTTACCGATCGTGACGAGGCGTACTCTATCGCGGAGTCTATTTCGCGCCGAGTTCGCGATTGCGATGCTAAGTGGAGCGAATTTGCTGTGCTATATCGCAACAATAGTCAGGCGCAAAATATTGAGCAAGCGCTGCGACAACGCGCCATTCCATATCAGGTCCACAAGGGAAATTCTTTCTTTGAGCAGAAGGAAGTTAAGGATGTCTTGGGCTACATTCGCCTTATCATCAACCCTAAGGATGATGATGCGTTTAAGCGCATTGTCAACTACCCTACGCGCGGCATTGGCAACACAACGGTTGAGCGCATCGAGGCTATTGCGCAGGAGCGCAGGGTTTCGATGTGGGAGGCTGCTGAGCAGTTGGTTGCTACTCCACCGGCCGATGCAAGGCAGAAGGCTGTGGCAACTAAGATCAAAGATTTCGTAGCGCTTATCACGGGCTTATCTGCGGAGCGTGAAACACATTCGCTATACAATTTTGGACATACGGTTGCCTCTAAATCGGGCATCTTACCGCTATTCAGCACCGTCACTTCGGCGGAGAATCAAACTGCGATTGACAATATCGAGGAGTTGCTCAACACTATGCAGATCTTCAACGACCAATTCATGCAGGAGGTTGCTCTTGGCGAGCGCAGCGAGGATGAAACACCATCTGTTGAGGAGTGGTTGCAGAGTGTCATGTTGCTCACTGACCAAGACAATGGCGGTGCAGAGGAGGATGAGAATAGCAGCAATAAGGTTACGTTGATGACTGTCCACACTTCGAAGGGTCTGGAGTATGAATATATATATATCGCTGGCGTTGAGCATAATCTCTTCCCTTCTCAGAGAGCCTTCGAGGCTGGCGAGATTGAGGAGGAGCGCCGATTGTTCTATGTCGCTTTGACGCGCGCCAAGATTGCGGCTACTGTGTCGTTTTGCGACACAAGGTATCAATGGGGAACTATGATTCAATCAAAGGCGAGTCTTTTTATCAACGAGATCGACAAGAAATATGTCGAGATGGATGATGGTTCGAGCGTTGAGTCAGCCATTAGGCCGCGCGCTTCAGCATACGATGCAGGAACTAAGGGTGCGCCGGGTCAAAACCAGCGTTTCAACAGACCATTCATCAGGGGCGAACGCAACCTCTCTGCACCGCAATATAACGAGCGCGAGAATAGAGAGCGAATCGAGATGCAACGCGCTCAGAAGGAGCAGCGCGAAGCTATTGAGCGCAAGGTCCAAAGTATGCGTTCGCTAGGCGCCAGGAAGAGCGAAGCGGCAAATGATGATATCACCATGCCATGGGACAACAAACCTCAACAAGCGCAGCAGTCACAACAACCCCAACAAAACAACGTTAGCAGTTCAGGCTCTGGCAAGTTCCAGGTTGGAGATCGAATCACGCATGAGAAGTTTGGCGCGGGTCGCATCACAGACTCAGCTATGGTTGGCGACAATGAGATCTTGACTATCGATTTCGAAGCTATGGGAACGAAGAAGATTGTTGCTGGGAAAGCACCAATGAGGCACATCTAAACAGAGAATAGATAGAAATATATGACACAGAAGCAGAGATACGAAGGGATTATCGAGTGGTTTAGCGCTAATATGCCAGTTGCAGAGAGCGAGCTAAACTACCGCAATCCTTATGAGCTATTGGTTGCTGTGTCGCTCTCGGCACAATGCACCGACAAGAGGGTCAACCTGACTACTCCTGCGCTTTTTGATGCCTACCCCGACCCACACAAATTGGCAGAGGCCGAGGTTGCAGATATATTTAGCTACATTCGCTCCATATCATACCCCAACAATAAGGCGCGCAACCTCTCGAATATGGCTAAGATGTTGTGCGAGGTGCATGGTGGCGAAGTCCCAGAGGATCTCGATGCACTGCAAAAATTACCTGGAGTGGGGCGTAAGACAGCAAATGTTTTGGGGGCTGTTTTGTGGAACAGAGAGGTTATGCCAGTCGATACTCACGTCTTTCGTCTAGCGGCGCGAATAGGTCTTGTTCGCGGAGCTAAGACGGTACTACAGACGGAGCTACAGCTCGAAAAGAACATCCCGTCACACCTGCTCCCAATAGCGCACCATTGGCTAATTTTGCATGGTCGCTACGTCTGCACGGCGCGCAGTCCGAAGTGCAAGGAGTGCGGCATTAAGGGGTGGTGCAAGGAGTATGAGACGCAACAAAAGGTTACAAAAAGCTAGAGTAAAGCAGAAGATGATAGAGGTTACAAAAGTTAGAGCATTTTTCAAAATATCACTCATCGCACTTATCGGCGTAGTGGCTGGCAGTTGTGCCAACCCAGGACTTGATAAGAGCGCAAGCAGTGGCAGCAGCAGCGATAATAGCGAGGTTCTATATGAGGGCGCTATAACTTCGTGGATGGATGAAACTCTATCGGCATACTACCTCTACAACGAGGAGTACGCTAGTCTGAGCCGCATAACATCGCTAAGCTACGACTTGTTCCTAAACTCCACATTGATGCAGATGACAGGCAACGTGCTAGATAAGAAGAGCTACAACATCAACGGAACAATATACACCCAGCTATATACCTACATAACCCAAAGCCCAATATCTTCATATACCAAATCTAGCTCCGCCACTACTGCTGTCGGCTTTGGTCTTGCTTCGGTTGAATACCTAACACTATCGTCGGTTACTGGCGGATTGACCTCTTGGATCAATGTGCAAGGTGTATACAGCGGCTCTGAAGCGGCAGAAAGCGGAATAAGACGCGGCACAGTGATCACCATTATCGATGGGGTAAATGTTGGTGCTTTAACAGCTAGTGAGGTCTATGCAAAGCTAATGCAACCAACCTCTGGCACAACAATAACCATTGCTACGTACAACGAAGGCGAGGGTACCAAGAGCGTAAAACTAACAGCAAAAGCGACCGACATAAACCCAATCCTCAAGAGCAAGGTAATAGAGGATTCAGCGAGTGGCAAAAAGATAGGATACCTGCTCTACAGCAGCTTTTTATCTGCATTTGACAGCAATCTAAAGAGCGAGATCGAGCAATTCAAGAGCGCTGGAATCACAGATCTAATCCTCGATTTGCGCGTGAATGGTGGCGGATATGTCAGCTCTGCATCGCTTCTCGCATCTATGATTGGCGGCGATATTACAGTTGGCAAGAAGTTCAGCTACTACCGCTACAATAGCGATATGACGACAAACTATGGCGTCACTGAGGCTATCTCTGGCGCGAAGTACGACCAATCAAATTCACTATTCTACGAGATGTTCAACACCTCTATAGATAATAGCCAAAAACTCTCTCTTTCAACCATATATGTCATCGCCACAAGCAGCACCGCATCAGCTAGCGAGATGGTCATAAATTCACTTCGTGGAGCTGGAGTCAACGTCATTTTGGTTGGTGATACCAACAGCATAAACGATGCTACGAATGGCAAAAATGCAGGCATGATCGTCTCCACAAAGAACACAACCTCATATAGTTACGAGTTCGCCCCTATCTCTTTCGAGATCTTCAATGGCGAGGGCGAAGGAGGGTATAAAAACGGCATTAGCTTCGACTATAAAGTTAGCGAACACAACTCATCATACTACCTCTATGACTATAGCGAAACTGAACCTCTAACGGCTAAGGCAATAGCGCTTATCACTGGCTCCGCAGCAACAAAAACCGAAGCAAAAGCGGAGACAATCTCAGAATCATCAAAAGAGTATAGATTAATCGAGCGAGAGAATATCCAACCACAAAACAACTCTTCTCGCGGCGCAATGATCATCATTGAGAACCAATAGACAAAACCAAATATAACAACATGAGAAAATTAGTAGAAATCACACTTGCACTAGCGTTTTTTAGCATCTTCACCATTGGCTGCACCAACAAGATAGAGGTATCTGACCCCTTCATCGAGGTGGAGCCAGAGGCAGATCAAGAGGAGGTCGAGAGCGACTACACAATCACGTCATCTATCGACAATCTACTCACATCTATCTATCTCTATAACGACGAGTACAAGACATTGGATCGCAATACATCGTTGCGCTACGACATATTCTTCTCTACTACGTTGATGAGCATGAAGACAAACGCCTTAGATCTTAAGACAAACGATAGCGGCAGCTACCTACACTCTTCTGTTGCAAGAGTTACGAGCAGCGCTACAAAGAGCAGCATCGACTCATCATACGACTACATAGTCAGCAGCTACGGCTTCCACTCCATCGAGCTGTTCAACTACTCCAACAACAAATGGGTCAACGTCAAAAACGTCTTTGCTGGCTCTGACGCCGACAACAATGGCGTAAAACGCGGATCTGTCATAACACATATCAATGGAACGCAGATCGGAAGCATGTCCAACATCTCCTCAACACTACTCTACCCTTCTCTAGGCAGCAACATAACTCTTACGTTGTATGGCGGCGAGAGTATCACTTTGACGGCGAAATCAACCACAGCAAGCCCAATCATGGCAAACGAGATTTACGAGATTGGCGAGAAGAAGATTGGTCTACTAAGCTACACTCGATTCAACCCAAATTTCGACACCGAACTAGCGAACGCTTTTGCTACATTTAGCAGCGCTCAAATCACAGATTTGATCCTCGATTTGCGCCTAAATAGTGGCGGAAATATCAACACAGGAGTCGATGTCACATCGATGATTGCGGGAGATAAGGCGGTTGACAAAACTATCCTAAACCTACGTTTCAACACATCGTTAACTGATGATTACGAAAACACCGAAACAAAATTCTCTATAGGCACAATGGAGTATAACCCTGAGAACTCACTTTTCAAACTTCTCTCGGACAATGTAGCTGCAGGCAACAGATTGAACCTTAGCACTAAAAACGTCTATTGCATCGTCACTGACGACACTGCCTCTGTCAGCGAGTTGGTCATCAACTCCCTTCGCGGCTTAGGCTTTGAGGTCACTATAATTGGCGACACAAGGAGCTATAATGATGCCACAAATGGCAAGAACGTAGGCTCTGTCACATACCACCAAACGAGAGGTTCATACACATACTACATCTTCGCCACAATGTACGAGATCTTCAACACGAATGGCGAGGGAGGGTATGAAAACGGCTTTAAATTTGACCACAAAGTCAACGAGTACAACTCCAACTGGCACTATACAAACTATGGTCAAGATGAGCCGCTAATCGCCAAGGCCATAGAGCTAATAACAGGCACTACACGCACTGCAACAGCGAATTCACATAGTGCAGCAGCTACCGACTCATCAAATTTCAAAGTTGAATCTTATCGCATCCAGGGCGACTCTTCATACAATATGAGTTTTAGCTCTGAGATTCCGCTATGCACGGAGTAACTTTTCAACAAAAATTACTATCTTTGCTCGATATACCTATTATAAAAGGCAAAAGTATAGTAATCAATGTTAGAGAAGTTAGCTAAGCAGAGCGCAATTTATGGCATCAGCACGATCTTGGGTCGTTTGCTGAGCTATCTGCTTACACCCTACTACACTCGCCTTTTCTCGCCAGAGGAGTATGGCATAATCACCGATCTCTATGCGTTGATTCCATTCGCCCTTGTCTTGCTAACTATGGGTATGGAGTCGAGCTACTTCCGCTTTAGCGCAAAGGCCGAAGGGGATAGCGGCGCGAAGTCGAAACTATTTGCTACGACTTGGGGCACAACGATCATCGCTTCAGCGCTATTTTGTTTCGCTATTTTTCTCTTTCAGAGCGATGTTACGAGGTTGATGGGTGCAGCGTATGTTGCCCAACCAATCTTGGTTTCGCTTGTTGCGGCTATCATCTTCTTTGATGTTGTGGCGTGTGTCCCTTTTGCGAAGTTGAGAGAGGAGGGGGCGGCGAATAAGTATGTTGTTCTGAAGCTTATCAACATCGTTCTGCAGGTTGGTCTTGCTGTTGGCTTTGGTGCTGCGGGGCTATATAGCTCTACGGCGTTGGGCGTGGGTTGGGTCTTGGTTGCCAACCTTATTGCGAGCGTTGCAACATTGCTTCTTACGTTGATAGCGTCGAAAGCGATCTTTCCTATTATCGACACTAAGTTGCTTTGCGCTGTCCTGCTCTACTCTCTGCCGTTGCTTTTGAGCGGCATTGCTGGAACAGCGACGGAGTTCATCGATCGCCAGATGATCAAATATATCGCACCTGTTGGCGCTATGGCTCAACTAGGCATCTATGGCGCTGTTACGAAGATTGCGGTTGTCATGACCCTCTTTACTCAGATGTATCGCTTGGCAGCAGAACCCTTCTTTCTTTCTGGTTTCAAGAAGGATGAGTTTGTGGAGTCGAATGCTGAGGCTATGAAGTACTACCTTATTGTCACTATTGCTATATTACTTGGCATCACTCTTTTTGCAGATATCTTTGCCTTCATTGTTGGTCGCGACTTCAGAGAGGGTATCAACATTCTGCCCGTCATTTTGCTCTCAAACCTCTTGATGGGGGTGTGGCTCAACTTGTCGTTTTGGTATAAGAGGGAGGAGAAGACGCGCTTTGCGTTGTATGTTACGCTTGTCGGTCTTGCTGCAACTGTCGCTACGAATATGGTTTTAATTCCAACCTATGACTATAGTGGCGCTGCGTGGGCGAGATTGTGCAGCGAAGCTATCATGGTCGTTTGCAGCTACGTCATTATGCGTTGCTACTACCCTATACCCTATGATCTGCACCGTATTTCGGAGTATATATTTGTTGGCGCTACTATTTTTGGCGCGAACTATTGGTTGGTGAATTATGCGAATTGCGCATATAGTATTGTTTGGTGCGCGAAGGTTGTTCTGATCTTTTGCTATGCAGCATTTGCTGTTTGGCGCGAGAAGATCGACCTTAAGGCTCTCGTTGGGAGCATACTAAGAAGAAGATAGATAATTATGAAGTTTTCAGAGATAATAGGACACGATAGTTTGAAGGATAAGATGCGCCAAAGCGTTCGCAATGGTCGCATTCCGCATACGCAGCTCTTCACTGGTGCAGCGGGATATGGCGCATTGCCACTAGCTCTTGCCTATGCCCAATATATCAACTGCGAGAATCGCGGCAATAGCGAGGCGTGCGGTGTTTGTACTTCGTGTCTGCAGTTTGATGAGTTGAGCCACCCCGATCTGCACTTCGTCATGCCTGTCAACAAGCAGGGCAAGAAGAGTGGCGAGAATATCCTTAGTCGTGACTTCTTGGAGCAGTGGAGAGAATCTATAAAGGCTAGCGGAGCATACCTCGAACCCGAAGAGTGGTTCAAGGCGTTGGAGCTTGGCAAAACTTTGAAGGGTGCTATCTCGGCAAATGAGGCTGACGACATCATCAAGCAGCTCTCGCTTAAGAGCTACGCTGGCGGCTATAAGATCTTGATTATGTGGCTTCCAGAGATGATGAATGAGACGGCGGCCAACAAGCTACTAAAGATCTTGGAGGAGCCGTGGGAGAAGACTATTTTTATCTTGGTTTCGCAATTTCCTGAGCAGTTGTTGCCAACCATTATTTCTCGCACACAAGTTACGGAGGTGCTTCGCATAGAGCCTGCGGCGCTGGAGGAGTATATCAAGGCGAAGACGGGCGAGAGCGACCCTAAGAAGTTACATAGCATGTCGCACCTCGCAGATGGAGATCTTCGCGAGTTGCAGAGGTTGATGAGTGGCGATGGCGCCGAGCAGCGTTCGGAGCATTTCGCCTTCTTTGTTACGCTTATGCGCTCTAGCTATAACAACAAGCATTTGGAGTTGATAACATGGGCGGAGCAGGTTGCGCAGTTGAGCCGCACGGAGCAGATTGGGCTTTTGCGTTACTCCATCGATATGTTGCGCGAAGCTTACATACGCCATGCTGGTGCCGAGTCGTTATGTTATACGTGGGGCGATGAGGCGGCGTTTAGCAGGAAGTTTGCACCATTCATCAACAACAATAACATCGAGTTCCTTGTCGAGGAGACGGAGCGTGCTATTGGGCAGTTGTCGCAGAATGCTAACGCTACGATTCTCTTTACACACTACGCCCTTACGGTCAGCAAGCAGATCAATAAGTTGTAACAAATTTGGGAGGGAGCGAGTATGGAGCAAGTTGTTTTGTTGTTGGGCGGAAATATTGGCGATGTTGAGAGCTGTTTGGAGCGTGCGATCGAGTTGATTGATGCTGTTGATGGCGTTAGCAATGTTCGCTGCTCGAAGAGATATAAGACCGAGGCTTGGGGCTTTGGCGATGGGTGCGATGTTGCGCCGTTCGTGAACCAAGCTGTTGTGTTTGATGCGTGCGAGGGGTTGGAGCCGTTGGTGCTGTTGGATGCAACGCAGATGATCGAGAGGGAGTTGGGGCGCGAGCGCGAGTTTGAGATGCAGCAGAAGATAGCTAGTGGCGAGCGTTACCTATCGCGAACTATGGATATTGATACGATTTTTTGGGGAGATAGGGTTATTGAGAGTGAGAGGTTGATTGTGCCACACCCATTGATGCAGGAGCGCGACTTTGTTTTGCGACCTATGGTTGATATTGTTGGAGATATGCTGCACCCTACGCTGAAGGTTAGTTGTAAGGAGTTACTTGAGAGATTATAAAAAGTCAAAGAGGAGATAGATTTATGAGAGGTTTTATTTCGAGATGTTTCGCACCATTTGCTGCTGCTTTTGCTGTGGCAGTTGCGGCATCATCTTTTTCATCGTGTATGAAGGATGAGCTTTACGATTGCAACTTGATATTCAAGAATACGGTTCTCTTGTCTAGCGATGAGGATGCTGTTAGCGTGCCGCTTTCTGGTGTTGAGATTTACGCCTTTGCACCATACGCAACGTTGATCGAGGATAAGAGCGATGAGGCGTACTCTGTAGCGAGTTACGAGGATGCTGTTGCCGGTATCTTGACCAACGATGTTACGGGCGAAGCTGCTAGCTATGGTATTCTCACTGAGGCTATACCATTTGCTAGTAGCTATGCCGGATATGAGGATGCACTCGCTATGAGCGTAGCTCTTGAGCGAGTCTTCATTGTTGCTATCGACACAGAGAATAAGGGCTTTGCCTACATTAACTATAGCGTTGGCTTGAATCTATCGCAGACTTACATTGCGCTAGATTGGTTGGCTTGGAAGAGTGGATTCTACAAACAAGGCAGCTGGACCTTCTACGCTGAAAACTAAGCTAAGAGCCAAGCAACAAACGCAGGCAATAAACGTAAGTAAGATAACAAACAATATGATAGAGAAAAGATATAACAACGGCAGTGCTAAGGCGGCAGGAGCATCTAAGTTTTTGATGCTATTTGTCGCGGCACTATTCATAGCTTCGCTATTCTCGCGTTGCGCAAATATTGGCTCGCCAACAGGAGGCCCGAAGGATACTTTGCCACCAGTCATTCTCAATATGACGCCAGATAACTTCTCTACAAATACAGATATCTACCTAAAAAAGGTATATATCGAGTTCGATGAGTTTGTCCAGATCCAAGATCAGCACAAACACTTCTACACATCGCCAAAGATGACCCACAAGCCGCAACTCTCTCTGCGCGGTCGTGGTGTAGTTGTGACGTTGCGCGATACGCTGCAGGAGAATACAACCTATTCGCTAAATTTTGGCAGTTCTATTCAAGATAACAACGAGGGCAATCCGCTTCACTCCATGCGCTACGTATTCTCTACGGGCAACGAGATCGATTCGATGATCGTTTCAGGCTATACTGAGGATAGCTATCAGGCGGACTCTGTTAGCCGCACCTTCATTTTGTTCTTCCCTGCCGATTCACTCGATAATACGGCGGAGTATGACTCGACGATCTTCAACCGCGAACCTGTCGCAATAGCGCGAGCAGAGAACAACGGTATCTTCTTGGCTCAAAACTTAAAGCCGATTCCATATAGGGTCTACGCTTATGAGGATAAGAACGACAACCAGCAATACGATCCAGGATCAGACAAAGTTGGATTCATCAACGAGATATACAACCCACTTGAGATGGATGAGTTTGCAATTTGGTTCGACACTCTTCGCAAATATGTTGTTGCGGAGCCTCAGATGCACTTCCGCATGTTCCTTGATGAGAAGGCGCAGCGACAAGTCATGACAACAAACACGCGACCAACTCAGAATAAAGTTATCCTTAGCTTTGGCGCACCAAACCCACAAATTGACTCTATAATATTCGACTCAATCCCACAAGATCGAATTGTCATCCAATACCTTAGAGAGGGTCGTGACTCTATGGCTATATGGATCAAAGATCGCGACGAAGATCGTGTTACGCGTGACGGATTTAGCTATTCAACTATTCCCGATACGTTGCGCGGCCGTGTGGTATATAACCGCCACGATTCGCTCAACAATCTAGTGTCATACTCCCAAGATCTTCGTCTTTTGTGGCGTACGGTCGAGAGTCGAGAGCAGGAGCAAGCGCGCAAGAAGCTGGAGAAAGAGCGCGATGATGCCGTAGCAAAGGGCGAGGAGTGGAGCGCTCCGGAGCGACCAAACGACTTCAACATATCATTCAGCAGCACAAAGGAGATCAACCCTCTCAAGAGTTTAGACCTAACGTTCAACTACCCTCTTGAGCAGTTCGACACATCTGCTGTTACTCTTCTCAGAGTTACAAAACGCGAAGCGGAGTTCGAGGAGGAGCGCTACAACAAGGTACTAGATAGCAAGGACTCGCTTGCAATTGCGCAATATAAACCATACATGGGTTCTCCAATCAATTTCGAGATCGAGCGTGACTCTTTGAACCTACTTCTGTGGCGCCTCACAAGCGACACATGGGGTGAGTTTGGTGATAAATTCACGCTTCAAATTGCAGAAGGAGCGATCACCGACATTATGTCTGGCAGCAATAAAGAGGTGTCAAACAACTACACTCTCATCGATGAATCGGAGTACGCCTCAATAAAGCTAAAAATAAAGGAGGATGAGCATACACCATCAAAATATATCGTTGAGCTTCTCAACCAAGCAGGGACAACGGTCCTAGATCGCAAGATTGGTGTTGATCCGGGCGAGGTTCTCTTCAGGTTTGTCCAACCAGGCAACGTTTCATTGCGCATCACTCAGGATCTAAACAACAATGGCATCTGGGATAGCGGAAGCTTGCTTCAGCGCAGGGAGCCAGAGCGCGCGCAACGCATAGTTGCTGACAATGGCGAATCAACAATCTCCACACGCAAGAATTGGGAGGTTGAGCTGAGTGTCGACCCACAATCACTGTTCAAGAGGGAGAATACGCGCGAGCTTGCAGCTCGACTTGATAAGGAGGAGCAGCTACGCCTTGCATCGCGATGCAACGACGTTGAGTGCCAAAACCCAAACCATAACCACAGCCACAACCGAGATGGTGCAGATGACCACCACGGCCACAGCCACATCCACTAAAAAAGAGCTATATAGTATATAGATATGAATAGCAGCACCAAACCTACAACAGATATAATGCACAAATTCCTAGCATTGCTCCTTGCCCTTGTCATTTCGACAGCGGCAACAGATAGCACCATAGCGCAAAACATCATTGGTGTTACAGGCGGCATTGGCTCTTCAACTATCAATGTCTATCCAACGCAGGAGACCAAAAGCAGCTATGGAATGCAGAACTATGGCTTTACGTGGCGTAACTATAGCGCCGAGCGTTTCGTTGGAGGTGTCGGTGCGGATATTGAGTATATGCAGCGCGGCTTCAAATACTCTCCTTCGCTTATCACAACAGAGTCTGGAGAGGAGTACTACTACTATTCTCGCCAGATAAACACCATCATGGTTCCTATCGTTTGGCAACCTCACGCATATATCATCCACCGTAAGGTGCGCGTCTTTGCTGAGGCTGCTGTAACTTTTAGTTATGATGTTAGCTCCACTTGGGAGAACGACTATGCACGCGAGATTTATGAGTCTGAGGGAATCATTGGCGGAAGCACAGAGTTCAGTGGTGATTACGAATTCAAGACGGAGCGTGACAACCGCTTCGGCTATGGTCTTGCTGGAGGTGGAGGTTTGTCACTTCTTATGGGCGATCGCCTTGAGCTTTTGGCGCGCGCTCGTTATTATTATGGTCTTTCGGATGTTCTTCGCAACCGCAACAAGTACTATACAAACAATATGGATGGGCTTGAAAACCCATTCACTTTGACCCCATTGCGCTCCAACCTCCATAGCTTCAGCATCAGTGTCGGCTTGTGCGTTCACCTTGGCAGAAAGGGCTTTGCTGCTTGGGATGTCAAGCCGCGCAAGAGGGACAAGAGTAGCAGGGAGTTCAACTACGAAGGCAATATCGAGGTGCCACTTGACGGCAAAGGCAACGGTGAGCAGCAACGCCCACAGCAGCAGCACCAACAACAGAGAGAGAAGTAATTTCACAATATAAGATAATAAACAACAATTAAGATATGGGATTTGAAAAGGGTGTCGAAAGCACCAGACAACAGAAGATCGCGAAGCAGATTCAACGCGATATGGCGGAGATTTTGCAACGCGAATGTGGCGAGATATTCAAGGGCTTGCTTTTGACGGTTACGGCTGTGCGCGTCTCTCCAGATTTCGGCTATGCTAAGATCTACGTCAGCGTGTTTCCATTCTCTCGCAATGAGGAGGTTTTGGGACTACTAAAAACGCATAATTGGTCTATCCGCCGTTCGTTGGGAATGAGGGTTAAGCACCAGCTGAAGATTGTTCCTGAGATCGAGTTCTTCTTGGATGACTCGTTGGAGTATATCGAGAGTATCGATCGCGCAATGAAGAGCTAAAAACACTTAGCGATAAAACAATGCTCTTCATAGCTCGACGGTATCTCTTTTCGCGCAAATCTCACTCGGTGATAAATATCATCTGCTGGGTGAGTCTTGTTGCGTTGCTTTTGCCTGTTGCGGCTGTCGTTGTGCTTCTCTCGATCTTCAATGGTTTTGGGGGTTTGGTCGCAACGCTTGATGCGGCATCGGAGGGCGATCTTACGATTCGCCTAAGGGAGGGGAAGTTCTTCGATGTAAACAATATCTCTGCAGAGGCAATCGAACGCATTGACAGTGTTGAAGCGCTCAGTTTCGTCACGGAGCAGATGATGGTTATCCAGAGCGATGGAGGTGAACGTAGCAAGGTTGTTACGGTGCGCGGCGTTGATTACAACTATACGAATGTCATGCCTATCGCGGAACATGTTTCCTTTGGCGATTGGGGCTTGACGTTGGGCGATTTGGAGAGTGTTGTTGTTGGTCGTTCTACAGCTTCCGATTTGGGGTTGCGTTCTATAAACATAGCTGAAGTTGAGCTTATTGCGCTGCGCACAGGGGCTTTGCAGAGCTATCTACCTGCTGGAGCGCACAACATAATGCGAGCAGATGTCAGTGGCTTTTTGGAGCTTGATGAGGTCTCTGAGGGGCGCTTTATCTACGCTTCGCAGCGTGGTGTTAACAAGTTGCTAAATAGTGATAATATCGCCTCTAAGGTTGTCATTCGCATCAGCAATAGCGATGATGCTTCGGCGTTAGATAGAGCAAGAAGCGAGATTCAACGCATTGTTGGCGATGGTTTTGAGGTTCTTACGCGCGCACAGATGAACCCTGCAATATACCAAATCATCCGCTATGAGAAGTATGGTATAATGTTGATCTGTTCGTTGGTTATGGTGATTGCGGCGTTTTCACTGCTTGGTGCCATTACGATGTTGATTCTTGAGAAGCGTTCAGACATCGACACTCTGCGCGCCATTGGTGCTACGGAGAGCTTTATTCGGCGCATCTTCCTCTTTGAGGGGTGGATGATTGGCGGTTCAGCTATTGTCATAGGTGTAATTTTGGGTGTTGGTGTTACTTTGTCGCAGCAGATTTTCGGCTTTATTGAGCTTCCAGTTAGCTCTACTATGTTGTCAACCTATCCCGTGGAGCTACGCTGGGGCGATGTTGCGACAGTTATTGCTATCGCTGTTGTTGTTACTCTATCGTTGAGCTACGTTACGGTTCAACGTGTTTTCAGCCACTTATCAGATGTTAATAAATAGGATGTTAAATATCATTATATATAATAGATATGAATAAGGTTTTTTCTCGATATTTCACACAATTTTCCGTTGCAATTTTCCTCTTTGCTGCTATGCTTTTTGCTGGGAGTTGCAACAGGGTTAAGCAGCTCTCTGATGATGAGTTGGCGATGGTTTTCCACGATGCGTTCTTGGCAAATTCATACACTTTGTCGATAGGCCTACAGCTCGACTCTTTGAAGCTATACGAACCTATTTTCCAGAAGTATGGCTATAGCGTTGAGGATGTGCAGCATACGATTGGCAGCTTCTCGAAGCGCAAGAGCGCAAAGCTTAGCGATGTCGTTGAGCGCGCCATAACTATGTTGGAGGAGGAGGGCAAGAGGCTCGATCGCGAAGTTGCTATTTTGGATACTGTTGTCAACATTGCTACGCGCCGTGCCGCTAGGGTTGTCCTCGCTAAGGATCATTTCAAGATGCAATCTATGCGCGACACATCGAAGTACAAATTCGTAATTAACGATGTTGCTGCGGGTCGCTACCGCATAGAGTTTGACTACCTGGTGGACTCTGTCGACACTAATAAAAAGAGCTACCTAACACAGAGTTGGAGCGAAAAAGATGGCGATATTCGCCGATTCAATCGCAACAACGCAACTCTTAATCGCAACGTTAGCGGAGGACACACTAGCGTTATTCAGATCGATCAAGACAAAGATAGAATCGTCATTGCACCAGTCGTTCCTCAGGCTAGCGCATCACGGATGAGCGTGCAGGTCAAGAACCTTCGCGTCACATATCTTCCAACTCAGGAGCAGGGTCGCGACATGATCTACGATCGTCTTCTTGATGTCACAATCTTCAACAACGAAATTGCGACCACAGAGCAATATGAAGCGGAAAATAGCATCTAACCTACTCCACTACAGAGGTCATTTTTTGCGCAATCCAGTCGTTACTGTTGATAGTACGAGTGGCGAGATTCTAAGCGTTGAGAGCGATGTTGAGGGTGTCGATCGTTGCGCTGGTGTTGAGTTCTATTCTGGAATCATCACCGCTGGATTTATCAATATGCACTCCCATTTGGAGCTATCTTACCTCAAAGGAGCAATTGAGGAGGGGTGTGGCTTTGCGGCGTTTGCAGCGAAGATTGGGTCTATTCGCTCCGATGAAAAGTACACATCTGAGGTGCGAAATAATGCTGCTGCCAACGCCATTATGGAGTTGGCGCGCGAGGGTGTAAAAGCTGTTGCTGATATTGTAAATGGCAGCACTACTTTTGAGCTAAAATCGGAACAAAACAGAGGATCAAAATCGCAGAAAAACGGCACTATTGAGTATCAAAATTTCGCAGAGATTTTCGGCCTTAAAACCAACAACCTAGAGCAGAGCAAAGAGCTGATAGATGGCTGTAACAACAACCTAAAAATCTCTCTTACACAACACTCAACATACTCCCTTAACGATAAGATTTTCAAAGAGATAGCAAAACAAGATCCAACACAACCACTGTCGATACACTTCCTTGAGTCCAAGGCTGAGATTGAGCTATTTGAGGGTCACGGATCGCTTCATGAATGGTACGCTAAAATGGGCTTCAATAGTGACTTCTTGGAGTATGGCTCACCAGCCAAACGCATCATTGCATCTATACCCAAAAACAGAAGTGTAATCTTGGTTCATAATTGCTTCGTTACAAGGGAGGATCTTGACACGATAATGGGACACTTTACAGCACCCGTATATTGGGTCCTATGCCCAGAATCAAACCGCTACATCTCTGGCATTACACCCCCTCTTGAGTTGCTTAAAACCTATAAATGCGCCAATGGCGAGGCACTGAATATCTGTATCGGGACCGATTCGCTTGCCTCTGCAACCTCTCTCTCTATGTTGGAGCAGATGCGACTTCTACAGGCGGAGGGAGCATCGCTCGCCCAAACACTCGATTGGGCAACATCCAACGGTGCTAAAGCACTAAATCTCAACCATTTGGGCGAGATTGCAGTAGGCAAAAAACCGGGACTAAACATCCTCTCCGGCATAGATTACGAGAGAATGGAATTGACAAACTCAAGCCGCATCACCACAATCATCTAGCGCAAAAACGACCAAAACGAAAATAAAAGCCAATAATTGCGGCTAATATGGTGCAAACCGTCTTTTTTTAGTTATATTTGCGCTGTATGAATTTCGAACGTTACGATAATCTACGAAATTTGGTGCAGGCGAGCTTCTCGCAAAAGAGCCAAATAATAGTTGATAAAGCGTTGGACTTTGCCTCAGAGCGACTGTCGGGTCTCTCACGTTACGATGGCAATCCAATGCTTTCGCATGGCGTGAACGTAGCTCAGATCGTAATTAGCGACATTGGATTGGGTATCAACTCAACAGTCGCAGCAATCCTACACGATACAATCAGACTAGCAGCCAAAGGTGGTGAAGAGGAGGAGCTAGTAGAGGTTAGCAGCCAAATCAGAGAGCTTTTTGGCGACGAGGTCCTTGCAATCGCAATGGGACTTTGCAACATCTCACAAATCAAATTTAAGACTGAATCACAGCAGGCAGATGATTTTCGCGAGTTGATCATCTCTAAATCTACCGACCCACGCGTCATCTTGATAAAGTTGGCAGATAGGTTGGAGGTTATGCGCAACTTGGAGATTTTCCCTCCAAAGAAGTGGCACAAGAAGAGCTGGGAGTCACTACACCTATATGCTCAGATTGCCCACAAGTTGGGTCTCTACACTATCAAGTCGGAGCTAGAGGATATATCGCTACGCTACCTTGAGAGCGCGGCCTACAAAGATATTCAAGCAAAGCTTTCTGAGGGAGAGGATGAGCGCAAGAGGTTCATCGAACAATTTGTCGTTCCTATCCAAAAGCAGCTTGAGTCTAGCGGAATGAAGTTCCATATCAAGAGCCGCACCAAATCTATTTATTCGATTTGGAACAAGATTTACAACAACAATATCCCATTTGAGAATATCTTCGACATCTTCGCAATCCGCATCGTTATTGATTGCCCGAAGGAGTTGGAGAAGCAGCAGTGTTGGATGGCCTACTCTTTGGTCAGCGACTGCTATATGCCCAACCCAGAGAGGCTGAAAGATTGGATTACAATCCCTAAGTCGAACGGCTATGAGTCGTTACACACGACAGTAGCTGCTGGAGGAGGACGTTGGGTCGAGATTCAGATTCGCACGGAGCGTATGGATGCTGTTGCGGAGTGCGGTATTGCGGCGCACTGGAGGTATAAGGGTGTGAATCAAGGCACTCAGGGTTCTGAGATGTGGCTTGAGAGGTTGCGCGAATTGATGGATGTCACTACGGAGTCGATTGCCGATAGACTAGATGCTAAGCAGGCTAGCGATGAGATTTTCATCTTCACCCCAAATGGAGATATCCGCAAGATGTCGGAGGGTGCTACCCTACTCGACTTTGCCTTTGAGATCCACTCTGGACTGGGTTGCACATGTGTTGGTGGGCGCATCAACAGTCGTTCGGGATCTATCCGCGAGGTTTTGAAGAGCGGAGATATTGTCGAGATCCTGACACAGAAGAACCAAACGCCAAAGGCAGATTGGCTCAACATTGTCACTACGACAAAGGCGCGCAACAAGATCAAGAGCGTTCTTCGTGAGGAGAAGGCTAAGGAGGCGCAGATTGGTCGAGAGGAGTTGGAGCGCAAGATCAAGAATTGGAAGATAAATGTCACTATAGATGATGCCGTGAACCACCTTTGCAAAGAGTATAAGGTGCGCACTGGTATGCAGATATATGAGATGATAGCGTTGCAGAAGGTCGACCTAGCAGCTATCAAGGAGCAACTTTTGCGCCTTGTGTCGGGCGAGGCGGCTGAGGAGCGTCGTGCTGCGGCAGCTGAGGTTGAGAAGACGAAGCTAGAGAAGGCCAACATAAAGGCTGCTGCGACTACTGCAACTGCAAATAACAACGATGCACTGCAAATTGAAGATGGCATCAACAATTTGGATTACAAGTTGGGACGTTGCTGCAACCCTATCAAGGGCGATGAGATCTTCGGCTTCGTCACTGTTTCGGCTGGCATCACGATCCACCGCAACGACTGCCCTAACGCTTGCAAACTGAGGGAGAGATACCCATATCGCGTTATGGAGGCTTCTTGGCGCAGCTCCTCTACGGGTGCTTTCCGCGTAACGATTGCCGTTATGTTCAAGGATTCGAATGGCGTTACGAACCAAATTACGGAGGTTATCAGTCGCCAATTGAAGTTGAGTATCCGCAATATCGCTATCACGTCGCGCCCTGATGGCATTGCCGCAGGAACAATCACGATTGAGGTGCCAAGTACTGGTGTTGTCGACACCTTGATCCACTCAATCATGAGGGTCAAAGGTGTAACGAGAGTTTACCGCACAAACAAATAAGTTCGAAGAGATAAAGTTAGAGATATAATATACAATGGAAAAAGAGGGACAGAACATAATCGTTCAATTTGCGGAGGCGCAGCACGCACAATATGCGGAGCGCATCTGCGGCCTTATTTACGAATCTGCGCTGCAGAGAGGCACTGGCATCGCGAAGCGTTCACCGGATTACATCGCCGAGAAGATCGTCAGCGGCAAGGCTGCTGTTGCGCTTGACAAGAGTAGCGGAGAGGATAAGCTTATTGGCTTTAGTTATATTGAGAGTTGGGGCCACGGCGACTATGTCGCTACATCGGGCCTTATCGTTGATCCGGAGTATCGTAACTTGGGGTTGGCTGCTATGATCAAGAATAAGACTTTTGAGTTAGCACGCATCAAGTTCCCTGAGGCTAAGTTGTTCAGTATCACCACTTCGCTACCTGTGATGAAACTCAACTCAAAGTTGGGTTACGTGCCGGTTACTTTCTCGGAGTTGACTGACGACGAGACATTCTGGAAGGGTTGCGAGGGGTGCTGCAACTTCGATATTTTGCAACGTAATAACCGCCGTATGTGTTTGTGTACTGGCATGTTGTATAACCCAGAGTGGGAAAATAAGAGCAAGAAATAAATAGAAAAAAAATAATAAATAAAAGAAAAAAGAGATGGGAAAGAAGAAGGTATTGTTGGCGTTCAGCGGAGGATTGGACACATCATTTTGCGTTAAATATTTGAGCGAGGATTGCGGTTACGAGGTCCACACTGCCGTAGCAAACACTGGTGGTTTCGACAAGGAGGAGTTGGCACGCATCGAGGAGCGCGCTTTGGCGTTGGGTGCTGCTTCGCACGCTACGTTGGACGTTACTAAGGAGTACTACGAGAAGAGTATCCGTTATATGGTTTATGGTAACGTATTGCGTAACGGAACATACCCTATTTCTGTATCATCAGAGCGTATTTTCCAAGCTATCGCAATTATTAACTACGCAAAGGAGATCGGCGTTTCTGCTGTAGCACACGGCTCTACGGGTGCTGGTAACGACCAAGTTCGTTTCGACCTTACGTTCGAGATCATCGCTCCAGAGATCGAGATTATCACCCCTACTCGCGATATGATTTTGACTCGCGAGTATGAGATCAACTACTTGAAGGATCACGGTTATGTTGCAGATTTCACTAAGTTGGAGTACTCTATCAACAAGGGTCTTTGGGGAACAAGCATCGGCGGTAAGGAGACTTTGAAGTCGGAGCAGACATTGCCAGAGGAGGCTTACCCAAGCCAAGTTACTGCTAGCGGCGAGGAGTCTTTGAAGATCACATTTGACAAGGGAGAGATCGCGGCTATCAATGGTAAGAAATATGATGATAAGGTTCAAGCAATCGTTGATTTGGAGGCTATCTGCTCTAAGTATGGCGTAGGTCGTGATATGCACATTGGCGATACAATCATCGGTATCAAGGGTCGCGTAGGCTTCGAGGCTGCAGCACCTATCGTAATCATCGCTGCACACAAGATGTTGGAGAAGCACACTTTGACTAAGTGGCAACAATATTGGAAGGAGCAGATGTCTACATGGTACGGAATGTTCCTTCACGAGGCTCAATATATGGAGCCAGTTATGCGCGACATCGAGCAGTTCTTGGAGAGCTCACAAGAGAATGTATCTGGTACAGTCGAGGTTATGCTTCGCCCACTAGGTTACACTTTGGTAGGTGTTGATTCAGCGTTCGACTTGATGAAGACTGACTTTGGTGAGTATGGCGAGGTTAACAAGGCTTGGAGCGCAGATGACGTTAAGGGCTTCACTAAGATTTTGGGTAACCAAATGAAGATTTTCTACAACGTGCAAAAGCGTAACAATAAGTAATTTTAAGAGAGAGGATAAGAGAGATGATAAAGGTTGGAATTATCGGTGGAGCAGGGTATACAGCGGGTGAGTTGTTGCGTATCTTGGTTAACCACCCAGAGGTTGAGATAAAGTATGTACACTCTACGAGCAATGCGGGCAACAAGCTTTGCGATGTTCACGGAGGTTTGATTGGTGAGAGCGATTTGACATTTAGCGACACTTATGACTTTGATGTTGTCGATGCACTTTTCTTGTGTTCGGCACACGGTCAGAGCCGTCAATTCTTGTCTGAGAACACGGTTCCAGATCGCGTTAAGATTATCGACTTGGCACAAGATTTCCGCGATGAGAGCGATGGTTTCGTCTATGGTTTGCCTGAGATCAATCGCGAGAAGGTTAGCACTGCTAATAAGGTTGCTAATCCAGGTTGTTTCGCTACTGCTATCGAAATCGCGGCGTTGCCTTTGGCTGCGGCTGGTGAGTTGAAGGATGAGCTTCACATTACAGCGTTGACTGGTTCGACTGGCGCTGGTGTTAAGCCTGCTGCTACTACGCACTTTAGCTGGAGAACAGATAACATTTCGGTCTATAAGTCATTCGAGCACCAACACCTTTTGGAGATTGGTCGCACGTTGAAGTGGAAGCAACCATCATTCGACAAGATGATTAACTTTGTGCCGATGCGCGGAGATTTCGCGAGAGGTATCTTTGTTAGTATGTATATCAAGACAGATTTGTCGCAGGAGGCTGCGGAGAAAATCTACAAAGATTTCTACGCCGATGCAGCATTCACATTCGTTGTTGATAAATACCCAGATTTGAAGCAAGTTGTAAATACTACGAAGGGTGTTATCGCTGTTAAGAAGCACGGCGATAAGCTGCACGTCATTAGCGTTATCGACAACCTTTTGAAGGGTGCTTCGGGACAAGCTGTTCAGAACATGAACTTGATGTTTGGCTTGGACGAGAAGTGTGGTTTGGGTCTTAAACCTTCAGGCTTCTAATGATAATTGTCTGAATAACGAGGTATTTTTGGCGCTGGTCTTCGGATTTTGAAAACAGTCACGTACTTTAGTACGCTCCCATTTTCAAAGCCTCGTCCGCCTAAAAAAGCCTCACGCTATTCAAACAATTACAAACTTAAATTTATAAAGAGAGATAAAGAATGAATCTTTTTGATGTATATCCGCTATATGCGATTGAGCCAGTACGTGGCGAAGGCAACTATGTCTACGATGCGGATGGGACAAAATATTTGGACCTATATGGTGGTCACGCCGTAATTTCGATTGGTCACGCACACCCTCACTACGTAAAGTTGGTTAGCGAGCAGTTGGCGAAATTGGCATTCTACTCTAACTCTGTCGAGATTTCGTTGCAGGGCGAGTTGGCGAGCAAGTTGGGCGAGCTTTCGGGTTATGATGATTACAATTTGTTTTTGTGTAACTCAGGTGCTGAGGCTGTTGAGAATGCAATCAAGGTTGCATCTTTCGCCTCAAACAAGGCTAAGGTTTTGTCATTCAAAAAGGCGTTCCACGGTCGTACATCGGGCGCTGTCTCTTTGACTGACAACCCAAAGATTGTTGCACCATTCAACGAGACACAGAATGTAACATTCGTCGATTTGAACGACATAGCAGCGGTTGAGAAGGAGCTTTCAACGGGCGACTATTGCGCCGTTATCATCGAGGGAATCCAGGGCGTAGCTGGCATCGTTATGCCTGAGCCATCGTTCCTTGTTGCGCTTCGCACATTGTGTACAAAGCTAGGTGTAACGCTGATTCTCGATGAGATTCAATCGGGATATGGCCGTACGGGTAAATTCTTTGCGCACCAATGGGCTGGCATCAAGGCAGACATCATCACAACAGCGAAGGGAATGGGTAATGGCTTCCCTATCGGTGGAGTTTTGATTTCGCCAGATTATAAGGCGAGCCACGGAATGTTGGGAACGACATTTGGCGGAAACCACTTGGCGTGTGCCGCTGCAATTGCAGTTCTTGACGTTATGAAGAGCGAGAAACTTATCGAGAATGCAGAAGAGGTCGGAGCGTATGCTATTGCGGAGCTTCGCAAGTTGGAAGCTGCAGGACGTGTTAAGGATGTTCGCGGCGCAGGTCTTATGATTGGAATGGAGATTGAGGGGTCTGCTGGTGAGCTTCGTAAGAAGTTACTGTTCGACCATAAGATCTTCACTGGAGGTGCTGGTCCGCAGACTGTTCGTCTTCTTCCTGCTTTGAACGTATCGAAGGCGGAGATCGACACATTCATCGAGAAGCTAAAAGAGCTTATCTAATTTGATATATTACTACACATATATAATATAGGCATGAAAAATTTCACAACCGTAGCAGATATTGGCGATCTTAAGGCTGCTGTAAAGGAGGCTCTTGAGGTCAAAAAAGATAGATTCGCTTACCAAGATTTGGGTCGCAATAAAACTTTGTTGATGATCTTCTTCAACTCAAGTTTGCGTACACGTTTGAGTACTCAAAAGGCAGCTATGAACTTGGGTATGAATGTCATGGTTCTTGACGTAAACCAAGGTGCGTGGAAGTTGGAGACGGAGCGCGGTGTCGTTATGGATGGCGATAAGCCGGAGCATCTTTTGGAGGCTATTCCAGTTATGGGTTCATATTGCGATGTCATTGGTGTTCGTTCGTTTGCTCAATTTGAGTCTAAGGCGGATGATTATAGCGAGGTTGTGATTGAGCAGTTCATCAAATATTCGGGTCGTCCAGTCTTCAGCATGGAGGGTGCTATTCGCCACCCGCTGCAGAGCTTCGCCGATTTGATCACTATTGAGGAGCATAAGACTAAGGAGCGTCCGAAGGTCGTCTTGACTTGGGCGCCACATCCGCGTTCACTGCCTCAAGCTGTTGCAAATTCATTTGCTGAGTGGATGGTAGCGGCTGATTACGAGGTTGTCATCACTCACCCTAAGGGCTATGAGCTAGATGAGCAATTCACTAAGGGAGCTACGATTGAGTACGATCAAGATAAGGCTTTCGAGGGTGCAGATTTCATCTACGCTAAGAATTGGTCAGCATATACAGATCCAAACTACGGAAAGATCTTGTCCGAGGATCGCTCTTGGACGGTTGACGAGCGCAAGATGGCGTTGACGAACGATGCGTTTTTCATGCACTGCTTGCCGGTACGCCGCAATATGATTGTTACTGATGGAGTTATCGAGAGCGATAAATCGTTAGTTATCCCTGAGGCTGCAAACCGCGAGATTTCGGCACAGGTTGTTATGAAGCGTATTTTGGAGGGTCTAAAATAGTATAAAATGGAGAAGATTACAGTTGTAAAAATTGGCGGTAACGTCATAGATAATGAGGTTGCATTCGAGGCGTTTATGGAGCGTTTCGCAAAGTTGGAGGGACCAAAAATTTTGGTACACGGCGGTGGTAAAATAGCTACGCGTTTGGCGAAGGATATGCAGCTTGAAACAACTATGATTGAGGGTCGCCGCGTTACAGACAAGGCGATGCTTGATGTCGTTGTTATGACATACGCGGGACTTTTGAATAAGCAAACTGTTGCTGCGTTGCAGAAGAATGGTTGCAATGCTATTGGTCTTTCGGGCGCTGATGGCAACGCTATCAAAGCTACTAAGAGAGCTGCTAACCCTATCGACTTCGGTTTCGTTGGCGACATCGACCCAAAGGATGTGAACGATAGTTTGTTGAAGACTCTTCTTGAGGCTGGCATAACTCCAGTTTTCAGCGCAATTATGCACAATGGCGATGGTCTGTTGCTAAACTGCAACGCCGATACTGTCGCATCTTCTGTCGCTTTGGGCGCATCTAGAATCGCTAAGACAGATCTGATCTATTGCTTCGAGAAGCGCGGTGTTTTGCGCGATGTGAACGATGACAATAGCGTCATTGAGCTAGTCACAGAGGGCAATTTCGCAGAGTTGAAGGCTGATGGTGTCATCAGTGACGGAATGATCCCAAAGGTCGAGAATGCCTTGAAGGCTGTCAACAAGGGTGTAACGAGAGTATGCATCAAACACTCAGACGAGCTGTTGGAGAACTCTGGAACATCTATCACAAAATAAGGTATGCAAGCATTAGAGTTGCTCAAAAAGTTGATTTCGACACCCTCTCACTCTCGTGAGGAGGGAGCTACTGCATCTATCATCGAGGGGTGGTTGAGCAACAAAGGTGTAGCACAGAGCGACATTAAGAGGCTAAACAACAATGTTCTGGCCTACAGCAAGGGTTTCTTCGCAGAGGAGAATAGCACAAAGCAAATTCTGCTCCTAAATTCACACCACGACACGGTGAAACCTGCAGCGAGCTATACGCGCGATCCATACTCACCAGATGTTGAAGATGGTAAGTTGTACGGACTTGGCAGCAACGATGCCGGTGCTTCGGTTGTCGGTTTGATGTCGGCTTTCGTAGCACACTACCCCACTAGCGAGGCTCTTCCTTTCCGCATCATCTTGGCAATTACTGCTGAGGAGGAGGTTATGGGTGAGAATGGAATCCGCTCATTGATTGACACGGAATTGAAGGGTGTCGCTATGGCAATCGTTGGCGAGCCAACTCTGCTCGATGGTGCTGTTGGCGAACGCGGATTAGTTGTCTTGGATTGCGTTGCAGAGGGCAAAAGCGGACATGCAGCGCGTGACGAGGGCGAGAATGCTTTGTATAAAGCGGTGAGAGATATTGAGAAATTACGCACGTTTCAGTTCGAGAAAGAGTCAGAGCTTCTTGGTCCGATTCGTATGACTACGACTATGATCGAGTGCGGCACACAACATAATGTTGTACCTGATAGGTGCAAATTCGTTGTCGATTGCCGCACTACGGATGCCTATAGCAATGTCGATTTCGCAAAGCTTATAGATAGCGTTTTGGAGTCGAGTGCTACACCTCGTTCAACTCGCATCAACGCTTCGGCGTTGGACAAAAACCACCCTCTGTTGCAGTGTGCAGAGGCTTTAGGGGCGAAAGCGTATATCTCACCTACAACGTCAGATATGGCTTTAATGCCGTGGCCAGCGTTGAAGATTGGAGCAGGAGATTCTGCACGTTCACACACGGCAGATGAGTATGTTGGTGTTGATGAGGTGGAGCGCGGAGTTGCGTTCTACACAGAAATGATTAAAAAATTATCAGAAATATTATAGTATGAAGTTGTGGAGTAAGGGGTTCGAACCCGACAAGATGATTGAGGAGTATACGGTTGGTCGCGATCGTGAGCTAGATATGCGTTTAGCGCAGTATGATGTCGAGGGTTCGATTGCGCACATCACTATGTTGGAGAGCATTGGCCTTTTGGAGGCTGATGAGTTGAAGACGTTGGTTGCTGAGTTGCAGAAGATTAAGGCGGAGGTTTTGGCTGGCGACTTCGAGATTGAGGATGGCGTTGAGGATATCCACTCTCAGGTTGAGCTTTTGCTTACGCGCCGCGTTGGCGATATGGGTAAGAAGATCCACTCTGGGCGTTCGAGAAACGATCAGGTTTTGGTCGATCTGAAGCTCTTTTTGCGCGATGAAATTAAGGGTATCGCCTCTGATGTAAAGATGCTCTTCGATCGTTTGCAAAGTTTGAGCGAGCAATACAAGAGCGTGTTGATGCCGGGCTATACTCACCTGCAGGTCGCTATGCCATCGTCGTTTGGCTTGTGGTTTGGCGCTTATGCAGAGAGTTTGATTGACGATATGCGACTGCTTTCTGCGGCTTACGATACGGTTAACCAAAACCCATTGGGTTCTGCGGCAGGATATGGTTCGTCATTCCCTCTTAACCGCACGATGACTACTGAGTTGTTGGGGTTTGAAACTATGCACTTCAACGTTGTTGCGGCGCAGATGAGCCGCGGCAAGAGCGAGCGTTCGACAGCTTATGCTATCGCTTCTATTGCCTCTACTATGGCGAAATTCGCGATGGACGTCTGCTTGTTTAACAGTCAGAATTTCTCATTTGTGAGCTTCCCAGATAAGTATACAACTGGTTCTAGCATTATGCCACACAAGAAGAATCCAGATGTTTTCGAGCTTATGCGTGGTCGTTGCAACCGCCTTCAATCGTTGCCAAATGAGGTTTCGTTATTGACTACGAACCTTCCTTTGGGCTATCACCGCGACTTGCAGCTGTTGAAGGATGTGATGTTCCCAGCTACGGAGGAGATCCGCCGATCGTTGGTTATGTGCGACTTTATGTTGCAACATATCCAGATTAAGGAGCAAATTTTAGATGATACACGATATAACTATTTGTTCACTGTTGAGGATGTCAACAAGTTGGTTTTGAATGGTGTACCATTCCGCGAGGCGTATAAGCAGGTCGGCCTAGAGGTCCACGAGGGTAAATATACTCCAACAAAGGAGGTTAACCACACCCACGAGGGTAGCATCGGCAACCTCTGCACCGCACAAATCGCTGCCAAGATGCAGAAGGTCTATGCAAACATCACGGAGTAATTTGATACAACAATATAAAAAGAGAAAGCCGACTAACGCAATGTAGTCGGCTTTTTTTATCATTCCACCTCCGATTGTCACCCTGCTTCCGATTGTCATCCTGAACTTGATTCAGGATCCCTAACGCGACATTCACACACTAAAAAGTGGATAGGTGGAGGGTAAATTCAAATAACGTGAGGATTTTTTAGGCGGGCGAGAGTTTGAAAGCGGAGCGTACTTTACGTACGTGAGCATTTCAAACTAGAAGTCCAACACCAAAAATACCACATTATTTGGATTTACGAGTGGCGTTGCACAAGCTCCTTCTCCAAATCCGCAATCGACTTACCTGTCGCCTCAAGAAGCACAAGTAGGTGGTACATAAGGTCTGCAGCCTCTGGTACCATATCGTCAAAATTGCCCGCTGAAGCCTCAATGATTGTCTCTACAGCCTCTTCTCCAACTTTTTGTGAGATCTTACCAACGCCTTTGTTGAACAGCTTCGTTGTGTATGACCCCTCTGGCATCTCTGCGTGACGCTGTTGGATAACAGATTGCAGAACGCGGATGAATCCCTCGTGTGTGTCGCCATTTTGGTTGAAGCAGCTACGCGCACCAGTGTGGCAAGTTGGACCGATAGGGATAACGCGTATAAGTAGCGTATCGTTGTCACAATCTACCGCGATACTCTTGATGTTCAAGAAGTTACCGCTTGTTTCGCCCTTTGTCCATAGCTCCGAGCGAGTACGCGAAAAGAATGTCACCTTACCCTCTGCCACGCTCTTCTCGTAAGCCTCTTGGTTCATATAACCCAGCATCAGGACCTCCAAAGAACGGTCATCTTGAATAATCACTGGCACAAGTCCGTCTGGACATTTCTCTAGCTTCAGCTCCGAAAATGGAATTGATTGAATCTTCATCTCTATTTATTTTTTTAATTATTATCTAACGCAAATATTTTGTCTCTTAAGCTCCTCTTTCAGCACCGGAATTGGAATCTCGTTGTAGTGGAAAATGCTCGCTGCAAGTGCCGCATCAGCCTTTCCATGTGTCAGAACATCCGCTATGTGTTGCGATGTTCCAGCACCTCCCGAAGCTATGATTGGTATTGGCAACTCCGCAAGTCGCGCAAAATCCTCACACGGATAACCGCTCTTCGTTCCGTCGTGATCCATCGATGTGAACAATATTTCGCCTGCTCCGCGCTCGTATGCTTCGCCTGCCCAGCTAAACAATTCGCCATCTGTTGGCTTCTTTCCTCCGTGCGTGCAGACGCGCCACACACCATCGATCTTCTTAGCATCTATCGCCACGACGATAAATTGCGACCCATATTTCGCCGCTATTTCATCAATCAACGCAGGGTTTGCAACCGCCGAACTATTGATCGTAATCTTATCCGCACCAGCGTTTAGCAACCTCTCAGCATCAGCCAAAGAGCTGATACCACCACCAACGGTGAAAGGGATATTTATACGCTCTGCGATGCGTGTAACCAAGTCTGTAAAGGTGTTACGCCCCTCCAACGTTGCGCTAATATCGAGGTATACAAGCTCATCGGCACCATCAGCTGCGTACTTTGCACCCAACTCCACAGGGTCGCCAACACTCTGCAACTCCAGAAAATTAATCCCCTTTACGGTCTGCCCCTCCTTAATATCTAGGCACGGGATTATCCTCTTTGCAAGCATAGCTCCTCCAACTCTTTAAGTGATATTCCACCCTCATATAGCGCCTTTCCAACGATTACGCTCTGCACGTTCGCCGCATCAAGCTCCATAACATCCGACATCTTGCTAATGCCGCCACTTGCGATGATATTCAACGTTGGGAACTCTGCCGAAAGCTGCTTGTAAAGCTCCGTCGCCGCACCACACATCATTCCGTCGCGCGAAATGTCGGTACATATAATGTGGCGCAGACCGTGAGGCATAAAGAGCTTAAATAGCTCCGAAGCACCCATTTGTGACTCCTCTAACCAACCTTGAATTGCGACCTTTCCATTCTTCAGGTCAGCACCAAGAATCATCTTCTCGCCGCCGAACTTATCCAACCACTCCGAGAAAATCTCTGGTTGACGCACCGCAAGGCTACCAACGATTGCGCGATCTGCACCCGCATTAAATACATCAGCCAACGCCTCCGTACTCTTTATACCACCACCATACTGAAGGCTCAACGAAGTGTGTGTAGCAACCCTCTCCAACACCTTTAGGTTCATCGGGCCGTCAGCCTTCGCACCATCAAGATCTACGATATGCAGACGTTTGATACCTGCACCCTCAAAAGCTTTTGCAGCCTCCAACGGGTCGCTATAATATGTCGTCTTGCGATCGTAATCACCTTGCGAAAGGCGCACGCACTCGCCGCCAATAATATCTGTTGCTGGAATTATCTCTATCATCTTCTTCAATTATTATCTTTTCAAAACTACATCTTCAAGAAATTGGCAATAATCGCTTCGCCAACCTCACCGCTCTTCTCTGGGTGAAACTGCACCCCATAGAAGTTACCTTTGTTCAGCGATGCACTAAATTTCACACCATAATCAGTCGTTGCGATTGTCGCATCGCATATCTTCGCCGCGAATGAGTGCACATAATATATGTGTGAACTCGGCTCAACACCCTCAAATAGTGGTGTTTTCAACTCCTCAATTGTATCCCAACCAACGTGTGGCACCTTCAAAAGCTCTCCATCTTTGTCCAGCTTCGGCAGCTTTACCACTTGCGTAGGGAAGATACCCATACATTTTGCATCTCCCTCTTCGCTCGACTCACACATCAACTGCATACCGATGCAGATACCCAACACTGGCTGAGTCAAATTCGGGATAAATGTATCAAGTCCACGTTCGCGCAACTTCTCCATTGCGCTCGATGCCTCACCAACACCTGGCAAAAGCACCTTATCTGCTTTGCGCAACACCTCGTGATCTGCAGTAACAACATACTCCACACCAGCACGCTCCAACGCATTCATCACCGAACGCAGATTTCCCGTATTATAATCTATTATAGCTACCATTCTCTAAACAAGCTCTACAAAATTCCCTTACTACTTGGCACCTCCATCGACATCGGCTCGCGTTTCACCGCCATCTTTAGTGCGCGCGCAAAGGCTTTGAACACACCCTCAATTTTGTGGTGTTCATTCTCCCCTTTCGCCGCTATTTGCAGGTTGCAACGCGCCGCACTGCATAGCGATTGGAAGAAGTGCTTAAACATCTCTGTCGGCACATCGCCCACATATTCACGCTTGAACTCCACATCCCACTGAAAGTCGATGCGACCACCAAAATCAAGCAGTACCAACGCGCTGCACTCATCCATCGGCAACGCAAAACCGTAGCGCGCAATTCCTGCCTTGCTACCAAGCGCCTTGTCAATCGCCTCTCCAATCACGATTGCCGTATCTTCGATCGTGTGGTGCTCATCAACGTGCAGATCTCCCTCAACTGCTACGTTTAGTGCTACACCTCCGTGGTGCGAGATCTGATCCAACATATGGTCAAAGAAGTTCAACCCTGTCGCAATCTTCGACACCTTATCTGGCGTTCTATCTAGGTCGAGTGTCACCTCGATTTTCGTCTCTTTTGTCGCACGCTTTATCTCTACATATCGCTCTCCGTGGCGTATCAACTCTGCAATATCACTCCACGACTCCGTCACTAGCACGCATGTCGTCTCAACCTCTGCTCCAGCTGCAGCCAACATCTCTGCACCCTTTGCCGGCTCCGCAATCAAGATACCCTTAGCACCCAAATTCTTCGCTAGGATTATATCCGTCACACGATCGCCAATGACATAGCTATTTGCCAAATCATACTCTCCGGCAGCCAAATACTTCCCAAACATTCCTGTGCGAGGCTTACGCGTATCGGCATTTTCGCTCTCGAACGTGCGATCAATTAGCTGATCGTCAAACTCCACACCCTCGCTTCTAAGCACCTCAAGCATCATATTGTGTGCTGGCCAGAATGTCTCCTCCGGAAACGCATCTGTCCCAAGTCCATCTTGATTTGTCGCCATTACTAGCTCAAAATCCATCTTCGACAATTGCTTCATCGCCGAAATGCTCCCCTCTCTGAATGCAAGCTTCTCTAGGCTATCTACCTGAAAATCGACTGGTGGCTCAAGGATAATCGTTCCGTCACGATCTATAAAAAGTGCTTTTTTCACAACATCAATATTTATTAAAACTTGCGGATTATCTCCACCATTTTCCTATTCTCTTCTGCAGTTCCTATCGTCAGTCGCAGCGTATTTGCACACCCCACGATTCGCGATCTGTTGCGCACTATTACACCACCTTCTACAAGTCTGTCATATAGCGCATCTGCATCCGTCACCTTCACCAAGACGAAATTCGCCTCCGTCGGATATACCTTCTGCACTGTCGAAATTGTTCCGTCAGACAACTCTGCAACGACTTTTTCGCGCTGCGCAATTATCTCTGCAACTTGCTCTGCAACGCCAGCGGCAAGACCTTGCGCAACACGCGCTTGTGTCAGCACATTTATGTTATATGGATATTTCACCATATTCATCAATCTAATTATCGCCTCAGATGCGAATGCCAATCCGAATCTCAAACCAGCCATTCCCCACGCCTTCGATAGCGTTTGTAGCACGATTAGGTTCTCATATTTAGCCAACTTCGGCAAGAACCCCTCGCCCTTTGCAAAATCTATATATGCCTCATCAACTATCACTATACCTTTAAACTCCGCTAGCAATCGCTCAATCTCCTCCTCCGGAAAAGCATTTCCAGTTGGGTTATTTGGCGAACAGATCCACATCAACTTTGTATTGCTATCTGCCGCCGCAAGCAACTCCTCAACTGGCAGTGAGAAATCAGCTCCAAGCTCCACTTCGCGCATCTCTATGTCGTTTGTCGCCGCCGCAACCTTGTACATTCCGTATGTTGGCGCGATTGACACAGCATTATCAACTCCTGGTCGCGCAAATACGCGAAACGCCAGATCTATCGCCTCGTCGCTTCCGTTTCCTATGAATATCGACTTTGGCTCTACACCTTTTATCTCTGACAATTTCGCCTTCAGTGCTGTCTGGTGCGGATCTGGATAGCGATTCACACCATTATCGAACGGATTCTCGTTTGCATCAAGCCACGCCTCAATCTTCAAAAAATCGTCCCCAGCCTCAAACTCATCGCGAGCCGTTGAGTATGGCTCCAACGCCAATATATTTTTACGCACAAGGCTCAACACCTCTTCTCTTGTCATCATAATCACCTCTATTTTTCAGCTGCAACTCTAACTTTCACTGCGTTTGCGTGCGCATCCAAACCTTCAGCATCTGCCATCGCCAATACTGCTGGTGCTAACGCCGTAATTCCTTCGCGTGTCAACTCTTGGTATGTCTGTTTACGCATAAAACTTTCAAGGCTCACACCGCTGTATGAACGCGCCCAACCACCAGTTGGCAGCGTGTGATTTGTTCCCGAAGCGTAATCTCCGGCACTCTCTGGCGAGTAGTTTCCTATGAATATACTACCTGCAGATGTTATCTCTTCCGCCACTTTCCACGGCTCCTTCATCGAGATTATCAAGTGTTCAGCCGCATACTCTTCGGCGAACTCAACCATCTGCTCTGTCGAGTTGAATACAATTGCACGCGATGACTCTAGCGATTTTGCTATCGCCTCTCCGCGGCTCAACTGCTTCGTTTGGCGCTCGACAGCGGCTATTACCTCATTCGCAAACTCTATTGAGTTGCATACCAGGATCGCTTGACTATCGGCACCATGCTCCGCCTGCGATAAAAGATCCGATGCTACGAACTCCGGATTTGCCGTTTGGTCCGCCATTACAAGAACCTCTGAAGGTCCTGCAGGCATATCTATTGCTACGCGGTTCGTGCTAACAATCTGCTTCGCCTTTGTTACATATCTGTTTCCTGGGCCAAATATCTTATCAACTTTCGGCACACTCTCTGTTCCGTATGCCATTGCGGCTACGGCTTGCGCACCACCAATTGCAAATACTCTCTTCACACCGCAAAGATGCGCGGCGTATAGTATCTCTGGCGCTACAACTCCGTTTTTATGTGGTGTACACAGCACAACTTCTTTGCAACCTGCAATTTGCGCAGGCACCGCAAGCATCAACACGGTCGATACGAGTGGTGCTGTTCCGCCAGGAACGTATAGACCTACACGGCGTATCGGCACTGCTTTCTGCACGCAATGCACACCTGGCATCACATCAAGCTCTACCACGCAAGGCTTTTGCGCAGCGTGAAATGCGGCAATATTTTGCTTCGCCATTTTCAGCGCCTCTTTCAACTCTTCGCTTACCTCGTCGCCAGCTGCTGCAAGCTGATCTGCGGTTATCTCGATATTTGCCATAGCAAACCCATCGATGCTCTCAGCTATTTTCCTCAGACCAGCATCGCCCTCTGTCGCTACTTGCTCGATGATCTGGGCTACACGCCCTGCTATCTCATCATCTTGCGGTATGTTACGCTCTATAAGCGCCTCCCAATCCTTACGATTTGGGTTATCAAATATTGCAATCATCTGCACTATCGTTAATAAACTTTTTTCTCGAAACCCCACACTCGGCTAATTCAAACTCACACCCCTCTCGTCATGCTGAACTTGTTTCAGCATCTCCTCGGAACTACCACACCACCAATACTAAACCAACATTACCCTCCGTAACGTTACCACCGCAACGTCATCCTGGACTTGATCCAGGATCCCATCCTGCCGCTTCCCCAACAAAACAACCACATTACCCCACGCACCGTCACACCCTCTCGTCATCCTGAACGCCCCTCTCGTCATGCTGAACTTGTTTCAGCATCTCCTCGGAAAGACCGCACCACCAATTACTAAACCAACATTACCCTCCGTAACGTTACCACCGTAACGTCATCCTGGACTTGATCCAGGATCTCATCCTGCCGCTGCCAAACAACGTGTCCCCGCTATCATCCTGGACTTGATTCATGATCCCACCGCGACAAGTCAATCTCGAAATAACATCATCCTCGACTAATTCAAATCCAGTGAGCTATTTTTAGGCAAGCAAGGATTTGAAAGCGCAGCGTACATAAGGTACGTGACTTATTTCAAAACGAAGTCCAACACCAAAATAGCCTCTGAATTTGAATTATTTTATCATGTTTTCTAGGGACAAGACAAGTATCCCCTCAGCACCCAACGCCTTCAACTGCTCTACACAACCCCAAAGCGACTTTTCAGCAATCACTGAGTGCATTGAGCACCATCCCTCTTGTGCTAGCGGAAGGATTGTTGGGCTACGCATACCTGGAAGTAGCTTTGTCGCCTCTTCAACCTTTGCTGTTGGGAGGTTCATAAGTACATATTTCATGTCGCGACTCTCAAGGATTGTCGTCATACGGAACTTCAGTTGCTCTAGGATCGCTGCTTTCTCTGGCGCTAGCGCTTTGTTTGCGATTAGGACAGCCTCTGAGTGGAAGATTTTCTCACACTCCACAAGTCCGTTTGAAACAAGTGTTCCGCCCGACGATACAATGTCGAAGATCGCATCAGCCATACCTACCGCTGGTGCTACCTCTACAGAACCCTCGATCGTGTGGATCTCTGCATTGATTCCCTTCTCGTTGAAGAAATTTTGTAGGATTCGTGGGTATGATGTCGCTACGCGCTTTCCGTTGAAATACTCTAGACCTTTGTAATCTACAGTTTTCGATACTGCAAGCGAGATGCGGCAACCTCCGAAGCCAAGACCCAAAACCTCCTCTACATCGAATCCCTTCTCTGCAACCTCATTTTGACCTACGATTCCAATATCTGCCACACCCATCGATACCGCTTGTGGAATATCGTCGTCGCGCAGGTAAAGCACCTCCAAAGGAAACCCTTCAGCTTGCGATATTAGCTTTCTTTTGCTAGCCACCACTGCGATGCCAGCCTCTTTGAGCATTCCTACACACTCCTCGTTCAAACGGCCTTTGGCCTGAATTGCTATTCTTAGCATAGTTTTTTATTTTATATTTGTTTTACTTTTTTTTCGACTTTGTTACCCCACCCCCACTACACAAAAAAACTCACCACCTGGGCGAGTTTTGTACCTTTCAAGCATCTACCACACAGACACCCACAACAACTCTCCCCACTTATGAAGTGTGATGATGATGATGGTTCGTATGTGCCATAGCATTGTACATAGTGTGCTGTTGTAATCAATATGTACAAATATAGTGACAATATGGCATTTACCAAAACTTTTACCCATAAAACTAAAAAAAAGCGACATCCGCTTGTTTATGACAATTTTATTCGTACCTTTGCCAAGCTAAGTAAGCATTTAATTAAAACACAAAAGAAGATGAAAGCAGGTATTCACCCAGAGAATTATCGTTTGGTGGCATTCAAGGATATGTCGAATGACCACGTATTTTTGTGTCGGTCCGCCGTTTCGACAAAAGAGACCATCGAAGTGAACGGCGAAACCTATCCAGTGTACAAGATGGAAATTTCTAACACATCACACCCGTTCTACACAGGTAAGATGAAGTTGGTAGATACCGCTGGTCGCGTCGATAAGTTCATGAACCGATACTCAAAGAGATACGATAAGAAGAGCGAGTAACTAATTTTTTAGTCACTTTATGCTTAAAGGCTTGGGATTTCCCAAGCCTTTTCTTATATTTGCTAACCATATTAACGGATGAGTTAGAATAACAAATAAATAGTATAAAGATGGAATTTCAAGGAACAGTATTCAGAATTATGCCTGAGAACCGCGGTACGTCGGCTCGTGGCGATTGGCAACGTCAAGAGGTCATCTTCACGATGATGGATGGCGCTTACGAGCGTAAGGTTGCAGTCACATTCTTCAACAAGCCAACAGAGGTCCAAGGTTTGCAGGAGGGTGCGACTTACAATGTTGCTTTCAATGTTGAGTCACGCGAGTACAATGAGCGTTGGTACACTGACATCCGCGCATGGCGTGTCACTCCTGTTGCTGCTGGCGCTCCAGCACCTCAAGCTGCACCTGTTGCAGCTGCAGCCCCACAAGCGGCGCCAGCACCAGCTGCGGCACCTGCTCCAGCTGCTGAGGAGACAGACGATCTTCCGTTCTAGTATCGACAAGAGCTACATAGCAAATAAAAAACGAGGCATTCAGCCTCGTTTTTTTATATCCATACATTACAGCTCCCTACTCCAACCCCAATGTTTCCATACGTTTGTAATCTGTCATATCAACCTGCACCGGCACCACCGACACATACCCTGCCTCTAGCGCTGCAATATCCGTATCTGTCGCCTCTGGCTCATAGTTTACGAATGCTCCGGTTAGCCAGTAATACTCCTTTCCGCGCGGATCTTTTCGCGAGTAGAACTCTTCGAGCCAGTACCCGCGGTTCTGGCGCACCGTCTTTACTCCTTTTATCTCTTCTAGTGGCAGGTCAGGGATGTTTACGTTTAGACACAGCTGCTCCGCCAGCTCTGCGCGCGGCATTTCGAGGACCTTCGCTATGATCTTCTCCGCGTAGTGCTTTGCTGCGGTCAGGTCTATGTCGTAGCCATGCTCAACGTGCGAAAAGCCGATTGATGGCGCTGCGTATAGCGCCCCTTCTATCGCGGCGCCCATTGTCCCGGAGTATAGCACATTCGTCCCGGCGTTTGAGCCGTGATTTATACCCGACACTACGAGGTCGATTTTTCGCCCTAGCAACAAGCTGTCTACGGCATATTTTATACAATCTACAGGTGTCCCATCCAAGGCATATACCACCACCCCTTCGCGCTCCGACACCTTGTCAACGAACAATGGCGAGTATGTCGTTATAGAGTGTCCTTTACCACTCTGCGCCCCTTTTGGCGCCACGACTACCACATCTCCAAACTTTGCCGCGACCTCAATCAGTGCCGCTATTCCTGGCGCGTCGAATCCATCATCGTTCGACACCAATATCAACTTTTTCCCCTCCATAGCGACAAAGGTAATATTTTTTTTCTTATCTTTGCCCCTGCGACACAACCTCTTGCTCAGGGTGCTATGCAGGGTGCGGTTTATCGGGGCTTTTGCCTACTTGATAGCGGTACAGGATTATCGGACAGTGATCCGTTATGGTAAGCTATGGCACAGCGACAATGTTGCGCGCATAATCTAATTATTTTTAGTGCAATGAATAAAGATGCATTGATTAGGCTCGTTAACGAGCAAATGTGGACAAAGAGCGAGGCAGACGTACCTACGTTTGGCGCGGGAGACACTATCACGGTTACTATCAAGATCGTTGAGGGTAACAAGGAGCGTTTGCAATCGTTCCGTGGTGTTGTCATTCAGATCAAGGGAACAGGTCGTACAAAGACTTTCACTATTCGCAAGGTGTCGAATGGCGTAGGTGTTGAGCGTATCTTCCCTATCTACTCTCCACAGATCGAGAAGATCGAGGTAAACAAGTATGGTGTTGTGCGTCGCGCACGTATCTACTATTTCCGTGGTCTTACAGGAAAGAAGGCTCGCATCAAGGAGCGTCGTTTCTTTGGAAAGAAGTCGGAGTAATAGATTTTCATCTATTATGTTCAGGGTCTGCTGGTTCACTCCAGCAGACTTTTTTTTGCGCCATTCCCACCCCCATGCAAAGACCCATAGCTCCAGCAAAACTGCTCCGCGCGAGCACGCACCGTCATCCTGGACTTGATCCAGGATCCCATCCTGCCGCTTCCCCGACAAAACAACCACATCCCACCCCACACGCGCCAGCAAAACTGCTCCGCGCGAGCACGCGCAACTTGTTTCAGGATCTCCTCGGTGCGCCAGCCCAACTGCTCCGCCGGGAGCACCCGGCTTCAGGACCCCATCCTGCCGCTTCCCCAGCAAAATAACCACCCCCCGCACCGTCACACCCTCCCGTCATGCTTAACTTGTTTCAGCATCTCCTCGGGACAACCGTTACACGCGCCAGCCATAAAATTTTGCATTTATATATTTTTTTCACTATATTTGCATTGTCGTTCATTCGGCAGACATATTTGGGCCTTTAGCTCAGTTGGTTAGAGCACCCGACTCATAATCGGTAGGTCCTCGGATCATGCCCGAGAGGGCCCACAAAAAGGTGGCAGATGTAAAATCATCTGCCACCTTTTCATTTACCCTACCTTCCGTCCCCACAACGCCACCCTGCGCAATGTCACACCCGCCATACGTCCCCGTAACGTCACCCCCACCCCTCCACACCCTCCCGTCATCCTGAACTTGTTTCAGGATCTCATCCTGCCGCTCCCCCAACAAAACACCCCCACCCCTCCACACCCTCCCGTCATCCTGAACTTGTTTCAGGATCTCCTCGGAACAACCGCACCACCAATGCCCCCCCCGTAACGTTACCTCCGTAACGTCATCCTGGACTTGATCCAGGATCCCATCCTGCCGCTTCCCCAACAAAACAACCACATCACTCCACGCGCCAGCAAAACTGCTCTGCGGGAGCACCCGGCTCCAGGATCCCATCCTGCCGCTTCCCCAATAAAAAAACAAAACCACCACCAACAAAAAAAAGAGTGCCGAGGGAATCAACCCTCGGCACTCTTGCCTATATATCTTTTAACCTATCAAGGATTAAAGAGCAGAAACTGATGTTGTAGCTGCCGCGCTATAGCCATATTGACCTGGAGCACCAACCGCAACTACTGCGATTGAGTAATCCAATGTAGAGTCAACACCCTTGATCTCAACACCTGTTGCATCAGCATCATCAACTGTCACTGCGTGAGTGAAGCTGTGAGAACCTGTACCGCCTGTGTACTCTACACGGAATCCTGTGTTCACCTCATCTCCGTCAGGAGCGTAAGCAGCCCATGTAAGAGTAATCGTACCTGTACCTGTTGCAACGTCAAGAGCCATTGAACCAGAAACAGCATTCATTGCATTAGTCAAAGCACCAACCTTAACTGGGTCACCCGCGCCGTACTCTGGAGTATCATTCTTATCCTCCTCAACGTGGAATCCATCCTCGCCTGCCTCTGAGTTCTCACCTGTAGCAGGAGTCCACTCGTCAACACCGATTTGAGTACTGAACACGATAGCATCAAGACCAAGCTCCAACTCGAATGTGTAAGTCTTACCAGGGTTGAATCCGTGAGGGATATCAGTACCATCCACAGTTTGCATTACACGAGGAAGAGCTACGTTCTTCACGTAAGTCATCTTTTTCCAAGTACCGTTAGCATCAGCATCGTCATAAGCTTGACCCTTCTTTACAGCAGTAAAGATTACCTGTACGTAGATAGATGCATCCATGTTGTCTGTTACAACACCTGTAACAGCATCAGCGTCAGTGTAAGTAGCGCTTGAGTAATCTTGTGGGATAACCATCATGTATCCGTTTGGAGCTGTCAAAGCAACACGAGTATCATACTCGCTAAGAGTAACATCTTCCTTAGCAATCTCCTTGTCACCGTCAGAATCCTCGTTGATAACAAATGGGTAACCAGCCGAAACCATAGATGTAGTAACACCAGCCTCCTCAGCAAGACGAGTGTAAGGAACCTCACCTGTTGTGTCATCCATCAACAAGATACCAGTTGTGTTGATGTCGTAAACTACAGCATTTGTGTGTGCGAAAGCAACACCTGAAGATGCATCTGATGTTGGAGTCTCCCAAAGAGCCGCACGCTTTGTACCTACTGAAGAAACATTCTCCCAAGTCTCAGTTACATCGAAAGATGCAGTTTGAAGGAATGGAGTAGTTGCAGAATCGTTAGTGTTGTAGAATACCTCAAGGCTGTTAACTACGATATCGTAGTTATCAACATCAAAGTCATCTTGTACCTTAGCACGGAAACCTACACGAGAAAGAACGTGTTGGAAGTTGAACGACACACCGTTTGTAAGGTATGAAGTCTCCTTTGTGCAGTCGATAGCAGCACCAGCCAAAAGGTCGATTTGCTCATCAAGCGCAACGCGAGTTGAGAACAAAACAATACCATCAGTATCCATTGTAACCTCACTATCGTAAGCACTATCAGTAATCTCCGTACCAGCAGCGTTAGTAGTCTTAGAACCTGGGATAGAGTAAGCGTAGAAATCTACAGTACCACCAAATGGCCAGTACTCGATTGGAGAATACTCCCAGTACAACTTAGCAGCATCTGCGTTCCAAGTTACATACTTCTTGTTCATGATGTTCCAGCTACCTGTTCCTGGAACGTTCGCACCTGTGTTACCAGTTGTACCAGATGTACCAGATTGGTCATGCTGTGCATAAACTAGGAAACCATTTGTTTGTAGCGCGTCGATACCCGCAACACTACCCTTCGTAGAGTTACCTACGAAAGTACGCATAGAGATAGCGTCATCGCCATAAGTTGTTGCGAACGAACCATTCGTTCCAACAAGCTGCTCTTGCACGCAAGAAGCCAACATCAACGCTGCTGCTCCTGCTAGAAATAAATTCTTCTTCATTGTTTTAGAATTTAGTTAATAATTAGTTAATTGTTTTGTTTCTTTATTTATTTTTTTGTTTGTCTCTCTCGCTATATATAAGCACATATCCTCTTCAACCACCCCCACACTATATAGACCCCTCACACATTTTTTTATCTCTCTTTTCACACGCTCTCCGCGTCCAGTTACTCAACCCCACTCTCCATCCCCATTCTCCAACCTCTCTCTCCGCGCCAACTCACTCAGCCCCACTCTCCGGCCACTCTCTCCACCCCCGGTTTCCCCGGTAACGTCATCCTGAACTTGTTTCAGGATCTCCTCGGAAAGACCCTTTCCTTCTCCGTTCACTCACTCAATCCCACTCTCTCCGGCCACTCACTCAACCCCACTCTCCGGCCACTCTCTCCACCCCCGGTTTCCCCGGTAACGTCATCCTGAACTTGTTTCAGGATCTCCTCGGAAAGACCTTTCCCTTCTTCTCCACTATCTCAGCCCTCTCTCTCAACCCCGGTCTTCCTGGTAACGTCATCCTGAACTTGTTTCAGGATCTCCTCGGAAAGACCTTTCCCTTCTTCTCCACTATCTCATCCCTCTCTCTCAGCCCCGGTCTTCCTGGTAACGTCATCCTGAACTTGTTTCAGGATCTCCTCGGAAAGACCCTTCCCTTCTTCTCCACTCTCTCAGCCCTCTCTCCGCATCCACTCA
>JBCQUJ010000011.1:0-62715 GCA_047174045.1 Rikenellaceae bacterium
TAATTTATCTCATCTCTGTAACGTGTCAATTGATATATCGCCGTGCAACGATTAGGGGTTCAACCCCATTTGCATAGTTATCGAATAATGATAGCAAACGTTCTTTTAGGTGGTTTTAGCAGCGAGGTTCCACCTCTTCCCATTCCGAACAGAGAAGTTAAGCTCGCTTACGCCGATGGTACTGCGGTTTTCCCGTGGGAGAGTAGGTAGCCGCCTTTTTTCTTAGAGTGGACTAACATTAACCTGTTAGTCCACTCTTTTTTTATGCCCAATATCTTACTTCCATGCAAAATGACTAATTGTTTCATTTATCCATATATTATCGTTAAATTGCAGCGTTAAAACGATATATATGAAGCAGATTTACAAGTTTATGATATGCAGTGTTATGGCTGCATTTGTTATGGTTGGGCAAGCCTTTGCTCAATTCAATCCAGAGGTTAAGGCTGGGTTCTTTTTGATTACAGATATGCAGGCTACTCAGGATGGTTTTGGCTCAAGTTCATTGGTGGATGATAGCTATGATTGGGGGTATTCCGCTTCGGCGAGCCGTATGCGCCTTTCGTCGTCATTTAAGATGACTGATAGGGATTTGATCGTTCTTTCTGGAGAGTTTTCCTACGTATTTGGTAGTGGCATTCCTGCGACATCAAATATTAAGTTGCTCGATGTAAGATATGATCACAAGTTCGCCGATTGGTTGACTTTGTCAGTTGGTCGCATGACTGTATCGTATAACAGAAACGGATATCAGGGTGCTGGTGCTTTGGCTGTAAATAGTTTCGGCTATTATCAATATACGACTACTGCTGTAATGCAGAATATTGTTGCGCGTGATGTCGGTGTAAATTTTCGCGGAACTATTATCGAGGATAGGTTGCGTTATCGATTGGGCGTTTTTAGGGGCCGCCAAGATTTTGAGGCTGAGGGTACGGCACCTCCTCGCGTTACGGGACGTTTGCAGTACGATATGTTTGATGAGGATCGGTATGAGGGTAGTAACTTTGGCGAGGGTAAGACATTGACCTTTGCCTTCGGTGCAGAGACGCAGAGCTCATATTTTACTCTTTCGGCGGATAGTTACCTAGACATGGCGTGTGGTAGCGCCGGTTCTATTGTCTTTTGTACTGCTTACGGATATATGAATGCTGGTAGTGCTAATAGTAAATATTCGTTTACTCCCTACATGGAGGATCACATGACATATCTTGCAGAGTTTGGTTACTACTTCACCAAGACGAAGTTGCAGCCCTGGGTGCGTTTTGAAATGTTGGATAGATTAAACAGGTCATCTGCTGATGAATTTGTCTATGGTGCTGGTTTGAGCTATTTCCCTAGAGGTTATCGTACCAATATTAAGGCATCGTATGTAGTGAGGGAGAATACTCTTGTAGGCAAGCGTTATGGGCAGGCAGGCTTGCAGCTTGTTGTCGCTATGTAGCGATACTTTTAAAAGATAATATAAAAAAAGGGAGCTATTAAGCTCCCTTTTAACTTTTACATCAAGCAGACTAAGCGTACTTAAATGTTGACTCGCATGATACAGTTAGTTTCTTGCGGCCCTTTGCACGACGTGCAGCCAATACCTTGCGGCCATTTGCTGTAGCCATACGCAAACGGAAACCGTGCTTGTTGATACGCTTTCTGCGCGAAGGCTGATAAGTTCTCTTTGTTGACATAATTCTATATTTTTATTGTTTTTATCTTCGTCTTGGATTGCAAATATAGTGTAAAAAAGTGAGTTATGAAAATAAAATCAGTAAATAATTTGGTTTAAACTCTAAAAAGTACCTTGAAGGTGGAAAAATGGATATATTTATATATCTTTACATAAAATTTCAGAAGACGATGGCAATATTCAAGGTTGAGGGTGGGCAGACCCTAAAGGGTGAAATAACTCCTCAGGGAGCGAAAAACGAGGCGTTGCAGATAATTTGTGCAACGTTGTTGACGGATCAGGTTGTGACGTTGCACAATGTGCCGCAGATCCTTGATGTCATGCAGCTTATTGAGTTGTTGAAGGCTATGGGTGTCGTTGTTGAGAAGATTGGCGATGAGAGTTACACTTTCTGTGCGAAGGATGTTAATCTTGACTATTTGACGTCTGATGATTACCGTAAACGCTGCACTAGGTTGCGTGGTTCTGTTATGATTGTTGGGCCATTGTTGGCGCGTTTTGGTGTGGGCTATATACCGAAGCCGGGAGGTGATAAGATTGGTCGCAGGAGGTTGGATACGCACTTTATTGGCTTTCAGAAGTTGGGTGCAAAGTTCAATTTTGATGCTGGTGAGGAGTTCTTTTCTGTTGAGGGTAAGGAGTTGCAGGGGTGTTATATGTTGCTTGATGAGGCTTCGGTTACTGGTACGGCTAACATCGTTATGGCTGCTGTTTTGGCGAAGGGTCGCACGACTATTTATAACGCGGCGTGTGAACCATATTTGCAACAGTTGTGTAAGATGTTGGTTCGTATGGGTGCCAAGATTGAGGGTATAGCGTCTAATTTATTGATTATTGATGGCGTTGATTCGCTTGGCGGTACGGAGCATACTATGTTGCCAGATATGATTGAGGTTGGCAGTTTTATAGGTATGGCGGCAATGACACGCTCTGAGATTACCATTAAGAATGTTTCGTATGAGAATCTTGGTTTGATCCCAGATCAGTTTTCGCGAATGGGTATCAAGATGGAGCGCCGTGGCGATGATATTTTTATTCCGAAGCAAGATAGCTATGCGTTGGAGTCTTATATTGATGGCTCTATTTTGACTTTTGCAGATGCTCCTTGGCCAGGCCTAACGCCAGATCTGTTGTCAATTTTTGTTGTCGTTGCTACTCAGGCTAAGGGTGCGGCGTTGATCCATCAGAAGATGTTTGAGAGTCGCCTTTTCTTTGTCGATAAGTTGATCGATATGGGCGCTCAAATTATCCTTTGCGATCCGCACCGCGCTACTGTTATTGGTCATGATCATCGTGTTCAGTTGCGTGCAACAAATATGACGTCGCCAGATATTCGTGCTGGTGTGGCGTTGCTTATCGCTGCGTTGTCTGCGAATGGCACCTCTACGATTCAAAATGTGGAGCAGATTGATCGTGGATATAAGGATATTGACAAGCGCTTGAACGCTCTTGGTGCGAAGATTACGCGTATCGAGGAGTAGTCGAAATAGTACAAAAAGGGCGGTTTATCTCTGCTCTTTTAACCAATCAAATATTGTTGTGTATGCTTGTTCTCTTGAGTTGTAGCTTGAGAGAATTAGGTCGTGCATACCTCCGTTAATCTCTACTGCGGTTACATTCTCGCCTAGTCGCGAACCATATTTTTTGATATGATCGACATTTAGCACGCAATCTCCGTGTTGGAATTTTTCGCTCCATACTTTGCCTGAAACTGTGTTGTCGGAGTATAGCAGCAGAATTGGAATGTCGATGTCGCGAGTGCGTTGCACTGTGCGATGCCCTTGGTAAATTGCGTTTATCCAGCCGAGTGTTACGGGTGGCGATATTGCAAATTTCAACTCTGGGTCATACTCCCATTCGCCGTTGTGTGCGCTTTGTAGCGACTCGAAATATGCCGTTGATTTCCCTTGGCTCACAACTCCTTGGGGGGCTATTCTGCCTATCGCAGCGATAATTGGGTAGCCAACTTTTCGTGCAAACCACCCCATGTTCATCTCTAGGAATGGAGAGTTTAGAATCAACCCTTTTACCGTTGCATTGACCCTCTTTTTCGAGTCGCTTGTTGCGCTTTCTTGCTCCTGTTTCTCGATCTCTTTGCAATATAGTGTCGTTATAAGACCGCCTGTAGAGTGTCCCATGAGTATTATTTCGCGAAATCCTTCGCCCCACATTAGCGCTAGCGTGCGATCTATGTCGGCGAAATATTCCTTCAGGTCTAGCACTTCGAATGGTTGTTGGTGGTCGAGCATTGAACGACCATATTTGCGCAGGTCGATGGCGTAGAAATTCCACATCGAATCATAGAATCTGTTCGCCATCTCTTCTTGGAAGAAATAGTCGTTATATCCGTGAACGTAGAGTATCGCGCGATCGTTGTCGAGCAGTGGTGTGCGGCGAATTATTGTGGAGATAACCTCTCCTGAGTAGTCATCGTCGTGGCGCACGGTGTGGCATTGGAATTTTGGGCCGAGTAGTTTGTCGCCATTCCATCGAACCATTATGTCGCACCCCGTTGGCGTAGCGAAAAGTTGCGCAGTGGTCAATAGTGCTGCAACTATTGCTGCGGCTCTTTTTAGATTGAAATTCATATTGTAAAGATAACTTTTTTCGCTATATTTGTCAAGTAAAAATCAGAATATATAGAGTTATGAATATCGCAGTTTTAGTCTTTAATCCTATCCAGGAAAATACCTATGTTTTGTGGGACGATACGCTTGAGTGTGTCGTTGTTGATGCTGGAATGAGTAACGAAAAAGAGTATGTTGCAATGGAGAATTTCATTGCAGAGAAGGGTCTGAAGCCAGTTTTAGCGGTAAATACGCATGGACACTTCGACCACGCTATGGGTGTTGAGTTCTTGAAGGAGAAGTATGGTGTTAAGTTCGCTATGTCGAGTAAGGATATGTTCTTGATCGAGGCGCAGCAGGAGGGTAGTGTTGTCTATGGCGTAACTGTTGGCAAGATGCCGAAGGGTGTTGATGTTGACCTTTCGTTGGCGGAGAATAAGGAGCTTAAATTTGGGCATACAACGTTGGAGGTTATCGCTACTCCGGGTCACACACCGGGTCATGTTTCGCTTTTTGAGCCGAAGCAGCGTGTTTTGTTTACGGGTGACACCTTGTTTAAGGAGAGTGTTGGTAGGACAGATCTTCCTGGTGGAGATTATGCACAATTGATGGATTCTTTATTGACGAAGATTGTTCCGTTGGGTGATGATGTCGTTGTCTATCCGGGTCATAGTGGCGATACGACGATTGGTCAGGAGTGTATGTATAATCCATTCATCGTGGAGGTTATCAATAAGGAGGTTAATTACTAATTTAATCGGCTGGGGCGAATCTTATGCGAATAGATATATTAACTGTAGTGCCAGATTTGTTGAGTTCTCCGCTCAATGAGTCGATTTTGAAGCGAGTTCAGCAGAGCGGTCTTGCCGAGATTGTGGTGCATAATATTCGCGACTATGCGGATGATAAACATCGCACGGTTGACGATTACCCTTTTGGTGGCGAGGCTGGTATGGTTATGAAGCCTGAGCCGATTTTTAAGCTTATTGAGAAGCTGAAGAGCGAGAGGGATTACGATGAGATAATCTATACATCGCCAGATGGTGTGCAGCACAATCAGCGCGAGGCTAATAGGCTCTCGACACTAAAAAATATCATCATTCTTTGTGGTCACTATAAGGGTATAGATTATAGGATTCGCGAGCAGCTCATTACGCGCGAAATTTCTATTGGTGATTATGTTTTGACTGGTGGAGAGTTGGCGGCATGTGTCATTGTTGACTCTGTCGTGCGTGTTATTCCGGGTGCTATTGGCGATGAGGCTTCGGCTTTGACTGATTGTTTTCAGGATGATTTGCTTGCGCCTCCGGTCTATACTCGCCCTGCAGATTTCAGGGGGCATAAGGTGCCTGAAATTTTGCTTTCTGGCAATTTTGCTGCTATCGATAAGTGGAAGGAGGAGCAGGCGTGGGAGCGCACGAAGAGGTTGCGTTCTGATTTAATAAAGGAGTAAAAAAGGATAGGATAATAATAGCGTATGAAATATTTTTTGATAGCTGGTGAGCCTTCGGGCGATCTTCACGGATCGAACCTTATGAAGGGGCTTCTGAAGAGCGATCCGGAGGCGGAGTTTTTCTTCTGGGGTGGCGATAAGATGGCAGAGGTTGGCGGAGTTGAGAACCTTGGTTTGCACTATACGAAGAGTTCTTTTTTCGGTTTCGTGCAGGTGTTGTTCAACATCGTTACGATTATTCGCCAGCTATTTTTGTGTAAGCGCCATATTAGGGAGTTTGCTCCAGATGTTGTTATCTTGATCGATTACGCAGGTTTCAATCTAAAAATTGCGAAGTATGCTAAGTCGCTGAAGATTAAGACATTTTACTATATCGCTCCGAAGGTTTGGGCTTGGAAGGAGAGTCGTATAAAGAAGATTCGCAAATATGTCGATGAGCTGTTTGTCATCTTTCCTTTCGAGGTTGAGTATTTTGCAAAGGCGCGTATTAGAGGTCATTATGAGGGTAATCCGTTGAAGGATTCTATCGGAGCAAAGATCGATAATATGCCAAGTCGCGCTAGTTTTTTGTGTGAGAATAATTTGTTGGAGCGCCCTTTGATCGCCCTTGTTTCGGGTAGTAGGGCAAGTGAGATTAAGGCTAATTTGCCATTGATGCGCCATATTGCGGAGAAGGAGGAGTTTAACAACTACCAATTTGTCGTTGCTGGTGTAGATTGGTTGAGCCAAGATATTTATGATAAGTGGTTGGAAGGCAGCAATATAGCGTATGTTGAGGGTCAAACGTATGAGCTTCTTTATCATAGTGAGGCTGCGCTTGTTACCTCTGGTACAGCGACTTTGGAGACTGCGTTGATCGGCACGCCGCAGGTTGTTCTGTTTAGGTTGCCGTGGTGGCAGGTTATGTTGAAGCCTATCTTCCTCTCTATTAAGTATTTCTCGCTAGTCAATATTAACCTTGGTCGCGAGGCTGTGCGCGAAATTTTGCAATCGTCACTCAATAGGAGTGAAGGTGTTAAGGCGCTGAAGCGAGTCTTGGTTAATGGTCCGGATCGCGCTGCAGTTTTGGAGAGTTATGCGGAACTTGATGCAATGATTGGAAATGTTGGCGCGAGTGATCGTTTCGCGCAGAAGATGGTTGATCTTTTGAATGCCGCAGACGATAGGGAGCGCCGCCGATTCAGACGATAGATTTAACTAACAAGGAGGAGAGATGAAGATTGTATGTATAGGGTGTAATTACGCGCAGCATGTGCCTGAGTTGAAGGCAGATGCGAGTGGGAAAGCTATGTTTGAGAGGCCAGAGAAACCGATGTTTTTCGTCAAGCCAGATACCGCTCTTTTAAGAAATAACGACCCTTTTTTCATCCCGTCATTTTCCGAGCAGATCGATTACGAGTGCGAGTTGGTCGTCAAGATTACGCGTGTTACGAAGTGTATCGATAAGAAATTTGCACGCCGTTGCTATGATGAGGTAGGTCTTGGAATCGATTTCACAGCACGCGACATCCAGCGCGAAGCTGTGGCTAAGGGTTTGCCGTGGGAGTTGTGTAAGGGGTTTGACCATTCGGCTGCAATCTCTCCTACGTTTATTTCGCTTGATGAGTTGGGTGGTGATGCTCAGAATCTTAACTTCGAGATGATGCTCAATGGCGTGGTTCGCCAGAGTGTTTCGACGTCTGAGATGTTGTTCTCGGTCGATGAGATTATCAGCTACGTATCGCAATTTATGACATTGAAGATCGGCGATCTGATCTTCACAGGAACACCTGTTGGTGTTGGTTCTGTTGCGGCAGGCGATAATATCGTTGCGTCATTGAATGGTCGCAAACTACTCGATTTCGACATCAAGTAGAACTTTTTTCAGAGAAAAATAATTGACATTTGCTCTTGACAGCCCCACTCTTGGGGTTGTATATTTGTGCCACCATGCGAGATCCTTTTTTCGGGGGATTTTGGACTCTTGTGTGGTGCTAATAATATAGATGCGATATGCGAAGTTTTGCGATTATATCTGCATTATTCGTTGCTGTTGCACTTGTTGCGTGGTTTTTGGTGGGCAATATCTGGGGGAATAGATTGCTCAAATTGCCAAGCGATGTAGTAACAAATGTTGAAGTAAATGTCGACACATTAATTTTTGGCGATGTCGAGCCGGAATTTGTCGATGATAGTTTTAGCGATACAACTTCCCTCTATATTTTTTCTGACAGTGCTGCGCTGGGTCGTTGGCGTGCGGAGGTCGTAGGGCGCGATGTTGAGTTGAGATCGTTGACTATGTTGGAGCGTACTGAGCGCCATACAACCACCTCTGTTGTGCAGCGCCGGCCCGATTGGGAGGTGTCGCTTTTGGGGGAGGTTGGCAACAACCATAGTTGGGTTGGCGTTGGTGTTCAGCGCAATTTCGGGCGCTTTGGTTTTGGTGTTGTCGCTGGTGCAAATCCAGCTACGGGTGCGCCAAACATTGCGGCGCGCGGCTCAATAGTGCTATGGCAGCGATAATATGCAGTAATTTTCTGGGGGAGTTAACATTTGTTTACTCCTCCTTTTTTATTGCTTTGCAGGCTTTCGTTGCGGATGATTTGCGTATGAGTTTTTTTTGCTCTATATTTGCATTGCATTAAGTTTAATGCCCAGGTGGTGAAATTGGTAGACACGCTACCTTGAGGGGGTAGTAGGCGTACGCCTGTGTGAGTTCGAGTCTCGTCCTGGGCACAAAAAAAAAGGGTTGGAAAATTTTCCAACCCTTTTTTCTATCTATTATGATAAGTGCGTTTTCTTTTACAAACGCGCTTTGATTGCTTTTGTCTCCTCTTCGAAACCTGGTTTTTCTAGTAGAGCGAACATATTCTTTTTGTACGCCTCAACACCTGGTTGGTCGAATGGGTTTATGCCTAGGATGTAGCCTGAGATTCCGCAAGCACGCTCGAAGAAATATAGCATTGCGCCGATGTAATACTCCGTGATCTCTGGCAGTTGTATGCGAATGTTTGGTACACCACCATCAACGTGCGCGATTGTCACACCAAGCTCCGCCATTAGGTTCACCTCAGACAAACGCTTGCCTTTCAAGAAGTTAAGACCGTCCAAATCCTCCTCGTTAGCCTCGATAGCTAGCTTTTGAGCTGGCTTTCCAACCGATATAACTGTCTCGAAAAGGATGCGCTCACCCTCTTGAATGTATTGACCCATAGAGTGCAAATCGGCAGTCAAGGTGACACTTGCAGGGAAGATTCCTTTGCCCTCTTTACCCTCGCTCTCACCGTAAAGTTGCTTCCACCACTCAGCTATGTATTGTAGCTTTGGCTCGTATGAAGCCAAGATCTCGATCGTCTTTCCATCTTGGTATAGCATGTTGCGCGCTGCGGCGTAGATCGCCGCTGGGTTCTCGTCAAATGCTACGTTAGCACCCGTTGCACGCTCCATGTCTTGCGCTCCACGAACTAGCTCTGCGATGTTAACACCACCTGCCGCAAGAGGCAAAAGACCCACTGGAGTCAACACCGAGAAGCGCCCTCCAACATCGTCTGGAATGACGAAAGTAGGGTAGCCTTCTTTTGTTGCAAGTGACTTCAAAGCACCACGAGAAGCATCCGTTACTGCTACTATGCGCTCTGCAGCCTCAGCCTTTCCGTAGCGTGCCTCGATCTCTGCCTTGATGATTCTAAATGCGATCGCAGGCTCTGTTGTTGTACCTGATTTCGAGATTACAACTGCAGCGATTGAGTACTCTTTCGTAGCCTCCAAAAGCTCTACTGTGTAATCCTCCGATATGTTTTGACCAGCAAAAAGTACGATTGGATTCTCTCTCTTCTTCTTCAAAAGATCGAATGAGTTGTTCATTGAATCAAGCACTGCTTTTGCGCCAAGGTATGAACCGCCGATTCCGATGCAGATGATGATGTCAGCCTTTGCTTTCAGCTTTGCCGCTTGCTCGTTGAATGCTGCGATTTGCGCTGCATCGATAGATGTAGGTAGGTTTACCCAACCCAAAAAGTCATTTCCTGCGCCTGTTTTGCTCTCCAAAAGTGCATTTGCAGCTTGCGCTTGCTCCTTGATTTGCGGAGTGAAGTTTACCCCACTCTTCGATAGATCTAGTTTAATCATTGTAACTATTATTTTTTTCTCTGTTATTTCAGCAGTTTCGTCAGTAGCTTCATCGATTTGCGTGCTGACATTTTGCGGTATAATACGCCGTACACCATATCTGCGATTGGCATATCTACATTGTGGTTTTCGTTTATGTGGCGGATGCAATCAGCGGCGAAGTATCCTTCAGCCACCATCGTCATCTCGTTCAAGGCGCTCTTTGTCGAGAATCCTTTGCCCATCAAAAGGCCAAGTCTGCGGTTGCGGCTAAATGTTGAGTAGCACGTCACCAATAGGTCACCAAGGTATGCTGCTTCGCGTGTTTCGCGCGCATCAGGGTAGCTCTCCTTTACGAAGTTGTTCATTTCGCGCGCACAGTTCGAGATAAGCACTGCTAGGAAGTTGTCGCCATATCCAAGGCCTACAGCCATACCTACTGATATGGCATATATGTTCTTCAGTACAGTCGCATATTCTATACCATATAGATCCTTCGAGAAGCTTACGTTGATATATTTCGACTCCATCTTCTCGCCCAATACGTGCGCCAGATCTTGATCTGGACATACTACCGTAAGGTATGAGAAGCGCTCCAGTGCGACCTCTTCGGCGTGCGCTGGGCCAGTGATGATACCCATGCGCTTGTATGACAATTCGTAGGCTTTGTTGAGATATTCAACAACTGTTAGGTAGTCGCCAGGGACGATTCCCTTGATTGCCGAGACCACAAATTTATCCTTCAACGATACGGTTAGTGGCTCCATGAACTCCTTTAGATATGCCGATGGCATAGCTAGGATGATCACTTCGTAGCGCGATACTAGGTCGTTAAGATCGTTCGAGACATCAAGCTTGTTGGTGTCAAAATCTACATCACGAAGATATTTTGGGTTATACCCTTCAGTCGTCACGCTTTCAAAAACCTCTTCGTTTCTGATATACCAGCCAACCTTTTTCTCATTCTCGCAAAGTAGTTTCACGATCGCAGTTGCCCAACTGCCGTAACCAATGACGGCACACTTTGAGCTCGATGACAATGTTAGCTCATCTGAAGTTTTTTGACTCATAGAATCTTATTAAGTTCATACTAGCAACTATCAACTTCGCGTTAAGCAGTTGCGGATAGTTAAGTCTGGGCAAAAGTACGCAAATTTTTTTATAAAAAAAGTGCCTATATGTCCCTTTTTATTACTATTTTTGCAATCAAACACGCCTAAAGTATCTCTTTAGTGTTATTTGAAGGGTGTTTTGAAGTGGTTAATAACAGAAAACAAAATATAAAAATGGGACTATTTTCACTAACACAGGAGTTGGCAATCGACCTTGGTACGGCCAATACACTGATTATCTACAACGGAAAGGTTGTAGTTGATGAGCCATCAATCGTTGCGCTTGATGTTCATAACGGAAAGCTTATGGCACTTGGGCAACGCGCTCGCCAAATGCACGAGAAGACTAATCCGAATATTCGTACGGTTCGTCCATTGAAGGATGGTGTTATCGCCGATTTCAACGCTACGGAGCTTATGTTGAAGGGTCTTATCAAGAAGGTGAAGATGTCTAATTCGTTGTTCTCTCCTTCGTTGAAGATGGTAATTTGTATCCCATCTGGTTCTACGAATGTTGAGATTCGCGCTGTGCGTGACTCTGCGGAGCATGCAGGTGGTCGCGAGGTTTATATGATTTTTGAGCCTATGGCTGCGGCTTTGGGAGCTGGTCTTGATGTTGAGGCGCCAGAGGGTAATATGGTTATCGACATCGGAGGTGGTACGTCGGAGATCGCTTGTATCTCTTTGGGTGGTATCGTTTGCTCTGAGTCGATCAATATTGCTGGAGATGTCTTTACGGCAGATATCCAGAGCTATGTTCGTCAGCAACACAATATCCGTATCGGTGAGCGTACTGCTGAGGCTATCAAGTGTGCTATCGGTTCTGCGGTTACTACGCTTGACACTCCTCCGGAGGATTTCAAGATTACGGGGCCAAATATGTTGACTGCGTTGCCACAGACTGTTTCGTTGAACTATGCTGAGATCGCTTTTGCGCTTGAGAAGTCACTTGTTAAGCTCGATGCAGCGTTGATGAAGGTTTTGGAGACTATGCCACCAGAGTTGTACTCTGATGTTGTTCGCAATGGTATCTACCTTGCGGGTGGTGGAGCTCTTATCAAGGGTCTTGATCGTCGTTTGAGCGAGAAGACTGGTATTCCATTCCATATTGCTGAGGATCCGTTGCGCGCTATTGCTCGTGGTACGGGTGTCGCTTTGAAGAATATCCAACGCTTCTCATTCTTGATGCGCTAGTTTGGGTGCTGTAAATAGAGTTGTAGTGGTATAAATTATTGAGGTAGGGGTAGTTGAGAATTGTTTCTTGACTACCCGCTATCAATTAAAAGGATTGAATCGTGTATCGTCTAATAGAGTTTCTGCGTAGCATATATGTTTTCATGCTCTTCGTTTTGTTGGAGAGTGGTGCTATTGTGTTCTATGCCCATTCTGATAGCTATACGCAGGCTAAGCTTTTGGGTTATTCATCGCAGGTTGCAGGAGGTGTTGGCAGCTTTTGGGGTGGTGTTAATAGCTATTTCGGTTTGCGCGAGGAGAATGAGGAGTTGTTGCAGCGTATTGTTGAGTTGGAGCAGACGGTCGCGAAGTATAATATGGTCTTGAGCGATTCGCTTATTTATGCCGCTGCAGGTAGGGGTTATAAGGGTGAGGAGCAGATCTATCGCAGAGCGAGAGTTGTTTCTAATACGATCAATAAGCGCAATAACTATTTGATGATCAATAGGGGCGAGAGCAGTGGTGTTAGCGATGGTATGGCTGTCGTCACGCCGCAGGGCGAGATGGTTGGTTATGTTGTCAATAGTTCTCGCAATTATTCTGTTGTTATGTCAATTCTGAATGGTGGTTTTCGTTCGAGTGGCAAGTTGAATGGTGATCAGCATGCAGGTTCGCTATTTTGGAATGGTGTAGATGTATATAGGGTGCAGATGCAGGAGTTATCTAAGTATGCTAATATATATATAGGTGCGAAGATTGTCTCTACTGGTTTCTCTCAGATCTTTCCTGAGGGTATAACGATTGGTTCTGTTGTCGATGCTAGGTTGAATCAGGCTCAAACATCTTATGATGTTGATATTGAGCTTGCGGCTGACATCTCTTCGTTGAAGGCGGTTTTGGTTATCGACAATAGTCGTTATGGCGAGGGTCGTAAGTTGTTGGATGATATTGGTGCTTATGAGATTAAGTTGCCTTCGCTGAGCCGCGAGTTGCTTTATGGTGCTAGTGGCGTTTCTGCGGCAGCTTTGGACGGTGTTGACCTAGTTGGAGATGTTGAACCAGTGTCAAGTGAGAATGGTCTTGACGTAGTGAGTGAAGATGAGCAGATTTTGCAAGCCCTGGATCTACTGGAGGATGGTTTTGTGCCGAATCTTCAACCTGTTAATTAGTTACATTTAGTTGATATGTATAGAACTTTACCATACGTAATTTTTTTCATTGTCGTCATGGCGTTGCAGATCTTCGTCATCGATAAGTTGACGTTGAGTGTGGCGTTGGCACCATTGATTTATGTCGGTTTTGTTGCGCTTTTGCCTATGCAGAGTTCGCAGATTTCGATGTTGCTTTTGGGCTTTGGTGTGGGTGTTATTGCTGATTTGGCTATGGGTATGGCTGGTGTTAATACTATTGCCACTACTTTTGTCGCTTACGTTCGCTATTATTTGTTGCTGGCTGTTGTTGGTCGCGATGCGTTGTCTGTTGGTGGCGCTCCAGCTATGGTCAAGATGGGTGTTAGTCGCTTTTTGCGCTACCTTTTGTGTCTGGTTTTGCTTCATCACACAATATTGTTTGTTGTTGAGAGTTTGAATATTATCTCGTGGGGTTTTGCTTTGCGCCGCGTTTTGTTGAGCAGCGCTGTTTCGGTGTTGTTTATCTCGATTTTATCGCTCCTTTTTGCTCCAGTATTGGGTGTTAGAAAGGGTTAATAGAAACTATAGTAGTAGAAACTTATGTCTTACGAATCGGGTAAAGGTCGCTATTTCACGCTTCAACTAATTGTTGTCGCGCTCTTTTTGTTGCTTGGGGGTCGTGTTTTTTACCTTCAGGTGATGGATCATCGCTATAGCTCTTTGTCTGCGAATAATGTCTTGCGTTCTGAGGTTGTCTATCCTGCTCGCGGAGAGGTCTACGATCGCAATGGCGAATATTTGGTTCAGAGTCGCGGTTGTTACGATATGATGGTGATCTATCGCGAATTGCCGAAGGAGGGTTTCGATACGATGAAGATGTGCGATGTGGTTGGAATTTCGAAGGAGCAGATGATCCGCGCGTTGAACAATGCAAGGTTGCGTCCGCGTATTCCTTCGCTCGTTGCGAACTTTGTTACGGTTAAGGATAAGTTGCGTTTTGATGAGTTGAATATGCCAGCTTTTCATAGTGTCTATCGTACTGTGAGGCAGTATCCGCGTAAGATTGGCGGTAATTTATTGGGGCATGTTGGCGAGATTAGTGAGGAGCAGTTGGCGCGTTGGCCGAGTTATCGTGCTGGCGATTATATTGGTGTTGGAGGTGTTGAGTCGGCTTATGAGAGTGTGTTGAAGGGCGAGAAGGGTGTTAAGGTTTCGAAGGTCGATACTCACGGTGCTGTTAAGGGTTCTTACCTTGATGGAATGTATGACACTTTGCCTAAGCAGGGTCAAGCTTTGGTCTCTACTATCGATGCTAAGTTGCAGCTTTTTGGTGAGGAGTTGATGCGCGGTAAGGTTGGTGCTGCTGTTGCTATTGAACCCTCTACGGGTGAGATTTTGATGATGGTTTCCACACCTACTTTCGATCCCGATGAGTTGGTTGGTCGCGAGCGTGGTAATAATTATATGCAACTTTTGCGCGATCCGCGCCGTCCTCTTTTCAATCGCGCTGTAACGTCTAGGTATCCTCCTGGATCTATCTTTAAGTTGGTTCAGGGGTTGATTGGTCTTCAGGAGGGCGTCTTGGTTCCGAGTCAGAGATATATGTGTCATGGTGGATTTAACTATGGTCAAAATCAGGTTAAGTGTCACCCTCATACGCCATCTACGGATCTACGTTATGCTGTTGCCACGTCGTGTAACACTTATTTCTGTAACGTTTACAACAATATTTTGAGTAACCCTGAGTATGGTGGAATTGTTCCGGCTTATAGTAAGTGGCGCGATTATGTCTTGAGTTTTGGTTTTGGTCGCAGGTTGGGATCTGACTTCTTGAGCGAGGGTGCGGGTTATGTTCCTGAGGCTGACTATTTCGACAAGTTGTATAATGGTTCTTGGAATGGTTTGACGGTTATTTCTATGTCTATTGGTCAGGGTGAGTTGGGTTGTACTCCGCTTCAGATGGCTAATCTGGCGGCTATTATTGCCAATAGGGGTTATTACTATATTCCGCATATCGTGCGCAGTGTTGGAGGTGTTGGGGGCGACTCTACGGTTGTCCATAAGGATCCACGCTTTGAGCAGCGCCAATATACTATGGTCGATGCTAAACATTTTGAGCCTATTGTCGAAGGTATGTGGGAGGGAGTCCATGTCTCTGGTTCTTCGCGTTTGGCAAATTTGCGTGGTTGGGATGTTTGTGGAAAGACAGGGACGTCTCAGAATCCGCATGGTGAGGATCACTCAACGTTCTTGTCGTTTGCGCCAAAGGATAACCCTAAGATCGCTATCTCGGTTTATGTCGAGAATGCGGGTTGGGGGGCTAGTGCTGCGCTGCCTATCGCTTCGCTTATTGAGGAGTTGTATTTGACGGGTGATGTTAAGCGTAAGTGGCTTGTTGATTATGTTAAAAATCTACATATAGAGTACCCTGCGTATGAGAAGTAGTAGTTATGGCCGCTCTAGCGGCGGATATTTCGAGGGTGTCGATTTTTTGTCGATACTTGTCTATATTGCCATTGCGGTTATTGGTTGTGTCTGTATTACATCGGCTACGTTCGATGATGCTTCGACCGATTTTTTCGCTTCGTCACACCTTTATGTGCGCCAATATATTTGGCTTGGTGTGTCGCTTTTGGCGGCGCTTATCGTCTTGTTGGTCGATGCTAGTGTCTTCCATAAGTATGCCTATGTTTTGTATCTCTTTGGAGTAGTTTTACTCGTTGCGACACTGCTTTTTGGTCGCGAGGTGAATGGAGCTAAGTCGTGGTTTTCGTTGGGTCCTATGCGTTTTCAGCCTGTTGAGTTGGCTAAGATTACGACGAGTCTTGCTGTGGCGCGTGTGATGAGTGAGTATAGCTTTTCGGTGCAGGATATCAAGGGCCTTGCTAAGATGGCAGCAGTTGTTTTGTTGCCACTTGCTATCATTGTTTTGCAGAACGACACGGGGTCTGGAATCGTTTTTGGATCGTTTCTTTTTGTGCTTTATCGCGAGGGTTTGAATAAGTGGTTGTGTATTCCGATGTTGCTTATCGCGTTGCTTTTTGTCGTGTCGTTTGTCTTGTCGCCGTTGGTTTTGTTGCTTCTTTCGATCTTCGTTTGTGTTGTTTGTGATGCGATGATGTGTGGTGAGTATAAGCAGCATATCCAGTATGTCGCGGTGCTTGCTGCGGGAACGCTTTTAGGTGTTGTTGCGACTTGGCTTTTGTTCAATGAGTCTGCATCTGTCTATGCTATTTTGATGTGTGTTACGTTGCTTACAATGCCATTTGTGTTGTTTAATGCGTTGCGTCAGCAGTTGTCGCAGACCTTTGTCATTGTTGGCTTTTTCCTCTTTACAATGATCTTTTTGCCGGTTAGTGATTATATTTTCAATACGATATTACGTCCCCACCAGCAGAACCGCATCATGAGTTTTCTTGGTATGATTAGCGATCCGTTGGGTAGTGACTATAATGTCAATCAATCGAAAATTGCGATTGGTTCTGGTGGATTCTGGGGTAAGGGTTTTCTTGATGGAACTCAGATTAAGTATGGCTTTGTTCCGGAGAAGCATACTGATTTTATCTTTTGTGATTTGGCAGAGGAGTGGGGCTTTGTCGGTGTTGCGGTTTTGTTGATGCTTTTGGCGACGTTGATTTTGCGCCTTATGAGCATGGGTGAGCGCCAGGTTGAGGGCTTTGGTCGTGTCTATTGCTACTGTGTGGCATCGATCCTTCTGTTCCATATCTTTGTCAATGTTGGTATGACGATTGGACTTATGCCAGTTATGGGAATCCCGTTGCCATTTATGAGTTATGGTGGATCTTCATTGCTCGCCTTTACAGTTATGATCTTCATCGCCTTTCGCCTCGATGCCTCTGCATCTCGCATCGGTGGCTATAACTAATGTGGCTCTAGCAAGGACGAATGCAAGAAATAAATAGAGGAGAAAAGCGCATTGCTTTTCTCCTCTATTTATTTCTATGCCACACTTTTATGTGCTTATTCCATACCCTATGCAGTGATATTTTTTATTGTGAACTTTATTGTTCCTGCTGGCACCTCTACTTCGACTGTTTCGTCAACCTTCTTGCCTAATATTGCTTTTGCTATTGGTGTGCTTATGGCTAGTTTTCCTTCGCGAAGGTTCGCTTCGTTTTCGGATACTATCACATATATTGTCTCCTTGTTTGTGTTGTGGTTTAGGAGTGTTACGCGGCTTAGGATCTGCACTTTTGACGTATCGATCTTTGTCTCATCGATAATTCTTGAGTTTGCCATTACAGCTTCTGCTTTAGCAATTCTCAGCTCAAGTAGTCCTTGGGCTTCGCGTGCAGCATCGTATTCAGCATTCTCTGATAGGTCACCTTTGTCGCGTGCTTCGGCTATAGCTGCTGTTATTGCAGGGCGCTCTACAGATCTCATATGATCTAGTTCGTCCTTTAGTTTTTTGTACCCTTCTGCTGTTAGGTATATTATCTCCTGTGCCATCGCTTGTTGCTTTTTTTGTGTAAGGCTTTAAAAAATAGCGTCACTGCTTGTTGGGCAGTGATCGCGTTGTTATGCGAAGTTATGTAAAAAAAATTGTTTCTCCAAGCAATCGCATTAAATATTTTTTCGTGTTTTCTCTTCTTTGTGTGGTATGGATGTTGAGTTGTGTGGTGTGGTTATGGTGTTGTATTTAAATTAGCTTATGGGTAGAAGGTGGTATTTCGTTGGTTGGTTTCTCAATTTTCTTTTTTTCGTTTTGGTCCTTATGGCTTATGGCTGTGAGCGGAATAGTGTTTCGTGTGGTCGTGGCGATGTAACGAGTGCATTGATGGATATTGCTGTTGATTGGAGCGATTCTGGGATCAATGTTTCCGGTGATGTTACGCGTAGCGGCACGAGTTATGATGTTGGTGTTCATCGTGTTTCGTTGCGTTTTTTCGTTTTAGATGATTCCGGTGGTACGAGTGGTGTTTTCGAGCGCTATATCGAAACGAGTATCTACGAGGGAAGCATCCAGATTCCTGTTGGTCGCTACGCCATTGTCGCAATGAATGAGTCCTCTGCGGATAGCTATTGGAGCGGTTCGTTGGAGTTTGAGAATACGGATGATTATGCCACTTTTGCTGCTGTTTTACCCACTTCGAGCGACTCTAATTCCGATGTTAGTGCCTCTGCTGCTAAGCCTTTGGCTGCGTGGTCTTTGGGGGAGTTTGAGGTTACGAGCAATATGGCGGCGTTGTCGCGCGGTGTTGTAACCTCTATGAGTGGCATCGTGTTGACGGATTATGAGTTGGAGCAGATGAGTGTTCTGAAGGGGATTAAGATGTTGCCTCGCACTCGTACTATGAATGTCTCTGTTTCGGCTTCCAATTTGGGTTCGGTTCAGAAGGTCACTGCTACTGTTGGTGGCTTCTCTACGCGTGTCTATATGGTTAGTGGCGATACGCATGAGGATAGTGTTAGCCACACTTTTGAGCTTGACACCTGGAGTTATAGCGATGCTACGCGTGCCGATAATAGCTCTTCGGGTGTCGTTTCTGGGTCGAGAATTTGTTTGGGTCACTCTGCGGCTAATGATCAACATAGCGACTATGCTTTGTCGCTGGAGGTCTATCAGAACGATGGTAAGAGATTTGTTGACGATGATCAGTTGAGCGCTGTTTCGGTTGGCTCTCAGGTCTTGGCTACGACCGATGGTCTTTCCGATTATGAGATTTCACATGAGGTCGCTTTCGATTATGTCTCAGATTATTTCATCGATGTTGACGGCTGGGTCGATGGTGGCGAGATCGAGCTAAATTAATCATAAAATTAAAACCAATTAATTAAAACCAATAAAAACGTATGAAAAGAAAACTTTACTTCTTGGCAGCCTTTGGCGCTGCGTTAGCTCTTGTGGGCTGTGTTTTTGAGCCAGATGACGCTATTGCTTATAGCGAAACAACTACAGATGATAGCTCTGACGAGACAAAGGTCTCCTTTCTAAGCTCTACCTCTAGGGCCGTTGTCAACGATCTGTCGATGCTTCAGGGCGACAAATTAGGCTTTGGAGTCTATGGTGTTAATAGTTCCGATGCTGGCTTTTTTATCGATGGCGACTCTTATGGCTACAACGATACCTCTAGCTCTTGGGGTTGGCTTGGCGACAGCTATAGTTGGCCAACATCGACCGATAGCTATCCTGTTGAGTTCTATGCCTTTTACCCCGCTGACGATGATGCTGTTGATATGGCTTCTGTCGATTCAAACAAATCTTTGACGGCAGCTATCACTATCCAATCTGCTGATAGCCAGACGGATCTTCTGGCGGCGGTCAACTCTGTCGATATGCGTCCTGTTGGCGGCGCTATTTCGCTCTCGTTCGATCATATTTTGTCGCAGGTCAACCTCAATGTCAAAGCTGGTGCCAATAGTATTGTCCATTTGCAATCGGTAACGTTCAAGGCTATGGTTGGCTCTAACACATTCGACTATGTTGCAAAGAGCTGGAAGCCTTTCGAATCTGTCACTTATGATGAGAATGTTTTGTACTCATACGTTGGGATCAAGAAGCCAGCTACAACTATCACTAGCACCTCTTCAGCTCTCGTTTCGGATAATGGTTCGTTGATGCTTATGCCTCAGACGTTGGTTCCTTGGGATACTACGAGTAGCGGCACTGCTGCTGGTGCGCGCGTTGTCATTGTCTATCGTGTCACTGATAGCGATGGTGGTGATGTTGTTGGTTTCTCCAATGCCGATTATAGTGTTGGTTCTGGCGATGTTGTCAATGGTCCTCTTTTTGTCAAGGTTGGCTATCCTCTTGAGGGCGAGTGGGTTGCGGGTAGCTCTTATAGCTATGTTGTTGAGCTTGGTGGTCTTGAGAGTAGCGGTGGATATTACATCAGCAGCAGCTATTTCGATGATGAGGGCAACGAAACGAACCTTGTCGTAGATGAAGATATCGTCCCTGGCGACACGGTTTACGATGAGGAGATTAACTTCACTGTCAGCGTTGGCGAGTGGGTTTCGGATAGCGACATCACGATCGATTAGTTTCTCTGCACTATATATTATGGTGTTTAATTATGCTGCGGCCTTTTGTGGTCGCAGCTATTTTTTTTGATTATCTTTGTGGCGATGTTTTTCGAATTGAGTAGATCCGATTTCGATGCTTTGTCGCCTATGCCGATTATGCTTAACGACCCTTTTGACTATCGCCCTTCGGCGTTGATTTTGAGGGGTCGCGAGCTTCTTTTAGAGCATCTTTGGGGTGTTGTTGGCGATGATTCGTTGCTTCGTTCGGAGCTTCTTAAGGGTAAGATGTTGGGTGTTATGGTCGCTGAGGATAGCGCTGGCAGGGTTGGTTTCCTGTTTGGTTTTTCAGGTTTGGTTGGCGATAGCACGCGCTTGGAGGGGTTCGTTCCGCCTATTTTCGATATGCGTGGTGGGCTTTTTGTTGATGATGAAGAGGCTATTTCGGCTGTTAGCCGCGCCATTGAGGTGTGTGATTCTGAGGGTGGCGATTCTGCGGCGTTGCGCGGCGAGCGTTCGAGGATGTCGCAGGCTCTTCAGCGCAGGATATTCGAGAGCTATGTTGTTGTCAATGGTCTTGGTGAGGAGCGTAGCATGGCTGATATTTTCGAGCAGCGCTATCGCCGTTTGCCGCCCTCTGGGGCTGGGGAGTGTGCGGCACCTAAGTTGTTGCATTATGCCTTGACTAATTCTCTTCGCCCATTGCAGATGGGGGAGTTTTGGGTTGGCGACTCCACGAAGGGCGAGCTGCGCCTCGATGGTCAATTCTATGGTGCTTGTTTGGGTAAGTGTAAGCCGATTTTGGAGTTCGTTTTGCGCGGTGTTTCTGTTGCTGCTGTTGAGCCAGCATTGCGCCGTGATAGCTTTCGCAGGTGCGATTTAGAGGGTATTTATCGCGATTTAGAGCCGTTGGCTGAGAGCGCAGATTATATAGTTTATGACAAGCCAGCAGGCATGCTTTCGGTTCGCGGCCGCGATGCTGATGTTGTGTCGTTGGAGGAGGTTGCGCAGATGCGTTGTGGCGATGCTTGCGTTGTCCATCGTTTGGATCAGGCTACCTCTGGCGTTATTGTTTTCGCTAAGGGTGTCGATGCTCAGCGCAATTTGCAGCGACAGTTTGAGGGTCGCGATGTTGCTAAGCGCTATGTCGCGCTTGTTGATGGTTGGATTGGCGATATTGGTGCTAGAGGAGTTATCGATTTTCCTTTGGCTACGGATTTCGAGAATAGGCCTCGCCAGCGTGTCGATTTTGAGGGTGGTAAGCACTCTAAGACGACTTTTCGTGTTGTATCTCACGAGATGCTTGGAGGTGTACGCGCCGTCACGCGCCTTGACCTGAAACCCCATACTGGGCGCACTCATCAGCTGCGTGTTCATTGCGCTTATTGCGGTGCTGATGCACGACCTGGTTTGGGGCGCGATGCTGGTTCTGGTGTCGCTTTCATCGGTTCGCCTATCGTTGGCGACACTCTTTATGGTTTTACGGATGATCTGCGCTCCTATGGCCGCATGTGCCTTCACGCGCAGAGCCTCACCTTCGCCGACCCCACGACCGGCACCCGCATCACTTTCGACACAACCCCCAACTTCTAACCTTCCTCTTTTTACCCGTCGCCATTAAGGTCAACAAAAAAGCAGCCGTACTAATGCACGACTGCTCTATTCTTATCAACACGTTCATCTATTTGGCTTGCTCTATGATGCTTGTCATGTTTGTTATGAACTCGGTGTGGCTCATTGCGCCAGCCATCTGTGCTACTAATACTCCCTCGCTGTTGAATATTAGATATGTAGGTATTGAGCGCACGTTGTAAGAGCGCGAAAACTCTGCGCCAATACCTTCGTCAACGCTATATTTTGCACTGATGAAATTCTTGCTCATGAAGTCGCCTACATCCTTGCGCGAGAAGACATCGCGATCCATCGCTTTGCATGGCGGACACCACGATGCGTATAGATCGATAAATATTAGTTTGTCGCCAGCTCTCGACTCCTTGTATAGGGTCGATGTGTCGCCAGTGTGGAATTTAACTTGCGCCGTTGCTGCTGTTGTGTTGGCTGCGATTGCTGCTACGAGAAGCAGTGCCGCGAGTGTGATTTTACGAATCATAGTTCTATTTGGTTTTTAGTTATATTGGTTCTATCTCTTTATGCTATTGTTTGTAGAGAGCAAACCGCATGCCGCCTCTATATCTTCGCCGCGCGAACGCCTTACGGTGGTGTGTATCCCCTTTGCTGTTAGCGCATCGCGGAATCGCAGGATCTTCTCCTCCTCTGGCGAGAAGTATGGCGAGTCTGGTATCTTGTGGAATTTGATTATGTTTATGCGGCACTTCAACCCATTTAGCAGTCGCCCCAATTCGCGCACATGGTGCGGCGAACCATTCTTGCCACTCATCAATATATACTCAAACGATACGCGCCTTTGCCCCGAAAAATCATACTCGCGTAACACAGCTATAAACTCCTTTATCGGAAATGCCTTCTCAATAGGCATTATCTCGGCGCGCTCATCGGCGTATGGGTTGTGTAGACTCACTGCAATATCTACCCCCGACTCCTCTAGCAATCGCCTTATCTGCGATGTTACTCCAGCTGTCGAGACTGTGATGCGGTGTGGTGACCATGCCCAACCCCATTTTGCTGTTATTATCTCTAGCGCCGCCAATAGGTTGTCTACGTTGTCGAGTGGTTCGCCCATACCCATGAATACGATATTTGTCAATCGGTCAAACTCCGGCAACGATGCAATTTGATTCACTATCTCGCCGCTAGACAGCGAGTGTTGCAGCCCTTGGCGCGCCGTAGCGCAGAATGTGCAGCCCATGCGACAACCAGCTTGTGACGATACGCAAAGCGTGCCTCTCTCGCCGTCGGGGATAAATACCGACTCTATCGCCGCCCCTTGCGCCGTCATGAATAGATACTTTTTTGTCCCATCCTTCGCCTCGCTAACTTTCGAGTGTGGCGTACGCCCTACGGTGTAGCTTTGGGCTAGTGTTGCGCGCGCAACCTTCGATAGATTGCTCATCTGCTCAATCTCAGTCACACGCTTGCCATATAGCCAATCCGCAATCTGCTTCGCGACAAATTTCGGAAGCTTCTGCTCGGCACACACCGCCTCTAACTCGTTGAGTGTCAACCCAAACAGCGCCTTTTGCTCTAATGTTCTCTCTGTTGTCATATTGGCAAAGGTATTAAATTTTGCATATTTATGACCTAAACAATTTGTTTTTATCTATATAATCTATATATTTGTAATCAAAGTTAGGTAAAAGACGAATAAGTAATAGATATGGAACTAAAGAAAAATCCCGAAAAAGATCTGAATAACTTGCGTGGTATTCTCCTTGAGATTGGTTTTATAATCGCTCTAGGTGCTGTCATCTTTGCGTTTATGTATACTCCAGCTGAGCACCGCATCGAGCAGGTTGAGATGAACTATGGTCCAATCGAGGAGCAGATCACTGAGATCACGCGCCAAGATCTTAACGAGCCACCACCCCCACCAAAGAAGGTGGAGGTTAAGGTTATCACCGATCTTCTTCAAGTCGTAACGAACGACACGAAGGTTGAGATGGAGGTTGATTTTGCGGAGTTTGACGAGGATGTTGAGATCGTGCAAGAGGTAGCTACTGTTGAGGAGGTTATCGAGGATGATCAGCCATTCCTTTTCGCTGAGACGATGCCTTCGTTCAATGGTGGAGATCTTAGTACATTCCGTAACTGGGTTATGTCGAAGGTTGTCTATCCACAGATTGCAGCTGAGAATGGTATCTCTGGACGTGTTATCTTGACGTTCGTTGTTGAGAAGGATGGAGCGTTGTCAAACATCGAGATTCTTCTTACGCCAGATCGTTCGTTGTCAGACGAGGCGATTCGCGTATTGAAGCAATCTCCAAAGTGGACTCCGGCTCGTCAGCGTAACCAACCAGTACGTCTGAAGTTTACGCTTCCGATTGAGTTTACAATCCAGTAATTTAGTTTTTGTATTGTAAGCGTTACAATGAATCTATAAAGGGTATCTGTTAAGGTGCCCTTTTTTGTGCGAAGAGATATATGATTTTAGAGAGTTTAGATAAACGCGAGAGCAAGGGGGCTGAGGAGAGCTACGAGTGGGTGTGGGATCAACCGCGCCGCGCTGTTTTGGTCGCTGTGATTAGGGATAACCAGAAGCCAGCGGAGGCTATGGAGTTTCTTGCTGAGCTTGAGTTCTTGGCTGATACGGCAGATATAAAGTGCGAGCGCACGTTCACGCAGCGTCTGTCGCAGCCCTCTTCGCGCATATATGTCGGTCCTGGTAAGTTGCAGGAGATCGCAGATTATTGTAAGGAGGAGGAGATCGATGTTGTGATTTTTGATGATGAGCTTTCGCCGTCGCAGACTCGCAATATCGAGAAGGAGATGCCATGTAAGATCTTGGATCGAACGCGCTTGATCCTTGATATATTTATGTCGCGCGCCACTACGGCGTATGCTAAGACGCAGGTTCAGTTGGCTAATTACCAATATATGCTGCCTCGTTTGACTGGTATGTGGACCCACCTTGAGCGCCAGCGCGGTGGTACGGGTACGCGTGGTGGTGCTGGAGAGCGCGAGATCGAGACTGATAGACGTGCTATTCGCAACCGAATTACGAAGTTGAAGGAGGATCTTAAGAAGATCGATAGGCAGATGTCTGTTCAGAGGTCTAATCGTGGCGGTATGGTGCGTGTGGCGTTGGTTGGTTATACCAATGTTGGAAAATCTACGTTGATGAATCTCATCTCTAAGAGCGAGGTCTTTGCTGAGAATAAGCTCTTTGCTACGTTGGATACTACGGTGCGTAAGGTCGTTTTTGACAATTTGCCCTTCTTGTTGTCTGATACTGTTGGGTTCATTCGCAAGTTGCCTACGGAGCTTGTCGAGTCGTTTAAATCGACTTTGGATGAGGTTCGCGAGGCTGATTTGTTGCTGCACGTTGTTGATGTGTCGCACGATACTTTTGAGGATCAGATTGCGGTTGTGAAGCAGACATTGCAGGATATTGGTGCTGGTGATAAGCCTGTTTTCATGGTCTTTAATAAGATCGATGCGCATACTCATGTTGAGAAGGAGGAGGACGATTTGACTCCTGTTACGCGCGAGAATATGTCGTTGGAGGATCTGAAGCAGAGTTGGATTGCGAAGCAGGAGACGCCGTGTATTTTCATATCGGCGCGCGAGAAGATCAATGTTGAGAAGTTCCGCGCGGATCTTTATGGTATGGTTCGCGAGATTCATTCGGGTCGTTTCCCGTTCAACAACTTTTTGTATTAGAGGATAAAAATAATAAACTTAAATAGATATAAACACTATGATTCACATTCTTTCAGAGCAGAACTCGATTTTGAGCAAGTTCGTTTCGGAGCTTCGCGACAAGAGCATTCAGGGCGACCCGTTGCGTTTCAGACGCAATATGGAGCGTATTGGCGAGATTATGGCTTATGAGATTTCAAAGACGATGGATTTTTCTGTCAAGGGTGTTCAGACTCCTCTTGGGGAGGCTCAGGTAGCGCTTCTTGAGGAGGGTGATGTTGTTTTGGCTACGATTCTTCGAGCAGGCGTTCCGTTCCATAATGGCTTTTTGAACTATTTCGATCGCGCTTCTAATGCTTTTGTTTCGGCATATCGCAAGCATACTCACGAGGGTGATAAGCATAGCTTTGAGATCGATGTAGAGTATGTTTCGAGCTGCGATTTGACTGGTAAGACTTTGATTTTGGCTGACCCTATGTTGGCTACAGGCGCATCTTTTGTTTTGGTTCACAACGCTTTGATTGAGCGTTGCGGTACGCCAAAGATTACACACGTTGCTGCTATTATAGCTAGTCAGGCGGGTGTTGATTATGTAAATGAGAATATGCCAACTCCGAATTTCGAGATTTGGTGTGCTGCGGTAGATGCTGAGTTGTCTACTAAGTCGTATATTGTTCCGGGACTAGGTGATGCTGGCGATTTGGCTTACGGCTCTAAGTTGTAGTCACGAGGTAATTGATAATTTGTCAAGACGGAAATAGATGGCAAAGATAAGATTGACCAAGGAGTTTAGTTTCGAGGCGGCGCACGCTTTGGAGGGTTACGATGGTGCGTGTCGCGAGATTCATGGCCATTCGTATCGCTTTTTTGTCACGGTTATTGGCGAGCCTTGCAGCGATGTTGGGTGTGCTAAGTATGGTATGGTGATGGATTTTGGCGATTTGAAGCGTATTGTGAATGAGCAGATTGTTTCGCGTTTGGACCATGCTCTTATCTTTAGGCGTTCGGAGCAGTCGCATAATGTTGTCAATGCTTTGGGTGTTACGTTCAAGAATATTTTGCAGGTCGATTATCAGCCTACGTGCGAGAATATGTTGGCTGATTTTGCGGAGCGTATCTCTTCTCAGTTGCCTAGTGGTGTTGTGTTGCATTCGTTGAAGTTGCACGAAACTGCAACATCGTTTGCTGAGTGGTTTAGCGCGGATAATATGTAGGTTTGGTTCGTTTTTGGAAATTCTACACAAACACACATATATATAGTATAATATATGAAGAGACTCTTTTTGATCGACGCTTATGCGTTGATTTTTAGATTTTATTACGGCTTTATGTCAAATCCAATGCGCAATAGCGAAGGTTTCAACACCTCTATTGTCTTTGGATTTGCTAAGTTTTTACGCGATTTGTTGCGCCGTGAGAAGCCAGACCTTTTGGGTGTGGCTTTCGATCCTCCGGGGGGTAGTTTTCGCCGTAGACTTTTTCCTGATTATAAGGCTCATCGTGGCGCTACGCCTGAGGATATTATCGCCTCTACGCCTTATGTCAAGAGGTTGATCGAGGCTATGTGTATTCCGATCTTGGAGGTTGAGGATTTCGAGGCTGATGATGTTATTGGTACGTTGTCGGCTAAGGGTGAGGCTGCTGGTTATGAGGTTTTTATGGTTACGCCAGATAAGGATTACGGTCAGTTGGTGACTGATAATTGTCATCTGTACCGCCATAAGGGCGATGAGATCACTATAACGGATAAGGCTGCTATCAAGGAGAAATATGGTATCGATGACCCCATGTTGGTGCGCGATATTTTGGCAATTTGGGGCGATGCTTCGGATAATATTCCGGGTGTTGTTGGAATTGGTGAGAAGGGTGCGTGTAAGTTGGTTTGTGAGTGGGGTTGTGTTGAGAATATCTTGGAGAATGTCGGTAGTATTAAGGGTAAGCAGGGCGAGAAGTTGGCTGCGTCGGTTGATGCGTTGCGTTTGTCTAAGGAGTTGACCACTATTCGTTTGGATGTTCCTATAGAGTTCTGCGAGGAGCATTTGATGGTGTGTGAGCCTAAGGTTGAGGAGTTGAAGGAGTTGTTCCGCGAGATGAATTTCAGGGGGTTGTATTCGGAGTTGGAGCGAGGTTTTTTTTTTGACGGCGAGGGCGTAGCTAAGCCTTCGGATGATTCTGATACTCCGGTTGTGGCTGCGTTTGATTCGCCAATTGATACGCCGGCGCCGGTAGGTGCTCAGGGCGATTTGTTTTCTGGCTTCGTGTCGTCAGCATCAGTCGTTAGTAGTAGTAGTAGCGAAGAGAGTGAAAATTCAAATTCGCAGGAGCAGTTGTATAGAACAATTGCGGATGTTGGTGTCAAGTATCATCTTGTAAATAGCGTTGATTCTTTGCGCGAAGTTGTCGCTAAGGTTGGCGCAGCGAGCGAATTTTGTTTCGATACAGAGACTACAGGTGTCGATCCATATAGCAGCAAGTTAGTCGGAATCTCATTCGCTATAGAGAGTGGTGAGGCTTGGTATGTCGATGTGCATAGCGTGTCTAACGACTCAAAGAGTTTAGAGGAGTATAAGTCAATTTTGCGACCATTGTTCGAGAGCGAGAGCGTTGCGAAGATTGGACAAAATATAAAGTTTGACCTTGTTGTTTTGCGACAATTTGGCATTGAGGTTGCTGGGCGTTTGATCGATACAATGTTGTTGAGCTATCTTCTCGATGCTGAGTCAAGACACGGTATGACGGCACTAGCGCAGCGCCATCTGAACTATTCGCCAATTGAGATCGAAACTCTTATAGGTAAGGGTGCGAAGCAACTTACTATGGCTGTGGCATCGGAATACAACCTCGATAAGGTTGTTGAGTATGCGTGTGAGGATGCAGATGTTACGTTGCAGTTGAAACACATTCTCTATGACAAGGTTGAGAAGCAGGGGCTTCTGAAGCTATATGATATGGTTGAGGAGCCGATGATTCGCGTCCTTGCGGATATGGAGATGGCAGGCGTATCTATAGATTCTGATGCTTTGGGGCGCTACGGAATGGAGCTTAGAAAGAGGTTGGATGAAGTTGCAAAATCTATTCGCGATGAGGCTGAGGAGCCTCAGCTCAACGTCAACTCTTCTGTTCAGCTTGGTGATGTTTTGTTTGCTAAGATGAAGATTGCTGAGAAGCCTAAGAAGACAAAGACAGGGCGTTTTAGCACTGATGAGGAGTATCTGCAGAGTTTTGCTGGTAAGCACGTAATCATTGATAATATCCTTGAATATCGTAAGTTAAATAAGCTTTTGACAACTTATGTCGAGGCTTTGCCTTTGCTTGTGAACCCTTCTACGGGTCGAATCCATAGCACTTATAATCAAGCTGTAACGGCTACGGGGCGTTTGTCTTCAACAAATCCTAACTTGCAGAATATCCCAATTCGCGATGAGGATGGTAGGCCAATTCGCGCTGCATTTATTGCCGCAGATAGCGATCGTGAGATTTTTTCAGCAGATTATTCACAGGTTGAGTTGCGCATCATGGCGCACTTTGCGCAGGATAAATCGTTGATTGAGGCTTTTGAAAAAGGTATTGACGTCCATACTGCAACAGCTGCGAGGTTGTTTCATAAATCTGTTGATGATGTTACGGCGGATGATCGCCGTAAGGCAAAGACTGCGAATTTCGGAATCATATATGGTATCTCGGCCTTTGGTTTGGCGCAACGATTGGATATTTCGCGTACGGAGGCAAAGGGGATCGTTGATGGATATTTCGAATCATATCCAGGTGTTAAGAGTTATATGGAGCGTGTTATGGCTGAGGCTCGCGACACAGGGTATGTCGAGACTCTGTTGGGGCGCAGAAGGTATCTGAAGGATATCGTTTCGATGAACGCTACAGTTCGCTCTATGGCTGAGCGCAATGCTATCAACGCACCTATTCAGGGAACAGCGGCTGATATTATGAAGCTTGCGATGATAGGTGTTTGGCGTGAATTTAAGGCTCAAGGTGTTAAGTCACAGATGATTATGCAGGTACATGATGAGGTTGTGATCGAGGTCTTGAAGTCTGAGATTGAGCTTGTTGATAGAATTGTTAAGGAGCAGATGCAGGGCGCTGCAGATTTGAGCGTTGAGCTTTTGGTTGAGAGCGGCTTTGGCAAGAGCTGGCTCGATGCGCATTAGAATTTTGCAATAAAATAGTTTGAAAGTATGTTGTTGAGTCAATTCCATAAGAGGTTAATTGCGGTTCTCTTCTCGGTCGTAGCGCTCTCAGTAGGGTGGTTAGGGCTTAGTGGCGTGTCGCTGCTTGTTGCTCTCGTACCGCTGTTGTTTATTAGCGAAGAGGTTGAGGATAGTCGCGCTGGATGGTGGCAAATGTTGCGCTGGACGCTCTGTGTGTTCGTATTGTGGAACTTCGCGACAATTTGGTGGATTGGGTTTGCTACAATCGTTGGGCCTTTTGCTGCGACTTTTGCCTCTGCTGCATACTCTATTGTTGCTTTTATGGCGTTCCATACGGCGCGAAAAAAAGTTGGTAAACCGTTGGCTTACACGCTGTTAGTGTCATTGTGGATTGCCTTTGAGTACAACTATACGGTGAGTGAATTTTCGTGGCCATGGCTGCTGCTTGGGAATGGCTTTTCGAAGGATATTTGGTTGGTTCAGTGGTATGAATTTACAGGTATTTTCGGTGGTTCATTGTGGGTTTTGGTGACGAATATTGCAATTTATGAGGCAATTTCTGCTCATTTTTCTGCAAAAAAGTCACTTTTTAAGTCGATTTTTGCACTTTTTGTTGCGCTTTTTCCCATATTTCTGTCACTTTTTATCTACTTTTCGTACGCTTCAGCAGACAAAACGGAGGTCGCAAAGAGAGATATGCGCGTTGCAGTTGTGCAACCAAATGTAGATTGTTACGACAAATTTAGCGGAGATAAGAGTTGGCAAGAGCGCAACCTCTTGGAGCTAATTGATGATGTTGCATTCAAGAGTGATGGGGCAGATGTTGATATAATCGTTATGCCAGAGACTGCAATTCCAGGTTATTACAACGAGAGCAACTTCGCCAATGCAAATGTTTCGCGCCGAATAGTGGAGCAATTGCAACGCAACAAACTCGATGCTACGGTGATTACTGGTGCAAATACGTTGGTTACGTATAGTGCAAATAGCAGAACTAAAACTGCGCGTAAAGATCGCTTCGCGTCAAACTACTACGATGTTTTCAACTCTGCGGTCGCTATATCTGATAATGACTATCGTGCTAATTCTCAGAGTGTTGAGATGCAGATTCGCCATAAGGCGCGCCTTGTAATTGGTGTTGAGAATACACCGACATGGATTTTTGATCTATTCAAATTTTTTGTCATTGATCTAGGTGGTGTCATAGGGCAAATCGGTAAGGGCGAATCGGGAGATATATTCCTAGTCGATAGTGTGAAGGTAGGTGCTGCGGTATGCTACGAAGCGCTTTATGGCGATTTCTACGGCGAATTTGCGCGTAATGGTGCGGAGCTAATGACGATAATTTCTAACGATGGGTGGTGGGGTGATACTCCTGGACATCGCCTTCTCTATTCGATTTCATCGCTGCGCGCGATAGAGCATAGACGTGCTATTGGTAGAAGTGCAAACACAGGTATTTCGGGATTCATCGACGAGCGCGGTGTAAGCCTTGAGAGCATGGGTTGGGATGAGCGCGGAGTCTTGATTTGTGACTTGCCACTCAACAGCAAGCAGACATTTTATACGATGAATGGCGATTATATAGCGCGAGTTTCGGTTCTGTTGGCGATTCTTTCGCTGCTATATTTTGTAGTATTCCTTGTGAAACGCAAGCAATATTTGGTTTGATTTTTTTGAGTTGCAGATGAATTATAGTCAGACAACGGAGTATCTTTTTTCGGCGATGCCATCGTTCCAGAATGTTGGTGGTGATGCTTACAAGCCAGGTTTGGAGCGCATAGAGTCGTTTTGTAATTTGCTAGGCAACCCACATAAGAGATATCCGGTGGTACATATCGCTGGCACAAATGGCAAAGGTTCGACATCGCACATGCTTGCGGCAGTTTTGCAGAGTGCCGGTTATCGTGTCGCACTATTTACATCGCCCCACCTGAAGGATTTTCGCGAACGTATGCGTGTCGATGGAGCGATGATCTCCGAGGCAGAAGTTGTAGATTTTGTTGCAAAGCATCGCGCGAAGATGGAGGAGATTGGTTTGTCGTTCTTCGAGATGACAGCAGCTATGGCTTTTGACTTTTTTGCGCGTTCGCAGGTTGATATAGCGATCATTGAGACTGGTCTTGGTGGTCGTCTTGATGCTACGAATATCGTTGAGCCACTATTGAGTTTGATTACAAATATCGATATTGATCACACGCAATATTTGGGAGATACTTTGGCAAAGATTGCAGCGGAAAAGGCTGGAATAATAAAGCAGGGTGGTGTAGCTATTATCGGCGATAGAGGTTCCGACAAGGAGGTTTCGGCTGTTTTTGAGGCAAAGGCGAAGCAGCAAGGGGCGAAGTTGATATTTGCACAAGAGCTATATGATGTAGATTCCGATTTTGTTCAAGGTTTCGAGCTTGACCTTTTAGGCGATTACCAACGCAAGAATCTTGTTGCTGTGTTGGCAGTAATTGACAATATTAAGCTTGATGTTTCAGCGGAGAATATTCGCACAGGATTGTCAAGAGTAGGGGAGTTGACGGGGCTTAGAGGTCGATGGCAAGTTGTGGATCGCGAGCCACTTACGATATGCGATACGGGTCACAACGTTCATGGGTTGACTCAGGTTACGGCGCAACTGAAGTGCCTTATGGAGAGTAAAAATGGCGATTCAAGGTTGATCTGCGTATTGGGTTTTGCGCGCGACAAGGATCTGCTGCAGATCCTAAATATGTTTCCTCATGATGCACAATATATATTCGTTAGGGCTGCAGTAGAGCGTGCATTCACGGTCGATGAGATTGGTTCTATTGCGAGAAATATTGGGCTGTCGTTTGAGTTGATTCAGGGCGAAAAGAGTGTGGAGCGAGGTGTAGCTACGGCGCGCCAAATGGCAAAGAGTGAGGATGTGATCTTCGTTGGGGGGAGTACATTTGTCGTTGCTGAGTTGTAATTTCTAGAATGTTTTCATAATTTTGTATCTGTGAAAAATAGAGGGTTTAGATATAGATTGATGTTCCTTTCTGTTGCACTTTTTTGTGCGACATTAGGTTCTGCTAATGTCGCACTTGCGAGCGATTCAGATGATATTGCGGAGCTAAAGGCGCAATTGGCAGAGCTTACGGAGCGAGTAGATCAGGCAGAGAAGAAGGCGGAGCGCAAGGAGAAGCTGGATTACTATTTGCCACAGATATTTGGTGCAATAATGGCGTATAGCAGCACAAGCACCTATAATGGAGATACGCGATTCAATGTAAGGTATTCTCGATTTGGAATGCGCGGTAAGGTGTCGGACAACGTATCGTACGTTTCGCAAGTTGATTTTCATGCGCAAGGTAACTTGACCGTGCTAGATGCATATATAAAATTTGCAAAGAGCGGATTTGACCTTATAATGGGTCAGCAGCTGGTTCACTTCAACTCAAATATAGACCGCGGACCATATAGCTGTCTGTTTATGTCACGCAGTTTGGGCGCCACATATTTAATGAACTACCCGATGTATAGCGACGATGGGACATATAGCTCGAAGTTCCTTGGCGCACGCGATATGGGTGTTACGGCGACCTACTCATTCAAGATAAAGGAGGTGCCAATGTTGGTTGGTGTGGGTACCTTCAGCGGAGAGGGTATCAACAATCCAACATGGGTTGGGTTTGGTAAGATGAACTATTTTGCGCGCTTGAACGTTGGTGGCAAACAGGGTTTTTATGGCGCTGCAAGCTACTACTGGGGCGACACGCCTGCTTCTCAGAAGGTGCATATATATAATGCGGAGCTGCACTACAAGAAAGATCGAATATTCTTCGAAACGCTATATGTTCAAAGGCGTTTGTGGGATAATGCAGATGGAAGTTATAGCTGCTTCCAAGCAATTACAGCACAAGGATATTACGACTTCATGACAGAGAAAAGTCGTTGGTTCAAGTCGATTTCGCCAACTATGCGTGTCGATTGGGCTGATGGAATAAACTATCAAGATACACACACGTTGGAGGTTTCGCCAATCATGGCGACACGCATATCGAGTGCAGTAAACTTCGCAATGAAGGGCGAAAAACTACGTTCTAGATTTGCTGTTGGATACGAAAAAGTATTCACAGATGTAGAGTTGACGGACTTCGACACCAACTACCTGCTATGCGATCGCATAACAGTTGGATTCACCGTTGCATTCTAATTTGCCGCTCTATTAGAGCTTCAAACTCATCGATATAGCAATAGTATTATTGTTTAGCTTCGAGCTATATATCTCGCTTTGAGCATCTGCAGAGGTACCATAGAACGATGTGTAGCTGCTGCTATTGCGTGTCATATTCATATAGGTAACGTCAAAGGCGAGATTGTTCGTCACTGAATATCCAACACCAGCCGTGAAATATTGCATCTTATCCATAGTCGAGATGCCGAGAAGGTCGCTCGCCGTGACATCGCTGCGAACCATAGCGGTAGAGAATCCATATCCTCCGCGCAGAGCAAATTGCGGCGTTAAGCGAAACTCACCACCAAGACGGAATGTGTTTACAGCCTGGTATAGTTGGTCAATGCCATCGTATAGCGTGGCATCGACACCACTAGGCATCTCGCTCATCTTGATCTGACCATACCAATCGCGCTGGTAGTCGAACGACAAAAGCGCGCGCTGACCGAAGGTGTAAGAGATACCCGTAAGAAGCTTTGATTGAGTGCTGAATTGCCACTTCTGGCGCCCACTATCTTCGATGACAGGGGAGTCGGATATAATTGTTGTCGTGGTGCCGTCGGTATCTGAAATAGTGCCTACGGAAGCTTGATATTGTCGCTCAACGCTGAAATAGGTTGGTGTGTGGTAGGCAACAGCAACACGCAGCGCTGGAATAGGGCGGTATGTCGCACCAAATTTTACATTTGCACCGGCACCAGAAATGACAATTGCTTGGTTATATTCGCTATAAAGCAGCGCAGAGGTAGAAAGGTTGTTGTTGCTATAGCTCTCATTATACATTATATCCATACTTTGGTCTACTGTGACGACCGAAACACCAACGCCTAGGTATAGTTTGTTACTTAGATTTGCGCTGAAATTGGCGCTTATATCATTCGTCGCTCCGCGACTTTCGACATGCAAATTCTGCTCAGTCAACGCTGATGAGCTAAGCCACGTTGGCGACCAAGTGCCATTGTCATAATCGCTCATGCCGCCTTTGTAGCCAAGTGCAGCGCCCCAAAGTCGCGTTTGGAGTGTGTTCCAATCGGGATAATCTGTGCCTTGCAGATCGTCAAGCAAAATACCATTGCTATTTAGCTGCTCCGAAAAGAGGTTGGCGACATTGCTGCTTGCCCCTGATTTGCTATAGCCGAAGTTGTAGTTGTGATCGGCAACCTTCGTGTAGCCTACACCGATGTTTAGATTGAGGATGCTTCCGCTAGATTTTGGTATGATAGAGGTTGTTGCAGCGAGGTTGTTGATATCCATCGAGAAGCTGCCATCACCGAAGTTGAAGGATGGTGTGAACGAAATTTCGCGCCCCTTAGACATCGCCATTCCAGCAGGATTTGCTATCATAGATGTGGCATCACCGCCAAGCGAGGTAATGGCACCACCAAGACCCATGGCACGCGCCGTGCCAAATATCGTGCTGCTCTGAGAGAGCGTTCCAAGGTCGGCAATAGTCATAACGTCGCGGTTGAACAATACTCCCTGCGCATCGCTGCGAGATTGCGCCGCAGCACCATTGCTTAATGCTGCTGCCAAAAAAATAGTCGCTGCCGCAAGGGCTGTTTTTATCTTTCTATTCATGTTGCCTCCTTGTTTTTTCTATTTAGCGTCCTATTGCGTTTGTTGATCTGCTGCTTGTGTTGCTATTTGTTCTGCTATTCGCCTTGCTGCTTGTGCTACTGCTGCTGCTACCTGATGATGGTCTGGTAGATGATGGTCTCGATGATGATGAGGCAGAAGAGCTTGTGCTACTGCTGCTGCGGTTGTAGCTTTTTGATGTAGACGTGCCAACCGTTGCACCACTCGATTGTCGCGTGCTGCTGCTTGTGCCGCTGCTTAGGCTGCTGTTTGTTAGCTTTGATGAATGGCTGACGATGCTCTTTGTTTTTGAGGTTGGTTTGCTGTAGCTAGGGCGGTAGTTGGGTCTGTAGATAGGGCGATATGGCATGTAGATCATAGGGTAGCGGAAACCGCCGTACCAGCTACCGTACCAGCTGCTATTCCAACCCCAGCCGTAGTTCCAGCCCCAATTCCAACTGTAGTTCCAGCTGTTCCAACCCAAGTTCCAGTGGTGGTGGTAGGGACGTCCCCAATGGTGGAATGGGCGGTGCCAGTGGCTATAGAAGAATGGGTTGTAGATAGGGCGCATAGCGTAGCTATCAACGTAGATGTAGTATGAATCTGGGCGCGTATACTCCACAACCTCTTGCGCACCGTTTGATGATGCAGCGCTAAGAGCGAGCAGCTTCTGGCCATACGGAGTGTTGTAAAGCTCCATGTCGATGCTCTCGGTAGTGGTAGTGTAGCGTTCTGATGTTGTGCTGCTTGGGTATGATGTTGTACGACTATGCGTGCTATACATGCTGTCGTTGTCATAGCCAGAAGTTGCGTAAAGCGCAGCGCAGCCTGTTGCCGTAACTGCCGCAATCGTCCCTACTATCACTAATAAATATTTGCCTATTCTATTCATGCTGAAGAATCTTTTATTCACTGTCTTCAAATATAACGATTTTTTTTCGCATTTGCATCTGCGCTCTGTCCAAAAAAGATGCAATAATGGTGCAAAGAAAAGAGGCTACCCAAATTGGGTAGCCTCAGCGTCAGCTCTCATCATATAAGAGCGACAAGCTATTTAACCGATTTAACTATCGCAGCAAAAGCCTTTGGCTCGTTCATCGCAAGATCAGCCAAAACCTTACGGTTGATCTCGATACCCTTCTTGTTAAGTTTGTCGATGAACTCTGAATAAGTTAATCCCTCCATACGAACCGCAGCGTTGATACGTGTGATCCATAGTGAACGGTAAGTTCTCTTTTTGATTGCGCGGTGTGCGTAAGCATACTGCAATCCCTTCTCGACAGTGTTTTTAGCGACTGTCCAAACGTTTCCCCTTGAACCAAAGTTACCTTTGGCAAGCTTCAAAACTTTTTTTCTTCTTGCGCGTGACGCAACAGCGTTGACTGAACGTGGCATATTTTTAAAAGTTTTTTGGTCGGTAGCAGCGGTGAGCTTCTCTCTTCACTCTTTGGGGCTGCTTCCCTCCCGATTAATAATTAGTTAGAACTACTTTACTAGTAGATTCTTGATTTTGCGCTCGTCTACTGCAGCAACAGTAGATGAGTAACATAGGTTGCGCTTTTGCTTAGTTGTCTTCTTTGTCAAGATGTGACTGTGGAAGGCGTGCTTGCGCTTGATTTTTCCTGTGCCGGTGAAAGAAAAACGCTTCTTTGCAGCGGAATTGGTTTTCATTTTTGGCATTTGTGAAATAATTAAATTGTTATTAAATAGCTTGCAAATGTAAGAAAAATATATTGAACAACAAAACTATTGCTCTGATTTATTTTCAAGTGACTCAATATGGCGTGCGTGTTGCTGCTCGTAGATCACCTCGTCAGCAGCGATTTTATCGAGTACATTCTCCATAAAACGGCTTATGTCGCTCTCTGGGCTATAGTCTGCCTTAGCGACAAAGTTGACGCGTTTGTTGCGAATGAGCTTCATGATATCCTCTTTCTTCTCCGCCTCCTTCTCAGGGTCGTAAACCGCTATGGCATGTCCGCCCATGATGTTTATTAGGCGCATTGACGGTATGTCGGTCAATCCATCTCCAACGAAGATCATTCTTGAGAATGGTATAGGTCTGCCCTCATGCGGCGAGAAGGCATTCACAAGGACCGAGTCGCTAACGGTTTCGATTCCTTTATTGATTTTGAATATGAATTGCGTTTTGTTCGTGTAGTTTACAGCTACGGCAGGGAAGTATGCCTCGCCATTCTTGTCGTAGAGGAATGTGCTGGCGTAGATCTTGTGGAATTTATCCGCTATTGGTGTACCCTCGACAAGCTCTTTTACTCCTGATGAGTTGATATAATGCTGCACCTTTAGACCCTTCTTAGCGCCATATTCGTTGATTCGGTCGAACCACTCCATAACACCATTGAATAGCGTGATCTTGCGCCCCATATCGGTTAGGAACTCCTTGGTCAGCTTCATGCCCGCTTCGCGAGCGTGGCGGATCATACACTCCATGTATGTCAACACAGAGTCTGCATCTAGGTTGTCCGCCATGACATTTGCCTCCTTCCAGAACTCATCGATCTCCATTCCAAGCTTTGGGATGAATTCATACTCCTGCATATTTCCAGCCGCCAACGTGCCGTCAAAGTCATATATTATTGCAACAATTCTCTCTTGCTCTTTCATTGTCAACTATTTTTTTGTTAGTTCGACAAGATACGAAATTTATTGCTATTTTTGCAATATATAATTCAAGGAGAAAAAGGATAAAAAAAGAGAAAAAATATGGAGTTTAGCAAGGTGGTTGAGAGAAGACGTAGTATTCGTAAATTCTCAGACAAAAAAGTTGAGCGAGAGCTTTTGCAAAAAGTTTTGGATGCGGCAGTAGTTGCCCCATCGTCACGCAACTCACACTCGACATCGTTCTTGGTTGTGGATGGTGCGGAGCGCATGGAGAAGATTTCACACGTTAGAGATTACGGCGCAGCATTTGTGAAGGATGCGCCGGCAGCGATCATAGTTATGGGAGATGCCTCAAAGAGTGATCTTGCGGAGGTTAACGCCTCGATTGCGGCGACAGTTATCCAATATGCAGCTACGGCGTATGGTTTGGCTAGTTGCTGGGTTCATGTCGCAAAGCGCCCTATGGTTAAGGCAGAGCCTGAGGGAAAAAGCGCAGAGCAACACCTTCGCGACTTCTTGCCTATTCCAGAGGAGTGCGAGGTTTTGTGTGTGATAGCTATCGGCCACTCAGATTTTGAGCCAGCGCCACTTCCGGAGTTGGATAAGGCATCTTATGTGAAATATCTATAAACCAACTACATCAATATGAAAAGAGTAATTTTTATGGCTGTTGCTGCTTTGTGCGCAGTATGCTCAGTTAGCACTGCTAGTGCTAAGGTTTTTAACGGGGAAAAGAATACAGTCGGTATTCGTCTTACACATGGTGTTGAGGCGACATATCAACGCTATTTGAGCGATGAGAATCGTATCGAGGCTACGTTGGGTCTTGGAGGGTATGGATTCGATGCTTCGGCAACATACCAACGTGTTTTCGATCTTGCAGATCTAGATAAGGGTGGCTTCAACTGGTATGTCGGTGGAGGTGCTGTTCTTGGTGCCTGGACAAAGTCTGGCTACGCGAACGGCTTCTCGCTTGGTGTTGCAGCTCAAGCAGGTGTTGAGTGGGGATTCAAAAAAGTTCCGGTTGTTATATCTTTGGATTATCGTCCAACGCTATACTTTATTCCTGACTTCAAGTTCCACGCGACAGGATTTGGTCTCTCTGCTCGCTACGCATTTTAAGCGAAAGCAGAAGGATATGAAAAAAAGAGCGCCGAGTAATCGGCGCTCTTTTATATTTATTTAGTTTTCCATTTATCGGGAATTGAGAGTTTGTACTCGTTGTTCTTAAGCGTTATCTCATCAGGTAGTATCGACTTGCTAAATCTTGATTTGTATCTCTCCATTCGTATTGGGTTGCCGCTTGAAGCAGTTTGTAGATGGCTTGAACTTTGATTGGGTGGAAAATATACAAATACTCTTTTTTTTGCCTCCTTTGCTAATTCAATCGCAGGTATCATATCGCTGTCAGCTGATACAATTATTGCTATGTCATAATTGTCTTGGTAGGCATCAGCTACAACTTGTGTAGCAATTCTCACATCGGACTCTTTCTCTTCGTACGTATTTATTACATTGTTACAGTTAAAGCATGTGATTTGCTTCTTTAGATATTTCCCTAATATTAGCTTAAATTTGGGGTTTTCCTTATTTGCTTGAAAGAGTGCATTCTGTCTTTTACCCTTTTCTAAGTCCCATACTTTTGCTGAAAAGTATTTTACGTCTATTAACTCTTGATCTGGTCGTAGAAATTGCTCAAAAAGAGATACGATGTCGATCCAATAGAACTGCCTCCACCCTTTGTTTTTTATGCCGTAGTAGAAATTGAACCCATCAACATAGACTATTACACGCTCTTTTTTTGTGTTGCACATATCCGTTCAAGTTAAAAAATAAGGGGGAGTTTCAAAAGAAACTCCCCCGAGCCTTAGTATTTTCCACCTAAGGGCGATAATTATAATGCAAATATAGCATTATATATTGTGATTTGCAATAGCTGTGCCATTTTTTTACGAGAACATGACAGTCTTGTTCTTGTATGTCAAGATCTTGTGGTTCAGGTGTTGCTCAACGGCTTGCGACAAAACGATCTTCTCTAGGTCACGACCCTTGCTAACGAGGCTCTCGACAGTGTCGCGGTGCGAAATGCGCGTGATGTTCTGCTCGATGATTGGCCCTGCATCAAGGTCCGTAGTTACGTAGTGGCTAGTAGCGCCAATCAACTTAACACCGCGCTCGTGCGCTGCATGGTATGGCTTTGCACCAACGAATGCAGGAAGGAACGAGTGGTGGATGTTGATGACGTTGTGTGGATAGTGATCGATGAAATTGCTCGACAAAATCTGCATATAACGCGCCAAAACGACAAAATCAACACCATTCTCAGCAAGTAGCTGCAAAGTCTTAGCCTCCTGCTCCGCCTTCGTCTCCTTTGTGATTGGAATATAGTGGTACGGAATATCGAAGCGCTTCGCTGCAATCTCCATGTCAGGATGATTGCTAACGATAAGCGGAATCTCAACCTGCCACTCGCCAGCTGTATAGCGCGCCAAAAGGTCGTACAAACAGTGCGACATCTTCGATACGAAGATAGCCATGCGAGGCTTCTCGTCAGAAAAATATAGCTCAAAGTGCGCACCGCTCTTCGTAGCTAGCGAACGCCCAAGAATAGCGCGCATCTCCTCCTTAGAGAGTGTGAAGTTAGTCATATCCCACTCCAAACGCATGAAGAACATCTTCTCCTCACGATCAACATATTGATCAAGATTTATAACGTTACCACCCCTCTTGTTGATGATGTTAGTAGCGTTTGCGATGATACCTTCGCGGTCTGGGCAATACATTAGCAATATTGCTGTTGGTGCGTTTTGTTCCATTGTGTGTTGCTTCGTTTTTCTTATAATTATGCAAATATAGTAATTTTTTGAGTTGTTTTCGTAATCTAGCTCAATATCTAACTTAGATGTTGTACCTTTGGAGCTAATTATGAAGAAGTTAATATATGTTTCGCTGTTGCTTTTAGTGCAACTATCATTTGTCACGACTGCCAGTGCGCGTACCTTTTCAGTTCGCGGACGTGTGGTAAATAGTGCATCACGACAAGCCATCGCATTCGCTGCTGTTACGGTTGAGGGGCAACCACAGAAGGGTACCATAACGGATATTGATGGTAACTTCGTTTTGGAAGGAGTGACACCAGGTCTATTCAGATTTGTAGCTCAATCGCTTGGTTTCGATAGCGGTGTTTCGGCTGACGTTCAAGTGTCGGCAATGACGGCGCCAATAACGATAGAGATGGCGCCAAATAGTCGCTCGATAGATACCATCGTGGTGCGACCATATCTATTCAGAAAGGTCTTGGAGAGTCCCGTAAGCATGAAGAAAATCGGTATACAGCAGATCGAAAAGAGTGCAGGAGCAAACCGCGATGTGTCGCGCATCGTGCAGAGCTACCCCGGAGTGTCGTTCATACCCGGAGGTAGCCGCAACGACCTAATTGTGCGCGGAGGATCGCCTTCCGAGAATAAGTTTTATATTGATGATATAGAGATCCCAAATATAAATCACTTCTCAACACAAGGTGCCTCAGGCGGTCCTGTGAGTATATTGAACGCAGATTTGATTCGCGAAATAGATTTTTATACTGGTGCATTTCCGGTTGAGAGAACAGGCGCGCTTAGCTCCATGATGGATGTGAAGCTGCGCGATGGTGATATGGATCGCCAAAGCTTCAAAGCGACCGTAGGTGCATCGGAGATATCGCTTAGCGGAAGTGGTCACTTCAACGACAAGACCAACTACCTATTCTCGATCAGACAGTCATATCTGCAGCTTTTATTCAAGATGATAGGGCTACCGTTCCTACCAAATTTCATCGACGGGCAAGCGAAGGTTGAGAGAAAATTGTCGGACAACGATGAGATAATGGGACTGGTACTTTTTGGTATTGATGACCTAGCATTTAATGAGCAGGGTACAATCGAAACGACAGATTATATCCTTGGATACTTGCCGCGCGTAGAACAGCAGACAGTAACTACAGGTGTGCGATACAAACGCTTCACAGAGTTTAATAGCTTCACACTCGTGGCTAGCCATTCGCTAGTAAATAACCTCAATATAAAATATATAGACAACGATGAGAGCAGCGAGGATAACCTCAAATTGCGCCTGCAAACAACGGAGCAGAAGACGACACTGCGCAACGAAAATCGCTCTAGAATAAATAGCCGATTGACACTTCGATATGGAGGAGAACTGAACTATTCGCAATACTCAGCAGACTCATTTTCGCTGCTTTCGACAGAGAGCATGCTAGCTTCAACTTATGAAAGTTACCTTGGATTGGTCAGCTTCGGCCTGCATGGTGGAGCTGGGTACATAAGCCGTAACGAGAGGTTTACGTTCTCTGCAGGAATGCGATTCGATGCTAACAACTTCTCGAAGGAGACACTAAAACTTTGGGAACAATTTTCGCCGCGCGTGTCGCTCTCTTACAGCTTGCCTGGGGAGGTGTCGATAAGTGCTAATACGGGTATTTACTATGCGATGCCACCTTACACGGCGCTGAGTTATAAGGAGGATGGTGTGGCAGTAAATGCTAATCTGGACTATACACGAGTTACGCACTATACGGTTGGTGCTGATTGGCGCCCAACGAAGGAGCTATTCCTTTCGATGGAGGCGTTCTATAAGGATTATAGCGACATGGCGGTGCTGACGGTGACTGATGCGAACGGTACATTCTACATACCGCTGTCGGATCAGGGAACAGACTGGGGATCGGTAGGCGATGATGCTATGTTGCAGAGTGGCGATGGACGTGCCTATGGTTTGGAACTTATGGGGCAGTGGAATATACCTGGGAAATTGTCACTAGTAAGCTCATTCACGATGTTCCGTAGCGAATACAAGACGACAGATGATATAGGATATCGCTCGTCGGCGTGGGATAATCGCTTTATCTTTAATGCGAATGCTACCTACTTCATGAAGAAGGGGTGGAGTATCGGTGGAAAGGTTAGTGCAATTGGTGGCTCACCATATACACCCTATGATGAGGATATAACTGGTGGTATTGGCTATTGGGATCTAGTTGGGCGACCATACTCAAACTATACGCTATATAACAGTGGACGTTTGCCTGCCTATGCGCAACTTGACCTACGTGTCGATAAGATGTTCTACTTCTCGAAGTGGATGCTAGGGCTATACCTAGATGTTCAGAATGTATTTATGAGTAGCTATGTACAACAGGAACTGCTAGTTAGTACGGGCGAGATTGATCCAGATAACACATCGCGTTATAAGCTGGAGTGGCTAAATAATTCAGTGTCAACACTGCTCCCTACATTTGGTATTACAGCGCAATTTTAATCTAAAGCTGTTGGTTAGCGAAAGGCTATAAGAGGAAAGAGAGCCGCATCAAACGATGCGGCTCTCTTGTGTTATATATATTGCTCTTTTCGATTCTGTCACTACCTCTTAGAAGCGGACTCCGACAGAGAAGTATGCATTGGCACTAGATGAGATTATCATACCAGAGTCGCTACGTACGTTGATACCACTATCTGCAGTGTATGTTTGAGCTGCTACACCTAGTTGCACGAATAGCGATGTGAACTCAAGTCCTAGTGCGGCTGTTGCTCTGAATCCAGAGTTTGATCCAAACGCATAACCTGTTCTTAGATCAAGGAATGGCTTAAGTCTTGTTCCATCTCCGAATAGCTTTGGAGCGTACATTCTTACGTTACCCATGATTGGGAATGTGTACTCCTCACCAGTGTTGTATGAGTTGTAGCTAAACGAACCTCCAAGGAACAACCAGCTTCTGAACATCACACCTTGTGTTGTACCAGCAATATACTCAGATGTCGCTTTAGTCGAGAAGTTTGTTGTTGCACCGAACTCAAGAGTTGCAGAGTACTGAGGCTTCTTAGTCTCGAACTGCGTTAGGTTGTACTCTTGAATCATAGCCTTCTCCTCAGCTACCTTACGGATCTCCTCAAGCTCAGCAGGAGTCTTATCGCGATATTTCTTAGAAAGTTGCTTATCTTGCTCGCGCATCTCCTTGATCTTCTCCTTCTCAAGCTTGCGTTGCTCAGCGTTGACTGCAGCATTCGATTTCTTCAACGACTTAGTCATTGCCTTTGCCGCTGCATCCTTCTCCTTCTTAGCCATTTTCGACTTGTAGTTGTTGATCTTCGCGTTCTCTTTCTCGCTCAACTTCTCATTCTTCACTACGTCACGCTCGTATGCTACAAGTGCTAGCTCCTCGTTCTTAAGAGCTTGCTCCTCAAGTTTTCTTGTTCTATCCTCATTTGCTGCAACAAGCTTAAAGAAGCTAGAAGCAACAAGGTTCATATTTGCTACGCTTTGTGAGCTAGCTGCAGAGGCTGCTTTTTGATTCTCCTCTGCAAGGATGTTAGCATTGGCTACGATAGATGCAGAGAATGCCTTTTTCGCTGGCTCCAACTTCTTCTGTGCCTCAATCTCCTCCATTGTCATTGTTGGAGTGATAGATGATGGCTTAGGAGTCTTAGGCGTTGGAGCAACCTTGATTGTCTCAGCCTTTGTGTTTTTCTTCTTCGCCTGTGCGTTGTTTGCAGCAGCAGCTGCCGCAGTTGTGATACGAGAAGATGTTTCGTATGTCTGTGTTGTTACACGCGAAGCGGCAGTTGCAGCTGTGATTGCAGCAGCAGCGGCAGTCTCGTCAGCAGTTGCTGCGGCAGTGATTGTACGACCTGTTGTCGCTTGTTGTGTTGCAGAAGCGCGGACTTGCGGAGTAGATTGAGAGAATGATTCGAACTCTGAGTAATCTACATTTGAAGGAGCTGCAACGCTCGCTGTCTCAACAATATCTTCGGTTTCTACATCAATATCATCTACATCAACAACTGTTGGCGCTACGACCCTTGGAGTTGCAACTGCTGGTGATGCTGCTGCGATAGGCGTCGCAGCAACCTTTGTCATTGGTACAGATTCGCTCTTAGGCTCTTTTACCTTTGCCTCTTTTGGAGTTTTTTCCTCACGAACCTTCTCCTCTTTGATCTTCTCTTCGCGAATCTTCTCCTCCTTTGGAGCTTTCTCCTCGCGAACCTTCTCTTCTTTTACCTTCTCCTCCTTCACCTTTTCAGCTTTTGGCTCAGGGATAGTAGATTGTGATACGGCTCTTACCGGAGCAGCCGTAGGTGATGTCGCTGTTGCAGCATTTGTTGAGGCAGGAGTATATGTTTGGGCAGGAACTGTTGCACCCTCCGATGCAACAGGAGTAGCTGCAACCTTGGTTACTGGTGTAGCGACACTCTTACCCTCTTTTGCTTTATCCTCTTTGATCTTCTCCTCCTTTACTTTCGCCTCTTTAGGAGCCTTCTCCTCTTTGGTCTTCTCCTCGCGAATTTTCTCCTCCCTAACTTTCTCTTCTTTTATCTTCGACTCTTTAGGAGCTTTCTCTTCTTTTATTTTCTCCTCGCGTACCTTCTCCTCACGGCTGCGTGTCTCGCTTGACCTTGACTTTGTAGCCTCGCTCGCCGAGATGCTTTCAGCGCCCTTTGTTGCCGCAGATACGACTGCTCTAACCGGCGTAGAAGCAATCGATGTTGCTGTAGCAGTTGTTGCGCTTGTTGCAGATGCAAATGACGATGCAACAGATGCTCCTGTAGTAGCTCCTGCAGGAGCGATTGGCGCACTCTCAACAGTTGGTGCATACTCAGTAGTTGGAGTATATACTGGAGTTGGAGTGAATGAGAAGTCGTCATTTGATGGTGTTGTCTCCCACTCAAACTCATCGACCACTGGTGTCGGAGTGTATACTGGTGTCGGAGTATATGGAGTGAAATCCTCGATAACCGGAACCTGAGTATATGACACAGAATCATCAACAACCGAAGCAGGTGTGTATGGAGTGAAATCCTCGACAACTGGTGCTGGTGTGAATGATGGAGTGAAAGAGAATACGTCAGTCGATTGTATCGGAGCGATAGTCAGCTCAGGAGTTACGATAGTAGTACTTGTAACGACAGGTGAGAAATCACTATCTATAGAGGCTTTGTTAACCTTTGAAAGGTCGATCTTTGTGTCGTAGTCAACGTGCTGTCGCTCAGTGAAAACCCTTGCAGGAGCTGATGCAGTGGTGATAACCTCCTTCTTAACCTCTTTGCTTCTACGGCTTGATGCGTTGATGACATCATCTGTAGACGCTAGGAAATCCTCGATATTTACCTCGTTACCGTGTTCGTCAATAATTAGATTTGTACGCCTTTTAGGCTCTTCTGGCGTTGTGCTCTTGTGTCCACCGTGGAAGAAAGAGGATATGTTTGATGCAGCTCCCCTGCGGCTAGACGTTGTGTTTTCGTCCACCACCGGCGTTGGGACAATCGTTGCTGTAGTGTTCTGTGGCGTTGGAATTGGTGCTAGAGTTGGGTTGGTGATAGAGGCTTTTAGCATATCTAGCTCAGCTAGGATTGCTTCCGCCTCAGCATCAACCCTATTGTTTGCTGAAAGACGGTTCGCAGAGAGACTCATAGTCGACAAAACTATGAGTATTACGCTAAAAGCCCTATATATTATATGTATACCTCGCATCAATTCTCTCTAAAGTTCAAGGCACAATGCGCCTTTTGGTGGGCAAAGTTAGGAATAAAAAGATTATTTAGCAACTAATTTGGAGCTAAAAGGTCTATTTTATATCTGTTTTTGCACAATTTTGCACTTTTTGTCGAAAAGCTGCTCGTTTGTTTAATAGAATGTGCCGCGTGGAGCGAATATCGTGTAACCGAAGTTTAACGTTAGATACATGTTGTTTTTGCTAGATATGTCATACTTAGTCAGTGAAAGTCTGACGGGTCCAAGCGGTGTTTTGTAGGCAACTGTAGCCTCGGCTGAGTAGAGCAATTCGGCGCCTTTTCCTGTGGTTTGGGTGTAGGTGTTTATGCCATCGGTTTTGTCGCGCAGCATAGTGTAGAATCCGCTGCTGAAGTGTAGCTCGCGCCATATTTTGAAGCTTGGGCGCAGGCCAATTCCTAGGTAGCGTGCCGCGCTATATGACGGCATATATATCATCTTGCTATGTGTTGTTGGTTGGTAAGTTGGCAACATGGCGGTTAGTCCGGTAGGGGTGTATGTTTTTGGTGTTGTAGTATATACACTCTCAATGTTTACACCTAGGTTGAAGATCTTTTTTCTGCCTATGTATAAGTATTTGTCATACTTGATCTTTGCGCCGCTCCAGACTCTGTTTGCCTCGTGCTTGGTGTCGTTTGCGCCCTCTTGTTCGTGTGATGCTTCGTGGCCGAAAACTCCAATTGCGGAGAGCGATATGCGCGATCCGGAGGTTGGGAAATATTCATCGTCAAGTGTGTTGTGTGCTACCTCTATTTTTAGTGCTGCATAGCTCAGGCTGGTCTTGTCGAAAGGGTCGGTCGTTGTTGCATCATAGTAAAGATTCTCCTTTCCGATGTTGAATCTTGCGAGGAGTAGTGAGCGTTGGCGAATGGGTGTTCCCACACCCGCCGATAGGTATTGGTCGAGGCTTTTGAGGCTCGCCGTATTGTCGACTTTTGTTAGCTTGTTGAAATCTCCGCGGCTGAGGTTTTTTGCGGCAAAGTTGTAGTGTAGATCTAAGAATAGCGGCACGCTTTTGTAGGTGTCAACGCGGCCGCCGATGCGACCTGTGTTGTAGACAGGTCCCAGATATAGTTCGGCGAAAATTGTATTTGCAGTGCGGCCAATATAGGTATATTTGGAGCTGATGTAGAGTTGGTTGAACGGTGTTGAGGAGAGATTTCCGCCGATTGAAAGGAGTAGCGAGGGTTTATGCTCCATCTCCATCTCGAAGCTATATGTTTCGCTCTCGTTGTTGTAGTTTATTTGTGGAAAACTGGTGTTGAATCCGCCATTCATGACACTCTCTAAGAGTTTGTGTTTTAGCTCGTTGAACTCTAGTGGTTTCTCCTTGTCGGCTTTTTTGTTTCGTCTGCGAAGCGTAGTCTCCATGTAGCCCTCTAGGAACTCCTTTTGGCGCTCGTTGACACCGGAAATTTCATAGCTGTCGAAGAGGAGTGGCTTCAGCTGTGCGCGGAACTCTTCGCGGCGTTGGTCGTAGAACTCCTTGCTCTTTAATTCGTTGGGTTTGAACTGCGCAACAATCTCATCGATCTGTGCTACGGTGTCGTCATACCCCATCTGGATAGTGGTGTTTGCCGTTGCGAAATCGAGTGTTCCGCCAGGCACATCGCGAGCGATGAGGAAGCTGCCGTCTGGCAGGTTGAAGTCGTTGGGGTTCATCGTTAACTTCAAGATCTGGTCAAAGATAGATGGGCTTTTGGATGTTGCCCACTTATCCTTGCCGCATGTCGACCCAATGATGATGCGCGGGTTGTATAGTTCGAGAAGTGGTTGCCAAGGGAAATTGTTCTGAATTCCACCATCATAGAGCATATTTCCATCCTCGTCAATGACTGGTGTGAAGGCGACAGGGATTGCCATTGAGGCGCGAACAGCGCGGCTTAAGTTGCCGCTCTGCATTATCACGGGGCGGTTGTTCGTCACGTCACTTGCAACGCAGAGAAATGGCACCATTAGTTTTGAGAAATCACCGTTGATATGTGCTGAAGCGTCAGTGAAGAGTTCGGTTAGGGCGAGGTCGATCTGGGTGGTTGAGATTAGGCTCTGCGCCATTTTATTCTTCCCATCTGGTTCGTTGCTTTCACTATTCAGAATCGACATGGGGTCGGTTCTGTATGATAGTGTAGGGGTGTTTTCGCGCAGAGTGCTGCCTGCTCTGAAGTATGCGCCGTGGCTCCTTTCGATATGTCCGCTACTCCACTTTTCGAGGTTGCCAGAGAGTGCTAATTCACGCATCTGTGCTGGTGAATATCCTGCAGCATACATGGCGCCAATATTTGCACCCATAGATGTTCCTGCGACAAAATCGATTGGAATGCCATACTCCTCAAGCGCCTCTAAAACTCCAACGTGGTAGAGTCCTTTTGCACCACCTCCGCTAAAGACAACGCCTACGCCACTGGCTTTTGGTGCGGCAAAAGTTGGTGATGCGTTGGCGATAAGTTGTAATAGTATAATAAATATAGGTAAAAACCGCTTCATGTCGTAAAATTTTATATCTTTGCACAAAGATAATTAAAGATAGTCACTTTTAGAATAGAATAGAGGGTCGAGATGATGAAAAACAAGATTGAAGAGCTTTTGAAGCAGCTTGAGCAATTTGAGCCAAAGGTTGCAGATGATGTTGAGCAGATGCGAATTAAACTTTTGGGGCGCAAGGGAGAGTTGAACGCCTTGATGGAGGAGTTTAAGGGTGTAAGTAGCGAGATGAAGCGTGAACTTGGGCAGCAATTGAATAATCTGAAGAAGAGTGCTACGGATCGTATAAACGAGCTTAAAGTTAGTTTCGAGAGTGGTATTGCTGGTGCAGGTTCTGCTTCGGGTGCGAATGGAATGGCTGCAGGAGCGGCGGGAGTGAGCGATATGTCGCGCCCTGCGGCGCAGTTGCCAGTTGGTTCGCGTCACCCAATCTCGATTGTTAAGAATAGAATCGTGGAGTTGTTTGGTCGCTTGGGCTATGCAGTGGCTGATGGTCCAGAGATTGAGGATGATTGGCACGTATTCTCGGCGTTGAATTTTCCGCCGGAGCATCCTGCTCGCGATATGCAAGATACGTTTTTCATTCAGAGTTCTCCAGATATTTTGCTTAGAACGCACACTTCGTCTATTCAGGTTCGTACGATGGAGAGAGAGGATCCACCTATTCGCGTGATCTGTCCTGGTCGTGTATTCCGCAATGAGGCTATTTCGTATCGTGCACACTGCATATTTCACCAAATTGAAGGTTTGTATATTGATGAGGATGTTTCGTTTGCTGATATGAAGCAGTCGATATTGTTCTTTGCGAAGGAGATCTTTGGCGAGAGCGCTACGATTCGTATGCGCCCTTCGTACTTCCCATTTACGGAGCCTTCGGCAGAGGTTGACGTGTCATGTAACCTGTGTGGAGGTAAGGGCTGTAACGTTTGTAAGGGTACTGGCTGGTTGGAGATTATGGGTTGCGGAATGGTTGACCCAAATGTGCTTGAGTCAAATGGTATTGACTCTAAAAAATATAGCGGATTTGCATTCGGAATGGGTGTTGAACGCATCGCGATGCTTCTATATGGCGTTAAGGATCTTCGCCTATACTTCGAGAATGATGTTCGCTTCTTGAAGCAATTCGATAAGGCACTTTAGGTTTTATATTTTGGCTTAGTTTGTGATCTGGTTTTTGGGTAAAAACTAAGTTTGTGATGAATATGAAGGCTCTAGATTGCAAGAGGTTATTGACGTTTTTTGTGCTGCTCTGTTTTGCTGCACCATTTGTTGTGGGGCGGAACGAAGTTGCAAAGGATGTTACCTCTGCGAAGTTGAGTCGCGTTGTGGAGCTTACTACGGATGGCGTTAAGGCTGCAAAGCTTAACGGGGAGTCTGATAAGGCTGTAGCGCTGTTTCGTGCTGCGTTGGAGATCGATTCGACTTATGCTCCGGCGCACTACTCTCTGATGAATGTTCTGCGTATGCGTGCTGGTTCGCTTGACGAGGCGGTGGTTCATGGTCGTAAGGCTTATGAACTGGATAGCACGAATCACTGGTATTTGGAGGGTTATGCCGATTGTCTTCTGTCGAGTGGTGGGTATGAAGCCGCAGCGGAGCTTTACGAAGAGTTGTTGAAGCTTGCGCCGCGCAATCTTAATGTATATCGGACACTAGCAATAATATATCAGCAGCGCGATTCAGTAGGTGAGATTAGCGGCAAAGAGCGTGCGGTTGCACTTCTGGATAGTGCGGAGATCAGGGCTGGTCGCAATCCATATCTTGTTCGTTTGAAGCAGATGATGTTGCTGCAGAGTGATAAGCACGAGGTTGCTATTGCTGAGGCTGAATCGGTTGTCGCGGAGTCGCCTTACGATGTTGCAGAGAGGTTGAATCTTGCGACACTCTATGGCTCTGTTGGTCGCGACTCTCTTGCGGTGGTTCAGTTTGAGCAGGTTTTGGCTCTTGATAGTACTAATTTCGAGGCGCTGCTCTCTTATGGTAGCTTCTTAGAGGATAGAGGTAGCGGTAAGCGCTATATGGAGTTGGTGGCGCGAATGGTGGCGCTTGATGAGAGGGAGGTTTCGTTGAATGCGAAGTTGGAGTTGGCGCGCGATGCTGTTGGCGATAGATCTGTCTATGAACTTTATGGAGATATTGTTGGCGAGATGGTGGAGCAGCTATATCGCGATCATGGTGCGGATAGTGGTGTTGTGAAGCTATATATTCAACATCTGTTGAATAGGCGCGAGGTTGACAAGGCGTTGCATATTTTGAAGGGGCTTGTTGAGGATTATGATGCTTCGTTGAATGAGGGCAGTGGTAAGGATAAGGAGTTGCAATATGCATATTTGATTACTATTGTCGATTTGGAGGGTTATCGCAAGCAGGCTGATTCGGTTGTGCGCTATCTGGGTCGTGCTGTCGATTTGAAGCCAGAGAGTGTTGATCTGAGGGTGGAATATGCAAGGATATTAGCTATTTCGAAACGTTTTGATGAGTCTGTTTCGCAGATTGTTAAGGCGCGAAATTATGCTGATGCGGACTCTTTGCGCTCTGCTTTGTGGGGTATGGAGGGTGATTATCGTAGTTATGTATTGAAATCAAGCGGCCAAGGCGAAGGTGGTGTTGCGAAGGGTGGCTATGGCAAGGTCTATAAGGCGTATGACAAGGCGCTGAAATATAATGAGCGAAGTGTCGATGTTTTGAATAACTACGCCTATACATTGGCGGTGAATGAGTCGGGGTCGCAGCGCAGATTGAAGCAGGCGTTGGATATGGCGGAGCGAGTTATGGAGATTGAGCCAAACAACGCTGTCTATATCGATACGCATGGTTGGATCTTGTATCTGGTAGGGCGTTACGAAGAGGCTCGCGATGAGTTGCGCCGTGCATTGGCTTTTGATAGGGATGACAACTATGAGATAGCGCTCCATTATGGAGAGGTGCTGCTTGTGTTGGGAGATAAGGCTATGGCGGAGTTCTACTATAAACGCGCTGCGCAGTGGGGTGCAACGCAGAGTGAGGTGGCGAATAGTCGCGCCCGTGTAGAGGCGAAAAGTGCAACCATGGTGACAGATCAAGAGGCGCAGGTCGAGGCGCTGTTTGATGAAGTTGAGAGAGAAGATATTGAAGAAGTAAACGAGATAGATGAAGATTAGAGTTATTTTTACAGCTGTGGCACTCTTTGTAGTGTCATCGGCGATTGCCCAAACTGCAGAGATTGATAAGCAGAAGGAGGTGGTTCTGGCGTTGGAGCGCCGAATTGCCGATGGCGAGAAGGAGATCGAGCTGCTGCGCAAAGGTCGCGCAACGACTGAAGCGCAGGTTAAGACTTTGGCGCGCCAAGTTGAGAATCGTAATATGTTGCTTTCGGAGCAGCGCAAAGAGGCTAATCGACTTATGGATGAGATCGAGAAGGCGGATGCGAATAGCGCTAAGTTGAAGGCAAATATTGAGGCGGAGCGCGAAGGTTATGGCGCGATGGTTCGCGAGGCTTACAGAGAGTATAAAAATAACAACATATTGACATATTTATTTATGTCGCGTGATTTTCAAGATATAGCGCGCCGCGTTACAAACGTGCGATCGGTAGCAATTCTTCGCGAACAGCGAATTGGTCGTATAGACTCTATGTCGCGCGCGTTGAGCGCAGAACGAAGTGTTTTGAATGAACGTAAGGTGCAGCTAGATTCGGTTGTCGGAAGCTTGACGAAGCAACGTTCGCGCCTACAGAGTGATGTTAACAATGCACGCTCTCGCATAAGTGCAATGAGCAGCAGAGAGCGCGATGCGTTGAAGCAGAATGAGATGCAGCAACGTCAACTTGATTCAGCTATTAAGGAACTTCAAAAGCTTATCAAGGGAAATATGGCTGGTGCCTCATTTTCGGTTAAGACATCTGGTCTGCGTATTCCAGTTGCGGGAGGTCGCGTTAAGCAGTACAAGGAGAATATGGCTGAGATCGTTGGTGCGGAGGGTGCTAATGTGACAACGGTTTATGATGGTATGGTTGTCGATGTTCGTATGAATAGAATTACTGGAAAATATGATGTTTACATTGCTCATGGAGAGTTTATCACATCTTATGCCGGTCTGTTGTCGGTTCGTGTGGCACGCGATCAGAAGGTGGCGCGCAATAGCGTTATTGGTGTTGTTGGCGAGGCTGTAGATATTATGACGATGCAGAGCGAGCATAAGATTGTATTTGGTGTGTATCCTCCATCGAGCAGCGATAGGATGAGTGCTGCGGCATGCTTTAGATAGGTTGGTTATGGCAATATCATATTTTCATGATGGGTGCAGTTATCGCTTTACGCAGAGGCGTATTGTGAATCGCTGGTTGCGCGAAATAGCGCAGCTGGAGGGGTATCGTATGGCAGATCTTGGGGTGATATTTTGTTCGGCAGAGCGACTGCTGCAGATGAATAATGAGTTCTTGCAGCACGATTACTTTACCGATATAATAACATTCGATGATAGTGATCTGGAGGGCGAGGGTGTTGTTTCGGGGGAGTTGTATATCGATGTTGAGACGGTGGCAGATAATGCGCGACTATATGGTGCTACGCCGTTGAGAGAGATGCACCGCATATTGGCGCATGGTGTTCTGCACCTATGCGGGCAGGGTGATAAGAGCGAGAAGGATGCCAAAGAGATGCGCGAAAAGGAGGATCGATATCTTGCGTTGCTTGATACCTATATAATATAGGTTGATTAGTAGATAGGAATAAAAAAACGAGGTTATAAAAACCTCGTTTTTGATTTTGTGCGGCGAAGGCTTGCGCCTTCACGCTCCACAATTCCTGTTATGACATCTGCCGCATCGTGCCATCGGTTAGTTTTGAAGGTGCGGCGATATGTAGTTAGGTGTGCCGCAAGCTCTGGCCAGCGTTGTTGCCAACCGATTGGCATGCGCAGTTTGTGGATTGCAGTTGCGGAGTGTGACGTTATGCGTGCCTGCTTATTCGCACTTTGGTGGAACCACTCGACCTTTGTTTCGGGTGCTAGCTGCTGAACGGCGCGTGCAAAGCCTCGCCCACCATTGTTACTCTCTATTGAGGCGCGTTTGGTCTCTTGTGCCGCTAGCATCTCGGCAACGAGGGGTTCGCTGATCTCCATCGGTTCGCGAGTGTAGACAACATCTGTGATGTAAATCAGTGAGTCGTTGCCTACGACATAGCATATTGAGCAGAGGTAGTCATCGCCAGTATCGGCGGTGTCGGTGTAGTTTTCGCGGCGCAAGATGATGCTGGGTAACTCTTCGTACTCCTTGAAGTTATCTCCATAAAGCAGCCCCTCCTTTGTTGTTGGGTTGCCCTGATACATACACTCGAAGCGAAGAGGGTCGAGGGCGCGTTTCTGCAGAAGAAGGTCGATGTTCTGTTGTGACGGCCAGAGTGCTTCGCCAATCTCGCGCTGGTCAATGTCGGATGGTTCGCTGCTCTTTATAGCTTCGATATTGAGGTGTAGCCACTTCTCTTTGCCTAGATCCTTGATCTGTTCGAAGGATGTGAATGTTTCGTGCGGCTCGCGCTGCTTCAGCACACCGATGAGATCCTCTTCGTGCCAACGCGTAAAGACAATTAGTTCGCTCGATTTGTTGTGCATGCGAGTTTTTACGACTGAGGTGTACCACTCGATGCAATTTTCGCGAACGAGAGGGGAGTTCGCCTCCATAGCATCTTTGTAGAGATCATCGAGGATGAAGCAATCTACACGGTTGCCAGTTAGAGAGCCTTCGCGCCCAACGGATAGGAGTGATCCATGTTGGTCTATGATCTCTACCTCTTCGCTTGTGCGGATGTAGTTTGTAGGTTTTCCTCCCTTTTTTATCGTTGTTTGGGGGAATATTTCGGCATACTCTTTTGACTCAAGAAGTCGCTGAACGCGGCGATTGAACTTCGAGGCTAGTGATGCGGAGTATGATGCAATTGCTATGCGTAGGTCGGGGTTCAGACCTAGCATATAGGCAGGCAAGAGTGTTGATGCAGCGAGGCTTTTGCCGTGCTGGGGTGGCATTGTCACTATTAGGCGGCGGATCTTGCCTGTGGCGAATTGTTCGAGCAGTTTGTAGTATGTTGTGTGGAAATCTTCAAACTCTATTTGAGGCTCCATTTGGCGCGCGAACTTCTTGAATGATACCCTTCGGTAGCTCTTTTTCTTGTCGCTTTCGCTTTTTGGCTCTTTTTTTGCTCTTTTGGGTTTAGGCTGTGAGGTTGATTTTACCATTGCTCAAGATATTCGTTTAGGGTTTTGATGTCGAAATCGTTTATGACCTCTCCGTCTAGAGTTGTTGTTGTGACTTCCCACCATACGGGGGTTATGCCATGCAATGATTTGATTGTTCTGTGGTGCAGTTTTTCGCTCTCAACAATTGGTACAACCAACGCTTTTAAGGTTATGTCGGCACTCTCTTCGTCATTTTCGAGTGTGATGTTTAGTTGAGTTAGAGATGTGGATTTGATCTGCTCCGACACCATCTCTGCGATTCTTTCGTAGTCAGTGTGTGAAAAAGTATACATAAATAGATTAATTAAAGTGTAAAAATATTGCCCCCTCAGATAAATTATTTAACTTTGCAAATGTAGAACCAAAAACTCTAGATTGCAATAGTGTGGTTCAATTTTTTTACAGAAAAAGATAAAAAACTTATATTGGTTATTATGGTAAACGAAAGATTTAGAGAGATTAGAAAGAGCTTGGGTATGACCCAGGATCAACTTTCGCAGCGTCTAGGCATAGGAAAGGCAGCACTTTCAATGATTGAGACCGGTAAGGCAGGTTTGTCTTCGCGCAACCTGAATATATTAGTTCAGGAATTTAATGTTAATGCTGAATGGGTCGAGACTGGCAAGGGTCAGATGTTTACTGCTGAACCAAATCTGAATCGCTTTATGCTGCGTACAGATTCTTCTATTCCGTTGCAGAGTGTACCGTTGTACTCGATTGAGGGTACTGCAGGAATTGTTCCGCTATTTACCAATCCTGAGGCATCGGAGCCTGTTAACTATATTCATATACCAAACCTGCCAAAGTGTGATGGTGCAATTCACATAGTTGGTGATTCGATGTATCCGCTACTGAAGAGCGGTGATATTGTGCTTTACAAACAAGTAAGTGATATGTCAGATATTTTCTGGGGCGATATGTACCTTCTCTCGATCGAGGTCGATGGTGAGGAGTATGTTACAGTAAAGTATATCCAACGCAGTGATGACGAGGAGAAGGTGAAGCTGGTGAGTCAGAACCCACATCATGCTGACAAGGAGATTGCGAAGTGTCGTATTCGCGCTTTGGCACTCGTTAAGGCTTCGATCCGCATGAATTCAATTCGCTAATTCGTTCATTATGGATGTGATACACGATGTGTCGAGACATCGCTTTGTGGTGGAGATAGATGGGTTGCAATGCTATGCTGGTTATGAGATCGGCGGCGATAGTTTGTGTGTTGTTTCGACATTTGTTCCTAAGGCGCTGGAAGGTCGCGGCATAGCTTCAGCACTGGTTGGTGCGTGCAACGATTATGCGAAGTCGCAGGGGTTGATATGCAATGCCACATGCTCCTATGCTGTTGCTTGGTTAACTCGACATAGATAGTATATTTCACATACGTATATAGAAAAGAAGACGCAAGCGCTGATGCTTACGTCTTCTTTTTTGCTTTGTGGATTGCTAAAGATCTATTTCGAGTAGATCTCCATCGAGATTGAATTTTAGTTCAACTTTATTGTTGAGTTCTACCTCGATTGTTCGCCTCTCCTTTTCGATCTTCATCACCTGTGTTTGGGCGAAGTTCTCTTGTATGTAGCGTGCTATTTTGGCAGGAATAATTGCTGATGGTACTCTTCTGCCTCTGATGCACTCCACTTTGCGCCACTCTCCATCGCTGTCGAATTCGATTTTTGTTCCGCTAGCGAGTATTGCGTTGTATTCGCAGGTGAAGAAGTAGTAGCACTTCTCTTCGGTTGCCGCTACGATTTTGTCGTTTGAGAACTTTTCCGTGACAAATGTTTTTGCCTTCTCAGGCAATTCGTTCTTGTTGATTGCTCTCTCGGCAGCTTGCAGGTTTGTCGCGCAGCATAATGCAGTGACAATTGTTAGGATTAACTTTTTCATGATTTTGTTTGGTTAGTGGTTTGTTTTGTTGTTTTTGGTTTTGGTTACTCTGCAATATAGTAAATCGTTGCGGCATATCAAATTGGTTTGTACTTTTTTTGTGTAGAATATTTGTTAGCAGTGATGTGCAACGAAAAAAAGAACCACTCAAGAGCTGTGTAGTAATTTACACGCTCTTGAGTGGTTGTTTTTTATATCGGGAAGTCGCTACCAGTGGTGTTGACTACCAGATATATATATGTTAAGCTTTGGCTTGAGCCTTGGCTGCCGCTTTCTTCGCTTTGTCTGCGCGAGACTTACGAATGCGGAAGAATAGGTATGAGCCATATACTAGGATGTATATGATCATCTTGATCCAGTACTTCTGCACCGAAGAGAAGACAACCGATGTGAATGACCATGCTCTTACGCGAGTGCGTTGTTGTTGCTGTCCTTGGGTAGCTTGCGATTGCCCTTGCTGGTTTTGCGAACCTTGTTGAACTTGTCGCGCTTGTTCACGCTCTGCACCCTGTTGCTGTGTGTTGTTTGAACGGCCTTGTTCTCCCTCAACTTGCTCTGTGCGTTGGCGGCTTGCTTGTTGCGCTTGGCGCGCGTTGTAGCTTATAAGGTCGCCAATTTGTAGACCCATTGCGTGGATGAACAGCATCGCGTATAGTCCGTAAGACCATTTTTGAAGACTCTTCCAACTCTTGCCTCCCATCTTCTTATGTACTGAATCAAACGATGTGATCCACAACACAAGGAATAGAATAAACATTACAAGGCCAAGAACATATACGAAGCTAGAGATGCCTGAACCCAATGCACTTGTGACACGAGGCCCCTGCATAAACTCCTCATGGTTAAAGAAGTAGTTCCAACCGCTTGGGAAAGTTGCCAAGGCGCGCTTCAATCCGTGCGAAATGACTGGGAAACCAACCATGATCGACAACTCCTTGCGGATCGACATAAGACGACCAACGAAAGGAATCTTCGGGCTGAAAGCTCCCATATACATTATTATGACAATCAGCGGATGCACCATAGTTGCCGCGTGCGAAAACCCATTCATAGCTTGCCCGAAGATCGGGATAAGGCTAAGGTTGAATGGCAATGATATGCCAAACAACATTCGCAACAAGAATGGAATAAGCGATGCAAACGAGATCACGGCAAAGATCGTATAGTAGATTTTGTAGTGCTTCTTGATTGACGCTGAAAGCATTGACGCAAGGAGTGCGTATGCCACTAGCGATACAAGAAACGGTGATGTAGAGTATGCTAGTTGCAGGAACTCTAGTAGTGATTGAATCATCTTGGTCTAAGATTTAGAATAGTGAAGAGTAGTATGCCTCGCCGCTGTTGATTAGCTTAGCACCCTTTGAATATCCATCGGCTGCAGTGCTAGTTGAATCGAAGATGTAGATGTAGCCAAGACCTTGACCATATCCGCAAAGCGCCATGTATAGCTTGTCGCCAACAACCTTTGCTTGTTGGTAGCTCCACATATTGAGGTTTGAAGGTAGTCCTGACATAGCAACCGCAGTGCTGTTGTAAAGATCAACGCGTGCAACACCCCACTTGTATGTGTTGCTATCATCTAGATTGTTATCCTCGTAAGGAACATAAGCGATACCATTACCAACGTAGTAGATACCAGTTCCATCTAGACCCTCGCTACCAGCTGCGATTGAACCAGAGATCTTGCTCTTCAAGTCGAAGTCGAAGCTGCTGTCATACTCTCCTGTTGAGCCACTGATCTTCAGGATGCGTAGGTTGTTCATTGTAACGTGGTAGATGTCACCATTCTCATCCTCAAAGAAAGGGTTTGTACGGTAACCATAAGTTTGACCTATTGTGCGAACGCCTCCGAATGATGGAGCCTCCATAACTGCGATGTTATCCAAATCATCATTCTTAACAACAAGAACCGCTGCCGTAGCATCGTAATCAGAGTCTGTAGATAGATCCTCAGCAACCAATCTACGACGTGCAACACCATAGAATGTTACCTTGTCGCCACCGATTGTCTTGCTATATGGGTAGTGAACACGCCAAGCGTATGCAGGCATATCGTTATCAGTTTCTGTTGTTGGGATTAGGCCACTGCTCTGTGTAGTGATGCTCATAGAGCTAAGGCTTGCAAGTGCTACCGAAAGAGTTGCATTTGTTGTTTGGTATACATCGCCCTCCGACACGTTTGCTGTTGTGACGTTGTGACCCGATGCAACAGTATTGTTCTCGATTAGAGATACGCGACAGTTGTTGCTACCTGCAGCAGTTCCCATTGCTACAGAAGCGCCTGTCTGCTTGTAGTATGAGTTACCACCAATTGCATATTTTACGAAGCTACCACCGCCGTAACTAAAGTTGTATAGATAACCACCCTCAGCATTTGCATAAGCTGTACGCTGGCTCTCAAGCTCATAGCCTTTTCCGACAAACGTGATCATGTTGCTAGCATCCTCAAGCTCCTCAACGGTTAGGGCTTGGATATATGTGCCTGTTGTGCTACTTGTTGCGGCACTCTCGCTCCACATGATGTTGATTGCTGTCTCGCCATAGCTGTCGTCCCAGTTTGGGTAAAGATCTGCAATTTCCTCCTTAGCACAAGATGGTGCAAGAGCTGCCATTGCTGCAATGGCGAATGCGAATTTTGTAAAGTTTCTTTTCATTTTGATTCGTTTTTAATTATTTGTTAGATATAAATTTATAGCTGAATTTTGCCGACACCCAACGACCTGGTTTCTGTAGGGCGTAGTTGTCAAATACCTGTTCATTGAAGATGTTCTTCACATCTAGCGATATGGCATATCTGCCGTTTTGCATCGAATAGAGTGCTGATATGTCGTGGGTTAGCTGTGTTGGGACGACATCCTTTCCTGCGCCGCCAAAGCACTCCCAGTTAACGAAAAAACTGTGTGTGTAGTTTAGTGAGTAGTTGAATGAGAGCAGGTTGCCATTGCCTTTGAATATGTTTCTAAGGCGATATGTGGCATCGGCATTTGCTGTTAAGTATGGTTGGTTGCGTAGTCTGTTGCCATACTGTGTATATGCAATGCCATACTCGTTGTACTCAAGGTTGAATCGTGCATCGGTATATGCACCTGCCGCAGAAAGCTCAAATTCGTTGCGCCCCTTGCGAAGAGCGTAGTTAGCATCGAGGTTTACTCCCTTGCTGATGATTTGTCCTATATTCTCATATCCATATAGATCATCAGTAGGATTTACAAGCGAGCGCTCGATCATATCTTTTACATCGCAGTAGAATAGATTCACGTTAAGTGACAAACTACTATGTTTCTTAATTTGAAAAGGGCCAATGGTTGTCCCAAGATTTATGTTGGTACTCTTCTCTGGGTTCAGGTCTATTGATGACTCAATATTGTTTGAGACATCTCCAAGGAGTTCAGTGAAGCCTGGTAGTCGAAGCGCCTTCTCGGCAGATAGAGTCAGGAACAGGATCTTAGGTAGGGCTGCGAAGGATATGACGGCTCCGTAGCCTCCGCTGCTAGTGCTGTTGCTATACTCCTGACTTATGGTCTGCCCATTTGATACGATTGGGTCATTTAGAGTTGCTGTTTGAACAAAATGTTTGTAGAATATAGAGCTGCGTAATCGCTCGTTGAAGAATTTAGCGTCATAAGATACGGCAGCTGTGATTTTGTCGATGTAGCGCGTTTCGGTAAGCATCTGCTCCAATGCAGATAGGTATGGGTCTTCGACATCTCTCTTGAAGTTTGTGTACATGACATTTGCTGACAATGTGTGGTTTGCAGCTTTGTCAAACGCGTAGTCGAGGTTGAGACGTGTTGTGAAATTCTTCTCGTAGTTGCGCTCAAGTGATGCTGCGCCACCCTCTCCGCCACCTTTGTTCCACTTTAGGTACTCACCATCTTTCTCATATATTTGACCATGCCAACCATATATATATGTACATGTGTCGATAAGAAGTCGATCTGTTGCTGAGTATGATGCCAAAGCCTTGACATTAAGGCGGGGTAGTATATTCTTCTTCTCGTAGTTTAGGTTCGCAACATAAGATCTCTGTTGTGTTCTGCGCTCTCCATAGACAACCTGCATAGATGCACCATGCTGCACATCTTTATCTATTGCCGAGAATAGGAAGTCGGCCTTGAAATTGTCTGCCCATTTTACGTGGGAGAATCCTGCATTTGCACTCGCGCCTACCGACATGTAGTCATCGTGAAAACGGCGTGCAACAACATTTTCATTCTGGTATGTAGATGTGTTTGTTATATATATAACCTCATCGCCCCAAACCTCGTAGCTGTTGTCAGACGAGTTGTAGTATGCTGAGCCTCCAGCTGTGAAGCCGCTATTTTTGCTGCGGTATTGACCGTTGACGTCCAGTTTGTGGGTGTTGTAAGAGCCGTATGAGTATGCTGCCTGCACCATGTTTATAGTGTTGCTCTTTAGCACGACATTTATAGCTCCTCCCAACGCATCGTCTGACAAAAATGCTGGCACGACACCTTTATATACATCTATGCGCTCGATCATCGCTGGCGGTATGCTCGACACGGTAAAGTTTGCGCCATAGTTGCGGATAGGTACCCCATCGATATATACCCTTACAGAGTTGCCAGATAGACCATTGATGCTGTAGCTCATGTCGGAGCCGGCGCCGCCATCTTGGCGAATCTTTACTCCAGAAACACGGTTCAGGAGTTCGTCTGTGTCGAAGTTAAGAAGAAGGCTCTTCTGTGTATCTACGCTGCTGAGTGTGTAACCTTGCTCTTGCAGATCGCGGCTCTTTGTCGCCTCGACTATCTTTACACTCTCGATAGCTACGCTTGATGATTTTAGCGCTATTCTTAATGGTGCGACCTCTTCGTTGTTGCTTATGTTGAGTTGTTGCTCGTGGATGTTGTAGCCCAAAAATGATACGTTGATGTTGTATGTTCCGTTTGGCAGATGCATTCTGAAGCGCCCGTTTACGTCAGTTGTTGTGTTGTATCTATTTTTGTCTGCACTTTGTGCCGCCTCATCTACTCTTTCGATCAGTACCGTTGCGAATGGGACTTTTTCGCGGTTTTCAGCTGATGTCACCTCTCCGCGAACCATCGCCATCCCTTCTCTGTGGTGTGTCGATTCTGCTCTTGGCGCATATATTTGCGGTGCCTCTTGGGCTTTAAGGCTTACGAAGGTTGCGGCAAATATAGTTATGAGGGTTAGTTTGTGTAGCGTGCGCATTTTGCAGATTGTTTATTTTGATAAATAAATGTGATGCAAAATTACGCTCTTTATATAGCGGTGGCAATAGCGCGATTATGCTATTTTTTTGCCTGTTTAACATAATGCTTGTTAGCAATATGTAGGTATGCGCTGGCGCTTTGTTGCGCGCTTGGGCGTTATGTTTGGGCGGAAATTATTGTTGTGTTGAGCTGCTTTGGAGTTCTATGCACACTGTTTGCTCGCATATAGACAACAAAAAAACGCAAGCATCAAATGCTTGCGTTTTTGTACCCAGAGCCGGGATCGAACCGGCACGAATTGCTTCACTGGTGTTTGAGACCAGCGCGTCTACCAATTCCGCCATCTGGGCGTGATATAGCCACTGATA
>JBCQUJ010000003.1:0-172841 GCA_047174045.1 Rikenellaceae bacterium
ATTGACTGATTGACTGATTGACTGATTGACTGATTGACTGATTGACTGATTGACTGATTGACTGATTGACTGATTGACTGATTGACTACACAATCACTACCTGCCTAACCAACTTTTTCGCTGGCGAAAAATGGGGCGCAAACTCCCCCACCTCCGCCAGATCTACGCACTGCACCGCCAGATATACGCAGGGGTGGAAAAGTTGGTGTGAACCTCACGGATTTTGCATTTCTTTGCCTCAGCAATGGTGCTAATTAACGAAACGTAAAACTATGGAGATCAAGAATGTAGATGCCCGTGCATGGGAAACAATCACAGCGAAGCTGGAAAGGCTGAACAGCCTTATGGATAGGCTCACAAACAAGCTTGCTGACAAAGAGCAGAAGGAGTGGCTCGACAACCAAGATGTATGCGAAATTCTCAACATCTCGAAACGAACACTACAAACCTATCGCGACAGCGGCAAGCTCGCCTACTCGCAAATCAACCACAAGGTTTTCTACAAAGCCAAAGATGTGCAGCAGCTAATCACGGAGAACAAAAAAACAATCTAACTATGAGCGAAATCATCACGGAGCGACACGCTGAGGTGGCGCAGTTCCTCCAGACAATCGAAGCACTTGAGTCAAAAATCAGCACCCTAACCAAAAACAACAAACCGCTATTCAATGGCGAGAGCTACACCACCGACAAAGAGCTGTCGGAGCGACTGCATATTTGCCGCCGCACGCTCCAAGAGTGGCGTAACAACGGTCAAATTGCCTACGTCAAGTTGGATGGCAAGATCATCTACCCCGAATCGGCAATACATGCCCTACTCGACCGCCACTACAAAAAAGCGTGGGGTTCGGATTATTAAACGAAATTTGGTATTTTTGCTGAAAATTAAAGCAGTATTATGGCGGCAACGGTGGATTATAGGGATTACGTGATGGATTGTTTGTCGAGGGTCAATCTCGACTTTCGCACGCATCGTATGTTCGGAACATTCTGCGTCTATGCGAACGACAAGCCGATCATGTTCATCATCGACGATATGGTCTGCGTGAAGCGACACCCCGCCATCGAGGGGCTGATGCAGGGTTGCGAGGTTGTCGAGCCATTTGCCGATAGCAAGATTGGTGGCGACACGGTCTTTAAGCTATGGCTGCTCGACATCGAACGTAACGACATTGAGGAGGTCGTATATGCCCTCGAAAAGCTATTGCCGATGCCCAAGCCAAAGAGGCGTAAGAAAACCACTAAATAACCACCCTCGTCGGGTTCGTTTTGGTAGCGACCAGCACAAAACAAAAGAGCCAGCCAAACAAGAGTTGCGTAGCAATTTACCTGCTCTTGTATGGTTGGTTCTATTGTGATACCTTTGCGCACAAAACGAGGCAGGCAGGGGCTTTCTATAACAAACAAAGGTTCTGTCCCCAACTTTTTACAAGTGTAAATTGTTCAGCGAGAGTGGCAAAACACCGCAGATTGTTGCATCGGCAAAGTTCAATCCCCAATAATCTGGAATGATGTTTGGACATAGAAAATTACAACATAATAACATACTTATGGATATTCTAACGATCGCCTCGCAGTGGGCCAAGGATGAGATTTTCTCGTCGAAACTATTTATCATCGCAGGCGTTCTCTTTGTCTGCATCTCTGTCGGCTTTTGGCACTTGGGCAGAACCGAGATTGCGAGGGCATACATCGCTCCATTTGCTGTCTGTGGGGCATTGCTGCTCATTATCGGTGGCGGACTAACATATAACAACTACTCTCGTCTAAAGGCTTTTCCAGCGGCATACGACGAGAGTCGCACTGAGTTCGTAAAGGCGGAGATTGAGCGCACGCAAAGCACCATAACAAGCACAGACAACACCATCTTCAAGTGGATTCCGATACTGATTATTGTGGCTGCGCTGCTCATCATCTTCGTTGATAAACCTACATGGAGAGCCGCTTGCGTGACTACAATCGCCTTTCTCATCACGTTGTTGGTGGTCGATAGCAACTCGCACGCACGGATCGTGAATTACCACAAAGCGTTGGAGATTGCGCTAACACAACAGTAGTATGGCAGATTTTTCGAGTGCGGTTGAGCAAATACGCAAATAATTCATATCTTTGTGACGTAATACAAAAACTGAATATAAAGAGTTTTTAGACATATTTAATCGCTTACACTACCCAAAATCGGCAAAATTTTTGAACCGTAAGCAAGCAGGAGGATTGTATCTATTTTTTAGATATAATACGTCCTGGCTTGCTGGTTCTAGGGCGTTTGCCGATGCCTGGGTAGTAGCTTGTCAGGACGTTCTGTTTTTAGGACGGCGACAAGGTAGCTAATCACCGTGCCAATGAAAATCGACAAAGCAAAATCAGTATCCTTTACAAGTTGTAGTTTCAGCAAGATGACCATACTTGGTCTTCCTGAGGGTAATTTCACAGAGGTTCGAGAGCGTTGCGACAGCGCAATAGACAAGCTCGTTAAGGATGGCTTTGACACATTTGTCACTGGAATGAGCGCAGGGTTTGATATGCTTGCGGCGGTGCAGGTTCTGGATTATAAGCAATTCAACCCCACTACCCACGTTCGCCTAGTCGCTGTTTTCCCATACGTCGAGATTGAGCCGAAGATGCGAGCGCTCGACAGAGAGTGCTACAAATACATCTTTAACAATGCTGATGAGGTGATTTTCTTGTCGCAAAGAGCCTCGACCGACCCCGACTTCCACGCTGAGCAAATCTCGAAACGAGATGAATTTCTGCTCAACAATTCCGCACGCCAACTCAGCTATACCGAAGATATTTTATAAACGAACACGTGCTCAATAATAGTTCGCACTCTTTGGGGTGTATTATGCCTCCGACTGCTCTCTACATCACCACCCAGACCCACTCGTTGGGGGTTGATAGGTCGGGGCGATATGTGTACCCCTCCCACTCAAACGCCTTCAAATCATCTGGCTCCGTGATTTCGTTCTCAATCATGTATCGAATCATCTCGCCGCGCGCCATCTTGGTGTAGACGACAACCTGTTTTAGTTTGCCGCCCTTATTCTGCAAGAACTTGAAGTCAATGACCCGAACCGCACTGGTCACATCATGCCAAACGAAGCTATTTTGTTCCTCTTTTGAGGCGAGGTATAGCAGAGTGCCGCCGATGGCCTTAACGTCGTTAATAAGTGTCTCAGTTTGCTTATTGCGCCAATAGTTGTCTATGCGCTCTCCGCTACCAATCAACCACACATACCCCTCCATACGATACGGGCGTATCAAATCATAAGGTCGCAGCAAACCATACATAAGTGAACTGATGCGCACCCTACTCTGCAAATATTGATGATTGGCCGCCGCTTTTTTGAAGCGTTTGTAGACAACGCCATCGTAGCACTCCACGGCAGGCAGCAGCGTAGATTCATCATTGAAAAAGTTCTGAAATCGAACACACAACTCCTCTGCAATAGTCCTGCTCACGCGAAATACCTCTATCAGCTCCTCGGTCGAATAGCGCCGCATCTCGCGTGCGATAAGCTCCGTATGCTCGGTAAATCGTGGCAGACTATGCAGTTCTGCAATCGGCTCTACCCCATCACTCATGCCCTTTGCAGGCGAAATTAGTGCTATCATATTCGGTCAACTTTATCTATTGGATGTTTGTCACAAAGATAGATAAAATACCGTGAACCAACAATCGGTCGAGCATGGGTTTGAAGGTGAGGTTCAGTCCCCAACTTTTTACAGGTGTAAATTGTTCGGCGAGAGATGTGCAGATGTGCACTATTTTACGTCTGCAATGTTCAGTCCCTAAAAGTTTGTGGAGTGTAAAGTGGTTAGTTTTGCAAATAAAAACGCCTCGCACGGTGGTGCGAGGCGTAGTGGTTTATTTACCAAGTGGAACAATCAATGGCAATGCAGAGAGGTTTGCTAGGAGTTGTTCTCGGAAGCGTTTGGCTTCGGGTGTGGCAACACGGTAGGCGATGGCGATTAGCCATTCGAGGTCGTAGAGTTGAGGGAGTATCTCGAGTCCGTGGACCGTGCCGCCAGCGGAGTAGTCAGCGTGGTAAATGCGCTGTTTTAAGAGCGATTTAACGTGCGAACGGACTGCGCGCGTGGTTGTCCTAAGCGGTCGGCTATTTCGTGCTCTGCGAGCCTTAAATCAAGTCGTATCATATTTTTCATTAAAATGCGAATTTACCCCTCATCTTGTTCATCTCGTCATTGACCTTCGAGTCGAGAATGCGTGCGTATTGCTGCGTCATCTTGGTATTTGAGTGCCCCAGCATCTTCGCAATCGACTCCAGCGATATACCGCTACTCAGCGACAGAGTGGCAAATGTGTGCCGTGCTGTATGCGAGGTCAAGTGTTTGTTGATGTCGCAGAGATCGGCAAGCTCCTTGAGGTATGCGTTCATCTTTTGATTCGAAATCAATGGCAGCACTGTGCCTTGCTCCAAGCAGACTGGGTCGTTCTTATACTTCTTAATCAACGCCAGAGGCACTTCAAGCAACGGAATGTTACACATATTCTTCGTCTTTTGGCGAGCCTTGCGAATCCACCAATCGCCATTATTGTCCTTCATAATATGCTCTGGGCGCAACGTGCAGACATCGGTAAATGCCAAACCACTAAAGACACAGAAGAGGTATATATCACGCACCTGCGCAATGCGTGGCACAGTAATCTCCTTTGCGAGAATGCGCTCAATCTCCTCCTTAACAAGAAATTCCCGTTCGACAGTCGCCTCACGTATCTTCGTGAAGCGGAATGGGTCAATCTTAATCCACCCATTTATCAGCGCAATGCGTGTAATCTTCTTCAGATTCTTCAATCTCTTGACCACCGTATTGTGGCTTAAACGCTGCTCAGCCTTTAGGTAGACCGTGTATTTGTCAATGAACATAGGGTCGATAAGATCAAGCTCGATGTCGTCTTTGTCGTACTCGCTCTTGATATAGGTCAGCAAGACCTCCAGCGACTTCTCATACCTGCGAATCGTGGTTCTCGTGAATTCCTGCCCCTCTAACTTCTTAATCTGCGCATTGTGATCCTCAAAGACATCTTTGATGGTGCGCATAGTGCCAGCCCTGCCAAAGAGATAGTCCCGAACAGTACGTGCTGTGATGGTTTTTCGCTCAGCCTCCATCTCGCGCTGTATCTTGAACACCTTGATTCGAATGGCATCAATATAGGCGTTGATTTCGTTTGAGTCGTCATCACGACCAATGGCCACACAACGCTCTTGATGCCAGTTTTCAGGCACTATGTTGCGCTGAATACGTGTTTCGATAGATACACCATCGACCGTGATGCGCATGTAGATTGGTGCTAATCCCTTAGCATTCATTAACGTCTTTCTTAGATAAAACGTCAATGCAAATGTTTTTCTTCCCATGATTTTGTTGTTTTAATTAAATTGCAAATATTGCAACAACAACCGATTTTTGGGATTTGCAAAACGTTGAAAATCACAGCTTTAGCACCTTAATCGTGGTTGTTTTTTTGCCCTCGAAAAAACAACCACGATTTACCAGAGAAAAAGTGCTGAAATATGCTATATTTCGCTTTGGGTGGAAAAAAGAAAAACCTCCGTATATCGTTGATATACAGAGGTTTGCTTGTTTTTGGGTGACTCTAAAAAACTGCCCAAGTGATCCCGCTGGGGCTCGAACCCAGGACCCCATCATTAAAAGTGATGTGCTCTACCAGCTGAGCTACGAGATCTCCGATACCAAAGTTGCCTTTGGTGATGCAAATATAGATAGTTTTTTTGTTCTATCCAAATAATTGTAACGCTATTTTTTCTCGTGCCCCACAGAATCGCCTATCGGAAGCTTCTGAGGCATTCTGTAGCGCCAGTAATGATCTGCGTCAGAAGGGTCATTGATACGCTCAGTACGTGGGTCATAGGTTGGGTCGGGTCGGTTTTGCGTTGCATCTGCCGCCATGAGGTCTGCCCACGGGATAATAGTAAACATTGACTTCCCTGCTTTGTGGCGCTCCAAAATACGCTCTGCAATTGCCGCAGTCAGGCGCAGCGGTGCGATGCCACCAAAGCCCAAGATATCGTTGTAGTAGCGCTGTGTAGCCTCGCGGTCCTCTTGCCACCACCCTCTGAGGGACGACATATCGTGTGTAGAGGTTGTTGCGACAGATAAATATGGGTACCGGTTAGGTTCGCCAAAGCCGTCAATATTGCTTGCGCTCTTTGGCATACGCTCAACCTCCAGGCTCAATATCTTATGCGCCGCCAAGAACTCAGCGACATTTGCTGGAATAACACCTAAATCCTCGCCACAGACCAACATGTCGGTAGCCTCAATCAATGCAGGCAACTTCTCTTCGGCACTAGCTAGCCATAACTCGTTATTGCGTTCGAAGTAGAAATCTCGATATATTGCATCGAATGCCGCTTTAGATGATTGATCTAACGACGAATATGCCAACGTGTTAGCTCCATCTATGCGTGGATGATAGTACCCCTTATTTGCGCTATCCTCTACAAACAAAACCTCGTCGTGAAGCGCAACTAAAGCATCGCGAACAGCGCCAACCTCACTACTTCGGCTCATAACAAGCGATTGGTTAGCGTACTCCTTCTTAAAATGGTAGCATGTCGTGTCACTTTTACTATCGATTTCAGCGATGAAATAGATAATCTTTATGCGGTTGCGAATATCATCGCCAAAACGCGCATCAAGTAACTCGTCTGTTATATATGGAGTCGTATGTTTAGCTGCATCAAATGCGAAGCCAAACGCCTCTATCTCATCTATACTCAAAGGTTTAGCCGGTGAGAAATGACCTAGCTGAGCGTGCAGCGAACCAACCGGAATTGACCACATACGGAAGAACCCAAGTATGTGATCGATGCGGTATAGATCAAAATATTGCGACATCTTCTTCAGGCGAAGCTTCCACCAAGCAAACTTTTCGCTAGCCATAGCGCTCCAATCATAAGTTGGGAAGCCCCAATTCTGTCCAAACGCCGAGAAATCATCTGGCGGAGCGCCAGCCTGCATTCCAAATTGGAACAATTGAGGCCAGACCCAGCAATCGACACTACAACGGCTAACACCTATCGGCAGATCCCCTTTTAGAGTAACACCACGACTGCGTGCATAGTCAGCACTTTGCCTTAACTGCTTATGCAGATGATACTGCACAAAACATTGGTAATCAAACTCATCAGCTATTTTTGCACACTCGTCACCAATAGCAAATACACCCCTGTATCTGTTGCGAACTTTCTCGTCATATTGGCTATCTTCGCCCCACTCTCTGAAGTCGAAGCAGCCGTTATATTTCACAATTGCTAGCGATTTATATAGCGCATACGACTCAAGCCATTCGCCGCTATTTGATGCTACAAAATCTTTATAATCGTTGCTCTTCTGCACCTTAATGCCTATTGCACTTCGGAATATTGTGCGCATGTAGCGATCTTTGAGAGCCATAACACCCTCGTAGTCAACCTCCGGCAGATCATTCAACTCTTTTGCGCGCCTTTCAAACTCCTCTGCCTCTCTCTTGTCGCTCAACTCCCCAACATCGTGCAGAGAGATATATTGCATATGGAGTGCTACGGTTGAGTTTATGCTATATGGATATGAGTCGCCCCACGATCCATGAATCGTTGTATCGTTTAATGGCAGTAGCTGTACAACGCTAACATTGCGTTCAGCCGCCCAATCTACGACGCTTCTTAAGTCGCGGAAATCGCCTACGCCTGCGCTCTCCTCTGTTCTCACAGAAAACAGTGGCAGAGCAACGCCAGCACCGCGCCAAGGTGCAAGATCAAATGACGGCGAGAACGCTTCGTAGAATGGCATCTCTATTGTATGAACAGCACCGTTAGAGTCAGCAATATCATATCTCTTGCGCCCTGACTCAAGAAGAGAGAAAACGCGATTGTCGCCCAACTCCCACGCGACAAAATAGTTTGTAACGCGATCTATAATAATGAATTTAAACTCTACGCCGCGCTCACATAAATCTACCGGCAGAATGGCGCGCCAAACGGGGTAATCGCCGTCATCCATAATATAGCCACGCATAGCATCCCAATCGCCAAGTGCAGAATCCCCACCAATTATAGCCAATGTGTGGTTCGGCGTGATATTTGGCAAGCGACACTCCAAAACAAACATCTCCTGCTCGCCCAAAGCGACACTGTAATCAGTAGGCTGGCTATCGACACGGCGAAAGAGACCCTTCGTGAAGAAGGAACTCTCAAACGGGTCATATTTAACCTCTCTACTCATTACTTAACTGCTGTTATAACGCTATAATACCTCACAGATCAAGTCTGCGGCACCACTCTCGTCAATCTCCGTGATCTTTACGCGCGCAATCTTATTGACAAGATCTTTGTTGTACTTCGTTTTTACGCGTCTATACTCCCCTGTATATCCAAACATCATACCGCCGCGCATAGAGCTTTCGAAGAGAACCTCATCCTCTTGCCCGATTGCCGCTTCGCAAAACTCTCTATGCAGTTTGTCGCTCAACTCTTCCAGACGACCAACCCTCTCTGCAGCAATCTGTGGCGACACTTTGCCTTCGAAATCTACTGCCGGTGTCCCTTTGCGCTCCGAGAATGGAAATATATGCAGGAACGCAGGTTTTATCTCGCTCAAGAAGTCGTATGTCTCTTGGAAATGCTCCTCTGTTTCCCCAGGAAACCCAACGATAACATCGATACCAATAAAAGGGTTTTGCATCTTCGACCTTGCAGCAGCTATTCTCTCAGCAAATTTTGCTGTAGTATATCGTCTGCGCATAAGCCCAAGGATCTTGTCGGAACCACTCTGCAAAGGTATGTGGAAGTGACTTTGAAACTTGCTTGATGCTGCACAAAACGCGATTATATCATCGGTCAAAAGGTTTGGCTCGATAGATGAAATTCTATATCTATCGATCCCATCAACGCTATCAAGTGCCTTCAGTAAATCGAGGAACGATTCGCCTGTAGTGCGACCAAAATCGCCGGTGTTTATACCTGTTATAACGATTTCGCGCTGTCCTCCAGCTGCAACCTTTTTTGCCTGCTCAACAATCTCTGCAATAGGAGCGTTGCGACTAGAGCCGCGTGCATAGTGAATCGTACAGTATGAACACTTATAGTCGCAACCATCTTGAACCTTCAAAAAAGCTCGCGTCCTATCGCCACTAGAGAAGGCGGAGAAGAACGACGTTATCTCATCTGTATTGCAACTCGTAACCACAGCCGATTCCGCCTTGCCTGCCAAAGCAACAACGTGCTTTAACATGGCACCTTTATCATTATTGCTCAATACAATATCAACTCCATCTATGCCAGCAATATCGTTAGGCTTTAGCTGCGCATAACACCCCGTAACGGCAATTATGGCACCTGGATTGCGGCGACCAACTTTGCGAATTAGATTGCGGCACTTCTTGTCTGAATTCTCAGTTACGGAACAGGTGTTTATAACACAAATATCGGCATCCTCAGTAGGTTCTACACGCACAAAACCACCCTCTTCGAAGTGTCGAGCGATGGTCGATGTCTCAGAGAAATTGAGTTTGCAACCTAGTGTATGGAATGAAACGCGTTGAGCCATTGTTATCTATCTATTTTTGATGTTCTATTTTGCTGGCAAAAATACGAATAATATTTAGCATAAGTGACCCCGAAAGATAAAAAATATAATTTATTAATCCGCGGCATATTGCTGTGGTTGCAGTGCATCGAAAATGTTATATACAATTGGATTAATAATTCACTTTCGGTTGTCGGATATTAACTATAAAATTATATCTTTGCACTCTAAGTATGCAGGCGAAAAGTTAGCCGAAAATTGAAGCGTAAATGAAGAGTATTCACAAACTAGTATTAAAGTCATATTTGGGGCCTATGTTGCTCACTTTTTTCATCGTCATGTTTGTCTTGATGATGAATTTTGTCTGGCGATATATCGATGAGCTTGTGGGTAAAGGACTTGACACGGCGATCATCATTGAATTGTTGACTTACGCTATGGTGAATATGATTCCTATGGGGCTGCCGTTATCGATGTTGTTGGCGGCGATCATGACGATGGGTAATATGGGCGAGAATTATGAGTTGCTCGCTATGAAGTCGGCAGGTATGTCACTCATGAAGATCATTGAGCCGTTGATATATGTTGTATTCTTTGTGTCGATTGCGAGCTTCTTTATTGTGAATGATCTGGTGCCGTATGCCAATAAGCAAATGTATAGCATCATATATGACATCCGTAAGCAGAAGCAGGTTATCGAGTTCAAAGATGGGTTATTCTTCAATGGAATAGACAACATGAGTATTCGCGTTGGTCATCAAGACAAGGAGACGAGTTTGCTACATGATGTTTTGATATATGACAACCGCGCCCCAAATGGCGATATGACTATTACTGTTGCTGAGTCGGGGTTCATCCGCCTATCGGACGATAAGCAGATGTTGATTGTAGAGCTATTTAATGGTCATACGTATGAGCAAACACGCTCTTCGAATTGGTATGCAAAGAGTGTTCTGCGCCACAATAGATTCGATCAGCAATATGGCGCTTTGCCTATGGAGGGATTCTCTATGGGTGAGCGTACTGATGCAGATATATTCAAGGGAAGCCAGACGATGACTATAACGGAGCTGCAAAAGGATATCGATTCGCTTAATTTGGTTGTAAATAGCTCTATGGTCAAGTCGTATGAGCCACTGCTTAAGCAGCAGATCTTTGCGCGCGACTACTCTGTGCTTCTGCTGCCTGATTCACTCAAGGTGAACAAAGACGGCATGAGTGGCATCTTGACTGAGGACTCTATTAAGCGCTTAGATTTAAGAGCTAAACAGAAGATTTGGGATAATGCGCGCCGTCAGGCGAAAAACTCACGTAACATGTTCTCCTACGATGAGCAGAGTACGAAGCAGGGGTTGAATAGATTATATCTTAGTCAAGTTGAGTGGCACCGCAAGCTAAATACGCCCATATCAATTATTATATTCTTCTTGATTGGTGCGCCTTTGGGTGCTATCATTAGACGTGGAGGATTGGGTATGCCGATTGTGGTTTCAGTTATCTTCTTCGTTATATACTATATCATCTCCTTGACGGGCGAGAAGATGGCGAAGGAGGGAACATGGAGTGCCGTAATGGGAATGTGGTTCTCGGCATATATATTGACCCCAGTGGCGATATACCTGCTATACAAGGCAAATAACGACTCAGCGCTATTTGATCGTGAATTTTATGTCGGATTGTATAAAAAAGGCAAGGCGGCGATTGAAGAGCGAATTAAAAGATTCAAAAAGTAAAAACAAAATAGAAAAATTAGAGATATTATGAGTGATAAATTTGTATTAAACACCATTGAGGAGGCGATCGAAGATTTCCGCAATGGTAAGATGATAATCGTGGTTGACGATGAGGATCGTGAGAATGAGGGCGACTTCATTATGGCGGCAGAGAAGGTTACGGAGGATGATGTAAACTTTATGCTAAAGTATGGCCGCGGACTTGTTTGCGCGCCACTTAGCGAGGCACGTTGCAAGGAGCTGGAGTTACCGATGATGGAGCAGGTTAACACCTCGATTCTAGGTACGCCATTTACTGTTACTGTTGACTACCTTTTGGATGGTTGTACTACTGGTGTTTCGACACACGACAGAGCTGCTACGCTGCGCGCCTTGGCAAATCCGAACACGAAGCCTTCTGAGCTGGGACGCCCAGGGCATATCAACCCGTTGCGCGCACAAGATAAGGGCGTTTTGAAACGCCCTGGTCACACGGAGGCTGCGGTAGATTTGGCGAAGCTTGCTGGGTTGCAGCCTGCAGGAGTTCTAATCGAGATTATGAATGAGGATGGAACTATGGCACGCATGCCAGATCTTATTAAGGTTGCGAAGGAGCATAACATGAAGCTTGTATCGATTGCTGATCTTGTGGCGTATCGATTGCGTACGGAGTCATTAGTTGAGCATGGTGACACGGTTCCTATGCCTACGGCTTGGGGCGATTTCAACATCACTATATTCCGCCAGAAATCTAATGGTGCGGAGCATATTGCGCTGACGAAGGGTACATGGAGCAAGGATGAGCCAGTTCTTATTCGTGTTCACTCTTCGTGTGCTACGGGCGATATTCTTGGCTCTTGTCGTTGTGATTGCGGTGCGCAGCTTCACACAGCGATGCAGATGATCGAGAAGGAGGGCAAGGGCGCTGTTGTCTATTTGATGCAAGAGGGTCGCGGCATTGGTCTTTTCAATAAGATTAGAGCTTATAAGTTGCAAGATGAGGGTTACGATACTGTTGATGCTAACCTAAAGCTTGGATTTAAGGATGACGAGCGCGACTATGGCGTAGGAGCGAATATCATTCGCGAGCTTGGCATCTCTAAGATGCGCCTTATGACAAACAATCCGACTAAGAGAGCTGGATTGGAGGGGTACGGTATCAGTGTTGATGAAATTGTGCCAATCGTCATTGCGCCAAATAAACACGCTGAGAGGTATCTTAAGACGAAAGAGGAGCGCATGGGACATACGCTTGGCTTTGCTTCTAAGAAGTAATTTACGGGAGTATTATGAACGGAAAGGATCTGAGAATAGTCTTTATGGGTACGCCTGAGTTTGCTGTGCCTTCGCTGCGTGCGTTGGTGGAGCAGGGCTACAATGTTGTTGGTGTTGTCACAACTCCCGATAGAGCTGCTGGGCGTGGTCAGAAGATATATGAGTGCGATGTAAAAGTTGAGGCTATGAGGTTGGGTTTACCAATACTTCAGCCTGAGAAGTTGCGCGATGAGGAGTTCCAGAGCGCGTTGAAGAGTTGGAACGCGGATCTGCAGATTGTGATTGCTTTTAGGATGTTGCCTGAAAGCGTTTGGAATATGCCTGCATTGGGGACGTTTAACCTTCACGCTTCGCTACTGCCGGAGTATAGAGGCGCTGCGCCTATAAATCACGCCATAATGAATGGCGATAAGCAGACAGGGGTCACAACATTCTTGCTAAATGATAAGATCGACCAGGGAGCTATAATTGGACAGCGAAGCGTTGATATCGGAGAGCGAGAGAGTGTAGGAGAGCTATATGAGCGATTGATGAATCTGGGTCCAGAGTTGGTCATAGAGACGGTTGAGAAGTTGGCGAAAGGCAATACGGAGCCGATCGAGCAGCAACATATTGACGAGGCTACACTACGTCCTGCACCGAAGATCTTTAAACAAGATTGTTTGATTGATTGGAGTTGGAGTGGAGCGAGGATCGTTAACTTCGTTAGAGGTTTGTCACCCTATCCTGCTGCGTGGTGCAACCTTGTTGCGAAGGATGCAGCAAAAGGCGTTGCGGAGATAACAGCAAAGGTTTTTGAAGTTACATTTGATGCTGACAACGCTCTTGCCATAGGCGAGATTAAGAGCGACGGCAAGAGCTTTATAGCTATAGGTTGTGGCGATGGCCGCATCATGATTGATTCTATACAACTTGCAGGTAAGAAGAGGTTGGCAACAAAGGAGTTGCTCCTAGGTTTTAAAACGATTGAAGATTATATAGCGAAATAAGAAGAGATGAATATAGTTAAGAGGTTATACAATTGGGTATTGTCGTGGGGCGACTCTCCTTATGGAGGTGTTGCATTGTTTGTCTTGGCTGTTATGGAGTCTAGCTTCTTCCCTATTCCACCAGATGTTCTGCTTATTGCGTTGTGTTTGGGTGCAACTACAAGGTCGTTCCGTTATGCTGCTATATGTACGGCTGGTTCGGTTGTCGGTGCTGTTTTGGGCTATGGAATTGGTAGTGCGTTGTGGCAAATTGGTGGAGAGTATACTCCCCTTGCGAATTTCTTCTTTAACAATGTCTTTTCTCAGGCGGCGTTCCTCAATGTTGGTTCGCTCTATGAGCAGTATAACTTCTGGATCATCTTTACAGCTGGATTTACTCCAATACCATACAAGATCTTTACTGTTACGGCGGGAGTATTCAATATTAATTTTGTTATGTTCATCGTTGCATCGATCATTGCACGCGGCGCTAGGTTCTTCCTCGTTGCGGCGCTTATATGGAAGTTTGGAGCACCTATCAAGGGCTTTATCGATAAATATTTCAACTTTTTGGCGATATTATTCACAATCTTGTTGATTGGGTCGTTTGCGCTTGTCAAGTTAGTGCTTTAATAATAGGGATTTGCGTTATGAGAAAATTTGGACTTATAGGAGAACATCTGCCGCACTCATTCTCTGGTAAATACTTCGCAGAGAAGTTTGAACGAGAGGGTATCACTGGGTGTCAATATTCGCTGCATGAGTTGGCAACAATTGATGATCTTACTGCACTGCTTGATAGCACACCAGAGCTTGAGGGGTTCAACGTCACTATACCATATAAGCAGCAGGTTATGAAGTTTCTTGATGGTCTATCTCCAGAAGCTGAAGCTATCGGAGCTGTGAATTGCGTTAAACGTGAGGGTGGAAAACTGATAGGCTACAACACAGATATAATTGGGTTGCACAACTCTATGGTCGACTTCTTCTCGAAGAGCGATTTTAAACCCACTACGGCGCTTATACTTGGCACTGGCGGTGCTGCGCTTGCCGTGGAGTATATAATGCGAAAAATGGGGGTTAAATATAAGGTTGTGTCGCGCAGCGAATCGACACAAGAGGAGCGAATAACTTATGACGATGTTACACCAGAACTTATTGCTGAGACGTTGTTGATTGTGAATGCTACCCCACTTGGAACATTTCCCGATGTTGATAGCTCGCCCGCGATTCCTTACGAAGCTATGACGGAGCAGCACCATCTCTTCGATTTGGTTTATAATCCTCCAATGACAAAATTTATGAAGCTTGGCGCAGAGTATGGCGCAAATGTTTGCAACGGCGGAGCAATGCTTGTAGGACAAGCTGAGGCATCTTGGGAAATTTGGAATGATAAAGTTGTAGGAGCAGCAGAGAGCATAGATAAGCAAGAGTGAGATTACTAATGTCTATGCAACTATATTGCATAGTGGCAAAGTAGCTTTGCATCACATTTATTTAATTTAGTAATCTTAAAACTTACAATTATGACACACCCATTCGTACATCTACACGTTCATACGCAATACTCCATTCTCGATGGACAAGCATCTATCGCGCGCCTTGTTGACAAGGCTATGGCTGATGGCATGCCGGGCATCGCTGTGACTGATCACGGCGTTATGTTCGGTATTAAGGAGTTCGTAGGCTATATAAATAAGAAAACGAAGGGTGTAAAGGGGAAAATCAAAGATCTTGAGAGTGAGAATCTATCTATCGAAGCTGGAACATTCAATTTGCCTGAAGGTGCAGACCCAAAGAGGCTCATTGAGGCTAACGAGGAGAAGATATATGAGCTAAAGAAGAAGGCTTCATTTAAACCAATTATCGGTTGCGAAGTATATGTGGCGCGCCATGGCGATAAAACAAAGAAGGATGGCAAGGAGGATCAGAGTGGTTACCACTTGATTTTGCTTGCAAAGAACTCTACGGGTTACCACAACCTTATAAAGATTGTGTCGCGCGCATGGACAGATGGTTTCTACTCTCGCCCAAGAACTGATAGAGCCGATTTGGAGAGATTCAGCGAAGGTTTGATCTGCTGTTCGGCATGTCTAGGTGGCGAGGTGTCGCAAGCTATCCTAAAGAACGACTTGGAGAAGGCAAGTGCTGCTGTTGAGTGGCACAAGAGCATATTTGGTGATGATTATTACCTTGAGATGCAGTTGCACAAGGCAACTGTTGCGCGCGCCAACTATGAGGTTGGAGAGTTGCAAGAGGGGGTAAACAAACACCTCATTGAATTGTCGCAAAAGCATGGCGTAAAGCTTATCGCAACAAATGATGTTCACTTTGTTGATGAGGAGAATGCTGAGGCTCACGACCGATTGATCTGTTTGAGTACAGGTCGTGATCTTGACGATGAGAAGCGAATGCTCTATACGAAGCAGGAGTGGATGAAGAGTGCAGCAGAGATGAGCGCCATTTTTGGCGATACACCTGAGGCGTTGACAAACACTGTCGAGATATGTGATAAGATCGAGTGCTTCTCGGTAGATAACGCTCCAATCATGCCGGAGTTTGAGATCCCAGAGGATTTCGGAACAGAGGCAGGGTACCGTGAAAAGTATAGCCATGAGGATCTATACGAGGAGTTTACACGCGATGAAAATGGCAATGAAGTGCTATCGCGTGAAGATGGAGAGAAGAAGATCAAGGCCCTTGGAGGGTTTGATAAGCTCTATCGCATAAAGTTGGAGGCTGACTACCTAGGTAAACTAGCTATTGAGGGTGCGAAGAAGAAGTATGGCGATCCATTGAGCGATGAAGTTATGGAGCGAATGAACTTCGAGCTATACATCATGAAGACGATGGGATTCCCTGGCTACTTCCTCATCGTGCAAGATTTCATCGCTGCGGCGCGTGACGAACTTGGTGTTTCGGTGGGTCCAGGACGTGGTTCTGCTGCTGGTTCTGCTGTTGCATATTGCCTTGGAATTACGTTGATTGACCCTATAAAGTATGATCTGCTGTTTGAGCGCTTTTTGAACCCCGATCGTATCTCTTTGCCCGATATTGATATCGACTTTGATGATGATGGTCGCGGTAGCGTCTTGAATTGGGTTACGGAAAAGTATGGTAAGGAGAAGGTTGCACATATCATTACCTTCGGAACAATGGCTACAAAGTCATCTATCAAGGATGTTGCGCGTGTACAGAAGTTGCCTCTTCCGGAGTCGAATGCACTGTGCAAGGCTATACCAGATAAGTTGCCTGATGGTTCAAAGATGAACCTATCAAATGCGATCAAATGTCTACCAGAGCTAAAGGCTGCCGAGGAGTCAAGTGACCCTATAATGAGCGACACGATTCGTTATGCGAAGATGTTGGAGGGTAACGTGCGCAATACGGGTGTTCACGCCTGCGGTATCATCATCTGTCGTGACGATATTACGGATTGGGTTCCTGTGAGTACGGCGGAGGATAAGGAGACCAAGGAGAAGATGCTCGTTACACAATACGAGGGCTCTATCATCGAGGATACGGGACTTATCAAGATGGATTTCTTGGGTCTTAAGACGTTGTCGATTATCAAGGAGGCGCAGGCAAACATTAAGTTGACACGCGGAGAGGTCTTCGATATTGAGGAGATCGATATTGAAGATGAGAAGACATACCAGCTATATAGTGATGGGCGCACAGTTGGAACGTTCCAGTTCGAGTCTGCCGGAATGCAGAAGTACCTTCGTGACCTTCAACCTACGGTATTCGAGGATTTGATTGCGATGAATGCCTTGTATCGTCCAGGTCCGATGGATTATATCCCCGATTTCGTTGACAGAAAGCATGGTCGCAAACCTATCATCTATGATATACCTATCATGGAGAAGTACCTGAAGGATACTTACGGTATTACGGTCTACCAGGAGCAAGTCATGCTTCTGTCACGCCTTTTGGGTAACTTTACCCGCGGAGAGTCCGACACATTGCGTAAGGCGATGGGTAAGAAGCTGAAGGATAAGCTTGATGAGTTGAAGCCTAAGTTCATTGATGGTGGAAGATCCAATGGTCACGATCCAGAGGTTCTAGATAAGATCTGGGGCGACTGGGAGAAGTTCGCTTCGTATGCCTTCAATAAGTCACACGCAACATGTTATTCGTGGATTGCATACCAAACAGCATATCTGAAGGCTAACTACCCTTCTGAATATATGGCTGCAGTTTTGAGCCGCAACATTACCGACATCAAGACACTATCGTTCTATATGAATGAGTGTAATAGGATGGGTATTAAGGTACTTAGTCCAGATGTCAACGAGTCATACTACGCCTTTGTACCAAACAAGGATGGTGATATTCGCTTTGGCTTGGGTGGTATTAAGGGTGTTGGAGATGCTGCCGTAGCGAGTATCGTGAAGGAGCGTGAGGAGAATGGACCATTCAAGGATATAGCTGATTTCATGGAGCGTATAAACTACACTGCGGTTAATAAGTCGTGTCTTGAGAGTTTGGTTTGGTCGGGAGGTTTTGATGGACTTGTTGATTTCCATCGTTCGTTGTTCCTTGCGCCAGACTCATCTGGCACGACATATCTTGAGCTACTGTCGCGCTATGGACAACGTATTCAGTCGGAGAAGAACAACGCGCAGCAATCGCTCTTTGGTGGAGATAGTGGCGAGAGCGACATCGTTGCACCATCGTTGCCAAGCGGTGTTTCGCCGTGGAACGATATCGACACTTTGAAGAAGGAGCGCGAAGCTATTGGTCTATATATCTCGTCACACCCGCTCAATGACTACGCCTTCATCATGAAGAATATGTGTACGGTGCAGCTGACAGATCTAGAGAATTTGGATAATCTTATCGATAAGGATATTAGCTTTGCAGGAATGATAACTTCTGTGCAGCACCTTACGACAAAGACCAATCGACCTTGGGGTAAATTTACATTTGAGGATTATAACGGCACGTATGAGTTTGCGCTCTTCAGCAAGGATTACGAGGCGTTTAGACAATATATGTATCAGGATTACTATCTATTCATCAAGGCGAAAGTTCAGTCGCATCCATTTAGGCCGGGCGAGATAGAGATTAAGTTGCTATCAATGACACAGTTGGGTGAGGTCTTCGATAATATGATTCACGGTGTAACACTTCAGGTGTTGTCTAATAAGATTAACGACAAATTTGTTCAAGATATCACCGAGGTTGTGGCAAATAATAGCGGTAACGCGAACCTCTCGATCAAGATCTACGATAGCGAAGATCCAAAGGTCAATGTTCAGTTTAAATGCAGCAGCCACAAGATCGCAATGACACCCGAAGTGGTAGGATTTTTGGAGGATAGAGATATTGAGTTTATCCTTAATTAACAGATCCATATTGAAGAGCGTAAAGAGATTAAAACATTATAATAAACTAATTAAAAATTTAGAAAAGTTATGGCACTAGCAATTACACAAGAGAACTTCGCAGAGGTTATCGCATCGGAGCAACCAGTAGTTATCGATTTTTGGGCTGAGTGGTGTGGACCATGTCGCACAATTTCGCCAATCATCGATGAGTTGGCGACTGAGTATGAGGGTCGTATCATCGTAGCTAAGTGTGATGTTGAGGAGAACGATGATATCGTATCTAAGTATGGCGTTCGCAACATCCCAACGATCATCATGTTGAAGGGTGGCGAGTTGGTTGATAAGCACGTTGGAGCTGCATCTAAGGATGATTTGAAGGCGAAGCTTGAGGCTCTATTGTAATCCTCAGTATTGACACAACAGAACATAACAGTTAATAAAGGATAGTTTCAGTTTAACATTACATTAGTTATATTATTTATATCATTAGGTTATGAAAAACGGAAAAATTGGTGTTACTTCGGAGAATATATTTCCCGTTATTAAGAAGTTTCTATACTCTGATCATGAGATCTTCCTTCGCGAGTTGGTCTCAAATGCAGTCGATGCTTCGCAGAAGCTAAAGACTCTATCTTCGCGTGGTGAGGCTACGGGAGAGTTGGGCGAACTTCGTATCGATGTCACTGTCGACAAGGAGGCAAAGAGCATCACGATCAAGGATCGTGGTCTTGGTATGACCATAGATGAGGTTGATAAATATATCAACCAAATAGCATTTTCGGGTGCTGAAGAGTTCATGGAGAAGTATAAGGATCAAGCTATCATCGGACACTTTGGTCTTGGATTCTACTCTGCATTTATGGTCGCAGAGCGCGTTGAGTTGACGACAAAGTCATTCCGCGAGGGTTCAAAGGCTGTAAGGTGGAGCTGTACTGGTTCGCCTGAGTTCGAGATGGAGGAGATTGATGCTGATGTTGAGCGCGGAACGACTATCGTGCTGCATATTGCAGAGGATGCTCTTGAGTATGCTGATCGTCCAAAGATCGAGGGGCTTTTGAAGAAATATTGTCGCTTCTTGCCTATCCCTATCGCATGCGGTATGGTTCAGGAGTGGAAGGATGGTAAATATGTCGATACAGATAAGCTAAACATCATCAATGGTGTTGCGCCGCTATGGACATCTATGCCAAGCGAGATCACTGAGGAGCAATATAGAGAGTTTTATCGCGAGCTATATCCTGCGAGTGAGGAGCCACTTTTCTCTATCCACTTGAATATTGACTACCCTTTCAACCTTACGGGAATACTATATTTCCCAAAGGTTAGCAATAAGTTCGAGATGCAGCGCAATAAGGTGCAGTTGTACTCGAATCAAGTCTATGTAACGGACCAAGTTGATGGCATTGTCCCTGAATATTTGACACTGTTGCATGGTATCATCGACTCTCCTGACATTCCTTTGAATGTGTCGAGAAGCTATTTGCAGAGCGATTCAAACGTCAAGAAGATTTCAAACTACATTACGCGCAAGGTTGCAGATAGGTTGCAAGAGCTATTCAACACTATGCGCGATGATTATGAGTCAAAGTGGGACGATTTGAAGATCTTCATCGAGTATGGAACACTTACTGATGAGAAATTCGCGGAGAAGTCTGACGGGTTCATGCTATGGAAAAATAGCGAGGGCAAATATTTCACCTCTACAGAGTTTGTGGAGAGTGTCAAGGAGTCGCAGACAGATAAGAACGGTACAACGATATTGCTATATGTCGATGATCCGATCGAGAAACACGCCTTCTTGGAGTCTGCCAAGGCGAAGGGATACCAGGTGTTGGTTATGAATGGAGAGTTAGATAACCACTACATAAACTACTACGAGTCGAAGCACAAGGAGTGCCGCTTCGTGCGTGTCGATAGCGACATTGTCGATAAACTTATCCAGAAGGAGGAGAGTGCAAAGATCGAGTTGACAGAGATGCAGCAAGATATTTTGCGCCCAGTATTCGAGAGCCAGATGCCAAAGGATGATAGCGGCATTGCATACAACATCTCTTTTGAGGGTATGGCTGCAACTGATTCTCCAATCATCATCACGCAGGATGAGTTCATGCGCCGCATGAAGATGATGGCTGCGAATGGTGCTGCAGGAGGCATGAGTCAATTCTACGGACAGATGCCCGATACATTCACAATTGCTGTGAACGGAAACCACCCTATCGTTCTCGATATTCTTAAGAGTGTTGAGGAGGCTTATGGCGATAAGCTAAAGTCAATCACGAAGAAGATCAACGCCGCAGTAGATGAGGAGTTGCGCTTCGAGGAGGTTACGAAGGGTAAGAAGGACGATGAGCTTACACCTGAGGAGAAGACGATGGCTAAGGATCTTTCCGAAAAGGTTGTTATGCTTAAGGATGAGCGCAACGAGCGTCTGAAGAGCATAGGAAGTGAGAACTCTTTGGTGAAGCAGATTATCGATCTTGCACTCCTTTCGAACGGAATGTTGAAGGGTAAAAACCTAAGTGATTTTATCCAACGAAGCATCTCACTAATCGAGAAATAAAGCACAAAACTTTACAAGAAAAAGGTTGCACAATATATTGTGCAACCTTTTTTTAGCTCTTTACGAGATCTACAAATTATCCTCTGCCATCTTCACGAACCACTCCGGAGCGCGCGTAGGGCGTCGCGTATCAGAGTGCATAAAACCAAGAACGACATGGCCCGTATTAACCAACTCCTTCTTCTCGTTGAATATCCTATAGTTGAATTTTATACGCGCTTTAGGCACTTCGTCAATAGATATTTCAACCGTTATAAGCTCATCATAATATATTGGAGCATGATATTTCGAGTTTACCTCCAGCACTGGCAGCATTATACCACCCTTTTCAATCTCTGCGTATGACATACCAAACTCGCGCATCAGATCAGATCTCGCTGCTTCGTAATATCTCACGTAATTAGAGTGGTGAACTATTCCCATCTGGTCGGTATCAACATACCAAACCCTCATTTTATACTCCCTAACTATCATCTGTTTCTCTATATAAAAATCTAAAATACGCCGCGACTCTTTGGCAGCTCAATTGTAACCTTCTCATCGCCATGATTGCGATCGAAACCACCCTTCAGCCATATTGCACCATTGCTATCAACCTCTACGACTGCTTCGCAATCCATATTTATACGAGCCATATATATTCCCGCCGCAGGCAACAACTTCAAAGGCTCATTGAACCACACTCTCCCATCGTTATCTACACTCCCCATAATCATATATGGGCGCGACAAGAGCTCTGCTGCACGCTCCATCTCTCCTCTTCTGATAACATTGCGAATAAATGTCGAGCTGATGTGCATTCCTCCGATATCCATACATTCCGGCACTCTACTAACATCAAAGCCGCACTCTTCACCCAACTTCACAAAATCGCCATATAAGCCATCACTGTCACACCCCATATTGTGGTCATAACCTACAACAAGACTCCTCAGATTCAGCTTCCCAACAAGATATTCCTTAATAAATTGCGAGTGCGACAAACGGCTGAAACTCTTGTCAAACGGTATTACAACAAGGTTTTCAACCCCATAGCGGCGCAATGTTCGCACCTTCTCGTCAAATGACATCAACAAATTTAACCCCTCGCTACGTCCAAGAACAACGCGTGGATGAGGCTCAAATGTCAACACCACACTCTCTCCACCATTCAATTTTGCTATCGTTGTCAGGTTCTCCAACAACTCAATATGACCTCTGTGGACACCATCGAATGACCCAACAGTTGCAACTGTATAATTCAGTTGCGGCAACTCATCAAAACCTCTATATATCTTCATATCAATCAGTTTTTAGCTCGTTAAACAGTCAAATCAAGTATAAAACACACAGCAGTGCCATATTATCTACACCACAATTAATTCCTATAAGTTATATCTTCATACTCCTTAACGTAGTATGCAACTTTCTCTAGAAGTGTCGTGATATCATAATTCTCTACTACGATACCTTGTGGGAAGTTCAACGGCATAGATGTGAAGTTCAGAACTCCACGAATACCAGCATTTATGATTGGCAACACCAAATCTGGCGCAACCTTCGTTGGCGATGATAGAATCACCAACGTAATATCCTTCTGCTCAACAATATCCCCAAAATCATCCATGTGGTAACATGGTACATCATATAGCTCTGAGCCAATCTTCTCTGGATCTATGTCAAATGCAGCTGTGATGCGCAAGTTTGACTCCTTACCATTAAAATATTTCGTAACGGCTTGACCAAGGTGTCCCATTCCAAGTATCGCGACATTCACAATAGAGGAGTTGTCAAGAATCGAGTTTATAAACTCTATAAGCTCCTTAACATCATACCCCTTCTTATTATCGCTAGAGAATCCAATAAGCATTAGGTCACGGCGTACCTGCACAGCTGTGATTCCGTGTATACCTGCCAATACGTGCGAAAAGATATGTGTGATGCCCTGCTTGTGGCTCGAAAGCAACGTTCGGCGATACTCACTCAACCTCTCGATTGTCTTCTCTGGAATTGCATTTGTAATAGCCATTATTCTCGTTACTTAACGTTTAACTTGAAGTTTGAACCATAATCCACACGCATCCAATTCGTATTCACACGCTTAGAGTTCTTCTTCGCACGCTCAAAACGATATGTCGTCTGCAACGGTGTGAAGGAGCGATTCTCCATTCCATATTGAATATCGCCAAACATTCCCGTACCAAAAATAACTGCCGCATCATAGCCTCTATATGAGTACATCGATGGAATCTCGCTATACTCTGTGCTATATCGGCTGTCAAATTCACGTACTGCGACTGCATCGCGACCAGCAAGATATGACGAAAGAGCAACAACTCTGTTTCTGAAGTATGATGCACGGTCAATATTTGCGTAATTGCGCCACTCTGGGTTTGCTATCACAATATATTGCGAAGGTGCAATCTTCTCCGCACTTCTGTTCTTCGGGTCGCGGAACTTATCTCCAAGCGACACATAAGCAGAAGTTAGCGCCGACAATATACGATCAACCTCCAGCTCGCTCTTCGACATAATGAAATATACATTCTGCTTCGCTTCATTCAACATGATTGGCGACAAATCGCTACGCAACAACAATTTGTTTAGCGAATCAATCACTCGTGTACTCTCAGCCAACACATCCGCATCATCTGGATTTCTTTTAATATATCCCTCATGCTTCTCTATTAGATCACGATTCTCCTTCATCTGCGTTGGATGCTCATAAATATATGTATGCTCCGCAAACGATGCACCCGATTTGCGTATCAACTTACGCATCTCTGAGTCATAGCTTGAATCAGTACCCTCCCCGTAAATCAACGTAATGGTATTATCTGGGTTAGACAAAATCTCCACAAGCTTATCATACCTATTCTCTACTGGCGGTGCCATCTGGAATAGAGCTGGACCATCAACATTTTGCAACGTGGCGAGTGGAGAAACAACAGGAACACCTCTCTTAGCAGCATCGCTCAACACCTTGCCATACAACTCCTCGTAAACAGGACCAACAACAAGGTTGCTGCTCTTGTACTCGACACTACTAATTATCGCTTCAACCTTCGCAGCATCACGCTCCGTGTTGTATAGATTTACCACAACGCTACGACCGCTCTTCTTCAAATTCTCAACACCCAAAAGGAATCCTCTGTAGAACTCCTCAAAAGGCTTCATCGCTTGACCACGCATCGATAGCGGCAAAAGCAGAGCGATATTCAAAGTCTCGTAAGGCTCCAACTTAGTGAAATCAAGCGATATTGGCACGTTGCGGCGCTCAATAAAGTCGCCATTAACATCCAAAAGATCCTTATATGCATTGATTGCGGCATCGGCTGTAGCTCTGCTAGTAGATGCATCGCGCAATAGAAGTATTGTTCCAACTTGCAATGTCGGATTATCAGCATCAAGACGGTTAATGCTAATTATCTCACGCTCCGTCATTCTATATCTCTTCGCCAAAGTCGAAATCTTGTCACTAGCCGACACAACATGATACTGCAATCCAGCAGGAGCAACTCTGTTTAGCTGCTGGCGATATCCATCAAGACCAGCACGCGTGTCAGCCTCACTAGCTACACCCTGCTCACTCTTTCTAATATTGACCTGTTGACCGATCGACAACACAGAAGGGTCAATCGTTGGGTTATCCTCAATTAGAGTTGCAACTGGGATCTGATATTTTCTCGATATAGCGTAGAATGTCTCACCTTGCTCAACACTGTGTAGATCATACGTCTTGCGCAACTTCTTCTCTGATGCTGGTTTCGAAATACCGTCGTTAAACGCAGGTATCTTTATGTTTGCGCCTGCCTTCAACCCCTCCGCAAGTTGCGGATTTGCTGTGATCAAATCACCTTGCGCTACACCATACTTCTTTGACAACGAGTATAGCGTATCGTTTGGTTGCACACTATATACATAGAATCGTTCACCATGTATATATACTATTGGCCCCTTCGATGCCACTGCTTGCGATGATCCGAAGTTTGCCGATGCTACAATAGCCAGCGCACATGTCAATGCTAAAACTAATCTCTTCATATAATATCTCTGCAATATAATGTATATTCTATACTTGCTAATTACTAACTTACTTTTTTGCCTTTTCGTATATATCAGTAACGACCTTCTTCGTATACTCCGTAAAATCGCCTTTCATGATCCAACTATAGTAGCTAGGATCTCTCCTGAAGACATCCACCACAGATACATCCTTATATTTACCAAACCCAAACACCTCTACGCCATCGTCATTTAGCAACACTCGACCAGCGAAGTCAATCGCCCTGTTGTAGCGACCAAACTCCTCCAGCCCCTCCACCGATGTCGGAAGGTCGTCATATCGCTCCAACTGAGCCAGCAACACATCAACTGTAGCCAATGTATCAGCCTCAGCCGAGTGCGCATCAGTCAAATCTCCGTCGCAGTAGAATTTATACGCTGCAACAAGCGTTCGCTGCTCCTTCTTGTGGAATATATTCTGCACGTCAACATAGTTGCGCTCTCTAAAATCCACATCTACACCAGAGCGCAAAAACTCTTCGATCAAAACAGGAACATCAAATCTATTCGAGTTAAAACCTCCAAAGTCACAACCCTCAATAAATTGCGCCAACGATTTAGCAATCTCTCTAAACTTAGGGCAATCTTTCACATCCTCATCCGAGATACCATGCACTGCAGTTGCTTCAGCTGGTATTGGCATATCAGGATTTATGCGGCGTGTCTTGACGATTTTTTCGCCATCTGGCATCAACTTAACCATCGACATCTCAACAATTCGATCGCGTGAAGTATCAACACCTGTTGTCTCCAGATCAAATATTATCAAAGGTCTTTTAAGCTCTAACTTCATTGTTGTTCTCTGTTTTTATCTATTTAGCTCATTGGTATAATCATCGGCATAAGCAACATCAACGACTCAACACCTGATTCGTTGTCGTTACCCTCCTCTTTGAATACACCTGCGCGTGTAGCATCACCCAACTCAATTACAACGCTCTCGCTCTCAAGATTAGTCAAAATCTCAACTAGGAATATAGATTTAAAACCAATTCTGATGTTGTCGCCATCGTAGCTACAGCTTAGGCGCTCTTGTGCCGATGCAGAGTAATCCACGTCATCTGCAGTCAACATGATCGAGTTCTTCTCAACGTCAAGACAGATCAAGTTCTTCGCTTGGTTCGAACAAACCGCAACACGGCGTATAGCGTTCAAAAGCTCCTGACGATCTACAACTACCTTGTTTGAGTTGTTTGTTGGAATAACAGCGTTGTAGTTTGGGTAGTTACCATCGATAAGTCGACACATAAGTGTGAAGTTATCAAAAGCGAACTTCGCATTCTGCGAATCGAACAACATTGTGATCGTATCGCCAGCCTTTGTCACAATACCCTTCAATAGGTTCGCGCTCTTCTTTGGCAAAATGAACGATGCAGCACCTCCATCTCCTGAGTGTTTTGCAGAGCATCTAACAAGTTTATGAGCATCCGTAGCAACAAAAGTCACCTTATCCTCCTCGATATTGAAGAAAATACCATTCATAATAGGACGAAGATCATCATCTGCTGTTGCAAATATCGTCTTATTGATACCCGTAATAAGGTTATCAACATCAATAGATACCTCACGGCGCTCCTGCGCAATATCCTTCATCTTTGGGTAGCTCTCTGGCGATGTACCAGGTATAGAGATCGATCCGCTTATCCAGTTCATCTTTATCTCCCAGCTAGAGCTATCAATATCAAATGTAATTGGCATATCAGCAAAACCCTTCAAAGTATCTTGCAGACGCTTAGAGGGAGCAGCAATGCTACCCTCTTGCTCTACGCTATCCACCTTTATCGAGCTAACCATCATTGTTTCACTATCCGATGTAGTTACTGTTAGCTCATCTCCCTTAAGCTCTAGTAGGAAGTAATCCAAAATAGGGAATGTGCTTTTGTTGCTTATCACCTTACCCATTGTTGCAAGCAGCTGTTGCAATGCTTGACTTGACACTGTAAATTTCATATCTTATTCTCTCTTATTTTATTTTCTTGTTATTAAAAATATCGACTACCAGCTATCGCTTTTCGCTAGCTAGCTTATCGATCGCCATATCGATCATCTTCTCCACGAATGGCTTGTAATCTGTGCAAGCATCCTCTTTTACGCGTTGAGCAATGATCGTACATATAGTCGCGACTCTGTGTCCCATCATCTTACCTAGACCAGCCATCACCGAACTCTCCATCTCATAGTTTGTAACCTTGCGACCATTGTACTCAAACTTCTCTATACGTTGGTTTAGATCCATCTCTGCTGGCTTAATGCGCACGAAGCGACCTTGTGGCGCATAGAATCCTGGAGATGCGATCGTGATGCCTTCGCGTGTCGAATCTTTGAATAGCTCCGTCAGCTCCGCATCAGCATCTGCTGCATATATATTCGGGAACTCCTTGTTCCACTTAACCTGCTCTACAAAAGCCTTCTTTAGCTCCATGTCGCACACCTCGTTGCACCCCTCATAGTAGTTCAGCAAGCTATCAAAACCAAGTGACGTCTTAGCGAAGATAAACTCTCCAACCTTAATATCCTCCTGCAGCGCACCTGAAGTACCCAATCTAACTATTGTCAATTGGCGCAACTCTTTCTTCACTGTGCGGCTCTCGAAATCGATATTAGCCAGCGCATCAAGCTCTGTCATACATATATCGATGTTACCGATTCCGATACCTGTCGAAAGCACAGTCATCCTACGACCTTTGTAGCTACCCGTCACACTTCTAAATTCGCGGCTCTCAACCTTGAACTCGACCGACTCAAATCGCGAAGCTACTAGCTCTACGCGACCAGGATCGCCGACCAAGATCACAAGATCTGCAAGTTGCTCAGGGCGAAGGTGTAGATGGAAAATCGATCCATCATCATTGATAATTAGCTCGGAAGAGGGTATGTGTCTCATAAAAAAAACCTAAAATTATAATTGTTATGTAATTGTTCTCTTATTCGTTTCTGTATTTGGGATAAAAGTACTACATTTACAACTTACTACAAAATATATAAAGAACATTTTTATACACAAAACAGAATTATGACACTTATCAAATCAATATCAGGCATCAGAGGTACCATAGGCGGTCAAATGGCGGAGAATCTAACACCTCTCGACATTGTTAAGTTTACTACTGCCTACGCGCGTCTTATCGCTGAGCAGAAGAGCGACAATAGCACTCCACTAACTATTGTTGTTGGACGTGATGCACGCATCTCAGGACCAATGGTTCAGAGCATTATTGAGGGTACTCTGGTTGGTTGTGGTGCTGAGGTTGTAAGTGTTGGAATGTGTACTACACCAGGCGTAGAGCTAGCTGTAACGCACTATAAGGCTGACGGCGGAATCATCATCACTGCTTCGCACAACCCTGCGCAGTGGAACGCTCTGAAGTTGCTCAATAGCAATGGCGAGTTCCTAAATGATGCCGAGGGAAAGCGCGTTTTAGAGCTATCTGAGGAGAGTGACTATAGCTACCCTACGATCGAGAAAATCGGCAAGATAAAGCTGATTACAGATTTCAATCCAACACATATCGAGCAAGTTTTAGCACTCCCAGCGGTCGATTTAGCAGCTGTTAAGGCGCGCAAGTTTAAGGTTGTCGTAGATGCCGTAAACTCTATTGGAGGAGTTGTTATTCCCGATCTTTTGCGCCAAATGGGATGCGAGGTTATCGAGCTGCATTGCGAGCCAAATGGCGAGTTTGCGCACAATCCTGAGCCGCTGGCTGAAAACCTTACAGACATCTCCGAGGCAATGAAAAAGCACAAAGCCGATTTGGGTATAGTTGTCGACCCTGACGTTGACCGTTTAGCACTCGTTTGCGAGGATGGATCGATGTTTGGCGAGGAGTATACACTCGTTGCCGTAGCAGAGTATATTTTATCATTACAGAAGGGGGCAACTGTCTCTAATCTAAGCTCTTCGCGCGCCTTGCGTGACGTTACAGAGGCTCATGGTTGCACATATCATGCTGCGGCTGTTGGCGAGGTAAACGTCGTTGCTACGATGAAATCTTCGGGTGCCGTTATCGGCGGCGAGGGTAACGGAGGTATCATATATCCTGAGTCGCACTATGGTCGCGATGCGTTGGTTGGTGTCGCGCTGTTCTTGACACATTTCGTTAAGAGAGGCGGCACAATGAGCGAGCTAAAGGCTTCATATCCAGCATATTTCGCATCTAAGAATAAGATTGAGCTTACACCACAAATCAATGTTGACAAACTTCTTGCTACGGTCAAAGAGCGCTACTCTTCGGAGCAGGTTAACGACATTGATGGTGTAAAGATTGACTTTGCAGAGTGTTGGGTTCACCTTCGTAAATCGAACACAGAACCAATTGTGCGCATCTATACAGAGGCAAAATCGCAGGGCGAAGCGGATCAATTAGCTGAGAAATTCATCGCCGAGATGAAGGAGATCTGCGGAATTTAACAATTGAGCTATTCCGGAAATTGCAGACGCACAGGATAGTGGTTCACCCACTCTTCGCGCGGCAATGTAGGGCGCAAATTGCGATAGTGGTGGTTTAGATAACCCTCTAAATCGTGCGGAGCTTTATACTTCCCTGCACCAAACTTAACCACCTGAGGTGGATTTACAGTTGCAAACTTAATGTGATCTCGCGGTTGCGATATTATGTTGAGTCTGCAACTTTTTTTATCCGAACTACAAGAAGTGTTAAACGCTGACGGAACAACTTTTAGCGCCCATTTCAACAAGAATCGCGGTGCAAACAGAGATAGAAAACCGTAAATTATTCTAGATGATAGCTTTGCGTAGCGGCCACCATTTTTAGCCGCAAAAACATTGGTCAAAATGCGAGTTTTCAGCCTATGCAAACGCTCTATGAAGCTGCAGCTAGGAACAACATCCAACGGAAAAACATCAACAAATATACCGTGATGAATCGGCAAATCCAGCTCAAAACTATCCTCGAAGATAGAGCCATTCAACCTAACTTTTGTAAAGTAATGCGGTGTTCTAGCTTCGCTATAAGGCGATTGAACGAATAGATCGGATGGAAGATGCTCTTGTGCTTCTGAAACAAATCTGTTGTAATCTGCACGCTCCATTCCAATATCAATATCATCATCCCAAGGCAGGATCTCACCCTCGAAATGCGCACCCATAGCGCTACCTCCAATCAAGAAATATTTTATGCCTAACTTATCGCACACTGCGACAATATCGTCCAAAATACGATACAAATGACGGTGTAACGCATCAATCTCTTGACGCGTATAACCTCCTATTTTCTCCTCTTGATTAGCCATCCTAAGGCCAAAAGTATAGAATAAACTCTACAATAGCAAATTACAGCCTCTAATATCGCTACCCGTCACGCGCCCTTCAATCTCGAAACGCCCATCACCATACAGTCGCCCCATATCTTGCGTTTCGATGAACGCACACGAGTGTTGCGATGCCAAATCGATGATATTTACACCACCTCGTACAACGCCATCAATTTGCCCCTGCGACACTACATCAAACGGATCCGAGACATCACGAATCAGCACCTTCAACCACGCTGGAGCGGCAAATATACCACCTCCACTTGAATACCCCTGCGATGTCAACTCCGCCATTCCATACTCCGAATGGATATGATCAACCCCAAATGCGCGACACAAAATTGTATGCAGAGCTACCTTCGGCAACTCTTCACGTTGACCCTTCATACCACCCGTCTCCATTACAATCAAATCACCCAAATCAGCACTTGAGACACTACTTAAAGCATCTCCCTCCGCCAAATCAAGCAATGCATAACTAACACCAAGCAATATCTTTTTACCCTTATCAGCGACCATATCACGCACCAATGCTTCGTGGTCATAAAGGTAGAAACCACCTCCACGACCAGCCTCAACCATCTTATCCACCATATAGATCAACGAAGAGCCTTCGCGTTCCAAATAGCTCGGCAGTAGCGCATATATACTCCACTGCTCTATATCGCCATAGAATTGCTCAAAAGCACCAAAGAAAGCGCTTTCGTAATCCTCCAACGACTTCATAAAGTGTTGCGAAGAGACCTCTCCACTCGATGTGAAGATAGCTTCTGGTGGATTCTCATATTTATCACAGCAATAGACCTCAAACCCCTTGAATAACTCAATAGGCATAAATGGAATCTTCTCTATGCAATCTACACCATCGATCATATCATCACCAAAGCCAATCCCTTGCAGGTATTGACTATATGGAGGACATTGACGTGCTTGACGACGAAAAGTTTCGAGCGCAAATGCTCGAAACTGCTCATCACTCTCTATTTCTCGAAAATTCATCTACAATATTTCGCAAATTCTATCTGTTTGCAATCTTCTCGATAGCCTTGTCATACTCCATAGCAAGCGAAGTAAACAACTCCTTCACGCTCTCAATCTTCTCTGCTCTCCACGCATTGCTACCAGCAAAGGCATATCCACGCTCCAAACGCCCCTTAAATGCATTGTATAGCGCCAACATAATACAATATGGACTCTTCTCAACCTTGCACGTCTTGATGCAATCAAACGGACAACTCTTAGGCATCGACAAGCCAGCCTTAACCCTATCCAAGAAGCTGCTGCGGATTGCACGACCTGGCATTCCTACGGGACTCTTTATAATCTCAATGTCGCTCTGCTTTGCATCGATATAACTCTGCTTAAAGGCATCATCTGCATCACATTCGTGTGTCGTTACGAACCGAGTTCCCATCTGCACACCTGCAGCACCCAGATCCATAATTGCCTTAATATCCGCTCCAGAGTAGATTCCACCTCCAGCAATAACTGGAATTGAACAACCGTGCTCAGCCTCAAACTCGCGCACCGTAGCGACAACCTCGCTAACCACTGTCTCCAAAGAGTGCTCCTTGCTCTCCAGATCATCAGCAGCATAACCCAAGTGACCACCAGCCTTTGGACCCTCAACAACGATTGCATCTGGAGTGTAATCATAACCCGACAACCACTTCTCACACAACAATCGCGCTGCTCTTGCGCTCGACACGATAGGTACCAATTTCGTCACGCTATCTTTCTGCAAGAATGAAGGCAACGACAGAGGCAAACCTGCACCAGAAAAGATAATATCAGCCTTCTCTGCAATTGCTGTCGATACCATATCTGCGAAGTTCGACATCGCAACCATAACATTCACACCAATAACACCCTTCGTCGCTTCGCGCGCCTTGCGCAACTCTTCGCGAAGACCTAAGATACTAGCTTCGTTATATTTGTTCGATAGGTTCTTATATATGACACCAAGTCCAGCCGATGATATTACACCAACACCACCTTGATTTGCAACAGCTGATGCAAGACCAGATAGCGATATACCTACACCCATACCACCCTGAATAATAGGGACTTGAATATTTAGATTTCCAATTTTAAGTGATTTCATAGCTTCTTAATTTACATAAGTTTGTTCGGCACTTTCATTAGTGCCGCAACAAATATATGTATAATTTGTCAAAACAGCCTATTTTTTCACTTATTTGTGCAGAAAATTGCAATATTTAACAACATTGTAACACCAAAGCACTATTTCACTCTGATAATATTCAATCCATCGCGCAGCGGCAAAATAGCATTTTCGAGCCTTGAATCCTCCGCAACACTTTTATTAAAATCTAGCAGCGCTGCTGTATGTTTGTCATTTTTTTGCAGAGGCTCTATAACCTTTCCTGACCACAAAATATTATCCGCGATTATTATCGACCCACTCTTAACCAAAGGCTTTGCTGCGCTATCCAAATCCCCCATCAACATCGCCATATACGCAGGATACTCCCTCTTGTCACCATCCATAAAAACCAAATCGAACGTTTCGCCAAGAGCTGGAGCAACATCCAAAGCAGAGCCAACACACTGTTCAATCTTCGCTCCGTGTTCACTACGAGCAAAGAATCCAGCGGCGAACGCCTCCAACTCATCATCTACCTCCACAGTGTATAACTTCGCATCATCCTCCAATCCTGCAGCAATACATAGTCCCGAATAACCCGTAAAAGTACCAATCTCAAGCACCCTCTTCGGTCTTACCATCCTCGTTAGCAGTGTCAGCAATCGCCCTTGAATATGCCCCGAAAGCATTCTTGGTTGCACCACCTTCAAGTGAGTTTCGCGCACCAATTCACTCAATAAACTCTCCTCTGCCGTCATATTATCGACAATATACCTATCCATTGGATCCATAATACCTCTCTCTTTATCCTTTATATAATTATATATATACAACTCTAAATTAACGATACATCAACATCGACATATCACGCAATACATCACGCGCCACATCGCGAATATCCTCCGCCGTAATCGCTGCAATTCTCTTATAACTCTCCTCCACACTCTCCACAATACCGTGTACCAGCAAACTCTTGCCCACACCAAGCATACAACCCTCGCTACTCTCCATAGAGATCGCAAGCTGCGCCATAAATTGTCGTTTCGCCATCGACAATTGACGCGGCGTAAGCAACACATCACGGAGCTTTTTAATCTCGCCATCTATCAACTCAACCACCCTATCCGCGTTATCGCTATCGCTACTAAAGTATATGGTAACCATTCCACTATCACTATATGGCGTGTAGCTCGCCTCAATGTTATATGTCAAACCATGCTTCTCGCGAATCAAAACATTCAGCAATGAGTTAGCGCTCGGCCCTCCAAGTACATTCACAAGCAACGCCAACGGCAAACGCTTCGGCTCTGCAATGCTATACGCCCTACATCCAATCACGCAATGCGTCTGATGCGTCCGCTTATTCTCTGTTATAGAAAACCTCTCTACACCGCAAGGTTTTTCACGACTAAACTCTCTCTTTGTAGACTCAATCGCTCCAAAATATTGCGCTGCAAGCTCCTCAACCCTCTTTGCGCTCATCGCACCAATTGACGAGAAGACAATCTCATCTGTTGTGTATACCCTATCTGTAAAACATTTTATCGATTGCGTATTGAATTTACGAATGTCACGCTTCGTACCAAGTATCGCATGACCAAGCTCCGACCCAGCAAACAGCATATCTTCGAAGTTATCATATATCATCTCTGCCGGAGAGTCCTTATATGAATTTATCTCATCGTACACAACCTCTTTTTCGCGCTCCATCTCCGCCTCTGGAAACGTTGAGCGAAAGAAGACGTCCGACAGAAGCTCTACCGCTTTGCGAAAGTCACCTTTCAAGGTCGTTGCATGAATTGTCGTATCCTCTTTTGTTGTATATGCGTTCAATTCTCCACCTAGATTCTCCAACCTACAATTGACCTGGTATGCCTTTCTTCGCTCCGTACCCTTGAATAGCCCATGCTCCGCGAAGTGTGCAATTCCAAATTCGCCATTGTGCTCATCGCGCGTACCTCCACCAACGATCAATGCACAATGCGCCACTGCACCCCTCGTTTTGCGATGCACTCCGCGTATTCCATTTGGCAATTTATAGGTGTAAAACTCCATCTACTTTCTCTCAATATTTAGGTAACGCCCCGTGCAACTCTCCTTAGCCTTCGCTGCACCCTCTGGCACACCTTCGTAGACCACCTTACCTCCCTTGTCACCTGCACCAGGACCAATATCAATCAAGTGATCAGCACACTTCACCACCTCCATATTATGCTCCACAACGACAATCGTGTGACCGCGCGCTATCAATGCAGAAAATGCCTTCAACAATCTATTTATATCGTGAAAATGCAACCCAGTTGTCGGCTCATCAAATATAAATAGAATACGCTCTTTGCTCGCGCCACCCTCTTTATCCTTACCTAGGAATGAAGCTAGCTTTACACGCTGCGCCTCACCACCCGATAGCGTTGAAGATGATTGCCCAAGTTTGATGTAGCCCAATCCAACACTCTCCAAATGGTTCAATCGCTCTACGACACGCTTTGCAATATTGTTTTCAGCATCATCTGCGAAGAACTTTATCGCATCATCAACAGTCATATCCAATATATCACATATCGTCTTTTCGCGATACTTCGCATCCAAAACCTCACTCTTGAACCTGCGTCCCTTACAGCTATCACACACCAACTCCACATCAGCCATGAACTGCATACTAACCTTCACAACACCCTCACCCAGACACTCTTCGCAACGTCCTCCCGCAATATTAAACGAGAAGCTCGAAGAGGTCAAACCGATATGCTTTGCGTATGGCAACTCGCTAAACAGCTTGCGGATCTCATCATAAGCCTTTATATATGTAACAGGATTCGAGCGCGAAGAGCGCCCTATAGGCGATTGATCGACCATCTCAACCGATGATAACAGTGATAAATCACCCTCCAAACCATCGAAATCTCCTGCTCTGCTTCCCGTCTCCAATAGTTCACGACGCAATGCAGGATACAAAACACCCTTCACGAGTGATGATTTTCCTGAACCACTAACTCCGGTTATACAACTCATAACACCAAGTGGAATGGTCACATCAGCACTCTTCAAGTTATTCTCTCTTGCACCTTTTACAACAATTTTTCCGCTTGAAGCTCTCCTTACGGCTGGAATCTCAATCTTCTTCTTTCCTGTGAGGTAATCTGCCGTCAATGATTTTTTGCACTTAAGCAAACCTTTGTAATCACCGCTATATACAATCTCTCCACCCAAATAACCAGCCTCTGGACCAACATCAACAATATAATCTGCGGCACGAATAACCTCCTCCTCATGCTCTACAACGATAACCGTATTTCCCAGGTCGCGCAACTGCTTCAACACACCTATAAGGCGCTCCGTATCACGCGGATGCAGACCAATGCTTGGTTCATCAAGGATATAAAGCGAACCGGTTAGGTTGCTTCCTAGCGATGTAGAGAGGTTAATGCGTTGCGACTCTCCACCAGAGAGCGTAGAGCTCAAACGATCGAGTGTAAGGTATCCAAGACCAACATCAACCAGATATTTCAGACGGCTCTTAATCTCGATTAGGATTCGTGCCGACATCTTCACATCATACTCATCTAGCACCAACTCATCGAAGAATGCAACGACCTCGTCTACCGACACCAAAACCAGATCGGCGATGCTCTTACCGCCAATCTGCACATATAGCGCCTCTCTCTTCAAACGACTACCACCACACTCCACACAAGTTGTTTTTCCCGTATATCGCGCCTTCATAACACGATATTGAATCTTGCGGCGCTCCGACTCCAAGTAGTCAAAGAAGCTATTCAACCCCTCGAAGTGTTCGTTACCTTTCCATAGCAACTTTTTCTGCGCACGCGACAACTCATAGTATGGCGCGTGAATCGGAAAATCAAACTTATATGCACTTCCAACAAGTCTATCCCTCCATTTACTCATAGTCTCGCCGCGCCAACAAGCTATGGCGTTATCATATATCGAACGGCTCTTATCAGGCACAACCAAATCCTCGTCAATACCGACAACCTTACCATACCCATCGCATACGGGGCAAGCACCCATAGGATTGTTAAAGCTAAAAAGATGCTCCGTAGGCTCTTCAAACAATATCCCATCGCGCTCAAACCTCGATGAAAAACTCTTAAACAGACCCTTTGTATCCTCAGCATTTTTCGCAATCACAACACCGCATATCCCCTCGCTGTAGTCGTAAGCTTTCGCCACTGAATCATAGAGGCGCGAACGCAAATCATCTTCGCTAAACCCCTCTTCGACCTTAACCTCTAATCTATCAAATACAACTTCGATCCCATCGACCGGTGTCTGCTCCGTAACTTGCGGCAAAAACTCCTCTATGGCTATAGATTTACACCCTATATATAGACGTTGTACACCTTGTGACATTACGTCAAGCAACTTCTCCACAAGCCATAAACCCTCCGACGTTGACAATGGCGCAGTAATATAGCAATACCTTTTCGCACCCTTCGAAGCCTCAGCAACTATGTAATCAACAACATCATCTATGGAGTCCGCCGTAACCTCTTCGCCCGATATTGGCGAATATGTGTGACCTGCGCGCGCAAACAACAATTTCAGATAATCATATATCTCCGTTGTTGTTCCAACCGTAGAGCGTGGATTACGACTATTCACACGCTGTTCAATGGCTATTGCTGGCGCAATTCCACTTATCAAATCAGCATCAGGCTTATTTACACGCCCCAAGAATTGACGTGCGTATGACGACAAAGACTCCACATACCTGCGTTGTCCCTCCGCAAATATGGTATCAAATGCGAGTGTAGATTTTCCCGATCCCGAAAGACCTGTCACAACCACCAGCTTGCCGTGTGGAATCTCCACATCGACATTTTTCAGGTTGTGAACCCTCGCCCCTTTAATTACTATCTTATCTTCCTCTTTGCTCTTTTTCATCTACTCCAATATCTCCACCGTTACTCCCTCAACACCCTCCAACTTCGCAATCAACATCTGCGATTCGCTGACTCTAATAACGAGCTGCATAGTACATAAATTGTCAAACTCCTGCTTCGTTATGCGCGGCTGCATCTCCTTTATCGCCTTCATAACACCATTCATCGAGATATACGAAAACGCAACATTCAACACAACGTCAACCGTCCTCTCAACAATGTTTGCTGCATCTAGCACCTCTCCAGCCGAATCTCCATACGCCTCAATCAGCCCCGAAACACCTAACTTCGTTCCACCAAAGTAGCGAACCACAACCACCAGGCAATTTGTTACCTGTCGCGACAACATCTGCCCAAGTATCGGTTTTCCTGCGGTGCTAGATGGCTCTCCATCATCATTTGCTCTGAATTTCTCGCCCTTTGCACCAATTCTCCAAGCGTAGCAATGGTGTGTCGCATCGTAATACTTCTTGCACAAAACGTCAAGAAGTGGCGCCACCTCCTCCTCACTGCTGATAGGGTATGCGTAACTCAAGAATTTGCTACTCTTAAGCTTATAGATAACCTCTACCGCATCAGTGATTGTCAGAAAACTATCCTCTACCATTACTCTAATGAAGATGCTTACCCCTACTCTATAGATTTAAAAACTCTGTTCCAGCGAATGCTGCTCAGCAAAGATTTAGCGCTGTCGACTGACAACCATACGAACGAAGCCTTTCCAACGATATGATCCTCTGGCACGAAGCCCCAGAATCGCGAATCAGCTGAGTTATGGCGATTATCACCCATCAACCAGTAGTAATTCATCTTGAATGTATACTCCGCAGCCAACTCTCCATTTATGTAGATTTCATCACCATCTACACGCAAATCATTCTCCTCATAGATATCGATTATACGCTCATATAGTGGCAAATTGCGCGTCGTCAACTCAATCGTAGCACCCTTCTTCGGCACCCACACAGGACCCATATTATCGGCATTCCAACGATATCTTCTATCGTGCGGAAATATATCCTCGTTATAACTATCTGCAATATATTGCTCCACTCTTACAACGTTTGGCAACTGCTCAACCTGCAATTTAAGCTCCTCAGTCAATGGCATCTGATAGAAATTCGAGCTTCCACTCCACTCCGTAACCCCCATATCACTCAACGCCTGAGCGCTAATAGGCGAATTTGTCCTTATGAAGTATACATATTGCTTCTTCTCTGGCGAGTTCTCCTCACTACCATTTATGTATAGCTTCGAATTGACAAGCTTAATAGTATCTCCTGGAATAGCTACAAGCCTCTTAATATAGTTCTCTCGCTTATCGACAGGCCTTGCCACTACCGTATAATCTTCGTGCAGACGTCTGCGCCCTGCCTCAGCACCAAATCTCGCTTGATAGCTCCTCAACACATCGTAATATGTCACCGATTGATTCTCAAGCAGCACAGTATCTCCCGCCGGAAAATTAAACACAACAACATCTTCGCGCTCAATCTCTTGTCGCCCAGCCAATCGCTTGTATGGCCACTTCACAACCTCCGAAAATGATTTTTTCGTAGCTGACATCGGCATAGTATGATGCACGAATGGGAATGCTACGGGAGTATTCGGCATCTTAGGGCCGTATGCCGCCTTACTAACGTATATGTAATCTCCAACGAGCAAACTCTTCTCCATCGATGACGTTGGAATCACATACAACTGAAAAAGGTATGTATGGATAACCGTTGCAACAACCGTTGCAAATATCAAGGCGTTGACCCACTCCGCAACGCTTCTGTAGATCTCATTGCGCTCAGCATATCGCTCGCTAGGCTCGAATATATACTTCGCCATATATCCAGAGATATACAAATCATATATAAACGGCAAACCCAGCAGCGCCCACCACGACTGCGTCCACATCCCAAACCAAAGTAAGAATAGTGTTGATGCAGTGGCAAACCCAACCCAACGATTAGCAAAAAACGCCTTTAATTTCTCCATACCTAATTAAACTTCAGCGGCTTATTGCAACATATCATCCATCGAGTATACACCCTTCTTGCCGCAAAGGAACTCTGCTGCAATGACCGCTCCATAAGCTAGTGTACTGCGATTTTTAATCGTATGCTTCAACTCCAGAACATCATCTGGCGACTCATATTTCACTGTATGTGTTCCTGGAACCTCTCCCTCACGAACCGACTTAATCTCTACCTCTCCGCTCTTTGGCGTTGTATCGTTAACCCAGCTATCAACAGTCGAAAGCTCATCCATTAGCCCCTCTGCAATTGTAATCGCCGTACCACTTGGCGCATCCAACTTATGAATATGGTGTATCTCCTCAATCTCAACATTGTAACCCTCAACCCTATTCATTAGAGCTGCAAGTTGCTTATTGATCTTAAACATTAGGTTTACACCAAGGCTATAGTTCGAAGCGTAGAATAAAGCACTCCCCTTCTCCGCACAAAGAGCCTTCAACTCCTCAAACTTATCCAACCAACCCGTAGTACCGCTTACTACTGCAGCACCCGCCTCGATACAAGTTTTCAGATTCGTGTAAGCCGTATGCGGCATCGTAAATTCAATCGCGACATCTACACCAGCTAGATTCGCCGCATTTAGATCTGCCACGTTATCCTTATCTATAATCAAAGGAATCGAGTGTCCGCGCTCAATCAGAATCTTCTCTATTTCGCGCCCCATCTTTCCGTAGCCAATAATTGCAACCTTCATAATATTCTCTTTTTGATTTGTTCTTATTTCGTTTTTCTCGTTTGTCGATTTTGGCAAAGATACAAATTTACCTCTACATTACCCTCTCTTTTTCATTTTTTATTACCTTTGCAACGTGAGATATTTCATCGAGTTAAGCTATAACGGCACAGCCTATTGCGGTTGGCAACGACAACCCAACGCATCGACGATCCAGGAGGTCATCGAGAAGATGCTCTCTATGCTCTTGCGTAGCGAAACAGAGGTCGTCGGAGCGGGTCGCACAGATACGGGTGTTCACGCCTCATTCTACGTTGCACACTTCGATTTCGTATCTAAAGATGGAGCTGATTTAGATTGCGATTGGCTTACGTATAAACTCAACGTTACACTGCCTCACGACATCGCTATCAAGCGAATTTTCAAGGTCGCAGATGATGCGCACGCTCGCTTCGATGCTATTGAGCGTGAATACACCTATATCATTGAGCAGCAGAAGAATCCGTTTTCGCGACACACATCGTGGCAACTATCTACAAAGCTCGATGTTGAGGCTATGAATCGCGCCGCAGCATACCTTCTGCAGCATGATGATTTCACCTCATTTGCGAAGCTTGGAGGTGGCAATAAAACAAATATCTGTGATGTTCGCGAAGCGATATGGAGAGTTGAGGGGGATGGGAAACTTATCTTCACAATCAAGGCTGATCGCTTCCTCCGCAATATGATTCGCGCCATTGTCGGCACATTGGTCGATGTAGGTCGCGGCAAATACTCGGCAGAGCAATTCAATGATATAATCGCTAAGCGCGACCTTTCGCTCGCCTCTGGTAGCGCTCCAGCTCAAGGGCTCTTCCTGAGCAACGTCAAGTATTAGCAACCGCAACCATTGCAGCCGTTACAACCGCCGCAATCATCGCCATTTGACCTCCCTGAATCATCCGATTTTCTGGAGTTATCCGCACCGCATAACAAACGAACTACTCGCCAAATCGAATAGCACGCTGCAAATCCAACTATAATATAGACTACAATATCCTGCATCGCGAGAACTCTTTACCCTCCAACAAAGAACGATGCAACGTTATACGCCACGAAGCTAACAATCCAAGCCAAAGCGGTTGTATAAACCACCGTGAATAGCGCCCAAAGCCATGATCCTGTTTCGCTTCGCACAGCAGATATAACTGCGAAACAAGGGAAATATATCAAGACAAACAACAAGAATGATATTGCTACTGGCAACGAGAAGACAAGCTCTCCAGCCTTCGCACCACTATCGTACCTATCGTTACGCAGATAACCAATCAACCTGCTATTATCATCATCTTCAGCTTCAGCCTCAATATCCGCATCTACTTCTGACTCAGCATTATAATCATTAAGCGAACTGTGAAGTACACTCATCGTGCTAACAACAATCTCCTTCGCCACAACGCCCGAAATTAGCGAAACACCAACTTTCCAATCAAACCCCAAAGGTTCAATCGCAGGCTCAATAGTGTGTCCAACGCGCTCCAAATAGCTATCCTCTTTTGTCGGATAATACCCCATTGCCCATATCAAGACCGAACCGAGCAAGATTATACCACCCATTTTTCGCAAATATTGCGAAGCTTTGTTCCACATATGCTTTATCGTATTGTGCACAAGTGGCAAACGATATGGTGGCAACTCCATTACAAAAGGGTGATCCACACTGCTGAACAGCACTCTTTTTAGAACCAGTGAAGTTATAACCGCCACCACTATTCCAAAAAGATATAATCCAAATAGAACCAAACTCTCGTACCCTACGAAGAAGGCACCTGCAATAAGTATATATACCGGCAGTCGTGCGCTGCAAGAGATAAACGGAATAATCAGAATCGTCAACAATCTATTATTCCTATCTTCAATTATCCTCGTAGCGATTATCGCTGGCACATTGCATCCAAACCCCATAATCATCGGAACGAATGATTTTCCATGCAGACCAATTCTATGCATCAAGCGATCCATAATAAAGGCTGCACGCGCCATATACCCCGAATCCTCAAGTATCGATATAAACAGAAACAGCAACAAGATATTAGGCAGAAATACGATAACACCGCCAACACCGCCAATCACACCATCCACAACCATATCCTTCAGCGCTCCATCTGCCATCACCGAATCCACAAACTCACCCAACAGCTCTACCCCCTTCTCTATCCACTCTTGCGGGTATACGCCAAGCGTAAATGTCGCATAAAACATCAACCAAACAATCGCCAAGAAGATCGGAAATCCCCACACCTTGTGCGTTGCGAAGTTATCGATCATCTGCGACTGTGCGAAGCGTTGCTTACCTACTGTCAACGTCTCCTTCAGCGCTCCAGCAATGTAACCATATCGCGAATCGGCCAACACCTGCTGAATCTTATCGCCATACTCCAACTCTATCTCGCTGCGAATCTGCGCCACAAGCTCCAATGTAGAGTCATCTACACTTTGCATAATATCACTATCACCACCCAACAGATCAATCGCCACATATCTCCTCGGCAACCCAACAAACACATCGCTCGTTGAGCCAAGATGCTCCACAATGCGGCGTAACCTATCCTCAATGAAGAGTCCAAAGTTACTCTCTACGTGACTATGCGGCAATTCGCTATCATACTTCTCTACTATGATGTCGAATATCTCATCTACACCTTCGCCACGGCGCGCTACCGTTGGCACGAATGGAATGTCGAGCATCTTGCTCATCTGCTGGTGGTCGAACTTATCCCCCAGCAACTCCAACTCATCATACATATTCAACGACACAACGATGTGTTGCGCCATATCCATAAGCTGCGTTGTCAAATATAGGTTACGCTCCAGCAGTGTCGCATCAACTACATTTATCACGAAGTCATACTTCGCCGCCATTAGCTCTTGGCGCACAATTCTCTCCTCCGGCGAATATGTCGTGAGCGAATATGTACCTGGCAGATCTGTCAGGTTTATCGAATATCCACGGTGATTTATCGTTGCCACCTTCGCATCTACCGTAACACCTGAGTAGTTACCAACATGCTCATTCAGGTTTGATATTCTATTAAAGAATGTCGTCTTGCCGCAATTTGGATTACCTATCAGCGCAACATTTATCGAGCGGTTTCCTCTAACCTCAAGAGATCTCTGACCAAAATCGCTACTACTCTGCAAGCTGAATCCAATATCATCACACAGGGTTCTATATGCTTCAGGGTTTGCCAGCAGGTCGCTCTCCAAAACTACCTCTACCTCTTGTGCCTCTCTACGGCGCAGCGAGATACTGTACCCCATAAGCTCATACTCGATAGGGTCGTTCAGGGGCGCATTCTTGATCACTTTGACCCTGCGTCCCTTCACAAAACCCATCTCCGTGAGGCGTTTTGAGTACTCTCCTGAGCTATGTATCTTGACTATGACGGCTATGTCGCCATCAACCATATCAGATAACCACTTCATCTACAAACCCTTCCCTCTCTTAATCTCTACTCCTTTATCCAGCAATTTACGATCTCGCCGATGAACACCTTGTGCAGGTTTCCGTGCGCCTCGTCATACCACTTATCATATATCTCCTTATCTACGAATGAGTCCTGGCTCATCATCTGCCCAAACACTTTTCGACACTCCAACACTATACGCGCCTCCTCAAATGTCGGATTCCCGTCGGCAGTGAATCGCGGCGTAAGTCCAGCTTTTGCGACCTTATCCATATCACGCCCTGAGTTGCGCCCACAAATTGTCAGCGCTTGCTTCGTATCGCCATCCTTCACCTTCGCCGGATCCAATATGGTCAGCGTAAAGTGACTCTCATTCTCAATAAATTCGTATGTATAACGCTCTGGGCGCACCACTATTGTCGCCACATTCATATTGAACATAAACCCAATAGTACCCCAACTCACCGTCATAGTGTTGAATTTGCTCTCGTTTCCGGCGCTAACCAACATCCACTCCTTACCAATTATATCTATAACGCTCTGCGGCAACTCATTTGGCGCTATCTTTTTCATATTCTCCATGACCAATCATAAAACTCTCTGCAAAGGTAGACATTTGCGACCTTATGCTATATACCTATAAATAACTATTTTTTACGCTCTATCTCTCTCAGGTTATCAATCTTCTTCGATGCCAGGAAGTCATACACACCTCCCAAATGCTCCTTCACGCGCCCTTTCGAGAACTCATATAGCTTTGTCACAAGTCCATCGAGGAAATCACGGTCGTGCGACACAACGATCATAGTTCCGTCAAAATCCTTCAACGCCTGTTTCAAAACCTCCTTCGTCTTTATATCGAGGTGGTTCGTTGGCTCATCGAGTATCAGCAGATTTACTGGCTCCAGAAGAAGCTTTATCATCGCTAGTCGCGTCCTCTCTCCACCCGATAGCATCCTTACTTGTTTATCAATATCATCGCGCCCAAACATAAACGCACCGAGAATATCCCTCAACTTCGTTCTAATATCCCCTACTGCCACATCATCTACCACACCAAACACCGTGTTGTTTCCGTCAAGCAGCGATGCTTGGTTCTGCGCAAAATACCCGATCTTCAGGTTGTGACCAAGTTGCATCGTTCCCTCGAAATCTATCTCACTCATTATTGCCTTTACCATGGTCGACTTTCCCTCACCGTTTTTACCTACGAATGCCACTTTATCGCCGCGTTCAATCGATATTGATGCTTCGCTAAATACTTTATGATCGCCATAGCTCTTCGCCAAATCTTGCGTTATAACTGGGTATGAACCCGAACGTGGCGATGGCGGAAACTTTAGGTTTAGCGCACTTGTATCCATCTCATCAACCTCCACTATCTCCAGTTTTTCGAGCATTCTGACGCGCGACTGCACTTGATTGGTCTTCGAATATGTCCCCTTGAACCTATCGATAAACTCCTTGTTCTCGGCAATCATCTTTTGCTGATTGTCATAAGCTGCTTGTTGCTGTTGGCGTCTTTCTGCGCGCAGCTGCAGATATTGCGAATAACTCACCTTGTAGTCATATATTCGCCCCATCGTTATCTCTATGGTTCTGGTTGTGATGTTATCTACGAATGCCTTGTCGTGCGAAATCACCATCACTGAGTTTGCGTTGTTGATTATGAAATCCTCCAACCACTCTATCGACTCAATGTCGAGGTGGTTTGTCGGCTCATCGAGCAGCAGCAGCGTTGGCTTTTGCAGAATTATCTTCGCAAGCTCGATGCGCATACGCCACCCACCGCTAAACTCATCTGTCTGGCGATCAAAATCGCTTCTTAGAAATCCAAGACCTAGCAGCGCACGCTCCACATCCTCTTCGTAGTTTGTCAGATCTATGTCGTAGAACTTCTCCGATAGTGTCGTGACATCCTCTATTAGCTTCATATAGTCATCACTCTCGTAGTCTGTTCGTGTCTCTAGCTCCTTGTTTAGTCGCTCGATCTCTTTTTCGGCGTTCAGCAGGTGTTCAAATGCGCGCGATGTCTCCTCGAATACGGTTCTTCCGCTCTCGACCATAAGGTGCTGAGGGAGATATCCGATTTTCCCTCCATCGTTTATTGTCACTCTACCTCGCGTTGGGATCTTCTCTCCTGCTATTATCTTTAGGAGTGTCGATTTTCCGGCGCCGTTTTTACCCATTAGGGCTATACGATCCTTATCTCCTACAACGAACGATATATCTTTGAATAGCGTTGTCCCGCCAAATTCTACGGCAAGTGCATCGATTGAAACCATATTACTCTTTTGCTCTATATTATTGTTATATGAGTGCAAAGGTAACATTTTTTACGCATCAAATTTGCATTTAACCAATTTTGTCTCTATATTTGCACCACGGTCAGGGTTTTAGGCTTTGATAACCGTAACGGAGGGATGGGTGAGTGGCTGAAACCACCAGTTTGCTAAACTGACGTACGGGCAACTGTACCGGGGGTTCGAATCCCCCTCTCTCCGCCACGAGGCGCAAGCATAAACTTGCGCCTCTTTTTTTCTCATACTAGCAAACTGCTTGGTGAGGCACTCCAGTAGTAACCGGTCGTACCAACATTGGTCATGGCACCAGTGTTGTAGACCCTGAGACCGTTAGCCGGGTACTTTGCGTTCGTGAAGAACGTAGCGACAGAACTCGTTAGATTGGCCGTGAGACCGTACCATGGAGTACCAGCAGAGCTGTCAGCTGTAATAGTTGGCAACTTCCAACCCGCTGGAGAAGGATCAAAGATAGATTTCTTACCTGACGCCAAAGCTGCCTGAATATCATTCCATAAGTATGTAGTCGCTTGTGCCTCTGAACACCAGTTGTTTCCATAGGCACTTGATGTTCTATAATAGAATGCCATAGGATTATTAACAGCCATCGCAGTAGTGTTACCACCAGATGCGTATGCAGTTTTATATGGACTATCTGTAATATCCCAAGTAGAAGAACCAGTACCTAACCATGCCGCTGAAGTTGTACCTGATGCTGTGCCATCTGTACTTGAACCTGCAGGGAACGGATCCTTGCGACCAAACTGATAATACAAAGAACCCTTACCGCCGTTGCTACTCCATGCATAATCGGTATCGCGAGCGCCAATGTTACGGTCCATGATGAACTTACCAACAAGAACGCCTGATGTCCACATTGTACTTGAATAACGGTGCAACTCTCCCTCAACACCTGTAGCGGTATACTTAGAATTAGTTGCTGTAGTAACAGTGCTGTTAGCAGCAGCAATAGCATCAGGATTATAATCCGTGATCCAAATGTGCCATGTCCAAAGAATAGTGCCTGAACTATTACGAACAGCAACAACAGCATTACCGCGCAAGTCCCCTAGACTAGATGCAGTGAATTTCACGCCATTATAGCCAGCACGCTTAACGCTTATCTTATTACCTACATTCTCCTCAATGTCATTCCATAAGATATCACAAGTCCAAGAACTGCCAGAAATCATATTGCTAGAATCATCACCATAACCCTCGTAGCTATTGCCCCAATACTCATTGATACGTTCAACAATATCAAAAGTAATTGCTCCGCTACCCATTGCATCCGGATTAAGGATATAACAGTTGCTAATGCGCTCATCAGTTATTCCTGCAGTATAATCAACAACAAAACGAGCATCGCCACCAAACGAATAACCAGACTCGTCATTGCTGCCGCCTGTTGACATACTGAACTAAAGCACCTTTATAGCCTCTTTGTACCCAATCTCTATTAGCTCCTTGTATGATGAAAAATCGTAAATCTCATATTTCGACAACTCCGGAAAAGATATATACTTATCACACTGTGCCACCCTTGGTTTCTGAATCTCATTCATCATGGCACCATAGTATCGTTTCGCCATAACCGAGTGCGAAATATCATCCGTAATTGGCGGAATATTTTGAACATCTGCCCCAATTATGTAGCACCCTGCATCAACCAACGGCTCTACCGGCAAATTATTCATCACTCCCCCGTCAACTAGCGTTCGACCATCAACAACAACCGGATTAAAGATCATCGGTATCGACATCGAAGCCAAGATATACTTAACAAGTTCGCCACGACTCTCAATGCTCCACTCTGGCACCGATATGTCAGTCACGCTAAGGTGAAACTCGCGCTTCAGCCCCTCGAAGGTATTGTGCGGAATCAGCTTCAAAAGAGCCTCCTCCACCTTGTCGTGCGAGATCAACCCTCTGCTCAACGTTATACTTGGCTTTACGAAGTTGATCATATTGTAGAATTTATACTCCGCAATGATCTCGACCATATCGCTATAGCCATAACCCTGCGCATACAACGCCCCAACAATAGCCCCCATGCTAGCGCCAGAAACAACCTGTGGCTCTATGCCACGCTCCTCCAAAGCCCTTATAACGCCAACATGCGCCAGACCCAACGCTGCGCCGCCGCTGAAGCAGACACCAACTCTTCTACCTTTTCTTGACTCATACATAGTGCAATATTACAAAAAAAAGAGATAGGTTATTGCCAATCCACAAATAATCCATACATTTGCATCGCAAACGGTTCCTAAATTTAGGATTAAAAGGGAATTGGGTGAGAAGCCCAGACAGTTCCCGCTGCTGTAAGTTCATAAGGCTGTTTCTTCGGAAAACAAACCTTGGAGAGTGCAAAATACCACTGGCTACTAAGCTGGGAAGGTGCATCTCTCAATTGAGCGAGTCAGAAGACCTGCCGTGTTGCCAATTTAGTTTTTCTTGCAAAGCACGGGTAAATGTTTTGGAAAACATCGCATCTTTTTGATTGCTAATAAAATAGGTCGTATAATCTTCGCGCCTAAGCAACTCTCTCTTTTGCGTTTGCTCTGTAAGAAAGCTAGGTTTAATTTTAACTTTTTAAAACCTTTTTCAAGTAATGAGATTCAAATCTTTCACAAAACGCGGAGTGCTTCTTGTCGCAGCAACAATTGCCACTGCAACAAACCTCTCTGCCCAGACCAACCAAGAGATTGACCAAATCGTAGTTAGCGTTGCTGGCTCGCCTCGCAAACTAAAAGACACCCCGGTGCCGATCTCGGTCATCACTGCGGCGGAGCTAAAGCAGGGCAACATCTTCTCAATCGAGGATGCCCTAACCAAACTCTCACCAAACATCTCCGTAATGACCAACGGAATGGGAACAACCGTTTCGTTGAATGGCCTTGATGATGATTATTTCGTCTTTTTAGAGAATGGCGACAGAATCTATGGCGACAACCCATTCGCTAGAATCGATATGAGCCGCGTTGTTCGCATCGAAATCTTGTCAGGTGCATCTTCAGTTCTATATGGTACAAACGCAATCGGAGGTGTCATAAACATCGTTACTGAGGGGGCAGCACAGAGCGAAGACAGAATCAGCGGTAACGCTCGTACACAATTCTCCTCTCATGGTCGCCTTCGCACATCGCTTGGCGCAGATGTTAAGCGCGGTAAGGTCGAAACATCGACCAACTTTAGCCGTAACGAATCAGACGGCTGGCAATTGAACGAATATGTCGAGAGTGGCGATGAACTTCTTGCTACTAACAGACCTGCGTCGGTAGGTTTCAGAACAAGTACCTTTTCGCAATCTGTAAACTACAACGCAACAGAAAGGTTGTCGTTCAAGCTCAACGGCTCATACTACGACTATAAGACACGCCGTCCACAAACAGCATCCGAAGGCAACACGGCCTACACTTACGATATGGCACATGAGGATATAACGCTCGGTACAACTGCCACATATAAGCTAAAAACGCTCGGTACAATCGAGGCAAACTACTATTGGGACCATTACACATCGTCATACGACTACTTCAATAGCGCCACAAATGGCGATCTTGCCGGCACATCTGTCGAACGCAAAGCTACCCATTTCCACAACGCGAACCTAATGTCACGCCTCGACTTCGATAAGGCAGGACAACTAACCTCTGGCCTTGAATATATCCGCGAAACATTAACTAGCGTATCTGAGTCTGTAGATCTTGAGAGCGCATTCACGGCGACACTCTACTCTCAATATGAGGTTTCGCCGCTTCGCAACCTCTACTTCATGGGAGGTTTTAGATATAGCTACCACGAGGAGTTCAACAGCAACATAACGTACCATGCAGCAGTGCGCTACGCAATCGCAGGGCTAAACCTTCGCGCATCGTACTCCACTGGTTTCAAGGCTCCAACGCTATCAAACCTCTATGCCCCAGCATCATCAAGCAGAGGAATATTAAGCCTTCCAAACATCGACTTGCGTCCAGAGACCAACAACTACTACTCTGTCAACGCAGAGTATAGCAACAAATGGTTCTCTGCATCGGTCACAGCATATCAAAACAACATCAAGAATATGATCTCATACGAGGTTATAGCTGAGGGAGAAGATGCCGAAAACTACGGCGAAGGTGGCTACACTTCTGTTAAGCAACTCACAAACTCATCAGAGGCGCGCGTAAGTGGTGTTACTGTTGCGGTGAACCTATCGCCTGGTTATGGCATAACTATCGGTGCCGGATATAACTACATTGATGCCGTAGATTACGACACCAATATGCCAACAAACAGAAGCGTTCCACACGTCGTAACAGCAAACGCATCTTGGGGCCACCAATGGCAACGCTATGGGCTTAAACTGGCGCTTAACGGTCGTTTTTCAGACGAACGCTACTCCGTATCGTATGGCTATGCACCAAGCTATCAGCAATGGGATTTCACAACATCGCATAGTTTCAAATTAAAATCCGTAACTTTGGAACCTACTCTCGGTGTTGAGAACATTTTCAACTACGTTGACGACAGACCTTGGAACAGCAACTACGCTACCCTAACACCTGGTCGCTCGTTCTTCGCAGCACTTGGAGTGAAATTTTAAAAGTATATAAAACAAGAATATGAGCACAGGTCAAATAATTGTCGTTGGCATAGGTCCCGGAGAGGAGCGCGAAATAACACCAGAGGTGCTAAACGCACTGAAGGAGGCAGATGTAATCATTGGATATAAGCACTATTTCCAATTCATCGCTGCGCAACTAAATCCAAACACGGAGTGCATCGACACGGGAATGAAGCAAGAGACGCAACGTGCCCAGAAAGCATTCGACCTTGCGGAGAGTGGCCGTAAAGTTGTTGTCATCAGCTCTGGCGATGCTGGAATCTATGGCATGGCACCTCTCATCTTGGAGATGAAGCAGCAACGCAGCAGCGATATTCTTGTCGAGGTCATGCCTGGCATCAGTGCCTTCCAAAAGGCGGCAGCACTTCTTGGCGCACCTATCGGCCACGACCTTTGCCTTATCTCTCTTTCAGACCTTATGACGCCATGGGAGGTCATCGAGCGCCGCATCACAGCGGCTGCATCAGCAGATTTCGTAACTGCGGTCTATAACCCAAAGAGTATAGGTCGCTACTGGCAATTACCTCGCCTTATCGAGATCTTCTTGAGCCATCGTTCGCACGACACACCTGTCGGCTATGTTCGCAACGCAGGTCGCGCGGAACAGACAATTGTCGCAACGACATTGGGTGAATTTGATCCAGAACAGATAGATATGTTCACAGTTGTATTGATCGGAAATTCTCAATCATTCATCACTAGCGACTCAAAAATTACAACTCCGCGCGGCTACTACCGCAACGTTGAGAACAAAGATGCGGGTGTCGGAGCGCAAATTATGATGCAGAGCTTTGCACGTATCAATAGCGAGCTAAGTTCGCAAGATTATGAGCTTGGGCATAAGTGGGCAATGCTCCACGCGATACACACTACGGCGGATTTCGAGATGGAGAAGTTACTCTATAGCGACAATGGTGCGGTTGAGCTTCTGCACGATAGAGCAACCTCTGGTGCAATAAAAACAATCATCACAGATGTCACTATGGTTAGCTCAGGTGTTCGCAAGGGTGCTTTGGCTCGACTTGGAATCGAGGTTAAGTGTTACCTTTCGAATCCTAGAGCTGAGGAGTTGGCAAGCAAACTTGGCATTACTCGCACTCAAGCAGGCATTAGGATTGCTGTTGAGGAGCATCCCGATGCACTTTTCCTATTTGGCAATGCCCCTACGGCACTTATGGAGCTATGCTCATTGATGCGTAAGGGCGTTGCACGTCCGCAGGGTGTTATCGCTTCACCTGTTGGCTTTGTGAATGTTGAGGAGTCGAAACACATGATTAAGAGCTTTGCGGATTGCCCAAAACTTATTGTTCAGGGGCGCAAGGGCGGCAGCAATCTAGCTGCAACATTGACAAACGCAATATTCTCATTTGATGAGGCGGCGCAGATGCGCCCTGGGAAAGATCTATAAATTTACAGCTATAGCGAAGTGAAGGTAACGATAATAGGCATAGACGACAGCTCTACCCCATCTTTCTCAAAAGATGTTGTGGCTATCATAGCGCAAGGCAAGCTCTTCTCTGGAGGCGCTCGCCACCGCGAAATTGTTGGCGCGTTGCTTCCTGATGGATATGAGTGGATAGATATTGTCCCACCTATGACCACTCTATTCGAACGATACACTGGATACGATGATGTCGTTGTCTTCGCCTCTGGCGATCCGCTTTTTTATGGTTTTGCACAGAGTGTGCAGCGACTTCTTCCTGATGCGGAGATTGCTGTTTTCCCACACTTCAACTCTCTCCAGCAGCTTGCCCACGCGGCGCTTATGCCCTACCAAGATATGCACAATGTTTCGCTTACGGGACGTGATTGGCATAAGTTTGATGCGGCTCTTATCGAGCAGCGCGATATGATTGGAGTCTTGACCGATAGAGTGCTTCACACCCCTACCACTATTGCTTCGCGTATGGTTGAGTATGGCTATACGAACTACGACATTACAGTCGGTGAGCTGCTTGGCAATGTTGATCAGAAGGTCACAACAATGAGTTTGGAGCAAGCCGCACAGAGCGATTTTGCCTATCCTAACAATCTGATACTAAAGAGAAGCAGCAAGAGAGCGCGCTCATTCGGTATTCCAGAGAGCGATTTCGAACTGCTTAATGGCAGGGCTAAGATGATTACGAAGATGCCGATACGTTTGGCTTCGCTCTCTCAACTCAACTTGAGCGATGCCCAAACAATGTGGGACATCGGCTTCTGCACTGGTTCTGTTTCTGTTGAGGCTAAATTGCAGTTTCCTCACCTTCGTGTCGTTTCGTTTGAGGTTCGCGAGGAGTGCGCCGCAATTATCGAGAGCAATATGCGCCGTTTCGGCACGCCTGGCATAGAGTACCACATTGGAGATTTCACTGCGACAGACCTTACGAACATCGCCAATCCTAATGCAATTTTCATCGGAGGTCACGGCGGCAAGATGCGCCAAATCGTAGATATTGCTGCACCATTGCTAAATCCACAAGGCACTATCGTTTTCAACTCTGTTTCGCAGGAGAGCTATAACGATTTCACGGCTGCTATTGAGGCTAATGGCCTAAAGATCGAAAATGAGATAACAATGCAGGTTGATGCTTTCAACCCAATAACGATATTAAAAGCTGTTAAGCAAAAATAGATATAAGAGAATATGTCACAAGCAACAAAATATGCAATCGTAATTAGCTCCGAATCCTCTTTCAACATGGCTCAAACCATATCGAGGGAGCTAAATAGTGCCGAAATCATAACGCGCGCAACAATATCTGGCGCTACACATGTCGATTCGCTTTCTAAGTGGGTCGCAGATAGCTTCGCCAACTTTGACGGCTTTGTATTCATAGGCGCAATGGGCATTGCTGTTCGTTGCATTGCACCGCATATCGTCTCTAAGGATAGCGATCCTGCTATTGTCAATATCGATTCTGAGGGCCAATTTGTCGTGTCGTTGCTTTCGGGACACGTTGGTGGGGCTAATAGTTTGACGGAGCGCGTTGCACATATCATTGGTGCTACGCCGGTCATCTCTACGCGTAGCGACTGCACCAACAATTGGGCTTTGGATACTATGGGTGCTAGTTTTGGGTGGAAAGTGTCATACAGAGACCTATCGCTGAACAAACCAATTGCAACTCTTGTAAATGGCGGTAGCACTGCTCTCCTGCTAGATGTTCGCGACAGAGGAACAGATGAGTTGGAGCGTACGAAACCTGCAAATGTCACAATATTTTATAAGTTCGAAGATATAGACCAATCTCAGTTTGAGCTTATTATAGCCGTTACTCCAAGAGTATATAGCGATGCAAAAACCGATATAATATATTACCACCCAGCGATTCTTCACCTTGGCGTTGGTTGTCGCAAAGATGCTTCGGCAGATGGTGTTGCGCAACATATCGATGGCTATCTTCGCGCAGAGAGTATCTCTCCGCTATCGTTGGCTTCAATCTCAACAATAGAGATCAAGCGCGATGAGAAGTTAGTTGCAGATGTTAAGAACCATTTTTCACTCTCGACACTTAATATCTATAGCGCAGATGATTTGTCGGAGGTAGAGGTCCTAAACCCTTCTGCACGCGTTGAGCAAGCTACTGGGGTCGCTAGCGTAAGCGAGTCTTCCGCTCTCCTTAGCGCATCACGCGCTTCGAGCAACTGCAACGCAGCACTTGTTGTTGAGAAGCAGAAAGGAAGCAGCAACAATAGCGACAATAACTTCACATTTGCAGTAGCTATTGAGCGCGGAGCGTTGCGCGGCGGACATATCGAGATTGTTGGTGCAGGACCTGGCGATCCTGACCTTGTTTCGGTTCGCGGTCGTCAGATGTTGCAGCGTGCCGATCTTATCCTCTACGCAGGAAGTCTTGTGCCGATTGAGCTTACACATTGCGCAAAAGTTGGAGCTGTCGTGCGTAGCTCTGCCGATATGAACCTTGAGGAGCAGTTCGAGATTATGAAGGAGTTCTACGATCGTGGGCTGTTCGTTGTTCGTCTGCATACTGGCGACCCTTGCATCTATGGCGCTATTCAGGAGCAGATGGCATTCTTCGACCAATATAATATGTCGTACCATATCACTCCTGGAATATCATCGTTCCAGGCAGCAGCTGCGGCGTTGCGTTCGCAATTCACAATTCCAGATAGGATTCAAACTATAATCTTGACACGCGGCGAGGGTCGCACGGCAATGCCACCAAAGGAGAAGTTGAGCCTTTTGGCACGCTCTCAAAGTACGATGTGCATCTTCCTTAGCGCCTCTATTGTCGATAAGGTTCAAACCGATTTATTGGAACACTACCCTCCAACGACACCTGTTGCGGCGTGCTACAAACTTACTTGGCGCGATGAGAAGATTTTCCGCGGCGAGTTGAAGGATCTTGCGCATATTGTCAAGAGCAACAATTTGACATTAACAACTATGATTGTCGTTGGCGACTCTATCGACAACCGACAAGGCCTATCAAAGCTATATGACGACAGCTTCAAACACCTATTTAGAAAATAGTACACGATAGTATGAGCATGAGAGAGTTTAAGATAAAGCAGATCAAGAGAGAGCTTCTGCCAGAGATCCAAGATAAGATCGACAACCTTACAAAACCGAAGGGTTCGCTGGGTCGTCTTGAAGAGCTTGCACTTCAGATTAGCGCTATACAGCAGAGCTTAAACCCGAAACTCACAGCACCGCATCATGTTGTTTTCGCAGCAGATCACGGCATCGTTGAACATGGCGTTAGCGTCTCTCCGAAGCAAGTTACTAGAGAGATGGTCTACAACTTTATGGGTGGCGGCGCTGGCATCAATTTCTTGGCGCGCCAACACAATTTTGCTCTAAAGATTGTCGATGCTGGAGTTGATCACGACTTCACACAAGATGATATATATGACCGAATCATCGACATGAAGATTGCCAACGGCACAAAGGATTACCTTCACGAGGCTGCTATGAGCCATGATGAGTGCGACAAAGCGATTGAGTGCGGCGCTAAGGTTGTAGATATGTGCTTTGCCGATGGCTGCAACGTCATCAGCTTTGGAGAGATGGGAATTACAAATACTTCGTCATCTGCTATCTGGATGAGCCTCCTTTGTAACATCGACTTGAAGGAGTGCGTAGGTGCAGGAAGCGACAATACGGGAGATATCATCAACCACAAATACAATGTTTTGAGACAAGCGGTAGATAACTACAGCGGCGATGGTTCAGCCATAGATGTTATGCGCTACTTCGGTGGTTTTGAGATGGTTATGAGCGTTGGCGCGATGTTGCGTGCGGCGGAATTGGGAATGGTTGTTCTTATCGATGGCTTCATCATGAGTGCTTGCGCCCTTGTCGCATCTCGAATAGAACCTCTATTCATGGAGTATGCAATTTTCGGACATTGCGGAGATGAAACGGGACACAAGATGTTGCTAGAGAGCATTGGCGCACGACCAATCTTAAACCTTGCACTGCGCCTTGGCGAGGGTACGGGAGCGCTTTGCGCCTATCCTATCGTTGATTCTGCTGTTAGAATGATCTGTGAGATGAGTTCATTCAAGAGCGTTTCTGTTACGAAATATTTCTAACCAACAACAGAGGCTTCAACAGCTCCGCTATCGCTTATTAGCAGAAACTCAAGCGTTCCATTTGGCAGCAATGGCTTGCAATGGTCAAAACATCGTTGCGCAATTAGCTGCATCAAAGCGTAATCTTCACGCGGTATTGCACTCCATAGTTCGCGCGCAGTGTTTACCCCAGCAATTTTCGCTATTGTCGCACTGCTGCAATTTGCTTCAGTCGCTAGCTCCGCGATAAACTCTCTATCTATTGTCGCACTCTTGCTATGTGTATCGAGGTGTCCTGCAGCTAGCTTCACAGCTTTTCCAACCATACACCCTATGGTCACTCTCTCCAGATCATGTTGCGCCGCGAGTTCAATTGTCGCCCCAACCAAATTCCCGTAGTGGATGTAACACTGCGCTGGAAGATCGTCCCTATACGCCTTTACATACCCCTCACTCATCGCGCCAGAGTTAATCACAATCGCCTTTTCGCCTAATGCTTTAACGATTCGAACCTGCTGCTCTATCGATTGCAGGAACGCTTCGGCCGAAAATGGTTGCACAATTCCCGATGTCCCAAGTATCGATATCCCCCCCAATATTCCAAGTCGCGGATTGAAGCTCTTCGCTCCAACTTCAGCACCTTTAGGCACCTCAATCGTAACCTCTACAGAGCCACAAACGCCATATTTACTCAACACAATAGCAACATTTCTCTCTATCATCGCACGCGGCACAGGGTTTATAGCACCCTCACCAATTGCAATTCCTATTCCCGGCAATGTCACACGCCCTACACCCTCTCCCGCAACAATCTTCACACTTGTAACAGGGCTTGAAATGAATTTCACTCGCGCTACAATCTCCAAATTATGCGTTGCATCAGGATCATCTCCTCCATCCTTCACAACAACAGCCTTCGCTACACCATCCTTCTCCGCAATAACATTTGCAACTGCAATATCTATCGGCTCACCATTTGGCAACTCAATCGCCACACATTCACTTGAACAATTCGCACAACCAACAGCAACTCTCAACGCGGCAACAGTCGCTGCAGTCGCCGCAGAACCTGTCGTAAAACCACTCCTCATCTCGAAGTGTTTGGGCAGCAACTGCTCTATTGCGCGCCTCAACCCAAACTCACCATATACAGTCTTTGCGTAATTAACCGGCAATGCAGGGCGCTCCACAACCAGCAGCGCAACACCAAGTTTCTGCGCCATAGCAACTTTCTGAGCAAACCCACCACTTCTCCCACTCTCCTTTGTCACAATTGCTTTTATCTTGTTTTCGCGACAAATCGCCTCGATTTGCAACGCTTGCTGATCACTATCTGCCAATAGATCATAGAACAAAACTTTCTCGGCTGGAAAATTCGCACGCTCAATTTCGCGCAACGACTCTTCACGATCCATCACACGCAACATCACGCCATTACTCTTTGCTATAGGCACAAATTCAGCGGCAGATTTCACCCCTGTCAATGCTAACACATTACGGATATTCTCATATTTAATATATCTCGCAACCTCTGCCATATTATTAAACCGCAGAGTTCCTTCGCAAGAAACATCTTGCTGCAACCTCTCGAATCGCACCACCGGAATCTTTAGTTCCTCCGCAGCCGTTGTTATATTCTCGTGTAAAATTTCAGCGTATGGATGTGCCGCATCAATGATTAGCGATATTTCTCGCTCTTTGAATAGCTTTGCCATTTGCATAGCATCTGCCGCACCGTGAATCTGTTTGGCACAAGTTGCGACTAGCTTCTGCTCTTCGCCCTTTGTCGAGTAGAGATACTCTTTGCCCGCGATGTCGCATACGGATGCCGCGACCCGTCCCTCCGTTGTTCCGCCAAAAATCAATATCATTGTGCCACAACCTTTAGCAACGCCTCAACGTTTTTGCAATCCACAACTCCATTTGCCGAAGAATCAGCAAGACCAACAACACTTATTGCACCGCTCTCCGCGATCCGCACCTCATATTTCGCCTCTGCACTCTCCTCCAATGCAACAATCCCATTGCGCATCAATGCTTTTCTCACCATCGCTTCAATCTGCGGAGTATAACCTTGCGCAACGATTCGCACCTCAAATGCCACATCGTTTCCAACTCTAAACAAACCTGTATGCGGATCAAACAAAATCCCTTTGCGATCGAAGAAGCTACGCAAACTTCCGTCCAGTGCCAAATCCTCCGGTATTCCGGTGTGAATCCCTCGTTCACGATCCATCAACCATATCTTGTCGCTTATTTGCAGCGCTAGATCTAGGTCGTGTGTCGACATAAATATCGTCTTTCCTGTTTGGCGCGACAATCTATGCAGCAGCTGCATAATCTCCACTTTGCTCGGAAAATCGAGAAACGCTGTTGGTTCATCAAGTAGTATTATCGGTGTCTGTTGCGCCAACGCCTTCGCTATCATTGCCTTTTGTCGCTCTCCGTCGCTCAACGTCTGAACGGTTCTCTCTGCGAGATGCTCTATCCCGACGAGTCGCAACGATTCAGCGACAATATCGCGATCTATTTTTGACACGTTGCCCCAAAAACCGGTGTATGGCGTACGTCCGAAACTCACTAGCTCAAACACCGTTATATTTTTTATCGTCACTCTCTCTGTCAAGACGATGCTTATCATCTTCGACAACTCCTTATGACTATACTCCGACAACGCTTTTCCACAATATAACACCTCACCATTTAGCGGAGTTAGCACTGCTGTCATCGTCTTTAGCAGGGTCGATTTTCCTACTCCGTTGGCACCAAGCAGCGATGTCAACTCTCCACTACAGATCGATGCATCTACACCGTTAGCTACAATTTGGTTTGCACCGCCACCGATTTTATACCCAATCGAAAGTTCCTTCAGCTCTATTGTTCTCTCCATCATCGACTGCTAATTAAACTTTGGCGCATGGCGCTCAAACAACACATATATCACAATTGGCGCACCTATCAACGCCGTCACGGAGTTTATCGGCAATGCTCCCTCAAACCCTGGCATACGCGCCACGAGGTTACATAGCATCGCCAGCAACGCCCCTACCAGCGTCACAGCAGGCATCAGCACCTTATGGTCCGCCGTTGCAAATATCGTCCTGCATAGGTGTGGCACCGCTAGTCCAAGAAATATTATGGGACCGCAATATGCAGTTACAATTGCAGTCAAAGCTGAAGCCGACACTATCACAAGCCTTCTCGACTCCTTGACATTCAAACCCAATGCTGCGGCGTATTGATCCCCCAGCAGCATCACGTTCAACCTCTTTATCAATAGAAATGAGAGTGGTATAAGCACCGCCATTATCGCGACAAATGGAACGATACTACCCGACGATACCTTCGAGAAGCTACCAAGCCCCCATATAACATATCCATAAACATCCTCATCAGTGCTGAAGAATTTCAACACACCAATTATTGCCGTTGCAATGTAGCCGATCATCACACCAATAATAAGCAATGTCACATTTCCTCGTACGCGCTGCGATATTGCCACAATTATCATCATCACAACACCTGCGCCTATCATCGCCGCGGTAGATATTGCAAATTCACTAAACAGCCCCATACTACTCAACGCTCCACCTACAATCTTTCCCGACAGCAGAATCACTATCGCGACACCCAAACTAGCTCCGGCACTCACACCAAGTTCCGAAGGACCTGCCAACGGGTTACGAAAAACACTTTGCATCTGCAAACCGCTAATCGACAAACCTGCACCAGCAAATATCGCCGTTATTATCTGCGGCATCCTCGTCTTGAATATAATATTGCGCCACACCTCATTCACATCGCCACGCCCAAGCAACAAATCCACAACATCGCCGAACGGAATATGCACGCTACCCAATACGAGATTCAACCCGAAGAGCAGCACCATAACCATCGCAATGGCAACAAACGATATCGTAATACGTCTATTCATTCTCTCTACAATCTACTTTGTCAACTTTGAATAATAAACCGGCTTGTGACTAACCATAAGAGTTGGATGAAACACCTTTATTAGGTCTGCCAACACAACATCTGGCTCCATTGGTGTATTCTCATAAAACGGCACTCTTCTCAAATTGCAGTAGAGAACATTTCGCTCTTTTAGCGCCTTAAAATCTCTATATCGCACATCGCTCTGCAACAACGTTTCGTAGCTAAACTCTCCTGCGTGGCTATTGGCTATTCTCCAATAATCGGCATCGTGTCCAGCGGCATATACCGTCTCAAAATCTATATAGTAACCACCCGATTCACTATCATTCTTCATGAAGTACTCCGCGCCAGCATCGTTGAAGAGACGCGCCAAAGCACTCGCCCCACCAACGACATACCAATTCCCTGAGTGCATCTCTCCGCTCATTACTGTTGGTCGCGACTTCGCTCTTCGCTCAACCATATTTGCCAACTTGTTGTACTCTCTCTCTACGCGAGCAAACTCTCGTTTCGCTTCTTCTTCAACCCCAAGCAACATTCCAACAAGTTTTATCCACTCCGCTTGACCTAGCGCCGATAACTCTTTGTAACCAAGATATGCCAACATCGGCACTCCAGTATCTTTTATCGCATCGTACCCTCCGCGCTTATATGGCGATATAAATATCAACTCCGGATCAAGCGACAGAACAACCTCCGTGTCAAACTCCCCTTCGATGCCAATTCGTGCCAACGTCCCCGCTTTCAATCGATCATTCAACTCCTTGTTTTGCAGAAATCGCGAACTTGTTATACCAACCACTTTGTCGCTCTCTCCTAACTTAATGAATGGCGATAGTTGCAGCGTTGTCATACATATCGCACGCTCTATCGGCACCTCTATTGGCTGGTATCCTTCAGGTATCTCTATCGGTTCGTTACTATCGCGCAACTCCTTGCGAGGCACCAATGCATACTTGTACAACACTGCGTTATCACTCGCTGCAGCAGGATCCTTTATATCAACAAGCGTTGCGTTTGCGAACGACCTTACGGCAAACCCTTCGGCGTAACGTATATCGTCCGCCACCTCGATTTGTGCAATATCGCTCTCGCTTAAAGATAGATATCGAACATTCGCTCTGTTTTCACGTTCTCCACCACACGATGAAAGAAGCACTGCAATAGCCAATAACAACCCAAACATCGCGTTAATCTCTCCTTTTTATTAGCAATATGGCAAAGTATGGGAACTTGCGCTCCAATATCTGCGCCGTATCAGAGGTGTGAAACTCCTTCCCCTCTACGCCGCAACTCTCCACATAGTGGAATATATGGTTTGTCGAGCGGCGAATAGCATCCTTAATGAACTCCTCCCACTGCGACACCTTCATCAGAACGATACTCTTATCCTCGTTCATCTTCTCAAGCAACATCTCTGCGCTCTCAACTTTAGCAATAACCTCGAACGAACTATCTTGATTCACAATATGCGTCTTCACGAGTCGCGCACAATCAACAAATGCTGGCACACCCGCTATGCGCTCCGTCTCAAGGTTACGCTTCCACAACATCTCCTCAATATATTGCGCCGAAGAGTAGAAACCAGCATCTCCCTCCGCCGTTATTGCCACCTTAACACCTCCCGCAGCTAATTGCGCAGCCTTCTTCGCCAACTCCTCATAAGCCTCAATCGTAGCAGCTCTATCGCGCGACATCGGCACAACGAATCGCGTTACTTTTTCCGCATCAATACCAAGGCTCAAAACAACACTCTCACTGCGCGAAAACTCTTCGCCCGATTTACTCCTTGTCGCAGGTGTAAATATGATGTCTGAGGCGTGCAAAGCCTTCAATCCTTTCAATGTTATCAACTCTGGATCTCCCGGCCCCAGAGATACAAAAGCTATCTTATATATCGCCATAAAAGTCACTATAAATAATATGACAAATGTAGCTAAAATATAGTTCTATTCAAACTTTTTTTCTTGCTTATTAATTACTCTTTTTTCGCAATAAAATTGTACATTTGCTATGTTGAAAACGAACTAATAAAAAGGAGGTATAATGAAGGTATTCGTATCATGGAGCGGCGGAAAAGATTGTTCGCTCGCACTCTGGAAATTCAAAGCTAGCAATCCCGATGCCCAGATCACTACGCTGCTAAATATGAATCGCGCAACGACTCAAAACGCCCATAGAATTACGGGCGATTTGCTTCAGGCGCAAGCCGATGCTATGGGCGTTCGTTTGACGCGCGAAACTATTGAGGAGGGCAACGAATATAAGTTCCATTTCCAACGCATCGTCAAGCAACTAAAAGATGAGGGCGTTGAGTATGGTGTCTTTGGCGACATCTTCTTGGAGATTCACCTCACTTGGATCAAGGCTCAATGTGCGGAGCTTGGCATAACACCAATCTTCCCACTATTGAATATCGATGTTCACGATCTTTATCGTGAATTTATCGACCTTGGGTTTGTCTCGAAGGTTATTGCCGTACGCAACGACCATAAATATGCCGAGCTTCTTGGAGAAAACCTCTCTATGGCTACCTACGAGCGTATGTTGGAGCATCACGGCTTCGATGTTTGCGGCGAGAATGGCGAGTATCACTCTTTCGTCATCAACGGACCAAACTTCAGCCACGAAGTGCCATACGTTGTCACTGGCGAATATAAGGACGAGAAGATCCACGCTCTTGAACTAGACGCAGCCAAATAACGATGGAACAAGGGTTGATTCACATATATACGGGCGACGGCAAGGGCAAAACCACTGCCGCCATAGGTCTTGCTACGCGCGCACTTGGCGGTGGCTTGAAGGTCCTATACTGCTCGTTCCATAAGCGACCAGAGCGTTATGGCTACACCGAAATGGATAGCCTTCGCACGCTTGGCGCTACGGTGAAGAACTTCGCTAAGGGACACCCAAAATTGGACAAGTCAATCGATCCAATACAAAATGCAAAAGAGGTCGAAGAGGCTATAGATGAACTCGAAAATATTCTCCTTGACTGCAAATTCGATATGATCATAATGGACGAAATCTTGATTTCGGTGCGCGATAATTACATCTCTGAGCAGCAACTTCTCGATTTCATCAGCAAGAAACCATCCTTTTTGGAGCTTGTTCTTACTGGGCGCGGCGCAACAGAGAGTGTGATGGATAAGGCAGATTATGTCAGCTTCGTCCAGAAGGTTAAACACCCATTCGACAGCGGAATCGCAAGTCGCAAAGGTGTCGAATACTAACCACAAAAGTAGCAGAATGGCAAAAGTTATCTATATCAGCGGAGGACAACGTTCAGGCAAGAGCCACTATGCAGAGAGCATGGTGGAGAGCTTGAGCGCTACTCCAACATATTTGGCTACTGCAAAGTGCTGGGACAGCGAGTTCGAGAAGCGCATCGCAAGACACAAGGCGGCGCGCGGCTCTCATTGGGAGAACATAGAGAGGGAGCGAGAACTCTCTTCTCTCAATCTCAACAACAAAGTTGTGCTTTTGGATTGCGTTACGCTCTGGTTAACAAATATATTTTCGCACCACGAATTCAACCTCGAAAAGAGCCTGGAGGAGGCAAAGAGCGACTTCGACAACCTTTTGAAACAAGATTGTACGATTGTCGTTGTCAGCAACGAGATCGGCACAGGAGTTATCCCTATGGAGCGCTCTACGCGCGCCTTTGTCGATCTGCAGGGGTGGGTCAACCAACACATCGCTTCAGCGGCAAATGAGGCATACACCTTAATTTCAGGCATTCCTTTAAAACTAAAATAATGAACACTCTCCTCAACGCAATACTACTCTATTCGCGCATTCCCGTCCCGTTTCGGGTCAAATGCAGCGATGAAGCGTTGAGCCGTGCCATTATGTTTTTTCCACTTATCGGAGCCATTGTCGGCACTATTGGTTGGGGTGCATATTGGGTTGCTAACTACCTTTTTGGCGTTCCGAGCATCTCTGTTGTAGTTGCTATTTTCGCTATGACCCTCTCTACTGGAGCGCTTCATGAGGATGGTTTTGCTGACTTTTGCGACGGTTTTGGCGGCGGCTATGGCAAAGAAGCAATCCTTAGAATTATGAAGGATAGCTTCATCGGTTGCTACGGTGTCATGGGACTCATCGGCATCTTCCTGTTGCGCTATACAATGCTATCATCAATCGCTGGCAGCAATGCAAATATGCTCCTTGTCTTCATCGCTGCACAGAGCGCAAGTCGCTTTGGCTCGGTCGCTATGATAGGCAGCAGTAGCTACGCTCGCGAAGAGAACTCTCGCTCGGCGCATAGCGCATTAGGTGTTAGCTTCTGGCGCATTGTTGTTGCATTCTGCTTTGGCTTTGCCACATCGTTTATAGCTCTTGGCTGGCAATTCACAGCACTATATTTCTGCGTTGCGACAATCGCATTTTTGCTATTTCGATGGTATACCAACCGCCACATCGGAGGTTTCACCGGGGACACTTTGGGCGCGCTTCAAGTCACTAGCGAGTTGCTATTTTACGCTACTCTTCTTCAAAAAATCATCTAATGGCGACTATATATCTACAACGACACACCCGCCCCGATGTTGAAGAGGGAACTTGCTATGGCATTAGCGACGTGGGGTTGCATTGCGACTTCGAGAGCGCAGAGCTTCCCAAGGTTTTGCAAAGGTTGAGCGGCAAGAGTTTCACACACGTATATAGCTCTCCTCTGCAACGCTGCAAGACTCTAGCGGATAACATTAGCGACAATACATACGTAGACGATCGCCTTATGGAGCTAAATTTTGGCGATTGGGAGATGATGTCGTGGAACGACATAGACAAAACCGATGAGGGGCGAGAGTGGTTTGCCGATTATCTAAATTGCAGAACACCAAATGGCGAATCCTTTCAAGATTTGATCGCCCGTGCCAATAGTTTTCTTGAGAGCATAGAGAGCCTTGAGGACAACATATTGGTCGTAACCCATAGTGGATTTATACGCGCAGCAATGGTTGCCATAGGCGCAATCGAACAAACAGATGCCTTCAACAGCGATATAGATTATGGCGACACCTTCAAGGTGGAAGCGGACAAAATAAGCAAGTTATAGCGATGAGTAACAAGAGATTAAGATCCATCATGTTTGTTGGAACAGGTTCCGATGTAGGCAAATCAGTTGTCAACACTGGCTTCTGTCGTATTTTTTTGCAAGACGGATATACCCCCGCTCCATTCAAGGCTCAGAATATGTCACTCAATAGCTACGCTACGGCGGATGAGTTGGAGATTGGTCGCGCACAGGCGGTTCAGGCGGAGGCTTGCTCTCTACCGTGCACCACAGATATGAACCCCATATTGCTCAAACCAACGACGCACCAGAGTTCGCAGGTTATTGTCAATGGCCGCCCAATGGGAAATAAGAGCGCCGTTGATTACTTTCGCGCGGAGAATCGCATGGAGTTGTTCGAGCATGCAAAGGCTGCTTACGATCGCCTAAACAGCGAATACAACCCTATTGTTTTGGAGGGTGCCGGAAGCATCTCTGAGATGAATCTATGGGATAAGGACATCGTCAATATGCGCATGGCGGAGCATGCCGATGCCGCAACTATTCTCGTTGCCGACATCGACCGCGGAGGTCTTTTCGCCAGCGTCTATGGCTCAGTCATGTTGCTTCCTGAGGCGCAACGCAAACTCATAAAGGGAATTATCGTCAACAAATTCCGTGGCGACATAAAACTCTTTGAGGAGGGTCGCGCTATAATCGAACGCATAACGGGTGTTCCCGTATTGGGTGTTCTGCCATATATGGATGATGTCGAGATTGAGCAGGAGGATTCTGTTTCGCTTGAGAGGCGCCTGGATCGAGTTGCCAAAGATGGAGAGCAGATCAAAGTTAGGATTGGCATCGTAAGATTAAAGAGCATATCGAACTTTACCGACTTCAATCAACTTGAACGTACAAAGGGGGTTTTGCTGAACTATGTTTCGAGTGCAGAGGAGATCGAGTCTTCAGATATTGTTATTATTCCGGGGTCAAAGAGTACAATTTCAGATATAGAATACCTTCGCTCTACACCTATGTGGAGTGCTATTCTAGCGCACCACAAGGCTCAAAAACCGCTCTACGGAATCTGTGGAGGCTACCAAATAATGGGTGATGAGGTTCTTGATCCTGACCATATCGAAGGTCCAAGCGATAGGGCTGAAGCACTTGGCATACTCCCTATTTCAACAACAATAAAAGATGGTAAACGCAGTCGACAATCCAACTTCAAGATGATTAACGACGAAGATATTTCGGGAACAGGATATGAGATTCACTCTGGGGTAACTCCAACTTCGAAACCGCTAAACATCCTGGATGATGGAAGCGAGGAGGGATATTTCCTCAATGAGAAGTGTTGGGGAAGCTATCTGCATGGCATTTTCGACAACAAGAGCGTTATAGAGTCTGTGTTGAGAGCTGCCGGTGTTGACTCTGTCGATGTCGAAGATTATTGGGCGTTAAAGGAGCGTAACTACGATTTGTTGGCTGATTATATCCGCGAACATATCGATATGGATAGGGTCTACAAAATTTTGATGCGAGAGGATGATTAACGGACACGGCAACAACATATACCAATATGGCGTTGGGGCTATCGAACACGATTTTAGCTCAAATATCGCCTTCAACAACCTTTCGCAACCAATTTTGGAGCATTTGGGTAGGTCAATCGATGTCATCCGTAACTACCCCGACCCGCAGGCGCGCGCATTGACAAATATGATTGCGACCCATATAGGTCGTGCGTCAGAAGATATTCTTGTCACAAATGGATCTGCCGAGGCATTCTACCTCATAGCGCAATATTTTGCGGCAAAAGGAGAGTGCAAAGCTGCAATCGTCACGCCGTCATTTGCCGAGTATGAGGATAGCTGCAAAGCATACAACCACCAAATCGATCATATTACTTTTGATGAACTACTCAACAAAGGTATAGATATTTCAATCTACGACACACTCTGGATTGGTCTACCAAATAATCCTGACGGAAGAAAAATCAGCACATCTCAAATCAGAGATATAGCGGAGCAAAACCCAACTTGCACCATAATCATCGATAGAGCATACAACGAATTGAGCAGCGATGCAGAGAGTGATTGGACACTGCCACGCAACACAATCATAGTTGATTCATTCACAAAGCTGTATGGTATTCCAGGCATTAGAATTGGTTATATTGCTGCAGATCAAGCAATTATTAACTCATTAGCAGAGATGCGACCACCATGGAGTGTCAACGCTCTATCGCTGGTTGCAGGAGAGTACATCATGCAGAACCTCGATGCACTGCAACCCAATATCGATACTCTAATGTGCGAATCAAAATATCTACAACAAGAGATTGCTCTTCTCGATGGCTTCAACGTTACGCAATCGAACTGCAACTTCTTCCTGATTGAGATAACAAAGAAGGGGCGAGATGCAGCGCAACTGCAACAATATCTAATTGAGAAGCACAAGATCTTGATTCGTGATTGTTCAAACTTTCGCGGCTTAACATCTCGCCATTTTCGCATTGCGGCGCAAGAACGTGCGGCGTGCGACAAACTAATTAAAGCACTTAAAGAATGGCTCTAAACGATATATTCTTCATTGTTCTTATCGGTGCTTCGCTCGACACGTTGGTTGGTGATCCATACTGGATGCCACACCCTATACGCACATTTGGCAACGCAATTACACTCTTTGAGCGCAAATTGAACCGAGGCAATTTCCGCATAGCGAAGGGTGCCATATCCTGGATCATTCTCTGCTGTGGCGCATGGAGCTTTTTCCACTTTGCTGGTAGAGCAATCGTAAATTTTTCAGATATACCATACATTGCATATAGCGCAATATTCTTCTTCTACGCAATTAGCAATAGATGCTTGATCGAAGAGGGGTTGAAGGTCGAGCGAATCCTTGCAAAGGGGGATTTAGCTGGGGCGCGCAAACAACTCAGTATGATTGTTGGGCGCGACACAAGCGAACTTTCTGCAAACCAGATTCGTAGTGCAGTGGTAGAGACTCTATCCGAAAACCTTAGCGATGGTGTTGTTGCACCACTACTATACTTCGCCATTGGAGGTATTCCGATGATGATGCTCTACAAGATGATAAATACGCTCGACTCAATGGTGGGCTATAAGAACGAACGCTACAAAGATTTTGGCTTCGTTTCAGCAAAGATGGATGATGTCGCAAACTTCATCCCGGCACGTTTGACTGCATTTTTAATGGTCGTTGCGAGCTTCTCTTGGCGCGCAATTACACATATTGCAAAATACTCTAGCAACCACTCTAGCCCAAACTCTGGCTACCCCGAATCCGCACTATCAGGTGTTCTAGATTGTCGTTTAGGTGGACCAAGTAGCTATTTTGGAACAGTTGTCGAGAAGCCATATATCGGCGAAAATAGTCGTGAACTAACACACGAAGATGTCATTGCAACACTATGGCTGAATGGTAAAGTTGCAGCGATTTGCTACGCTGCACTACTTATTTTTTCGTTTTACCAGCGTAGTTAGATTTCTTCTCAACTATATCATACATCTGGTTCTCGATTGCAAAATCAATATGCTCCATAAATAGCTCCTGAACCTCTTTTAACTCTCCAAGCCCCTCAAGGCGCGTTGTGACATTGTAGCCAAGTTTACTCAAACGCACCCTCCAATCGCCCTCAATATCCTTTGCGGAGTGTTGACCAGAGACAAACATGAAGGGCATTAGCAATACATCCTTCTTGCGCCTATCGTTCATTAGGCGAAGAGTTGCAGAGTTGAAATCTGGATACCCTTCTATAGTTGCAACGTGCATCGCATCATACCCCAACTCATCTATAACATACTGAGTCATAGCATATTGCGCAGTTGATGGAGTATACGTTCCGTGACCAACCAACAGTAGCGATACCCCCTTTGGTTGCTTTTGTCGCAAAGCCTTAACTACGACCTCATAATCATTTTTGCTATACAATAGTGGTTGTCCCACACGAATATCCTTAAACAGAGATCGCACAGAAAGAACATCGCGGCGCAGGGACTCCATCTCTACACCCTCTATTATGTTTGAACTCTGCACAATGACATGTGTAAACCCCTCATTAGCAAGCTTTTGCAACGCTTCAGCAGGATTATCAATCTGCTCACCCAAACCCGACATCTTGCGAATTATGATTCGCGATGTCCACGCCTGACGATGCTCCAACTCCGCATATCGCTCCTTCGCAAGGTTATTCAGCACATCAATTGTCTTAGAGCGAGTATCGCTATATGATGTTCCGAAATGGACCATAAGAAGTGCGACTTTATCACCCTCTTCGAGCGAATCGAAGAGGTTATCTTCATAGTAATTTGTCTTCGCAAAGAGGGTATTTACTGCACAAAAGAGTGCAAAAACGAGCAAAAAAGTGAGTTTTTTCATCAAAAAAGTGCAGATTATTGCACAAAAATAGCAAAAAAAGTGCAGATTATTGCACAAAAATAGCAAAAAAACAGCAGTTTTTCTCCATTTTTCACACCCTAAACACGAAAATCCTCTGTAGTTATACAGAGGATTTTCACTTAAATATCAGTTATAAATCTACTATTGCTGCGTAGAAAATGTATCATCAGAACTCTCCGCGCAAATCGGCATCTCAACAACACCAACATCACTCTTTTGCTCGCTACAAAAAGCGTTAACACTCATCTTGTGTGTTGAGCGATAAACCGCAGGAGTGCATCCATAGAAACGCTTGAAAAGCTTGATGAAATGCGATGTATTGGGGAATGCACAGATAATACCAACTTGAGAGATTGATTCGCGCGTAGTGTTCAACAACATCTTAGCGTAGCTCAATCGTTGACGCAAGTACCATTGGTGTGGTGGTGCGCCAAAGATTCTTTTGAACTCCTTCTTGAACGATGTTACGGAACGGCTACACTCCTCTGCCAACATATCTATTGACTTGTCACACAACAAGTTAGAGTAGATAATACGCTCAAACTCAGCCTTCTCCTTATCCAAACTTCCAAGAAGCAATCGCTTGATAGAGTTATTCTCGTGTGACATAACAACGTGCGTCAACTCTGTAAGCTTCAAACTCTCAAAGTCTGAACCACCAGTAAACCCACCAAGATCATAGAGATGCTCTACTGAGTTGAAAAAACTCTTCGTTATTGCAGATGGAGATTCAACAGCGACAGAACTACTTACGCCGCGAACACCATTACCACGATCAACAGCCTCCATATCACTATTGCATGTTAGCGTAGCCATAACCTGCTGGATCTTCTCAGGAGAGAAATAGAACATAATCTGCTCAAACCCACTGCTATCTGGAACATTCTCAATGTAGTGCGTTCCTGGAGTTAGGAAAAACAGATCACCTTTGCCAACACGCAACGTACGATCGTCATCATGAATAAATTTTTCTCCACTCAAGACAAAGCCAATTGCATTGCGAAGTAGCTTTGTAGAGCCTACACCACTGTTTTGTGTTGTAGAATACTTAACGATAGTGCGCTCACCGCAACTGCCCGCTCTCAAATCTTCATTTCTTTTCATACTCGTTTATTTTTGTTAGTTCATTGTTCTATATTGCAAATGTAAATATAATATATGAAAGATACAAACACTTTATCAACATCTACAATGTTTTATTGTATTAATAAACCTAGCCCAACTATTTATCTAAAACAAAAGACAAACCAACAACTACAACAACACTGCCAAAGAGAAAAAATAAGCCTAAGAAATAACACCCAAAGAGAAGAAGCAAGCAACAAAAAAATCCCTCGCAAAAATATTGCGAGGGATTAAAATCCAATATAGAAAACCAGACCTTAGACAGTCATAATCTCCTTCTCCTTAGCATCAATAAGTGCATCAATCTGCTTACTAAACTTATCCAACATCTTCTGAGCCTGAGCCTCACCATCCTTAGCCATATCCTCACCCATACCATCTTTCTGAGCCTTTTTGAAAGCCTCGACAGCATCACGGCGTATGTTACGCAACGATATGCGCGCAGCCTCACCCTCGCCACGAACCTGCTTAACAAACTCCTTACGGCGCTCCTCTGTCAAAGGTGGCAACGAAAGACGAATCTGCTCACCATTGTTTGACGGAGTTAGTCCGATGTTTGAGTCGATAATAGCCTTCTCAATAGGACGAATCATCTCCTTATCCCACGGTTGGATAATAATAGTTTTTGCATCAGGCACAGTGACACTCGCTGCACCAGAAACTGGTGTAGATGTACCGTAATACTCTACCATTACTGAATTCAACACATTTGGCGAAGCCTTACCAGCACGAACATTTGCCAAAGCCTCCTCGAAGTGAAGGAATGCCTTTTGCATACGATCACTAGCTGTATTTAGAATCTCTTGTGTCTCCATATCTTTTACCTATTAATAATATAGTATGTTTTCTAAATTAGTTCTTAACGATTGTACCGATGTTCTCGCCATTCATAACCTTTTGAAGGTTACCCGGAGTATCCATATCAAATACGATGATTCCCAAATCATTGTCGCGACACAACGTAAACGCCGTAAGATCCATAATCTTCAAGCGGCGCTCATAGATCTCATCAAACGTAATCTCATCAAACTTAGTAGCAGAAGGATCCTTCTCCGGATCTGCTGTATAGATACCATCAACGCGCGTACCCTTAAGCATTACATCAGCCTCAATCTCAATACCACGCAAAGCAGAAGCTGTATCTGTAGAGAAATATGGATTAGATGTTCCACCAGAGATAATGACGATATAACCCTGCTCCATCAACTCCAAAGCCTTAGCCTTTGAGTAATACTCACCAATAGGCTCCATACGAATCGAAGTCAAAACCTTAGTCTTAACGCCATTAGCCTCAAGAGCTGAATGCAAAGCCAAAGAGTTTATAACAGTAGCCAACATACCCATTTGGTCACCCTTAACGCGATCATAACCCTGCTTAGAGCCACTCAAACCGCGGAAGATGTTGCCACCACCGATTACGATTCCGATCTGAACACCAGTAGCTGCCATATCCTTAATCTGCTCCGCGTATGATTGCAACATATCAGTTGACAAACCATAACCTTGAGTTCCCTGCAGCGACTCGCCACTTAGCTTCAACAATACTCTCTTGTACTTCATCACCTACTTATTTATTAGTCCCCTATATTACTCCTATAATTGGTGCGAAGATACGCTTTTTCAATCAAAATTCCCACTTTTTTCATATCTTTGTAACCCACAAAGACAAAATAGCAACGCAAGTGCAGAACCAAGTGCAGAACGATAAAAACATATTGACAAAGGTAGATTCTCCAGCAGATCTGAAGCGACTCACAAAAGAGGAGCTAAAGAGCTACTGCACACAACTACGTCAATATATTATCGAAGAATGCGCGACAAATCCAGGACACCTATCGTCAAGCCTAGGAGTAATAGAGCTAACAGCTGCGCTGCACTACACTTTTGACACGCCGCACGATGCGCTAATTTGGGACGTAGGACACCAAACATATCCACACAAAATCATAACTGGACGCCGCGAAGCATTCAAAGAGAAGAGGCGAAAAGGTGGCATAAGCGGATTTCCGAAGATGAGCGAAAGCGAATACGACAGCTTCGGAGGAGGTCACGCATCTATCTCAATATCAGCAGCATACGGAATTGCAAAAGGCGCTCAACTAAAGGGTGAAAAGAGAGATGTTGTAGCGGTGATTGGCGATGGCTCGATGACCGGAGGGTTAGCATTCGAAGGACTAAATAACCTAGGAGCAGACCCCAAAAGCAATGTGCTAGTGATCCTAAACGACAACAACATGTCGATAGACGAATCGACCGGAGCGCTAAGCAAATACTTGATAAGGATATCAACATCGCCACGCTACAACAGATTCAAGCAATGGCTATGGAGTGGATTAGCACGAACACCATTCATACTCAACACGTTCCGAAAAATTGGAGGTGCGTTCAAACGCGGAATACTTCAACGCAGCAATCTATTCGAGGCGCTAAACATGAGATATTTTGGACCTGTAGATGGTCACGACATAGAGCGACTAACAGAGGTGCTAACAGCACTGCGCAAAATAGAAGGGCCAAAGCTACTCCATGTAATGACGACAAAAGGCAAAGGGTTTGAACCTGCCGAAAACAACACAGCATGGCACGCCCCAGGGCATTTCAACGCTGCAACGGGTGAGAAGATAGCTCCAGCAACGACAAAGGATAGGTTCCAAGATGTATTTGGAGAAACACTACTAGAGCTTGCAAAAATAGATGAACGCGTAATAGGAATTACGCCAGCTATGCTAAGCGGATCATCACTCAATATACTCAACGATGCGATGCCAGAGCGATGCTTCGATGTGGGAATAGCTGAAGGACACGCCGTGACATTCGCTGCAGGTGCAGCTGCAGGAGGATTGCGCCCATTCTGCAACATCTACTCATCGTTCATGCAGCGCGCATATGACAACATTATACACGATGTAGCGCTACAAAACCTACCCGTAACACTATGCCTTGACAGAGGTGGGCTTGTTGGCGAAGATGGTGCAACACACCACGGAGCATACGACCTAGCTTATCTATCCGTGGTACCGCAACTAACCGTAGCTGCGCCAAGAGATGAGTTAGAGCTAAGAAATATGCTATACACTGCCCTACACCACAATGCACCAATAGCGATTCGCTACCCACGAGGTGGTGGAATAGGCACAAAATGGCGCAATGAACCATTCGCAAAAATAGAAATCGGAAAGTGTGTACAGCTAAGAGAAGGAACATCATCAAAAGTTGCTGTCGCAACAATCGGAACAACAGCGACATTCGCCAGTGAAGCGCTTGATATATTAGCAAAAGAGGACGACACAGCAATATCGCACTACGACATGCGATTCGCAAAGCCGCTCGACAACGAGATGCTCCTGGAAATCGCTGCAAAATATGAAAACATCGTAACGATAGAAGATGGAACACTACGCGGGGGTGTCGGCGAAGCGATAACAACACTGATACACAACAACCGCCATGGCAACAAAACTTGCAACGTTGTTTCACTTGGTATTGCAGATGAATTTATACACCACGGAACACCTGCAGAGCTATACGCAGAGTGCGGATTCGACACAAAAAGCATATATAAAACGCTAAAAGAGTTGTTGTAAAACTCGAAAAATGGCCCAATTATTGCCAACGAATTACTCCTGATACACTTTGTATCGACAACAAAGAGTAACTCAAACGCAAACAAATGGGACCACTAATGAAACTCGCTGCAATAGCGACACTCATAACATCAACCGCACTAGCTATAACCGCCGCAAAGGTTAGCAGCGCAACAGCAGCGACAACAAATCGAACAACAGTCGCACAATTCGACATAACGAAATACCTCGGCAAATGGCACGAAATAGCGCGATTCGACAATAAGTTCGAACGAAACCTCATAAACGTAACTGCAACATACACAATGTTGCCAGACGGAAAAATTGAGGTCCAAAATAGAGGATACAACACCAAAGAACAACAATGGAGCTGCGCAACAGGCAAAGCAAAACGCACCGCAACACCAGGAAAACTCAAAGTATCTTTCTTCTGGTTCTTCTACGCACAATACAACATACTCGCGCTAGGAAAACCAACTGACCCGACAGAACAATATCCGTGGGCGCTAGTGGGATCAAAATCAAACAAATACCTCTGGATATTGTCGCGCACAGACACACTTGACACCAACACAACAAGAAAAATAATCGCCATAGCGCAAGCACGAGGATACGACACATCAAAGCTGACATTCAGAAAACAAGCGCCAAACACACCGCAACAGAAAGAGTGCTGCACAACAAAAGTTGTTAGCACCAACCAAACGCACAACAAAATAGCGAACAACATAGCAGTAAGGTTCATCACAGAAAACATAGCATACGCATTCGATATGCTACACTACGCCATCATACAAAGCGAACCATACAAAATTGCTACAAGCGGAAAATTATCGGACGAAATAGAGGCAATAATATACAACAAAAAAAGTGTGGCTAACCGAAGTTAACCACACCCATTATAATAAAGATATTATATCTTACTTGTTGTAACGCTCCTTGATCAATTGAGCCGCCTTAGCCAAATGCTCCTCAGGGCAACACAACGTAATACGAACATATTTCAAGCCCTCAGATCCGAAGATAGCACCTGGAGTGATAAACACATCGCACTTCTCCATAACCTCGTCAGAGAATTGGTAGCTATCGCCCTCGTAACCCTCAGGAAGCTCAGCCCAGATAAATAGACCAGCTTGACCCTCGCGATACTTACACCCTAGAGCATCAAGGATCTCATATCCTTGCTTCTCGCGAGCCTTGTAGATAGCGTTCAACTCCTCGAACCACTCATCACCAAGCTCCAAAGCTGTCTCAGATGCCGCTTGGATTGGGTAGAACATACCTGTATCCATGTTGCTCTTGAAAGTAAGGATTGAATCGATCCACTCTTGCTTACCACAGATGCAACCTACACGCCATCCAGCCATAGAGTGACCCTTTGACAAAGAGTTCATCTCCATACAAACATCGCGAGAACCCTCGATCTCAAGGATTGACATTGGCTTCTCGTTACGGATGAAGCTATATGGGTTATCGTGTACGATCAAGATATTGTGCTTAGCACCAAATGCAACGATCTGCTCGAACAACTCGCGAGTAGGAGTTTGACCAGTTGGCATGTTTGGGTAGTTGATAAGCATGAACTTAACACCCTCAAGACCTGCAGCCTCGATAGCAGCGAAATCTGGAGTAAAGCCATTCTCCTTGTTCAAAGAGTAAGGAACCATAACACCACCTGACAAACGTACTGCTGCAGAGTAAGTTGGGTAACCTGGGTTTGGAACCAAAACCTTATCACCTTGGTTAAGGAATGTCATACAAAGGTGCATGATACCCTCCTTAGAACCGATAAGAGGAAGAACCTCTGTATTTGGGTTCAAATCAACATTGTACCACTTCTTGTACCAAGCAGCGTAAGCGTTACGAAGAATAGGCTCTCCCTTGAAAGACATATACTTGTGAACGTCTGGACGTTGAGCCTCCTTAGACAAACGGTCGATAACCGCTTGAGCAGGTGGAAGATCTGGGCTACCCATCGCAAGCTTCACGATAGTGCGGCCTGTAGCAGCCTCTGTGTCTGCGATCTCACGCAATTTTCTTGAGAAATAGTACTCACCAATACCATCTAGGCGCTGCGAGCGCTCGATTGTTACTTTTGACATAGTTTTATTATTTTATTGATTAATTTTTCTCTCAACAAGTGTTAAACAAATAACACAGGGCAAATATAGTTATAATTTTAATTATTGGCAAATTTAGCCTTTAATCTACATCGTTTTTGCCTTAATAAGCTCTTAATTCTGCTCTAATTTTGCTTTTTCATAGCGATAGCCCTGAAGACGCAAGCCAACCGCAACACCGAGTTTGTATAGAACCTTTGTGGTTCTGGCAAAGATATGGAATGCCGTAACACTCTGAGCCTCAACACCCTCCTTGCGAATCATCGTTTGCGCCGTCTGAGCAGCACTGCGCAACAAGTTCTCGATACGTGTTGCATCCTCTCCCTCAAGCGCATAGCCCAAAAGACCCTGCAAAACATACTCATCCATCTCATCGAAGCCACGAGGCGTTGCAAGCAGAGTATAGAAATCCTCTGTATCGGCGTAGCTCTCCCAATCCGTATCCCACAACACCGCGGCACCAATACCCATGTAACCTGCCCAAGCGATAGCTACAGATGGATATTGAGCAATCTGCGGTACTGCAGCGGCCATATACTCTGGTGCTGATGTCTGCCACTTTTCATCAAGCTCCTCAGCCGCCAACAACTCACCCTCCAAGACTCCAGCATCGGTCATTTGACGCAACAAAACCTGCATCAAACTCTCCTCATAGCTCTCCAAATACTCTAACTGCTCCTGTTCCATATTCTACATTCTATATATTTCTATATCGTATTACTATCTATTTTACATTACTATAATCTCGCGCTCCGAAGATCAACGATCCTACGCGAACACTCGTTGAACCACACTCAACCGCCATCAAGTAGTCGTGTGACATACCCATTGACAATGTATCGAAATCGCTACCAGCAAAATATTGCGACAACTCATTTTTATACTGCACAAGGCGCTCAAAATCGCCCCTTACGACACTCTCATCATCTGTATTCGAAGCGATGCACATCAAACCTCTAACACGAACGTGTGGCATAGCGTCAAACGCACCACCCTTAACATACTCCAAAAGCTCGCTATAGTCCCAACCTGTCTTTGACTCCTCGCGCGCAACATGGACCTCCAAAAGGCAATCGACAACCCTATCTACCCTAGCCGCCTCAACCTCAATCATCTCGCACAAACGCGCAGAATCAACCGACTCGATCATAGTAACAAAAGGCATAATTGAGCGAACCTTGTTGCGTTGAAGATGCCCAATCATGTGCCACTCGATATCCTTAGGTAAACTCTCCCACTTCGCTACAAGCTCCTGAGGGCGTGACTCGCCAAATTTGCGCTGACCAGTCAAATAAGCCTCCTCGATAGCGGAGTTTGGATAGGTTTTTGATACAGCTACCAACTGCGCGCGACCACCCAAAGATACGGCGACACTTTCCAACTGAGATGTTATAGACATTGACTCTTTAATTTATAATTGAACCTGAAATTACCAGAAAACAAAGGTAGGCAAAAATATTACATTTATAAAGAAGAAAGGCAACAAACAATGGCAAACAACAAGAGAACAATCGCCATAGATACGCAGCGCTGTAGCGGCTGCGAAGTCTGCATTGCGGCGTGCCCAGCAAAGGTATTGACACTATCGGCGGATCTGAACACGAGAGGCTACCCATACGCTATGATGGATAGCGACGGCGAAAGACGATGTACGTGTTGCGACAGATGCAGCGTGGTGTGTCCTGACGGCTGCATCACAATATACAAAAGCTTGAATTAACATTTGAATTAACGTTTGATTTAAACTTCAATTGAAGCTACAACCCAGGACCTTACGCACCCAATAGATTTTGGGAAAGTTATTTTTTTGCAATCACTTTTTAACTTTCATATATATAATGTATCTAAGCTACCAAAGAGATTGCATAAAATTATGAAAAGAGGGACAAAAGGGACAACAGCACTCACGCTAATAACAATAGCATTGCTGACATTTGCAACACAACTACCTGCTCAAACATCTTACGCCGAATTAGCCGAGAGATTACTCGCTGAGGCTATGCGACAAGATTCAATAGAGCAGGCAAAAGTTGCAGCAGAGGCTGAAGCAGCGACTAACACTATCGAGGTAGTTGAAGCTCCAACAGAGGCTTCAACTGAAGTTGAACCAAAACAAGTTGCAGCCCCTACGGTAAATGCAGACTCTATTCGTGCAAATAGACCTGCACGCCCAGAGGGTGCAAATGGCGAGCGCCCTCAACGACCTGAAGGCGCAAACGGAGAGCATCCTGCTCGCCCGGAGGGTTCAAACGGAGAGCGCCCTCAACGTCCTCAATCACAACAACCTACACAGACACAAGCGCAAACGCCACAGCAATCTTCAGCAATAAGCGCTACACAAGCTAAAGCAGTTGACAGAAATGCCGACACATACGACCCAACGACATTTGACACAGAGTTCGAGCAGATTCGCGTAAGAACAACACGCGCAACGCAAAAAGGCGACAGCCTTGTATACAACGCCTCTGCCTTCAAGGTGATGGAGGGAAGCTCTGCAGAAGATCTGCTAGCAAAGATGCCAGGTATAGTTGTTGAAGGTGGCGAAATACAGGCGCAAGGCGAAAGCGTGCGAAAAGTGCTTGTAGATGGAAAAGAGTTCTTCGATGGCGACGTAAACCTCGCAATACGATCTCTACCCTCAGACGTAATCTCAAGCATCGAAGTATTTGATAGACAGAGTGATCAAGCGCAATTCACCGGATTTGATGACGGAGAACAGGTAAAAACAATCAACATCGTAACAAAAGGTGGATTCAAGAGAGGTACATTTGGCGAAGCATACGTCGGCGCAGGTGTATCGTTTGATGATTCGTCCGACTACAAATACAAAGCAGGAGGAAACATAAACCTATTTGACGGCGATCGCAGATTATCGATCCTCGGACTAAGCAACAACATAAACCAACAGAACTTCTCGCAAGAAGACTTAGCTGGAGTAATGTCATCGAGCAGCAGCGGACGTGGCGGTCGCGGCAGCGGAGGAGGACCAGGAGGCCCTGGAGGCAGTGGATCATCGAGCGACAACTTCATGGTAGGAAGCACAAGTGGTATAACAAAAAGTAACGCGATAGGTCTAAACTACTCTAACAAATTTGGAGAGAAACTAACCGTACAAGGTAGCTACTTCTTCAACAACTCAAACACGTCAACGTTAGCCGATGAGGTGCGAGAATATTTCGAAAGCTCGCTGCCAGGAGTAACATATCTGCAAGATAAGCAGACAGAGATGACAAACTTCAACCACCGTCTAAGCTCGCGCATAGAATGGGTGCTAAACCCAAACAACACAATCATGATTGCGCCGAAATTTAGTATTCAGACAAACAAAAGCCACTCGATAACAGATGCAGCGAACTACTACTACGGCGATCTGCAAGATACATACTACAGCGATAGCGACTCGAAAACTATGGCATACAACTTCAGCACAGATGTGACATGGAGACATAGACTAAAGAAAGCAGGACGAACACTCTCTATATCAACAACACTAGGACTATCGAACACAACAGGCGAAACAAACTCGCTATATCAAAGTATAACAGGCATAAACTCAACCGACACATCAACAGAGAGCGACACAGACGAAGATGAGTACACAAACCAACTGCGCGACACATACAAGAAGCAATTCACAGGGCGACTAAATGTAATGTACACAGAAAGCCTGCATAAAAACCTGCAACTTTCGGCAGCATACAAACTGTCGTACTCAAACACGAAATCGCTTCGCGAGGTATACGACAAAGATCCGAACTACGATCTATATGAGCAGTTGGCAGCAGATCCTGTCCTAGATGAATCGCTATCGAACAACTACACATCGGATTACCTAACGCAATCGGGAGGTTTAGCACTGCGATTCAACAAAGGAAAACTGAACGCAACAGTTGGTGGAGATGTGCAATACGCAATGTTGGACGGAGTTCAGACATACCCAACAGAGGCTAAGATAGATCACAACTACCTATCGTTCCTACCTTCGGCAATGGTGCGCTACTCGGTTGATCGCAGCAACTCGTTCCAACTACGTTACAGATCTAGCTCATCGGCTCCTTCGATAACAGAGCTGCAAGATGTAATAGACAACACAAACGAACTATACCTAACGAGCGGAAACCCAGAGCTGAACCAACAGATAAATCACACCGCAAGTTTGAGATATATACGCACAACAAACAAAGGAACAAGCATCATAGTTATGGCAGGTGCAACAGTGCGTCAAGACTACGTAGCAGATAGTACATACGTAGCAACAACAGCAACGACACTTCCAAATGGAATGACACTAGCAGAAGGTGCGCAAATAACAACACCCGTGAATATGGATGGGTACTACTCGCTGCAAGGTATGCTAACATACGGATTCCCAATCGACTTCCTACGAAGCAACGTAAACATGAGTATGACAGCAAACTACACAAATACACCAACGATATTTGACGAAGTGAGCAGCTTCACGCGCGACATAAGCCTGACACCAAAAGTGATAATAGGAAGTAACATCAGCGAGAAACTAGACTTCACAGTGACATACTCAGCAGGAATGAACTACGCACTAAGTAGCGACTCAGACTCAAGCGACGGAAACTATATGCTACACTCAGCATCGGCAAAAATCGGTTGGACATTCTGGAAAGGTATGACACTACGCTCAACATTGAGTTACATTGCATATACGGGACTAGACCTAGAGGATCCCGACTACATGCTATGGAACGTATCGCTAGGAAAAAAGCTATGCAAGAAGGATCGCGGAGAGCTGAAAATTGAGGCTTACGACATACTAAACCAGAATCAAGCCATAAGTCGCACAGTAGGCAGTAACTACTATAGCACGACAACAAGCAACGTTCTATCTCCCTACGTAATGGTGACGTTCCAATATATGTTCCGATAATTCTTCCAATAATTTGCTATATTTGCAGCATGGAAAGTGTTGCACTGGAGAATCTGAGGATAAAGATGAATGAGGGTGGCCGAAAAGGTCACCCCTTCATTTTTTGTGTCGACTATGAACTTAATGAGGCAATATTCATTGAGAATCCGATGGAGTGCAACGAAATAATGTTCGACATAAATGGTGTTGGCAACTTTTGCAAAAGTGCTGAAAGGGTAATTCAAACGCCAAAAATCGAAGCTTCGCCAATACCATTTGAAGAGTATGAGCGAAAATTTGAGATCATAGAAAAGGCTCTAAAACATGGCAACAGCTTCCTTGCAAATCTGACAGTTGCAACACCAATAAAGTGCAACCTAACACTCGAAGAGATTGCACAAATAAGCGAAGCTAAATATAAAATATACATTCCAAATAGATTCTGCTGCTTCTCGCCAGAGCCATTCGTGACAATATCACCACAAGGGACAATTCGATCATTCCCAATGAAGGGGACAATAGATGCTACACTACCCAACGCTGAACAGGTGCTGATCAACGACCAAAAGGAGTTGCAAGAACACAACACAATAGTAGACCTGATTCGCAACGACCTGAGTCGTGTAGCGAAAAATGTACGCGTAGAGAGATTTAGATATATAGAGCGCATTGAGAGTAACAATGGGGCGATACTGCAAGCTAGTAGCGAAATTGCGGCGGAATTAGCATCTAAATACAAGGAGCACAGAGGGCACATTGGAGATATAATTCTGGAATTACTACCTGCAGGAAGCATAAGTGGTGCGCCAAAGCAATCGACAATAAAAGCAATCGAAGAGGCTGAACAAGAGCCGAGAGGATTCTACACCGGAGTATTTGGATATTTCGATGGGGAGAAGCTAGATAGCTCCGTAATGATTCGATACATTGAGCAACAAGAGTGCGGAACACTACGATTTAGAAGCGGAGGAGGAGTAACTGCAAACTCAAATTGCAGAAAAGAGTATGACGAGATGTTGAAGAAGATATATATTCCAACGGCACAACACCAACAGAAGAGAGCGAGCGAATGTTTTATCGAAACGATAAAGATTGTTTATGGAGCACTGCAACTTGAAGAGTTGCACCAACTTCGCGCAGAACAAACCGCGAAAGCACACACATTTACTACGCTGCAAATTGATTTCAGAGAGATAGAACGAAACAACCCACACAAAAATGGAGTTACAAAATGTCGCGTCATCTACAATGCTGATGGAGTTTGTGAAACAACATACGAGCAATACAAAATACGCAAGATTGAACGACTAAAGGTTGTAGACATCAACACTCCAGATCATTTCATCGACTACAAATACAAAAAACTCGACAGGTCGCAACTCGACAAATTGCGCAAAAGCGTTGGTGCTGAGCCAAACGAAGAGTTGATAATATGTCACAACGCAAAGGTTTGCGACACATCATACTCAAACCTTGCATTCGAGAAAGATGGTGCGCTATACACCCCTACAACGCACCTTCTGAATGGAGTAAAGCGACAATCTATGATAAACAACGGAACGTTAATCGAACGAGAAATCACAATCGAAGATATAAAGAGTTACGACCGCGTATTAATGATAAATGCGATGCTCGAACCACTCGACATCGCACTACCTATATCAGACATAGTATATTAATTATATATACTAATAACGTGACTTATTGTTGCGGAAGTTTCCGCTCTTAGGTCCTTTACCACCTCTGTGGAACCCTTCAGGAGATGACATCATTGGGTTGTATTGCGGCGCAGCACCCAAATCTGTAGGCAAATCGCGTTTACGAACCTCCCTCTCCAAGAAATCCTCAATGCGCTTAAACCTCGCTTGATCACGCTCATTAACAAACGTTATAGCTTGACCTGAAGCACTAGCGCGACCAGTGCGGCCAATACGGTGGATATAATCCTCCGCATCGTTTGGAACATCATAATTAACAACCGTAACAATATCATCGATATCAATACCACGAGCAACGATATCCGTAGCTACCAAAATGTCGATCTTCCCACTCTTGAAATCTAGCATAACCTCCTCGCGCTGCGCCTGATCTAAATCTGAGTGCATACCAACAGCATTAAGCTTCATCTTCTTGAACTCAAAGACCAACTCCTTAACCTTCAATCGAGATGAAGAGAAGATCAATGTCTTCTCAACATCATCAACATCAAATAACTTCTGAATAAGAGGGAGCTTCTGAGTTTCATACAAAACAAAGGCACTCTGGTCGATAGACTCATTTGGCTTCGAAGCAGAGATAATAACCTCCGTTGGGTTATACAAAAGCTGATCTGCCATCTTGCGAATCTTTGGAGGCAACGTAGCAGAAAAAAGCACCGTCTGACGTTTCAACGGAAGATAGCTAACAACCTTCATAATATCCTCATAGAAACCCATCTGCAACATACGATCTGCCTCATCAAGAACAAAGTGCTTAACGCCAGACAAATCGACAAAACCACTCTCAAGGTGCGCTAAAAGTCGCCCCGGAGTAGCAACAACAATATCGACACCACTCTCCAAGCTATGACGTTGAGCCGCCCAAGCCTTGCCATCACCTCCACCAAAGATAACCGATGTAGATATATCTGTATAGTATGAAAAGCCCTGGATCTGACCATCGATCTGCGTTGCCAACTCGCGAGTCGGACACATTATAACAGCCTTAATCTTATCCTCTGAATATTTGCCACTAGCCTTGCCCTTATGCAACATATCCAACAAAGGGAGTGAAAACGCTGCAGTTTTGCCAGTACCAGTCTGCGCACACCCAACCAAATCGTCACCACGCAACAAAACTGGCATCGTCTGCTCCTGAACAGGAGTCATATCGCCATAACCCATCTGCTCAACAGCATCCAAAATATCGTAGTCTAACTCAAAATCATCAAAACGCATACGCTTTTCTCCTTTCTATTTTTCCGAATCCTTTACCAACTCCCCGATCAAAGTTGCCGAAGAACTCTTTATAATCTTAACCATAACGTAATCCCCAACAGAACAATCCTCCCTATCGAAAACCACAACCTTGCTATGTGTAGTCCTGCCGTGCATCTGCTCCGCACTCTTCTTAGACTCACCCTCAACAAGAACCTCATAAACACCACCGACATAACGCTTATTGCACTCAGCAGACATCTCACGTTGCAAGGTGATAATCTCTGTCAAACGCTCAACCTTAACCTTGTCGTCAATATCGTCAACCAAATTCTTATGCGCAAACGTCCCCTCACGCTCCGAATATTTATACATAAATGCTGAGTCATAAAAAACCTCACGCATAAGCGACAACGTATCGGCATGCTCCTGCTCCGTCTCACCAGAAAAACCTGCTATAATATCTGTCGTAATGGCACAATCAGGCAAATAGCGCTTAATAGCAGCAATGCGATCAAGGTACCACTCACGCGTATAGCTTCTATTCATCTTCTTCAACATCGAAGTAGAACCAGATTGCGCAGGCAAGTGAATAGCACGACAGATATTAGGTCTATCTACCATAACCTCCAACAAAGCATCGCTAAGATCCTTAGGGTGTGACGTAGAGAAGCGAACCCTCAAAAGCGGTGACAAATCCGCCACCGCAGCCATCAACTGCGGGAAATCATAACCATCACTGCTATATGAATTTACATTCTGACCAAGCAACGTAACCTCGCGATATCCATTATCAAACAACTCCTTAACCTCGCGCAAAATAGTCGCTGCATCGCGACTACGCTCGCGCCCCCTCGTATAAGGCACAACACAATATGAGCAGAAATTGTTACACCCACGCATAATAGCCACAAAAGCGCTGACGCCACTCTTGTCCAACCTAACAGGTGACAACTCAGCGTAAGTCTCATCGATAGATAACTGCGTATTGGTCCCGCGAATGCCTAGCTCCGCATCACGCAACAGCTCAGGCAAAGCCCTATAAGAATCAGGTCCAGCAACAACATCGACACCATCAACACCCTCAAGCAAAGACTCCTTCAAACGCTCCGCCATACAACCCAATATGCCGATTATCAACCTCTTATTAGCTCTGCGCAATGGACGCATCTCACGCAAACGACCCCAGATGCGAACCTCCGCATTGTCGCGAATAGAACATGTATTTATCAAGATAACATCGGCACTCTTAATATCATCGCAGTAGACATAGCCCTCCTTCTGCAACAAAGAGACAACAACCTCACTGTCGCCCGTATTCATCTGACACCCATAGGTCTCGATAAAAAGACGGCGCCCAGCCCCACTTTCCGCGACGATAGGACGCAAGGTGTTAACCCTAACGCTGCCGCCAATATCACTCTTAAAAATTAACTTATCCACACTACAAAGATAGGGGCTTTTTATCAATTTTGCAATAGAGCAAAAACAACAAAAGGTGCGTTTTGTGGTAAAAGTTACACTTTTTTTGTTACCTTTGTCGCATAAACCAATAAAAAGAGGCTACAAACATGGCTGTAACATACTACATAGTCACAACACTAATTCTGATTGCATATCTGCTTGGCTCTATACCTAGCGCCGTAATGATCGGTAAAAGATTTTTCGGAATAGATATTCGCGAACATGGAAGCAAAAATGCAGGTTCAACAAACGTACTGCGCGTTTTAGGACGCCGCGCAGCGATACCTGTATTTGTGATAGATTTCTGCAAAGGATTGTTCGCAGTACTGCTAGTTGGAGTGCTGAATCAAGATCCGAACTTCACGGCAGAAGGAATTATAAACCTACGTATATTCATAGTGTTTGCAGTTGTTCTAGGACACATATTTCCAATATTCGCTGACTTCAGGGGCGGAAAAGGTGTTGCGACACTCGTAGGTGCGCTGATGGGCATAAACCCACCCGTAATGCTTATATGTCTAGCAATATGGTTCATAACACTTGTGGCATTTCACTACGTATCGGTAGCATCGATGACAGGCGGAGTATGCTTCCCTATCGTTGTTTTGATATATCCTGGTGCAAAAGAGTCGCTCCTATATATAATATTCTCATTCGTTGTGGCTGGATTGCTAATCCTAACACACCGTAAAAATATCGAACGACTGCGAAATGGTGAAGAGTCGAAGATATATGTTTTTGGGAACAAAGAGCAATAAAGAGCCGATAAAGAAGTTTAACTAAGTAAGTGGGAGGTTAAGTAAGCGGAAGGCTTCTAACTCCCCCACTATACCAAATACAAAAAACAACCATACGATGTTAAAGCAGAACCTTATAAAGATGTACGCAGAGAGCTTTCGCCAAAATGGCAATTTGCCAGCTTTGAGCGACTACCTCACACCTGATGACTCGTTTACATACTTTGAGGTGGCACAAGAGATTGCCAAGATACATATCATATTCGACAAAGCAGGCATCAACCAAGGTGACAAAATTGCACTTGTAGGGCGTAACACCCCACGTTGGTGTGTGGCATACCTAGCGACAATTACGTATGGAGCAGTGATTGTTCCGATCCTGCAAGATTTCAACAACAACGATATAATCACCATCGTGAACCACTCGGAGAGCCGCTTGATGTTCCTTAGCGACAACTTCTGGAAGTCGATGGAGGGGTCGGATGTGCCAGCGATAGAGGCTGTGTTCTCGCTAGACAGCAACACTGCCCTATATGAGCGAAGCGGAGATGCGCTGACAACAACAGCAGCGAATATAGAACAAGAGTTTGCGGCAAAATACAGCAACGGATTTAGCAACGACGACATTACATACCCAGAGATTGCGAACGATCGCGAGTGCCTTTTGAACTACACATCGGGAACTACGGGAAACTCGAAAGGTGTTATATTGACAGTTAATAACCTTACAGGCAACGTGATGATTGCATCTGGGTATATCAACCCAAACACAAAGCGACCATATTTTGACAGAGGAGGTCGTTGCCTTTCGTTCCTGCCGTTGGCGCACGCATACGGATGTGCATTTGACTTCTTGACATGGATGGCAGTGGGTGGTCACGTAACACTACTTGGCCGCATACCTACACCAAAGATCCTTATGGAGGGTCTACAGAGAGTTAAACCAACAGTTGTGTGTAGCGTGCCGATGATATTGGAGAAGATATATCGCAAGCAAATTGCACCACTTTTGGAAAAAACATCAATGAAGATTGCGTTGAAGATTCCGGGAATACGTTCACTAATATACTCAAAGATGCACGCGAAATTAGCTGGCGCCTTTGGTGGTTGCGTAGAGGCGTTTATGATTGGTGGTGCGCCAATCAATCCGGAGACAGAGGCTTTTTTGCTAAAGATTGGTTTGCCTATCACAGTTGGTTATGGTATGACGGAGTGTGCGCCACTTATCACATTTAGTGGTCCAACAACGTTCAAGGCGCAATCGTGCGGCGCTTCACTGCTTGGCTACTCAGACGTTCGCGTTATTTCGAAAGATCCAAGAAACATACCAGGAGAGATTGAGGTGCGCGGAGAACACGTAATGGTTGGCTACTACAAGAATGAAGAGGCGACAAATGCGGCATTCACGGCGGATGGCTGGTTGATTACGGGCGACATGGGTGTTATTGAGCCAGATGGAACGCTATACATCAAAGGGCGTAGCAAGACTATGATTTTGAGTGCTAATGGGCAGAATATATACCCGGAACAAATTGAGGATAGGCTGAATGGTATGCGCTTCGTTAGCGAATCGCTGGTTATTGAGAATGGCAATTCACTTGATGCGCTAGTAGTTCCAGATTTGGAGGCAATGCGTATTGAGGGAGTAAGTAAGGATTCTTTGGCGGAGATTATGGCCGAGAATATGCGAGAGTTAAATAAACTTGTTGCAAACTATGAGCGCATAGCATCTATAACAATTCACGACGAGGAGTTTGTAAAGACACCAAAGAAGAGCATCAAGCGCTACCTGTACACTGCAGAACTTGTGAACTCACTAAAGAACAAGAGCAACTAACACTACCCTACGGGGAGGAGATATAGAGCAGCCGTGCGAATGCACGGCTGCTCTGTTTTTATATGCATTGGCAGCAAAAACACACTACCCACCACAACACACACTGGCAGGTGATTACTTCTGCTTGAAACGAGATGGCGAAACGCCTGTGTGCTGCTTGAAATATTTACCGAAGAATGACTGCGTAGCGAAATTCAACTCCCTAGCAATCTCATTAATAGAAAGACCAGAGTAGATCAAAAGAGCCTTAGCCTCAAGAATAACAGACTCATCGATCCACCTAGCAGCAGTCTTACCGCTGATCTCCTTAACGACAGCCGACAAATACTTAGTCGAAATATCCAACTTATCGGCATAGAACTGAACATTGCGCTCCTGCTTATTATGCTTATGCAGCAAAAGCATAAACTCATCGAAAATAACCTCACCGCGACCCTTCTTGACAATATCGCCGCGCTGCTGGCGCTGATTAAGATCAGTCAAGATATAGAACATAGTAGTGAAAAGCGTGCGGATGATCTCAGCCTTATGCTGCTCCTTATCGCTAGCAATCATAGTCTTGATAAGCTGGAACAACTGACGAATCTCATCAACATCGCGCTGAGAAACAGACATAATAGGGTCGCGATCGAAACGCATGAAAATAGCCAACGACGTAGAGAGATCAATCTGGATAGAGTCCATGAAACTCTTAGAAGCCGAGACAAAATATGCCTCAGCATCATCGCTACAAGAGATAGTTTGGACGATACTCTCTGGATTAATAAAGGCAATATCGCACGCCTTGACATCGTGGTGCGTAAGGTCAATAGAGATAGTTGCACTACCCTTCGTGATGACAAATGCCGCAAAGCCATTGATAGTCATAGAACGCGTCAAACTATCACGATTGTCGGGCGTCAACTTAGTGATGACCAAATCATCAGAAAAATAGCTCGACTGCTCCAACTCTCGCTTAATACGTTGCAGCGAAACGCGGCGAAGACTCGTTGTTTGGGATGTGGTTTTCTTGCTCTTCATAACTCTATATATCTTCTATTCTTTTAATCCTTCATCATAACTCCGCGCATACCCGGCGAAGCGTAATCGCGGTAGCGTATACTACCCTCACTGCCTGCCGCAGCACGATCATCACTATAAATAAGGTAGACCTCGCAGCCATCGATCTGGCGCGCCAAACGCTCCGCACCCCTATCGCCTGCCGCAAGCAGCATCGTTGCATAGGCATCAGCCTCAGCACAGCTACGCGCCAAGACAGTGACCGAAAGCAACTTAGACGGAGCGCCACGACCCGTCCTTGGGTCAATTACATGGACTATACGGTCGCCATTCGGCGCGTTATAAAAACGACGGTAGTTACCAGACGTAGCCATAGCGCGCAAGGGATTAGAATGCAGAATCTCCAAACGCTTCTCATAGCTCATCTCACCCGCCAACGTCTCATCAACAGGTGTCTCGACACCTATACGCCAACCTCCGCCACTAGGGTTACACCCGCCAAAGCGCAGCTCGCCGCCAACCTCGACAATATAATTCACACCACCCAGAGACTCGATCAACTCCGCAACCTTATCGACAGCAAAGCCCTTAGCGATAGAGTTCAAGTCGATTTGCGTATTTGGATTGCTCCTACGAAGCTTACCATCGACAATCGAGATCTTATGGTAGCCGACAAGTTGAAGCAACGAATCGACATTTGGGACCTCGATGGTCGTAGGATCAATCGTAGTGGCACTCGCACCACTACGAGCGAAGCCCCAGGCCTTGACCAACGGTGCAACAGTGACATCGTAGGTGCCGCGAGAAAGGCGGCTAATAGAGTCGGCAAGGCGCAAATTATATTCGATCCATGGAGTTAAATCATCACGCTCACCACGGTTAATCTGGCTCAAAATAGAGTTGGGATCGAAGATAGACATCTCGCGGATCACCTGCTCATTTATGCTTTTAATACCTCTCACAAGCTCTTTAGTGCGGCGCGGAGAGATCTCAGCCTTAACATTAACAGTGCTGCCCAACATAGCATCGCTGACCGCAATAAACTGCGGCTCGCCATCGCCACACCCACACAAAAGGAGCGAGACGAGAAAGATAAACGATATTCTAAATAGATGCTTCATTGTTCTGATTGTCTGCTAATGTGGCAAATATAGCGAAAATTTAGGCAAAAAGGCGCAATAAAAAGAGTTTTTCGCGCAATAATGCAAGAAAAGTTGCACGAAAACAAAATTAAGCGTACTTTTGTGGCACGCTCTGGCGCCATTGCATTGTAAGGGTAATGCGTCGTAGAGTGTGTAAACTAAAATTTTTGAAGCTATGGCTTATCTATCAACAGACAAGAAGCAAGAGATCTTCGGAAAGTACGGATCGTCTAACACCGATACTGGCTCACCAGAGTCACAAATCGCTCTGTTTTCATTCCGTATTGCCCACCTTACGGAGCACCTTAAGAAAAACAAGCACGATTTCGGTACGCAACGCGCACTACTTCGTCTTGTAGGAAAGCGTCGTCACCAACTTGAGTATCTTAAGAAGAATGACATCGAGCGCTACCGTGCTATCCTTAAGGAGCTTAACCTAAGAAGATAATTCTTCGCCTAGGTTAACTAGAGGGTTAGGGAGTTGCCAATTGGGCAACTCCCTTTTTTGTGATATAATAAATTAAAAAGAGAGATGATAGCAAAAAAAATGTGGCGCCCTAATGGACGCCACCTGTAATACTACGATTTAGAAGAGACTAAGCCTCGCCTGCGATCTTGCTCAACTCCTCGAAAATATCGCCGAAAGATTTAACCATCTCAACACGCAAAGCAGCATAGTGCTTCTTTACCAATGAGCGGTTCTTTGGCTCCGCTGGGTTGTTAGCCTTAACGTAAAACGCATTGCGCATATCAACAGCCTTCTGCATCAACGCAAAGATCTTCTCGCCCTTGCTTGGCTGAAAACAGATCGCCATATCACAATCGAAAACAACCTCCTCCAAGCAGTAGTCGATCTCCTTCTTCAAAATTCTAAGATTTGCCATAACTTTTCTTTTAATATTTAGTTTGATGCAAATGTAACAATCTTTTCTCAGATTAAAAAATTGAGACACACCAAAAGAATTGACTTTGCGAAATTGTTTGTATATTTGCTTCCAGATAGAGCATAAAAAATGGGACTATACAGATCGGTTATAAAACCAATACTCTTCAATATCAACATAGAACGTGCGCACTCGCTCGCTCTAATACTGCTACGAATATCGAAGAAACTACCCTTCGCAAAGTCGATAATAAGATCGTCATACAGCGTAGAACACCCATCGCTAGAGAGGCTAGTATTTGGACGTAGATTCAAGAACCCAATAGGCGTAGCACCAGGCTTTGACATAAACGGAGAGGTCATAGGAGAGCTAGAAAACATAGGATTCGGATTCGTAGAGATAGGAGCAATAACCCCAGAACAACAGAGCGGAAATCCAAAACCAAGAGTATTCCGATTAAAAAAGGATAACGCGATTATACATCGCCTTGGGCAACCAAACAAGGGGCTATATTCCGCAATAAACAACCTGCGCAAAAACAACGGCGAGGTGATGGTAGGCTGCAACATAGCTCGCAACAGCAATACGCTACACACAAACGCCAGCAAAGAGTATCTGAAATCGTTCAGAAACCTATATCAATATGTCGACTACTTCACGCTATCGATAAACTACGACCACCTTGTGACAAACGAGGAGACGACAGTAGCGATGGCACTCGAACAGCTCGTATCACCTCTATTTGACTTCCGCCGCGGACAGACCGAATATAGGCCGATAATGATAAAAATATCGGCCGACATGAGTGACGAGATGATAGACACCGTGACAGATGTGATGATAGCTACCCCACTTGACGGAATAGTTGCAATAGACGGAACAACATCGCGCCCGCAAAACCTAAACACAACGGAACGAAACGTAGCAAGCATCGGCACAGGACGACTATCGGGCGAACCGATACGAGAACGTGCATTGGAGGTGGTAAAGCGCGTACACCATAGATCAGGCGGTGCGTACCCAATAATTGGTGTGGGGGGAATAATGAATGGCGAGGATGCGAAAGCGATGCTAGAGGCTGGAGCGAGCCTAGTACAGGTGATGACGGGATTCATATATGGTGGCCCAGGGTTTGCAGGACAAATATGCAAAGAGCTAATCGTAAAAGAAGAGGTCGAAACACCAGAAAAAACGAATACAGAGAATGAAAGCAGCGATAGTAACGATAGGGGATGAGATCCTAATAGGTCAGATAACAGATACAAACTCAACATTCATAGCCCAACGCCTTAGTGCGATGGGCTTTGTTGTTGGAGCAAAGATGTCAATCTCGGATAATGCAACACAGATAACAGAGGTGTTGGAGAGTTGCTTGGCTAGTTATAATCTAACAATTGTAACTGGAGGATTAGGGCCAACAAAAGATGACATAACAAAGAAGACACTAGCAAAAATGTTTGGCTGCGAAATGCGCCGCGACCAAGCAGTTGCCGACCACGTAAAAGCGATGCTAGAAGCACGCGGAATAACGTACAACGAGCTTAACCAAGAGCAATCGCTCGTACCGGAGTGCTGCCAAACGCTATTCAATGAACATGGAACAGCGCCAGGAATGTGGTTCACGGCGAACAACAGCAATGTACTAATATCATTACCGGGTGTACCTTTCGAGATGAAGGCGCTAATGACAGACGTAGTGGAGCCAAAGCTAAAAGGATCATTCGAATTGCGCGAAAGCATACACACGACAATGATAACATCTGGCCTACCGGAATCGATGCTTGCAGAGAGAATAGAGAAATGGGAAGATGCACTACCCAACTTCTTGAAGCTGGCATACCTACCAGGTCCCGGAAGAGTGAGATTAAGACTATCAGCATACAACATAGAGAACGACAAGGCGGCGGCTGTAAAAGCGGAGATAAAAGAGCGATTCAAAGCGCTAGAAGGGCTGATTTCGGAATACATACTCGGTTTTGAAAACGCATCGATGGAGCAGATAGTTCACGACCGTCTAATAGAGAGCAACAAAACACTTGCGATAGCGGAAAGCTGCACTGGAGGCGCTATATCCGCTGCATTCACTGCAATGGCTGGAGCATCGAAATACCTGCTGGCAGGTGTAACATCGTACAGCAACGACTCAAAAGTCAACATACTCGGTGTATCTGCAGCAGATATTGAACAGCACGGAGCAGTAAGCGAAACAGTAGCGATACAGATGGCCGAAGGAGTCAGAAAAATAACCGGAGCTGACTACGCAATAGCAACCACAGGCATCGCAGGACCAGACGGAGGATCAGAAGAGAAACCAGTCGGAACAGTATACTTCGGCATTGCAACAGCAACAAGAAGCTACGCAATACTCAAAAACTGCGGCACAGAACGAAGCCAAGTGATATGGCGCGCAACAGCTCACGCACTCACAATGTTGCGCAGCGAAATCAAATAATTGGCAATATATTTTGCCAAACAGACAAAAATCACTATATTTGCGCATCTGTTGCCACGCACGACGCCGAAGCAATAGATGAAAAACAAATAAATTATAAACAGATGAAAATTTGCGAAATCACAGGTAAAGTGGTTATGGTTGGAAACAACGTATCTCACTCACACCACAAGACAAAGCGCACGTTTAGTCCAAACTTGAAGACAAAACGCTTTTGGTCAGAGGAAGAAGGTCGCTGGATCACTTTGAAAGTATCTGCTGCTGGAATGAAAACAATTAACAAAAAAGGACTTGCAGTAGCATTGCGCGAGGCTGTAGCTCCTAAGAAAGTTTACTAAAACAAAAGGCTAAAATGGCTAAAAAAGGAAACAGAGTTCAGGTAATCCTAGAGTGTACTGAGCAAAGAGAGAGTGGAGTAGCAGGAATGTCGCGTTACATCACAACAAAAAACAAGAAGAATACCCCAGACCGTATGGAGCGTAAGAAGTACAACCCATACTTGAAGAAGGTAACTCTACACCGTGAAATTAAATAGTATTTAGAATAAGATGGCAAAGAAAGTAGTTGCGACCCTTAAAACGGGTAACGGAAAGCAGCACACAAAGTGCATCAAGATGGTTAAGTCTGAGAAGAACGGAGCCTACATCTTCAAAGAGGCTGTAGTTCTTAACGACGAGATCAAAGATTTCTTCGAGGGTAAGTAGAGAAGAAGGCTTGATTTTAAGTAATTGGCGGGGAGGTTGACAAAAAACAACAAAGATGGCACCGAACAGATGCTAACTGAAGTTGGAAGGCGGACAATTCATCTAAGACCAAGGGCTTAATACAAAAGGGCATCCAAAGATTGGATGCCTTTTGTGTATCTATATATCTGGATTGGCGATATTTACACTATCTTTGTATGACAAAACCAATGTTGAGATATTGAAAATTACAGAGCAATGAAATATAAAGTTATAGTACTGGACCTGGACGGAACGTTAATGAATAGCGAGAAGAACCTATCCGAAGAGAACCGAAGCACACTAATTGAGCTGCAAAAGCAGGGAACACGAGTGATGCTAGCATCTGGCAGACCTACATACGGAATAATGCCAGTGGCGCAAAAGCTTGAATTGGAGAAATACAACGGATATATACTCGCGTACAACGGATGCGAAGTAATAGAGTGCGCAACGATGAAAACGCTGCACAAAAATGCAGTCAACAAGGATTTTCACAAAAAAATATACGACCTGACAAAAGCCGAAGGTTGCACACTGCTTACTTACCTAGATGAGGTTATCGTAACGGAGAACAACGAAGACAAATATGTGCAGTACGAAGCAAACCTAAACAGAATGGAGGTTCGCAAGGTTGAAAACCTTCTTCAGACACTAGTAGAAAGGGATGCAGAGCCATGCAAACTGCTAGCTGTCGGAGAGCCAGAGAACATCATAAAACTACAAGAGAAGATAAATGCAGAGTGTGGTACACAAATATGTGCATTTCGTTCTGAGCCATTCTTCCTTGAGATTGTACCGCTAAACATAGACAAAGGTGCGACCCTCAACAAGCTATTCCCTATGCTTGGCGTGACCAAAGAGCAGACGATTGGATTTGGCGACGGATTCAACGACATAACAATGATCGAAGCGGTTGGTTGCGGTGTCGCAATGAGCAACGCGCAACAAGAGTTGAAAGATATTGCACAAGCTACTACCCTATCAAATGATGAAGATGGTGTGGCACACTACATAAAGCAAAATCTGATTTAACTTTATATACACACTTACATCATATCTAACCGCACAAAAAAAGACCACTTTAATAAGTGACCTTTTCTCTGTCGGGGTACCAGGATTCGAACCTGGGACCCTCTGCTCCCAAAGCAGATACGCTAACCGGACTGCGCTACACCCCGCCTTAAATCTTGCACTGCAAATATAGAGGTAATTTCTTAATTACGCAAAAAAAGTGACGGTTTTTTCTCTAAAAAATGCAATATTATTGAAAAAACTCCTCAAAAACGGGATTTAGATCCTCTTTTGCCTCTGCTAAATATACATTTAAGCCAAAATCGCGACCCACCTCAATATTCTTTTCGCTATCATCAATGAAGAATGCTTCATTCGGCTCAATGCCAGAATCAGAGATCAACAACTCATAAATCTTACGCTCCGGTTTCATAGAACCCATCTGAAACGAAAGATACATCTCATCGAAATAATCAGCCGCACACTTGCCGTCAGCCTCAAAGAAGCTCAAAACACGAGGCAAAACCATCTCATTGATATTCGACAAAGCCAAAATCCTATACCCGGCACTCTTCAACTTAGCCATCAAACGCAATTTCTCAACCGGAATACCAACCACAAGCGCGCCATAAGCCTCCGTGATCTGCTCGTTAGTCATATCGACACCTGCCATTTCACGCATCTTATCGCACAACTGCTCCTTTGAGATCTCTCCGCGCTCCAGCTCCCCAACTATACCAGAAGGGTGGTAGCAACTAATCAACTTATCGGCACCGTGAAAACCGATAGCCTTAAAAGCATCCATACACGCAGGATAGTCCAAATCGACAAGGACGCCTCCGATATCAAATATGATTGTATTTATCTTACTACTAAAATTAGCCATATCAATCTAACGAATATAAACCTAAAATATTACCAACTAAAGATGTTACCAAACTTTGGCCAAACGATCTGCAAAACCGAACTCAACGCGAAAATCGCGTAGACAAACTTAACTCCTGTTCCTACTGCAAAGGCCGCAAAAGAACCAAAACCAACCTTAAAAGCGTGTTCGACCTTGCTCTTATCTTGTGTCAACTCCCCCATTACAGCACCAACGAATGGCCCCAAGAAGATACCAAAAGGAGGAAAAAAGAATCCTGCAATCATTCCGATAGTAGCACCTGTAACTCCAGCCTTGCTACCACCCAACCGCTTTGTCATATATGCCGGCAAGAGATAATCTGCAACCATAACTACACCACAGACAAAACCCCACACCCAAAGATTAAGATCAACCACAACAGAGCCTACAGATAGAAAAAAGAGCCCCAAAAGGCTCAATATAGGACCCGGAAGAACCGGCAAAACAGCGCCCACAATACCCAAAAGAGCAAAGATAACCGCCAAAGAATAATAGACAAAATCCATAATCTACGCTAATCTATTTAATCAACTTGTTAGTAGCCGTGTCGGGAAAAACAACCCATGGCTCAAAACTCTTAGCATCCTCAAAATCAAGTTGAGCATAGGAGATAATGATGACAACATCGCCAATCTCAGCCTTGCGCGCAGCAGCACCATTCAAACAGATGCAACCACTGCCGCGCACGCCCTTTATAATATAGGTCTCGAAACGCTCACCATTGTTGTTATTAACAATAGCAACCTTCTCCCCCGCAATCATATTGGCAGCATCCAACAGATCCTCATCAATCGTAATGCTTCCAACATAATTAAGATTCGCCTCAGTAACACTAACTCTGTGAATCTTCGACTTCAAAACCTCGACCAACATCTTCATTGTCAATACAGTAAAATTACTTCAATTTTATATTATCAATAAGTCGCACAGCACCCGCCTGGACAGCTATACAACCCTGAATATTCTCACTATCACTCCAATCCACAAGCTCAACCATAGAGCTAGCATCGACAACCGCAAAGTACAAAACCTTCAACAAACCACTCGCCTCAACTCGCTCAATAACACCACTACAAACATCACTCACGCCAACACCACCTCCTGCAGAAGCTTTCGCCCATTGCAAAGCCTTATATATATGTGGTGCTGAAGCCCTATGCTCCGGCGTCAACAAAACATTTCTCGAAGACAAAGCCAATCCATCGCTCTCGCGAACAGTATCAACCACAACAATATCAACAGGCAACTGCAGCTGCGCAACCATAGCCTTAATTACTGCAACCTGCTGAAAATCCTTCTCACCAAAGAAGCTTTTAGCCGGAAGAACAATATCGAAAAGGCGACTCACAACCTGCGCAACACCATTGAAGTGACCAGGTCTCGAAGCACCCTCCATACCTGCATCAACAGTTCCGAACTCAAAAACCCTCGTATCAACCTCAGGGTAAATCTCCTCGACAGATGGCGCAAAAACAACATCAGCACCTACACCCTCCAACAACTCGCAATCGCTCTGCAACTGACGAGGATAGCGCTCCAAATCCTTAGGATCGTTGAACTGCGTAGGGTTAACAAAGATCGACACAGCAACAACTCCACAAGCCTCTTTAGCGCGGCGCACAAGCGACAAATGCCCCTCGTGAATAGCACCCATAGTTGGCACAAAACCAACCTGAGACTGATCAAAGTTATCTAAAAATGCGCGTAGCTCAGCTACACTATTTACTATCTTCATTGCCTTACTAATACCTTACTAATACCTTACTAATACCTTACTCAACCATATTAAGCGTTCAAAGGTATGAACAATAAAATTAAGGCGCAATAACAAAGCACAAAAAAAAGATTATCTTTGCAACATTAAGAGAGAGATTAGAAATTATGAAGGTAAAAGATATTACAGCAGCGATCGAAGAGTTCGCGCCAAAAACATTGGCAGAGAGTTGGGACAACGTAGGGCTAATGGTTGGCGCAACAGAGTCTGACATTCAGAGCGTATTGCTGACACTTGATGTGACAGAGAGAGTTGTAGATGAGGCCATAGAGCGTAACATAGGGATGATTATATCGCACCACCCGCTAATATTCTCGCCACTCAAATCAATCACCGGAGCGACAGATGCGGAGCGTGCGATAGTGAAGGCGATAAAAAACAATATTGCAATATACTCTGCCCATACAAATGCAGATTCGGCACACGGAGGAGTATCGCAGATATTGGCAGAGAAACTTGGTGTGAAAATTACTGCTGCAATGGAGCAAAACCCAAGTTTTGAGATCCCCATAGGGTTGGGCGTAATTGGGGAGTTAGATGAGCCAACAAACACACTAGAGTTTCTAGCGAAGGTAAAGAGTGTGCTAAACTTACCTATTGTAAAACATAGCGAACCACACACTCAAATGGTACAGAAAATCGCGATATGCGGCGGCTCTGGCGCTTCGTTCATCGAAAAGGCAAAACAACTAGGTGCAGATCTATACCTGACTGGAGATTTGAAATATCACGACTACTTCGCGCCAGAAGGTGGCATCACAATTGCAGATATTGGTCACTACGAGAGCGAAATAGCGATCCTCGAAAAGTTCGAGAAGGTGCTTAAAAGCTCTCACACACTGAAAGGGCTAGAGATTTGCCACCTCAAAGAGTGTGCAAACCCAATTAAAACATTGTAAAATAGCAGCGACATGATAGAGCAACCGTGGATTTTAGATCGTTTCGACGACATCAGAGTATTGAGATATGAAGTGCCAGGATTTGAGCTACTTCCGCTAAATGAGAAGATATATATATATTATTTGGCGAAGGCTGCTGAAGCTGGTCGCGACATAATATATGACCAAAACTTCGCGTACAACATAGATATTCGCGATACATTGCAGAGGATAATTGCCGAATACAAAGGTTCGCGCGACACAGAAGAGTGGAGAGCATTAGAGAAATATGCGAAGCGAATATGGTTCGCAAATGGAATACACCACCACTACTCTGGCGCAAAATTTACACCTGAATTTTCACGCGAATATTTCAGCAACACAATAGACTCTATCGGTGGATTCGACACCGAAACAATTGCGACAATAACGCCTATAATATTTGATCCTGAGCTATACAAAAACCGCATCACGCACGATGAAGGTGTTGATATAGTGACAAACTCAGCCTGCAACTACTACGACAACGTAACGCAAGAGGAGGCTGAGAAATACTACGCGGAACTAACAAAAAAGAGTGATTCGAAAATCTCGTTGGGGCTAAACTCGCAACTTACAAAAGACGAAAACGGGAATATATACGAGAGAGTATACAAGCTTGACGGATTGTATTCGCACCAGATAGAGCAGATAATATATTGGCTAGAGAAGGCGCACTCCGTAGCGAACGAAACACAGAAAGAGATTATCGACCTGCTTGTAGAGTTCTACAGAACTGGAGATCTGAAAACATTTGATGACTACAGCATCGCATGGGTAAAGGACAACGATTCAAACGTTGATTTCATAAATGGATTCATAGAGGTTTACGGAGATCCACTATGCCGCAAAGCATCGTGGGAAGCACTTGTAAATTTCAAAAACATAGAAGCAAGTAGGCGCACAGAGATAATTGCAGCAAATGCGCAATGGTTCGAAGATAGAGCGCCAATAAAGCCTGAATATCGCAAACCAGAGGTAAAAGGTGTATCGGCAAAGGTCATAACTGCGGCGATGCTAGGTGGCGATTGCTACCCTGCAACACCTATCGGAATAAACCTCCCGAACGCGGAGTGGATACGCCGCGACCATGGCTCGAAATCGGTGACAATCGACAACATAACACACGCATACGCCGAAGCAGCAAAAGGTGGTGGATTCACAGAGGAGTTCTTCATTGGCGAAGATGTACACCAAATAATTAAGAAACATGCAGAGAGATCAGATTCGCTACACACTGACCTTCACGAGTGTCTAGGTCACGGCTCAGGACAACTTGCAAAAGGTGTAAATCAAGATGCGCTAGGTGCATACCACTCGACAATTGAGGAGTGCAGAGCCGATCTGTTTGGTCTATACTTTATGGCAGACCAAAAGATGGTTGAACTTGGTTTGATACCTGAAATGGATGCTGCAAAGGCGCACTACATAAAATATCTGACAAATGGTGCTATGACACAATTGGCGCGCATAAAGCTGGGCGACAATGTAGAACAGACACACATGAGAAACCGAAAGATAATATCGGAGTGGATATTGGAACGAGGCGAAGGTGTAGCGGAGATGGTTGAGAATAGTGGTAAAAACTTTATAGTCGTAAAGAACTTCGAACGTTTGCGCGAACTATTTGGCGAACTTCTTTTCGAGATACAGAGAATGAAGAGCGAAGGGGATTTTGATGCGGCAAAAACACTCGTAGAGAGATGTGGAGTAAAGATTGACCAGAAGCTACACAAGCAGATACTCGATAGATACAAGGCGCTAAACATTGAGCCATACAATGGATTTGTAAACCCTACATACACGCTAGTTATGGAGGGCGAAACAATCATTGACGTAGACATTAAATATCCAACAAAGATATGGTAAGTCGCCACAGAATAACATCTAACGGAGATAGATACTTTGCGCCAGCTTGGGAACTATACCTTGCAGCATTTCCGCAGATGGAACGAAGATCGCTGGAGCTACACAAAGAGGCACTATCGTTTGAAAAATTTCACGCCGATGCAATAGTTGACGGTGGGGAATTTATCGGACTGCTATTCTGGTGGGACTTTGGCTCGATGCGCTACATAGAGCATCTGGCGACAGACCCAAAACTGCGTGGCGGAGGGTATGGAGCGAAGATTATGCAGCAATTCATGAACGAATATTCATCGCCCGTAATACTAGAGGTGGAGCGACCAGAGGATGAGATAAAGCAGCGCAGAATTGGATTCTACGAGCGATTAGGATTTGCATTAAACATGCACAATTATTCGCAACCGTCATACAACGCAAAAAGTGACGAACGACTCCCTCTGCTACTGATGAGTTATCCGAAACCAATACAAAAAGAAGATGTCGCTGCATTTTGCAATGAGCGACACCCAGAAATATTTTTCAACAGAGAGTTTTAAAGGCTCTCTGTTTTTATTTTACTACCTAGTAAATCTCCTTGATAATAGAGACATCTAGCGACTCCATCTTGCCATCAATGCTCTTGACAAACTCATTGAAGTGAGCCGTAGCATTATGAGCATCAATAGCATCTAGCGACTTCCAAACCTCGATAATGACATACTTCAGCGGATTCTTAACATCTTGATGAAGAACATAACTCACGTTACCCTCCTCGGTACGTGTACCATCTACAACAGCATTCAACGATGTGCGAACATCGCTCGCAAACTCCTCCTTTGCAACAATAGTTGCGATAATTTTTAACTCAGACATACTCTACTCTGTTTTAGGTTATTTGACTGCGAAGATAATAAATAAAATTTGTATCTTTGTGACAATCATAAAAAACAAGAAACCAAACAATTATGGCAGACGAAAAGATAATTTTCTCGATGGTTGGCGTGAGCAAGGTATTCACGAACCAAAAAAAGGTGTTGAACAACATCTACCTATCATTCTTCTATGGCGCGAAGATCGGTATCATCGGTCTAAACGGCTCAGGTAAATCTACATTGATGAAGATCATAGCTGGGTTGGACAACAACTACCAAGGAGAGATCGTGTTTTCGCCAGGTTTCACAGTTGGATACCTTGAGCAGGAACCTAAACTTGATGAGAGCAAAACAGTACGCGAAATCGTAGAGGAGGGGTGCGCAAACACCGTTGCGCTACTAAAGGAGTACGAGGAGATAAACATGAAGCTTTGCGAGCCAATGTCTGATGACGAAATGGCAAAGATCATCGAGCGTCAAGGAGAGGTTTACGAGCAGATTGACCAAGTGAATGGCTGGGAACTTGATAGCATATTGGAGCGTGCGATGGATGCGCTGCGCTGTCCAGAGCCAGACCAAGTGATTGGAGTATTGTCGGGAGGAGAGCGCCGCCGCGTTGCTCTGTGTCGACTGTTGCTACAACAACCTGACGTCTTGCTTCTTGATGAGCCTACCAACCACCTCGATGCAGAGTCTATCGATTGGTTGGAGCAACACCTTCAACAATATAAGGGTACAGTAATCGCTGTGACCCACGACCGATACTTCCTGGATAATGTCGCTGGTTGGATTCTTGAGCTTGATCGCGGCGAAGGTATTCCTTGGAAGGGCAACTACACAGGCTGGCTAGAGCAAAAGACACAACGCATGGCCAACGAAGAGAAGACAGAATCGAAGCGCAGAAAGACTCTCGAAAGAGAGCTTGACTGGGTGCGAATGTCGCCTTCAGGACGCCGCACAAAGAGCAAGGCACGTCTTTCGGCATACGACAAGATGATGAACGAGGATGCTAAGGAGAAGGAGGAGAAGTTGGAGATCTTCATCCCTAATGGACCTCGTTTGGGAGATGTTGTAATTGAGGCACACGGAGTTTCAAAAGCTTATGGCGACAGAATACTTTACGAGGATTTGAATTTCACACTACCTCCAGCTGGTATCGTCGGTGTGATTGGTGCGAATGGTACGGGTAAGACTACCCTATTCCGAATGATCATGGGACTCGAAGAGCCAAACTCAGGAACGTTCACAGTGGGACAAACTGTAAAGCTCGCTTACGTAGACCAACAGCACAAATCGATCGACCCAGAGAAGAGTGTATACGAAGTTATATCGCAAGATAGCGAGTGGGTGATGCTTGGCAATCGTCAAGTGCCAGCGCGTGCTTATGTTGCGCGTTTTAACTTCTCAGGTGCAGATCAAGAGAAGAAATGCGGAATGCTTTCGGGAGGAGAGCGCAACAGACTTCACCTTGCAATAGCGCTAAAAGAGGAGGGTAACGTTTTGCTACTCGATGAGCCTACCAATGACATCGACGTCAACACACTTCGCGCACTTGAGGAGGGTCTTGAGAACTTCGCTGGTTGTGCGGTTGTTATATCGCACGATAGATGGTTCTTGGATCGTATCGCTACGCACATCATCTCGTTTGAGGGAGATTCGCGCGTAATATCATACGAGGGTTCATATAGCGAATTTGAGGCGTGGAAGAAGGCGCAAGGAGAGGATACAACGCCTAAGCGTGTTAAATACAGAAAACTAGTAGAGTAGATTTTATTTAGGAGAGCAAGATAAATGGCAGCACAAAAACCATCAATACCAAAGGGAACACGCGACTTCGGAGAGCGCGAAATGCTTCGTCGTCAATATATTTTTGACACTATACGTTCAGTATTCAAACTATTTGGATTTGGGCCACTAGAGACACCATCGATGGAGAATCTATCTACATTGATGGGTAAATATGGTGAAGAGGGCGACAAACTACTATTTAAGATCCTAAACTCTGGAGATTATGCAAAGGAGATGTCGCGCGAAGAGTTGACATCGCCATCGAAAATTTGCGAGAAAGGTTTGCGATACGACCTAACAGTGCCATTTGCACGCTACGTTGTGCAGCACCAAAACGACCTTGTATTCCCATACAAGCGCTACCAGATACAGCCTGTATGGCGTGCTGATAGACCACAAAAGGGACGCTACAGAGAGTTTTATCAATGCGATGTTGACATGATTGGCTCGAAATCACTTGTCAACGAGGTGGAGCTAATTGAGATTGTGCAACGCGTATTCTCAGCGCTAAAGATAAATGTAGCTCTTAAAGTAAATAACCGCAAGGTGCTATTTGGAATTGCAGAGTCGATTGGTCACGCCGACAAGATGATGGATATAACGATGGCAATCGACAAGCTAGACAAAATAGGTCTTGACAAAGTCAAAGAGGAGCTTGCAGCACGCGGTCTTGAAGCGGCAGCGATAAGCAAGCTAGAGCCAATCCTAGAGCTAAGTGGGACAAACAGCGAGAAGCTGGATAAACTTGCGGCGATCATCTCTTCATCAGAGACGGGAATGCTAGGTATCGAAGAGCTTCGCACCATACTGTCGCTTACTGAGGAGCTAGGACTGACACTCCCAATTGAGATTGATCTTTCATTGGCGCGTGGACTAAACTACTATACAGGCGCAATATTCGAGGTTAAGGCGCTAGATTATGCAATAGGAAGCATCTGCGGCGGTGGACGCTACGACGACCTAACAGGAATATTTGGAATGCCAAATGTATCGGGCGTAGGTATATCGTTCGGCGCAGACAGAATATATGACGTCATGGTCGGCATGGAATTGTTTCCAGACGATGTTAACGTCTCGACAAAAGTTATATTCACAAACCTTGGCGACAAGGAGCAGCTTGCAGCGCTGAAGATGATGGCACAACTACGTAACGCGGGGATATCTTGTGAGCTATATCCAGAGCAAGGAAAGATGAAAAAGCAGATGGAGTATGCAAACAAACGCGCAATCCCATACGTAGTTATTGTCGGCAGCAACGAGCTAGAAAGCCGCAAAGCAACACTCAAAAATATGAGTTCTGGAGAGCAGACAGAGGTAGCATTTGAGCAAATTGCAGAGGCTATAAAGTAGGGGTAGAGAGAGGTCTTCTAAACGAAAATAATCCTTTTTTAACACATAGTTGTTTGTTTTTGACAGAAAAATTTGCTATATTCGCATAAAGAGGGTGCCAAAATGGGCGCAACAAAGATGAACAATAACTTATAAAAGCGAATAATATGTTTTCACAAAACAACAGACGAGGTGACGAGGATTTTGGAGATCCAATTGAGTCGAAAGCAATCAAAGCAGGTAGACGTACATACTTTATTGATGTGCGCGCAACACGCGATGACGACTACTTCCTAACAATCACAGAGAGCCGCAAAAAGACACACGCGGATGGAAGTGCGACATTTGATCGCAGCAAAATATTCCTCTATAAAGAGGATTTTGCAAAGTTCGGCGAAGGACTATCAGAGATCATCGATTTCGTAAAACGCGAAAAACCTGAGTATTTCGAGAACGAAGGCAAAGAGAGTGCAGAGCAGGAGTAAATTAAACCAACGAGGGCAAATGGCACTCGATATATAAAATGAAGAATCACCTACATAATATATGTTGGTGATTTTTTCAACTAATAGCAAGATGTTGGAGAGTAACGAGAAGAGAGTTTTGGTGGCATTCAGCGGCGGCATAGATAGCTGCGCCGCTGTTGAGATATTGCGCGAAGAGGGTTACAACGTAGAAGCCCTAACAATTGATATGCTGGGGAACGAGGAGCTAATGTCGCAAGCGAGAAGAAGCGCACAAAGATTAGGTGTAACGCTCCATACGACAGATGCAAAGGAGATATTCAAACGCGAAATAATCGACAACTTTGTCGCAGAATATATGGAGGGTCGCACACCTGCACCATGCACACTATGCAACACAAAGATAAAGTGGGAGCTACTAACACAAAAGGCTGATGAACTCGGAATATACAACATCGCAACGGGACACTACTTCAGCATTGTGGAGCATGACGGGAAACTCTACATTGCACGCGCTGAAGATCAACAGAAGGATCAATCGTACTACCTATGGGGCGTTGGGCAAGAGATATTAAAGCGCGCACTAACGCCTATGGCAACACGAATAAAGTCTGTAATTAAGCAGGCAAGCGTATTGAAGAAGGAGAGCATGGGAATATGTTTCCTACGCGGAAACCACTACACCGATTTCCTGTGTAGCGAATGTGGCATGGAGCTACCAGAGGGTGATATAGTTGACAACAAAGGAAACAAAATAGCACGACACAACGGAATAGCACGCTACACAATTGGGCAAAAACGCGGCGAAGGAATACCCGAAGGGAAGCGCGTTGTGGAGATAAACAGCGATACAAACGAGATTGTAGTAGATGATAACAAAACACTCTTCACAACACAACTCGACATAGAGAATATCTGTTGTGCAAACAAAACAGAACTCGAAAAGGCAACAGAACTAAAGGTAATGGTACGCGGGCTTGGGCTAAACCCTGAAGGGTATGCGCAGATAAATTTCACAAGCGAAACAACAGCGACAATAAGACTCGAAAACAACGCTTGGGCAATCGCGCCAGGTCAACCAATAGCGCTATATATCGGCAACAGAATTGTCGGCGGAGGCTACCAAACGATAAAATAGGCACACTATTTGAATCCTCGCTCTCTAAAAACAACATAGGAAAACAATGAGAAAGAGAGCAACAATAGTTGGTGGCGCAGGATTAATCGGGAGCCACGTAGCAGCAAAACTCCTAGGACTAGATTACAAAGTTACGATAATAGATATACGAGATATAGCTCAATCGTCGCCGCTCGCGAAGCTAAATGCAACAGCTGCGCGACACTTCAAACATATAAGGCACAACATAGTAGATCCCATAGAGATAAAGGCGCACGAAATATACAATCTAGCGGCATCAACACCTCTATCAAACCACCACCAAACACCAATCGAGGAGCTGAAACGCGAAGCCATGGGAGGGATAAACATCCTTGAACAGGCAAGAAAACACTCTGCGAAAGTTTTATATGGTTCATCAAGCGATATATACCTACCGATGCGACACCTCGAAACATCGAGCAGAGAGGAGCAACGCATAATACGTTGCGAAGCGAAGCAAATTGGCGAAGCACTACACAACGCATACGCCAAGCAATGGGGTGTAGACATACGTATAGCACGCATATTTGCAACATACTGCGCGGCACAAAGCACTCTAGACAACCGCGTAGTGATGAAGATGATAATGCAAGCACTACACAATCAAGACATTACAATCTACGGCAGTGGCGAACAAGTTCGCACGCTATGCAGCGCACCAGAGATGGCTGACGGATTGATAGCACTCATGGCGAGCGAAGTCGTAGAGCCACCGTTAACCCTAGACATGGGAGCTGACGAACAAATCACAATCAGAGAGCTAGCAGAGATGATCATAGAGTTGACAAACAGCAAATCGCGAATAACACACCTGCAGCCAAGAGCCGCCGAACCATACGCAAAAACGCCAAAGACAGCAATGGCCGAAGAGCAACTAAATTGGCGCGCAAAGCGTACGATAGCAGATGGTGTAGCTGAGATGATTGACGAAGTACGTGCAACACTAAACGCAGAGAAAATTGCGCAAAGCAGCTGGGCTGAAATAAATCTATAACACTAAACCTCTAGCTCTAGCGGAACTCCAGGCGCCAAGAGATCTCTTCGTTGATGAAGCTCTTAGCCTTGCAATCTTCAGGAATTTGCGCGACAAGCGACTCTATGTCGGCACTCGGAACATCTTGCTTAATCAATGATTCAAGCATCACAACAACGCCCTTAGGCAAGAGATTATATTCGCTACTCAAGAGTGTGACAACACTACCCCACACGCCATTAACAGCGGCAAAACCTGCCTTGCATTGAGCCATTGTAAGTGCTGCGCAATAGTGAAGAAGCTCGCTATTATCGCCTTTTTGCTGCAACAGAGCCTCGACAATACTCAATGATTCAGAGCGGCCAAAGAGTGCAAACGCAGCCTCTTCAGCTACCTCAGAGTTGATTATACCATCGAACCAAAAAGCAAAATCAGCAGCAGAAGAGATCGCCGAAAGATCGGCCAACCACAACGCCGCTAGCCTCAACTCGCGAACCTCCTGACGATACAATAGACGCGAAAGAGCGTGATTCGCAACTGAATCACACTCCTTCGATAGCTCGCTCTTAGCTATATCGCGAATAGTTGGCAAACTAACACCATAGTTCAAACCATACTCCGCGCCATAAAAACACATAGAGCCAACAACTGCACCATTCATCATACGGCGCATCTCACCCAGCATTGCCGCCATACGTGACGACTTAGATTTTAGATTAACGGTTTGTTGGCACTGCGATGTCATATCCAAACTCAAAGAGTGGCAACTGATTTGCCGCAACAACCTTACCGCCATAGAACAACTCACACTTAGCGTTGTTTGCAACCCTGAAGCGTGCAAAACGGAAACGATCGTCGCTAGCCGAACCAGCTTGATCGCTAACCTTCGCCGGAGAGATCTGCAACAAAAGCGGATCAGCAGACATATCGCTATCAGCTACTATTCCGCGGCTGCTAGAGATGCGGCAAACGATATAGCGCTTAGTATCCTCATTCATAGGAACCAAGAAAAGGCGACTCTCGTAGCTATAAGTTGTGCTACCCATAAACATCTCAACATAAGCCTCCTCCTCACGATCGATACGCTCCAAAGCAGCAGGCAAACCACCGCTATAAAGTGCCTCACCAAGATTTGCAGCCAGAATATTCTTGCGAAGTGTGCGCAACTCAAAGATCTTCTTTGCAGCAGCTGCAGCAGCTTGCTCATCAGACAACGCCGTAGCAGATGTCATATTCAACGGCAACTCAGGACGCTCGACAACCTTCTCGCGGTAATCCAACGTACCTGCCAACATATCCTGCGAAGCGATATAGTAATCCAAAGGAGCCAACGCAATATTTGCAGACTCGATAGTCGACACAACCTTAGGAACCAATGGAGCGCGCACACCAAGATACTTCTGCGCATAGCGCGCATATTTACCAACCTCGACATTCTCGCTCTTAACAACAACGCGAACCGCTACCGCAGATGACGGAGCAACCGCATACTCAATAACACCATTGTTCAACGAAGCGCCAATAGGTGCAACAGTAACATTTGCGCTCTGACCTTGCGCCGAAGCTGCAAACATAGCGGCAAATGTCAAACCGAATGCAGCAATGATAGTTTTTTTCATATTTTTATTGTTTTTTATTTTCACTCTCTTACTCCACAAATATAATCGATTTTGGGCGACAATCAAAATTTAAGGTAAAAATCAGCCGTCAAGTCGCGATACCTAGGAGAATATTCTAGCGGAGAACCTTCGCGAATAAAGAGCAAATCGCGCTCAATCTCTACATCTGAATTATCGTCAAATAGATACTCACTCATATATCGTTTGAGTGGTTTATTCTCGCTATTCTGCACTCCGCAACGCCTTACAAGGCGCAAACCACAACCACTTTGCTCCACTATTCTATCGACCTGCAAACTCTCATTAACCGGCAATATAACGGCAAAACGACCATCTTTATTGAGTAGACGAACCACCCCCGCAACAAGCTCCTCGAAAGTCAACTCCGTGGTATGTCGCGCAACACCACGCTCAACATTTGGCGGAAGCTGTGAATCGACAAAGTATGGTGGATTAGAGATTATTAGATCATATTTTTCAGCCCCCTCAAAAGATTGAAAATCGCTCTTATAAACCGTCAAACGATCACCCCAAGGCGAAGCATCGAAATTTGCGCGAGATTGCGCAACGCTCCCCTCATCAATATCAACACAATCAACAGTAACACCTTCTCCATCACTACGTTGCGCCAACATCAAAGCGATAAGACCAGAGCCAGTACCAACATCCAGAACACGCTTCACACTCGCATCCAACGAAGACCATGCGCCAATCAAGACACCATCGGTGCCAACCTTCATTGCGGAAGCAGAATCATCTACCGAAAAGCACTTGAAATGGAACATTACAAAAATAGATTAAAAAGCTATTTGACAGCTATTTGAAAACTCTGCCGATACCTGCACCGAAAAGGGCAAAGTCATACTTCACAGGGTCGTTTGCATCGAACTCCTTCAAACGCTCCGTAAGCTCAACAACAGCCTTCCAATCGCTCTGCTTACGCTCCAAAATACCCAATTCGCGCGCCACATTGCCAGAATGGACATCCAATGGCATATACAAAGCTGATGAGGGAATACCCTTCCAAATACCGAAATCAACACCACTCTTATCGCTGCGCACCATCCAACGACTATACATACAAAGTCGCTTACAAGCTGCGCCCTTCTCGATAGATGACAAATGCTTCTCGCACCTCGGAGCATGCTCTGCAGAGAAGAACTCACGCCTAAAAAAAGCGAAGACATCTGCCATAGACCCACTCTCCGCAAAACGCTTCTCAAACAGCTCTCCAATGCCGCCATAACGTTGGCAAATGGTACGCAAAGCAACGACAAAATCTTTGAAATCGAAGCCATTAAAGGTTCTATGGACATAGCTCTCAAGACGCTGTAGCTCAACATCCGAAGCGTTCAAAACAAACTCCGCAGGAGAGTCATCCATATACTCCATCATTCTATGCGCGCTCTTGACAATAGCCTTACGGTTACCCCACGCTATAGTAGCACTCATAAAACCAGCAATCTCGCGATCAAGTCGCTCCGCATATCTATGCGGAATAGAGATCGGATCATCCTCGATAAACGAAACATCGTTGAACCTATCGTGCAACTCATTGAGAAGCGCGCCTAGATCCTCTCCATTATATTTATTAGATAATAACGCCATCCTTCATAACAATTTTGCGGTCAGCCATAGCTGCCAATGATTCGTCGTGCGTAACGACAACAACAGTAATATCGAACCTATCGCGCAACTCAAAAAAGAGCTTGTGAATCTGCTCCCTCGTTGTTGAATCGAGGTTACCAGAAGGTTCATCGGCAAAGACCACAGCAGGAGAATTTATCAATGCACGAGCTATAGCAACGCGTTGCTGCTCACCACCCGATAACTCACCAGGCTTATGCTCCATACGTTCGCCAAGACCTAAAATCTCAAGTAACTCTTTAGCTTTACTATCAACCTCGGAGCGATTCCTGCCGCCTATATAACCAGGCAAAGCGACATTCTCAAGCGCCGAAAACTCACCCAACAAATTGTGGAACTGAAAGACAAACCCAATCTTCTCGTTGCGAAACCTCGAAATAGCACTATCGCCAAGACCAACAAGGTTCTGCGAATCGATCGTAAGATCGCCAGAATCTGCCGCCATCAACGTTCCCAAAATTTGCAAAAGCGTAGTTTTTCCCGCTCCGCTAGCCCCCGTTATAGCGACAATCTCACGGCGATGAATCTCCAACGAAACACCGCGCAAAACCTTCAACGAACCGTAGCTCTTATTTATATCTATTGCCTTTATCATACTCTATATTTTTCAAAGATAGTTGCGACATCAGATGCATCGCGAACATCATGCACCCGAAGGATAGTTGCGCCTTTGGAAAGAGCCTCCCAATTAAGAGCATTTGTCCCTGCCAAAGCATCCTTCGGCTCGCAACCCAACAACCTGTATATCATCGATTTACGCGACACTCCAACGAGAACCTCACAACCCATATCACATAGCCTATCAAGAGCCGAAAGAAGCTCATAGTTCTGCTCTAAACTCTTAGCAAAACCAAAACCTGGATCTAAAATCAACTCCTTTACACCAGCCGCCTGACACTCCTCAATCTTAGCCTTAAAATAACTCAGAACAGACTCCACAACACCTCCATCAGCACTATAATCTGTCATCTGTTGCATAGTCGCAGGAGTGCCTCGCATGTGCATCGCGATATAAGGCAAACCAAGCTCTGCAACCGTGCGAATCATCTTAGAATCGCCACCATTGGCAACATCTCCTGCAGTGATATCATTAACCACAAAAGAGCCATAATTTTCATATACTCTACGGACAATCTCCGAACGGAACGTATCGACCGAGATAACAACACTCTTAGAAACATCTCTCACAGCCCTAACACCCATATCGACCCTGCGCCACTCCTCCTCCAACGACACCTCAGCAGCACCTGGTCGCGAAGAGTAACCACCAACGTCAATTATAGTTGCACCGTCAGCAATGGCTCTCTCAACGCACTCTGTCAGATTAGACGACAACGCTCTGCTCGACTCATAAAATGAATCGGGCGTAACGTTCAGAATCGCCATTACAGCGACTCTATTTGTTCGCTTTGACAGCCTCATATCTAAATATTTGATCGAGCCTCTTAGCTGCACCCTCCAACTCCTCTTCGAAGATATTTACAACGGCATAATCAGCCCTCTTATGCAACTCATCTTCGCTCAACTGCGCATCCATACGCCCCTTCGCCTGCTCCATAGTGCATCCGTCACGATTAACAACACGCATCAAACGCAACTCCTCAGGCGCCAAAACAGCAACCGTCTTATCAAAGTGCTTCTCCAACTCTGCATCAAACAAAATTGCGCTCTCGAAGATGACATAAGCAGCATCCTCCTTACTCGCTACCCACTGCTCAAAATCGCGAATAACGGCTGGATGAACAAGCTTATTGAGAGCATCTCGCTTCGCTTCATCGCCGAAAATCTGCTCCGCGACAAACCCTCGATTCAAACTCTGAGAACCATCAAGATCCATTACATAAGCTGAATCGCCAAGCAACTCCACTATATCTTTACGCAACTGAGCATCGGAATTCATCAACTCCTTAGCCCTTCTATCTGAATCGTAGTGCGGAACACCACTATCGCGAAAATGGCGCGCCAAACTACTCTTGCCACTACCAATTCCTCCTGTTAAACCTACCTTTATAACCATCTTAAAATTACTATAGATATTATTATTTATTTAAGATCAAACGCTGCAAACGAGGCGTAACATCGACCCTCTTTGGAACATCAACCGAAACAACTTTAATGTCGCTACACCTTACCGAAACAGCATTGACAAAGGTGCTGCTATCAAGACGAAGATAGCTCACAGAGTCGCTCTCATTTACGACACTATAGCCCAACTCCGACAGAGGAATTGTCATCACCTGACGGCGAATATTATAACCCAAAAGATTCGTTCCAACACCCTCTACAACACATTTTGTCACAAACGTGTTATCCTCTAACTTAACCTTAACCTCGATGTCAGTTGTGTAGCTATAGCTCAACTTCGCAATGTACCACAAGACGAACGAAGCGACAATAAATAGCAAAAAAATTGGCGAAAGATATTGCTTTGCCATGACACCATAACGACCACTAAAAAAATTAGAAAACGCCTTGCCAAACCTATTTTTCATTCAAAAAAACTATTATTGTTTCAACTCTGATTTAAACCCTTTTCTCGGTGTAAAGTTACAAAAAAAGATGTGATTTAATCGATACGCCAAAAAAATGGTGCGAGAATTTGGAAATAAGTGCCGAAAGAGCTAATTTTACGGCCTATATTATATATATAAACGAACGTATGCAAAACAAACTATTCATATTCGACACAACGCTTCGCGATGGCGAGCAGGTTCCAGGTTGTCAGCTAAATACAGTTGAGAAGATCCAAGTTGCACAAGCACTCGAAACCCTCGGCGTAGATGTTATCGAGGCTGGATTCCCTATATCTAGCCCCGGCGACTTCAACTCTGTGATTGAGATCTCGAAAGCGGTCTCGAACCCTACTATATGCGCACTAACTCGCGCAGTGGAGAAGGATATTGTAGTTGCAGCAGATGCTCTGAAATATGCTAAACACAAGAGAATACACACCGGAATCGGCACATCGGATTCACATATCAAGTATAAGTTCAACTCAAACCGCGAGGAGATCATCGAGCGTGCAGTGAAGGCTGTATCGTTCGCGAAGAAGCACGTAGAGGATATTGAGTTCTATGCTGAAGATGCTGGACGTACAGAGAACGAATACTTGGCGCGTGTGGTAGAGGCTGTAATCAAAGCTGGTGCAACGGTTATCAACATTCCAGATACGACGGGATATTGTCTTCCAGAGGAGTATGGCGCGAAGATCAAATACCTAATGGAGAATGTGAGCAACATCGACAAGGCGATCCTTTCGACACACTGCCACAACGATCTTGGAATGGCTACGGCAAATACAATATCGGGAGTTATAAATGGCGCACGTCAAGTAGAGGTTACACTAAACGGAATTGGAGAGCGCGCCGGCAACACATCGCTAGAGGAGATCGTAATGATCTTGAAGTGCCACAAGCACCTAGGAATTGACACCGGAATTACTACAAATAAACTATACCCTACTAGCCGCCTTGTATCGACATTGATGAATATGCCGGTACAAGCAAACAAAGCTATCGTAGGAAAGAACGCATTTGCACACTCTTCGGGAATTCACCAAGATGGTGTTTTGAAGAATCTGCAAACATACGAAATCATGGATCCGAAGGATGTTGGTGTAGAGACTAGCTCTATAGTACTCACTGCTCGTAGCGGTCGTGCAGCGTTGAAAAACAGATTGGAGATACTTGGCTTTGAGCTATCAGCAGAGCGCCTAAACGAGGTTTACGAAGAGTTCTTGCTTCTTGCGGATAAGAAGAAGGAGATCAGCGACGATGATGTGTTGCTACTTGTTGGCGAGCAAAATCGCGTAGCAGATCACTCAATCAAGCTTGAGTCGTTGAACGTAACTAGCGGTAAAGGTGTAAAGCCAAAGGCTAAGATCGCAATGAACGTTGATGGAACAGTATCGGAGGCTGAAGCAGAGGGTAATGGTCCTGTAGATGCTGCGATCAACGCTTTGAAGAAGATTATCACGAAGGAGATGACACTCAAAGAGTTTACCATTCAAGCTATAAGCAAAGGTAGTGACGACGTGGGCAAGGTACACATGCAAGTTGAGTATAACGGAAGCTTATACTACGGTTTTGGCGCAAACACAGATATTGTTGTTGCGAGCCTTGAGGCATATATCGACTGCATAAACAAGTTTAAGAATTAAGAACGAGGAGAAAGAGAATGAATACACTTTTTGATAAGATTTGGGATTCGCACGTCGTGCAGATTGTTGATGCGCAGACACAGCTATATATTGACCGCTTGTATTGCCACGAGGTAACAAGCCCACAAGCCTTTGCAGGTTTGCGCGACAGAGGCATCAAATGCTTCCGTCCAGAGCGTATCATCTGCATGCCAGACCACAACACCCCTACACTAAACCAAGATAAGCCAATCGCTGACCCTGTGTCGCGCACGCAAGTTGAGACTTTGGCGCAAAATGCAAAAGATTTCGGTTTGACACACTTCGGTATGATGCACCCTAATAATGGTATCATACACGTTGTGGGTCCAGAGTTGGGATATACACTTCCAGGTATGACGATCGTTTGTGGTGACTCTCACACATCGACTCACGGTGCAGTTGGTGCAATTGCATTTGGTGTTGGCACGAGCGAGGTTGAGATGGTTATGTCGAGCCAATGTATCCTGCAAGCGAAGCCAAAGAGCATGCGCATCAGCGTTGAGGGTAAACTTGGCAAGGGTGTTTCGGCAAAGGATGTGGCGCTATATATCATCTCGAAGATGACTACAGGTGGTGCTACTGGATACTTCGTGGAGTATGCTGGCGAGGCTATTCGCTCGCTATCAATGGAGGGTCGCTTGACGCTTTGCAACCTATCGATAGAGATGGGTGCGCGCGGCGGAATGGTTGCGCCAGATGAGGTTACATTTGAGTATTTGAAGGGTCGCGAAAATTCGCCACAAGGTGCAGAGTGGGATAAGGCTGTTGAGGAGTGGAAGGCGCTATGCTCAGATGCTGACGCTACATTTGATGAGGATATAACGTTCCGCGCAGAGGATATTGAGCCGATGATAACTTATGGAACAAACCCAGGACTTGGAATGGGAATCACACAAAGTGTCCCAACAAGCGAAGGAATGGATGAGGCGCAAAAAAGCTCTTACGCAAAAGGTTTGGAGTATATGGGGTTTGCCGAGAATGAGAAACTTATTGGCAAAGCTATAGAATATGTATTTGTTGGATCATGCACGAATGGTCGCATCGAGGATTTCCGCGACTTTGCGACCGTGGTAAAAGGTCGCAAAAAGGCTGAGGGCGTAACGGCATGGATCGTTCCTGGATCTTGGGCTGTAGAGCGCGAAATCAGAGCCGAAGGTCTTGACAAGATCTTTACGGAGGCTGGCTTCGAGCTTCGCCAACCTGGTTGCTCTGCGTGTCTTGCTATGAATGAGGATAAAGTTCCAGAAGGAATGTATTGCGTATCGACATCGAACCGCAACTTCGAGGGACGACAAGGTCAAGGCGCACGCACATTGCTAGCTAGCCCAATGGTGGCAGCCGCTGCAGCCGTAACAGGAGTTATAACAGATCCACGCGATCTAATCTAAGCAACAGAAGAGAGAGATGAAGAAGAAACTAACTATATTGAAATCGAGTTGCGTGCCATTGCCATTGGAGAATGTCGATACAGACCAAATTATCCCTGCACGCTTCCTGAAAGCTACAACACGCGAAGGATTTGGCGACAACCTATTCCGCGACTGGAGATATGATAAGAACGATCAGCCAATTGCAGATTTCGTTCTGAACGACTCAACATACAGTGGAGATGTACTTGTTGCAGGAAAGAACTTCGGTTCGGGAAGTAGTCGCGAACACGCAGCTTGGGCAATAGCAGGATATGGCTTTAGAGCTGTTGTATCGAGCTTCTTTGCAGATATTTTCCGTAACAATGCATTGAACAACTTTGTGTTGCCAGTGATTGTGTCGCCAGAGTTCCTCGCGGAGTTATTCGCATCGATTGAGGCTGACCCAAAAGCAGAAGTTGAGATCAACCTACCAGAGCAGACAATAACAAACGTTGCGACTGGCAAAAGCGAGAGCTTCTCAATTACGCCATACAAACGCCACTGCTTGGTAAATGGATATGACGACATCGACTACCTGATGACTACAACGGACAAGATCGAAACGTTCGAAAACAAACGATAAATATATATAATATAGTATGAAACTGAATATTGCTGTATTGCCAGGTGATGGCATTGGACCAGAGATAGTTGAGCAAGCGTTGAAGGCAACGCAAGCTATTTGCAAGAAGTTTGGACACGACCTAGCATTCGAGAGCGGCATCGTTGGTGCTGATGCTATCGATAAGGTGGGTGAGCCATACCCAGAGGCTACACACGAGTTGTGTATGAAGAGTGATGCCGTGCTTTTTGGTGCGATTGGTCACCCTCGCTTTGACAATGACCCATCAGCAACTGTACGCCCAGAGCAAGGTCTGCTTGCGATGCGTAAGAAGCTTGGTCTTTATGCAAACCTACGCCCTATCACAACCTTTGAGGAGCTGATCGATAAGTCGCCGCTTCGCCGCGAATTGATCGAGGGTGTTGACTTTGTTTGTGTGCGTGAGTTGACTGGCGGTATGTACTTTGGACGTCCTCAAGGTCGTTCGGAGGATGGAAACACGGCTTATGACACTTGTGTATATACTCGCGAAGAGATTGAGCGCATCGTACGTCTTTCATATCAATACGCTATGCAACGCCGCAAGAAATTGACGGTTGTAGATAAGGCAAACGTACTTGCAACATCGCGCCTCTGGAGAGAGATCGCAAAGGAGATTGCACCAGAGTTCCCAGAGGTTGAGACAGAGTTTATGTTTGTTGACAACGCTGCGATGCGTTTGATTCAGTGGCCTGGTTCGTTTGACGTAATGGTTACGGAGAATATGTTTGGTGATATTTTGACTGACGAGGGATCTGTAATCACAGGTTCTCTAGGTCTTTTGCCATCGGCATCTATCGGTGTTCACACATCGGTATTTGAGCCAATCCACGGTTCATATCCACAAGCTGCAGGTAAGAATATCGCAAATCCTATCGCAACAATCCTAAGTGCAGCGATGATGTTTGAGTACGCTTTCGACCTACAAGCTGAGGGTGCGTTGATTCGCAAGGCTGTAGCGGAGTCTATGGCTGCGAACGTTCGCACAGAGGATATTCAGGTTGAAGGAACAACTGCTTGCACAACATCAGCAGTTGGAGACTGGATTGCGGATTACATCGCGAAGGCGTAAGTAAAACACAAATACAATATATAATAAAGGCTGCTCTTGATTTAGCAGCCTTTTTTTATTCTATATCACTCTCGATAGATTTGAGATACTCAACACTTCGTTTGAGCGCAATATGGATATTATCACAGATGCAATCTGAACCTATAAAATCATCAAATCGTGCCTTCATAAGACTCTTGCGAACAGAACTATTCACACCAGAGAGGATAATCTTGATTCCATTTGACTGTGAACTCTTAACAAGCAACTGCAAATTATAAAGACCCGTTGAATCCATAAATGGAACGCGGCGCATACGTATAACGCGAACCTTTGGAGCCTCGCTAACCCTAGAGATAACAGCATCAAACTTACTAGCCACACCAAAGAAAAAGGGTCCATCGATATGGTATACCTCTACCCCACTCGCTATATCCAAAACCTCATCGTTATGACTGCTCTCATCTTCATCCGAAAGATTGAGCTTATCGCGGACTACAGATACCTCGGTAACCTCCGCAACGCGGCGCATAAAGAGAACCATAGCCATCAATATTCCAACGATAATCGCAACTGTCAAATCGAAGAAAACAGTCAAGAAGAATGTTCCTACAAGGACAGTAACATCGCTCTTCGTACCTCGCAACATAGATTTGAATGTGCGCCACTCACTCATATTATACGACACAACAGCCAAAACACCAGCAAGACAAACCATAGGGATATGCGCCATAAGTGGTGCCAAGAACAAAAGCATCATCAACAAAACAACACCATTAACAATACCTGCAACCGGAGTTCTACCCCCACTCGTTACATTCGTCATAGTACGCGCTACGGCACCAGTAACAGGTATTCCACCAAAGAACGGAACAACCATATTCGACACTCCTTGCGCAATAAGCTCCTTGTTCGAGTTATGTCGCTCACCCAAAGCACCGTCAGCAACTGTCGCAGACAATAGCGACTCGATAGCGACCAAAAGCGCAATAGTCAATGCCGAAGGCATAATATCGCGAACCATATCGAACGTGACAGAAAAGCCCTTAACGCTAGGCAAAGAGCCGCCGAAGCTATATCTATCGCCAATAGTCGTAACGTCACCAATTCCAAAACAGCGCTCCAAAGCAAAGACCGAAACACCCATAACAACGAGTGCAACCAACGAACCAGGCACACCCTTCAAAACCTTAGGCGCCGTAACAATCAATAAAATAGTCGCCAGACCAACACACAACGTCAATGGATCAAAACCAGAAAAATGGTCGAAATAGACCAACCACTTACCGATAAAATCACTAGGCAAAGAGCTAGCGCCACCAGTGACCTCAAAGCCAAATAGATCGGGAACCTGACTCGTAAATATCGTCAGAGCGATACCACTCGTAAAACCAACATTGATTGGATATGGGATAAACTTAATCGCCGCACCAAGCTTCAAAACACCCATTGCGACCAATATGACACCTGCCATAAATGTTGCGAGCAACAATCCACCAATGCCATACTGCGCAATAATACCCGACAAAATGACAATAAAGGCCCCCGTAGGTCCGCCAATCTGCACCGAAGTGCCACCAAGCAACGAAACGACAATACCACCGATAATTCCCGTAACAATTCCAACCTCCGGCGATACTCCAGAAGCGATTGCAAAGGCAATCGAAAGCGGCAATGCAACTACGCTGACAATTAAACCAGCCATTAAATCGGCCATAAAACGCTCAAAATTGTAACCCTTATATCTTGCTAAGAATGTCATTGCAAAAAACTCCTATTATATATATAATCCTATTTACTCCGCTAAATCTTCGATTGAAACGTGTGTGTGCTGCGGACGCGCCTTCTTAAGTGAGAACTCAAACTCAAGTCCGCCACTCTTAGATGCGCGAGCCTCAATATTTCCACCCTGAAAAATAACTGCATTCTTCACAATAGATAGCCCCAACCCTGTTCCACCCTCCTTGCGAGAACGACCAGTGTCGACACGATAGAATCGCTCGAAGATATATGGTAAGTGACTCGCATCAATTCCAATACCGTTATCTTGAATTGTAAATTTACACTCCAAATCGTCATTCAACACCAAATCAACATAGAGCTTACGCCCCCCCGAATATGTAATAGAGTTGTCGATCAAATTGCGGAAAACAGAATAGAGCAAACTTTTGTTGCCCTCAACGACAACATCACCCTCTACCCTATTGACAACCAAAATGCGGCTCTGCTCAGCCTGCGGAAAGGTATCGTCAACAATATCTGCAACAAGAGCAACAACATCGACCTCCTCCGTATCAATTAAAACCGGAGCCTCCTCAATTCGTGTAATCGTTGATAGGTCAGCCATGAGTGTGCGCAGACGTTCAGCCTGATCGTAGCTCTTCTTAGCAAAGTTGCGAATCGTATCTGGCTCAAGATTCTCATTGCCAAGAATCATCTCTAGATAGCCAAGAATGGAGCAAATTGGTGTTTTAAGCTCGTGGTTAACATTATTCGTAAGCTGTCGCTTGATACGAATTTTATCTTTCTCGTGCTGCAACGCCGCCTCATGCTTCTCTGCAACCTGCTCAGTCGTAACCCTCAACGATGTGTACAACCGTGCAACGACATAGCCAAGAATACTAATTATAATAGTAACCGCAAAGAGTGCAACAAAGAGAATATTAGCATAGAAAATTCGCTTATCATCAAGCGAATACCCCTCCGAAAAGCCATAATCATCATAATCATGGAAGAGCCAAAAGCGCACAGCAGCCATCGTCACAACAACGATCAACAAAAAGAGAAGCGCACCTGTCAAAAGTGCGCGCTGCTGTATTACCTTTTTACTACTCGTAGAATCCATAACCATAACCTAAACGAGTGACGATATTTTTACCAAAAACACCGATCTTCTTTCGCAATCGAGTGATGAAGACATCAATTGTACGATCGACAACCACAACCTCATCATCCCATACGCGATTCAAAATATCTTGGCGAGAGAAGATAGTATTGCGATTTTGTAGCAACAAAGCAAGGATCTCAAACTCCTTCTTCGTCATTGCAACAGCATCACCACCTATTGTACATTGCTTGCGGTTCAAATCGAGCGACAAACCCTCAAACTTAACAACGTTGCTATTAGAAACACCAGCCTCACTTGGCTTCATATTGCTTCTACGCAACAAACTCTTGACACGAGCGATAACCTCTCGCGCCAAAAAAGGCTTAGCAATATAGTCATCAGCACCAAGATTCAACCCAGTAATGGTATCATCTGCTGTATCTTTTGCCGAACAGAAGATGACAGGAATACTCTTAGTATCATCCTCTGAACGTAACTTCTGCAAGAACTTATAACCGCTCATGCCACCCATCATAATGTCGACAAGAAGCAGAGAGTAGCTGCTCAGATTTAGCTTCAAAGCATCCTCAGCGCTATATGCGACATCTACATGATAACCCTCAGCAACGAGGTTCAACTGCAAAATCTCGCAAATCGCCTCCTCATCATCAACTACTAGAATTCTATATTTGTCCATAGCAACATTTTTTACTCTCCTCCTGCAAAAATACAACTATTTTTTCACACCTTTGCAAGCAAGTGCAAGATTTTAATCAATTCAAACAAAACAACTGCTCAATGTCAAACGCGAAAGAACCACAAAAAATTCTATTTATATGTCTTGGGAACATCTGCCGCTCACCTGCAGCAGAAGGAGTTTTGCGCTCACTAAGCGAAGCACAAGGCGTAGAGCATCTATTCGAGATTGACTCCGCAGGAACGTACGGTGGTCACGCAGGCGAACAGCCAGACCCTCGAATGCGCCAAGCAGCATTCCAACGTGGATTCAGACTCAGCCATCGTTCGCGACAAGTGACCGAGAGCGACCTCGAAGAGTTTGATCGCGTAATCGTTATGGATGACAAGAACCTACGTGACGTAGAGATCATAGCACCATCGCCAGAAGCAAAACGAAAAATAGAACGTTTCGCAGATTTGGTGACAGAGATGCCAGATATTCACTTCGTTCCAGATCCATATTACGGCGGCACAGAGGGATTCAACCACGTCCTGGATATACTTCAAGAGGGATGTCAGCGCATAATTGACCAAACAAAGCAATAGCATCGCTATTCGCTACGCCTAATTGAGAACAGAAAATTAGTTGCAACAGGCAACATCAACATTCCAGCCAAAGGCAACGCGACAGATAAAACGCGCGCAGTAGTGGTCACAGGAACGAAGCTTATCTCAGTCGTTGTAAGTGCCATAGATGCCCACCAAAGAGCATCGCCAAAGCTATTCACACTATCGTTTACGTGCATTTCGCAGTCATAGAACAGCAATGCAGAGACATAAGTAAAAGATGTTACTGACAACACATAAGCATACAAAATGCGGCGCGCACTCTCACCACGAATAACCCAACGCAACAAGATGTAGATAGCAACAAAAGCGCGCAAAATCGGCATCAAAGCGATAAGCAGAAGCTCCTCACGTTGCGCTCCGCCATCTGCGGAATGGAGCGACAGATATGGCAAGGAGATTAGAAGCACAATAAAATGGGTATAGAAATAGCGCCACTTATTGCGCTCAGAAGCCATCGCAACAAAGAAATCAGCGATAAAAATCAAACATATAGCTAGTTGCAAATGGATATACCACGGCGTAAAGTGCTGCTCATCGCCATCCAAAATCTCAATCGAGATAGCAACCATCAACACAACACTCGACACAACAACCAAATAGTCGAAAAATTTACGCCAACTCATACCGCTTTTCATAATAAACAAAATAGAAAGAATAAAGCTAAAAACCAAATTTTATGCAATAAGCGGAAAAACATTTGCACAAATCATATTTTCTCTCTATATTTGCACTGCACTTACACAACGAAGTGTATGTTGGCGGGTTAGCTCAGCTGGTTAGAGCGCACGACTCATAATCGTGAGGTCCCGGGTTCAAGTCCCGGACCCGCTACAACAAGGTAATCAAGCAGTTAGATGAAAATCTGACTGCTTTTTTCATACCCTTTTCAAAAGTCGGTGCACTCAATTTGCACACAACTAATGGCTCAGTTTGAAAATTAGGTTGATGGTTATTTTTTCAGGTAAATATTTTTGATAGTCGGAATATGAAGAATGGGGTGTCCTAGATGCTACGTAGTTGGCACGGAATGCCCTTACTTTATTTAGCGTTGAATGATTCCACAGAAGTGTTGGTAGAACGATTCTCAAAATAGTTGGCAATAGTTGCGTAGTTGTTCTGCATCGTGCTTATTACGGAGTTGAAGAATTTGCAATTTAACGTCTCAACATCATTGTACTTATACGCCACGACTTCGTGCACAGCTAGATACTCTGTGGGGAGGATTTTTTTCCATCCAACCATATATCTATGCGTTCAGATAGATTTTGTATCGACCTACCCTCGCACCACATCGAAATTACCCACTAAATCCTACACCAAAAACAACTTTGCAAATTCTTGAAATTCCATAATAAAAATACCTCGAAAGTTATGTCAAACTTTTCGAGGGCAGTTCACATTCTGATAATTGCCATTCTGATATATCATTATGGATTTATTTCGTGGTATGGATCATAAAACAGCGGATAAATTGTAGCATTATCTCCAATAAAGAAATATATGCGAGGTGATTTAGTTCCATTTTCTCTATTTGCCATTCCTTTGCTTGTGTATAATGCAAAGTGATAAAAGTTTGGGAGGTTTTCTTCTTTCATTGCCTTTTTGTTTCCAAAAACCTCATCAAATAGATTTTTGAAATTACCTCTGTATAGAGTACGATTTAAATGCCACTCATTTTTTTTATTATCTACTAACTTCAGAAACTCATTCGTAGATAACGATTTCATAAATTTGAAATACGCAATAGCATCTTCATTATCAAAACAAGTTTGTGTAAAATGATAACGAGTCGTATTGTCTAATTGGAGGTATGAATAGTTTATAGACTGGCATCTATTCAATGATGCATTATATTTTTGATTATCAATCTTATCACCTATTTTAAACTCAGGCGAAAAATAATTATCGTCATCTTCACAAAACTCAAAATTCATTTTGTACGTTATTTATTTTCAGACAAAGATTTATAATAAAATTTCATTACCTCCAATGAAATTTTATTATTTGAGTACTCAATAGGAGACAACCCCTCTCGTGCTACATTCCACGGTCTTTCAGAATGAGTTAGGTACACGAGGCGATCGTGACTCATCGAGCCATAGCGATTAAGAATAGCCTCTAAAAAGTCATTTTGTTTCTCCTCTAATTTGAGACTATTCCTTTTTTCTTTAACAATTTGTATATTATGCTGGTTAAAGTCATTAGGGTTTATATCCAATACTTGCACACTCAAATTGTCATAAATGCCAACTTTTTTATATGCGTTATAAATACATCTATATACAGGTCCATTTACCCACGCCTCAGGCTCGATATCATTGAATAGATCACCAATATTGGGGAAATACACCAAATGCCAAGCCTGCATATAGTAAAGTACTTTTTGCAATTTAAGTGGGCAAATTGATTGCCCATTTTGATTTAGTCGCATAATAGTGTATTCTGCTATGCTCTTAATATCTGCCATAATCATCAAATTTAATCAAGTTTTAACCTTAAATGTAGTGTATATACATAATGTTTACAAACACAATAAATAAAAAAAACAAGCTCAATTTCATCTACTTATTAAACGCTTATACACACTCATTTATTCGGTAAAGCTACAAAAAAGATCGCAAAGGCAGGCATAATTCCCCCAAAAGCAACATCTTTTTTTTAAAATCAAGTATCTATGTAGCAATATATATTCCTTTGTTGCAAGGCACGAAAATAATTTTGACTTTACTAATAATGGCAAAAATAGGGGCAAACGCTCCTATTACCACTCCTAACATGACTTTTTAGCGTAAATATAGTTGTTTTATGGAGATCAATACAGAACATTCTATCTATTTAAAATCGTCATACATCTATCCAAAACTGGCTCGTTATCAATTATTACTATACAAAGCTTGTTGCGCGTCCTCGTGATAATCTGATATAGCATCTGCCGCTGATTATAATACTGCGGTTTACACTCTGTCAAATCTCCATTTTCATTATACATAAAATTGTTATCAACAACAGCCACAACATTGTCAAACTCCTGACCGACAACCTCATGGGCACTTTCAGAATCGTACAATATATAATCCTCATACTTAAAAGTGGATCTAGTCCCAGGAGTATATTTGGGAACAACCCAACCAGAGTCAGCTAAAGATTGCAATGCCAATTTTGCATGCACTCTATTTTTATAATAAAAGACACTTACCCCCGAACAGTCGGCATTCTGATCATTTTTCTTGTTGTTAAGAAACTGCTTAATGAAATCTGACACCCTTTTATTAGTTCGCACCTTATCTGTCAATTTATGAATTGGCGTTGTCAGCACACTTCCAATTTTCAAATGGATCTGACGTTTTAATTCATAATTATCTAAATATTGCCTCTCATCATACGAAAATATAACATACTTGTTATGCTCGTTAGCACTTGATAAAATTCTTCCAAACTCCTTTTCATATATTCGTTGAGCTTCATCTACAATTATAATGTCATATAGGCTCATATCTGTATTACAGATAAACTTTGGGTGAATTATATTCCAACCGTAATCTTCGATCAGAGCATTATGACCATTATTTAAAGGAGCACAATGAATTATTAGAAGTTTTAACTGCCTTGCAATAATCTCTCTTGCTATATGGTACAAAAGCAAAGTTTTGCCTGTTCCAGCACCTCCTGTTACAGCATTGAAGGTAGGCGCAGGTGTCTCACTATAGGCATCTATACTCCTTAACATTGCTTTACATATCAATGTTTGCTGTTGTGTTAAGAAGTATTCATTCCTCATAAATGCCTCCGTTGAATTAAAAGGAGAGACAAGATAATTAGAGGGGTTGAACATAAGATCAACATCCTCTATATTATAAACTACTTGATTTTGCAAAACACCAAACAACTCCGATATATCCACAATTTCAACAACACATTCTGCCTCATTGTATTTGTATATCGTATCTGTTGATTCAACATACGTATACAAATGCAATGGTTTCTTTAGAAAATTAAGATAATACTTATGCTTCTCTAATTGTTTTTGAACCTTATCAACATCACATTGAGTCTTAAGCTCGATATTAACTATATACTCATTACCGAATCTAAGCAAATCAAACTCTGCGCTAATTTGAGGTATGGTGTAGCCCAAATAATACCCATCGTATATGAAGCTTGAACCATCAACTGAATACATCTTCCTGACAAGCTCCCTCAAACCATTTAACTCATAATCCTTAATGCCACTCAAACTAACACCCTTAACGGATAGCTCTATTCCAAAATTTGCAAGATACTTTTGAAAAATATCCTGAGAGGTATTCTCCCACGCACTAACAACCGATAATATATTGACTGCTTTCATAACATTAATTTTTATTAACACAAAGTTACAACATACTATATATTCGCCCAAATAAAATACTCAAAAACTGTTTTTTGCTAGCTGCTATTATCAAAAAAGCGGACACAACGAAAAATGCAATACACTACAAATCAATAGATTAACAATATGGATATTGCAGGTGATTTACACACAAGGTTGCCGCACCTATGTTCGATCTGTTTGGGGGCGGCCAAGCATAGTGCTATGCGGGAGTGTCCGGCATCAGATATGGAGACAAAAACAGCCCCAGATTGAAAACTAAATCTGGGGCTGCTACATAATAATATATTGGGATTATCTACTCATAGATGATAGAACCTGTCATAGTTCTACTATCATTATCGCTCATCTCAACTCCCGTGATTAAACCATTTGCAGATGTTGTATAAGAGAAACTAAAATCAAATTCACTATATTCACCACTATACTTCTTCATAACATTCTTAGATGCTGCACCTCTCTTTTTAAACAGCTCAGGCGGAGAACTTGTATCATATAACAATACTACCATTAGCTCATTGAGATCTATATTTACATTATTCCACAATGTATCATCATACTCATACGACTCACCGTAACTTGAGTTTGCATCCATTTTTGACACTATGTTACCACTGCTCCAAGTATAGTTATAGGTGCTTTCACTTACATATCCCGAATAGGTATTCTTTCGAGCAACCGATTTTACATTAGTACCATCATAAGTATAAGTAAACTCATCTTTACCCTCATAACTATCAGCAACAACCTTTGTAACTGCGCCATTTGTAAGTGTCCACTCACTATTTAATTTTACTGTCTCGCTATCACCATCGTAAATCTCCGTTTCCTCTGATGTCACAACAACCTTATTATCACTATACTCAAATGTAGTGACTATAAGATGAGTTCCCGACGCATTATAAATTATCCCTTCTTCCTTGTATTTCCCCTCGGCTAAACATTTATAATCAAATTTTGAAATCTCACCTGCGCTATTGTACTCAAACGAAACGTTAATATCATATTTTTCATACTCATCACCATTTGAATAAAAAATGTTCGATGAAGCACTCTTAACACGAGCGTTCTTTGAGATGATGACTTTGTCGCCAACGTTAGCTGTGCAACCAGCTGGAGCAACAACCGAGAAGCTATCCGACCTTGTTGATGCAGAATCTGCAAACTTCAACTCGATTTGGTCGCCAGCAACCAATGCCGAAACATTAGCCGATGACAAATCCATAACACCAGTAGTTGGGCGAACAACTGGAATCTCAACAACAAAATAGGTTGTACCAACGCTCCCTGCTTTTAAATCGTTGATAGCATTCAAAGCCGCTGAAACATCTTCATCACTGCCACTCGTTGCCGCTTGACTCAAAGATTCTGCATAGATAGGCGCATCATCTTTGTCGCCACAACCCACTGCAACCACCGCTACGAAAGCGATGCAAAGTTGAAAAATAAATTTCTTCATAAAATTTAGATTTTTGCTCTGCAGCCACTCAACAGAGATTATATATTAATAGAGAAAGCGTGAGGACTGTTAGCTCACTCTATCAAACGGGTTTTGGCGGACCTTAAGGTTAAAATAAGCAACAGACCCCCACGCCATAAGATATATGGACGCGAGAGCTGTTAACTTATCCTCACCTTGTTTAGAATCGCCAAATTCGTTTGAGAGAATAAAGTTAAACACTTTCTTGTGTTTTCAATATGTATTGCTACGTACAAGATGGTACAGAGCACTACAAAAGTAACACATTAAAGCGAAATCGCAAATAGTTTATCATTTTAACGTTAAAAGAAAACTAAACTGCCCCGAAAGTTATGTCTAACTTTTCGGGGCAGTTCAAATTACAACCTCTTTTTATGTATGTGACAAGATGGCTATTCGTAGCTGATGCTACACGTCATTGTCGTTGAACTATCTATGGCGACATCAGCTCCAACAATCAATCCATCTGAAGATGTTGACCAAGATACCGCACAGAGATCTTTACCATCATCGATACTGCTTACAACATTTTTGGAACAACCGCCCATCATCTTCAGCAATCCTGGCAACATCTTATAGTCGTAATAGTCATAACCACTAATCAAAAGCGACAAAAGAGCGTTTATATCAAGATTCGCGTTGTTTGACAAAGAACTATTATAAGAGTACGATGTTGTTGAAGTTGGTTCGCTATAAGAGTTTAGATTACCACTGATCCACTTATAGCTATATGTAAAACTATCTTTCTCAACATCACCGTTAATAACCTTCTCTACAACAGACTGAATATTTGAACCATCGTAGCTATAAGTCAACTCCTTACTTATATCAGTGAAGTTGTTTATAGCCTTACCGCCAACAATTCGACCATCGGAGAGTGTCCACATCTCATCCAAAATGAAATTCTCCGATGCTCCCTCCTCATACAACTCAGACTCAACATAGACAACACCAACCTCATCATAGCTCAACACAAAATTTATAGTCGCAACGAATGTCTCTTGATCAACAAGAGGTGCATCTACGTAACCGACATAAAACCTAGATTCAATAGCAGAAACATTACCATCTAAATCGTAACTAAACGAAATATCGATGACCTCTTCTTGATCATAACCTCCGCTATATTCATAAGTAGTTGTAGATGAAACACTCTTTATTCGTACATCTGCGACATTGGGATATAGCGTCACTTCATCTTTCGAATCAAAACAACCGACAAAGAAGAGCTGCGCAACAACGCAACAAACCAACAAGAATCTCTTCATACCCATTAAATATTAGGTTATGTTTTATTTTGACATCGCAAGCATCTTGATGATTGACTTCTCTGCCGCAACGCGAACATCCTCCGCAACCTCAATCTGGTGCTTATCATCGCGCAACGACTCGTAGATCTTCTCCAACGTCACAAGCTTCATATAGCTGCAATCGTTGCACGCACAAGTGCTATCCTCAGGCGGAACAACGTGGAAAATCTTATCGCCACCAACCTTCTGCATCTCAAACAATATTCCAGGCTCAGTAACAACAATAAACTCATTGAATCCGCTCGTCTTAACATAATCCAACAGAGCAGCTGTAGAGCCAACATGATCTGCCAACATCAAGATTGGCTTCTTACACTCAGGGTGTGCAACAACCTTCGCATTAGGAAACTCCTTTTTCAACTCTACAAGCTTCTCCAACGAAAAACGCTCGTGAACATGGCAAGCACCATCCCAAACCAACATATCGTCACGACCAGTCATACTCTTGACATAGCTCCCCAAATTCCTATCAGGACCAAAGATAATCTTCGCATCCGCTGGCAAACCATTAACGATATCGATAGCATTGCTCGACGTGCAAACAACATCCGTCAAAGCCTTAACCTCAGCCGTCGTATTGACATACGAAACGACCATATGATCAGGATGCTCAGCCTTAAACTTCGCCAAATCAGGACCCTTGCAAGAGTCGGCCAAAGAGCAACCAGCCTCCATATCTGGCAACAGAACCATCTTCTGTGGCGACAAAATCTTAGCTGTCTCCGCCATAAAATGGACACCTGCAAACAATATCGCCGCAGCATCTGTCGACTGTGCAACACGCGCCAAAGCCAAAGAGTCACCAACAAAATCGGCAACCTCCTGCACCTCGTCCCTTGTATAGTAATGCGCCAAGATAACGCAATTCTTCTCCCTCTTTAATCTCTCGATCTCTCTCTTTAGCTCCTCCATTTTAGCCATAGCCATATAAATTATATCTCTGTACTATCTCTGTACAATCTTTGAGTTTGGTTCTACATCTTTATCAATCCACATATTGCCCCCTACAATAGAGTCGTGGCCAATAGTAATTCGCCCCAAGATAGACGAATTAGAGTAAATCTTAACGTTATCCTCGATAATCGGGTGACGCGGAACATTGATCGGCAAACCATTCTCATCATATCTAAAACCCCTTGCACCCAGAGTAACACCCTGATAGATAACTACATTGTCGCCAATAATAGAGGTTTCGCCAATAACGACACCCGTACCATGATCAATTGCGAAGTAACGCCCGATCTTCGCCGCCGGGTGGATATCAATACCAGTCTTGGAGTGCGCAATCTCAGCAATCATTCGCGGCATGATAGGCACACCAAGTTCATACAACCTATGAGCCACACGATGGTGGATCATAGCGACAATCGATGGGTAGCATAGGATAATCTCCTCGTGGCTCGTAGCAGCTGGATCAGCCTTATACATAGCCTCAACATCACTCTCCAACATATCGCGAATATCATCGATGGAGCCAATAAAACTACCGACAATCTCATCAACACTAACAGCATCGCCAACCACTTTCCCTATATGCTGCGATAGCAGCGAGTTGATTTTACTCAACACCGCTGCTATATCGCCACATCTATTATCAGGAAAAATCACGCACGAAATCATCTTCATAACCTCAGCAACGCCATCGAGCGTTGGGTGATCTCCAATAGAATATTTACCCATCTCTAAAGATTAAATTTACTATCCCTCATATTGATAAAGCTCAGTCGAGAGGTATCGCTCACCGCCATCAGGAAGAATAACAACTATATTCTTACCCTTATACTTTGGCTCTTTTGCAATCTGCTCCGCCGCCGCAAGTGCCGCACCAGACGAAATACCAACCAAGATACCCTCCTGCTTTGCAACTCTGCGAGAGGCATCAAAAGCATCATCGTTAGCAATCGTCACAACTCTATCGACAACCGACCCATCATAGTTCTTCGGAACAAAACCAGCTCCAATACCCTGAATCTTATGCGGCGCAGGAGAACCTCCCGACAAAACTGGAGAGGCAGCAGGCTCTACTGCGATAACCTCGATTGCTGGATTCAACTCCTTCAACCTCTTGCCCGTGCCGCTAACAGTACCACCCGTACCAACACCTGCAACAAGAACATCCAACTTACCCTCGGTATCTTTCCAAAGCTCCTCTGCCGTACTCTTATAGTGTTGCTCTGGATTTGCACTATTCTCGAATTGATTCAAAATAACTGATCCATCAATCTCCTCCTGCAACTCATAAGCTCTAGCGATAGCACCCTTCATTCCCCCTGCCGCCGGAGTCAAAACCAACTCCGCACCTAGAGCCGAAAGCAACTTCCTGCGCTCAATACTCATGCTCTCAGGCATAGTCAAAATCAACTTATACCCCTTCGATGCAGCAACCATTGCCAAACCAACACCAGTGTTACCACTCGTAGGCTCAATCAACGTTCCACCAGCCTTCAACGCACCACTCTTCTCAGCATCTAGAATCATCGCAAGAGCGACTCTATCTTTGACGCTACCTGCCGGATTGAAATACTCCAATTTAGCCCACAGATGCGCATCTACACCATTCTTATCTTGAAAATTTACTAGCTCCAAAAGCGGTGTATTGCTCACCAACTCTGTTAAGCTCTTTGCAATATTACTCATAACTCCGTTTTTAATGATTCAAATTTAATCTTTTTTTTTCGTTTGGAAGCCTTTTAGCTACACAAACTTCACTTTTTTGTTATATTAAAGTGCAGCGAAAGCCTCGTCAAGATCTGCGATCAAGTCATCGATATGCTCGATACCAACCGATAGACGTACAGTCGAAGGAAGGATTCCAGCCTCTTGAAGCTCCGCCTCATTGCACTGAGAGTGCGTTGTTGTCGCTGGGTGGATAACCAACGACTTAGCATCTGCAACGTTAGCAAGAAGCGAGAAGATCTGCAAGTTATCGATGAACTTAAACGCCTCAGCCTGACCACCATCAATCTCAAATGTGAAGATCGATGCACCACCATTCGGGAAGTAGCTCTTATACAATCCATTATCGGCGTGTGAAGCCAAAGATGGGTGGTTAACCTTCTTAACCTTAGGGTGCTTCGACAAATAATCAACAACCTTCAATGTGTTGTAAACATGGCGCTCAACACGCAAAGACAATGTCTCTAGACCCAAAAGCAACGTAAAGATGTTGAATGGACTCAATGTAGCTCCTGTATCGCGCAACAATACCGCACGAATACGGATGATATATGCCGCTGCACCTGCCGCTCCAACGAAGCTAATGCCGTGGTAGCTAGCCTCAGGCTCTGTCAATTGTGGGAACTTGCCTGAAGCAACCCAATCAAACTTACCTGAATCAACAATCACGCCACCTAAAGACACTCCGTGACCACCGATGAACTTCGTTGCAGAGTGAACAACGATATCTGCGCCATGCTCAATTGGACGAATAAGATATGGTGTACCGAATGTATTATCAACTACCAATGGAATTTGGTGCTTGTGTGCAATATCTGCAACAGCCTTAATGTCGATGATGTTAGCGTTTGGGTTACCGATAGTCTCGATAAAGATAAGCTTCGTATTATCCTGAATAGCATTCTCGAAGTTTGACAAATCTGTTGGATCAACAAACGTTGTTGTAACACCATCGTGTGGTAGGGTGTGAGCTAGAAGATTGTAGCTTCCACCATAGATCGTCTTAGCAGATACAACGTGATCACCAGCGTTAGTCAAGTTCTTGATAGCATAAGTGATAGCTGCTGCACCTGAAGCCACAGCAAGCGCTGCTACACCACCCTCAAGCGCTGCGATGCGTTGCTCGAATACATCTTGAGTAGAGTTAGTCAAACGACCATAGATGTTACCAGCATCGCGAAGACCAAAACGCGCTGCAGCATGCTCAGCATCGTTAAATACGTAAGAAGTTGTTTGGTAAATTGGTACTGCGCGCGAACCAGTTGTTGGATCTGCTTGCTCTTGACCAACATGAAGTTGGCGTGTCTCGAATTTCAAATTCTTTGTCTCTGTTAGTGTTCTCTTTCCCATTGTTGTCTCCTCCTAATTTTATTTGTTATTATTTTATTTGTATTATCTTTGTTATGTTACTTTGTTGTTGTTGCAATTACTAATGCAAATGTTACCTAAACCTTGCACTGCAAAGGTATGGCAAATAGCGACATCCACCAAGAGATTTTGAAAAGTCGGAAAATATAACTACATTTGCATAGTTAAACAGAATAACAACACTGCAAAAGCAGAGAAAACCACATTCTAACATAATATAATTCTAATAGCACTATGAATGAAGTAGAGAGGCTAGATAGCAAGGATCTAGAAATACTTAGAATATTACAGCAAAATGCGCGTCTAACGACTAAGGAGCTTGCATCACAAGTAAATTTATCGACTACTCCAGTCTTTGAACGATTGAAGAGGCTAGAGAACAACGGAATCATCGAGAAGTATGTAGCGGTGCTTAATGACGAAAAGCTAAATCACGGCTTCGTCGTCTTCTGCAACGTAAAACTGATAAAGATGAATACAGATGTCGCAAAAAAATTTACTGCACGCATAGATGAGATACCGGAAGTAACAGAGTGTTACAACATCTCTGGAAGCTTCGACTACCTACTGAAGATCAACGCACGCAACATGAAACACTATCAACAATTCCTAATCAACGATCTAGGACAGATTGAGAGTATTGGCTCAATAGAGAGTACGTTCGTAATGGAGAGAGTTAAACATCTATATGGCATAAGCTTCTAAATATATATATTATTAATTGTAGAGAAAAGATATGGGTATATTCTTCAAGCGATTCTTCGCAACGATATTGGGCTTTTTGACAGCGGTAATAATATTCATAATAGGCGCCGCAGCACTACTATATTTTTGCGCAATGGCCCTTACACCAAGTGCAAGAGTGATAAACAAAGGTACAGTACTAGAGATCGACATGGAGCAGCAAATCACAGATGCTCCACAACCACTAAATATATCACAACTACTCTCGCTCACAAAGAGCAAGAGCGAACCATCGACACTATACAACGTGATAAAGGCGCTAGATAGAGCTGCAACAGATCCAAACATCGCTGCAATTTCGCTGAAGATGAGTGGCAACTCACCAATATCCCTTGCAAATGGCGAAGAGCTACGCAACGCCCTACTAAAGTTCAAAGAGAGCGACAAACCACTACTTGCATTTGCAGAGAGCGCATCACAGCTAGAATACTACGTTGCATCGGCAGCAGATTTCGTAGCACTAGCCCCACTTGGCGCTATCGAATGGCAAGGCGTTGCGATAAACACCATGTTCTACACACAGCTAATGAACCAACTAGGGATCAAAGCAGAGGTTTTCCGCCCAACAAACTGCACATACAAAAGCGCGATAGAACCATTCACGCGCACCAACATGTCGAACGAGAGTCGCGAACAATCTGAACGACTTGTCGCTGGATTCTGGAACGGAATTGTTGCTGAAGTAGCAGAGGGGCGCAACATATCGGAGGCGAAAGTCAAAGAGCTAGCGTTCGAGTCAATACTACTCGACTCGAAATTGGCACTAGAGAGCAATTTTATAGACTTGATAGCTTATGCTGATCAATATGATGAGAGGTTGATAGAAGCAGGAGCCATTCGCTCAAAATCAGACGATTCAACATCCGAAGAGCGCAAAGGCGAAATACGCAAAATATCACTAAGCAGCTATATAAAAGCGATGAACAACGCAGAACAAGCGAGCAAAAGTGACATAAAAAGCAACCTGAGCAACATAGATGTAGATCTTACATTTGGCCTTGGAGCAGAGAAGCTAGGCGACAAAATCGCTATTATATATGCCGAAGGAGCTATAACTGACGGCGAATCAAACGCCACAGAGAACAATGTCGGTGCAGCGACACTAATAGCACAACTGCGCGAAGCAAGAGCAAACAAGGAGTATCGCGCAGTAATAGTTCGCGTAAACTCCCCTGGCGGAAGTGCGCTAGCATCAGATAATATCTGGAGAGAGATGGAGTTGCTAAAAGAGCGCAAAACAGTAGTTATATCTATGGGTAGCTACGCCGCATCTGGCGGATACTATATAAGCGCGCCAGCACACCTTATAGTGGCTGATAGATTCACACTTACTGGATCAATCGGTGTATATGGCATAATGATCAATGCAGAAGAGGCACTACGCAACAAACTACACATAAACCAACAAAGCGTAACAAGTTCGCCATCAGCAGATTTCGGGCGAGTAACCCGACCTATTACAGCGTTGGAGCGTGCGGCAGTTATGCGTGGAGTTGACGAAGTGTACAACGCATTTATAGATAGAGTTGCTATTGGCAGAAAGCTTTCACCAGCCATAATAAAGGCACTCGCTGGAGGACGCGTATGGAGCGGCGAAGAGGCGGCAAGCTGCAATCTAGTCGATGAAATTGGAGGTTTGTCAGAAGCTATAGAGGCTGCAACAAACCATAGCGGAGCAGATATATCAAAGCGCGAGATCATAGAGATTGCACCACAAGAGAACACCCCATGGATGGAGTACGCATCGCTATTCAGCGCGACAATTGCAAGCCATATCGCCGCACCACTTTCGCTCTTCTCAAAAATAGCCACTAAAGGTTACGAAGGAGATATGATGCGCGACCTAAAGGCAATAAACTCCGCAGATCGCGGTATAGTGATGATTGCACCAGAACGCATTCAATTCTAAAAACAGACAAACTAAATAAATCAACTATGAAAAATTTCGAGTTTCAGAATCCAACAAAGATCATCTTCGGTAAAGGCGAAATCGCAAAGCTAAGCCAAGAACTACCCAAAGATGCAAAGATCATGGTCACTATGGGTGGCGGATCTATCAAATCAAATGGAGTGTACGACCAAGTCATGGCGGCGCTAAAAGGGTTCGACTATGTTGAATTCTGGGGCATTGAGCCTAACCCACGCGTCGAGACAGTACGCAAGGCTGTTGAGTTGGGCAAAAAGGAGGGAGTAAACTTCATATTAGCAGTTGGTGGTGGATCTGTGGTAGATGCTACGAAGCTAATCATGTCGTCGATAAACACAGAGGCTGAGCCTTGGGATATAGTAATTGGGAAGGCACAACCTGGCGCTTTCGTACCTTTCGCAAGCGTTATAACGCTGCCAGCAACTGGTTCAGAGATGAACCGCGGAGCTGTTATATCGAACGATGCAACGGGTGAGAAATATGCCTTCTACTCAGCATATCCAAAATTCTCGATCCTCGACCCAGAGGTTACATTTACGTTGCCAGAGTACCAAATTGCATGCGGTATCACAGATACGTTCATCCACACTATGGAGCAATATCTAACTGTTTGCGGCGTATCGCCACTTATGGATCGTTGGGCAGAAGGAATACTGCAAACATTGGTGGAGATTGCACCAAAGATCAAGGCAAACAAGAGAGATTACGACCAGATGTCGAACTACATGTTGTGTGCAACAATGGCACTAAACTACTTCATCGCGATGGGAGTGCCTTCAGATTGGTCTACACACATGATTGGCCACGAGATTACAGCCTTGACTGGTCTGACGCACGGACACACACTATCTATCGTTCTTCCAGGCGTTATGGATATTATGCGCGGACAAAAGGAGTGTAAAATCCTGCAATATGGAGAGCGCGTATGGGGCATAACTAGCGGCTCGACAGAGGAGCGCATAGATGCAACAATCAAAGCGACAGAGGAGTTCTTCCGCTCACTAGGACTTAAAACACGCCTAAGCGAGAACAATATTGGCGAAGATACAATCGCAGAGGTTGTTTCGCGACTACAAGAGCGTGGATCGAAGTTTGGAGAGAATGCAAACATAACATTTGATGTTGTTGAAAAGATCCTAACATCAAGATTGTAGAGGATTACACTACAAATCAAAAAGAGGTGATGCTTAAATTGCATCACCTCTTTTTTCGTACTCGAAACCGGGATCGAACCGGTACGACCATTGCTGATCACAGGATTTTAAGTCCGGCGTGTCTACCAATTCCACCATTCGAGCAACCAACTTAAAAAACGTTATTATGAAAAACGTTCAGCAAATATAACGTTTTTTTTCTACCTACGCAAACTATCTATATAACCAATAACCTTTTCAGGGTCAAACTGCGTAAACCACTCTATATCATCGTCACGCCTAAACCACGTCATCTGGCGCTTCGCATAACGTCTAGAGTTACGTTTCACAAGTTCAACAGCCTCTTCAAGAGATAATGTACCATCAAAAAAATCAAACATTTCGCGATATCCAACCGTCTGCAATGAATTTAATTCACGAAGTGGATATACTGCCCTAGCTTCGCTCTCAAGCCCCTCTAACAACATCTGCTCAACACGCAAATTTATGCGCTCGTACAACTCCTCTCTAGGCAAATCAAGACCAACCTTCACAATATTGAATGGTCGCTTTGCGACAGAACCAGCGCGCAGCGTAGAGTATTTACCATCAGCGGAGGTTCTACACATCTCAACAGCTCGCATAACACGCGCATGATTACATCTATCAACCTGCTCATAAAACTCAGGATCAGCACTCTTCAACTCCTCCAGAAGCGGCTCTAAGCCACTATCTGCATATATTTTTCGCACACTATCACGAACCTCATCGGAAACATCTGGCAGTGCATCTAAACCCTCACAAAGCGCTTTGATATACAATCCAGAACCACCCACAGCGACAACCCTATCGTGCTTCAAAAACAACTCCTCCAAACGCGCCAAAACATCCTTCTCGTATTGCCCCGCGTTATAATCATCAGCAAGCTCGCGGCAAGCGATGAAATGATGCTCAGCCTCTGCTAAATCCTCCTGCGTTGGTTGCGCCGTCCCAATAGGAATATGGCGGTAAAACTGCCTAGAATCCGTAGAAACAATAGGACACCCATAGTGTGCCGCCAAAGCCATGCTCAACGAACTCTTACCCGAACCCGTAGGCCCAACAATAACTATTAACTCCTTACCACCCATAATTGTGGCAAATATATGCAATATTTTTATTATCTTTGCCTCAATAAGAGCAAAAAAAGATTATGAAGAAAATACGTAATTTCTGTATCATCGCACACATCGACCACGGCAAAAGCACCTTGGCCGATAGACTTTTGGAGAAGACTAACACACTGAACCAGCGACAGATGCAGGCGCAGGTGTTGGATGATATGGACCTTGAACGAGAAAAAGGAATCACGATCAAGAGCCACGCCATACAGATGGACTACAAGGCAAAAGATGGTCAAACATATACTCTAAACCTTATCGACACCCCAGGTCACGTTGACTTCTCTTACGAGGTATCGCGCGCCATTGCATCATGCGAAGGAGCACTTTTGGTTGTCGATGCTACGCAAGGTATTCAAGCGCAGACAATCTCAAACCTATACCTCGCAGTGGGTAGCGACTTGGAGATTGTTCCGGTGATGAACAAAATTGATGTTGAGTCAGCAATGGTTGATGAGGTTAAGGATCAGATCATCGACCTTATAGGCTGCGAGGAGGAAGATATTCTACTTGCGTCGGGCAAGACAGGACAAGGCGTAGAGGATATTCTAGAGGCAATTGTAGCGCGTATTCCTGCGCCAAAAGGCGATGATGATGCACCGCTACAAGCTCTTATATTTGACTCTGTATTCAACCCATTCCGTGGTGTTATAGCATACTACCGCGTAATGAATGGCACAATCAAGAAGGGACAAAAGGTAAAGTTCTTCAACACGGGTAGCGAATATGAAGCTGGCGAAATTGGAGTACTGAAGCTAGAGATGTCGCCTAAGAATGAGATCAAATCGGGAGATGTTGGCTACATCTGCTCTGGACTAAAGAGTTCGAAAGATATAAAGGTTGGAGATACGATTACAACGACAGAGAACCCATGCGACGAGGCTATCGCTGGTTTTGAGGATGTTAAACCGATGGTGTTTGCTGGTATATACCCAGTTAATGCAGATCAATACGAAGATCTGCGTGCATCGCTTGATAAACTGCAACTAAACGATGCATCACTAACTTACGAACCAGAGAGCTCTCTAGCGCTTGGATTTGGATTCCGTTGCGGATTCCTAGGATTGCTACACATGGAGATTATCCAAGAGCGCCTATATCGCGAGTTTGACATGGATGTTATCACAACAGTGCCTAACGTTTCATACAATGTTACGACGACAACGGGCGAACTCCTTGAGGTTCACAACCCATCGGGACTGCCAGAGGTTACGAAGATTGCAAAGATCGAAGAGCCATACATCAAGGCGCAAGTAATCACAAAGTCGGAGTATCTAGGAAATGTATTGCGCCTATGTATCGACAAACGTGGCGTAATGACGAACCAGACATTCATAACACAAGATAGAGTCGAGGTTAACTTCGAAATGCCTCTATCGGAGATTGTATTTGACTTCTACGACAAACTAAAAAGCACATCTAAGGGCTACGCATCGTTTGACTACCACCGCTGTGGCTACCAAACAAGTAAGCTATCGAAGCTTGATATTCTACTAAATGGAGAGCCTGTAGATGCACTATCATCGCTTATATACGCTGATAATGCATACGAATTTGGTCGTAAGATGTGCGAAAAACTAAAGGAGTTGATCCCGCGCCAGCAATTTGACATTGCCATACAAGCAGCCATCGGAGCGAAGATCATCGCGCGCGAGACAGTTAAGGCTGTGCGTAAGGATGTTACGGCAAAGTGCTACGGAGGAGATATATCGCGTAAACGCAAACTGCTTGAGAAGCAAAAAGCTGGAAAGAAGCGTATGCGACAAATTGGTAGCGTAGAGGTTCCACAAACTGCATTCCTTGCAGTTCTGAAGATGGACTAAAAAAATATCAATACATATACAAAAATAAGACGACCTCAAATAGAGGTCGTCTTATTTTTGCAACGATTATTATAATGCTATAAAACTACAGATTACTCTGCCGCCTCATCTGCATCATCTTCCTTCTCGCGAACAACACCAAACAGCGCCTCGCACCTCTCAATTACATCCTCGAAACCTGCATCGATTGGGAAGATAATATTTGGCTCCAACATAAACAACTCCTTACACTTGCTCTTGCGTAGCTCCTCACCTCCTCCAGTGATGTTCAACATAACAACAGCATCCTTCTCAATCTTGCCGTCAGCAACCGCCTTGATAAGTGTCGCAGTAGCAACGCCCGCCGCAGAGTAGATATCAACCCCCTCCAACTCCTTAAACAACTCCTTCGCCTTGCGCGATTGAGCATTCGTAGCGACCAAAACCTCTCCATTAGTCGCCTTCAAAGCATCGTAAAGACCTCCTACGATTCCGTAAGGTGGTTTGCGATTAGACAAAACCTTAGCATCAATGATCTCAACATCGCGGCGCGCCTTATCATCATCATAAGGCAACATCTCGCGCGAATCAACCCTCCATGCATCAAACATAGGGACGAAAGGTGCGTTTTGAGAAACCATCAACTTCATAACTTTATCGCCAAAACGACCATCGTTTATCAAACGCAGATTAGCCTCCCACGCAGCAATAGCACCCGTACCAGATCCAACAGCCTGGAAATAGTAATCGGGAATTTGACCAATCGTAGTAGTTGCAGACAACATTGTTGTAGCCATACCATCGCGGCGCGCAACATTCTTTGCACCACCCTCAGCATAGAAAATAGGAGATTTCAAAGCCAAGTTACTCAAGTGAATAGCATCGAAATAATCACCACCATTCGCACAAGCAATAAGCTTCACGCATGGATTCAAAGGAGCATCGAACCACAAAGCATCTAAGTTATCAGCTGGAACCGACAGAAGCAACGGAATGTCATTATCGGAACATACCTGCGCAAAAGCACGCGCCGTATTACCTGCCGAAGCAACAACCAAAACGCGCTCCTCAGCACTATCCATACGTCCACAGACACTGTAAGCCTCCGTCTCCTTGAATGAACAAGTTCTCATATTGGCTCCAACCGCAGGGTTGAAACCACTAAAAGTGATATATAGATTCTCAAGCCCCAAATGACCAGCCAAACCCTTACTCTTATATGTAACAGGCGCCGAAGAACCCTTCAACGTACGATTAACAGGCAACCAATCAGCAAACTTATAGATGCCCATATCATCCGCACCAACCTCAATTTGACTCTTCTCATACTTAGCACGAATCAACGACGGCGATTTGCACTGCGAATCATCAATAACCCAACCAGTATCCTCAAACTCACGACCCGTTGCAACACACTCAAGTGTGTAATTTGTAGCTTTAAACTCCTTCATCTATATCTTTCTGTTTATATTTTATGACATTCTATTCTTGTAATCCTCATAGCCGAATCTACGTACCACATCGAGCGTACCGTCAACCCTGCGAATAGCTATCGATGGGTGCGACACACCATTGAACATTGTCGTCTTAACCATCGTATAGTGTATCATATCCTCGAATACTATACGCTCACCAATCTCAGGCATAGCACGTCCATCCTCAAAAACCCAATCGCCGATATAATCCCCAGCAAGGCAGCTATTACCGCCAACTCTCCACTTAGACTCCTCAGCCCCATCATCATGCGGATCGCACGCACCAACAATAGTTGGCTTATAGGGCATCTCCAAACAATCAGGCATGTGACATGCAAACGAAGCGTTGATCATCGCCGTAGTTACACCACCACTCTGCACAACATCCTCCACAGTCGTTACCAACTCTCCCGTGCGCCACGTAAAGGCACTACCCGGCTCAAGAATCAACCTCAAATGTGGATACTTCGCTCCAAACTCCTTCAACAAGGCAATCAACTCATCGCAATCATACTCCTCATGCGTCATCAAGTGACCACCACCCATATTGAGCCACTTCAACTGCGGCAACATATCTCCGAAATTGCGTTCCAGAGCCTCCAGCGCCAATCGCAAATGGTGCGGTCGTGACTCACACAAAACATGAAAATGCAACCCCTCAACACCCTCTGGCAACTGCGACAACTCCGCAGGAGCAATTCCCAGGCGCGAACCTGCAACACATGGGTTGTAAAGATCTGTCTCAACTGGCGAATAACCAATATTTACCCTCAAACCGCACGAAACACCACTCTGACTCGCCAAAGCCCCAAAGCGCTCATACTGCGAAAGAGAGTTAAAAGTGATATGGCTGCTCAACTCAACAATGCGCTCCACCTCCTGCGGATCGTAGATCGGTGCATAGGTATGCGACAACGCTCCACCAGCGCCAAACTTCTCCCTAACCAACTCAGCCTCAGCAAGAGAACTCGCCGTAGCACCATCAGAGTGCGCCGCAAGCAGATCGAAAATGCTCCACATTGCCGATGCCTTCAACGCAACAATAACCTCAGCGCCAGACTCCTCACGCACCCTATCAATAACGGCAAGGTTGCGCAACAGAGCCTCCTCGCTAACTACGTAGCACGGCGACGGAACATCAGCCCAAAGATTATTTACTGCTTTTTTCACATCACAAAGATAGGAATTTTCTCAACTTAATGCTATATTTGTGGCGTTATTTACTACTAAAAAAAGAGATTATGAGCGATATTATCAACTGCGTAGAGTGCGGTTCGGAGAATGGATATTTTGATGGTACGATGAATGCATGCCCAGAGTGTGGTCACGAATGGAGTGCAGATAGCGCGAGCGAAGGTGCTGCAAGCGGCATTGCCAAAGATAGCAATGGCGCAGAACTATTTGACGGCGATGCTGTTACAGTAATCAAAGATCTAAAGGTCAAAGGATCATCTATGGTCATAAAGCGCGGAACGAAGGTTAAATCGATTAAGCTAACAGAGAACCCAGAGGAGGTTGATTGCCGCATAGAGGGTTCGAGCATAGTTCTTAAAACATGCTTCCTGAAGCGATAACGATCATATTTATGTCACAAATACGTGTTATAATCGCAGTAGCCGTTTCACTACTAGCGTTTACATTCTCTGCGGCAAAGAGCAAAGCTGATCAAGAGAGTGTGACTCAAAGTGCTGTGCGCATACCGCATCTGCCAAAGAGCCTCGATTTTGCAGGCGAAACGGTCCCACTAGATTATGGCTATGTGCGCGAATCTATTGAGCGCGAGTTGCTTACAACATCTTGCATGCATACATCTACAATGCTTGCACTAGTGCGTTCAACGCGATACTTCCCCGTAATTGAGCCAATCTTGGAGCAATATGGTGTTCCGAACGATTTCAAATATCTATGTGTTGCCGAAAGCTCACTAAACGAACTGGCAGTATCGCCAGCCAAAGCTAGCGGATTGTGGCAATTCCTCTCTTCGGCAGCAAAAGAGCGAGGCCTAGAGGTCAACTCAACGGTTGACGAGCGCTACCACGTAGAGAAAGTTACGGTTGCAGCTTGCAAATACCTCAAAAGCGCGAAAGAGAAGTTCGGAAGTTGGACCCTAGCAGCTGCAGCATATAACGTTGGTCGCACGGGTGTAATTCGCCGCATGGAGATTCAAGGGGTGGAGAACTACTGGGATCTATTCCTGCCAGAAGAGACTATGCGCTATGTACCTCGCATATTGAGCTTCAAGCTCATAATGAGTGACCCGGCAGCTTATGGCTTCAACCTCACTAAGGATCAGGCGCTATACCCATTTGAACACTACAAAATAGTAAAAGTTGATGATGCGGTTTTGGATTGGTCGAAGATAGCACTCAAGCACAAGACAAACTATCGCGAACTTCGCATCCTAAACCAATGGATTCGCGACTACGAACACAAGAACCCCAACCGCAAGGTGTATGAGCTGAAAATTCCAACAAGCAAATTTACTAAAGCAGGATATTAAATAGCGAAAAACATAGCAAATATAGACTACAACAATATAAAAAGTTATACCTTTGTAACGACTAATGGCAACATTGGTCGTTATTTTATTATTTACTAATCATCTAAACAAAATGAGAAAAAGGATGAAAAAGATTCAAAGAGAAAAGATTCAAAGAGAGGGATCTACACCTTGCTTCAAGCGCTGGAACCGCAAAGGCTACTCAGCCTTCGCATCGCTGAAGCTAGAGGTTAAGATCGGAGTTCTTTGTGTCGGCATGTCACTTATCTCCCTTGTTGCAAACTCTGCTTACGCAGCATCTGCAAACTCTACTGACTCAATCGAGGTACTTCGAGTCATAGAGCTTCGAGATGTCGGAGTGACCCACACAAAGGCGAACCCAACGCGCAGCACGATGATGCAAACACCGATCTTTAGCCGTGCAGCGGCTGGCGATGCCCCACTCCAAACCCTGGAGTCGGCATTGCGCCTTTCGCCTGCAGTGGATGTTAGAGAGAGAGGTGGCAAGGGAGTCCAAGCGGACTTGTCGATTCGAGGAGGGTCATTTGACCAGACACAGGTGATGCTAAATGGCATCAATTTCACAGATGCTCGCACGGGGCATCAAACACACTCACTACCCATTGACATTGATCTAGCCTCAGGCATAGAGCTAATAGATGGGGTATCGGGCGTTGGAGCCTACGCAGGAGCGATCAACATTCGCACTGCACCAATTGCCGAACGCTACATTAGGCTTGATGCTGGCGGTGGTGCCTACGGCTACGGCTACGGCAACCTATCAGGCGGTTACACAAAGGGCAAGTTCAACATCTTTGGTGCTGGATCGTACCGCCGTTCGGACGGATATGAATACAACACAGGATTTGCTAATTGGAACGGATATGTTCGCTCAACCTACGACTCTGAGAAGCTTGGATTCTTCGATTTCCAAGCTGGCTACCAGAAGCGTGAATTTGGTGCAAACGGCTTCTATTCTCTCACAAACAAAGAGCAATACGAAACAACCGAAACAGCACTAGGATCGCTACGCTGGTTAAAAAGCTTCGGCACAGAGGAACGCTTCACACTCAACAGCAGCGTTAGTTACCGCAAGAATTTCGACAACTACGAGTGGATTCGCTACTCCACTATAGGCGAAAATTTCCACGACACGGACAACGTAAGTGCAGAGCTATACATGGAGTATAGGTGGAAAAAAGCGGGCAGCACGACAATTGGCGCGGACTACATATACAACCATATTTGGAGTACAAACATGGGTGTAAGGGTTGACGAAGGCGATGAAAACGTAACAAACAGAGCAACCTACACACATAGGGACGATCGCCACATAGGAAACTACTACCTGCGCCACACCAAAAATTGGAACAAATTTACAATTGCGGGTTCGGCAGGAGTTAGCACAACACCATACGGAACATCGCCAATGTGGAGCATATCTGGTGCATACCGTCCCGCTCGCGGAGTTACTCTAGAGGCTGGCGCTACACAATCCATGCGTCTGCCAACATTCACGGATCTCTACTACAACAATGCGACACGCATAGCGGACCCAAACCTGCTACCGGAGAGTGCAAAGACATATCGCGTAGCGGCAGATTATCGCAACGGCGCGTGGAGTACCTCTGCACAGCTATATCTTCGCGATGGAAAAAACATTATTGACTGGGCGCAAACAGAGGAAGAACGCGAAGAGGATCCGAGCGTATTCTACTCACGCCAAATCACTAACCTGACAACATACGGAGCGGAGTGGAGCGGAACATTTGCCCCACGCAACATATCGTTCATGGAGCGCATAACTGCAAGCTATGGCTTCATAACGCAGGACAAAGATAGCGGCGAAAGCATCTCACTTTATGCGCAAAACTACATGCAACACAAAGCAGCACTATCGATAACACTGACACCTGTAAAAGATGTAACGTGGGTCATAACAGCCTCACTATTCGATCGTTACGGCAACTACATGGACAGCACAGGTGAAACGAAAGATTACAAGCCATACTTTCTGCTCGACAGTCGCATAAGTTGGCAAAGGGGAATAGTCAAACTATACATAGATGCAACGAACATTACATCGACAAAATATTATGACTACGGAGGCTTAGCAATGCCACCAATATGGTTCTCAGGAGGTATAACAGTAACCATAAAATAGATAGAATCAAGATTAAAACGCTAATATCTGGAGGTTTAACCATTGAGGTTGAGCCTCCTTTTTTGTATAATCACCTTTTTTTTCTACCTTTGTGAAACTAATAACACCAAAACAAAGATTTAGAGAAGATAGAATGGAGAACCCAAAAAGCAAGAGACTATTTAACAGCAACTTTCTAAAGGTATCGCTAGCTAGCCTTTTTATGTATACTGGATTCTACCTAGTTATGCCAATCATAGCACCATATTCTCAAGAAGTGCTAGGCGTTGAGCCATCAATGTCGGGAATCATAGCTGCTTCATATATCATTACAGCGCTGTTGATGCGCCCATTCTCTGGCTACTTCGTTGATAGATATGATCGCAAGAAGTTCTATATGACCGTCTTCGTTCTATTCGCACTGATGTTTACTGGATACATCGCTATATCTGACACTGTGGGAGGGTTAATTCTTACACGTGTACTGCTTGGCGCAACATTTTCGCTCGTTACAACCGCAGCAGGAACATTAGCAATTGATGTTGTATCGTCAGAACATCGCGCTGACGGAATTGGTTACTACGCAGCAATCATAGTCCTTGCAATGGCAATTGGACCTATGGTGGGTCTATATCTTATTGAGATATTCTCATACAATGACCTATTCAAATTTGCCACACTGAGCTGTTGGATTGGCGTGGCAATTGGCGCAATGGTCAAGACAAAACCACACGCGCCAGTTATTCACGAAAAACTATCTCTAGATAGATTCTTCATGAGGGAGGGGCTATCTATGGCGGCAGTAATATCGATCATATACTTCCTATATGGTTCGTTAATGGTATATGTTGCGCTATATATCAAGGAGTTAGCTATAGGAGTGAACTCCGGCAACTTCTTCCTTTTCTTCGCGCTAGGTATTATCAGCGCACGATGGGTTACTGGTAATGCATTGCGACATGGAAAATACAACCGTGTATTGCTAATTGGGACAAGCCTAATAGTAATATCGGGCATATTGTTTACCACTGCGCTAACTATGAAGACATTCATTCCGGTATCGCTACTTCTAGGACTTGGATTTGGAATGATATCACCATGTATACAATCGATGATTATCGACCTTGGGCCTTCAAACAGACGCGGAACAGCGAACTCTACGTACTACATCGCAATTGACGGCGGTACGGGTGTGGGAATGTTATTTGGTGGTGTCATCGCACAAAACACAAGCTACACAACGCTATACCAAATTGGTGCAGCACTTGCATTATTTGCAATAGTTGTTTATGTGGGATATGCAAAGCGAAACTACGAAACGAAACTAAATGAGTATCGAGATACGCTGAAGTAGACCTACAGAAGATAACACAAAAAAGGTGGTGCAAATTCAAAATTGAATTGCACCACTTTGTTTTCTACGAAATGTGATAACGACTACTTCTTCAAGGTCTGCTTAACCATCCAGATACTCTTGCTAAATTGAGCCATATACTCATCCATCAACGCCGATACAAGGAAAATATTCTCCTCATCAGCCTGAATCTTGATAACAGTAATCTCAGCCAAAAGGTGTTCGAAATCTGCCAATACGTGTGTCATGATATCATCAGCAGAACGCATCTCATCCGTGATCTCCTTGATACTCGACATCTCCAAAAACTCCTTTAGCGATGCTACAGGCTTCAACTCCAACATCATCATAGTCTCTGCGACCTCATCAACTCCAGCGACAATTCCATCATAAAGCTCATCGAGCTTCTCATGAATCAAAAAGAAATTTGCACCCTTAGTGTACCAGTGAAAGTTCTGAATCTTGTGGTATGTAACGACAAAATCAGATAGAAGGACATTTAATTTTAACTCCATAGTCTTTTAGATATTAAGTGATTGTTTTACAACTCTATTTCACCAAATATCTATCAACTACTTTGCCAAAGCCAAATGAAGAAAATTCTACTCCTGAATCAACTAATCGTTATCGTCTCAACCTCGTGTCGTAACCAAAGTATCTCTTGGCACCAATCAACGAGATATATGGTCGCGTACCTATTGCTCTGATATAACCTACGCGCTCTCCATATTGATCCCACTGAGCAACCATCTCATTTAATTTTTCGCGATTTGAATACGCTAAGTTAGTCCTCTCCATAGGATCTTCACGCAAATCAAAGAGCTCCCAACGGCGACCATTTCCGTATGGCGGCGCAAGGCAACGAGCCTTCCAATTACCCATAATAACAGCCTTACCCTCCAACATCTCGAAACACAAAGGCTCATCCTCTTGACGCACAATCTCAGTACGCTCGATAGCACCACGCAGTGAACGCCCCTCTGGCGAAGCAATATCTACACCGCGAAACTCATCCAACATTACAGACTCAGTATAATCGAGAATTGTTGGGACAATATCCGACACATGCAATATATTGCCACTATCCATACGTCCCATTTTACGCTCACTCTTGATCGCGCCACCAGATATTATCAAAGGAGAAGCTATACCTCCCTGCCCCATTGTCGCTTTACCCAATGTGAAAGGTGCATTACAAACATCGACCCAACGGCTACCCAACGCCACAAAAGAATCTTCGTTACCAATGTTATCAACTCCATTCTTATAGACCCATGCCTGCCAATCCTCAATATTTGCGTAATAGACAGCACTCTCAGCACTTGCTCCATTATCGCTCATAACGATTATCAACGTGTTATCATATCTTCCGCTGCGCTTCAACTCCTCTACGACCTGACCTATAGAGTTATCGAGATACTCAACCATAGCTGCATAGATCTCCATCTTACGAATCTCCAACTCGCGTCCGTACGTTGAGAGCCACTGCCAAGCCACATTTTGACTGTCATATCTCTGCTCAAGCACGCTCTCCGGAAATAACCCCAACTCCACCTGACGTTCCAAACGTGCTTGGCGAACCGCAACATCTCCTGCATCATATCGCCCCTTAGCTCGATCTTGCCACGCAGCCTCAACCTGAAGCGGGGCGCGAGGTGCCGTGAAGCTCAAATATCCAAAAAAGGGCTTACTCTTTGGTGTCTCCTTAATATATTGTGACATCTTCTCAGCAAAGAATTTAGATGAGTAGAAATCAGCCGGTAACGAATCTACAACAACACCATTTTCGCTATAAAACGCGATCTCAGACTCAACTGCATTCAACGCAACAGCAGATGCAAAATGGTGCGCTCCACTACCCTGCAACGCGAAACTACGCTGAAAACCTCTACTTTTAGGCGAATGTGCTGCACCAACACCCAAAGCCCACTTACCAACCATTGCCGTTGCGTAGCCCTGCGCCTCAAGAACCTCTGCAATTGTCGCAACATCTCTATTAAGATATGTTTCGTATCCATCCTTCATATACTGGTTTGCAGTGTGCAGCGGCGCAACAGTACCAAACCCATTTAAGTGGTTGTCAACACCAGTCAAAAGCATCGAACGCGTAGCACTACCCATAGAAGAGGTGTGAAAACGCGAAAATGAAACACCCGTGTCAGCCAACGCCTGCACAGCAGGAGTCAAAATCTCGCTACCATAAGGCGACAGATCAGCAAAACCCAAATCATCGACAACAATAAGCAATACATCGGGACGATCCTCAACCCTCTTCTTATCATCTCCTCCGCCGAAACAACCCACAAATAGCAACGCCGAAACAGCAATAGATAACACAAACCTAATATTCATAATAATCACAACTTGATCTTTTAACTCAATTTTAGCAACTCAAATATAGCACTTATTTCACTCTATAACAAGTAATAACAACCCTACTCTCTACAACATCATCGCTTTACTAACTGCAGGGGTCAAATATGGATGACTCTTCACAATTTCAACACTCTGCTTCATTGTCGCACATATCTGCTGCAACATCTTCCTCTCATCTGGACATACCAACGAACGCGCCACACCCTCTGCCCCAGCACGCCCCGTACGACCAATTCTATGGAGGTATTGCTCTGCTGCTTGCGGCAAACCAAAGTTATATACATGTGACACATTTGCCACATCGATTCCTCGCGCCAAAACATCGGTTGCAATTAACAACGTTGTTTCACGATCCCTAAAGCGCTGCAAAATATGTTCGCGCGCAGCTTGCGATCTATCGCTATGAAACGCCTCAGCACCCTCAAACTGCTTAACCAAACGATCCGCCATACCCTTAGAGCGACAGAAGACAATTGCACTATCAGGCTTATCACTCTGCAAAAGATATTTCAACAGATGCTCCATCATCGACTGCTCAACGAAATATGCACTCTGCGATATTGTCTGTGCCGCAGCCTTTTGATCCAGACACTCCAACAACTTATAGCTACCAGCCACGCCACTTATAAGCTCCTCAACACCGTTAGGCAACGTAGCGCTAAAACACATAGTTTGCGCATCAATCATACGGTAGCCAGCAATCTCAGCTATAGATTCGCGAAAGCCCATATCGACCATTTGATCTACCTCGTCAAGTACGAAAATCGCAACCTTTCCAACAATATCTGCAGCACCCTGAGCAACTAAATCCAGCAGACGACCTGGCGTAGCGACAACCAACTTCGGAGTTGCTGCAAGAGCCTCAATCTGCGCCCCATACTCCACGCCACCATATATCACAGCCACAGAGTCACCAAAAGCAGGCAGCAAAGCGGCTTGACCAGCCACTTGCAACGCTAATTCTCGCGTGGGAACAACGACCAAAACAACCCCATTTACATCATTAATATTTCGCGATATTGGCAACAGATATGCCAAGGTCTTTCCACTACCAGTTTGCGAACGAACAACAACATTACCACCACCTAAAATCTCAGGTATAGCAAGCTGCTGAACATCTGTTGGCACGGTAATCCCTCTAACAGACAACAACTCTACGACCTCGCTGTCAAACCCAAAATCAGCAAAACTTCTATCTCTCATAATAGCTAAAACTCACAACTCTTTACAACGCAAAAATGGCAAAAAATATCGTAGCAAACTAATTTGCGATACTATTTCTCACATTATTATCTATCTTTGCGTTAGATATAACAACAGCCATGAAAAACCTACTGCCACGCATAACATTCGCGATTTTGCTGCTACTGATCGTAGCACATAGCACACCTGTGACTGCGCGCGGCATCGTCCACTTTTCATCAAACTTCGAGGGGGGCGCCTTAGGCGAAGTAAACCACATAAAGAGCCGCTACGATGGCGAGACACACTACCACCACTTCGATATAAAGACACGATTCGACCCCAAAAACCCCGTAGACACAAAGCTATACCCAAGCAACCGCTGGTTCTACTTCCTAATGCACGGCGTAAAAGATAGCGAAGTATCGCTCAACATAGACTACAATGACTCGCGCCGAGCAATGTATAGCTACGATAATAAAGAGTTCATTCGCTTCACAGAGGATGAATCGCCAGTGATGAATAAAACTATTACTAAACGATTCGAGAACGACTCTGTATATGTCGCCTATTTCGTACCATACGGCATCCAACGCTACAACACATCACTAGAAAGGTGGTGCGAATCACCGAATGTAAAACATTTTACAATTGGCGAGAGTGAGTTGGGGCAACCTCTAGACATGATTGTCATAACCGACAAACCACACGAAGGAGTAATACCAGATGGAAACGGAGTGCTGAGACCAAAAGGTGATGATCTTGCAAAACAAACCATATATATACACGGTCGCATACACCCAAGCGAAACACCTTCAGCATGGCACCTAGAAGCCATCGTTAACCAACTTACCGATGGTTCAAAAGCATCTAATGAGTTATTGAAAAAGTGCATCTTCTACATCCTGCCATGCCTAAATCCTGACGGCGTAGCAATCGGCTATTCACGCTCGAATGCCAACGGAATAAACATGGAGGTCAACTATAACGAAAAACCGGAGAAAAGCGCAGTAGAAATTTTATCGGTCAAGCAATTCCTTGAGTCGATCAATAGCGCAGGGATGAAACTAGATGTTTTTCTAAACATGCACTCGCAGTCAGCGACCAAAACATGCTACTGGGTACATCGTGCAAAATCAACCAGCAAGGAGCATAATCGCCGCCTCATGCACTTTGCAGCGCTTACAATAGACAACAATCCATACTTCGAATGGAAAGATATATGCTATTCAAATCTACAACCAAAGTACCTTGAAGGGTGGATATGGGAGAAATTCGAGGGACACACTATAGCCCAAACATTCGAGACGCCATACACATACTACAGCAGCAATCCAAATGGCGAATGGGTCGATATATACAACCTTGATACACAAGGAGCAAACACAATAAATGCGATTACAGATGCACTAGATATAGGTACATCATACCGCTTTATGGCAAGTGAACCCAAAAGCACCAAAGGATTTGCACGCCGCAAGAATCTAAACCACCTATACTTTGGCAGCAGTTTCCAGATGGCACGCAAAAAAGGTGCTGAAATAAACTATAAAATAACTCTACCAAACGGCACATACAGCATATACAGGTGGAGTGTAGGCGAAAATGCAGAGAAAATCTCTAAGAATACAAACAGCTGGGTATTCCACGATACAATAGAGAATCATGAAGATGGAGCAAAAGAGTGCAACATCACCTTGAATGCTGCTAACAGAGGCGAACGCTTCGACAACCTCCTACTTATTCGTCACTAACAAATTTATACCACATAAGTCTAACAAAGCAAAATGACAGTCATACGACTGTCATTTTTACGATCATACACATACACATAGTAAGCACGCAATATACAATGCACAGCCTAACAGAATAAAATAGATAACACCACAGTGGACTATTTTGTTATTATACAAAGTCATAAAATGCATATACTTACAACATACAGACACAAAAGAAGAGTGGCCCTGCCGAAGCAGAGCCACTCTATTATAATTAACTAAACTCTATTTAACTATAGAAATTAGTTCAAGCTGATCTCAACTGTTGGAGAAACCCAGTCAGTAACTGTTACCTCGAACTTGATTAGCTTATCCTCGTCCTCGTCTTGTGGAACAACTGGCTCACCAGTCTCTGGCTCCCAACCAAGCATATCCTCGCTGAAGTCAACCGTAAATACGTAAGACTTACCCTCTTGAAGACCAACTGCGCTACCTGATACAGCATCAATGATAACTGGGATTGGGAATGCAGCATCTTGTGTACCTACACCTGATTGTGGGATGATGATGTTATCAGCGCTATCAGTCAATGTGTAGTTGATAACCAAACGAGCACCCTCCTCAAACGCAGCACCTGCCTCAGCATCGATGCTCCATGGAGTGATTGATTGTGGCAACAAGTAGAATGCACCTGCACCTGTCTCTGTAGAAAGAGTTACGCTTGCAGCACTTGTCATATCGATAGCAGATGTAAGGTTTTGAGCAGTACCATAGAAGTAAGCACGATTACCGCTGTGTGAACAATCTGCAACTACAGTGTTAGCAAAACCGTCAGCAAGTGCAAGACCTGTGTGAGTTGAGCTCAATCCCTCTAGACGAAGGCTCTTGATGTTAACCTTTGAGTCGTCAGAAACTGAGAACTTGAAGTCAACCTTAGATGTAGCGTGCTTGAATGTCAAAGCAACAGCTGGCATGTTAGTTACATCATCATTTGTTGTTACAGTCTTAACACCTGTGTAAAGAATATCTGTTTGAGACGCTGCAGAGAAAGGAATTGCAGTGTAATCAGTGATGATTTGAGTATCAGTTGTAGCAACTGCAGATACATATGGGAAATATGCGTAGAAGTTGTAAACTGTATTCTCCATCCAGTAAGAAGCACTAGCAGACTCCCATGCACCAGCATTGCTAACCAACTTGTGGTTGTTAAGAGACGCATCAAAGTTAGTACCATTTGAGTTGAACGCATAGATACCAATTGCGTTACCATCTGCTGCGATGTTACTATTATCAGCATCAGTACCACGAGTACCAGCCAAAGACTCATTTGTGTAAGCAGAGAACTTCATCTCTACAGACTTAGCAACATCAGTTACTGATGTCATCTCAGACTTTGCACAAGAAGCAAATGCTGCAACTGCCAAAGCAAATACAAAAACTTTCTTCATTTTTCTTTTATGTTTTAATTATTGTTTGTTCTAAATCATCAACGTCAAACTTTTGACAGTGCAAATATAATCATTTTCTAAGTTAAAAACCAACTTTTTGCGCCATAAACAGCCAATAGCAGCATATTTGCACACATTTGCACCATCCTAACAACTATCCAAGCGGAATGATAATATCATCATCTGGCCAACCGCCAACACCAGGCTTAAATCCGCCATCATCAGAGTCGTAAGCTGGGAGGATAAATTCATTCTCCTCACCATCAGCAGCCTTATCAATGACAACCTCGTTGTAGATCTTATCCATATCCGCTGCAGAAACACCCTTATTAAACGGTCCGTCATTGACCAATGGATAATACTCAGAGTTATTGTAGTTAGTTCTCAACTTAAATAGCAGCTCAACCTTAGAGTCTACTGCATCAGCCTTAGATGACGCCCCACTAACAACAGAACCAAAGTGACGCACAGTAACCTCAAAAGTACCATTTGACTTCGCATCCTCATCATATGTCGGACTATCAACAAGCGTATAAAGTACAGATCCAGATGCTGTTGACTTACTTCTATCATGCAAGAAGACAGATGTAGGAGATGACGTAAGCAACATCTCAGCCTCAGCAGCATTATTTGCATTCTCGACATAAGCCGAAACCTTCTTCGTATTAACAATCGAAACTGGCTCAACACCAACCAACGATAGCATAGCATCAGGCAATCCCGAATACAAATCGTTATATTTTGTCTGAACAGCCTTCGACGTAGCCATCACAGTAGATCTATTAGCACGCGCTACACTTACCAAACTATTATATGAAAGCATATCCTCAGTCACAGACAAAGTGCGAGACTCTACCGCCAATCGATCAGGCGACTTATAGTAAACACTCGAAGAGTAATCACCACCATAATCATTGTAAAGCGTAGCTGCAGAAACCTTCTTATAGTATTCAAAAGTCTCAAAGGAATCAGTACCTCTAAACCCTACGTTTCCAATATTCTCAAGCTCCGTAACTGTTTTGTTAAACATCAAAACATCATAATCTCCTGGAGCAACATCAATATAACCACCAGTGTAATCGTTCAACTTGTACTCTATCGGTGAGGATGAAGTTCTTGTAGAACTAGATTTAGGAAACAACCAAACAGAAGCTCCAGAAAAATCTGAACTCTCCAAATTTGTTCCACTCCAATCCAACTCAACAGGAATCAAAACATTACCAGATTGATAATCATACAAAGGCTGCAACTTACAAGACGTAAACAAGCACGCAAGTAGCAAAACCTTTATAAATTTAGATATATTATTCATATTCAACATAATACTACCTCTCCAATTCTATACTGTTTGCTCTACTCTTCATCTTACTGCTAGCCTTATTGATAGCAACCGACAACGAAACCTTCGCACGAGTAGGTCCGAACCAACCCAAAGAACCACTATCTGTGCGCATAGCCTTCCACTCCGAATCAACATCAGACCAAACAGCCTCGTACTTATTAAATCTCGTCTGCATATAACCTACACCCAATGAATACTCAAGTCGCAAACGCTTCGCAACCTGGTGAGCGTAACCAACACTAAGACCAACATTGTAATATTTCTTCTCACTTTGGTAACCAATGTGATCATACTCGAAATCATACACTCCCATACTACCGTAAGCACCAACAAACCAATGTGTTAGACGAGCGCGCTCATCTCTATTGCCCAACCACCAACGAGCCTCAATAGTACCAGTAAGCGTTTGCGCTCTATTACGTCTACTACTAGATGAACTATTATCCATGATCCACCAAGGGAAAATCCACTCTCCAGCAATAGAGAACTTCTCGCCAATAGGAACCTCAATCTCTGCATTGATCAAACTAACAAGATCAAACAACATATTTGTCTTCAATGCAAGAACTGCAATTTTAGGATCCTCAACCTCATCTTCAATCACATCCTCTGCAACACTCAACACTGTAGGCACCTCAAGAGAATCACCGTCAGAAAAGTCAGAGTCGGCAGGAGTCTCCTCATCAACCTCTTCCTCCTCAACTTCAAGAATAGCACGGAAATACTCCTCATTAACCAATATATCCTCAGTACTCAAATAGATACTATCAAATGATTCGCGAACTGCCGCCAAATCCTCATCCTCAGGCAAACGCTCAGCAATTGAACTCGAATCATTCAAATATATAGGTGCAACTTGCTCCAAGCCATCGCGGTCGATAAAAATCAAACCATAACGAGTAATATCGCTCATAGCTTGATCAATAAACAACCAAGCATCGACAGAACTAGAATAAAGTGCCTTCAAAAGATACTCAATAGCGTATGGATTGTCGTTAGAACGCATAATATCAAGAATATCCTCACGCTCAACAAAGTCAGGAGCATCAGCCTCCAATTTATCAGCGACCCTCATCCAAGGATTGCAATAGTAATATGACTTAACCTGCGCCGGATCAACCTCTGGGTAATCCAACAAGAACTTCTCTCTAAGGTTATATGCACTCGAAATTGACAAATTAGTCAAGAAGGACATATAAATATCGAATGATGTTGTTGCAACAACATTTACAACATCGCGCTCCTGGATCGGTGCAACCTTCAACAATGTATCCAATTTTGCCTTTTGAGCAACATACAACTCGTCAGTGTGGTCTAGATCAGTATTATCACCGCTAAAAGTAAAAAGAAAAGACTCCTTAAGGACAGGAAATAGATCCTCGATAGTTGGCTCCTTCTCCTCCTCTTCAACAGCCTCCTGACCATCTTCGCCCTCAGCAGAATCCCCCAAAAGCTCAACCTCTTTAGATTCAGATGAAGCCAACACCTCATCTGCGGCATAAGTAAAGGTAGCTGAAAACAAAACAGCCACGAATACCAAAAACCTAAATATTTGCACCTTAGATATCATTTGTAATATTCTTATTTATCAATAAATGCCAGTAAAACCGTCAAAACACAGCACACCGAAGCACAAATTTAATAATAATATTCTATTTAGTCAAATTTACACCAGATTAACTTACTTTTTTTGACAAAAAAATAATGAAACATAAAGCACAAAAAGAAAGGTGACAGCACAAGCCATCACCTTTCATATTATAATCTACTACAACGAGCGACCAAATCACCCGGCAGTAAGATAGGGGCTACTCCCCTCAAACACCTTCTATTAGAAGTTTCTATTCTTTAGTATCTCTGCAGACTTTGCTGCCGCTGCGCGAGCTGCTGCTGCACGCTCAGCTGCCTCACGAGCCGCTCTAATACGTGTTGCCTCAGCATCTGCCGCAAACTCAGCCGAAGCTGCCGCAGAAGCTGCTGCCGCTGCCGCTTGATCCGCCGCACGACTCTCAGCATAAGCTGCTGCCGCCTCCATAGCAAGAATATTGTTCGCTGCAACCTCAGCTTGCATTGCCGCCTGAGCCTGAGCCTCTGCTGCCTGTGCTGCCTCGCGAGCCGCTTGAACAGCTCTCTCCGCTGCTGCTGCCGCCGCCTTAGCAGACTGCACTGCCGCTTCAGCTGCCATACGCTCCTCGTAAGCACGTCTCTCTGCCTCCTGCTTAGCAGCTGCTGCCAAACGAGCCGCTGCCTCAGCCTCTCTAGCTTGATTTGCCTTAGCCTCTGCTGCTGCTGCTGCCGCTGCTGCAAGCACTGCCGCCTTAGCCTCTGCCGCCTTAGCCTCTGCTGCAACAACCTCCGCCGTTGCAACCTCAAATGCTGCTGCAGAAACAACTGCAACCTCTGCTGCCGCCGCTGAAGCAGCCGCTGAAGCCGTTGCCGCTACAGATGCAGCTGCAACACCAAACGCCTCATCAGATGCTGCCGAAACATTCAACTCAGTCTTTGAGACTGCAAATGCTGACTCCTCTGCTGCTTTAGCTGCCGCAATAGCCGCAATAGCCGCAACCTCAGCCGCTGCAACATCAAAGATGTCTGTTGCCGAAGTCTCGATCACACCACTCGACACCTTAGCAATAGCTCGAATCTCCTCAGCAAGCGCAGACGCAGCAATAGCAGCTGCAGATGGCTCCGCTTGGATAACTTTAAAGTTCTTAGATGTCTCTTTTCTTGCTGCCGCAGTATCGTAGTAAGACTTTTGTTGCGTATATGCCAAAACATCTGAACGAGAAGAGCTAATCTTTGTTGGATCAGCATAAGTCTCACCATTACGTGTTATATATATGATACCATGTCTATTGTAAGCAAGTACCTTTTTCTCCAATTGACCCCACAACAAGCCACCTGAAACCATCTTCAACAAAGACTGCTTTGTTTTATCGTCCTCATCAGAACGCATGATGGAAACAGCAAGGTCACGACCTTGGAATGCCTCACCCTGCTCCAAATCCTTAGCGATATCGACCCAAGGATAATTGAAGTAGTATGCACGAATCTCATAAGGACGCAAATAAGGATACTCAGCCAAAAGAGACTCCTTGATCTTTCTTGAACGTTGAATAGCCAAATCCGTGTTGTGCTTTACAGAGCCCTCTGGCGAAGCAGTCGACACGATGTTAATAACATCTCCATTGCGAACTGGCGCAACATCTGACAACAAAGAGTCCAGAATCAAAATCTGAGAATCATTACCCTCGAAGCGAGGATCAACCATAGTCTCGTTTTGACGGAAGTAGAAAACAAACTTCTCGCGTGGTTGGTTAGTTGCATCAAGTTGATAGTAGCTAGCCTTAGGCGTAGCGTTGATCACCCCTGAGTTGCTTCTTTGTGCAAAAGACGCAGATACGCTTAGTACCAGCGCCATTACAATAGCTGTTGTGTATAATCTAAGTTTCATATAACGAAATATAATTTTTCCTAATCCATGCCCCGACAACTGTGTCACCAAACAAATCGACCTAGAATGGGGGTACTTTACGGCACAAATATACATAAAAAAAACAAAAAACAACTTTATGTCATCTTTTTTTTGACCTTTTCGCATCAATAATTGCATCAGCTATGCATTTGTCGTAACTTTGTTGTCAAAGGAAAAAATAGATAACAAACCGAAAAAATATGAGCCTAAAACATAGTGAATACAAAGAACACAACAAGCAATTCATTGACGAATATAGAACTAAGGATGGTGTCAAAGAGCTATTTAACGGTGTTTTATACCGCGAAATATCCAAAGGGAGAGGCGAAAAACCAACCCCCAAAAGCATGGTTCTTGTAAACTACAAAGGAACACTAATCAATGGCAAAACCTTCGATTCGACAATGCACAAAGGCAAACCTGCACTGCTAAAGGTAAATGAATTGATTCTCGGTTGGCGCACAGCACTTGCTCAAATGCAGGTTGGATCGCACTGGGAGGTCGTAATCCCATTCAATCTTGGATATGGCACACGCGCCGCTGGAGCGATAAAACCCTACTCAACACTAATATTTCAGATACACCTTCTCGCAGTAAGATAACAATCAGCAAAAAAATGGTACACAAAGTCTCTTTGATTCTAATCCTTTCGGTAGCTATAATCGATCTGCTAGCGCTATGGCGCCTTCAATTTAAGGCAATCAAGATTTTTAAAATTGTTGGTGCTACAGCACTTCTCAACCTATTAATTATAGGTACAGCCTTTGCACGTATGGTTGCTGGCGATATATCGACAACGACCCTGCAGATTCAGATGTGGGTTTTCGCCATATTTATGATTGTAACAATCCCTAGAATCGGATTCTACCTAGTTGCGGTTTGGAGGCGCAACAAACACTCAAAGATCGCAGGAGCATTCGTAGCGGCAGCTCTATTCGCCACAATGGTATGGAGCGCAACGTATGGCCGTACAAACATCGAGATCAAGGAGGTTGAGATTGCATCGACAAAGATACCAGAAGCATTTGATGGCTACCGCATTGCTCAGATTACAGATATACACGTTGGAACGCTTGCATCGCCAAAGCGAGAGCTGCAAAACCTAGTTGAGACCATCAACAAACTCGATATAGATATGGTTGCTATAACTGGCGACCTTGTACACATGCAACATAGTGAACTCACACCCGAAATAATGCAAATCCTAGCAGGAATCGACGGTGGCACAGATGGAGTAATCTCTGTTCTTGGCAATCACGACATCGGAACATATGCAAACAAAACTGGTGCTGAAAGTGATCAAGAAGAGGCTGAAATGATTGAGAAGCAAGAGCAAATGGGGTGGAAGGTTCTTCAAGATGAGACAATAACAATAAGACGTGGCGGAAAGAGAATCACCGTTAGTGGAATCGCATACAAGCGCGGACAACATATAATTAACACTAGCTCAGCTGATGTCACAGCTGCATACCTAGGTGTTCCAAAATCACTATTCAACATAACACTTGTACATATGCCGCAGCTATGGCACAGCGTCAAGGAGCTTGGATATGGCGGATTAACGCTCGCAGGACACGTTCACGCGATGCAGACAAAGATAAAACTATTTGGTCGAGAATACTCCCCTGCACAATTTCTATATAAAGAGTGGAGCGGGCTTTACAGCGACAACGAAAAAGAGTCGAACCTATATATAAATGATGGTTTTGGCTATGTCGTATACCCAATGCGCATTGGCACACGTCCAGAAATAACACTATTTACCCTAAGACACATAAAACAATAAAATAGATGAAAGAGCTAACAGTCAAGAAGATCGAATCTATCAATGAGCTAAACGACCTCTCGAAGCACGAAATAGCGTGCGTGAATTGGCCACAGGAGTTCCCATACAAACCAGAGGTGACATTCCAGATTGGATATACAACAGAGAAGCTATACGTTAAGTATAATGTCGAAGAGCAGCACATCAAAGCGGAGTTTCTAAACAACAACGAAACAGTATGTAAGGATAGCTGTGTCGAGTTATTCGTACAACCTGACGGCAGCGACTACTACTACAACCTTGAGTTTAACTGCATAGGCACAGCACTAGCCGCAAGACGCATCACTCGCCCAAATGCAGAGCGATTCACCCAAGAGCAAATCAACAAAATTGAGCGCATATCTTCGCTACCATTTGAGTCAATAAGCAATGAAGATGGAGGCAGATGGAACTTAACAATAGCTATACCGTTCAAATCACTACACCTGGATACAGCGCCAAAAACGATGCGTGCAAATCTATATAAGTGCGGCGACACAACAAAAGAGCCTCACTTCGTAAGCTGGTCTGAGATTCCAACCGAATCCCCAAATTTCCACCAACCTGAGTTCTTTGGAAAACTCAACTTCGAATAGCAAATAGCAACATATATTATTTTCTATATAGACACAAAAAAAGGAGGGCGACTAAATTAGACAGCCACTTTTTTGATATATACAGAAGGGTATTCTGTATAGCTTTGCAACATAGCACATTAGTAAAATTTGTATATACCGATCAGGGGTAAAATGTAGTTTTTTTTCTATAAGCTAACCCCTTTTTGGCGAAAAGCACTACTCTTTATGTAGTGAATTATGTAGTCCGATTTTCGAGGCTCATTCGCTCAAAAATAAGTATAACGAATTAAAGCTAATGTGCTATGTTTACAATTAACATTAAGGGTAAAGAGAACCCTAAATCTCTAGAGCAGGTAAAGTTAGAACTTGTATTTTTTAAGACTGGTTATCCTCGTGTCAGCAAAGTTATCAATATTGCTGGGCCAATTACGGATTGGGATGCGAAACGCCAACAATTCAACTCTAAGGGTATCGAGGCGACCGAAAGGAATAAACGCCTTTTGGAACTTAAAGCAAAATACCTAAAAGTTGCGGAGGAATGGGAAGCTGAGGATGCAGATTGGTCTCCCGTTCAGTGGTCTCACTGTTTCGATGTAGAGGTTGAGAAGAAAGCCTCGTTTAAAGTCAAATCGGTATTGACCGTACTAAGAGAGGTAGTACAAATAAACAAGGAGAAGGAACGTATTAAGAATGGTAAAGTCATCACCAGCCTCGGTAACGCCAAGACCTATCACTACCTTGAGATGCGACTCTCTGAGTTTGTCGCTGATAAATATAACCGCCAATTAAGCAGCTATTACTTCACCGATATTACTGAGGATTTCGTCTACGACTTTGCTATCTACCTTCAGAAGAAAGGGATTGAGCGAGGTAATAATGGTGGTGTTCCTGAGAGATTGAGAAAACTATATGGCTTATGCTATAACGCCTCGAAGATGAGTGTGCCAGGTGTCGACCTTTCTATATTTGAGCAGTCACGCCACCTTATGAAGCGTAAAGAGACTGCACCAAAATCTATCCCGACAAAAGTAATGATGCAGATTGAGGCACTGGATAGAACGCTACTTACTCGTGTCGAGAAGATTCACTTAGACCTATTTCTATTCTCGTTCTATGCTGGTGGTATTGCAAGTGTTGATGCCTGTTATTTGACATGGGATTGTGTGGATAAGGATGGCTACCTCTGTTATGAGCGCATTAAATTTCCTAAGAAGGCTCGCATTAAGCTAAATGCAAAGGCTCTGGGAATACTTGATAAGTACAAAGACAAATGTTTCCAGAACTATATGTTACCAATCTTTAGTGTAAAACACAAAACCGAGGTACAGCGTAACCGACGCATACAGAAGGTGCGTGATAATGTCAATGCTGTACTCAAGAAGGTTCAGAAAATCATCAAGTACAAGGAGACTATCACTTGGTATTCTGCTCGTGGTACGTTTATCTCAACTATGATTGCAGCGGATATTAACCCTATTGATGTTGCTGCGATGGCTGGAAATAGCCCACTTACTATCTACAAGTACTATTATAAGAATGTAGACCAGAGTCAAACTGACCGCACTGTGGCTAAGGCTTTGGGGTGTTAGGTGTTGAGCCTTGGGGAAATAGCCATAAATAAAAATCTCCCGAACCAGTCATAAAAGGTTCGGGAGAGTTTTGGTTGAACTTTAATGTTAGGCGCTGCCTATTACGACACTTTATTAGGTTGTCGCACTGCATTTGAAATTATAGCGATACTTAAATTGAGATGTTACAATCCACAAATCTCCCTCATCTCACCAATAAAATCCTCAGCAAGTGAGTCTGCCTCGTCTTGTGATTTTGCTTCTGTGTAGATTCTGACAATTGGTTCCGTATTGGATTTTCTGAGGTGTACCCAGCTTTCTGCGAAGTCAATCTTTACGCCATCAATATCGGTAATTTGCTCGTGTTGGTAACGCTCTTTCATCTTTGATAGGAGATCGTCAACATCTATTTGTGGCGTTAGTTCAACTTTATTCTTTGATGCAAAGTATGATGGGTATGTTGCTCTCAATTCGCTTAATGAACACCCTTTATTGGATAGCAGAGAGAGTATCAATGCCACCCCGACAAGTGCATCTCGGCCATAATGTAGCTCTGGGTAGATAACTCCTCCATTTCCCTCACCTCCAATGATCGCTCTTGTAGCTTTCATCGTCGTTACTACATTCACCTCGCCAACGGCTGCTGCTTGATATTCGCAACCATACGCCTCAGTTAGATCTCTTAATGCGCGTGATGAGCTTAGGTTTGAAACTGTTATTCCTCGTGCATACGATAAAACATAATCTGCTGCTGCAACCAAGGTATACTCCTCGCCGAACATACTGCCATCCTCACATACGAGAGCAAGTCTATCAACATCGGGATCAACAACAACTCCTATATCTGCTTTGTGAATAGTCATAGCCTCAGAAATCTCTGTAAGATTCTCCGCTAAAGGTTCTGGATTGTGTGCGAATAGACCGTTGGGTTCGCAATTTATTGTAATCACTTCGCACCCTAACTGTGTTAGCAGTTCTGGGATAACAATGCCACCAACAGAATTAACAGCATCTACTACAACTTTATATCTGCGGATTTTAATGTTCTCCACATCCACCAATGGCAGAGCTAACACCTGCTGAATATGGGTAGAGTTATAATCCTCTCGGCTCTTCACAACACCAATTTTATCGACGGCTGGATAAAGGTAATTCATGTCTTCGGCAAACGATAGAATTTGTTTGCCTTCAGCATCATTTAGAAATTCGCCATCGGCATTGAGAAGTTTTAAGGCGTTCCACTGCTTTGGATTATGAGAGGCCGTGATGATGATGCCACCTTGAGCCTTATGATGAACTACAGCCAATTCAACACCGGGAGTTGTGCATAATCCCACATTAATGACATTGATTCCGCACCCCAAGAGTGTACCCTCAATAATATTATTTACCATCTCGCCAGATATTCGTGCATCACGACCAATAACAATAGTAACGTCATCGCTTACTACTGATGATGAGATAAATTGAGCATAAGCGGTTGTGAATTTTACTATGTCGATTGGTGTTAAGTTCTCACCTACCTCTCCACCGATAGTGCCTCGGATTCCTGAAATTGATTTTATGAGTGTCATATATTTATAATCTTAAAGTTTAATCATTTGGATTGCCTCTTCGACAAAAATGGAATTTAAATTTCATTTTCATTAAGGGTATACACGTCTAATCAACAATAATTCCTCGCACATTGTTATAGTCAGCAGTAACGCTATCCATATCGCCACAACTATCCAACCCATAACTTATTGACATAGCTGTCGAGCAGTCCTTATTTTTGTCAATATTAGACTGTGTTTGCAGGTAGTTCTTAGCCTCTTGTGCTCTCGCAATCAAATCTTCGATATCTCCTTTTGTGGGTATATGCCCTGAAATATTTGTGAATGTTTGCTGTGCCCATTTGTGTGCGTGGCTATCATATGCTGCGTGAAACTCTTTAAGGTAGCAGTCTATGCTCTCTAAAGATTCTACTTCACCGCTCTCTATTTTATCTAATAGAATCTCTACACTTTGCTTCGAGATGTATTGACCTGCTAAATCTAACCAGACGCCCTCACCTCTGCTACATTTACAGTTATCTCCTTGTAACATACAAGCAAGGGATACATCTAAGGATTTAGAATATAATACTATGGCTCGCTCGGCTCTTGCGCGAGTAATTGTAAATCCATTGCAGTGTAAAATTTCTGCTTGTCTATTCTGATCACATAAGCTCTTTAATGTCTCAATTGCAGATATGATAAATCCGCAGATGTATGGATTATGCTCTTCAAAGTTTATCATATCTCTTTTTAGAGTTCGTCGATCCCGTTCTTGCCACTTCTTTATATCTCGCACTAAACCATAACTTGAAATGTTAGCCGCTGGAATGAGCATCGACTTGTGCCCCCTCTCAACCAAATATGAGTATGGGAACTGCGTTGTGTCGTGGTGTGCTGAGTGGTGCCCAATCACGATAGTAAAGGGAGCTTCAATAGCAGGAGACATTATATATGCTCCACTTGAGAACTTCGTTCCTCGAAGGTGTGCCGATTGATGAACTGCTCCACACTTGAATAGGTGATTACTTTGGTTTGATCCACTGCCAGCATTGAAAAATGAGAATATCCCAGCAATTAATAGCGATGACTTATGGTGAGAGACTGTATATGGACCAGCGAAGATTGATGCTGCCTCGCCATTCTCCAAGTGTGAATTGGCAAATATAAGTGAATCTGCAGCAGTAAATCCATTGCTAACTATTGCTCTCTCGCCTACAAAACATCGTTCAATTATAGCTCCATTATCCACCCTTGCATTTTGTGCTATGATGAAATTATATGCTTTTACATCTGCTCCAATTTTAGCATCGTCACAGATAGTTCCATTCTCAAGTGCTGAGACTCCATCAACAGTAACTCCATCGTCAATATTTACCTCTCTAATAGTGCGAGAGTTGATGACCTTGGAGTTCTTGCCAACGTAGCCCATCGTGGATTCTTGACTCCCTGCATACTTCTCAATCATTGCCCCCATCGTCTGAATCATAAGTGGCCGATGACGATAGATAGCCATAATGTATGCGCATTGAGCTGTAAGTGTTTTGTAGATCTTTACTGAACGTCCTCCACATTCGTTAATGGTCGCTACCTTTACGCCATTTCCAAACCTTGATGAATGGCGACACTCCAACCTTATTACAGAGTCTACAACAGTACACTCACCAATATGGTAATTACTCACTGTTGAGTATTTTATTTGGGCTTTTGAGTCCAATCTTAAACGCCCCTCAATACGGCTCTGCACGATCTGAGCGACCTCAAAATCTTCACTCACCTCGATCAAAGACCAATCTGTTGCACGAGAGCCATCAGCTTTAAGTTGCGAGATCTCGAATTGGGTTAGTTGTCTATATTGTGACATATTGTTATATCAAGCTCCAAATAATTGTACCGATTCCCATCACAACACAGTATAGTGCAAACCACCATAGCTTACCTTGATTGACAATACTTATCATCCATCTACAAGCCAGCGTACCACTAACAAAAGAGCTTAGGAATCCAACAAGTAGAACTGGGGCTGGTATAGTTGTAGCAGAGAAGCCTCCGCCAATAATCTCCAAAAAGTTAATTCCGATAATTGGAATAAGCACCATCAAGAATGAAAACCTTGCGACCAATGGTCTCTCTACACCAAGCATCAGCCCTGTAGATATTGTAGAACCCGATCGAGACAAGCCAGGGAGTACAGCCAGAGATTGTGCTAAGCCAATTATAAAGGCTCTTTTGTAAGTTAGTTTTTTGTCACCATTGCTCTTTGTAATTGACGAGAACCACAAAGCGGCTGCCGTAATCAGAAGCATCACTCCGACAATTAAGAGGCTGCCACCAAATAGTGATTCGATGCTCTCTTTTAAGGTTAATCCAACAATGACAATAGGTATAAATGATACGAATATCTTTAAAACAAACTCGGTCTCAGCATTCATCTCGAAACGAAAAAGCCCTTTTATCAAGGTCAAAATATCTCGCCAGAATACAAAGATAGTGCTCATCACCGTACCTGCGTGTAACACTATTGAAACAGATAGGTTCTCTTCTGAATTTACCCCTAAGATATGGCTGAATATCTCAAGGTGTCCGCTGCTACTTACTGGTAGGAACTCTGTTAGTCCTTGAAGTATGCCTAATAATATAGATTCTAAATAGCTCATAAATATTGTTGTAATTATTGCACAAAGGTATGTTTCAACTGTTTTAGACACCGTTTACGCTTTAACTGCATCTGGTATCTCTGTATGAGTTTGCTAACCTGCATTGGATCAAAACCTCTCTCTTGAGCATAAGACTTCGCAATGATAGCAACCTTCTGAGGTGTTAAGTTGAGACGGTCGAAATCTCGACAACCTATCTTCAGGGATATGGAGCCAAACTTCATTCTATTTGTATCAATAAGAATAAATATCGGCTTATTCTTATTGTAATTGATTAAGATATTGCCACTGCCATAATCTCCGTGAAACACCCCTTTATTGTGAAGGTTTGCGGAGAGAGTGAAAAGCGAATTGTATTCAAATCTATATTCTTAGTACAACTTTATCTCATATCGCAATCCTGCTGAGAATGCTTTAAAGTCGTAATAAAATACATTAATTGATAGATGGTTGAATAGTTTCACTGCTGCTCCGACACTCACCTTCTCACTCTTCATATCTGCCATAAACTCGCAGTCGGTGTAAAAACTTGGGCGATAACTCACACCGCAGAAAACGCCATCGTTATATGATCTATCTTGAATGTCATAGCTATATCCGATTGTTACCCCAATCTGCTCTTGTGCAATGATAAAGTGTTTAGTAGCTACACCATATATTCCACTGTAGTAGTTATTTCCACTTACCTGCTGTGTGATATCTCCATTTTGATTCGTCGTAGTTATATCGCCTGAACCGAATACTATTGATGGGTACCAATTCGCCTCTTTCAATGCTCTAAGTCGAACAGATATTGCTCTATCTTGATTGATGGTGTTGTTGCTTAATCGTTTGAAAGTACATAGATATCCCAACTCTAAGAATGGTAGGAATGTGACATTAAAAAAGTAATTTGCTGTATCATCACTCCAGTAGGATGGGGTAATCTCCGAAGGCATATAATTAGCACCAACCATAAATGTACCATCGGGTTGCATATCGGCTGTCGGGATGTTCATAAGCCCCGTTGTGCCATTTAGATATTGCGCTTTTAGATCGTTGCAATAACACCCAGACAGCGCTATGATTATCGCTACAGATAAGAATCTAATAATGTTCTTCATAACATTTGGGGATTATACTCGTCCGACGCAATGAAATACAAAGTATTGTCAGTGCACCAGCCAAGAAATTAACTTTAACCTCCTAGGTTGGGGAATATGCACCAATAGCCATAAAATTCATTATGGCTATTAGGCTGAGTCGTCTAAAAAGTCTCATCATTAGGATCCACTTCGACTGCGCATTTAGTGCCAACAAGCAAAGATATTACATATACAACAGCGACTACTGCGCCAATTATTATCCAAGTCATAGGTGTTATATTTATGTGATTACTCTACTGTTACTGATTTTGCTAAGTTGCGTGGCTAATCACAATATATAGTAATGCTAACCTTGATGAGGCATGTATCACTTAAATATTTCTAATATATTTCTCCCAAGCCCAAGCCGCCGCTAATGTTTCATCAAGTGATCGTGTTGCTCGCCAGCCAAGCTCATTATTAGCAAGAGTCGGGTCAGCCCAAATAGCTGTAATATCACCCTCTCTGCGAGGAACTATCTTGTAGTTAAGCGTGAGGTTATTAACAGTCTGAAACTTCTCAATCAACTCAAGTACAGAAACCCCTACGCCAGTACCAATATTAAAGACCTCATAGTCTGATTTAGATTTACCATCAATCATTCGCTTAACTGCGACAACGTGTGCCTTTGCAAGATCAACTACATCAATATAGTCTCTAATGCAAGAACCATCCGCAGTTGGGTAATCATCACCAAAAACAGATAAACACTCTCTAATACCTGCAGCTGTTTGTGTCACATAAGGCAATAGATTTTGAGGAACTCCTTGTGGCAACTCTCCAATCAAGGCAGATGGATGAGCTCCAATAGGATTAAAATATCTCAGTGCAATACCTTTCATATTCGGATATGCACTCATAGTGTCCCGAAGGATATCCTCACTCATAGCCTTTGTGTTGCCATAAGGAGTTAGAGCAGGTTTACGTGGAGTCTGTTCTGTTACAGGTTGCTTGTCAGGTTCGCCATAGACTGTGCAAGATGATGAGAATACAATATTTCTTCGCTCATATTTACGCATTAGAGCAATAAGGTTCATTAATGACATCAAGTTATTAGAGTAATACTCTAATGGTTTCTGTACAGATTCACCTACAGCTTTTGATGCAGCAAAATGAATTGCAGAGTTGAAGTTGTACTTTTTAAAGACATTCTCGAATGCTGCCATATCGCAACAATCTATCTGCTCAAAGGGAACATCCACACCTGTGATCTTACGCACACCCTCTACTGAATCGGCATTGGAGTTAGATAGATTATCAACGATAACAACATCAAATCCTGCTTCAATAAGTTCTACTGCTGTATGTGATCCGATATAGCCCGATCCACCAGCTACTAATATACACTCTTTCATATAATTTGTTACTATTCTACTGTTACAGATTTAGCTAAGTTACGAGGTTGGTCAACATCTTGACCCTTACATACCGCTATGTGGTATGACATAAGTTGCAATGGAATTGTTGTCAACAGTGGCTCAAAACACTCCATTGTCTCAGGGATTTCGATAATCTCATCTGCGATAGAGGCCATCTGAGTATCTCCCACTGTGACAATCGCTATCACTCGTCCGCCTCGTGCTTTAAGTTCCTGGATATTGCTTAGTACCTTCTGATACATCTCGTTGTGTGTTGCTATTACAACGATTGGCATTTCGCTATCAATAAGTGCGATAGGTCCGTGTTTCATCTCTGCTGCTGGATAACCCTCAGCGTGGATGTATGAGATCTCCTTGAGTTTCAATGCGCCCTCTAAGGCTACTGGGTAGTTATAGCCACGACCGAGATATAAGAAGTTACGGGCATAGGTGAAGATGTGCGACAACTTCTCAACACAGTCGTTACACTCTAAAACTTTCTCGATTTTATCGGGTATAGTGTTTAGCTCCTGCACCAATCTCAAACGCTCTTCGTCTTTCAATGTTCCTCGCTTACGACCCAGTGATAGAGCCAACATAGTTAGGACCGTAACCTGACCTGTAAATGCTTTGGTCGATGCCACTCCAATCTCTGGCCCTACGTGGGTATATGCTCCTGAATCGGTTAAACGCGCGATTGAAGAGCCAACGGCATTACAGATTCCATAGACAAACGCACCCTTTTCGTGTGCCAATTCAATGGCTGCTAAAGTATCTGCGGTCTCTCCCGATTGCGAGATTGCGATAACTACATCGGTTGGTCTGATAACAGGCTTACGGTAGCGGAATTCCGAGGCATACTCTACATCGACTGGAATGTCGGTGTATGTTTCCAAGAGTTGCTTTCCGATAAGCCCAGCGTGCCACGATGTACCACAAGCCACGATAATAAAGCGAGTAGCGTTCATCAATCTATCTTGGTTGTCAATCACCGATGCCATCGAGATACGATTAAGCTCCAAGTTGATACGACCACTCATACAATCTCGGAGTCGCCTTGGCTGCTCGTATATCTCCTTGAGCATAAAGTGAGGATAGCCTCCTTTCTCAATCTGACCAAGTGTTAGCTCTATGGTCTTGATTTCGGGAGTTACCTCCGCATTTTCAATATCGACAACCTTTAACTCTTCGCCAAGGGTCATCACTGCAATCTCGCCATCGTTAAGATATACCACCTTGTCTGTGTATTCGATAATGGGTGTAGCGTCTGAACCCAAGAAGAACTCATTATCACCAACACCTACGACAAGTGGACTACTTTTGCGTGCTGCAATGATTTGGTTTGGTGTCTCACGATCCAATATTGCTATGGCATAAGCTCCGATTACCTGATGTAGTGAGACTTGAACGGCAGATAACAGGTCGAGATTGTTGCTCGTCTGTACGTGTTCAATAAGCTGAATCAGAACCTCGGTATCAGTATCGCTTTTGAATGTATACCCCTCCTTTTGGAGATTGGCTTTTAGTGTAGCGTAATTTTCAATGATTCCATTATGAATTATTGCCAAACGCTCTGACTGAGAGTAGTGAGGGTGAGAGTTACGTTGGCAAGGCTCACCGTGAGTTGCCCAACGGGTATGTGCTATACCAGCTGTACCATTTGTATTGCGACTATCGGCATACGCTTCCAGTTCTGCAACTTTTCCCTTCTCCTTATATACATTCAGCTCGTTGTCCTCTCCAATTAATGCCACTCCAGCACTGTCATAACCACGATACTCAAGGCGTTTGAGACCCTTGATGAGTATTGGGTATGCTTCTTTGTTACCTATGTAACCTACTATTCCACACATAAATTATTGTTTGAGTTATTCTATATGCTGAATTCAACCTGCAAATGCAACTGAATTCATATTAATAATTTGTTTAAATTTTTCATTTGGTGTGAGGTATCCGAGTCTTTTACGAGGACGATTATTTAGCTTGTTTTCAATCCATTTAATCTGCTTTGCGGTTACTTCACTAAAGTCCGTTCCCTTGGGGATGTATTGCCTAATGAGTCCATTTGTATTCTCATTCGCTCCACGTTCCCACGAGTGGTACGGTTTACAAAAATAGAAATTAATTTCCAATTTCTGCGCTATTTCCTCGTGTTTTGCAAATTCTTTTCCATTATCAGCCGTAATAGTGTGTATTAGTTTCTTTACTTTGCGTAGTGCCCAGGCTGTTACCTTTGCTACTGGGATGGCTTCTTTCCCTTGCAGCTTACGGATCCAGACCCTACCTGTTAATCTATCGTTTATGGTGAGAATCGCACCTTTGTGGTTCTTACCTATTATCGTATCTATCTCTAAATCACCGAATCTTTCCTTTAATTCAACTATCTCGGGACGGTTGTCAATATCCACTCTGTTGGGTATAAAACCACGCCCTGCATTCTTTGAGCCACGTTTAGCGTATTTACGCCCCTGCCTGCGCAAGAATTTATGCAAGTCGCCACCTCGTCGTTTATCCTCCCAAATCCACCTATATATTGTTTCGTGCGAAACTATCTCTCGCCCTTCAAGTCGCTCACGACCAGCAATCTGTTCAGGACTAAATCCTTTTTTTAGTAGCTTTCGGATGCGTTTACGCATCTTGTATGTTAGTATTTGAGCGTGTGGTTTTCCTTTTTTACGCCCTTGTGCTTTACGGTGAGCTAAATCATTATTATACTTACCATTACGCTTATCGCAATTACGTTTAAGTTCACGGCTTATAGTACTTTTACTTACGCCAATTACTTTTGCTATTTCATTTTGTGGGTACTCCTCTTGCAACATCGCAAAAATTGTGTACCTTTGTTCTGTGGTTAAATGTTTCATTTTGCTTCTGAATCTGTGGTTAGAATCTATAGCAAAGATAAGAAAATTTTATCGCTTAGGCGGAATAAATTTGAGCCTGGCTCCGATTTGTTTCGCCTTTTCTTATGTCCCTATAGTTTCTTGACCTCAATTCAGTTGCATTTGCAGGTTGAATTCAGCAAATTAT
>JBCQUJ010000004.1:0-171441 GCA_047174045.1 Rikenellaceae bacterium
TATTACAGCTGACAGCTCTGCTGGTACTCCATGGTACGGTCTCACGGCCAATCTAACGAGTTCTGTCGCTACGTTCTTCACGAACGCAAAGTACCCGGTTAACGGTCGCAGGTTCTACACATCTGGTGAGATGGACAACGTTGGTACGTACGGTTTCTGTTGGAGTGCCTCACCGACCAGCACCACAGGCGGGTATCGCATGTTCTTCTCCAGTAGCAACCTGAGCCCAGCCAGCACTGACAGCCCCCGTTCTCACGGCTACCAGGTTCGCCCTGTCCTAGAATAGGAATCGCCGCTTACAAGCGGAGAGCTTGATACTCTCAGGAGATCCCGAAGGGGTAGCCATATTCAAGTTGTAGGCATAACAATATGTGGTCTATTGTGAGATCTTGATTAGTTGTTCTCGGTATGCATTTAGGATCTGCGACTTTGCGATGAATCCTAGATATTTATTCTCCGCTGTCACAACAGGCAACATCCATGTTCCGCGCCCCTCAAACTTCTCTAGTACCTTCTGTATCGCCTCGCCCTCAATTATAGTGTCGCGCGGCTGTGTGGTGTATTGTTTTACGGGGTTAGTGTATTTGTTTGGTCGGAACATATCTTCGCGTAGGTCATCGAGGTGTACAACGCCGGTTAGCTCGCCTTGGTCGTTGAGTACAGGGAATATGTTGCGGTGCGCCTTAGAGATTATATTTACCAAATCCTCTAGTGTGTTGTTCTCCTTTACGCTTACGAAATCGGTCTCCATTAGGTCGCGCACGTTTAGGAATACCAGTGCTGATCTATCTTTGTTGTGGGTCAATAACTCTCCCGATAGCGATAGTGGCTTTGTGTAGATCGACTCTGGCTCTAGATAGTAATCTACGGCAAACGAGATCGAAGAGACGATCATAAGTGGTATGAATAGCCCATATCCACCCGATAGCTCTGCAATCAAGAAAATGGATGTTAGTGGGGCGTTCATCACACCCGACATAACGCCCGACATTCCAACCAGCGTAAATGATATAACCGAAACCTCTAGGCCAAACAGCGTGTTGCATATTACGGCAAGCGATGCGCCGGCAAATGCTCCAAGGAATAGCGATGGTGCGAACGTTCCGCCGATACCTCCCGCGGCAGTTGTCGATGCCATTGCTATCACTTTGAAGAACATTGTCGCAAGCAAGAATAGTATCAGTACGAAATCTATGTCGCGAAGCGAGTAGAAGATCGAGTTGTTGAATAGCGCCTCTGGGTTGCCATGCATCAACGCCGTTATGGCGCCATATCCCTCGCCAAATAGCGGTGGGAATATATAGATCAATAGGCCAATTACGACACCTCCAACAGCCCACTTCTTCCATTGCGCCCCTAGCTTCTTATATTGTTCGCCAACCCAGTCGTTGACCGCTGTTAGGTAGTACGACATCAATCCGCAGCATACACCAAGTATTATGAATAGCGGTATCTGCCACAGCTCAAAACCATCTGCCGCACCCAACGTAACGGGTAGTATTGGGTCGAATCCGCGCAACATGAACGCCATGGTCGTAGCAGTTATTGTCGCGATAAGAAGTGGAATGATAGAGCCGACCGTGATGTCGAGCATCAGGATCTCCAATACAAACACAACGCCCGTTATTGGCGCTTTGAATATCGCGGCAAGGGCTGCTCCCGCACCGCAGCAGAGCATAAGGGTAGTGTTCTTGTAGTTTAGTCGCGCAAATTGCCCCACTTGCGAACCTATCGCTGCACCTGTCAAGACGATTGGCGCCTCAGGGCCTACTGAACCTCCAAATCCGAGTGTTGTAGATGATGCGATGAGCGAACTCCATGTGTTGTGGCCAGGGAGCTTCGATTCGCGCCTAGATATAGCGTATAGAACGCGCGTAACACCCTCTGAGATGTTGTCACGCACAATGTACTTTACAAATAGCGTAACCAAGATAATACCAATCGTAGGGTATATCAGCAATATCGGATGCGATTGATCAACGTTGTGCCAACTTACAAGCCACCCCTTGATAGAGTGCAACCACCACTCAAAGAGGTGTGTCGCTACGCCGGCAATTACACCCACTATAGCGGCTAACATAATTAGCATTTGGCGATTGCTCAACCTGCGACTTAGTGTCAGCAGGCGTGCGTACGCCGATTCGTATAGTCTTTGTATCTGTCGCATGGTTGCTTTGGTTGGTTATTTTGGTGTTTAGCTACTCTCTAGAAGTGGCGAATACCCATTATTTCGCGTACTTGGCGCACAGTCTCTTCGGCGCTGATGCGAGCGCGTTCTGCACCGCTTTGTGTCACCTCGTGTAGGAATTTCTCGTTGTTGTAGATCTCTGCAATCTTCTCGCGAATTGGCGTCACTGATTTGATAACATCCTCAGCAAGTTGCTTCTTTAGATCGCCGTAGCGAATCTCGCATGAAGCGTACTTCTCCTTGAAATATTCAATCGTTGAGAGGTCGGAAACCGACTCCATGATTGTGAATATGTTCTGCACTGGTTCGCTGATAGGTGAGTTTGGCTCTGTTGGTCCTGAATCTGTTGTTGCCTTCATAACTTTCTTGCGAATCGCCTCATCTGTATCTGACAGGTAGATGCAGTTACCCTCGCTCTTACCCATCTTTCCTGAGCCGTCAAGTCCTGGTATCTTTACCGTTTCTGATCCGAAGTTGTATGCTTGACTCTCTGGGAAAAACTCCACGTTGTACATTGAGTTGAATCGGCGTGCAAATACGCGCGTTAGCTCAAGGTGTTGCTCTTGGTCCTTTCCCACTGGGACGCGTGCTGCGCGGTGAAGGAGGATGTCGGCAGCCATAAGGACTGGGTAGCAAAGCAAACCCGCGTTCACGTTGTTTGGTTGCTTGCGTGCCTTGTCTTTGAATGATACTGTGCGCTCTAGCTCTCCTAGGTATGCGTGCATCGATAGAAGTGTCGACAGCTCAGTCACTTGCGGCACATCGCTCTGCACATATATCGTTGCTACGTCTGGGTCAAGACCTGCCGCTAGATACTCCGCCAATACACCGCGAATATTTGTGTGTAGTGTTTTTGGGTCAGGGTGTGTTGTTAGGGCGTGATAATCCGCGATAAAGAAGAAGCACTTTGCATCGTGTTGCATCTTTATAAAGTTCTTTAACGCACCGAAGTAGTTTCCTAGGTGTAGCTGCCCTGTAGGGCGTATTCCGCTTGTTACAATCTCCATTTTATACTCTTTTATTCTCGTTCTTTTTTCTCTTTTCGTGGCGAAAATCTATTTGGCAAAGTTACAAAAATCTCTTGTATTATAGTTAAAGTTGCTCATTATAGTTTTATTTTATACATTTGCAAGCCTGATTAAGGTTTAGGTTATAGTTTGGGGTGTTGTAATATTATTATATAGATATGACTATTATTCAATTGGAGTATCTGCTCGCGGTTGCAAATTGCGGCAGTTTTTCAGCTGCTGCGGAGCAGTGTTTTGTTACTCAACCATCGTTGAGTATGCAGATAAAATCGTTGGAGGAGGAGCTTGGAGTAGTGCTTTTGGATCGCTCTCGAAAACCGGTTATTGCTACTGAAGCTGGCGAGGTTGTTATTCGTGAGGCGAAGCAGACGATGATGGCGTATAACGGCATTAAGGAGTCGATTTCGGAGTTGAAGGGCGAGACGACAGGTAAGCTTCGTTTGGGTGTTATCCCTACAATTTCTCCATATCTTTTGCATAAGTTTATCCCCACCTTCGTGGCGCAATACCCTAAGGTTGAGTTGGAGGTTCGCGATATGGTGACAGCGGATATAATTGAAGCGCTGAAGCGCGACCAGATTGATGCTGCAATTGTGGCTGGTGGTGTTGAGGGTGATTGGGTTGTCGATCATGAGCTTTTTGATGATCGTTTTCACATGTATATTTCGCCGGATCATCCGCTTGCATCGAAGAAGGATGTCGCTGTGAATCAGATCAATATGAAGGATTTGGTTCTTCTTAGTGCAGGTAATTGTATGCGCGATCAGGTGTTGGAGGTTTGTCGCGCAAAACAGGCTGGACCGGCATCGCAATATACCTTTGTTTCGGGGTCGATAGATACATTGATTCGCATCGTTGATTGTACTCCTACATTGACGATTATTCCAGAGATGGCGTTGGAGTATATTCCGGCTCGCCACCTTACGCGAGTGAAGAGTTTGGCTGGTGGTTCAACTTCTCGCAAAATATCGGTTGCAGTGCGCAGAACCTATGTTAAGAGCTCGATTGTGAATGCTTTGACGGATACTATTGTGAGCAGCGTGGCTGGTAAGTTGCAGTTGACTGATTTCTTTAGCAAAAAATAGTCTGTGTTATAGAGGTGTTTTGTCGTTTGTTTTTCGTACTTTTGTACAATTATATATAGAAAGTGTATTTGAGGGGCTTATGCTCCAATTAAAAAATTAGATATGGCAGTAACAACAGAGACGATGTTGGCGACAGTAGTCGAGGCAATTCAGGACAAGAAGGGTAAGAATATTGTATCGCTAGATATGCGAGGTTTTGATGGGGCTATATGTTCCCATTTTGTCGTTTGTCACGCTGACTCAACGACACAGGTCGAGGCGATCTCGAACGGTATTGAGGAGATGATGGAGGAGCGATTGGGTGAGAAGATGTATCGCGTAGAGGGTCGTCAAATGGGGCTTTGGGTCGCTATTGACTATGTCGAGGTTATGGTGCATATCTTCCAGACTGAGATGCGCGACTTCTATAAGTTGGAGCAGCTGTGGGATGAGGCTCCAGTGACGAAGTACGAGAGCGAGGAGTAGAGCAATATACGTGGTGCGACACTAAGGGTTTTTGACTATTTGGTAGTTGTTTCCCAAGGTGTAACAAATCTCAACGACAAGATAACGAATCAATTTCAGATAGAGGCATGAAAGAGAATCAAGATAAAGAGGGGCAAGTAGTTCCGGTTGAAAAGCAGGGGGCTGATAAGCAAGCGACAGATAAGCCGGTGGCTGACAAGCCTAAGACGGCAGTAAAAGCAAAGGCTTCAGCTAAGTCTAAGGTAGCCGTAAAATCGAAAGCTAAGAAGAGTCCAGCTAAGAAAGTTGTGGCTAAGAGCGTGGATAGCTCTGTGGAGAAGAAGGCTGACGATAAAAAAAGTGCTGGTAAGAGTTCTTCGGATAAGAAGGCAGATGCTGTTGAGGCTAAGGTTGTAGATTCGGCAGCAGAGGTCAAGGAGGAGAAGGTAGAGAGTGTAGAGCCGAAGAAGGTCGAGCCAAAAAAGAAGCCAAAGACAAAGAAGAGATCGAAGCCTAGCGGCGGTGGATCTTCTTTTTGGATCTATATCTACGCACTTATTGCTGCGGCAATGGTTGGTTATTACTTCTACACTAAGGATGATATAGCGAGTGTAAAGAGCGATTGGTCGCAGGTTGAGGAGCTTATCGCGAAGCGTGAGGTAAAGAGCATTACGGTGATAAATCGTAGCGAGGCGCGCGTTGAACTTACGGAGCAGGCTATTGAGAAGTATAGAGCAGATCAAAGCGAGGATAATAAATATGTTAATATTCCGGTTCACGGAACGCAGCTATATTTCAAGATTGGTTCGGTAGAGTCGTTCCGCGAGGATTTGGCTGCTGCGGAGCGCAGGTATCACTACTCGTCAGGTAGTGCTTCGTCGAGCAGTAATGTCTCTTCTGCAACGGGTTCTGCTTCTCGCCGTAAATCGATTCCGGTGATCTATGATGATGAGAGCGAGGGTTGGCTGTTTATGTTGCTTCGCTACGGTTTTCCTTGGATCTTGATGATTGGTTTCTGGTTGTTCTTGTCGCGTGGTATGTCGCGTGGTGCAGGTGGGTCAGATGTTATGAGTGTTGGAAAGGCGAAGGCTCAGGAGTTTGATAAAGATAACAATAGGCGAGTGACGTTTAAGGATGTTGCAGGTCTTGAGGAGGCTAAGGTTGAGATCATGGAGATTGTCGACTTTTTGAAGAATGCCGATAAGTATGTTGAGTTGGGAGCTAAGATCCCAAAGGGTGCGTTGCTAGTAGGCCCTCCGGGTACTGGTAAGACGTTGTTGGCTAAGGCTGTAGCGGGTGAGGCTGATGTTCCGTTCTTGTCTATGTCGGGTTCTGATTTTGTTGAGATGTTTGTCGGAGTTGGTGCTTCGCGTGTTCGTGATCTGTTTGCTCAGGCGAAGAAGAAGGCTCCGTGTATCTTGTTCATCGATGAGATTGATGCTATTGGCCGCGCAAGAAGCAGCAATGGTGGCTATTCGAGCAATGATGAGCGCGAGAATACTTTGAATCAGATGTTGACTGAGATGGATGGATTCCAGACAAATGCTGGTGTCATCGTTCTTGCAGCAACAAATAGGGCTGATATTTTGGATAAGGCGCTTTTGCGTGCTGGTCGTTTTGATCGTCAGATTGAGGTTGGTTTGCCAGATGTTGTTGAGCGTGAGCAGATCTTCAATGTACATTTGAGCAAGTTGAAGTTGGTGGATGGCTTGGACCGCACCTTCTTGGCGAAGCAGACGCCAGGGTTCTCTGGTGCAGATATTGCGAATGTTTGTAACGAGGCGGCACTCATAGCTGCACGTCACGCTAAGTCTTATGTTGAGAAGCAAGATTTCTTGTCGGCAATCGACCGTATCATTGGTGGATTGGAGCGCAAGAATAAGATAATGACAGATTTCGAGAAGCGTCGCATAGCATATCATGAGGCTGGTCACGCTACTGTTAGTTGGTTGTTGGAGTCTGCTAGTCCGCTTATTAAGGTGACGATTATCCCTCGCGGTAAGGCTTTGGGTGCGGCGTGGTATCTTCCTGAGGAGCGTCAGATAACTACGAAGGAGCATATGTTGGAGGATATGGCTTCGACTATGGGAGGTCGTGTCGCAGAGCAGCTTACGTTTGGTGAGATCTCTACTGGTGCGTTGAATGATTTGGAGCGTGTTACGAAGCAAGCTTACTCTATGATTGCATACTATGGTATGGGTAAGAAGGTTGGTTCGTTGAGCTACTATGACTCTACGGGTCAAGGTGCTGGATTCACAAAGCCATATTCTGAGCATACTGCGCAGCAGATTGATCTTGAGGCTCGTGGCCTTATTGATGATTCATATAAGTTGGCAGAGAAGGTGCTCAAGAAGCACTCTAAGGAGTTGAAGCAAATTGCGGAGTTGCTGTTGAAGCGCGAGGTTATCTTCACGGAGGATGTAGAGCGTATTTTGGGTCGCCGCAAGAAGGATATTGCTGCTGATAAGTTGGCTGCAAAGAAGAGTGCAGCAACTAAAGGTGCGGCTAAGAAGGTTGCCGCAAAGAGGAGTGCAGCGAAAAGTGGCACTGCAAAGGATAAACCAAAGGCAGTGAAGGCGTAACTAGTATAGAGTTGAAGCAGAGGTAATATGGGGGCTAAGTTGAATAATTTGTTTGTTAGAGCTGCGAGCGCAATCGTTATGGTGGCTGTTATTGTAGCAGCTTTGTGGTATTCGCAGTGGACATTTGGGGCTTTGCTCTTGGCAATCACTGTTGGCGGTGTTCGCGAGTTCTACAATATGGCGCGCGCTAAGGGTTACGAGCCGCAAGTTTTTGTGGGTTGTGCTATGTCGGCAGCGGTTTTCGCCTTTGGCTTTGACTATTTCTTCAATGGAAGCAGCTATAATGTTTCGTTGCTTTTGTTCTTGATGCTTGCTTTGCCAACGATGTTTTTGCTTGAGTTGTTCAAGGGTGGTAGCAAGCCTATCGAGAATTTGGGTGCTACGATTTTGGGTGTTGTTTACGTTGCTGTTCCTATGGCGATGTTGGCTGGTGTTCCATTGATGATTACTGGTGGAGTTTGGAATGCGTGGGTTATGGTTCTATACCTATTAATAATATGGTGTAACGATAGCTTTGCGTATCTTGTTGGTGTTCCATTTGGAAAGCACCCTTTGTATAAAGCTATTTCTCCGAAGAAGAGTGTTGAGGGATTCATTGGAGGCGTTGTCGGAGCTATATTGGTTTCGGCGTTGATTGCGCACTTCTTCGATGGGCAATATGTTAAGTGGATCGGACTTGGTGTGGTAATAGCGAAGTTTGGTACGCTTGGTGATTTGGTTGAGTCGATGTTTAAGCGTTCGAGCGATGTGAAGGATTCAGGTGCTATTTTGCCTGGTCATGGTGGGTGGTTGGATCGCTTTGATGCGTTGATCTTCACAGCGCCTTATGCGCTCGTATACTTAATGCTAGTAAAGGCATGGTTCGAGTAATCATCTGTTTATTGAGCAATTAGGCGTAAGATAGTAATTACATTTAGATAGGATAAAAAAATAATAAATTGATAATATGAAAATTAACAAAGAGGGTTACAAGATTATTGGAGTGACAGCGGCAATATGCTTTGCTATTTGGTTCTGCATCTATTCATTGCTTAGTCATCATGAATATCGTTTCCTGTTGTGGTTTAGCTCGGCATTTGTTCTTGCTTTTTGGTTCTTCGTTGTTGTGTTTTTTCGCGAGCCAAGACGCGTCACGATTCACGATCCAGAGTTGGTCTTTTCGCCATGTGATGGTCGTGTTGTGGTTACGGAGGTTGTTCGTGAGGATGAGTGTTTGAAGGAGGATGTGCTGCAGATCTCGATATTTATGTCTGTAACGAATGTCCATGTCAATTGGGTTCCGGTTGCTGGTACGGTTGATTATTATAAGTACCATCCGGGGCGTTTTTTGGTTGCTTGGCACCCAAAATCTTCTACGGAGAATGAGCGTACGACTACAGTTGTTAAGATGGATAATGGTGTCAAGATTCTTTTCCGTCAGATTGCAGGTTTGATCGCTCGCCGTATTGTCTCTTATATGAAGGAGGGTGCTGCGGTTGAGCAGAACAGTCGTTCTGGATTTATTAAGTTTGGTTCACGTATCGATGTATATGTGCCGAAGGATTCTGAGCTTTTGGTTGAGATTGGCGATCGTGTCGTTGGTTCTCAAACACCACTTGTTCGTCTTAAGAAGTAGTTTAGCAGCATGACCGATAGTAGCAGTAGTTTTACATTGCAGGGAATAGCGCGCCTTTTGTTTGGTGTGCTAATTACTGCTATTGTATTCTATCTGTTGTGGTATTTCTCTGATGTCGTCATATATATATTGGTGTCGGCAGTTTTAGCTATTATGTTTCGTCCTCTCGTGGCGAAGGTCCAGAAGTTGCGTGTTGGCGGCTATGGATTAGGTCGTGGTGCTTCGTCACTTGTTATCCTTATCTTTATTTGGTTGTTGGTTGCGGCGGCGGTTTTGTCGCTTGTTCCGATTGTCTTCTCAAGGGTTCAGCAGTTGGGGGGTGTCGATTTTTCGAATGTTGTCAAGAGTATCGAGGGGCCTGTGTTGTCGGTGCAGAACTATCTGCATGAAACCTTTCTGTTGCCTGTGGATGGGTTCTCTTTGAAGGAGTCGATTCTTGGTTGGGGACGAAGTGTTGCTGATTTGGATCTCTTTAATGTTGCGTTGAGTTCTACATTTGGCTTTTTGATCTCTGTCGTTATCGCATTCTTTTCTGTGTCGTTTATAACGTACTACTTCTTGAAGGATGAGAGTCTTTTTGAGCTTATTGTCGTGTCATTTTTTCCGACTAAGTATAAGGGGAATGTTCGCCGTGCGTTGGGTTCGGTGTCGACTCTTTTGTCGCGCTATTTTGTTGGTTTGATGAGCGAGAGTGCTATTGTCGCTTCGACAGTTAGCGTTGCTATGATATTTTTTGGAATGACGCCTAGCGATGCTTTTTTCATGGGTATCGTCATGGGGGTTATAAATGTGATACCTTATGCAGGTCCATTTTTGGGGATCTGTTTTTCTCTCTTCTTGGGAGTTGTTTCGCCTATTGAGGCGTTGGGTCTTGGTGGTACTGTGACTGCGATTTTGGGGACGCTTTTTGTCGTTGAGGGGTTAGATTATTTTGTGCTTCAGCCGTGGTTGTATTCCGAGCGTGTCAAGGCTCACCCTTTGGAGATTTTCATCGTTATTTTGCTTTCGGGCTATGTTGCTGGCGTTGTCGGAATGCTCTTGGCTATACCGTCATATACGGTGTTGCGTGTCTTCGGCAAGGAGTTTTTCTCTCAGTTCTCTTTGGTTCGTCAATTGACTAAAGAGCTTTAGCTTTCCACTTCTGTTATGGTTATTGAGGGTGTTGTTACGCAGGGGCGCAAGTTGGGTCGCGAGTTGGGTTTTCCAACTGTGAATGTTGCTGTTGATTCCGCTTTTGCTGGGCGTGGCATCTATCGTTCGGTTGTCACTGTTGAGGGGATTGTAGATGGTGTTTTTGATGCAGTGACTAACATTGGTGTTAACCCTACGGTTGGCGATTGTGTTGAGCTGCGTTCGGAGAGTTTTCTCTTCGATTTCTCTGGTGATATTTATGGTCGTAAGGTTCGCGTTGAACTCTTCGAGAAGATACGCGATGAGATCTGTTTTTCCAGCGTAGAGGAGCTTAAGGCGCAAATTGCAAAGGATGTCGAGCGTGCGAAGTCGTTTATTCGCAGATAACAATATCAACTTTTATGTCGTGTTCTTCGCACGGCATTTTTTCTATTATTTGGTGTGGGAAGCAGACGCCAATTTTTAGAACATTCGCAGCAATGAATTGTGGTGTTGAGAGGTATCTGTCGTAGTATGCTTTTCCGCGTCCGAGTCTGTTTCCCTCTTTTGTGAATGCTACACCGGGGATAATTATCATGTCGATTTGTGATGGATTTACTGGCGATGATTTGTTGTTTGTCGTCGGTTCCGTAATTCCGAAAGCACCCTTTTCTGTGCTATTTGGTCTATATTTATAGAGATTTATCGTTCTACTATCTATCACTTTTGGTAGTATTATCTCTTTTGATATGATGTTGTTCCACCTCTCTATTGTCTCTATTGTCTGTGGCTCATCTGGTAGTGCGTGGTATATTGCAATACTCTTTGCTGCGGCAAATTGCGGCATATTTTCTATCGTGTGAAAAATGCGTTGTGAGTGGATGAGGCGCGTTTTTTGGTCTATTTTGCTGATTCGTTCGCGCATCAGGTTTCTTATATCGTTTTTCTTCATAAGAAAAGTATAAAATCTTGCTGTTATTTAGTGAACAATCACTATATTTGTGGACAAAAATAAACAAAAATCAAATTATAAAACAAATTTCAAACAATTATGAGCTCTTTCTTGATTAATTCTTCAGTGGGCAAAAAGTTGGTGATGAGCCTTTCGGGTTGTGCCTTGGTTCTTTTCATCATCTTCCACATGGCAATGAATTTGACTGCGATCTTTAGCGCAGAGGCTTACAACATGATCTGTGCGTTCCTTGGTGCAAACTGGTACGCATTGGTTGCTACGGCGGCTTTGGCTGGTGGTGTTGTTGTTCACCTTGTTTATGCCTTCATTCTTACGGCGAACAACTACGCTGCGCGTGGTAGCATTCGCTATGAGGTTACGGTGAATGAGAAGGGTGTATCTTGGGCATCAAAGAACATGTTGGTGCTAGGATTCATCGTTCTTGGTGGTTTGGCGCTTCACCTTTGCCACTTTTGGGCAAAGATGCAGTTGGTAGAGTTGATGGGTCACCACACGGTTGTTGTTGGTGGTCGTGTTCTTTCTCCAACAAACGGAGCAGCTATCATCCGTTACACATTCTCTCAATGGTACAACGTTGTCGCTTACCTAGTGTGGTTTGTCGCTTTGTGGTTCCACTTGACACACGGTGTTTGGTCGATGTTCCAGAGTGTAGGTTTTGCTAACGATGTTTGGTACCCACGCTTGAAGTTCATTTCGAACGCAGTTGCAACTCTTGTATTCCTTGGTTTTGCTGCAGTAGTAGTATTCTACTATGCACAATCTTTGGGTTTGTTCGGTGCTAACTGTGGTTTGTGTGGCGTTAGTTCAGTATTTGGCTGCTAGTTAATTACTAGTCAACACTAGTTAATAGAAAAAGAGTTAGAACGAAATAAAAATATTAAAGATGGCTTTAAATTTAGATTCTAAGATTCCAGCTGGCGAGTTGTCGCAGAAGTGGAACAACCATAAGGAGGCTATTAAGGTAGTTAGCCCTGCTAATAAGCGTAAGCTAGATGTAATCGTAGTTGGAACAGGTTTGGGTGGTGCTTCGGCTGCTGCTTCACTTGGTGAGCTAGGTTACAATGTGAAGATTTTCTGTATCTCTGATTCTCCACGCCGTGCGCACTCTATCGCTGCACAGGGAGGTATCAATGCAGCTAAGAATTACCAAAATGATAATGACTCAATCTACCGTCTGTTTTACGATACAGTAAAGGGTGGAGATTACCGCGCTCGTGAGGCTAACGTATATCGTTTGGCTGAGGTTTCGAACTTGATCATCGACCAATGTGTTGCTCAAGGTGTACCTTTTGCTCGCGAGTATGGCGGATTGTTGGATAACCGTTCATTTGGTGGTGCGCAGGTTTCGCGTACATTCTATGCGCGTGGTCAAACTGGTCAACAGCTTTTGTTGGGTGCTTACTCAGTGCTTAACAAGGAGATCAACAATGGAACTGTAAAGAGCTACCCACGTCACGAGATGTTGGATGTTGTTCTTGAGGATGGTGAGGCACGCGGTATCATCGCACGTAACTTGGTTACTGGTGAGATCGAGCGTTTTGGTGCTCATGCTGTTGTTATTGCTACGGGAGGTTACGGTAACGTATTCTTCTTGTCAACAAACGCTATGAACTCAAATGGTTCAGCTATGTTCCAATGCTACCGTAAGGGTGCAGCTATCGCTAACCCATGTTTCACGCAGATTCACCCAACGTGTATTCCTGTAAATGGTACACAGCAATCGAAGTTGACTTTGATGTCTGAGTCGTTGCGTAACGATGGTCGTATCTGGGTTCCAAAGCGTCTTGAGGATGTTAAGGCGTTGCGTGAGGGAACGTTGAAGGCTTCTGAGATTGCAGAGGAGAATCGCGATTACTACTTGGAGCGTCGTTACCCAGCGTTTGGTAACCTTGTTCCTCGTGACGTTGCATCTCGTGCTGCGAAGGAGCGCTGTGATGCTGGTTTCGGTGTTAACGAGACTGGTCTTGCGGTATTCCTTGACTTTAAGTCATCTATCGAGCGTTTGGGTAAGGATGTTATCAAGCAACGTTACGGTAACTTGTTCGACATGTATGAGGAGATCAAGGATACTGATCCTTACACTGAGCCAATGATGATTTTCCCAGCGGTTCACTACACAATGGGTGGTACTTGGGTTGATTACAACTTGATGACTTCAATCCCAGGATTGTACTCAATCGGTGAGGCTAACTTCTCTGATCACGGTGCAAACCGTCTTGGAGCATCTGCTTTGATGCAAGGTCTTGCTGATGGTTACTTCGTATTGCCATACACAATTGGTGATTACTTGGCTAAGAAGATCCAAGCACCTAAGGTATCTACTGACTCTGCGGCGTTTGTTGAGGCTGAGAAGGCTGTTCGCGATAAGATTGCTAAGTTGTACTCTATTAAGGGTTCTCAATCGGTTGACGATATCCACAAGAAGTTGGGTCACATCATGTGGGAGAATGTCGGAATGGGTCGTACTAAGGAGGGTCTTGAGAAGGCTATCGTAGAGATTCAAGCTCTTCGTAAGGAGTTCTGGAAGGATGTTAAGGTTATGGGTGAGCCAGACTCATTCAACCAAGATTTGGAGAAGGCGTTGCGTCTTGTTGACTACCTAGAGATGGGTGAGTTGATGGCTCGTGATGGTTTGAACCGCGAGGAGTCTTGTGGTGGTCACTTCCGCGAGGAGTACCAAACTGAAGAGGGTGAGGCTTTGCGCGATGACGAGAACTTTGTTTACGCAGCTGTTTGGGAGTATACGGGCGAGGATACAGCGCCAGTTCTTCACAAGGAGATGTTGAACTACGAGTTCGTTAAGCCAGCTCAACGTAACTACAAGGAGTAATTTTAGACGTTATAGACAAATTTCAAATTCTGATAGACGATGAATTTCACAATTAAAATATGGCGTCAAAAAGACGCAAAGTCAAAGGGTGCTTTTGTTTTGTACCCAATCGAGGGGATCTCTCCTGATACATCTTTCTTGGAGATGTTGGATATCCTTAATAATGAGTTGATTCTAAAGGGTGAGGAGCCTATCGCATTCGATCACGACTGTCGTGAGGGTATTTGCGGTATGTGTTCGTTGCACATCGATGGTCGCGCACACGGTCCGGAGAGCGGTGTAACTACTTGCCAGATCTATATGCGTAAGTTCAAGGATGGTCAAACGATCACTATTGAGCCATGGCGTTCTACGGCGTTCCCTGTAATCAAGGATCTTGTTGTTAATCGTTACGCTTATGATGAGATTTTGCACGCAGGAGGTTATGTAAATGTTCGTACGAACGCTGCACCAGATGCTAACGCTATTCCAATCTCGCAGTTTGATGCTGAGGAGAGTATGGATGCTGCATCTTGCGTAGGTTGTGGTGCTTGTGCTGCAACATGTAAGAATGGTTCTGCAATGTTGTTCGTTGCTGCTCGCGTTAGCTCTTTGGCTAAGTTGCCACAGGGTCGCGTTGAGGGTGCGCGCCGTGCTAAGTCGATGGTTGCTAAGATGGATGAGTTGGGCTTCGGTAACTGTACTAATACAGGTGCTTGTGAGGCTGAGTGTCCAAAGAAGATCTCGATTTCACACATCGCACGTTTGAACCGCGAGTATTTGGCGGCTAAGTTACAAGACTAATTTTGTCGTTGTAATATAGAGCGTAAAACAAATATGACACTAAGTGTCGGTCGCTACACGTTTGTTAAATGATAGTGTAGGGCATATATAGTTTCAGGCTATCCATAGATAAGAATTTCTTATCTGGATAGCCTGATTTTTTTGATGCAAAAATCGTCAAATGGGGAATTATTATATACCTTTGTGAAGTACAAAAAGTGTACAAAAGAATTATAATAAAGAACAATTAAAATAATATTTAGGTAATGAAAACTAATAATCCAGCTTGGGACTCTTTCAAGGGTCAAGATTGGCAACACGAGGTCAATGTTCGTAGTTTCATCCAACAAAATTATACACCTTATTCAGGGGATGATAAGTTCCTTGTTGAGTCTACGGATAAGACTCGTAAGGTTTGGAATAAGCTTACTGAGATGTTCAAGGTTGAGCGCGAGAAGGGTGTTTACGATACGGAGACTAAGATCCCATCGTCTATCGATGCTTACGGAGCAGGTTATATCGATAAGGATAACGAGGTTATCGTTGGTCTTCAGACAGACGCGCCTTTGAAGCGTGGTATCTATCCTCGTGGTGGATGGCGTATGGTTGAGAATGCGTTGAAGGCTTATGGCTATGAGATGGATCCAATGACTAAGGAGATCTACACTCGTTACCGCAAGACTCACAATGAGGGAGTTTTCTCGGCATATACTGATGAGATGGTTGCTGCGCGTAAGTCAGCTATCATCACGGGTCTTCCAGATGCTTATGGTCGTGGCCGTATCATCGGTGACTATCGTCGTGTAGCTTTGTATGGTACAGATCGTTTGATCGAGGATAAGATGAAGCAGGAGAAGCGTCTTGATATTCAGGAGATCACTGTTGATATTATCCAACAGCGCGAGGAGATTAGCGAGCAGATTTCAGCTTTGAAGTCTTTTGTTAAGATGTGTGCTGCTTATGGTTTTGATGTTACTAAGCCAGCGACAAGTGCTGTTGAGGCTGTTCAGTTTGTATATTTGTCGTACCTTGCGGCGACTAAGGATCAAGATGGTGCTGCTATGTCTATCGGTCGTACATCTACGTTCTTGGATATCTATATCGAGCGTGATATTGCTGCTGGTAAGTTGACTGAGCAGGAGGCTCAGGAGATGATCGACCAATTTATCATTAAGTTGCGTATCATCCGTTTCTTGCGTACACCTGAGTATAACGATCTTTTCTCTGGTGATCCAGTTTGGGTTACTGAGAGTCTGGGAGGTCAAGGTGTTGATGGCCGTACATTGGTTACGCGCACATCGTTCCGTTACCTTCACACGTTGTACAACCTTGGACCTGCGCCGGAGCCAAACTTGACAGTTCTTTGGAGTGTAAATTCTCCAGAGCCATGGAAGGATTTCTGTGCTAAGGTTTCTATTGACACGTCATCTATTCAATATGAGAACGACGATTTGATGCGTCCTGAGTATGGCGACGATTATGGTATTGCATGTTGCGTTTCACCTATGAAGATCGGTAAGCAGATGCAGCTGTTTGGAGCTCGTGCTAACCTTGCGAAGTGTCTTTTGTACGCTATCAATGGTGGTCGTGATGAGATTTCTGGTGTTCAGGTCTCTACTCCATACACTCCAATCACGTCGGAGTACCTTGATTACGATGAGGTTATGTTGCGTTTCGATGTCATGATGCGTTGGTTGGCTAAGGTCTACGTTAACGCGTTGAAGATCATTCACTACATGCACGATAAGTATAACTATGAGGCTTATGAGATGGCTCTTCACGATTTGGACGTTCAGCGTATTCGCGCTACGGGTATCGCGGGTCTTTCGATTGTAGCGGACTCTTTGGCGGCGATTCGCGATGCTAAGGTTAAGGTTATCCGTGATGATCGTGGTTTGGCTGTTGATTTTGAGATCGAGGGAAGCTATGTTCCATTTGGTAACAACTGTGATGCTACTGATGACATCGCTGTTATGATCACTGAGCGCTTTATGGATTTCTTGCGCCAGCACGAGACTTACAGAAATGCGAAGCCTACGCAGTCGATTTTGACAATTACGTCAAACGTTGTTTATGGTAAGAAGACGGGTGCTACGCCATGTGGTCGCAAGGGAGGTACTCCATTTGCACCAGGTGCTAACCCAATGAATGGTCGCGATACGAATGGTGCTTTGGCTGCATTGGCTTCAGTTGCTAAGTTGCCTTTCCACCACTCTGCAGATGGTATTTCATACACTTTCGGTATCTCGCCAGAGGCGTTGGGTAAGAGTGAGGAGAGTCGCGTAGCGAACCTTGTATCTATGTTGGATGGTTATTTCACACCGGACGGAGGTCAGCACTTGAACGTCAACGTATTTGACAAGGAACTTTTGATTGACGCTATGGAGCATCCTGAGAAGTACCCACAGCTTACGATTCGCGTGTCGGGTTACGCTGTAAACTTCGTTCGTTTGACTAAGGAGCAGCAGCTAGATGTTATCTCTAGAACCATAAATGCGAAAATCTAAATTAAGCGGTAATTTTCGCACTTCCCTTGCTTTGGAAATACTCACGTACATTTGTACGCTGCGTTTTCCAAAGCTTCACGAAATACGAAAATTCCTCACTTAATTGAAATTTTAATAAGGAGATCTAAAATGAAAATACACTCTCTTGAGAGTTTCGGTACGGTGGATGGTCCCGGAATACGCTTTGTTGCGTTTCTGCAGGGTTGTCCACTGCGCTGTTTATACTGTCACAATCCCGATACTTGGAGCGGCGATTCTGCTGATGCTAAGGTTATGTCGGCGCAAGAGTTGTTTGCAGAGGTTTGCAAATATAATAATTTCATCAAGACGGGAGGTGTTACCTTGTCTGGTGGAGAGCCTTTGTTGCAAGCTTCTGAGGCGGCAGAGTTGTTTGAGTTGTGTCGTAAGGAGGGGATTCATACGGCGCTTGATACAGCAGGTGTTTTGTGGAGCGATGATGTCGAACGACTTTTGAAGTCGACAGATTTAGTTCTGTTGGATATTAAGTCAATCGATGAGAAGCAGTTTGAGGAGATTACCGTTACAGGAAAACTGAAGCGCACATTGGAATTCTTGGATAAGTTGCAGGAGCGCGGCATTAAGACGTGGATTCGCCATGTTGTTGTGCCGGGTTATACTGATAATGATGAGTTGTTGGCGAAGCTTAGCAAGTTTGTCGCAGGTTACTCTGTTGTTGAGAAGGTTGAGATTTTGCCTTATCACGATTTGGGTGTTCAGAAATATGTAGCAATGGGTCTTGATTACCCGTTGGAGGGTATTGAACCGTTGGCAAAATCTCGTGCTGAAGAGATTCGCACGATGTTCGACAGATAGGTAGCAGTTGTTACTTCGTAAGGATAAGTTGAGAGGGTAGTTCGCTATCCTCTTCTTTTTTCCATACCATTGGTGTTGTAGAGTCGTTGTCTGCAAAGTCAAAGTTGTTGTAACTTTGGAATGATAGGGTTGTGCTTGGGTGTAGTTTCAGCCCAAATTTTGCGTAGAACTCTTTGAGATGTGGCTCATTTGCTGCTGGGATTAGCATCGCGGCATCGTAGCTTTTGCTCTTTATCTTCTCCATCACGGCAGTCATAAGCTTTGTGGCGTAGCCTTTGCCTCGGTGCGACTCTTTTGTCGCAACACCATATATGTATGCAACTTTTCCAACTCCTTCGCAGGCGAAATCTACGATGTGTAGCATCGAAACATATCTGTTTTCGTTGTCTGTCACACGCAACATATTGCTATTTGAGTAGTGGTGCATCATAAACTCATCGATGAATATATCATCATCTTTGAAGACCTCTTTCCACAATCGTTTGCACTCCTTTTCGTCGTGATGCAGATATATTGCGGTATATTTCTCTGTCTTTGCTGTGGGGTAGTATGACACCTTTGCACGCCTTAAACCTTCAATTCCAAGATCTTCTTCGCGATTTATCAGGGTGAAGTTTTCAGGGATTGTTTCGGCAAAGAGGCGATTTATTATTGTGTAGCTTCCGTTGTAGTCGAGCGATGCTTTTTCGACGTGTATACAGAATGTATCACTGTTGATTTGTGACCCGTATGTGAATGCAGCTAGCTTTCCGTCGACAAGCAATGCACCACCTTTCAACTCCAGTTTGTCGAAGTTTTCGAGCGCTCTTTCGAGTGCATTTCGCTCTGGCGATCTTCTGTTGCAGCAGTCGTTGTGCGCTCTTCGCCACGCACAATCTAGCTCTAGGCAGTCGTCAAATAGATCTGGTGTTAAGGGGCGATATTCGTATCTGTCACCATATTGTTTCAGGAATTGATTTATATGGTTTCGCTTCGGCTGTAGCTTTTTTCCTGCGAGAGTGCAAAGTGCTTCGCGACTATAGATATAATCCTCAAAGTTGGGATCTGAGTGCATCGCAAAATCTCCGTTATAGCAATTTTTCAGGGAGTTGTAACCCTCATTCGTTATGCCTATTATCCTTAGTCGATCATTGTTTGCGTGTGCATCTTGCGCAAGTTGCGGAATTATCTTGGCAAACTCTAGCGAACCATCAATTCCAATTGGTTGCATATATCCAAGTTTGCAACCACCATCTATGTTGAATCGGATTACGAGAAACTCATCTATTATTGCCCAGGCGCTCTTGTATGTTGGTTGCCAACAATAGATATTTGCGAACGATAGGTCGCAATTTCGAATAGAGCTGCCTAGCGTATATCGCTCAAGCAGCTCCTTATCTTGTAGTGTTATCTCTCGAAATTCAACCATCGAATTGTGTGTCGTTACTCAATCGCTTTCAACGACATATCAAGCGACTTTATCTGGTGTGTTAGCGCTCCAATCGAGATAAAATCAACGCCACACTCCGCGTAGTCACGCATCGTATCGTAGTTTATGCCTCCGCTCGACTCTGTTTCGCAACGTCCTGCAACTTTCGCAATTCCCTCTATTGTTAGGGCTGGCGAGAAGTTGTCAAACATTATTCTATCAGCACCGCCTGCACGGAATACCTCATCAATATCTTCAAGTGTTCTTACCTCGCACTCAATAGGAATGTTTTTCCCCTTTGCAGCAAGATATTCGCGCGCTGCTTTCACTGCATTGAATACTCCGCCAGCGAAATCAATGTGGTTATCCTTTAGAAGAATCATATCAAACAGACCGATTCTGTGGTTGTCGCCACCGCCAATCTTAACCGCCATTTTATCTAGCATGCGCATTCCAGGAGTTGTCTTGCGAGTATCAAGAACGCGTGTTTTTAGCCCCTCAAGACGTTTTACGTAGCGAGCAGTCTCTGTTGCCACACCGCTCATGCGTTGCATCGTGTTCAGAAGAACGCGCTCTGCTTGAAGCAGCGATTGTACTCGTCCCGATACGTAGAATGCAATATCTCCTGGCTTTACAACTGTACCATCAGTCAATACCTGCTCAAATTTCATCTGCGGGTCAAGGCGTTTCAGTATCAACTCTGCAATTTCGATACCAGCTATTACACCCTCTTGCTTACACAGAAGTTGCATCTTTCCTTGCGCCGTATCTGGAATACAACATAGCGATGTGTGATCTCCATCACCAATATCCTCCTTAATACATAGCTCGATTAGCTCATCAATAAATGGTTTGTATTCAGCCTTTATCATCTTTCTCTCTCTTAGTTATTTGTTACTATCTAAATATTCTTAATCTCTATACGAAAAATATACTTCGTAACGTGCTGCACCGTATGTTGGTGCGTCAGTTATGCAGTAGAATCTAACCTTTAGGTCAGGTGTTAGGTCGTCATATAAAACACCAATATCTGTGATGTTGTAATTTGTCAATTGCGCACCATTCATAATTGGTTTGAGGTTGCTTCCTGAGTAGTAATTCTCAAGGCTTGGACTCTCGTTTAGATCTGCTATCGTGAAGCTAACTGGCTCCATCTCTGGTGCAAACGACACATCTACAAACTCCAGCGATATTGTGTTTGTTTGTTTATAATATATCGGAATTATCGTCCCTTTTTGTGAATAGCTGTACTCGCCGATGGCAGTTACCTCTGCAGATGTTGTAATAGTGTTGTAGAATCCACCTGGGGTCAATATCTCACCCCAATTATCATAAATGTACTCTGTTTCGCAACCACTTGCCAATAGAGTCAACACTGCTAAGGCAGCTATGTGTAACATTCTCTTCACCCTGCAAATATAACAAAAGCGATAAAATAAAGCGAAGAAAGAGAGCATAAACTCTCTTTCTTGTGCAAATATTTTCGTTGTTCAATCTATTCTCTTTCAACGCCGTTGTATGTCACTGTGTATGATGTTCCAGCGACTGCACAACTATAAATAACTTCCAGTGTTTTTCCCGAAATCGTAATTTTGACATCTGTCAACTCTGGTACGAATGCTACGCCTGTTGCTACCGACTCCGACTCGTAAACACCGCTTCCGCTCTCAGTCTCTTCAACATCAGCAATTGTTATTACTGCTTGAGGTGGCATATACTCGTTAAGCATTACGTCATACATGTTTACGGTGATCTTGCCCGCTTCCGGATAGCTAATCTTCACAATAGCACTCTCTTGCGTGTATGGCATTCCGCCTGTTACCACAGAAGATCCAATATATCCTTCAGTGTCGATGTCGATTAACTCCTCTCTTTCGCATGATGCAATTGTGAATAGTGTTGCGATTGCCATTACGGCGTAGATAAACTTTTTCATCTCTCTCTTATTTTTTGTTATTGTTTTTTTCTGGAGTTTTATAGCGCAATGTTTAGTGTTGCGCCAAATGTTCTTTGGTGTCCTTGTTGAATAAATTCGTTACCCATAGATTCAAAATAGAATGTGTTGTAGCTCGTGTTTGTGAGATTCTTTCCCCATAGCGCAAGCATATATTTGTTGCCAATTCCATTGAATCTGATTGCAGATCCAAGCAGTGCGTAGAGGGGTTGCGAATAGCTGTTTTCCTCATTCCAATATATCTTTCCAGCGCCATTCGTGTTCACCTCAAACTCTATGTTGTTCAGCCATTTTTTGCCGATGTTTAGTCTGTATATTGCTGCTGCCGAGAGTGTTTGTTGCGGAGCGTATGGCACGTAGTTTCCTGAGTAATCTGTTTTGTTGTCATCATACTCAACGAATTTTGCGTTCGTATATCCGTATGCTCCACTTAGCATTACATTTCCTAATCTTGCAGATGCCGATAGCTCTACACCGATGCTGCGCGATCTACCTGCGTTTGTCATCATGCGCCCTGTAATCATTCCGTCGGGGAATTTTGTTAGTTGTTGATCTCTTACATCTATGTAGAAGAGCGCAACATCGCCACGTATCTTGTTGTTGTTTGTCGCTACGTGCGCTCCAATTTCGTAGTTCCAGCTATATTCTGGTTTGTATGATATAAGCTCTTCAGGTTTGTATAGCGAGCTAATGTTGAAGTACGTCATCAGCTCTTGCTGTAGTATGTCGGAGAACATCTGCGTGTTGAATCCACCTGCTTTGTATCCTTTTGCTACGGTTGCATATATCGAGTTTCGCTCATTTATTTTGTAGTTTACACTCACCTTTGGCAACACTTCGATGAAGTTGAGCCACGGATCATCAACCATCGAAATATCTATTGGTGTGTTCCATGCTAGCAAATCATCTTTGTATGTGCTGTAGCTTGTCTTTGTGTAGCTATTGTACTTTAGTTGCGTATATTCGTAATCTATTCTTGCGCCAGCTTTTATCTCCCATTTTCCTATGGTGTATTTCGATTCGTGATATATCGCTGCGCCGAACATGAGGTTGTTGAATTCGCTGTTTAGTGCGAAGCTATCTTCGTCCCATCTATGCTCATATTCGCCTGCATATTTATTCGCATTCTCAAGAATTAGCTTCTCTATGCCGCTCTCTTTGAACAGCACTGGTGCGTTCATCTCTTTTATGTTTAGGAGCGAGAATGTACCAATGAGAAAGTTGTAGCCCTCTTTTTTTTCGCTCTTCCAGACGATGTCCTGACTTATCGAGTGTTCTTTTGTCGCTTGTGTCAGTGTGAAATATGCTTCTGGCGAAAAATCTTGATCGAGTGTCATTGAGTCGTCAAGATGTTGATACCCTGTTACACTTGTCAGTGTTGTTTTGTCGAAGTTGTGGCGTATCGATAGTCCATTGTTTACCATGAATCTGTCGTAGCTCGATGTGTCGTTGTAATTCACCTCGTTGGCGTAATCTCCATTTAGCGCCATATATGGATACCCACCTTGCTCTAGGTTCGATATCGAGAGGGTATTCTCGATCATTGTCTTTTGCGATGGCGCATATTGCAGTTTTATTCGACCGGCGTATTCACGCTCCGTATCTGCGTTCTTGCCGGTGTATTTGTTCTCGAAGAATCCATCGGTTGAGTTGTAGTTTATTCCTGCGGCTATGGCAAATTTGTCACTAAATTTGTGGTATGCTGATACATTTGCACTATATGAATTTCCAGAGGCGTACTCTGCGCCAAAGCGTATTCCTTGGTAATCCATCGGCGATAGTGTATAGATGTTTATCACGCCGCCCATCGTGTTGCGTCCATATAGTGTCGATTGCGGACCGCGCAGAATCTCCATTCGCACAATATCCATAACATCTGTGTCGAACCCATTTTTGTTCAGATATGGCACGTTGTCGATGTTAAGTCCAAGAACAGGGTTGTCGATTCGTGCTCCGAGTCCGCGTATATATATCGAAGATGTTATTCGCGATCCGTAATCGGGTATAAACAGATTTGGTACAAGTGTTTGCAGATCTTTTATCGCCTCTATCTGTTTTTGCTCTATTGCCGATTGGCGCAGTGTTGTCGATGCGAATGGCTCTTGTTGAAGGTTCGATCCTTGCTTCGCTGTTGATATCTGCACGCTCTCAATTAGCTGTGCCTCGTCAGCTTTTGTCGTTGCTATCGTCGTAGCAATCACTATCAGTAATATTATCGCACTCTTCATCGAGAGCAAAAGTAGTTAATCCTCCACTTCTTTACAATCCCTATTTATGAGGATAAATTGTGTTTTGTGTAGTGTTATCCTACGATGAGATTTATGATGATAAATATCGCTAATATTACGCTCGCAACTCCGTTTGTTGTTCCGAAGGCGATGCCAATATTGCGCTGTTTTGTTGGTGTTACGAGGAGGTGCTGCATTATTAGTAGCGCTATGAATATCGCTATTCCAATCCACTTGTATATGTTCTCTGGAAGTTGAAGAGCTATGTATATTAACGTAGCGGCAGATGTGACGTGCAGTGCTGAACTTATGGCTAGCGCACCTTTAACAGAGAACTTTGAGGGGATCGATTTCAACCCATTTTCTATGTCGAAGTCGCGATCTTGTAGTGCGTATATTATGTCGAATCCAGAACACCACGTCATGACAACTATTGCGAGTAGGCAAGGGAGGAATGCGAACTTTCCGGCCACTGCTATGTATGCACCAACTGGCGCTATTGCGAGCGATAGTCCAAGGACGATATGTGCCAACGAAGTGAAGCGTTTGCAGTAGCTATATGCTGTGATTACCACAAGTGCAACGGGCGATAGTATTGCCGTCAGCGGATTTATTGTTGCGGCAGTAATGGTAAACAGTATTGCATTTGCGATAGTGAATGTTAGCGCCGCTTTTGGTGTTATTTTTCCTGCTGGGATCTCTCGTTGCGCCGTTCGAGGGTTTTTTGCATCTATCTCTCTATCTGCCCAACGGTTGAATCCCATTGCTGTTTTGCGTGCAAATATCATACATAGTACTACTTGAATCAGTATGCACCAGTTGAATGTTGCATTTGTTGTCATCAAGCCGTATGTATAACCAATCAGCGCGAATGGCATCGCAAATATCGTGTGTGAGAATACCACGAGGTTGCTGTAATTCTTTATCTTCATTGCTTTTGTTGCCTCTTAATCTTGTAGCAGGAATTGCATCGTGTCAACTCCGTCAGCGTAGTCAAATAGGGTAGGGTGTTGTGCTTCGCCAAGCTTCACTGCGCGCGCAAATTTCGAGGATATTTGCGCGATGTTTGTCGCTATACACTGTATTTCGTTGTCGTGCGCTTTCGCCCACTCTTCAACTTCGCTTGTGTTGTCATACTCTACGATAGAGATTGAGCTTAGTCGCAGAGGAAATTCGTCAGATTTTATTAGACACGATGCGCCATTGTCGTGGAATGTTGTTCCATTCATTGTTAGTAGCGCTCTGTTTTGTCTGTAGTTGTTTCGGTATTTCTGATTTGTTGCCTCTTCACCTTCTGCAGGAGGTGCAATTTTGTGTAGGTCATATCCTCGTGGTACAAATATCATCGATATGTTGCGGCATCCTTGACCTGAGTAGTCATATATATCTCTCGACAGGGCTTTTAGCTCTTCGGTTGATTCTTTGCCACTTAGTATTGCGATTGAGTGGCGCGATCCTCGAAGTAGCATCTTTTTGCCTTTGTATCTATTCTTGAAATGTATCGCTGTTGAGTCGCTACCAGTTGCAATTACAATGTCAGGGTCAATTGCATCGCTTGATGCTCTCTCCTCTATTATATATATAGGTATAGTTGGTTCAATCTCTTTTAGTAACGATATTACCCACAGCATCAGTGCGCGATCCTTGTGCGAGGGCTTTATAATCGCCTTGTGTCCCGATGCAATTGTGCATAGAAGATCAAAAAAACCAACGAGAGGTATGTTTCCGGCCATAACTATCAACACCTTTTCGCTCTTTTGTGTTGTGCGGAGAGAGTAGTTTTTCATCCACTCCTCCACTTTTTCTGGTGCGAGCATTGTTTTGTATATAGCCTCAATTGCAAGGTTAATTTCTTGCTCCGAGAACCATTTGTTCTGCTCCGTCGCTTCACGCAAAATCGCGGTTGGAGCGCCCTTTTGGAGCGCTTTGCCTAGTTTTTCAAATATCTCTATCGTTCGTTTCACAAGACAAAGGTAGCAAAAAAAGCACCCCTTGAGAAATATTTACCAACTTTCTTTGTTTAATAGATTTTTTCTCGCTATCTTTGCGAACCCGCATTATGTAGTGTGGAGGTTGGATTACAATAATTATTAACGTAAAAGAGAAAGAAGTGGATTCATTAAGCTACAAGACTATCTCGGCAAATGATGCTACGGTCACTAAAGAGTGGATCATCATCGATGCACAAGATGAGGTACTTGGTCGCCTTGCTTCGCAAGCTGCAAAGATTTTGCGCGGAAAGCACAAACCAAGCTACACTCCTCATGTTGATTGTGGTGACAACGTCATCATCATTAACGCCGACAAGGTGAAGCTCACTGGCAAGAAGATGACTGACAAGGTCTATGTTCGCCACACAGGTTATCCAGGAGGACAGCGTTTCGCTACGCCTGCTGATTACTTTGCAAAGCGTCCTACATTCGTGCTAGAGAAAGCTATTAAGGGCATGTTGCCTAAGACTCGCTTGGGCGAGCAAATGTTAAGAAACCTACGCCTTTATGCAGGCAGTGAGCATCCTCACGCTGCACAAGAGCCAAAGGTTATCAAGTTGAACGAGATTAAGTAAGAGAAAAATGGAAGTTGTAAACACCGTTGGTCGTCGTAAGGCTGCTGTAGCACGCGTATACGTGAAACCAGGTAATGGTACTATTACAATCAACCGCAAGGAGCTTGCTGTCTATTTCCCATTGGAGATTCTTCAATTCCAGGTAAAGCAACCATTTATGGTTACTGGTACTGAGGGTTCTTATGACGTAACTATCAATCTTGATGGTGGCGGAATCAAGGGTCAGGCAGAGGCTGCACGTTTGGGAATTGCTCGCGCATTGTGCGAGATTGATGCAGAGATGCGTCCAGCTTTGAAGAAGAGCGGATTCTTGACACGTGACCCACGCGAGGTTGAGCGTAAGAAGCCAGGTCAACCTGGTGCACGTCGTAAGTTCCAGTTCAGCAAGCGTTAATATTTGTTTTGCGGCTTTTGCTGCATGACTTATATTGCGTACGAGCGAACCAAGATTTCGGCAAGCACAACTTGGGTTTTAAATATGTTGGACAGCTTTTTAGCTTTACCTTCCATATTGCCTGAGTTGCGGAAAACAGCGTAGGATTGAACTAGGTTCACTACCTATCTGTTGATGAAAAGAGAATTAAAACAAAAGTAAAGATTTACAAAATGTCACGTACAGATTTTAATACATTATTGGAGGCTGGTGCACATTTCGGACACCTAAAGCGTAAGTGGAACCCTAAGATGGCCCCTTACATTTTCATGGAGAAGAATGGCATCCACATCATCGACTTGCACAAGACTGTGATCAAGTTGGATGAGGCAGCTGCAGCGATCAAGAGCATCGTTAAGAGCGGCCGTCGTGTACTATTCGTAGCCACTAAAAAACAAGCTAAGGATGTTATTGCCGAGAAGGTTGGAGCAGTATCTATGCCATACGTTACAGAGCGTTGGGCAGGTGGTATGCTTACAAATTTCCCTACAATACGTAAGGCCGTTAAGAAGATGGCAACTATCGACAAGATGAATGCCGATGGTACTTACGACAATTTTTCAAAGCGTGAGCGTCTTCAGATCTCACGTCAACGTGCTAAGTTGGAGAAGAACCTTGGTTCTATCGCCGATCTTACACGTCTTCCAGCAGCACTTTTCGTAGTAGACGTACAGAAGGAGTCTAACGCGGTGAAGGAGGCTAAGCGATTGAATATACCAGTCTTTGCAATTGTGGACACTTGTTGTGATCCAACCAACATTGATTACGTTATCCCAGCAAATGACGATGCGTCAAAGTCTATCGCAGCTATCCTTGATGTTATGTGTTCAGCAATCGCTGAGGGTCTAGAGGAGCGCAAGCTAGAGAAGGATAAGGATTCAACAGATGATTCTTCAGAGGAGACAGCAGTAAAGAAGGAGTCTAAGCCACGCATCAAGAAGGTGGTTAAGGCTAACGACGACGCTGCAGTTGCTGAGATCGTTGAGTCTCAAGAGTAAGTTTTTAAAAATAGAAAAAGATAATAACAATGGAAATCAAGGCAGCAGATGTAATGAAGCTCCGCAAAATGACGGGTGCTGGTATGATGGATTGCAAGAAGGCGTTGGTAGAGGCTGAGGGCGATTTTGCTCGCGCTCAGGATATCATCCGCGAGCGTGGAAAGCAATTCGTAGCTAAGCGTGCTGATCGTACAGCTACTGAGGGAGTTGTTGTTACGAAGATCGTAGGAACAAAGGCTTACATTTTGTGTATGGCTTGCGAGACTGACTTTGTGGCTAACAACGACAGCTATTCTGAGGCAGCTAACGCTATTTTGGAGGTTGCGGTTGCTAACGATGCAGCAGACGTTACAGCTTTGTTGGCTTGCAAGAACTCTGCAGGTGCAACGGTTGAGGATATGATGGCTGAGACATCAGCTACTACAGGTGAGAAGATCGAGGCAGCATACTATGCTCGTATCGAGGCTCCTTACTGTATGGCTTACGTTCACTTCAACAAGAAGTTGGGTACGGTCCTAGGATTCAACAAGGAGATCGACGCAGAGACTGCACGCAAGGTTGCTATGCAGGCTACAGCTATGGCTCCAATCTCTATCAGCGAGGCGGATTGCCCAGCTGATTTGGTTGAGAAGGAGCGCGCTATCGCTGTTGAGGCTATGAAGCAAGATCCGAAGAACGCTGGTAAGCCAGACGCTATTTTGGAGAAGATTGCTGAGGGTAAGATGCGCAAGTTCTTCGAGGAGAACACGTTGCTTGCTCAGGAGGTTGTTGGCGAGAAGAAATCTATCGCTGATTTCATCAAGGAGGCAGATAAGGATGCTACAGTTGTTGCTTACAAGCGTTTCGCTTTGGAGGCATAATCTGAAAGTATTCGATAATAAGAGAGGGGCAGCCATTGGTTGCCCCTTTTCTTTGTTAGGTGGTCAAAAAGCTATATCTTTGCAACCTAATAAATATATTATTATATGAACAATAGGGCTAAACGAGTAATATTCATCATTGTTTTGGTGGCATGTGCTACTGATTATATCGCTGCACCTTTGGCATTGGTTTTGGGTTTTGCCTTGACTAATATTTTGGGGCATCCGTTTCCAGATTTGAATAAGAAGGCAACAAGCTTGTTGCTGAAGAGCTCAGTTGTCGGTTTGGGTTTCGGAATGAATATTCACTCAGCGATAGCTGTTGGTGCCGATGGTTTGTTGTTGACTGTGTCGACTATTTCGTTGGTTCTTATTTTGGGCTATTTGCTTGGTCTTTTGTTGGGTATTCCGAAGCGTTTGTCGCATTTGACAGCATCTGGTACGGCTATTTGCGGCGGTAGTGCTATTGCTGCTGTTGCTCCCGCTACGGGCGCTAGCGAGGATGAGACCTCTGTTTCGTTGGGTGTTATCTTTCTTTTGAACTCTGTTGCTCTATTGATTTTCCCTCCTCTTGGTCGTTATTTTGGATTGAATGACACTGAGTTTGGAATGTGGTGTGCTATGGCTATTCATGATACTAGCTCGGTCGTTGGTGCTGCTTCGGCGTTCAGTGAGCAGGCATTGATGGTCGCTACAACTGTTAAGTTGGCTAGGGCGTTGTGGATTATTCCAGTTTCGATTCTCTCTGCTATGTTGTTTAGTGGTGGTGGTCGTAAGATCTCTATTCCGTGGTTTATTCTCTACTTTGTTTTGGCCATGTGTGCTAATAGCTATATACCGTTCCTAGGTGCTATCGGCGAGCATATTTTCCATATTTCAAAGGTTTTGTTGGTGGTTACCTTGTTTTTGATTGGTTCATCGTTAACCTTTAAATCCTTGAAGGAGGTTGGTTTTAAGCCGCTTTTGTTGGGTCTTATCTTGTGGGGTGTCGTATCTATATTCTCCTTGTGGTTTATTCAGAATATGATTTAACAGTTGCTTAAATATAGAAAGTGCGGTCAAAATCAATTGACCGCACTTTTATTTTGTATAGGAGTTTAACCTTAGAACTCTATTTCAAGCAGTTTCGCTATTCGCTTTGGTATCTCCGTGTTATCCATTACGCCGTAGAATGACGATGCTCCTGCGCCGTATGCATATAGTGGGATCATTGCTGCAGTGTGTCCACCTGTTGAGAATCGTGTTTGTGTCTCGTTTCCTTTTGCTGGAAGTGTCAATCCACCTGTCTCGTGGTCTGCGAATACGAGGACAAGTGTGCCTGGGTTTTCATCAGCGAAATCGAATGCAATTTTCACCGCTTTGTTGAAGTCCAGGGTCTCCTCTAGTGTCCCTTGTGCGTGGTTGTCGTGTGATAAACCATCGATTTGTGATCCTTCGATCATAACGAAGAACCCATCTTTTCCTCCAAGGTTTTTAAGCCCGTTAAGTATCGCTGTTGTTGCGCGAGGCAGCATGTCACTGCGTCCATCGATCATCTTTGCCAGTCCGTTATCAGCCAGTAGGGCTGCTAGTTTACCTGTTGATGCACTTTCCGCCTCCTCGATTGTGTATGCAACGTTGTAGCCCTTCGCCGCTAGCTCTTGTGTCAAGTTGCGCTCATCTTTGCGCTTTTCGAAGTGGTCGCGACCTCCTCCGATGAACATGTCGACATAGTCGTTCATCATGTCGAGTGCAATTCCTTCGCCGTCGCGGCGTGTCACGTTGTGTGCATAGTATGCCGCAGGTGTAGCGTGTGTTATAGCGTATGTTGCAACGAGTCCAGTCGTCATCCCGCTCTCTTTCGATGCCTCTAGGATTGACTTTTGAGGTTGAAGATTAGCATCCATTCCGAGTACTCCGTTGTTGGTTTTGTGGCCAATAGCGAAAGCTGTTCCCGATGCTGCCGAATCTGTTACGATGTCAGATGCTGAGTGTGTAGTTGTGAGTGCAATGTTATCTACACGATTGATGAATAGCTCATCTTCCGAGAGATACATCGCTTGTGTGACGTGTGTAAGTCCCATTCCGTCACCCACCATTACGATTACGTTCTTCACATCATCATCTGCATTGCAGCAGCAGCTTGTCGTCGCTACGGCACAAAATAGCAGTGCTGTAGCTGTTAGTTTTAGGATTCTCATTTTCTCTATTTTTAATATATTTTGTTCTTTTGTTACATGCAATATAGAAAAAAAAGGGCGCACCATAATGAGTTGCGCTCTTTTTTAATAGTATATTAACATTGTTGCAGTCGCGGCCATTCGCCAATTTCTAGGTCGCGAATATCATCTCCATCGATTGTGAATCGCACTGCGGTGCGTATCTTGTGTATTCCGTATCGTCCTGCGGCTCCTGGGTTTATATGCAGCAGGTCATATTTTGGATCATATATCACCTTCAATATGTGCGAATGTCCAGAGATAAATATCTTTGGGCGTAGCATCTTTATTAGCTCTTCTGCTTGTGGTACATATCTTTTTGGGTATCCTCCTATGTGTGTCATTAGTATTCTCACACCCTCTATTTCGAACGATTCAAACTCGCCAAACTCTCTGCGCATCTCTGCAGGGTCTATGTTCCCATAGACCAATTTTGAGCCAGGTTTGTATGCTGTTATTTGATCTGCCACGGCTGTGGATCCAATATCTCCAGCATGTAGAATCAGATCAACATCCTTTAAGAAATCCATAACCGCCTCATCGAAACATCCGTGCGTATCTGATATTAACCCAACTCTTTTCATCCGTTTGCCAGTATCCCCTTATGATTTGTATCTATCTCCCCAAAGCCTCTCCATGCGCTCAGCAATTGCATTTTCAGCGGTGTTTGTTCTGTTTGGGTTGTAGAACGTGTGGCCAGATAATCCTTCAGGCATGAACTCTTGTTCTGCAAAGTTTCCTTCGAAGTCGTGTGCATATTTGTATCCATCGCCGTAACCTTGCTCCTCCATTAGCTTTGTCGGAGCATTGCGAATGTGTAGCGGCACAGATCGATTTGTTGTGTCATTATTAACGAGTGCGAGTGCCTCGTTTATAGCACAATATGCAGTGTTAGATTTTGGCGATGTCGCCAGATATATCGTGGTTTGTGCTAGCGTTATACGCGCTTCTGGCATACCAATCTTGTGTACAGTATCGAAGCATGCGTTCGCTAGTAGTAGTGCGTTTGGGTTCGCAAGCCCTACATCTTCCGATGCTAGTATCACTAGTCTTCGTGCAATGAACCTAGCCTCCTCTCCTCCAGCAAGCATTCGTGCTAAGTAGTATATCGCGGCGTTTGGGTCGCTTCCTCGTACCGACTTTATGAAGGCAGATATAACGTCATAGTGCTGCTCACCATTCTTGTCATATAGCGCAATGTTCTGTTGTAGACATTCGGTTACGTAGTCATTCGTTATGACCATATCACCGTCAGTTGCACCTGTTATAATGTCGATTATGTTGAGCAGCTTTCTCGCATCTCCACCTGAGAATGTGAATAGTGCTTCACGCTCCACAACTTCAATTTTTCGCCTCTTTAGCTCCGTGTCTTCGGTTATGGCGCGTTGCAGCAACTTCTCAAGATCTGGCTGCTCCATCGGCTTCAGTATGTATACCTGGCAGCGACTCAATAGCGGAGATATAACCTCGAAAGAGGGGTTCTCCGTTGTTGCACCAATCAGCGTAAAGACACCTTGTTCAACAGCGCCAAGAAGGGAATCTTGTTGCGATTTGTTGAAGCGATGAATCTCATCTATAAAGAGTATGGGTTGAGCGGTGTTGAAGAATTTCTCTCTCTTTGCCGCTTCAATCACTTCGCGCACATCTTTCACACCTGATGTTACGGCGGAGAGTGTAAATATTTGTCGCTTCAGTGTTGTCGCTACGAGCTTTGCTAGTGTAGTCTTGCCTACGCCAGGAGGGCCCCATAATATGAACGAAGGGAGATTTCCCGTCTCAAAGAACTTACGGAAAATCCCATTTTCGCCTACAAGATGCTCTTGACCAATATATTGATCAATATTTGTGGGGCGCAGTCGTTCAGCTAATGGTGCAGCCATTGCAGCGTTGCAGATAGGTTATTACTCTTGCTTTGGCTCTAGTGTCGCTAGGTATAGCTCGTCAAGTTGCGCTTGATCTATAAGCGATGGTGCGTCAATCATCATATCGCGACCTGCATTATTCTTTGGGAATGCGATGTAATCACGGATCGACTCTACTCCACCAAATAGCGAACATAGGCGATCGAATCCGAACGCTAGACCACCGTGCGGAGGCGCGCCGAACTTGAACGCATTCATTAGGAAGCCAAATTGCTCTTCAGCTTTCTCAGGAGTGAATCCAAGTATCTCGAACATTTGCGCTTGCAGCTTTGAATCGTGAATACGAATTGATCCACCACCAATTTCGACACCGTTACAAACGAAGTCGTAGGCGTTCGCGCGCACTTTTCCTGGATCTGTCGCAAGCAACTCAATATCCTCTGGTTTAGGCGATGTGAATGGGTGGTGCATTGCGTAGAAACGTTGCGAATCTTCGTCCCACTCGAATAGTGGGAAATCTACGATCCATAGCGGCACGAACTTCGTGTTGTCGCGTAGTCCCAGTCTTTCAGCTACCTCAAGACGTAGCGTGCATAGTTGTGTCAGTGCTTTGAACTTTGCACCACATAGGATGAACACCATATCGCCAGCCTTTGCGCCAGCTTTCTCTGCCATAGCTAGTACTTGCTCTGGCGTATAGAATTTGTCGATTGAAGATTTTGGTGTTCCGTTCTCATCTAGCTTGATCCATACAAGACCTTTTGCACCAACTTGAGGGCGTTTTACGAACTCTGTTAGCTCATCAATTTGTTTGCGTGTGTATGAAGCGCAACCTGGAGCTGCGAATCCGCAGATATAATCTACATCGTCGAATACAGAGAATCCGTGTCCTTTCGCTAGCGATGTGAGATCTGCGAACTCAAGACCGAAACGTAGATCTGGCTTGTCCGAACCATACTTCTCCATCGCCTCTATCCATGGCATGCGTTGGAAGTTGTTTCCAATCTCGATATTCATCACCTCTTTGAACATATATTGCGCCCAACGCTCAAATGTCGAAAGCACATCCTCTTGCTCTACAAAAGCCATTTCGCAGTCGATTTGCGTAAATTCAGGCTGTCTATCGGCGCGTAGGTCTTCGTCACGGAAGCAGCGTACGATCTGGAAATATTTATCGTAACCAGCCACCATTAGTAGCTGTTTGAAAGTTTGTGGCGATTGTGGCAGTGCGTAGAACTCGTTTGGGTTCATGCGGCTTGGTACAACGAAGTCGCGCGCACCTTCTGGTGTCGATTTGATTAGGTATGGCGTTTCGATCTCTAGGAACCCTTCTGAGTCAAGGAAGTTACGCACGGCATGTGCCATTTTGTGACGTAGTATCAGTGCGCGCTGTAGTGGTCCGCGGCGCAGGTCTAGGTATCTGTACTTCATACGTAGGTCGTCCCCACCATCCGAGTTCTCCTCTATTGTGAACGGAGGTGTCTCTGCGGCGTTCAGTACAGTTATCTCTGTCGCTACGATCTCTATCTCTCCGGTTGCCATCTTTGGGTTCTTTGACGAACGCTCGATAACGTTACCAGTTACTTGAATCACATATTCGCGTCCAAGTTCCGCTGCTATTTTCTTTATATCGTCGTTTGAATTCTCTTCAACAACGATTTGTGTTATACCGTATCTATCGCGCAGGTCGATGAAAGTCATGCCGCCTAGCGCTCTCACTTTCTGCACCCATCCTGCTAGTTTCACATTTGAGTTAAGGTTGGCGATTGTAAGTTCGCCGCAATTGTGTGTCCTGTACATAATATATTGTTATTTTTGTTTTTCGCTTTTTGAGTCGTATCTTTGTCTATACATATTTATATATAGAGAGCAAATATAGTAATTTTTTCATAAAAAACATAAATGGAGGGTAGTGATAAGGATATAGCGTTTATGCGCCAAGCTTTGTTGGAGGCTGGCCGTGCTTTGGAGCGTGGCGAGGTACCTATTGGTGCTGTTATTGTTGCTGGCGATAGTGTTGTTGGTCGTGGTCACAACTTGGTCGAGACTTTGCGCGATGCTACGGCTCATGCCGAGATGCAAGCTATCACTGCTGCCACGGAGCATCTGGGTGGTAAATATCTGAGTGACTGTACGTTGTATGTCACTGTTGAGCCGTGTGTCATGTGCGCTGGTGCTATCGCTTGGAGCCAGGTTGGGCGTGTTGTTTTTGGCGCGGCAGACGAGAAGAGGGGTTTTCGCCGCTATTCGAGCGATATCCTGCACCGTAAGGTAGAGGTTTTGGGCGGTGTTTTGGCTGCTGAGTGTGAGCAATTTATGAGTGAATTTTTCGTTAAATTGCGAGGGTAGTTATTTTTGGGGGTTGCAAAATCTCTTTTTTTATCCTAAATTTGCTTTGTAATTTTGTATTGGAAGATTAAAACTAATAAAAATAGACTAAAGATGAAAAAGATTTTATTGACTGTTGCTGTTGCTTTGATGAGCGTTGCAACTCTTTCGGCTCAGAGTTTGAAGGATATGTGCGATGCTGGTATTGCGGCGTTCAATGCTAAGGATTACCAGAAGGCGGCTGAGTATTTCGAGGGGATTATTGCTGTTGGGGCTTATGATGACACTGCTGCTGATCAGGTTGCTACGGCTAAGTCTAATTTGCCGAAGGCTTGGTATCAGTTGGGTGGTCGTCACGCTCAGGCTAAGGATTTTGCTGCTGCTCGTCCATTCTTCGTTAAGGCTGCTGAGGCTGCTGAGTTGTATGATGATGTTGCTACGATGAACCGCGCTAAGACATGGGTTGGTAAGACTTATGAGCTAGAGGGTGGTGGTCTTTTCAACGATAAGAACTACGCTGCTGCGTTGCCTATTTTCGAGGCAGGTTTCGCTTCAGATCCACGTAATACTAAGATGGCTAATTGGTTGGGTACTTGCTACTGCGAGACTGGCCGTTTCGATGAGGGTATGGCTGTTTTTGCTAAGGTTTCGGCTATGGGTACTAACCCTCGCTACGCAGCTGATGCTGATGAGGCTAAGGCTCATATCGCTCGCTATACTAACAATCGTGTGGCTCAATATATGACTGCTAAGGATTACGATGGTATTATCTCTTTTGCTAACTCTCTATTGGCTGCTGATGCTAACAATGCTACTGCTGCTAAGGTTCGCATGCAGGCTTATTACGATAAGAAGGACTACGCTACTGTTGTCTCTATCGCTGATGCTACTGCCTCTGTTCAAACTAGCCCAGAGGAGGTTAGCAACGTCTATTTCATCGTAGGTGCAGCTTACAATGCTCAGGAGAATAAGTCGCAAGCTATCGCTGCTTTCCGCAAGGTTACTGCGGGTGCTAACGCTGCTACTGCTAAGGCTATCATTGCTGAGTTGTCTAAGTAACAACCGCCCATGCGGGCATCACATACCAGAGGGGCAATCATCGATTGCTCCTCTTTTTTTTTACTCGTCATCCTGAACAACCCCGCAACGCCACACCCGCCCGTCATCCTGAACTTGTTTCAGGATCTCATCCTGCTGCTGCCCCAACAAGCCACACCGAAGACTACAAAAAAACAGCCGCGCTAACGCACGGCTGCTCTATATCTCTCCCCGTAGGTAGGGTGGTGTTAGTTGTTCTTTAGAATGTCGATGTTCTTTAGGAACTCATCAACGGCGTCTTGTGTAAACTCTCCTTTGTGTAGATATACAAGCTCTCCTTTTCTGTTGATCAAGATCGACACAAACATGTTGTTGCAATCACCCAACCCCCACTCTGTCGATATTGTGCGTGTTTGGTCCGCTAATACGGTCGCACCACTCTTTGCCGAGCGGCGATTTGCTATGTTGCGAGCCAGTCCATTAGGGATTAGTGGCGCATCCTTTAGGTTTATTATACCCATTCCCACAAGACCAGGACCCTCTGCGCGCTTCGAATCTTCGAGCCACTCTGCGAACTCTTGGTTTTGTCCTGCGCGATCAGGGTCGATATAGAATATCATCAGGTTCTTCTTGCCCCAGTGTGGTACTACGGCAGGTTTTCCATATAGATCTAGGATCGTTGGGTTGTGCAGTTGTCTTATTGGTGTTTGCGCTTTTGTTGTTGCAATAGAAGCTATTGTTGTTATTGCTATTGCAGCGACATATATCAGTTTTCTCATCCTCATTTTTTGGCTTTGTGCGGGGTAAAGGTAGTAAATTATTGCTGTAAAGTCCAATTTTTTGGCAATTATCTCTCCTTGTCACACTCTTTGCGTACTGCTCTTATGCTATCTAGCGAGTATAAACCACCGCCTGCTATGAATATATAGATATATATAAATGTGTATAACGCATCTATTTCGAGTGAGCTAAGCGATGGTGTAGGGAAGAATATCGCCAAGCCGAGTATTGTTCCTGCGGTTAAGATTGCTGCGGCTAGCCTTACGTGCCAACCAATTATTAGCATCACTCCGGCGAATGATTGTATGGTTGCGAAGAGGTAGAACCAAAATCCGCTCGACAGCCCCTCCCATGTTGGGTAGCTATCAATGATTGTGTTGTAGCGTTGCATCTTCGCTACGTTGTGTAGTAGTAGCATTCCTCCGATTACGATGCGCAGGTATAGTTGCGCCAAGTCAAGTGTTCTCATCTATTTTTTTTGATTTTGTTTTCGATTTGGTGTAAAAAGCAACAATCATTCCAAATATTTTTGCTTCAATATTTGGTGCATAAACTTTTTTGTTCTATCTTTGCCTTCGCTTTCGAGCATCGGATTGAGCTATGGTGTAATGGTAACACAGCTGATTTTGGTTCAGTCGTTCAAGGTTCGAATCCTTGTAGCTCAACTCAGGGGGGACTTATTTAGCAGAGACGTTAATAAGACCCCTCTTTTTTGTAAAAGTTCGTTTATAAATAAATAGCGGAGTATTCCGCATCAAGTTCTTGTTGGTATGTTAAGTAGAAGATTATTGCGTATTAAGGCCCTGAAGGCGCTCTATGCCCACCTCCAATGCGATGGAGACAACCTTATTGCATCACAAAAAAAACTTTTTGAGTCGATTGATAAGTCGTACGATCTCTACTTCCTTCTTTTGAAGCTTCCTGTTCTTATGGCAGATATGGAGCGCAAAAGACAGCGTGTTGCCAAGGAGAAACATCTCGCTACGTATGAAGATTTGAATCCAAACACTAGGTTTGTTGATTCGCCGCTTGTACATCTATTGAGTACTAGCGACTCTGTTAATGACTATATTTCTAGCCGTAAGTTGGCTTGGGGCGATAACGATGAGCTTGTCAAGTCGTTGTTTGCACAGTTGAGCGAGAGCGAGAAATTCAAGAGTTATATGGCTTCTGATAGCAGCTCTATCAAAGATGATATCGAGCTTATGGAGTATTTTTATGTTGAGATTCTTCAGAACAACGAGGAGGTTGAGTCTGTTATCGAGGAGCGCTCTATTCTGATGAGTGGCGATCTGCGTTTTGTTTTGCCTTTGGTGATTAGGACTTTGTCTGGCATTAAGCCGTCGCATACCAATGTTAAGGTTGTCAAGAAGTTCAAGAATGATGATGATATGAACTTCGTCAAGGAGCTTTTCCAGAAGGCGCTTGTCAACTATGGCGAGTACCAAAAGTATATCGAGAGATTCACGAGTAATTGGGATCTGGAACGTATCGTCTATATCGACAGCTTGATTATGGTTGTGGCTATGTCTGAGTTTATAGGCTTTTCAGATATCCCAACGAAGGTTACAATGGATGAGTTTATCGAGATCTCGAAGGATTATTCGACAGCTAGCAGTAGCCTCTTTGTCAATGGAATTTTGGATAAGGTTTTGGGTTCGTTGCAAGATGATGGGCGAATCAACAAGAGTGGTCGCGGTTTGATGTAATAACTCGTTTTTATGCTTTTAATTTCGATATTGTACCATATATTTGGCATCTTGCAGAGCTTGCTGTCGCTAATTTTGGCGGTGGTTGCTCTTGTGGTGTGTTTCCCTTTCGATAGGGGGCGCAAGGTTGTCCATTTCATCAATGCGAAATTCACGGCGTTGTTCTTTCTGATCCCGCCGTTTTGGAAGAGTGTCGATGAGGGTTTTGAGAATATCGATAAGACGAAGAGCTATGTTATTGTGATAAATCACACCGAGATGATGGATATACCCATTATGTATCGCGTGCCTTTGTATTTCAAGTGGGTCTCTAAGCGCGAGGTTTTTTGGTTTCCAATTTTCGGGCAATATCTGTTTGTTCGTGGCGACATTGCAATAGAGAGGGGTAATGGTTCCGAGGCTTTGGCTAAAGTTATCGAGAAGGGTAAGAGGGTTATTGGTGGCGGTCAGTCGGTCGCTATTTTCCCGGAGGGTACTCGCTCTAAAAATGGTGTTATTGGTCGTTTCAAGGCTGGAGCTTTCAACCTTGCTAAGGAGGCTAATGTTGATATTTTGCCAGTTGTTATTGATGGTGCGGAGCGCGTTTTTGATATGAAGAGTGGTTTGTATAATTGGCGCAACACGGTTACTATTCGTGTCTTGCCTCCTGTGAAGTGTGCTTGGCGCGACAACGCTGAGTGTAAGGAGCTTATGGATAGTGTTAGGAGCAGTATGGTTGATGCGCTTGCTGATATACGTGCTGAGAAGTAGATAGAAAAAATAAAAAGATATATAAGGTATGGCAGAGTTAGATTTGACAAAAGTGGGCAATGCGAGTAGCGCAGCGTATGGCGATGATGCTATCATCACGCTTTCGCCTCGCGAGCATATCCGTTTGCGTCCTGGAATGTACATCGGTAAGCTTGGCGATGGTACTCAGAGCGATGATGGTATCTATGTTCTCATTAAGGAGGTTATGGATAACTCTATCGATGAGTTTGTCATGGGCAATGGTAAGAGCATTGAGATTACCGTTGAGGATAATGTTGTGACTATTCGCGACTATGGTCGTGGTATTCCGTTGAAGTCGTTGTCTGCTGCTGTCAGTGAGATGAACACTGGAGGTAAGTATCAGGGTGATGCTTTCAAGAAGAGTGTCGGTTTGAATGGAGTTGGTGTTAAGGCTGTGAATATGCTTTCGAGCGAGTTTACGGCGCGTTCGGTTCGTGATGGCGAGGCTCATACTGTTTCGTTTTCTCAGGGTATTGAGCAGAGTGATAAGTGGGAGAGTGGGCTGAAGGAGAAGAACGGAACTATGATTTCGTTTAGGGTTGATACGGAGGTCTTTGGCGAGTATGCTTATAACATGGAGTATGTTGAGCAGATGATTCGCAATTATACCTATTTGAATTTGGGTTTGACTATCAATTTGAATGGTCAGCCTTACCAATCTAAGAATGGTCTTTTGGATCTTTTGAACGAGAATATGAGTGAGGAGCCGTTGTACGCTCCGATCCATATTACGGGCGATGATATCGAGATTGCAATTGCTCACGGTACGGGTTATGGCGAGAGTTATTATTCGTTTGTTAATGGTCAGTATACATCGCAGGGAGGAACTCACCAGGCGGCTTATCGTGAGGCTATTGTCAAGACTATCAAGGATTTCTATAGGAAGGATTACGATGCGAGTGATGTTCGTACATCGATTATAGCTGCTATTTCTGTTAAGGTTACGAGTCCTGTTTTCGAGTCGCAGACTAAGATTAAGTTGGGTTCTAAGGAGATTGAGCCGGGTGTTCCGTTGCGTAATTTCATAGTTGATTTTTTGGGTCAGAATTTGGATAACTATCTTCATAAGAACTCTGAGACTGCTCAAATTCTTCAGAAGAAGATTGTCGAGAATGAGAAGGATCGTAAGGCTATTTCGGGTATCCAGAAGAAGGCGAGGGAGACTGCTAAGAAGGTTTCGTTGAACAATAAGAAGTTGCGTGATTGCAAGGTTCATTTGACCTCTAAGAATGAGTTGGCTGAGGAGTCTACGATCTTCATTACGGAGGGAGATTCTGCATCTGGATCTATCACTTCGAGCCGTGATGTTCGCACGCAGGCGGTCTTTTCTTTGCGCGGTAAGCCGTTGAATTGCTATGGTTTGACCAAGAAGATTGTCTATGAGAATGAGGAGTTTAACTTGTTGCAGGCGGCGCTTAATATCGAGGAGGATATGGAGAATTTGCGCTACAATAAGGTTGTTATTGCTACCGATGCCGATGTCGATGGAATGCACATCCGTTTGTTGCTTTTGACCTTCTTCTTGCAGTTCTTCCCCGATATTGTTCGTGGTGGCCACTTGTATATCTTGCAGACGCCTCTGTTCCGCGTTCGTAATAAGAAGCATACGTTCTATTGCTATACTGATGAGGAGCGCTTGACGGCTATCGATAAGTGTGGATCTACGGCTGAGATTACTCGTTTCAAAGGACTTGGTGAGATCTCTGCATCGGAGTTCAAGGAGTTTATTGGCGAGAATATGCGTTTGGATAAGGTACGTATGTCGGGTGATGATCCGATCCACGATATGTTGGAGTTCTATATGGGTAAGAATAGCTTCGAGCGTCAGGGCTTTATCATTGACAATTTGCGCGTTGAGGAGGATATTGTTGACGCGGACGCAATTTAGTTTTTTGAAAGGGTTAGGATATTATGAGTAATATGAACGAAGATAAAGATTTGGAGTTGCAAAACGATGCTGCAGAGTCGGCAGAGGTTGTAGAGCCGACAGATGTAGAGTCAGCGGATGTTGTTGCAACTGATGCTCCAAAGGGTAAGTATAGTCGTTTGACGCAGGAGGAGGCAACGATGCGCAAACTTACGGGAATGTATAAGAGCTGGTTCTTGGATTATGCCTCTTATGTAATCCTTGAGCGCGCTGTACCTCACTTGCACGACGGTTTGAAGCCGGTGCAACGCCGTATTCTGCACGCTATGAAGGTTGTCGATGATGGTCGCTATAATAAGGTAGCGAACATTGTGGGTCAAACTATGCAGTATCACCCGCACGGTGATGCATCTATCAAGGATGCGATGGTTCAAATTGGTCAGAAGGATATTTTGATCGATTGTCAGGGAAACTGGGGTAATATCTTGACTGGTGACTCTGCGGCTGCTGGTCGTTATATCGAGGCTCGCCTTTCGAAGTTCGCTTTGGATGTTGTCTTCAACCGTAAGACAACGGAGTGGATGTTATCTTATGATGGACGTAAAGATGAGCCAGTGACGTTGCCAATTAAGTTCCCGTTGCTTTTGGCTCAGGGTTCTGAGGGTATTGCGGTTGGTTTGGCATCTAAGATTTTGCCGCACAACTTCGTGGAGTTGATCGATGCTTCGATTGCCCATTTGAGGGGTAAGAATTTTGAGCTATATCCAGACTTTATGACTGGTGGTATGATGGATGCTACGGGTTATAACGACGGTTTGCGTGGTGGTGCTGTTAAGGTTCGCGCTAAGATCTCGAAGATCGATAAGCGAACTTTGTCTATCACAGAGATTCCATTTAGCACAACTACTGAATCTATCAAGCAATCTATAATCAAGGCTAACGATAAGGGCAAGATTAAGATTAAGAAGGTAGATGATAACACGGCCGAAAAGGTTGAGATCATAGTCCAGGTTGCGGCTGATGAGTCTAGCGATAGAACAATCGATGCGCTTTATGCCTTTACCGATTGTGAGGTTTCTATCTCTCCTAACTCTTGCGTAATTTTGGATAATAAGCCGCACTTTATGGGTGTGAGCCATATCTTGCGCCATACGGCACAGCATACGAAGGATCTCTTGGAGATGGAGCTTCGCATCAGAATGGCGGAGCTTAACGAGAGGTGGCACGCTGCATCTTTGGAGCGTATCTTCATCGAGAATAAGTTGTACCAACTTATCGAGGGTTGTAAGTCGCGCGATGAGGCTTATGAGGCTGTTGATGGTGGTTTGAAACCATTCAAGAAGCTTTTGCGCCGCGATGTTACGCGTGATGATGTTGAGAAGTTGACAGAGTTGAAGTTCATCCGTATTTCGCGTTTCGATGCTGATAAGGCTGATAATGAGATTAAGCAGACTGAGGATGATATCAAGGAGACTCAGCACCATCTTGATAACTTGACAGATTACGCTGTTGCGTATTATAAGCGTATTAAGGAGAAGTACGGTAAGGGTCGTGAGCGTAAGACAGAGCTTCGTACGTTTGATCAAATTGAGGCTACTAAGGTTGCTGTTACCAATGCTAAGTTGTATGTCGATAGGGCAGAGGGCTTCTTCGGTATTGGTCGCTCTATGAAGGATGCGGAGTGCGTTTGTGATTGTTCTGATATCGATGATGTGATTGTTATCACTAAGGATGGTCGCTATATTATTACGAAGGTTAGCGAGAAGGCATTCTTCGAGAAGAATATTTACTATATCGGTGTCTTTAAGCGCAACGATGAGCGTACTATATATAACGTTATGTATCGCGATGGTAAGGATGGCGCAATTATGATGAAGCGTTGCGCCATCAAGGGAATTACTCGCGATAGGGAGTATGATATTACTAAGGGTACACCAAAGAGCGAGATTCTCTATATGTCGGTTAACCCTAATGGTGAGGCCGAAGTGTTGAAGATCTACTTTAAGCCGCGTGCTAGACAGAAGAACCCTATTGTTGATCTCGATTTCTCGTCGTTGTCTATTAAGGGACGTTCTAGCCAGGGTAACTTGTTCTCTCGTTATGGTATCCACAAGATCACGGTTAAGCAGCGCGGAGTATCGACTCTTGCGGGTCAGAAGATTTGGTATGATGCTGATGTTCGCCGCCTAAATAGCGATGAGCATGGAGTTCTTTTGGGCGAGTTTAAGGGCGATGATAAGTTGATTGTCTGGACGGCGAAGAACCAATATTATATCACAGGATTTGATATAATGCAGCACTTCCCAGATGATACAACGAAGGTTGAGCGTTATGTTCCAAATAGAGTCTATAGCTTGTGCTACTTCGATAAGGAGCAAGGCTTCTACTATATGAAGCGTTTCGAGATCGAGATGAGCGATAAGATCCAATACTTCTTGAGTGAGGATGGACAAGATGATTTGATCTGTTCAACATCTGTTGCTGGAGCGAAACTTCTTGTTAGCTATAAGGGTGCGCATAAGTCGCGTCCGGAGGATGAGGTTGATGTTGATGAGTTCATCGCTGTTAAGAGCCATAGAGCAAAGGGTAAACGTATCACAACAATGGATGTCGCTAAGTTGGTGTTCGTTGAGCCTGAGATCGTTGAACCAGAGGTAGTTGAGGAGCAGCAAGTAGTTGCAGATCCAGAGATAGCTGAAACTGTTGTTGAGGAGCCAGAGGCAAACCAATTGAATCTCTTTTAATATATTGTAGCGATGAAGTTGTTTTTGATAGGATATATGGGGTGCGGTAAGAGTACCATAGGTCGCAAGTTGTCAGCTAAAATTGGCTATGACTTGGTCGACACAGATCATCTTATTGAGGAGCGAGAGGGAATGAGCGTGGGTGACATCTTCGAGAAGTTTGGCGAGGCTCGTTTCAGAGAGATGGAGCGCAATGTATTGGATGAACTTATCAAGAGCGACAAGCCTTGTATAGTATCTACGGGTGGCGGATTGCCACTTTTTGGAGATAATATGGAGGTTATGAATGGTGCAGGATTAACGATATATCTGCATAGAACGGCGGAGAATATCGCTTCGCGATTGAGTGCTGCTGGTCGCTACAAACGTCCTAAATTGCGCGGTTTGTCGGATGAGGAACTTGTTGCATTTATGTCGAAGAATATTGCGGAGCGTAAACCAACATATATGAAGGCAAATTGCGTTGTTGAGGCTGTTCCGATGAATGATGATGAGATTTTGGCATTCATTGAATCAAGAATGAAGTAATGAATAATCAACCTATAGGTATATTTGATTCGGGTTTTGGAGGTTTAACAATCTTCAGAGCTATAAGCGAATTGTTGCCTGAGGAGTCATTGATCTATCTGGGTGATGGAGCAAATTGCCCCTATGGGTTGCGCTCAAATAGCGATATTGAGCAACTAGCTGATTCTGCAGTTGAGAGGTTGGTTGCAATGGGTTGTAAGATGATTGTTGTGGCGTGTAACACAGCTACAGCTGCAGCAATTGAGTTCTTGAGGGCGAAATATACCGCGGGTCAGGGGATCCAAATTGTTGGAATGGAACCTGCGGTTAAACCAGCTTGTTTGGCAACGCAGAGCGGTGTGGTGGGCGTTTTGGCGACACAGAGAAGCCTTGAGGGCGATCTGTTCCAACGCACTGCTGCAAAATATTCCGATTCGATAAAGATCGTAGCATCGTTTGGAGCGGGTTTTGTTGAGGTTGTCGAGAGCGATATGGAGGATTCGCCAGAGGCTGAAGCGGTTGTGCGAAAGGTTGTTGAGCCGATGGTTGAGCAGGGTGTCGATCAAATTGTTTTGGGGTGTACGCACTATCCATTCTTGATACCGATTTTGCGCCGTATAGCGCCTCAGGTCAACATTGTTGATCCTTCGCCTGCTGTGGCACGACGTGTGGCGCAATTGTTAGAGGAGAGTGATATGAAGGCGGTGGTCGGGAGTGTTGCGGAGTATGAGTTTACGACCTTTGCGGATGAGGATTATCGCAATAAATTGAGGAAAAAAGCGTTAAAAAAGTGCTAAATTCTGCAAAAAAAGCGTCAATTTTTGCAAAAAAAACGAGGAAAACTGCACAAAAAGTGCGAAAAACTGCAGAAAATATAACTATATTGTCTGATATATATGGCATCAAAGAGAGGTAACAACAGCAAGAAAAAAGGAGCAAGCAAGGGCGAAGTCACAGCGAATCAAACGCAAGGTATTGATTGGTACAAGGTGATTGCGTATTGCGCTGCTGTTGCTGCACTGTGTCTTAGTGTGATGTCGATTTTCTCAATTATATTCTACTTTTGGGATTGGAGGAGCGACTATAGCATCGTAATGGGTAACATTGCGGATAGTCATGTTTTGCGCCACTACCAAATTGCTAACGGCTGCGGAATATGGGGTGCGCGAATAGCGCAAATGTTGATCGGAAGCTCGTTCGGTATATTTGGCTTTCTGGTTCCTCTATTTTTCCTATATGTTAGTGTAGGGTTCTTGTTCAAGAGCTACAAGGTGCGTTTCTTGCGCATGGCATCGCTAATGATGTTGTTGCTATTTATGACATCTGCGACTCTAGGAGTGATGTTTGGGCAGAAATGGGGGTTGTTTAATAGCGGTGCCGGAGGTGCATTCGGACTTATCATAACAACACTGTTTATAGATAATGTTGGTGTTGTGGGGTATGTTATATTGCTATTCTTTGGTTGGATAGCGACCGCTATATCTATCAACAGGAACTTCGTGCAGTGGGTTGCAGATAATACAAAAGCGTTGCTGCAGAGTAGTATGGAGGTGTTTGAGAATTTCAAGAGAGCGAGTGTAAGCAAAAATCTGCTGCCTCAATCGACATCTCAACCTTCGGATGAGTACGATGATAGTAGTGATTATTATGAGGACGACCAAGATACGGAAGAGGTTGTAAATGAACCTATTCCGTTTGAGGATGATGAGTTCAATGAGTTTGAAATTGAGGATACGACAGCGAAATCAAGCAGCGATTACCAATTGCAACGAGTTGAAACGAGTATATTTGCAGAGGAGGTTGCAGGGGCAGAGCAAAGTGGAGATGAGTCGATTGGGATAACAGTTGAGTCGAATGAGCTTCAGATGGTTGACGAAGATGATGTTGAACAAGATCTATATGATCCGCTGAAGGATCTCTATAGCTATGTTCCACCTCCGCCATCGTTGCTGGTGGATTACAGTGCCAATTGTGAGGTGTCAGAGTCTGAGATCCTTGAGACAAAGACGCAAATAGAGGAGACTTTGAGTCACTTTAGAATTGCGATTCAGAGAATTAAGGCGACAGTAGGTCCTACAATCACGCTTTATGAGATTGTGCAAGCTGTTGGTGTGAAGATTGCTAAGATTACGAGTCTTGCTGATGATATAGCACAAAGTTTGCGCGCAAATGGAATACGTATCATTGCGCCAATTCCAGGTCGAGGAACAATTGGTATTGAGGTGCCGAACAAGAATAAGCAAGTTGTGTCGATGTTCTCATCGATTCTATCGCAGCAGTTCCAAGATATGAAGGCAGAGTTGCCAGTTGTTGTTGGTCGCACGATCCAAAATGAGTGCTATGTATTTGATTTGGCGAAGATGCCTCACTTGTTGGTCGCAGGTGCTACAGGTCAAGGAAAATCGGTAGGACTAAATGCGATCATAACATCGCTGCTATACCGTAAACATCCATCGCAACTGAAGTTTGTGATGATCGATCCGAAGATGGTGGAGTTCTCGCCATATAAGAATCTGGAGAATCACTTCATGGCAAGGATGGAGTCGGAAGATGATGTTATTATCACTGACCCAAAGAAGGCTGTATGCGCCCTGAATGCACTATGTGAGGAGATGGAGAAACGCCTTCAGCTGCTTTCAGATGCGGAGGTGCGTAACATCGTGGAATATAACGAAAAGTTCGTTAATAGGAAGTTGAACCCAGAGAATGGTCACTTCTATATGCCTTATATCGTTACGATTATTGATGAGTTTGCCGATTTGATTATGATGGATCGTGGAGTTGAAACTCCGGTGATGCGTCTGGCGCAAAAGGCGCGTGCCATAGGTATTCACTTGATAGTTGCGACTCAACGTCCAGACGTGAAGGTCATAACGGGAGGTATCAAAGCGAATTTCCCGGCACGTATAGCATTTAAGGTGACATCACTTGTAGATTCGCGCACGATCATAGATCAGATGGGTGCAAATCAATTGATAGGTCGAGGTGATCTGCTCTTCATGAAGGATGGAGAGTTGACTCGTGTTCAATGTGCGTTGGTTGAGACTGACGAGGTTAGCAACATAGTGAAGCATATCAGCGAGCAACAAGGTTACACGCAACCATACTTATTGCCAGACTTTAGCCCAGAGGGCGGTGGCGGTGCTGCAAGTGATGATATGATGGGAGAGAGTGGTGCGCCAATGAAGTATGACTCGATGTTTGCTGAGGCAGCGCGCGTATGTGTGGATAATGGAAAGGGTTCGACATCATACCTGCAGAAATATTTTAGCATTGGATTCCCAAGAGCTGGAAAGATTATGATGCAGTTGGAGAATGCTGGTATCGTAGCGCGACAAGTTGGACCACCAAGTCCAAAACCGCGTGAAGTTTATATCAAAGATGCGGTGAGTCTGGAGGAGAAATTACAAGAGCTTGGTTTGTCGTAGCACGATTTGTGCTATGTTTAGAGCAGTGTAATTGTTAAACTAAAGTTGAGGATTGTGGTAAAGAGTAACTTATTTAGCTTGAAGAGAGGTGTAGCACCATATGTGGTGGCGCTTTTTGCGACTCTGATTGCCGCTATATTTTCGGTTAACAATGCCGCAGCACAACCTCCAACAGGCGACGACTTCTTACGCCTGATGTCGCTAAGCATAAAGGATCTTGGTGCTTACGAAGTTCATTTTGAAATGGGAGTGTCGGATCACGAAGAGAAGATTGCAGGGCGATATATTGTAGATGAGAATCGATATATGCTGCATGTTGCAGATCAGACAATATATGGCGATGGAAGGTTGCGTTACACCGTTAGTGCAAAGGATAGAGAGGTGGTAATTGAGCAGTTGCAGAGCAACACGCCTATGATAATTGCAAATCCAGCACAAGCGTTCCTAGAGCTAGATAAGTCGCTAAACAGTGCCATAGTTGGCGGTTACAATGACAGAATGGTTTCGTTCACACTGACACCAAAGGATAAAAACTTACTATTCAGAAGTTGTTTCTTGACGATGAGTCGCTTTACAAATATGCCTCTGTTTGTTAGCTATGAAACTGACGAAGAGCATGTGTCGATGAGGATCGTTGATATACGCTCGCTAAGGATTGCAGCAGGATCTGCTGTGCCGAGAAATCTCGATGCGATAGCAATTCCTTCTGGCTACGAAATCATAGATATTAGATAGGCTTTCTGCTTGATGTGTGGCTACATAAGCCCCATCTTCTGACGTGCAAAAGGCATAACCCACGCTGGAGATTCGCCCTTGGATAGTTGAAGGCGCATAAACTCCATGTATGGTTCTGTATGGTTGAAAAAGAGTTTCAATCCCTCGCAAAGCGTACTCTTGCGATACCCATCGCGCCCCTTATCGAATCGATGCTTCGGACATTCGCCCCTACAAACGCCATAGTGGCGGCACTTCAAACACTCATCCGCCAAGCTGTTGCGCTTCGCAAGCCCGAAATCGATGCGCGCCTTTGAATTGTAGATATCAATAAGGTGCATCTCGCCAATGTTGCCCAATTTATACTCAGGATAGACAAAGTGGTCACACGAATAGACATCGCCATTATGCTCGACAACAAGTGCATCGCCACACGTTTCGCACATTGAACAGACACCCGGCGTAACACCGCACGTATTGGCAAGCGTAGCATCGAACATCTGGACAAAGTAGTTGCCAACATCGCTCAGAACCCACTGGTCGAAGATGTCGTTTAGGAATTTGCCATAACCCAAAGGTGATATGGACCACTCCGAAATCTCAGCGCCCTCGCACTCAGGCGAAACAATAAGAGGGCGGTGGTGTCCATCCTTCTTTATAGTATGTTCAACAGCTGGTAAAAATTGCATATACCTGCTGCCGATGCTCTTGAAAAAGTTGTAGATCTCTGCGCCGCGGCCCTCACACTTGCTATTGACAACGCTCAACGTATTGAACTCAACACCCTTGCTCTTCATCAATTCGATAGCAGCCATAACCTTGTCGAACGTTGGCTCCTGCTGCTTCGTAAGGCGGAACGAATCGTGGATATCCTTAGGTCCATCGATCGAAATGCCGATCAGAAAGTTGTGCTGTGCAAAGAGATCACACCACGCATCGTTAATCAAAACACCATTGGTCTGCAATGTATTGTGTATAGTCTTGCCATTAGCATACTTTGCCTGAAGATCCATAGCCCTCTCATAAAACCCGATGCCAAGCAACAAGGGTTCGCCACCGTGCCAACAAAAAGTGACCTCAGGAACATCGTTAGCCTCGATATATTGCTTCGTGTAATTCTCAAGCATCTCATCGCTCATGATAGATTGCTTGCCGCCATACTGCAACGCCTTGTCAAGGTAGTAGCAGTAGTGGCAATCCAAATTACACGTCGAACCCGCCGACTTCACCATAGTGGAGAAGGCGACGGGTCCAGAGCGTTTGACAGCATCGTCAAATGTATATATCGACTTTTGTTTCAAAATGTGGTTCTATAATAGCCTTTGCTATGCCTCCTCAATCTCGATGAGCATAGCATCAGTAGCGACATTCTCACCCTCGCAAGCGAAGATGCGCTTAACCTTACCTGCACAATCAGTAGTGATTGAGTTCTCCATCTTCATAGCCTCCAAGATCAAGACCTCCTGATCCCTAGCGACCAAATCGCCAACCTTAACCTTAAGCTCGATGATCTTGCCAGGAAGTGGTGCAACAACAACGAAGCCAGTAACTGGGACCTCATTAGCCTTACGCTCAGCCTCCTTCTCAGCAGCAATTCGATCATCCTCAGCCCTCTTAGCAGCCTCAGCAGCTCTATTCTTAGCGGCATAAGCATCAACCTTAACCTTCGTCAAGAAGCCCTTAGCAACGCTAGGGAACAACTCCAAAAGCAGAACCTCCTTCTCATTCTCAGCCAAAAGAACACCTCCGGCATCCTCCAGAGCTGGATTTGGCTGCATCGTATATTTCGATACATCATAAGGTGTTTCGTCCCTCGTGCCGCAAATCTTAAGGCGGAACTCTGGATCAATAGGATCTGGCGTGTCACCATACTCACCCTTGACAAGAGAGATGAATTGAGAACTCTTATTTGTATACATAGCACGGCCTGCCTTCTCGTCAATGGCACAGTTAACAGCCTGAGCGCCAACGATCTGCGATGTTGGAGTAACCAATGGTGGAAGACCAGCCGCCAAGCGAACCTCAGGAATCAACTCCATAGCACGCGGCAAGATATCCTCCGCCTTAAGCTGCTTCAACTGCGCAACCATATTTGAGTACATACCGCCCGGAATCTCAGCCCTCTGAACCAAGACGTCAGGGTCTGGCATCTCAAAGTATACATTGATCTCGTGGCATGCCTTAAGAAGTGCTTCATCATCCTTATTTTGTGCCGCTGCGATTGCTTTATCGAACAAAGCATCGACCTCTGCTGGTAACGCGTCAACAAGAGGATTGAAGCTCTTCGGAAGAGGTTTCTCAGCGCCAAATACTGATAGCTCCAACTCCTTGCGGATAGCGAGCAACTGCTCGTTGATCTTAGCTACTGCAGCCATATCAACGCTCAACTCAATGCCCATTTTCTTCGCAAGAACATAGATATGCTCGATAGCAGGGGCGCCCGTACCACCCGAAAACCACCAGCAGCAAGTGTCCAAGACATCGACGCCAGCAACGATAGCAGCAAGAGCCGAAGCCAAGCCATAGCCCGGTGTACAGTGCGTGTGGAAATCGACAGGGATGGTCAATTCGCGCTTAAAAGCTTCGATCAAAGAGCGAACCTTTGCAGGGGGGATAAGTCCCGACATATCTTTAATTGTGATCATGTCGGCACCGATAGCCTCCATCTGCTTCGCCTTATTTACGAAATATTCGTTGGTGAAGATGTTCTTATGTTTGCGCTTGCCCTTTAGCCAATCCAAGATACCAACAGAAGGGTACTTTGGATCGACCGTGTAACACACTGCGCAATCGGCAATACCGCCATATTGCTTGACGTACTTAACAGTAGATTTTACATTCTCGATATCGTTCAACGCATCGAAAATGCGCATGATGCCAAGTCCGCTCTCGATAGAGTTGCGGCAGAAGCCATCGATGATCTCATTCGTATAGGGAGCATAGCCGAAAAGGTTGCGGCCACGCGAAAGAGCAGTCAACTTCGATACATCGCCGATAACCGCATGGATCTTCTCCAACCTATCCCACGGGTTCTCACCCAGATAGCGCATCACGGAGTCGGGAACGGCACCGCCCCATACCTCCATGGCGAAGAAATTTGCATCCTTGTAAAATGGCAGACATCTGTCGATCTGCTCCTGTGTCATGCGTGTTGCGAATGAGGATTGTTGCCCATCGCGTAGCGTAAGATCTCGAATTTTTAGCTCTCGTCCCATCGTTTTATTGCTCTTTTTGTCGTTACAAAGTTATGAAATAATTATTATTTGTTGATATTTTCACACTAAATTTTGTATATTTGTGTTAAAATATTTTTCGTTTAGTAATTATACCTTTTTTATTGTTCTGTTATGTCACCAATTACTGTTGCAATAACGATACTAGGATATATTATAGTATTACTATTGGCTGCATATTACTCAAGTCGAAGGGCGAAAAATAGTGATTTTTTTGTTGCGGGTCGTTCGTTGACGTGGCAAATTGCCGCTATGTCGATGGTCGCTGCAGCGATGTCGGGTATAACATTCGTGTCGGTGCCTGGATCGGTCGCAGCAGATTCGTTCTCATATCTGCAGATGGTGCTTGGTTTTACCGCTGGACAATTCGTCATTGCTTTTGTGCTGATTCCGATATTTTATAAGCTGAAGGTTGTATCTCTGTATGAATATTTGGAGTCGCGATTTGGCGAGGTGTCGCACAAAACAGGTGCGTGGTTCTTCTTCGTGTCGAAGGTTACAATAGCAGCGCTAAGATTGTATGTGATGTGTGCGGCGTTTCAAGTGATGTTGTTTGATCATATATATGTGCCGTTTGAGGTTAATGTAGCGCTGGTGGTTGGTGTGATATGGTTAGCAACTCGAAGAGGTGGCGTGAAATCGTTGGTTTGGACAGATATACTAAAGACGTTTTGTCTTGTTGGGAGCCTAGTGCTGACGATATTTTTTATTGTGAGGAGTCTAGGGTGGAGCGGTGCAGAGCTTATGAGCAATGTTGCAGAGTCGAGCTATTCGCGAATATTTTTCTTTGATGACGTTACGTCACCAAAATATTTTTGGAAGATGTTCCTGGCAGGTCTATTTACACTCGTGGCGATGACGGGGCTGGATCAAGATATGATGCAGTGTAACTTGAGTTGTGTGAATTATCGTCACGCGCAAAAGAACATTGTTGTGACGGCGTTCTGTCAACTTGTGGTTATATCGTTATTTCTGATACTTGGTGTATTGCTATATGAATATGCTGCGGCAGTGGGTATAACAACTCCTGCGAAGAGTGACAACCTTTTTTCGTTGGTAGCAACGCATGAAGGGCTGCCTGCAGTTGTTGGAGTATTGTTCATTGTTGGATTGACAGCCTCGACATTCGCTTCATCGGCATCATCGCTAACTGCATTGACAACATCCTGCACTGTCGATTTAGTTGGGGTCTTTACAGCATCGAAAAGTGAAGAGCAGATAGAGGGCATACGTAAGGTTGTACACTCGTTGATAGCAGTTGCAATTGCTGTTTTGATAGCGGTGGTTGGTAGCTTTAGCAACCAAGCGATACTTAATCTATTATTTAAATTTGTTGGGTATACTTATGGGCCTATACTTGGTCTGTTTGCATTTGGAATATTGACCAAGTACAAGGTTCGCGACTCAAAGGTGTGGATTGTTGCAGTTGCATCGCTAATTATAAGTGTTGTTGGAGAGTTTGTTGTAATGGAGCTACTTGGATATAAGATTGGGTTTGAGTTGTTGATTTACAACGCTTTGATTACATTTGCGGGGTTGATGTTGCTTCGTAGAGGTTAGATTGGGATTAGTTTGAGTATTCGATGAGGAAGATTTTGGAGATATTGGTGCAGAACAGGCGTCCACTGACGATGCTTATTGCTATGATGTGCGGTGTGATCTTGTACCGTCCGTTGTCGTTTGTTGATGGTGTGACGGGTGGGACAATAGCTCCAACGTTGATATTCTCGATGCTGTTTGTAACATTCTGCAAGGTGCGAGTAAGAGAGTTGAAAATCACGACTTTGCAGGTGTGGCTGATATTGTTTCAAGTTGTTGCGGCACCTGTTAGCTACTACATGTTTCTGCCATTTGGAGAGTTGGTGGCACAAGGTGCAATGATATGTTTCTTGGCTCCCATCGCGATGGGGGCTGTTGCGATTGGTGCATTGCTTGGTGCGAATATATCGACACTCGCATCGTACTCGCTTGTATGTAACATTGTGATTGCGTTCGTAGCACCATACTACCTTGATATATTTGGCAATGGAGAGTGTACGTTGGTGCAGATTTTGTTGCGTGTGGGACCGTTATTGTTGGCACCGCTTGCTGCAGCACAACTTTTGAAACTTGTGTGGAAAAGCGCTGCGGAGTGGATCGCAAAGCATAGTCAAATGTCGTTCTATATGTGGTTGATGTCGATGGTGATAACTCTTTCGCGAACAACTAACTATGTTATCATGACGAAGCACGATATTGCACTTGCGACTGCACTGGCACTCGCTGCTGTGGCGCTATTTTCATGCGTTGCGCAGTATGGCGTAGGGCGATTTATAGGGCGTAGATTTGGAGATAGCGTAGCGGGAGCGCAATCGCTTGGGCAGAAAAATACGGTGCTTGTGGTATGGATAGCGCAAACATTCCTCTCGCCAATAAGCTCAATAGCGCCAACGGCATATATAATTTGGCAAAATCTGGTTAACTCGTATCAGATTTATGCGCACGACAAGAAGAGTAAAAAGAACTCTGCGAAGGAATAGATGAAGATAACGATTTTAGGACCTGCATACCCATATAGAGGTGGACTCGCCGCGATACTACAAAGTGTTGCGCGAGAGTTCGCAAGTCGTAATGACGAAGTCGATATAAAGACCTTTTCGCTGCAATATCCATCGCTACTATTTCCAGGCACAACGCAATTTGTGGATCAAAACGAGGTTGCCAAACCAGAAGATATAGCTATTGAAAGGTGTGTAAATACGATGAATCCATTCAATTGGATCGCCGTAGGGTTGCGCATAAAACGCGAAAAGCCAGATGTATTATTGTTGAAATATTGGACGCCATTCATGGCTCCAGCACTGGGGACAATTGCGCGAATCGCCCGCTCAAATGGTCACACAAAGGTGATTTGTCACATAGATAATGTTGATCCGCACGAACGACACCTGACAGATAGGTTGTTCAACTACTACTTCCTGCGAAGCGTAGATGGGTTCGTATATATGTCGGAACAGGTTCACTCGGAACTGCGACAATATAACAAAAAGGCGCGATCGATATTCTCGCCACACCCGATGTTTGATAATTTCGGAGATAGAGTGGAACGCACTGCTGCTTGCTGCGACCTGAGCCTGGATCCTTCCCAAAAATATGCTCTTTTCTTTGGTTTGATCCGTGACTACAAAGGGCTTGATATATTGCTTGATGCGTGGGCCGAGTTGAAAAAAGAGGGTAAACTGCCTTCTCGAAAATTGATCGTAGCAGGGGAGTTTTACACATCGAAAACAAAATATTTGGAGCAGATCGAGGCACTTGGACTTGGTGACGATATATTGCTTCACGATCACTTTATAGCTGATCCGGACGTTGCTAACTACTTCAGTATTAGCGACTTCGTAGTTCTGCCATATCACACAGCATCGCAGAGCGGAGTGACACAAATAGCGTACAACTTTTCGCTGCCAATGGTGGTGACAAATGTCGGAGGGCTTCCTGAAATTGTGCCTAACGACAAGGTTGGTTACACATGCGATCCAACAGTTGAGGGAGTTGCCCAGGCGATAGCGAAAATGTGGGCTGACGCAGAAACACTAGAGCGTTTCAAAGTGAATATAAAAGAGGAGCGAAAAAGATTCTCTTGGTCCGCAATGTGTGACAAGATAGTTGAACTTTACAACTCGCTATAAGAGTGGAGTTTCAACAGGTCGTACGCCTTGCTGATGCCCAACTCTCCAGCCTTAGATAGGTCGAGCGCCCCCTTGCGTGTATCCTTCATCATAATTTGGACAACACCTCGGTTGTAGTAAGCCTCGCCAAAATTCCCATACAACTCAATGGCACGACTATACGCCGTATAGGCACCCGGCAGATCGCCCATCATAGTTAGGATTGCGCCGCGATTGTAGTGGCTATAGGCAAACTCCGGATGTAGCGAAATTGCTTTGTTGATGTCGTTAAGTGCCTCGGCATAGTCATAGCTCCTGCTATTTAGACTCTTGTTGTTGTTAGCTCTGCTGCTGAGGGAATTTGAGGTTGATGACTCAATGGAAATTTGTTGAAATGAGCTAGCGATAGAGTTGATAAACTCAACCATCTCAGAGCGCAAAACAGCCCTATTTAGGTAGAGGAAGGATAGATTTTTATCATCTGGATTCTGCTCAATAGCCTCAGTCAAGCGCTCAATATCTGAATTTGAGACCACGCTCTCGGATTTGGCTACGAACGAAACCTTCTCTTCACCTGATGACGCATCGATGAACTCGATCATCGCTCTGTCGTAATACTTGTGGTGGTCGAATGCCAATGAATCGACCTCGGAAACGGTAAAGCGATATTGCGGCAAGAGCTGGTTCTCGCCCGCTGCACCAACACCATAAGATGATGAAGAAAGCTTAGTGTCGAACGACATAAGGCGATCCATGTTGTATGTCGGATCGTTGTATATTGAATATGTGCTGTCGCGAAGTCGCGATTGATGCTCCGCGATTTTGCGGTTGCCGATATCCTTGTCGCGCTTCGCAGCACCCGGTTTGTTGAGTGCGTAGCGGACGTTAGATCGAGCAAGATATGCATTAGCAAACTCTGGATAGAGCTCAATGGCACTCGTGTAGTCGCGCTCAGCACGCTCCAAATCGCCAAGCCGTGAGAGAAGATTTGCGCGATAGAAATAGATCAAGACATTGCCGGGAGATAGTCTAGCGACCTCGTCAAAGCCACTCAATGCGCGGTTGTAATCGCCAATTTGGCTCAAGATAATAGCGCGGTTGAAGTGCGTTAAGGAGTTGTTTTCGTCTATGGTGAGGATCTTGTCGAAATCGTTAATTGCATCCATCGGACGATCCAACTCATTGTGCAGAATGGCACGATTGAAGAGCGACATGAGGTGCAGCGAATCGTGGCTCAGAGCGTTGTTGAAGTCGCTCTCAGCCCCCTTGAAATTGCGTTGCTTCAGATATAATGAGCCACGGCGGCTATACCCCTCTGGGTTGTTGCGGTTGGTCTCAATAGCCTTGTTGAAATCGTTGAAAGCGCTAAGCGTATCCTTAAGGTGGAGGTAGCAAAGGCCGCGATTGACATGTGCGTTCGATGAGCGTTTCTCCTTCGAGATATATCTGCTGAAGTCGCTGATAGCCTCCTCGAATTGCTGATTCATGAGGCGAGTGACGCCGCGGCTGAAGTAGGGCTCGACAATGTCGGGACGCAGTTCAATTGCCATGGCGAAGTCGCGTAAAGCATCATCGTAATTGCCGCGGCGAGCCCTAGTAATGGCGCGATAGTTATACGCCGAAGTGTAGACAGGGTTGTGCTGAATGGCGCGGTCGAGATCGCCCTCGGCACCGATCAAATCGCCAAGGTTATATTTGGCGATGCTGCGCAAAAAATAGCCTTCGTGTGATCGTTCATCGATGTTGATGAGCGAATTGAGTAGAGAAATTGCCTCGCTATAGTCACCTGCAATGATGAGTCGCTGGCCACTCCATAGGAAGTACTCCTTGTTGTATTGTGCGCCAGAAGGGGTGGTGCTAGAAAAAAGCATCACAAATAGAAGAACTATGAAATAGTGTAATCTACGCACAATATATAATTTGAGTTTCTCTATTCCTCGTAGCCAAAGCGCTTGAGCTGGCGGTCGCTATTACGCCAATCGTCGTTGACCTTGACGTGCATCTGAAGAAAGACCTTCTTATCCAAAAATTTCTCTAAATCGATGCGAGCCTGCGTTCCAACGCGCTTCAGCTTTTCGCCCTTATGTCCAATAACGATGCCTTTTTGAGAATCTCTAGCGACATATATAGTCGCACCTATGCGGTCGATGCTCTCCTCCTCCTTGTACTCGTCAATGACAACCTCACAGCAATATGGAATCTCCTTGTCGTAGGTTGTCAAGATCTTTTCGCGGATGATCTCCGTAGCGAAAAAGCGCAAGCTCTTATCGGTAAGTGTATCTTTTGGGTAGAATGCTTCACCCTCTGGCAACTTAGCCAAAATGAGGTCGAAGATGCCGCCAATATTGAAGCTCTCCTTAGCAGAAGCAGGGACAATAACCGCATTGGGAAGCCTATCCTGCCACTCGTCAACAAGCTTTTCAAGTGTCTCTGGAGTGGTTAGGTCGATCTTGTTGATGACCAGAATTGTTGGGGTGTTGCTGCGTGCAATCTTGCCGATGATATCAGCACTGCGATCTGTATTCTCCACAGTATCAGTGACATAAAGCAAGATGTCGGCATCCGATACCGCGCCAGTAACGAACTTCATCATTGACTCCTGAAGCTTGTAATTTGGCTTCAGGATACCCGGAGTATCAGAGTAGACAATTTGGAAATTGTCGCCGTTGACGATACCCATAATTCGGTGTCGCGTTGTCTGAGCCTTAGATGTGATGATCGATAAGCGCTCCCCGACAAGGGCATTCATCAATGTTGATTTTCCAACGTTGGGGTTACCAATAATATTGACAAAGCCCGATAGGTGTTTCTCCTCCATTATATTCTTTTAATTAGCGGCGCATACCCGGTATGTTTGGCATCTTTAGTTTGCCACCCGCAGCCATCTTCATCATCTTACTTGTCTGCTCGAACTGCTTGATAAGCTTATTGACATCTGCCATAGATGTTCCGCTTCCCTTAGCGATACGTTCGCGGCGCTTCGTGTTCAAAAGCGATGGCTTAGAGCGCTCAGCTGGTGTCATAGAGCCGATGATTGCCTCGGTCTGCTTGAAAACATCATCTGGGATGTCGATATTTTGTACCATCTTGCCCATGCCAGGAATCATACCTGCAAGGTCCTTGATGTTACCCATCTTCTTGATCTGTTGGATCTGACCAATGAAGTCGTTGAAGTCGAACTCATTCTTATGCAACTTCTTCTTCAAACGGCGAGCCTCATCCTCGTCATACTGCTCCTGCGCACGCTCAACAAGAGAGATGACATCACCCATGCCCAAGATACGGTCCGCCATACGCTCAGGATGGAATGGCTGCAAAGCCTCCATCTTCTCGCCGCTCGAAATGAACTTCAAAGGCTTATTTACAACCGAACGAATAGAGATAGCAGCACCACCGCGAGTATCTCCGTCAAGCTTTGTCAAAACGACACCATCAAAGTCCAATCTGTCGTTGAACTCCTTAGCAGTGTTGACTGCATCTTGACCAGTCATAGAGTCGACAACGAAGAGTGTCTCTGATGGATTAATAGCAGCCTTAACCGCCGTAATCTCAACCATCATCTCCTCATCAACAGCAAGGCGTCCAGCTGTATCGACAATGACAGTATTGAAACCCTTTTGTCGTGCATAAGCAATAGCGTTTTGTGCGATCTCAACAGGATTCTTATTCTCTGGCTCAGTATATACCTCAACACCAATTTGCGATCCCAAGACCTTCAACTGATCAATCGCCGCAGGACGGTAGACATCACACGCAACCAACAACATCTGTCTGTTACGCTTCTCCTTCAACAACTTCGCGAGCTTACCAGAAAAAGTTGTCTTACCAGATCCCTGCAATCCCGCAATAAGGATAACAGCAGGTGTGCCGTCAAGCTTTACGTCGACACTCGTGCCGCCCATCAACTCAGCCAACTCATCGCGCATAATCTTAGTCAACATCTGACCAGGCTTAACAGCCGTCAAGACATCGCTGCCCAAGACCTTGGCCTTGACATCATCGGTGAAGCTCTTCGCAACCTTATAGTTGACATCGGCATCGATCAAAGCACGGCGAATCTCCTTCATAGTCTCTGCTACGTTGATCTCCGTGATGCGACCCTCTCCCTTTAAGATCTTGAATGATCTTTCGAGCTTATTAGTTAAATTCTCAAACATATTTTCTCTCTGCTCTTGTGTTATTACAACTTGCTCATGAACTTCTCGCGATCAACGATAAAGCGAGTGTGCACACCCTCACCAATCATGCCTTGTGCATCGCGTGCGCCAACGTTAAGTGTGATCTTGCGACCCTCAACTGCTGTAACGACTGCTGTAGCTGTGATCTCAGCACCCATGCCAGAAGCTTTGATATGTGTAGCGTTCATCTCAGTTCCAACCGTAGTTGAACCCTCTGGCAGTGCCTCGGCAACAGCCTTCATAGCTGCGTTCTCCATAAGTGCAATCATCGCAGGTGTAGCGAAAACTGCCAAGTCACCCGACCCAAGTGTCGCTGCTGTGTTTGCATCTGATACCGTAGTTGTGCTTTGCGCTGTCAATCCCTCTTTAAGTTCCATTGTATATTCGTTTTTTTTGTTTTCAGTTATTGGCAAATATAATGTTTTTTTAGTGGATTTGCAAGAGTGAAAACTGGGGCTTGCGCATTAGGGATCCTGAATCGAGTTTAGGATGACGAGTGGGGTGGGTAGTTGTTTGGGCAGCGGCAGGATGGGATCCTGGATCAAGTTCAGGATGACGGGAGGGGTGGGATGACGGTGGGGGTGTGACGAGAGGGAGTAGGGAATTGTTGGGGCAGCGGCAGGATGGGATCCTGAAACGAGTTCAGGATGACGGGTGTGGGTGGGATGGCGGGGCGGGGTAGTTTGGGATGACGGGGTGGGGGGTGACTGCGCGGGTATGTGCAAAAAAAAGAGGCTACCCAAATAGGGTAGCCTCCTGCATATATGGATCGTTAAGAATTAAGCCTTGTTAGCTGAACCCAAAACGTTCTCACACTTGTGCTTGTAAAGCTTCTTCAACTCGTCACGAGCTGGTCCGATGTACTTGCGTGGATCGAACTCAGCTGGATCGTTGTTGAAGATACGGCGGATAGCAGCAGTCATAGCCAAGCGACCATCTGAGTCGATGTTGATCTTACATACCGCGCTCTTAGCTGCTTGACGAAGTTGCTCCTCAGGAATACCAATAGCATCCTTCAATGCACCACCGTTAGCGTTGATCTCCTTAACGTACTCCTGTGGTACTGAAGAAGCACCGTGAAGAACGATTGGGAAACCTGGGATACGCTTCTCGATCTCCTCCAAGATGTCGAAACGAAGTGCTGGTGGTACCAAGATACCGTCAGCGTTAACTGTACATTGCTCTGGAGTGAACTTGTTAGCACCGTGAGATGTTCCGATAGAGATAGCAAGTGAATCAACACCTGTCTTGCTTACGAAATCCTCAACCTCATCTGGCTCAGTGTAAGTGTGGTGGTCTGAAGATACCTCATCCTCAACACCAGCCAAAACTCCTAGCTCACCCTCAACAGTTACGTCGTGTGCGTGTGCGTACTCTACAACCTTCTTTGTAAGTGCTACGTTCTCCTCGTATGGAAGGTGAGAACCATCGATCATTACAGACGAAAAGCCCATGTCGATACAGCTCTTACACAACTCAAATGAGTTACCGTGGTCAAGGTGAAGAACGATTGGAATATTCTTACCCAACTCCTTAGCAAACTCAACAGCACCCTGCGCCATGTAGCGAAGAAGCGTTTGGTTAGCGTAGTTACGAGCTCCTGATGAAACCTGAAGGATAACTGGTGAGTTAGCCTCAACACATCCTTGTACGATAGCCTGCATCTGCTCCATGTTGTTGAAGTTGAATGCTGGGATAGCGTAACCACCCTCGAATGCCTTCTTGAAAATCTCCTTAGAGTTTACAAGACCTAGATCTTTGTATGATACCATAATTGTAAAATATTAAATGTTTGAAATTTATTACTTCTCGTTCTTCTCCATTTGAGCCTTCAACTCAGCAAGACCTGTAACGTCACCTAGTGTAGTCTTCTCAACTGATGCGTTAAGCTTCTTAACTGATGACTTTGTAGCATCTGCTGATGCACGCTTCTCAGCCTTCTCAGCCTGAGCCTCGCCCTTCTTGATATCCTCAGATAGACGTGTGTGTGACAAAGAGAAACGCTTTGTAGCCTTAGAGAAATCTACAACCTTGAACTGCAACTTCTCGCCTACAACTGGCATAGAACCATCCTCCTTTGTCAATTGACGTGTTGGAGCAAAGCCCTCTACGTTCTCAGCCAAAGAGATAACAGCGCCCTTCTCGTTAAGCTCTGTGATAGTACCCTCGTGGATAGAGTTTACTGCATATTGACTCTCGATCTCGCCCCATGGATTCTCCTCCAATTGCTTGTGACCAAGGCTCAAACGACGGTTCTCCTTGTCGATCTCAAGAACAACAACCTCGATAGGAGCACCTACAGTTGTGAACTCACTTGGGTGCTTGATCTTCTTAGTCCAGCTTAGGTCTGAAATGTGGATCAAACCATCGATACCCTCCTCGATCTCAACAAAGACACCGAAGTTAGTGAAGTTGCGAACCTTAGCGTTGCAACGTGCGTTAACTGGGTACTTAACCTCAATTCCATCCCATGGATCTGGTGTAAGCTGCTTGATACCCAAAGACATCTTGCGCTCCTCGCGATCCAATGTCAAGATCTTAGCCTCAACTGAATCACCTACCTTCAAGAAATCTTGAGCTGTACGCAAGTGCTGGCTCCAAGACATCTCAGATACGTGGATAAGACCCTCAACACCTGTTGCGATCTCAACAAACGCACCATAGTCAGCCATTACAACTACGCGACCCTTAACTGTGTCGCCAACGTTAAGCGTTGTGTCGAATGCCTCCCATGGGTGTGGAGTAAGCTGCTTAAGACCAAGAGCGATACGCTTCTTAGCATCGTCAAAGTCAAGGATAACAACGTTGATCTTTTGATCCAATGTAACGATCTCCTCAGGATGACTTACGCGACCCCATGACAAATCTGTGATGTGAACCAAACCATCTACGCCACCAAGGTCGATAAATACACCGTATGATGTGATGTTCTTAACTGTACCCTCAAGGATTTGACCCTTCTCAAGCTTAGACATGATTGCCTGCTTTTGAACCTCAAGCTCAGCCTCGATAAGAGCCTTGTGAGATACAACAACATTGCGGAACTCGTGGTTGATCTTAACAACCTTGAACTCCATAGTCTTGTCTACATAAATATCGTAATCGCGGATTGGACGAACATCAATCTGAGAACCTGGCAAGAATGCCTCGATTCCAAATACATCAACGATCATACCACCCTTAGTGCGGCACTTGATGTAACCCTTGATGATCTCGTCATTCTCAAGAGCCTCGTTAACACGATCCCATGACTTAAGCTGACGTGCCTTCTTGTGTGAAAGTACTAGCTGACCTCCGCGGTCCTCTACTGACTCAACGTAAACCTCTACCTTGTCACCTACTGCAACCTCAGGGTTGTAGCGGAACTCCGTGATGTTGATTACAGCATCACTCTTGTAGCCGATGTTTACAACAGCCTCGCGCTTGTCAAGGCTAGTGATTGTTCCCTCAACAACCTCGCCTACAGCGACGTTTGAGAGAGTTTTGTCATACGCCTCAGCGATAGACTCCTTTGACGCGCCATAAAGTGCAGACTCATTCTCGAATGCTGACCAGTCAAAATTTTCGTTTGTTACATTTCCCATCTTAGAAAAATTGTGCGATACAATCGCTCGTTAAAATTAAAATAAAAAAGCGCCGTGAAATTCACAGCGCCACAAATATAGTAATAATTTGCCGTTTCAACAAATTATGAATCAACAAATTAGATGCGAACCTTAACGATTGCTTTCTTCACCTTGCCACTGCCAATCATTGGTGCGTGTCCATCCTCTGGCATAAGGATAGTAAATTGACCCTTGCGTAGGAAATAGACCGTTTGGTGAGCATCGTCCCAGAACTGCACATCCTTCTCTCTGTCGAAGGCATCAACAGGTTGGCGCAAAGAACGGCGATCGCTCCAGCCAAACCCCTCCTCATCGCCTACAAGCAAGATTTGGATATCTGCGTAGACATTGTGGATCTCAAGTTTTGCATCAGCTGGTTGCTTCAAATCAACCTCCATAATGTTGACCCAAATGTCGTCACCATCAAGTTGGTGCGGACCAACCTCAAGCGATACCAAATCAGTGTTTGCAATTAGCTCGAAAGCTCGCTTCATGCGCGGGCAAATAGAGTAGTATAGCTCCGCGTTTCTAAATGAATCTAAAATCATAAAATTATCTCTTTGTGTTTGTTTTCTCTCTGTTTAGGCTTCTTTGTTCCTTGCTACACCTTTTAGATATGGTTGATCTTTAGGTGTGTTGTGACGGGAAGATGGTCAGAATAGTGGCATTCGGTGTCGACACTATAGCTTTGGGGCGTTATTCGCTTGCTTGACAGAATATAGTCGATGCGCAACGTGTTATAGAAGCCACGATAGGTATATGGATATACATCGCCGCACTCCTGGAATGAATCCAAAAGACCGTTGCTAATTCTCTTATATGTATACGACATTGCGGTGTCGTTAAAATCGCCACAGACAATGACCGAATAGGGCGAACGATAGATAGATTTCGCAATCTTCTTGACCTGAAGCGCGCGCTCAACTGACCCCCTATTAAATCTGGTAATAATGCTGCGCACCTTCTCGTTGCGCTCATTGTCACGTACCAATTGGCTAGTGGTCAAAAATGTGTCGTCCTCAGCCTTTATATCGGTTGAGTGAAGATGGCTATTGAATACTCGAAGCGTATCATCCTTGATGATGATGTCAGCCCACATAGAGCCGCCAGAGGTGCTATTGCTACTGCTATTCTGCATTAGTGTAGCTGCACGATATATTGGAAAGCGACTATAGATAGCTAATGCGCCAGACAAGCTCTTGTGGTACCCCTTTAGCTGTAGATCGAATGAGTCATCGTCAGAATCAGGCATAGTGACGAACTCCTGAAGGCAGATAATGTCAGCTTGTTGCGAAGCAACATATCGAGCGACATCACTCGTAGAACGCTGTTTCTTGTCGTTGACCAATGCGCGAACATTGTAGCTCATTACCTTGATCGTACCAGCGTAACTCTCTGTTCCATAACTCTTTGTCATTGGTATCTTCGCAAACAGAGAGATGTTGCTTGCGCCCAAAAACAGGACAATGATAAGAGGAGTAGCAACAATCCACTGCCAGCGAATGATCCAATAAAGCGCTAAGAGTAGAGTTGCTATGAATGTCGCTGGTGCGACCAAACCAAGTATTGGAGAGGTCCAACCGCTAGATGGTTCAACGTAAGGCGTAAGCAGCGTCAACATAAAAAGTGCTGCAATGAATAGAGATATGAGTAGCATAAGTGCAGTGCCAAGACGTCCAAGCAATGTTGGCTTCTTGACAGCCTTATAGCTGTGGCTACTTGTGTAGTTATAGTTGTAACTCATAAAGTATTGTTGTTAATATCCCTATTTTTTATCTCTCTTTATATGTATTAAAAGCGCTATGTGGCAAAGATACTAAAATATATCGTATCGCTAAAAATATATCTTCCCATTGCGTCTCCAATAGAGAAGCAGCAGTAATCCCCAGATCATACCTCCAAGGTGTGCGAAGTGTGCAATATTATCAGTAGCGCTATTACGAAGCCCCAAAATAAGCTCCAAAGCACCATAAAGGATTACGAACCACTTAGCTTTCATCGGAATAGGAGGGATAAGCAACATAATAGTTGCATTGGGGTGCATAACGCCAAACGCTAGCAACAAGCCAAAGACTGCACCTGAAGCACCAACAGTCAATGAAAATGGGAAAATGGTGCCAACAGCAAGTTGCAAAAGAGCTGCGCCAATGCCACAAACCAAGTAGTAAGTTAAAAAGCGCTGAGAACCCAATTCATACTCCAACGTACGACCAAACATCCATAGCGCAAACATATTGAAAAAGAGATGCTGCATGCTCGCATGGAGGAACATGTAGCTTATAACTTGATATGGTGCGAAGTATACGGATTGCAGAGTATGTAGACCCAATTTGAAGTCAAGAATAGGGAAAAGCGTGCCAGCCATCAATCCCAAACAGTTGATGATTAGCAGGTTCAGCACCATTGGTGGTGTGTTGTTCTTAAAGCTATTAAGCATAATTCTATCTAATCTCTATTTGTACTATGTAATATATTATCGCTCAAGATTGTGTTTTATCTCATCTTTGCCGACAAGCCACATTATCCGCTTGCCGCCCGGAGTGTGTCCCGTGTTGCCGTTAGCAACAAGTTGATTGATAATATCTTGAGCCTGTTCAACGACAATTGAGCCAGAGCCTCCAACGCTAAGAGCGCCACTGCGTGCCATTGTACGCGCTAGTTTCTCGCGATGCTGCTCCTCGACACTCTGTGGTGTTGTGAGAACAACAAGGATATCGCGAACAAGCACCTCTACTCGTTCGCTCTTGATGTCGGCAGGTATGCCAGTAATCTCGATTCGACACTCTTCTCGAATGACACTTATCTCGAAACCCAACGATGCAAAATCCTGCATGTTTTCCTCAAGAAGTGCCAGTTCATTATAGGTCAACGTCAACTCAATTGGGAATAGTATGCGCTGGCTAGCAGCATTACCAACATTTAGAGTTTTGATATAGTGGTCATAGAGCGTACGCTCCTTAGCACGGCGCAGGTCAACAGCAACCATATTGCGACCCATACGGCACCAACAGTAGTGGTCAACAATAAAAAAAATATCGCCAACATCATGACTCAACTGGCTGCTACCACAAGACTCTTGATCGCCGCCCTGCAATTGAGAATTATAGTAGCTGTCGAGGTCAGTTTGCGGTTTGTAGCCATCATAGACGGCACTACGTGACTCACTATCGACATATTCGATCTCTCCGCCAAGGTTGCTTCCTAGGTTTATGCCACCTCCGAAATCAGACTCCCACATCTGTTCAATCATATTGCTTGAACTGCCGCTGGGAGAATACAAACCGCTTGATATGCCACCACCACCGCCAGAATCAACACGGAATGGGTTATACGTGATGTCGGAAGCAGACTCAGGAACATCGTAGCTCTCGCCACTTCGCATGATCGGAATCTCAACGTCGCACTCATTGTCGAACTGCATCATTGGAATAGCTCCAGTCTTCGCCAATGTCTCGCGAACACCGGCATTGATGATTTGCCAAATAGCACTCTCGTCAACAAACTTTACCTCGGTCTTTTGGGGATGGACATTAACATCGATCTTTTCGGGGTCAACCTCCAAGAAGAGAAAGTATGGTGGATTGTTTCCTTGAGGAATAATCTTATCGTAAGCCTTCATCACAGCCCTATTTAGATACTTAGATTTGAAGTAGCGACCATTGATGAAGAGGTATTGATCTGTAGTGCTTTTCTTAGCACTCTTTGGAGTGCCAATGTAGCCAGAAACCTTAACTATGACAGTCTCAACAGCAACCTCCAGAAGATTGCTCTTGATGCTGCCGCCAATGATGTCAACAATGCGATTAGCCAAAGTAGTAGGTTGGAGCTTATAGATCGGTGCATCATCAGCATAGAGCTCAAAGCCGATCTGTGGGTTGCACAACGCAACACGCTTGAACTCGCTCTTGATACTACTCGCCGCGCGCGTATCCTTCTCGATGAATTTGCGGCGCGCTGGGATGTTGTAGAAGAGGTTGCGCACAAAAAACTGAGTGCCGAAGTCGCAGTCGATCTTCGTCTGGTCGATAAACTGACCTCCGTTTATTGTTGTATGTGTGCCGAAGCTAGCTTCGCGGTGGCGAGTCTTCAACTCAACCTGCGCAACAGCAGCGATAGATGCCAGTGCCTCACCGCGAAAACCAAATGTGCTAAGGTTGTAGATGTCATCCGCAGAACGAATCTTACTCGTAGCGTGACGATCAAAGGCTACGCGCGCATCGTTGGGTGACATACCCTCGCCATTATCGACAATCTGGATAAGACCCTGCCCATAATTCTTATAGTTGACGATAACCTCAGTAGCCGAAGCATCAATGGAGTTCTCCATCATCTCCTTTATGACGGATGCAGGTCGGTTCACGACCTCTCCAGCTGCGATCTGATTTGCTATCTTCTCTGGTAGTACTAATATCTTATCCTCAATCATCTATCTTCGTTTGGTGTTGCCTTGCTGCTTTGTTGCTTTAATGTTGCTTGCTATTTTGTTGGGTCATAGTCGTTTGGGACGACTGTGATAGGGGTATAGGGGTTGAACTCCTCAAACTCGCGGCGCGATTGCTTTGCACGACCTGCAGCGGAGTTGCGCTCAACCTTCTCAGCTGACGGAGCAAAGACATCGATGAGCTTGTTATACAACATAGTACCCATATAGCCAAATGCCACGATTGCCAAAACCATGAGCCAAAGCTTAGATTTGCGATCCGAACCACTATCCTTCAACCTCTCGTTGCGAGCCGCACGCTGCGTACGGATATATTTACCAGGTTTATACTCACCCTTATCCTTAGCATCTGAGCGCTCACCACGTAGCTCCGCGCGGCGCTGCTCCCTAGCCTCCTTAGCAGGGTCGTAGAAACGCGGTATGTAGTTGAACTTCTTAGCGTGACGCTTGAAGGGTGTGAACATTCCCATAAAAAGATCTTTTAATATATTATAGTATGGAGAGTTGTTAGCGGAAGAAGCTCTTCATGCGCTCGAAGATATTCTGATCCTCAACAGAGGCACTCTTCTTAAACGACTTCATATCCGAAAGCTTCTCAACCAACTTCTTCTCCTCAGAAGTGAGTCCCGTAGGGATAGTCAAATCGACAACAACAAGGATGTCGCCACGACCATATCCATTGACATCTGGCAATCCTTTACCGTTAAGCCTCAAGACTTTACCTGCATGTGTCCCCTCCGCTATCTTGATCTTGGCGCGACCATCGATGGTTGGAATCTCAACAGTACCTCCCAAAATTGCTGTGGTAACTGGAATGTTGAGGTTGTGGATCAAATCGTTGCCAGCGCGAACCAACTCCGGATTGTGCTCCTCCTCAATGATAACCTGAAGGTCGCCATTAACACCGCCGTGAATAGCTGCGTTACCTTTGCCTGATACATTAAGAGCCATGCCCTCGCCAACACCAGCCGGGATCTTGATCTCGACAACCTCTTCGCCCTTGATAGCGCCTTGACCATGACACTTGTCGCACTTATCTGTGATAACTTTACCCGTACCATTACAAGTAGGACAAACTCCCTGCGTTTGGATGCGACCAAAGAATGAGTTCTCGACACGCGTAACATATCCTGTACCGTTGCAAGTGTGGCACGTAGCGTAAGAATTGGAATCCTTCGCACCACTACCGCCGCACTTGTCACAAGCGATCATCTTAGAGATTTTAAGCTTCTTAGTGACACCCTCCGAGATCTCCTTCAACGTAAGTTTGACCTTGACACGAATGTCGCTACCCCTATTTACACGAGGTCCACCACCACGACTGCGACCACCGCCGCCAGAGAAGTGACCACCAAAGATGTCGCCAAACTGCGAGAAAATATCATCCATAGAGAAACCTCCGCCGCCAAAGCCGCCAAAACCACCAGCTCCGCCGCCCGAAGCACCGCCCATGCCTGCGTGACCATATTGGTCGTAGCGAGCGCGCTTCTGATCATCAGAGAGAACATCATAAGCCTCTGCCGCCTCCTTGAAACTCTCCTCTGCTTGCTTGTCGTCGGGGTTCTTGTCGGGGTGGAACTTAATAGCTGCTTTGCGATATGCCTTCTTTATCTCATCTGCGTTAGCGCTCTTAGATACGCCTAACACCTCATAGTAATCTCTTTTACTTGCCATCTTTTATTTGGTTCGGTTCTTTACTTTATAACATGGTTGCTAATTGCTGATTGTTGGTTTATTCACCAACGACAACCTTCGCGAAGCGCAACACCTTGTCGCCCATAACATAGCCCTTCTGAACAACGTCAATGATCGTATCTTTCTTATCATCACCAGCGGCAAATTTAGCTACAGCCTCATGGCGATCTGTGTCAAGCGCAAGACCTACAGCCTCGATCTCAACAACGCCGCGCTGCTTCAAAGTCTCGACAAGCTTTTGAGAGATAAGAGATACGCCATCGCGAAGCGCCGTAATATCATCACTCTTAGCCATAGCAACCTCTGCGCGCTCAATATCATCTACGATTGGCAAGAAAGCCTTGATAGTGTCGCTACCGCCGTTTTGAACCAACTCCATCTTCTCCTTTAGAGTACGCTTGCGGAAGTTGTCAAACTCAGCTTGCAGACGGATATAACGATCTTTCCAATCGATATTCTCCTCTTTGGCTTGTTGAGGTTGCTCACTAGCCTCTGCTGGCTCTTGTGTGCGCTCTGTCTCTTCTGCCATTGTGTCAGTTTCGGCCTGTTCTGCCTCTTGTGCAGCCTCTTGCTCGGCTGTCATTGTGTCAGTAACGCTTTGGTCAATTTGCTCTTGAGTCATCTCCTGCTCTGCTGTAACCTTTTGATTCTTAGTTTTTTGCTTGCTCATATTATTGTTTTTTATATTATCTGTGGTATACAATTGCGCAAAATATGCGCCAAATATATAATTGGCAGTTAGCCAATGATGAAAATAGTTGGTTTCTTATTCATTTCGGGTTTCGAGCTTGAACTCATAACGCCCTTCCACTCCTTAACCTCCTTCGTCAAGATATATTCGTTTGGATCTGTTATATCTATCGCGACAGTTACCTTTGTGTTAGGTGCTAGCACACTCAAAAGCTGGTCAAACAACTTCACATTGCGATATGGTGCCTCAATGAATATCTGCGATTGGTTCTCGCTCTGCGCCCTGCGCTCAAAGCTCTTAATTGCGCGGCTCCTCTCAGGCTCCTTAATTGGTAAATAACCATTGAAAGCGAACGACTGACCATTCAAACCTGATGCCATAAGTGCCATGATGATAGATGATGGGCCAACCAATGGTACACACCTTATGCCCCTCTTATGGCACGCTGCAACAACCAACGCTCCTGGGTCGGCAACAGCAGGAACACCAGCCTCAGAGATAACTCCAGCGCTACGACCCTGCTCAATTAGCTCAACCATCTGCTCGATCTCCCTCGCCTCCGTTGTATGCTCGTTCAGCTCGCGAAACTCCAACGAATCAATCGAACGCTCAATCTTCGCCTTTGATAGAAAACGGCGCGCCGAACGAAGGTTCTCGACAATGAAATAGTCGAGCGAATCGATGATAGCTTTATTCGCCGCTGGTGTTACATCGTAAACCGATGTCTCGTCGCTAATTGGACAAGGTATTAAATAGAGTGTTCCCTTCACGTTGTTATTCTTTTATATATATGCGTTTTACGCGCCCAGAGATTGATGTTAGCACCTCATACGAAATCGTATCTAGAACCGTAGCCATATCCTCTGCTGTGTTGCCGAATTTGTCAGAGAAGATGATAACCTCATCGCCCTCCTCAACTCCAGCTATATCTGTAATCTCGACCATGCAACTATCCATACAGATGCGACCGACAATTGGTGCCTTAGCACCATTTATTAATAGACTCCATGCGCCATTGCTAAGATGACGATCCATGCCATCGGCATAGCCAATTGGAATTGTTGCGATCTTACACTTGCTGTTATTGCTGCATTTTCCAGCACCGCCATAGCCAACCCTCTCATCTGATTCAATCTCGCGAATCTGAACGATACGCGACTTCAAAGTCGATACGTTCTTATACAATCCGATGCCAAGGCGAACCATGTCGAAATGTGAAGAAGGGTAGTGCTCAATCCCCGCAGAATTAGCAATATGGCGTAATGCGGTGTAGCCAATGCCCTCGATTATACTGCTGCTCGTTTTATCAAAATCTGCTATCTGCTGCTCCGTTCTCGCTCTGCACTCGTCGCTATCGACATCCGCCGAAGAGAGGTGTGAGAAGATCGATGCAACCTTAACCACATCTCTTAGCTCTTTTAGCCTCGCTGTCAACTCTGCGATATATCTATCCATAAATCCCAGACGATGCATCCCCGTATCTAGCTTGATGTGGATAGGGTAGTTGCGCTCACCATTCGCCACAACAGCCGCAGCGAAGCTCTCCAAAGATTTAATTGAATAGATCTCCGGTTCAAGACCCATCTGCACCATCTGCGAAAAGCTACCATCGTCTGCATTCAAGACAATGATAGGCATAGTTATGCCCCTCTCCCTCAATCGACTTCCCTCATCAGCAAAGGCAACAGCGAGGTAATCGACACCTTGCTCCTGCAGCGTCTGCGCAACCTCATAATCGCCCGCGCCATAGCTATTGGCCTTAACCATAGCGATCATCTTGCAGTCACGTTGTAACTTAGAACGGTAATAGTTCAGGTTGCTGATCATACGATCAAGGTTAACCTCCAACGTTGTAGAGTGGCTCTTCTTAGAGAGCGCATGCCCAATCTTCTCCAACCTACATTCGCGATTGCCCTTAAGCAAAATCGCCCTCCCTGCATAATCCTCAACGCTGATGTTTGAGAGGAACTCCTCAGTAGTTTTATAGCTTTTGCTGTCGCACTTAAATTGCGCGATATTCTTCGAAATCTTATTTCCAATAGCAACAACAAAGTCGATATTGTTGCTCTCTAGGATCTCTGCAATGCGTTTGTAGAGCGCTTTAGGATCTGTGCCACTCTGCAAAATGTCGGAGAGAATAACCACTGTTTTTCGCTCTCCTGCGACGCTTTGAAGCTTCTCAAGAGCAATCGCCAGAGAGTTGATATCGTTGTTGTAGCTATCGTTTAGAATCAAGGAGTCGTGCAGACCCTCGATAAGCTCCAAACGCATAGCGACAGGTGTAATCCTGCTAAAATCTGCTGCGGCGTAACCCAACGCGTGATGAAGCGCGGCAATGACCTGCGAATTGCGCATAGAAGCAGCATCGCTAAAATTGCTGCACGCAGCGAAATCTGCCGCATCAACCTTCGTGCCCTTGAAATTGCAATACAAGATCTCCTCTGTAACCTCAGGATAGTTGCTATTATATATTATACTCTTGGCACTGCGCCCTAAAATCAGCTTCTCCTGCACCTTCTGCTTGATAGATTCGAACCCCTCTTGATGAGCCTCGCCAATAGAGGTCAAAATCGCAATGTCTGGTTGAATCATCGCCTCCAACTTCGCCATCTCATTTGGTTGCGAAATGCCAGCCTCGATAACAGCGACATCCTCATCGCCCTCAATCATCAACAGCGAAAGAGCAACTCCCAATTGTGAATTGTAACTCCTCGGAGAGCGGAAAATCTTGGCGCTGCTAGGTGCTGTTTGGGCAAACCACTCCTTGACCGTTGTTTTGCCATTAGAGCCAGTTACACCTACAACGCACCCCTTGAAGCTCTCCCTGTGATGCTTCGCCAGCGATTGAAGCGCATCGATTGAGTTGTTGACCTTGATATATGATATATTGTTGCTAAGCTGGTCGATATCTTGCTCCGTAAGGAGTGCTGTGACACCGCGCGCAATCATCTCGTTGATGAATCTGTGTGAGTCGTGGTTCGCACCCTTCATAGCGACAAAAAGTGTCCCAGCACACGATGCTGACCACCTAGAATCGGTAGAGATAGAGGAGGTAAGTTGATCGCAGCCGAACAACTCCCCATCAATGATATGTGCTATTTCACTCAACTTATATTGCATAATATCGCTAATTAAATTCTACTACAGTAATGCCTGAACCACCTCTATCGGCATGTGCATCGACAGCGCGTGCAACATCGGGAATAGTTCTTAGATAGGCGCGAATCTCCTCCTTCAACGCCCCTGTGCCTTTGCCATGCAAGATTGCGACAGAGCTAACGCCAACCATCATAGCATCATCGACAAAATCTTGTACCTTATCCAACGCCTCGCTAGCTCGCATGCCGCGAACATCGATGTTATCCTTGAAGTTCAATTTGCGTGTAGAAATGTCGACCGAAATCTTCATGCGTGGAGCTGAAAGAGCTCCCTTAGTAGCGCGTTTAAACTCTGAGTTAGAGATCACCTCAAGCGAATCGATACTCACATTTGTTAATATCTGCCCAAAGGCAACTTGCGCCTTCTTGCCCTTGATTGAGTGGACCTCACCCATTGTATCTTGTCCTGCGATACGAACCTTAGCGCCGACTGTAACCTCTAGCTTCTCTGGTTTTTTCTCTATCTTGCTATCTGTGGATGTGGTGCCATTGGCATTTCGATCCTTGCGCTTCTGTTGTCTGCGAGCCAACTTCTCCATCTCTCGCGTAACCGCAGCCTCCTTATCACGATCGTTATCTTGCTCAACCTTTGACTTAAAATCGTCAAACTCCTTGCGTGCCAATCTAGTAAGCTCCTTCTCAGCCTGCGACTCCTTGATGACCTTAATAGTACTCTCGATCTGCTTATTAGCCTCCGCAATCATAGCTTTTGCCTCAGCCTTTGCCTTAGCAATAATCTGCTGACGCTCCTCGCGAATCTTCGATAACTGCTCCGCGTAGTTCTGCTCCAAACTCTCAACCTTGCGGTCGGTATGTTTGATGCGCTCGCGCTTCTGCTCCCAATATCTCTTGTCGCGAGCAATCTCCCTCAACTGCTTCTCCAGGTTGATATGTTCGCTACCAGCCTTGTCACTCGCCGCACGAATAATATCCTCTGGAAGACCAATTTTGCGCGCGATCTCAACAGCAAAAGAGCTGCCTGGTTTACCCATCTCCAACTTGAAGAGCGGTTGTATATTCTGGACATCGAAGCTCATGGCACCGTTGGCTATGCCTGCAGTAGATGATGCGTAGTACTTTATATTAGAGTAGTGCGTAGTGATAACGCCATAGCTCCCTTTTGATAACAATCTATCGAGAATAGCCTCCGCAATAGCGCCACCAATGACAGGCTCCGTTCCTGAACCAAACTCATCGATCAGAACAAGCGACTTTGAGCCTGCGCCAGCGACCATACTCTTCATATTGTGAAGGTGCGATGAATATGTCGACAAATCGTTGTCGATAGATTGCTCATCGCCGATGTCAATATACAACGACTCGAAGATAGGCAGTTCAGAATTCTCCGAAGCAGGGATCAAAAAGCCGCACTGGAACATATATTGTATGATGCCTGTACTCTTAAGACAGACCGATTTACCACCTGCATTTGGTCCCGAAATAACCAAGATGTGTTTCTCTCTATCGAGTGTCAAATCGAGAGGAATGATCTCCTTGTTCTGAGCCTTCAGAGTTTGTGCAAGCAGTGGATGCTTCGCGCACTTTAGCTCAAGCGTGCCACTCTCCGATAGGATCGGCATAACACACTCATTATCAATTGCCCATAAAGCCTTAGCGCAGATCATATCTATGTCGCTAAGGTAGTCGCTAGCACCCTCAATATCTGATACATCCTCGCGAATGTTATCGGTGAAACTTGTCAAGATACGGACAATCTCCCTGCGCTCATCATATCTTAATTCGCGTAACTCATTATTTATCTCGACAACCTCCACAGGTTCGATATATACGGTTTTACCCGTAGCAGATTCGTCATGGATAAAGCCGTGGAGCTTCCTTTTGTTACCTGCCGAAACAGGGATTACAGCTCTTCCATCGCGAATGGAGATCATAGCATCGGCATCTACAACACCCGAACCCTTCGAAGCACTCAGGATCTGTTGCATCCTTTTGGCAGCCTGCATCTCCCTCTCGCGAATTGCTCTGCGGATAGTTCCCAGCTCCGCCGAAGCACTATCTTTAATCTGGTTTTGAGCATCGATGATTTGGTCAATCATAGCAATGATATAGCCAAATGCCGCGACGTTGCGACCCCTCTCAACTAACGCATCATAGTTGCGATCAGAACCCTTGCAATCCTCCGCTCGCTTCTTGATATATGATGTGATAGCGCCAACAGCAACGAGTGATTTCTTAAGCGAAACAATCTCCTCAACCTCCAAAAAACTGCCGAGGATATTTATCTTCGCAACAACGCTAGTGATGTCGTTGTAGCCTCCCCTAGGAAAGCCACTCTCCATCATCAACATGGCGCGCATCTGCTCCGTAAGGTTCAATCGACCAACGATAGTGTCGCGCTTGCTAGAGAATGTTTCGCCCTGCAACTTCTCGATAGCAGATGCGATGGTGCATTTCGATGCTACCTGCTCTCGCAGACGATCGAAACCCAACTTCTGCTCAAAATTGTGCGGGTATATCATCTCTTTATTTGCTGCCGATTTGCGGCTTGACTACTCCTTCTCTTTCTCCTTGCTACGGTTGAAAAGTGATAGGTGGACGTAGCGGCCTGGGTGATCCTTGAAGTCGATAAGAAGGTTGTTTAGGCTTGTTGTGATCTCTATGATATTGCCATATAGTGCATCATCGCCAACAATCTTACCAAGTGTTCCCTCGTGGCTATTAACCTGAGCCATTAGAACGTTTAGCTCAGCAAGCGTACTCTTTAGCTCTGGTACAACTTGCTCCTGCTCCATCTGAACCGCCAAACCAGAGATGCTCTTGATAAGGCTATCGATCTGTGGTGCGTTGTTGCCCATAGTCTCTGAGACCTTGGCGAAACCGTCGAGAAGCAATGCAATCTCATCTTGGTTTTGAGTGACAACCTTGTTGGTGTTTGCCATTAGAGCATTCATATTGCGCATGATGCCATCGATTTGAGATGCGTTCTTATCCAAAATGGAGTTGATGCTCTCCAATGTCTTAGCGAGGTCTGTTGTTAGACCCTCGATCTGTCCTGTGATGTTTGTGATCTCCTCACCAGCGCTATCTAACAATCCTGCTTCGCGTGTTGAGTTGATCTTTGATCCATTTGGCAAATAGTCGGTGCTACTGCCCATCAAGATCTCGATCGCCATAGAACCCATGACTCCAGTGCTATACATCTTAGCTTCGGAATCTCTTGGGATCTCATACTCGTTTGAGATGATTAGCGTTAGCTTAACCTTAGGTGTCGCGGCAGTAGAAAAATCTAGCTCAATGTCGCTCACGTTACCAATCTTGACACCTTTGATGAATATTGGTGCTGACTTCTGTATTCCGCCAGCCTGATCGTAAATAGCGTAGTACTCCCTATTGTTGCTCAGAAGGTCAATTCCACTAAGGAACTTAACACCCATCCATGCGGATAGAATAATGAGGATCGTGAAGAATCCAATTTTTACCTCTCTTGTCATTTTCTTTATATTTTCTCTTTTGTTTCTCTTAGTATGTTGTTATGAAGGCATCCTTGAAGGTCTTACGGATAGTTGCAAGTGTCTTTTGTGCCTCGTCATAGCTGTCGTGTTTGCCGATGCAATATTTGTATTTGAATCGCCCCGTAGAGTTCAAGATAAATTGCTTGCCTACGTAAGATTTGAATTGGGAATCGTTATCGGCAAGGATAGTGTTAGATGAGAAGATCTGAACGGTATAGCCGATCTTCTTGACCTCTGCTGTTGTAACTTTTGTATCTGTTGTTGCGGTTTCCGCTATCTCCGCTGCAGGGTCGACAGTAGGTTTGCTTGTTTGAACACTATTAGAGGTGCGGCTAACCATGTTGATGTAGTCGTCAATACCACCATAGATAGATTTTACAATCTCGCCCATACCCTTGTCTGACGTGATGTAGGCTAGCTCCGTCTTATTCGTCATGAAACCAATCTCCGTCAAGACACAAGGCATATCGGTGCCATAAAGCACCGCCAAAGGTTGTCCCCTGACAGGTCGTAAGGTGCGGCCAAATGAGCCGTAGTTCTTCTGTATCAATCGAGCCAGAGCTTCGCTATACTGCCCATAGGTGAATTGCAGGTTTTGGATATAGGCGCGAACCATAGCGGCATCCTTCTCGTTTGACATATCAATCAAATGCTCCTCGTTAGCGGCATAAAGCGCCGCATCGTTGCGCTGTCGCTCAAGTGTAGACATACCCATAATGAGAGTCTCGACACCAACCGTCTCTGGATTCTTAGCCGCATTGGCATGGATAGAGATAAAGATATCACCTCCAGCCTCATTGGCAATCCTAGAGCGAGCGCTAAGATCGGCACTCAACGTCTCGCCAAGAGCAACATCCTTAGTGCGAGTGTAGATGACTTTAACCTTAGGGTGTCCCTTCTTAATCATTTCGCCAAGGCGCATAGCGACCTTGAGGTTTATATCCTTCTCGGAGTGTCCGCCATAGACAGCACCCGGAAACTTGCCTCCATGGCCCGGATCGATGACGATAACTTTGACACCCTGAGCCGATGCGCGCTCACTTGCCGCAGTCGTTAGGACTAAGGCGAAGAATAGGGTGGTTATAGCTCTGAATAAAAAATGGTTTTTCACGTTTAAAAATAGGTGTACTATGTATTATTTTAACTATATTTGTGCGTTTATAAAGTGCTTTGTAAATGCAAGCAGATGCCATTGATAGGTGCTGCTTGGATATGTTGTTTGTCGTTTTGCCGACTTGTCGGCAAAGTTATACTTTTTTTTGGAATTTTGCGAATTTTTAGAGTAAAATATCTCATGTTGCCGCTTGTTGCAATGTCGCTACTGACCCTTCCTTTGGGTGGTGTGGCGCTTGCGCAAGATGCTCTGCAGCCGCAGATGGAGCAAGATGGTGTAGTGGATAGCGTCAGCGTAAATAGTTTTGCAGCTGATAGCGTTGCCGTTGATGCGATTGCCGCAGATAGCGTGGCGCCAAGTAGAGCGAGGTCGCGAAGCATGATAGATGATGTCATGAGAGGGCGAAATAGAGATTCGCTATACTATGACGTAGTAGGACGAAAAATATATATCTACAACGAAGGAGAGGTTAAGTATCAAGATATGCAGCTGAACGCTGATAACATGCGTATCGATATGGAGCTTAACGAAATATATGCCTACGGATCACAAACCGTGGATTCGCTGACAGGAAATACGACAAAGACAAAGCCTGAGTTTATCGATGGAGGTTCGAGCTACAAGATGGACACCATAACCTACAACATCAAGAGCGAAAAGGCGATGATAAAAGGTATCGCAACGCAAGAGGGTGAAGGATGGTTGGTAGGTAGCCGCGTGAAGCGTATGCCTGATAACACAATCAACATCAGAGATGGTAAATATACAACTTGCGACCATACAGACCACCCTCACTTCTACCTAGCGATGACAAAAGCGAAGGTGATACCAGGAGAGAAGGTTATTACGGGTCCTGCATACTTGGTGCTTGAAGATGTGCCACTATACTTCCTTGGTATACCAGAGGGATTCTTTCCGCTGCACTCTGGACCTCGCTCAGGACTATTGATGCCCTCTTATGGAGAAGATGGAACGCGTGGATTCTTTATTCGTGATTTGGGTTACTACATAACAGTTAACGACTACATAGATCTTGCGCTGAGAGGAGGAATATATACGTATGGTTCTTGGGAGCTATCTGCAGCATCGAGCTACAAGAAGCTATACAAATATAGCGGAGGCGTAAACCTGTCGTTCGCCTCGACAAAGACTGGAGATAAGGGAGAGCCTGACTACATAAGACAAAATGCCTTCAAGGTACAATGGACACATACACAAGATCCAAAGGCAAATCCTGGCTCGACATTCTCGGCATCGGTGAACTTCGCGACAAGTGGTTACAACAAATACTCCGCAACGACACTGAATGATATGTTGGCAACACAGACCAACTCGTCAATCGCATACTCAAAGTCGTGGGCAGGAACACCATTCTCGTTCTCGACAAATATGGCAATCTCGCAAAACTCTGAAGCTGAGACAATATCGGTGACGTTCCCTTCGGCGGTATTCAACATGTCGACTGTATACCCATTCAAGTTCAAGAACTCAAGCGGAGATAAGTGGTATGAGAAGATCTCGGTAAGATATACCGGAAAGTTGACAAACTCCGTGACGACAACCGAAAGCGAGATATTTGAGCGATCGACACTAGATGACATGAAGAGCGGAATATCGCACGATATACCGGTAAACGCATCGTTTAGCCTATTTAACTACATAAACATTACGCCAAACTTCACATATAGCGAGAAGTGGTATTTCCAGCAATATCTCAAAGAGTGGAACCCAGAGACAAATACGTTGGATGAGTTGGATCCGAAATATGGGTTCTATCGATTGTATAACTACTCAACATCGGTAAATGCACAAACAACGATATACGGAATGTATCAAGCCAAAAAGGCTACAAGAAAGCTACAAGCGATACGTCACACAATTACACCAACATTTGGATTCTCGTACGCGCCAGACTTCTCACGACAAAAGTATGGTTACTACAACACGGTGCAGAGTGATTCGCTAGGAACAACAACGACATACTCTCCATTTACGGGTAACGCATACGGTGTGCCGTCATCTGGACAGACAATGTCGATGAATGGTTCGCTGTCGCAAAGACTTGAGGTGAAAGTAGCATCGAAGAGAGATTCGACCGGGCTGAAGAAAATTACACTGATAGATGAGATAAAGGTTAGTGCATCATATAACTTCCTTGCTGATTCGATGAAGCTATCATCGATACCAGTGTCGTTCAGAACAACTGTGGCTGGAAACTTCGGTATCAACCTCTCTGTGACACTCGACCCTTATAGGGTAAGTCCTGAGGGTGTTAGGTATGATAAGATATTCCTGCCTGGTCGCGTAACATCGACTAGCTGGTCATACGGTTATACATTCAAACCAAGTGCAAACAGAGCTGGTGCAGCGATGAATGATATTACAACCGCTCCGCCAGAGTATGCAAACCCATTCTTCGACCCTTATGGAACGATGGATCCAAGCCTGAGAAGGCAATATATGGCGAGCACATATTATGATTTTAACATACCGTGGAACTTCGGTTTCAACTACGTCATAAGTTATGGTGTGAACTACACAAACAACGGAACGACAGGCTATGAACCAAATGTGACACAGTCGATTGGATTTAATGGATCGGTAACGCTGACTGACAAATGGGGTGTGACATTCTCTGGTGGTTACGACATTAAAAACAAAGCGTTGACAACATCTTCAATATCGATAACGAGAGATCTGCACTGCTGGCAGATGTCGATGCAGATTATACCTTTTGGTTACTACAGAAGCTGGAGCTTCAATATTGGTGTTAAATCATCCGCTCTGTCTGATCTGAAATATGATAAGAGCCAAAGTATGTACGATAACATGTATTAACGAGGGTGTTGAGGTTTTAAACGAGGTTGAGGTTTTAAGAAAGTTAGATGGAGAAGAGAAGCGACTATTTGGTTATTGGTTCGGGTATTGCCGGGTTGAGTTTCGCGCTGAAAGCGGCACAAAACGGCGATGTTGTTATCGTGACCAAAGATGCTATAAGCGAGAATAATACGAATTATGCGCAGGGTGGTATATGCTCGGTGAGTTACGAGCCTGATACATTCGAAAAGCATGTCGAAGATACGATGGTATGCGGCGCGGGAAAGTGCGACCCAAAGGCTGTTGATATGGTTGTGCGCCGCGCCCCAGAGCTTATCGATGATTTGGTAGCTTGGGGAACGCGATTCAATATGACCGAAGATGGTCGATTCGAGCTGCACCGCGAAGGAGGACACTCAGAGCATAGAATCTTACACTACGAGGATTTGACTGGTGCAGAGATTCAACGCGCACTTGTGGAGCGAGTTTTGGCGCATCCAAGAATAACGGTGCTAGAGAATCATTTTGCGATAGATCTATTGACACAGCACCACCTGGGAGAGTTTGTCACGCGACATACGCGCGGATTGACCTGCTTTGGTGCTTATGTGCTGAATCTTGATAGTAAGCAGATCGATACGATGTTGGCGAAGTTTACAATCGTAGCATCGGGTGGTTGCGGTCATATATACCACACAACGACAAACCCTGAAGTTGCAACAGGTGACGGAATAGCGATGTGTCACAGAGCGAAGGCTGCAATAGAGAATATGGAGTTTATACAGTTTCACCCAACGTCGCTATATAATCCAGGAGAGCGTCCATCGTTTCTTATAACCGAAGCGATGCGCGGCTATGGCGGAATATTGCGTTTGAAGAGTGGTGTGGAGTTTATGGATAAATATCATCCGATGCTGTCGCTTGCACCGCGAGATGTTGTGGCGCGATCGATCGACCATGAGATGAAGATTAGCGGAGAGGAGTTTGTATACCTCGATGTTAGGCACAAGGATGCAGAGGAGACGAAGAGCCATTTCCCCAATATATATGAGAAGTGCCGCTCGATAGGTTTGGATATAACAAAGGAGATGATACCCGTAGCGCCAGCGATGCACTACTGCTGTGGTGGTGTGAAGGTGGATTTGAATGGTGCAACGACAATAAAGCGACTATATGCGATTGGAGAGAGTGCTTGCACGGGATTGCATGGAGCAAACCGACTAGCATCGAACTCGCTAATTGAAGGTTTGGTATATGCTGACCAAGCGGCAAAGCAGTGTGCGGCAATGGTAGATGCGGTTCAGATTCAGAGCGGAATACCAGATTGGGATTTTGACGGAACAAGCTCCGCAGAGGAGATGATACTAGTTACGCAGAATAGAAAAGAGTTGCAGCAGATAATGTCGAACTATGTTGGTATAGTTCGTTCCAACCTACGTTTGCAGCGCGCGTTGGTTCGATTGTCTGTTATATGGCAGGAGACCGAAGAGCTATACAACAAGACGACACCGAACAAGGAGTTGTGTGAGTTGAGAAACATGATTGCTGTGGCGTACCTCACAATAAAGCAGGGAGAGGCGCGAAAAGAGTCAGTTGGTTTGCACTATACGATTGATTACCCACCGCAACAATAAGAAGAGATATTAAGGAAGAAATAAAGAGAGATAAGATAGATGACACAACACGAAGAGATAGTAAGGCGCAGAACGTTTGCCGTGATTGCCCACCCAGATGCCGGAAAGACAACGTTGACAGAGAAGCTACTCCTATTTGGAGGTGCGATTCACGTTGCAGGAGCAGTAAAGAGTAACAAGATCAAGAAGGGTGCGACATCGGACTTTATGGAGATTGAGCGCCAGCGTGGTATCTCGGTCGCTACGTCCGTAATGGGATTTGAGTATCGCGGTGCAAAGATCAACATTCTGGATACTCCTGGTCACGAAGATTTCGCGGAGGATACATATAGAACATTGACCGCCGTAGATTCGGTAATCATCGTTATCGATGGTGCGAAGGGTGTAGAGGCGCAGACATTGAAGCTGATGAATGTTTGTAGAATGCGCAAGACTCCAGTTATTGTCTTTGTCAATAAGATGGATAGACCTTGTAAAGAGCCGTTCGAGTTGTTGGATGAGATAGAGAAAGATTTGAAGATTCGAGTTAGACCTCTATCGTTCCCAATTTCGAGCGGTCCAACATTCCAAGGAGTATATAATCTATATAACCACAACCTATCGTTATTTACATCGGACGATAAGCAGACAGCTGACGGCGATACGGTAGAGATTGCGGATATAATGCAGCCAGAGTTGGAACAATATATAGATGCAAGACACGTAACGCAGATTCGCGAAGATATTGAGATTGTAGAGGGTATATATGATGCATTTGATAGGGAGGCTTATCTAAATGGAGAGTTGGCGCCTGTATTCTTCGGTTCGGCGGTCAACAACTTCGGAGTAAGAGAGTTGCTAGATTGCTTCATAGATGTTGCGCCATCGCCACGTCACGCTACAACAGATGTGAGGGATATAGATCCGGAGGAGGCAAAGCTTTCTGGTTTTATCTTCAAGATTCACGCTAATATGGATCCTAACCATAGAAACCGTATTGCGTTTATGAAGATATGTTCTGGAACATTTGAGCGAAACAAGAACTACCTACACGTAAGAAGTGGTAAGCAGATGAAATTCTCATCGCCTACGGCATTTATGGCGGAGAAGAAGTCGATCATTGATGAGGCATTCCCTGGAGATATTGTAGGTCTGCACGATGCTGGTAACTTCGCAATTGGTGATACGTTCACGGAGGGCGAAAAGCTGAAATTTACAGGTATACCATCATTTGCGCCAGAGCAATTCCGATATATTGAGAATGCGGACCCAATGAAGTTTAAGCAGCTGGCAAAGGGTGTAGATCAATTGATGGATGAGGGTGTGGCGCAACTATTCACATCATCACTAAATGGACGAAAGATTATCGGTACAGTAGGTGCGCTTCAGTTTGAGGTTATACAGTACCGTTTGGAGCATGAGTATACGGCTGCGTGTAAGTGGGAGCCAATATCTATACACAAGGCGTGTTGGATAACAAGCAACAACGCAGAGCAACTTGCAGATTTCAAGCGCAGAAAGCATACGAACATGGCTGTTGACAAGCACGGTCGTGATGTATTCCTTGCGGATACGAGCTATGGGCTAGCGTTGGCGCAAGAGAATTTTAAGGATATACATTTTTCCTTCACGTCGGAATTTTAATTTCCTGAATCTGCGATGGTAAACTATCTGACGGTTGAGAACCTTACGAAGAGCTACGGCGATGTGGTGCTGTTTGAGAAGATTGGCTTCACAATTGGCGAAGGCGAACGCGTAGGGCTGATAGCTCGTAACGGCGCTGGAAAGAGTACGTTGCTAGCGGCAATAATGTCGGGTGAGGATCTCGAAGGAGGAGAAGTGACGTTTAGGCGCGATCTGCGTGTTGCACACCTAGTACAAGAGCCGAAATTCGCCCCGGAGATGACGATATGGGATGTGTGTCAGATTGGCGCTATAGAGGGCGACGAAATGGAGCAGCTCAATCGTGAAGTGAGGATGAAGCAGATTCTTTCTCGATTGAAGATAACGAACCTTGATAGGAAAGTTGGAGTGCTGTCGGGAGGAGAGCAGAAGCGTGTGGCGTTAGCAGGAGCGTTGATAAATGAGCCAGAGCTGTTGATTCTAGATGAGCCAACGAACCACCTTGATCTTGATGTTACGCTATGGTTGGAGAATTATCTGAAGGGTAGTCGAATCTCAATACTAATGGTGACCCATGATAGATACTTCCTAGATAGGGTTTGCAACAGAATACTTGAAATAGACGAAAAGAAGATCTTCTCATATAAGGGTAACTACAGCTACTATCTAGAGAAGCGCGAAGAGCGTAAAGCCGCAGCGGCACACCAACAAGCGAATGATGCGAACCTATATCGCAAAGAGCTTGAGTGGATGCGCCGTCAACCACAAGCGCGTGCCACGAAGGCAAAGTCGCGCATAGAGAGCTTCTACGACCTAGAGGATAGGTTGCGAAAAGAGCGTGACCAGGGGCAGGTGAAGCTCGATATGAAGGCGACATATATCGGAAAGAAGATATATGAGGTTGAGGGGTTGAATAAAGCATTTGATGACAAAGTCATATTGAAGGATTTTAGCTATACATTCTCGCGTTACGAGAAGATGGGAATAGTTGGCGAAAATGGTGTCGGAAAGTCGACTTTTATAAAGATGTTGATGGGGGAGGTGGCGCCAGATAGTGGAAAGATTGATGTTGGACAGACCGTGCGATTTGGTTACTACTCGCAGAGTGGTATAAAGTTTAATGACAACACGAAGGTTATAGATGTTGTGACGGATATTGCGGAGTCGATAGATCTTGGAGACGGACGTAAGATGACGGCATCACAGCTGCTTCAGCACTTCCTGTTTGAGCCAAAGACACAGCACAACTTCGTTGGGCGATTGAGCGGTGGAGAGCGCCGAAGATTGTACCTATGTACGATCCTGATGCAGAACCCGAACTTCTTGATCCTTGACGAGCCGACAAATGACCTCGATATTATGACACTGCAAGTGTTGGAGGATTACTTGCAGAGTTTCTCTGGTTGCGTGATGGTTGTGTCGCACGACCGTTACTTCATGGATAAGGTTGCGGATCACCTTCTTGTGTTTGAGGGAGAGGGAAGGACTAAAGATTTCCCTTCGTCATATACTGATTATCTGGTTTGGAAGGAGTTGAAGGAACAACAGACGGCTCCTGCGAATACTATGACTTCTACGGCGAAAAAGGTTGAGGTTGTGGCTGCAGATGTGAATAAGCCGCAAAGCACTAAGTTGAGCTACAAGGAGAAGCGAGAGTTGGAGTCAATAGATGTGGAGTTGCCAAAGTTGGAGGAGCAGAAGGCGCAACTCGAAACGGAGCTTAATAGTGGTGCGCTATCGGTAGAGGAGTTGACTGAAAAGTCGGAGCAAATTTCAGCAATAATGGAGCAAATCGATGAGATGTCGATGAGGTGGTTGGAGTTGAGCGAAAGGGCTTAATGGTTTATCTCTTTGCTTATGTTTTGAGAAACGGTATATCACATATTAAATAGGTATGGCATTTATTGAGAAGAATATGCGTGCGGAGGATGGAGTGCATTGCGCGTTGTGCAGTGAGCCGATGCCGAAACATACTTGGCTCTGCCCAAATTGTATTATTACAGAGAATCCGCTTGACCTTATTGATGATATGAAGAGTTTGATTGTTGAGGTTGGTGATAGCGAATCTCACGCGCAGATCTCGGCCGAAAGGTTTAACGAGGTGGAGGCAACGTTCTGGACTCTGCATGGGGCGTTAACGGCTTCGTTTGGTCGCGAAGAGAGAGCCGTAGAGGCGATGGAGTTGCTTGAGAATGTAATGTATGATACTGTAGATCATCGCGAAGCAGCAAAGCGAGAGCAAAAAAGAAAACGATTGCAGATATCTCTTGCAATCGTTATATCGATAATATTTGGTTTAGCACTTATGGCTGCTGCGGTTTTGTTGCAGCAGTAAGTTAGCTACAAGCCTGTGATCTTCTTAATCTCAGCGAGAGTGTTCAATGCATCGAGAGGTGTGATGCTGTTAAGGTCAATCTTCTTGATCTGCTCGCGAACATCAGCCAAAACAGGATCATCAAGCTGGAACATAGAGAGCTGCATCTGTTGTTGAGCCATCTGCTCCTGCTGCTTAATCGCTCCCTTGACATCGACATTGCTTGCAGCCATGCCGCCGCCGTCAACACCTCCTTGGTGTAGACTCTCAAGGGTCTTTAGGATCTCGCTCGCTCGCTTAACAACAACCTCCGGCATACCTGCCATCTTCGCAACATGGATACCGAATGAGCGCCCTGCACTGCCGCGCTCCAACTTGCGCACGAAGACAATCGTATTCTCCATCTCCTTTACGCTGACGTGGTAATTCTTTACTCTTGGGCAGATCTCCTCCATCTCCTTCAACTCGTGGTAGTGAGTGGCGAAGAGTGTCTTGGCGCGTGCGTTATTTGGGTGGTTGTGGAGATACTCAACCATAGACCAAGCGATAGAGATACCGTCATAGGTGCTTGTTCCGCGACCAATCTCATCTAGCAAGACGATGCTGCGATCCGAAACGTTGTTGAGGATCGAAGCTGACTCCAACATCTCGACCATGAAGGTAGATTCGCCCTGAGAAATATTGTCTGAAGCACCAACGCGCGTAAAGATCTTATCAACGATACCAATATCTGCCGAAGCAGCAGGGACGAACGACCCCATCTGAGCCATCAAGATTATAAGCGCTGTTTGGCGCAAAAGGGCAGACTTACCCGACATGTTAGGTCCGGTAATCATAATGATCTGCTGCTCCTCATCATCCAAAACAACATCATTTGGGATATACTTCTCGCCAATCGGCAACATAGTCTCGATAACCGGGTGACGACCCTGCTTAATGTCAATGCGCGTTCCATCGTTGAGATGTGGACGAACATAGCGCCCCTCGCAAGCCATGCGCGCAAACGACTGTAGGACATCAATACGAGCTACGATCTGTGCATCGCGCTGCAGAGCGACAAGGTGTGAGGTGACGAACTCCACAATCTTGCCATAGATATAGGTTTCGATCTCTGCAATGCGGCTCTCGGCCCCCAAAATCTTACCCTCGTACTCCTTCAACTCCTCAGTGACGTAACGCTCCGCAGAGGTCAAAGTCTGTTTGCGAATCCACTCCGGTGGAACCAACTCCTTGTGGGTGTTGCGAACCTCGATGTAGTATCCAAATACGTTGTTGAAGCTAATCTTAAGCGAAGGGATGCCCGTGCGCTCTTTCTCCCTCTCCGTAATCTTAGCAAGGACATCCTTGCCATGAGTGGCGATGCGGCGCAGATCGTCAAGCTCAGGATTGACACCAGCAGCAATGACACCACCCTTAGCGATGTTTACGCCTGGGTCAGGCAAAATGTCGGATGCCAACCTCTCGTGAACCTCAATGAGAGGATCTATGCTCTCGCTAAGGTCGCTAAGAACCTCTATGTCAGCCTCTGATAAGATCTGTTTGAGATTCTCGACCGCCTCCAATGATGATTTGAGCTGCACCAACTCCCTAGGTGCAACCCTCTGCGCTGCAACGCGTGCCGAGATGCGCTCAATGTCACCAATCATAGAGATCTGCTCCTCGATACATGCCGCAAGGTCGCGATCCATAACCAAAGAAGAGACAACATCCAAACGTTTGTTGATTCGCTCAACGTTGCGTATCGGAAGAGCGACCCAACGGCGCAACATACGACCTCCCATCGAAGTCTTCGTTCGGTCGATGACATTTGCGAAGCCAATGCGTTGGTTTGATGTGTCGCCACCGCTGCTATCTTTGCCGCTTGCATTTCTCAAACCTCCAGGGGCAAATAGCTCTAGGTTGCGAATTGTAAATTTATCGATCCAAACATGCTCGTTCTCATCGATGCGAGCTATGGAGTTGATATGTGCAATCTGCTTATGCTCGGTAAACTCAAGGTAGGCAAGCGTTGCTCCCGCAGCAGAGATTGCGGCACTCATGCCATCAACACCAAAGCCCTTTAGAGTCTTTGTGCCAAATTGGGTGCAGAGCTTCTCAAGATTGACATCGTGAGAGAAGAGCCATTCATCAAGCTTGTATGTGTATAGCTGCGATCCAAAAGCATTAGTGAAACGTTGGTCATAACCACGTTGGTATAAAACCTCCTTTGGTGCGAAGTTAGAGATGAGTTTGTCGACATAGTCGTCAGTACCCTCGCTGCAGTAAAACTCACCTGTAGAGATGTCGAGAAAAGCGACACCAGTAACCTTCTCGCCAAAGCAAACCGTAGCGAGATACCTGTTCTCCTTTGCCGTAAGTGAATTTTCGCCCATCACAACACCCGGAGTGACAAGCTCAATGACACCGCGCTTAACAAGCCCCTTTGTCGTCTTTGGATCCTCCAGTTGCTCGCAAACCGCTACACGAGCGCCAGCGCGAACAAGCTTTGGAAGGTATGTTTCGATAGAGTGAAATGGGAATCCTGCCAGCTCAACAAAGCTCGCTGCACCATTGGCGCGGCGAGTAAGCGTTATGCCAAGAATCTCGCTAGCACGAATGGCATCTTCGCCGAACGTTTCGTAGAAATCGCCAACGCGAAAGAGTAGTATGGCATCAGGATGAACCGCCTTGATGCTGTAGTACTGCTTCATAAGCGGAGTCTCTACATACTTCTTCTCCTTTGTTTTTGCAGCTGCTGCTTCGTTGCTTGCTGAAGGTTCAGCTATTTCGTTAAAGTCGCTCATTTGCTTCCCTCTGATTTGTTCACTTATCTACTACCTTGGATTTTCAAAATAGCATTAGCGCAAATATAAGAAAAAAGAGTGGGTCTAGCAAAAAGAGTTCACAAGCGGCTAATAATCGTCGCGCTCAACAGTTGTTTCGTCGATGAAGCGTTCGTCATAACTTACCAGGTATAGCTTCTCTGTGGCGCGTGTGAAGGCGGTGTAGAGCCATCGCATCATATCTTGTGACATCTCTTCATCGCCAAATATGCATTGGTCGATAAAGACTGCCTTCCACTGACCACCCTGTGCCTTGTGGCACGTTACGGCATAGGCAAACTTGACCTGTAAGGCGTTGAAATATTCGTTCTTGCGGATCTGTTTAAAACGTTCGATCTTGCTATTTATGTCGATATAATCTTGCTCAACCTCATGCAGTAGCCGTTGGCTGTCGGCTTGGCTGAGCGATGGTGATTCGGCGCTAATAGTGTCGAGCAAAATTTTACAGTCGATCTGCGTGTTGTCGTGGTCGCCAAACGAGAGCGTAGCCTCGGCAAAGTTGAAGCCGTATAGCTCACGAAAGTTGCGAATGCGGTCGATACAAGCGACATCACCATTGGCGATGAAGCCCATAGGGCAATCTTTATCTTGCTCTGTGTAGAAGTAGTTGTTCTTGACAATCATAACCATGTCGCCACTCTCTATGGCCTCTTCGGCGCAAATTGTGAAGCGGCGAACACCCTCGTTGTACCTATTGGCGCGCTTGTTTGAACGTGTGATAATAACCGTTTCATCGCGTCCGTATTTATCGTAGCACTCCTGCATCTTCTCGGTAAATTCGCCGCCATTGATGCACTCGATGTCTGGGAAGGCGAAGTTTAGCTTAGGTATATCGATGATTCCTTGCTCCATCATACAACGAATAAAAGTGGCGTTGTAGAGTATGCCAGAGTTCGCCTCCTGGCGCACAACCTCATCCATCGTGCCATAGACAACCTCGCCATAGCGCCCCATGAAAGTGGCATCAAGCGCTGGGCTATAGCTTATGCCAACCGGTGGCAGCTGCGCATTGTCACCAACCAACATAAGGCGGCAATTGCGCCCCTTGCGTACAAACTCAACCAAATCGTCGAGGAGCGAGCCGGAGCCAAACTGCGCACCATCGCCAGCAGAGTAGTGGGATAGCATAGATGCCTCATCGACTATGTATAATATATCTTGGTGTTTGTTGAATCCTAATGAGAATTTTGACTCATATTGGGCGTTGGTCTTCTCGTTGTAGATGTGTCTATGGATGGTGTGTGCAGGGCGTTTTGAGTAACGCGAAAGAACATTTGCTGCACGCCCCGTAGGTGCCAACAGGCATGTCCGCATCTTGAGATCATCCATTGCGGCAACAATCGCTGCAATGATAGTTGTCTTGCCCGTTCCAGCGTAACCATTTAGGATGAAAATGGAATCGCTGTCGGAGCTGCAAAGCCAACTTGAAACTTTTTCAACTATATTTTTTTGGTTATTAGTTGGATTAAAGCAAATTTTAGTGTAAATTTGTTGAGCGATCCTATAACTGTTGTCGTGGCAATCCATTGAAATGTGGTTTTGTGTCATCCAAAAGTGGATGAGAAAGTGGTTGTAAGGTACAAATAAATTGTGTAAATAATTATAAAAAATAGAGTAATAAGTATGAGAAAGATTATTCAGCTAGCTTTGGTCCCTGTTATCTTGGGTCTAATCTATGCGATCTATGTTTTGATTTCGACACCAATTCAATTTGAGCAACACAAAGCAGCGCGTAGTGCAGCAGTTGTGGAGCGAATCAAAGATGTGCGTGCGGCGCAACGTGCTTATAAAGGAAAGCATTTGGCATTTACGGGTAGCTTCGATACCCTGATTCGCTTCGTGCTTAACGATTCGTTGGTTTTGGAGCGTAAGATTGTTGATGAGGATGACTCGGTAGGTATGGCGCAATTGCGTAAGTCGGGTCGCCGTAACGTACAGAGCTTTAAAGTGGCGGTTATTGATACAATCTTCTCGCCTCGCAAGCTAACTCCAGCGCAAGTGCGTGAGTTGAGATATATACCAGGGACAGGATCAAAGACAGAGTTTATACTTGGTGCTGGTAAGATTACAACAGAGAGTAAGGTCGTGATCCCAATCGTTGAGTGTAAGGCTCCTTATACGCAATACCTTGATACGCTGACTTATCGTCAAGAGATAATTAACTTGATCGACAACGATGTGAACAACTACAATAAGTACCCTGGCGTTAAATTTGGATCTATGCTAGGTGGTAACAACGAGGCAGGAAACTGGGAGTAGTCCCTTGCTCGTGAAAGCGTAGATTCGTTGTGTAGGAGTTAGGTAATAGATTTGAGTTTATGAGCAACAATATGCAACAAAATCGTGGTGTAGTCTCTATTCGATTAGCGTCGAATGGAGACTCATTCGTTATGCCAGAGAGCATGCCGCAGTCGTGTGGCGTGGATGATGCACCCATCAGACTAGAGATTGTTACGAAGAAAGCAATATTGATACCTGCGGAGGTGTTGATGGGTGATGATGAGGGTAGTGTATCGCCAATTGATATTGCTCAAGAGCAGTTGGCAATAGCCGGCGTTGTGATAGGTGGCGATGAGCAATTTATACAGATCGGAAGTGATGATATTGTAGCGCTGGTTGTTGTTCCGAAGCTGCTTATGAGTGAACTAATGGGGCGTTATCAAGGTAATGTCGACATTGAGACACCACTGCTGAGAAGGCGTGTGAATGGTAAGAAGCATATGCTGGTTGATTCGTTTGAGGGGATAACAACAGTTAAGGTCTTTTCGCAAAATGAGTTGATGTTTGCGGATGTTTATGAGACGCCATCGGTGGCTTCAGCAACATATTGGCTACAAACTTTGGCTAGCGTGATGAAGATGCGTGATGCTGCCCTATATATATATAGGGGTGATGCAGCGCTTAGGCGCCTTTTGAGGCCATACTTTAAGCAGATCTCAGTATGCGAATAGTAAGTGGCGATTTGAAGGGCAGGCTGATTACGCCACCCAAGAATTTGAGAGCGCGACCAACAACAGATTTTGCAAAGGAGAACCTCTTTAATATATTGCAAAACATCATAGATTTTGAAGAGTGTGACGTGCTAGATCTGTTTTCTGGAACAGGCTCAATAAGTTATGAATTTGCATCGAGAGGTGTTAAGAGTATAACTTCGGTCGAGATAAATAGCGTGCATCATAACTTCATAAGAAGGACGGCGGCAGAGCTGAAAATTGAGAATTTCTATGCGGTGAAGGCAAATGTTTTTTTGTATCTGAAGTCGTGTACGAAGAAGTTTGATGTAATATTTTCAGATGCGCCCTATGACCTGGAAGGAAGTGAGGCGGTTATAGATCAGGTTTTTGATGGCGGATTGTTGAATGATGGCGGAATGCTTATATTTGAACACTCGAAGGGTGTGGAGTTTTCTAACAGGCCAAACTTTTGGCAGTCAAGAAGTTACGGCAGCGTTCAGTTTTCGTTTTTCAAGAAAGAGTAATATTTTTAATATTGATTTGGCGAATTATTTGCAAAATAATATTTTTGTCCCTATATTTGCATTGCAATAACGCACGGTGCGTTAGTTCAGTTGGTTAGAATACGTGCCTGTCACGCACGGGGTCAGGGGTTCGAGTCCCCTACGCACCGCAGAGGCGATAAGCCGAATGTAGTAAAGTCCTGAAAGTCAATACTTTCGGGATTTTTTGTTTTGGTGGAGTGTATGAAAAATATCCACTTTTACAGCAATTGGCGTAGGACTAAACGTGGGACTTTTTAGTCCACGCAAAAAGTCCCACGATTAAGGTCTTAACTTTCTGTTCTTCAATGTTTTGCATCACATAGATTTAGCGCAATTAACTTATGTTTGCACTCTAAAATCTATTACTATGAAGCAAATCCAAAGAACCACATTCAACGTGCTGTTTTTCATCAAACACACACGACTACTCAAAAATGGCGAAGCACCAATTAGGATGCGTGTAACCATCAACAAACGCAACTTCGAGGTATCGACTAAGCGGAGCATCGCCCCAGCATCGTGGGATCAGAACAAAGAGCGGTGTCGCGACAAGAGCCAATTTGCCAAGGAGATTAATCACCACCTTGACACTATGCGCCTTAATGTTCTGCAGATGCACGACAAGATGGAGGCTGGTGGTGTGACAATCACTGTGCAATCCTTCCGTGACTACCTGTTGGGTGATGCAGCGGAGCCAAAGAGCTTAGTTGGCATATTTACCGAACACAACGAGCAGTGTCGCAAACTCATTGGTGTAGACTTTACAAAATCTACGGTCGATAAGTTCGGTACTACTCTCAACCACGTCAAGACTGTGATTAGTGAGAAGTACGGTCGAGAGGATCTACTCCTGACTGAGCTATCCCCTGCCTTTGTGCGTGAATTTGAGCTATACCTAAAAACTACCGCCAAGTGCAAGAACAATTCGGCACTCAAACACCTCAAGAATCTCAAAAAGGTAGTGCGTATAGCCCTTAATAATGGTTGGCTTGAGCGAGATCCATTCGTTGGGATAAAGTTCAAGAGAGAGGCTGTACACCCTGAATTTCTGACCGATGAGGAGTTGAAGCGAGTGATGCGCAAGGACTTTGGCATTGATAGACTCAATGTCGTGCGTGACCTATTTGTCTTTAACGCCTTTACAGGTCTTGCATTCATTGATGCGCAGAAGCTTTGCAAGGAGCATCTATTCACGGACAATAGCGGTTCGTTGTGGATTCGGAAGCCACGCCAAAAGACTGGAACGATGTGTAATATCCCGATTATGCGCCCTGCGCAGGAGATTATGGATAGATACGCCACGCACCCCGATTGTGCTGATACCGGTTATCTTCTGCCACGCATCAGCAACCAGTGTATGAATAGCTACCTGAAAGAGATTGCGGCGATATGCGGAATCAACAAACGACTGAGCAGCCACGTTTCACGACATACATTCTCGACCTCTGTTACGCTCGCTAATGGCGTATCGGTCGAAAATCTTGCCAAGATGTTGGGGCATACGGATATTAAGATGACGCAACACTACGCTAAGGTGCTCGATTCGAGTGTGAAACGAGATATGGATATGGTCAATGAGAAGATTTGTAGTAACTACTAAAACGAACGATTATGAAGATAGAGAACAGAATGTATGCAGCGTGCGAGATAGCAGAGCTGTTGGGCGTGACCTTGCCGAGTGTTAGAGGTGCAATTAAACGCCTAATGAAAACACGCACTATTGTTGATTGCGCAGGTGGCGAGGTCATCGGCAATCGCATTGCCCCAACTCACTATGGCTTAGAGGTCGTAATCGCCATCGCCTTCCAGTTCAACACACACGAGGCAAAACAGTTCCAACAGCACATTCTTTCAAAAGTGAACAGCACACCAAACGTATTCGTGCGACTACCACATGACAATGTAGTTTTCAGCTAATGACGCGTGCCTCCTCGTTTTGGGGCGCAAAGGTTGTACGACAAAGCCGATCATTCAAGGGTATATAAACTGCTTCGCAGCCCTTGAGTGGTCGGCCTTGTCGTTCTTGCTGGTCGCTACCAAATCGAGGTAGACAACAGCGGTTGGCAATGGGTGGGGTTATGCTAAAAGTCCCACTCCTTGCGATAATGTTTGTTGAGGAGGTTTTGGATGGCGGTTTCGGAGTAGAGGACCTTGCCATCGAGCTGAATGAAGGCGATGCGGCCGTTGTTGCGCCACTCTTGGAGCGTGCGGCGGCTGATGTGCAGGTGGTTCGACAGCTCGTAGTCGGTGTAGTAACGCTCGCCATTGAAGGGTGCTTTGTAACTCTCGATGATTGCTGTGATGCCCTCCTCAACCTTGTTCAGCGTTACGAAGAAGTTCTCGATTTGTGGCTCTCTTGCCGTGATGATTTCACTCATAGTCTTTACTTTTTACGTTTGTTGATTAGGTTCTCCACGTCCGATGGGCGGTAGTACATCTTGTGGTTGATTTGCGAATAGGGAATCGTTCCGTTGTCGCGATAGGTCTGCAGGGTTCGCTTCGAGATGTTTAGGATTACGCAGACATCTTGGTTATCAAGCCACTGCTTTGCACCCTTGTCTGCGGTACGTTCCGCGAGGCTCTCCATCTTCCTGCCGAGGCTCTCCATTCGAGCCATCATCTGCGCCCATACGCGGGCATCTACACTCTCAATTTCCATAGTTTCTTGGTTTTAGTGAATAGTTATTTTTTCGTTTCGCTGTGCAATATATGCAGGAATCCAACGCCTTCTTCGCTTTGTCAATGCGTGGCAACGTGTGACAATCTCTGGCGAAGTTGAGAGTGTAAAAACTATCCGCAAAAGTGGCTCGCTACGCAATTCCACGCACTACTGCGACAAATCTACGCAGTTGGCGAATCGGCTTGGATTCGCTGATTTAATGCGCTATCCTTGCGCTCCGAACTCGCCACACCCAGTCGAGTGAGACGAGTGATTTTACTAACTAAAATGATTAAAGTTATGACAGAGAAAACGCTTTATGTTTAACGTTAGGCGAGGTAATGTTTCGGGATACCCGAAACTATTTGGCATCGAGCCAAATCCTCGCTCCAACCGCTCCTGATGGTTGCAAGTGGAGGAAGAAACTTTCAATTAAACGCTAATGCAGAGACGAAATATAGGCGGTAGCCCGCAGAAAGAACCGACTGAAAAGTTGGCCAAAAGCATAAACACAAGGTATAAATATCAAGCTCCCAGAGCGTGACTTTTGCAATCTCGTTGAGCGTGCAAAAGCAGCTAACATTACGCCCACTGCCTACGCTCGTTCAATGGTCGTGAGCGGTCGTGTCGTTGCGCCATACACAGCCGAGGAGTTGCAATTGATGCGTGCGTTAGCAGGCGAGGCGAATAACCTAAATCAGATTACGAAACTATTAAATAAGCACGATGCACTCTATGCAGGGTTCGCAAAGTCGATGATTCGCAGGCTCCAAAAACTCTTTTATGATAGCAAAAAACATTAAGTCAAGGTCGTTTGCGGCGTCGATTCGCTACGTTATGAAGGCGGATGCGGAGGTGCTAAAGGCCGAAGGTGTGATGGCTATGGACACGCAATCAATCATTAATTCCTTCGAGTTTCAGCGTGCGCCACGCAGTGAGATTAAGGCTCCTGCTGGGCATATCCCCGTGTCATTTGCGCCCGAAGATAGGGAGCTGCTGACCAACGAAAAGATGATTTTTCTGGCGGAGGAGTATATGAAGGCAATGGGGATTGTCGATACGCAATACATCATCGTGCGCCACAACGACACAGATAATGCGCATTTTCACATAGTCTATAACCGCATTGACAACAACTCAAAACTCATCTCGGACAAGAATGATTACAGGCGAAATGTGGCTGTTTGCAAGATGCTGAAGGACAAATATGACCTCACTTATGGCAGAGATAAGAGCCGAGTGAAGCGCGAAAAGTTGCGAGGTTCGGAGCGCATCAAGTACAAGATTCACGATGTGATCCAACGACATCTTCCCAACTCTCGCAACATTGAGGAGCTGCAAAAGCGTATCGAAAAGGAGGGCATCTATGTAGAGGTGCATTTCAGAAGCGGCACGAGCCAACCGCAAGGCATCTTGTTCGCCAAGGGCGGCTATCGCTTCAAAGGCTCGCAGGTAGACCGCAAATTCAGCTGGAACGGACTAAGCAAAACCTTTGCGGAGAATGTGCACAGGCAACAAGAACCGAAAAAGTTCTATCTGTTGGGCAAAGAGCTAACGGACGAGCAAGTATTGCAATTAGTCTATGGCAACAAGGCGTTTGTCGAGGGAATGACTGCCAAGAGTGGCAAAAAATATAGCCGATTCGTAAGGTTGTCTGAAGACAGAAAGCGATTCGAATTCTCGTCCAAAGATATACCTCGCAAGATTGGCAACGTTCAACTAACGGAGCAGCAGATGTCGGAGATTGATGACGGTAAAACGCTATATTTCAATGGTACTGTCGGCAAAGATGGCGTAGCACACGACATTAAAGTTTACTGGTCAGACGAAAAGAGCCAGCTAATGATAGATTCATTAAAAACATCCGCCAAACAAGCGCAAGAGCAGCCAATCGCACCCGACAACTCAGCTTCCATAGGCGAAACTCTCCTTGTGGGCGCACTCTCAATCTTTGGCGACCCACAAGGCGGCACAGACCCCGATGAAAACCTCGAACAAGACCGCTTCCGCCAACAACCAACCAAGAAGCCAAAACGGAAGGTTAGGTGGTAGAAGAGCTATTTTACAATGCTTTCTATGTGTTAGCAATGCAAAATATTAAAAAAGAATATAACGATAAGTTTTTTTAACTAACTTTGCATTTGACGGGAGAAATCCGTCTATCTTATAAAGAAGCGTTATGCTTATCTTGTGACCTGAAACCTGAGAAATTTCAAATTTGCACAAAGATTGCATAGTGGTTCCTACGTTTGCGTGGGCTATCATTACTATATCTGTGTGCAAAGGTTTCTCAGGACCTCAGGTTGCGGAACGAGTATTTGTAGTTCCACGCTTCGTAGTTAAACTACTAACATGCCTTTAGGGACTCAAGGCATATATTGCAGCGTTATGGCCAGTATCGAGTTCCCTGTTACAAAGATTGAAACAGATAAATTTCAAATCTCTGTAGATAGTCGTCTTTATTCAAAAGAGGCTATTGTAGCAGCTTGCTACAAATTTTCCAATCTATATTATGTTCATCAAACAGTAGTCAGCGACTTTGTCGAGGTGATTTTCGAGTCAAAGAATCGCAACAATATCACAGAGGTAGATGTTAAAGAGTTCTGTAACGAACTGCTTGATCAGCAGCTTCGTTGTGACACGAATTCCAAGTTTGGAAAAATTCGTGATATGATTGTCGAAGAGGCATTTAAGCCAATAAATCAAAGCAGATAGTATTATGAGTTACCAATTACTACCGTTTCGATTTGAACGTTTTAATGCAGATGAGTACCTATTAACCAATGAGGTTGGCGAATTTATATTTTTAAATAATAGCGATTTCAAAGACTTAGTAGATAATAACCTTGATGTTGAGAGTGATTTGTTTTATGATATTGAATCAAAGCAGATTGCGACAACAGACAGTGTTGAGTCTGTCGTTCGAATGTTAGCAACGAAGTTCAGGACAAAGAAGAGTATTCTTCGTGATTTCACATCTCTACATATGGTCGTGCCGACATTGCGCTGTAATTCAAGTTGCATTTACTGTCAGGTGGCGAGAAAGAATATGGATGACCATTCTGCCGATATGAGCAAACAAACAGCAAAGCAGATTGTTAAAACAATATTTGAATCGCCATCACCGTGCATTAAGATAGAATTTCAGGGAGGAGATCCATCTACAGACTTTGATATGGTGAAATATATCATAGAGGAGGCGGAATGGACAAATCTATTAAAGAAAAGAAACTTAGGCTTTGTGATATGCACAAACTTATGTTTGCTTACTGAAGATATGGTAAAATATCTAAAGGAGCATAACTGCGAAATATCAACATCACTTGATGGGCCTGCTGATCTACACAACACGAATCGACCATTGCAGGACAAGGCTATGACGCACGAAGTATTCGAGCAAAGATTAGCTATGATACGTGATGTCTGGGGTGAGGCAGAGTGTGTTTCGGCTCTAATGACCACATCGAAGTACAGCCTTGGACGTTTTAAGGAGATTGTTGATGAATATGTTAGACTTGGATTTAACAATATATTCCTACGCTCCTTAAACCCGTATGGATTTGCGAAGCAGTATAAAGAGAAAATCGCTTATCCCGTAGAAGATTTTATTAACAACTTTAGAGAGGGTCTTGATTATATTATTGAGCTCAATAAGCAAGGGACATTCTTTGTGGAGGGCTATGCTGCATTGTTGTTAAAGCGAATATTAACCCCATTTGCTACAGGCTTTGTTGATCTACAATCTCCTGCAGGAGTTGGTATTGCTGGAGTAATATATGATTACAATGGAAATGTGTACGTGTCTGATGAGGCTCGTATGTTGGCTCGGTTTGGCAATGACTACTTCTGTCTCGGCAATGTTGCTAATGATAGCTATGAAGATATGTTTAATGGCGATTTATTAAAGTCGATTATAGCATCATCGTGTACGGAGTGTCTGCCCCAATGTGCAGAGTGTGTATTTCAGCCATATTGCGGAGCTGACCCAGTTAGAAACTTCTCTGAGCAAGGAGATATGATTGGATATAGACCAACAAACGAGATGTGTCGAAAGACAAAGAGCGTTTTGATCTATTTATTTGAACTAATCAAAAAGAATGACCCAGAGATCAACCGCATCTTTTGGTCTTGGCTAAATTAAGATACTATGAAACAGATAAATGGAATAATTAGAAATATTGACTCCGACATAGTTGGAGTTATAACACTCAGCAACAAAAATATATTCAGTCGCAGTAAATATATATATGTGTCAAGTGAAAAAGGCGGTAATATGGGATATGCTGCTACAATATCAACTGTAGACACATCAACAAAAAGACCATTCTGTGCAGTTGATGACATAAGTGGGTTCAGTGAGGGCGACGTTGTCTCTATAAATAACAAAGGAGAGATTGTTTTTCTGTATGAGATAAATTCGCAGCATAACGCGATTATGGCAACGGAGCGATGTAATCACAGATGCGTTATGTGTCCTCAGCCTCCTATTGTAAAGGAGGTTGATATGACTGCTTTTAACTTAAATCTAATCTCACTATTTGATAAAAACACACAAGAGGTCGGTATTACTGGTGGAGAGCCAACTCTTATTGGCGATAATTTGTTTGCACTTTTAAGACAGATAAAAAAGTGTATACCTAAGGCTGCAATTAGCATTTTGTCAAATGGGGTGAAATTTGCCGACAAAGAATATACAATGAAATTAGCAGCATGTTTGCACCATGATTTGCAAATTGATGTGCCTCTATTCTCAGATATAGCGAGGGAGCATAACAAAATAGTTGGAGCTAATACATTCTATAAAACTGTCGAAGGTTTATATAATTTAGCAATATTTAGGCAAAGGATAGGTGTTAGAATCGTTGTTCACCGACTTAACTACAAACGCCTTCCTCAATTAGCTGATTTTATATATCACAATTTTCCTTTTGTTACGCAAGTTGCATTTATGCAGATGGAAACAATAGGATTGGCAGACAAAAATATTGATGAACTGTGGATTGACCCATATGACTACCGTGAGCAGCTAAAAGAGGCTGTATTACTCTTGGCGGATAGAGGCATTACGACACATATATACAATGCTCAAATGTGCATTCTACCAGAGGAGATACGACAATTCGCACCTCAATCTATTTCTGATTGGAAAAACATATATCTTGATAAGTGTGATGGTTGTGCGCTGATGGCACAATGCGGAGGATTCTTTGAATCTAATAGAACCCATCACAGCCAACATATATGCAAAATAGAAAATATATCTGATGATATATCTTAGTTCACTAATTGTTAAACTTAAAAAGGAGGTATTATGAAGAAGATGCTATTCTTAGCTGTTTCGGCATTGATTGCTGGGGCAAGCTACTGTACTTCAGCTGGAGAGAAGGTTGTTGCCAAGGTCACAAAGAGCGACAACGTTATCAAACAGTTGCAAGAGCAGCCATTGATTTTGGAGCAATTTTCTGCTGAGTCCGACCTGTTAGCTGCGCATTATTCGCACAGTTCTCACAGATCACACAGCTCGCATAGTTCTCACCGCTCTCACTATTCGAGTAGGTAGAACCAATGCTGCATTATTGATTGGGGAGAATCTTTGCGATTCTCCCCTTTTTGTGCTATTTTTGCTAGTATACAATAATGAGTAAGAAAAACACTTATCATGTTTCATCAAAAGCAACTATTGAATATCACTATTTTACTTTATTACAATATTTCCCTCAATGTGTAACCTTACCTTATATGTGTCGTAGAATTGTTTTTGTTCCTCATTCATAATAGTTTGAAAGCGCGTCTTTGCTTTATTACAAACAAATGCCTTTTTTATTCTAAAACCTTTAAACTCATTTGGATGGTTCTTTATAAAAAGTTTTATCGTGTCCTCTAGCTGTTGTTTTGCATGAGGCATCCAGTCTGCTAATTTATCTTTCATCTCGACAAAGAAAAGGTGCTTCTTTGTTGTTACAATGCCATCGCACCTACCGATACATGGTAAATCTGCATTTTCAATCAAGCAGTTATCTACAGGAGTGAAAACAACGCTTATTGCGTTTTTATTTTGTACTGTTGCGACCCATTTTGACCTGTCAGTTATATCGCTATACGCTTTTTCTCCATTTTGGTCATCACATAGTCCAAATTCAATGTCATTTCTTGCTGGTTCTCTATGTATATTATTTAAGAAATCGATTTTCATAGTTGCTCTTCTATCGATAACAAATCATCAAATATTTTATTACCATCACGAAGGAATGCGTTAAGTAAATTATTGTCAGATGGTATTCCATATTCTGATGATAACACACATACACTGCCTCTGTTGTCATTGCTATTAAGTTGATATATTGCAACGTCACTATTAGCTATAAGGGCACTTTCTGGCACAATATTAGATATTTCCGGAATTAAATCTAACCTGTTTTTGTGTTTCACCTTTCCAGATATCTCTTTTGCTTGAATCGATATATTTAGGAAGTTAATCATATATGGACTGTGTGTAGTTAAAATCAATCTATTGCCATCAGTCATATTGTTAAACTCTAAAAGCTTATACAACATATCTTTTTGTGATTTAGGAAATAAATTCTGCTCTGGTTCTTCAACAATATTGATAAACGCTTGTCTATTAAATCTTTTCGTTAGAACAGACAAAGCCACTCTTTTTTGCTCTTCTGACAGTTCGTCATTGTTCCAAATTGATGAAAAACCAGCCTTAAAACGATTCATTTCTTCACTGCTCATCTCTCTATTGCCAGACATAGATTCCTCATGAACAAGATTAGCGTAATAATTAGAAACTAAATATAGAGGCGCAACAGACTGAAAGCCACTTGAAGACTCTGACAATCGAATTTTATAGTTGTCGCCTTTTATGTTGATAATATCATTTAAAGAGTCATATTCTATTGTCACATCATTTATTGGTAATTTCATAGGGGCTTTAATGCTTTCTTTTGCGTTAGTAAAATCGCTAAAAAAATCCAATAATGAAGGTGATAATTCTTTTAAGGCATTGTATTTTTTTACCGCACTAATGAAATTACGTTCTGCAGGAACATACATTACCTGAACTAATTTTCCTTGGTTGTTTTGATTGCGATTAACAATAGACAGATGGCCATTTTTATATTTGAAATCGTAAATATCTCCTGAATACTCAAACTCAGCCACATCATTATTTTTCGAATCAAAAAAGTAATTCTCAATACGATGATATGCACAATATATTTTTCTAAATCTGTTGTGGCTAGTAAAATGCCTTGCTTGATAATCGCCTCTAATCAGCACCTTCTCTATCCAAGAAAATGTAGATATAAGCTTGGCAATTGAGCTTTTTCCACTTCCTTGATCACCGATAAACACTGTTACTTTTTTTATTTCAATCCAATTACAGTCATCAGACTCTATGATAGGACCAAATCTTTTTATTCTTATTTTACACATATCGTATTACAATCAATGTTGATGCAAATATACAATTAAAATCATAAAAACAATGCCAATTTAGCCTCCCTACATTAAATTATTACTTAATAATACAATGTAGACTTATTTGTACGTATTTTGTTGCTGTATTGAAAGAAAAGTAAATCTATGTGACTTATGTTGCGTACGCTTTATTCAAATATGAGTTTGTTCTATCAATGAAAAAGAAAAATGATGTTCGAATAACTAAAATATGCCGCTGATTTGGACTGATCTGTTTCAGTCTTACTTTTGCACAAGTGAAATTAAGTCTGTAATGTAAAAGGTCACAAGAGTTTTGCTTATTTATAAATTATTAGCTACTTTTGTGATGCGGTCCGTGTGATGCGGAGTTGCGAGGAATAGGTTAATATGGTCCGTGCTGTGACGTGGGACTGAACTACAAATATGAGCGTAAATGGTTGAGAATCAATAGCTGAAAAGCTACCTTCACAAACCCTACGCACCGCTAGTCGAGTTCGCAGAACTAGGCAATTTAAACAGTAAAGTCCTGTAAATCATAGATTTACGGGACTTTTTCTTTGTTTTGCGAGAAGTGATTAAACGAAAAAGTGGCAATTTGCAGCAATAAATTCTGGCTTAATCGTAGGACTTTGAAAGGACTCGAAAAAAGTCCTACGAACTGACGAACGAAGCAAGAGCATAGCGAATTTATTCGCATTGCCTTGCAAGGAGGAAGAAGGCGTAGCCATTAAGCTGTATTTCACTGATATGTAGTAACTTACGACTCTTAGTTTTCTGTGTTTGAGTATTACTTTTAACCCAAAAACTAATGGTTATGGAGAGAACAAAAAGGAGCACTTTTACGGTGCTATTCTTCGTGAAACGCACGAAGTTGCTAAAGAATGGTGAGGCGCCAGTCGGAATGCGCATCACAATGAATCGACAATTCATCGAGGTTATGACGAGGCGGAGCGTTCCGCTACAAAATTGGGATCAGGGGCGAGAGCGCAGTCGTGCATCGTCAATTGCTGCACACGACTTGAACGACTACATTGAGAGCTCAAAAGTGCGCCTATGGCAGCTGCATCAGCAGATGGAGATTGAAGGCGCAATAATCAACCCCAAGACACTCTACGAGAAGTTTTGCGGTAAAGATATGGCGAGGCGCACTCTGCTTGAAGTCTATCAAGAGCATAACGACAAATGTCGAGCGTTGGTCGGTATGGACTACACCATCGCAACAGTCGAGAAGTTCGAGACGTCTATCAAGTGTCTGAAGCAATACATTCAGATGAAGTACGAGCGAGATGATATTGAGTTGCGAGAGGTCGATGGAGCATTCGTGCGTGACTTCGAGTTCCACTTGAAGACTGTGCGAAAGTGTCAGCACAACTCTGCTCTAAAGCATCTCAAAAACCTAAAGAAGGTAATCCGAATTGCGCTCGACAATGAGTGGATGAAACGTGACCCATTTGTTGGGATAAAGTTCCGCCACGCAGCGACTAACCCCACATTCTTGACCCAAGAGGAATTAGCTACAATCATCAATAAGGAGTTCACAATCGAGCGACTTTCGATGGTGCGAGATATGTTCGTATTCGGAGCGATGACTGGACTTGCATTTATTGATATGCAGCAGTTGCGCACCGAACATATCATCAGAGATAACGGCGGAGCGTTGTGGATTCGTAAGCCAAGGCAGAAGAGCGGCACGATGTGTAATATCCCGTTGTTATCTACTGCGGTGTCTATTATCGAAAAGTATGCCAACCACCCCGACTGCATCGAGCGAGGTGTTGTGATGCCGCTATTCTCCAATCAGAAGATGAATGCCTATCTAAAAGAGATTGCCGATATATGTGGTATCAACAAGAGGCTTACAACGCATTGTGCGAGGCATACAGCGGCCTCTGTGACCTTTCTTGCCAATGGTATGGCGATTGAGAATGTGTCGAAGATTTTGGGGCATTCGAGCATCAAGATGACCCAACACTATGCCAAGGTTATGGATAGCTCGATTATGCGAGATATGGCAAATGTGGAGCGCAGCATGGTTAAACTTGCTGAAACGATATAGATTTGCAATATGATGAAAAATATGATACGCCCTAATTTAAGGCTCAAAGAGCACGAAATAGCCGACCGCCTCGGCATCACCACACGAGCGGTCCGTTCGCACGTAAAATTGCTTATAAAGGCCCGCATTTGCCACGCTGACTACTCTGCTGGCGGAGAGGTTCATGGACTCGAAACACTCCCCATTTGGTACGATATCGAATGGCTCATCGCCATCGCCTACCGAGTCGCAACCCCCGAAGCACAACGCTTCCGAGAAGAGCTGTTAGCAAATATATTTACTCTACCTTTAGTTGTCATGCTAAAATAAAACAAATAGAGCCGCACAAGTGCGGCTCTATTTGTTTTCTGTAAAATAAGATCTATTTCACAATCTGATTATATGTCGTTGTGTTTGGCTTTCGCTTTGACCACGCAGAGGCAATATTCGATATAGCCCCACTAAATGCATCGATCCGCTGCTGAGACAACTCATGTTTGCGGTCCGACTCCAATGCAGCCCTCTTGGCTGCATCAGTCTCTTTTTTACGCTGATACTGTATCTCCTCTATCTCTCGTTGCATAGCATCATCACGAGCCTTCTTCACATCTGCCTCAATAGCCGCTATAAGCGACACCGATGCCTCATATTGAGGTGACTCAACACCTATCTTAGAGAGAATCGAAACTGCCTTGCCAAACTGAAACAGAGCATAAGCCCCCTTAGCCTCATTCATCAATTTAGAGTCCTCACGATTAAGGTACAGCTTATAAATCTCAACCGATTTCTCGAACACCTCATCGCTCCCCTCAACCGAGGCTGGATAGGATGCCAATAACAAAAGCGCCTCTTCGTAATTTTGATTCTTTGACAAAACATTTGCCTTTGAAATCAAAGCCTTTTTGTTGCCAATAAAGTACTTAATGATTCTATCTTTCGAGTCATCTAAAAACTCTTTATAGGCAATATTATTAGTTTTTATCTTCGATATTGCATCACGCATCGCATCTGAGTACGACGTACCACTACCCTTGAGTGTTGTGGTGCAGTTACCATACTCATTCAACGTCGAGGTCTGCTTCACAAAGAGCGAAAGCTCAACCTCTATAAGATGTATGCTCTTCAATCCACCCTCGGCAATCTTCTTATCAATAACATTTATCACGGGGTACATAACAAAACCGCCATCTATATCTGAAGATACACCATTGCTCGTTGCGATACTACGCAATCTCGATTCGAGCAGCTTTACAGGTGCCGCCCCAGCACCCTCTATCTGGTCGGGAACCAATATTCCGATGGTTACATTGCTCGCCGAAACGATAGCTACTGACAATATCACAGCCAGTGTTAATATCAATCTTCTCATAATTACATTATAGTTATATAGATTGTTGAACCCTTAATATCACGCTGTATCTGAAGCCCCAGCTTGCGCATAAATTTGAATATCTCAAGACCAAACCTATTCGAATTGTAGTTATTGCCATTGCTTGGGTCGCGTAACGGAATGCGAACATCATCAAAAATCATAACCTTATCTGTTGTTCCTTGGATATGATAGTTGTTTTTGTAGGCATTCTCATCCATCCACATCTCAATCTCATCAGAGAGTTGCAAACCTTGACCCCCTATCTCGGAAGACATCGAGTACTCCGAATCCTCTGAGAATCCAAATGTAATGTGAATTGAGCGGCCATTATTTACTATATCTGTAAACTTACTCTGTATAGTATTGAGAAACTCCTCGCCAATCTGCTCGGTCGCCTTGCTTGCCAAACGGCTGTAATCCTCCGTGTAGAACTTACCACTATTTCCAACCTTATTTGCCAAAGAGCCGCCCGTTGAGGTGTCATAAGCGGTCAAGATTAGATTTATGCTATTTCCGCTATCGCTTATGTTTGCATTTATCTCAGCCTCGACATATATATCGGCCCCACTCAACTCGATTAGTTGACTCTTCAAATCTGCTTGATTATCCATCGTAAAGACCGCATTTTGAGAGACAGCCTTTAGCCGTGCAACAAAATCAATTGTGGTGAAGCCCCTATCGTCGAATGCCTCACGAACCTTTGCAAGAGTTACACGCTTCGCAAGATCCTCCTCGAGCACAGTTCGAAGATCCTCACCTTGCTTTATATATGGTATAACCATTATCTTCGGTTGCACCGTAACAACACCTTGGCAATAGCCATTCGTGCATAGCACCATTGCCAGCGCAATTATTGCAGCTATTTTTTTCATAATTATCTATTTATAATCCAAACTTTCTAATAACAGAATTTGCCTCCAAGTCTGCTTTCAATGCGGCAGTGTTATACCTCAAATCGACAGTTATAGCTCGCTTTTTTGTGGCATCTTTTGCAATCTTCGTCTTTGTCGTTGCCGATGTCACAAACGAAGACAATCTCTCATTAAAAAGAGATTTAAAGTAGCCTCTATGGTCCCTTACGATCTGCTCCTCATTCACACCTACCATCGGCTTGGCAATATACTTTGACGATGGCACACCCCTAAACAATATTGAGGTCAACCCCAGAACCTCTGCACTCTCTACCGCCTTAATCGCACTCTTTCCCTGTGCAGTGACACGCAACGTGATAGAGCCTCTATCTTCTCCTATAACCACGACACTCTCTTGAGCCTTTACTGAGAGGCTAAGCAGCATAAACAGAGACAATATAAATATCCTCTTCATATCCTATTTTACAATTAGTTCACACTTAACATTGGCATTCACAGCAAAGCCACTCTTAATAGCCTCTCCAATCTTCTTTGGCACACTACACTCGCTAAAGCTATCTCCCGAAAGCTTCGTCACCACAATGACACCAAGCTCCGAAGGGTATGGTTTTCCATTCAACATCTCAATTTGTGAGACAATAAATTTGTCGCCAACCACAACGCCATTGTTTTGACCGACGTTCAGCAGAACACTCTGAGCAGCGCCACCTTTTTCGCTCAATATGCGAATAATCTTACCCGTAACGGGGAAGTTATATCGCATATAGGCCTCAATCTCCTTCTGCATAGATTGCATCGCAAATGTCACAGCACTCTCTGGCGACATCATGATATTGCTCGCCTTACCCTCAAGCGTCACCGACTCGGTGCTAAGACCTGTCGCCACATCGACCACCTTCATCTGAAACGACACACCACACTTGTAGCCATATATTGCGCCCGAGGTGTTTCGCATTGCATATATCGGCACCTTATTGATATGTCCCGTTATCATCTTCTCTGCCGCTACTGCGATATCTTGCTCGACTAGATTCTTGCTATCAAGAAATGCCTCGCTCTTTTGCAACTCAAGCTCTGAGCGAATCTTGTCACTACTTGTGCGGTCAACAACCAAGAAACGCTTTGTATTTGTAATGATTTCAACCACCTTTTCAGTAACTATCGAGCTATACTTACTATCTTCAGTAGAAGAAAATTGGGCGACGCCAACTACAGTTCGAGTGTCGTCGCCCATTTGAGCATAGCTATTATAGCTAACCAAAAGCATTGAAACCAGCGCAATAAACTGTTTCATACTTTTATCTATTTATTACAAACCAGCCTTCGCCGACTTAACCATCTCATCAATAAGCTTTACTTGCACAGCCGATTCTTCAACGATGATTGTACTAAGAGCAACTGCCGATGCTACTGCTTTTGCTGCCTTTGCTGCCTGCGCAGGATTATTTATTTCCTTGGCCTCTTTCGCAGCAGAATCCGCTGCCTTAACCATATCTGCTATTGCAAGACCATTATCAATCAATGTTTTTGATAGTACTATACATTCTGGAAGTGTAGGCTTTTTTATTGTAACATCCGTAATGCCATCAATAGTCTGCCCTATTGATCGGCTGTAAAATCCATCAAGTTGCTCAGTAAGAGCAGATGTCCCGACAGCCAAATTGAAAATTCCTAGTACAAAACCATCAATGCCACCAGCACCAATTGCAGCAGGAGCCTTCTTTGTCTGTTTTAGGGTCTTTGCTGCAACTTTTTGCAGTTCTGCCAGGTGATCGGCTGCAGTTTGCGCCATTGACGCACTTGTGCCAACAAATACAAGTGCTAGCACTGAAAGGATAAATTTCTTCATTTTATTATAGTTTGAATTATTGCCTACTCACTTAATGGCTTTTCGGCACACTCCATAGTTTTTAACCTACCTCATTATACCTACTTAGCTAAGCAGCTTACTTTTTAACTGCACATATTCTGATTCAGAGATAGTACCATCGTCATATAGGCTCTTTAGCTTAACAAGCTCATCAGCAACACTAACTTGAGGTGCTGGCGCAACACCCCCACCTGCAAGATTCAACCCTGAGTTAGAGAGCATATGTGCGATGCTACCTCGCTGACTATTGAGCGATAGATACTCTGTAGCAAGTTCGCGTATTTGCCTGGCGGTACTCTTGCTGAAACCACCAAATCTGTAATCCTCTTTTTTTGTCTTGACAACAATCGTAGATCCAAAAATATGATTGTCGATAGTTATACCATACATTGACTCCCAATGAAATGTATTGGTATCTACTGCTAGTAGGTGCCAATCACGTTTTCTAAATTCAACACAATGGCTATCAACGATGATGGTGTTACCACAGAACCACCAATCACCATGGATAAAGCGTAGAAGATAGCTTGACTTGAAAATTTTCTCCATATAGATAAGGGTCGAAGATTAAACATTTGCAACACCATAGATAGGTGTGTTTGCCAATGTAGAAGAGCTTCTGGTTGTATCCTCCAGACCCCGAAGAAGATGATTCTATACAAAAAAAAGAAAGTGTGGGGTCGATAGTTCATCTGTTGGGAGGCTCTGGTAAGCCCATGCATCAAATAAACAATACCCCACACTTGGGCGTATGTATGATTAACTATACATTCGTACCAAGTGATTCGGTGTTTTTGTATTGTCTATTCTTGATGCATTTTGAAATTTACCAGATTCCCCAACAAGAATAAAAGCTAAACACTTTCATCAAATATGTAGTCCTTCGCGAAGAAAGACCTACAAACTTAACAATAATATTTAAAATACGCAAACACACAGGGTATTGCATAATATCTCCCGCCAAAATATCACTACACTTTCGACACTGCAAAGGTGTGGTATTACATAGCGCAAATCAAGTTCAAGTTGGATCAAGTTCCCCCATATCGAAATCTTTTGCTAACTTTGCAACGATGAAAGAGTTAAAACCATATGTGAGCTATCTGATTACGAGAGTGGAGCATGAGTCTCCATTTTCAATAAAATCATCCTCTAGTTTTGAGAAATTGAGCGAACTAATAGAGCAGAGAACAAAGGAGACCATATCTGCCCCAACGCTAAAGCGAATGTGGGGATATGTCAATGATCGTCACACTCCATACAACACAACTCTTGATATATTATCTAAATTTGTCGGCCACAAAGGCTTTTCCGATTTCTGCAAAGAGGCGGCCAAAAGCGACCTGTTTAACTCATCATTCTTCAACACAAAGAGCATAGTGTCAAGCGAGCTAAATGGCGGCGAAACGGTCGAGATTGGGTGGAGCCCGAACCGCTATATAAAACTACTCTACAAGGGCGAATCTATATATAGCGTCGTTGAGGCATTGAATTCGAAGCTAGAGGTGGGTGATCTATTGACCATCTCATCATTTATGCTAAACCTACCACTCTATATCCCCACGGTCGAGCGAACGGGGATGCAGAGCGCATCGTTTGTTGCAGGTGAGAGTGATGGTTTAACCCTCCTAAATTTGCTCTAGAATGGCCAGCAAGCAGACATCTCGATTCTTTACTAATCCCGAGGTTAGCGACATTGCGCTCTATCGTAATATCGAGACGATGTATATCTCGGAAGGGGGATATGGCAAATTGTCTACCTGTGTCAAAGATGGCAAACGATATGTCCTTAAGAGCCTGAAGTCTGAACATATTGGCGACAACATATTTGAGACACTACTGAGAAAAGAGTTCGAGATAGGGTATAATCTTGACCATCAGAATATCTGTCGAACAGTTGCATTTGAGGAGATTGGCGAGCTGGGCAACACCATCGTCCTCGAGTATGTTGATGGTGTTACGCTAGAGCAATTCGCTGGTCGTAGCCACATCTCATCGGTAGTGATAAATAACATTATTCAGCAGCTCTGCGACGCTCTGTACTATATACACAGCAAGCAGGTTGTGCATCGTGATCTCAAACCGCAAAATATCTTAATCACACATAATGGTGCGAATGTAAAGTTGATTGACTTTGGCTTTTCGGATACAGACCACCACGCAGTGCTGAAGAATCCTGCTGGCACGTTAGCTTATGCCGCTCCAGAGCAGATAGATGGAGCTACTGTGGATAATCGAAGTGATATATTTTCGTTGGGTGCGATCGTTACCGAGGCTTTTGGCAGGCAACTCACAGCACACCAAAGAGAGATCTTTCGGCGATGCCAGAATCTCGACCCCGAAAGACGATATAGTGATTGTATTGAGCTGAAATCGGATTTTTCCAGCAAGCCCTCACGCAGCAAATGGCCCATCTTTGTAGCCCTCTCTCTTCTCCTACTTTTGGGCTTTGCTCTATTCCAAATTAGAGGGGTGGAGAGTGTGCCCCAGCAAATTGATACTGCTAATAGTGACACTATTCCAATTGATACTAAAACAGCCCCTATAGTCACTGCGCTGACAGCGACCGCTCCTATTGCCACTGCCACCCAAAGCACTAAAAATACACCTAACCCTACAAAGGCCTCTCAAGTAGAAAAGAGCATCACTACCACCCAAAAAAGGGTCCCCACAGCTGTTATGAAAGAGCCGCAAGTTTATAGTAGTGGTCAATTCACAGTGGAGACCCCCGAGGATCTACGCAACGAGAAGATTCTGCGCAGCACAAACAAGAGTGCAACAACATCTAACAGCTCGTCTAAGACTAATAACCGTGTACATATCCCGAAAAACGTCGAGGCTAAGTTAGGGCCACGTGAAACGAAGAGTCAGACGACAGATGTAGCTGCTAAACCTAAAGTTCAGGAGCCTATTGAGGAGATAACAGCCGAGACTATAAAGAAGATAAAGGTTAATATCCACTATAATAGAGTTCTACAAACTGATATAATCAAGAAACCATCAGGATTACAATACTCAATGGATAGCCTGACAATGGCGAGCATACTAGAGCGTGACAGCATAACATACAACAAGTATATCGAGCGACTGCACACAGTGCAAATTTTGATTATTTTTGATTTTACTACTATAATAAATAAATTTAATATTACTGCCTTTAATTTCAGTGTTTTGAAATCAGATAGCGATTTTACGAAGGATAGTATTGCTCTTAGAAGAGAACTAAATGATAAAATAGCCAGAGATTTTATGCTAGCACCCAAATGCTATCACGTTGATTTGGCCTCTAAATGGGTTGACTACAATGTTAATATGGCGTGTGCTAATGCACGCTTGCATTTTGAAAAGTATGTTCCACAGATTGCCGATGCCTACTTTGTCGAGTCCAAAGGGCCTATTGCCGATAGCCTTCGCGCAACTGTCGAGTATCCCATCTCACGAGCGGACTCTATCAGCATGGCACATACGTGGGTAAATATCCTGCGCCGAAAAAAGGGTATCCCCGAGATTGACTTTTAAGTGCAAGCAGCTGAACGAGCAGATATTACGCCCTTATTTTCAATCCAAATGCGACCATCCTAGCAGTTGGAGGAAGGTTTCTGTCAGACCAAAACCGTTTTCAATAAAAGTCGCCTTTACCTCCTCGTTTGTGCGCAAAGGTTGTCCGCCAATGTCGACTATTAAAGGGTGTATAAACTGCTCCGCAGCCCTTGAGTAGTCGGCTTTGTCGTTCTTGCTGGTCGCTACCAACACGAGTAAGGCGGAGAGTGGTCGCTCGATACGAAGATACGCAACTTCCGTGGGATTGATACTTGATTTCGATTTCTGCGTAGATCTGTCGCTCAAATGTGAAAAAAATGTCAAGCTATGCCAGTGTAACATCAAAAAAGTGTAAAGCCTATTCAGGTTAACGCAAAAAATCTGTAAAGTTTTTTCAGTACAAGACACATCAGTCAGTCAGTCAGTCAGTCAGTCAGTCAGTACTGACGTCTATACTCCAGAAGGTAAGACCTTGAAGGCTCATTTTGTAAAAGTGCAGAATGGTGCATAGCAAGGATGTGGATTTGAGCGTTGATTTTGGTCGAAATCCATAGGGGTAATGCGCCCTGCGCATAGCCCTTTATTTGCCTAAACGCAAATGGCAAGGTATGTCTGGTGCAGCACCAAAGTGCTCTTGATGCACCAAACCTTGCCCCTAAATCGGGGTCAAAACCACTCCAAAGTCGTGGTTTTCGCATGGTAATCGTATAATGCAAAGCAACGCATAATAGAGAAGGTCGGACATTGTTCTATATCCAAAGATTGAGGGCGATTTGTTATATTTACTCCATAAAAAGAGTCGTTTTGTATTCGGTTTCACTCTTAATTCGTCCGCTTTCTAATCTGTTTTTTGTGTCAGCACAAGTAAAAATAGCAGTCGTAACTGGTATTGACAACGAAAAAAAGAGATTGAATGAAGCATGATTTATAGCGATGATGGTGTCGAATTGAGCAGAGAAGATCTCTCAAAATTGGGTTTTAAGAGTGGCAATATTGTTGAACTTGCAAACAAAAAAAGCAACGAAAAGAAAAATATATTGTCAATAAATCATCTTTATGTTGATGCGAACGTAGTGTCTACTTCTGCTTTGATAGTAACTCATCAAGTTGCCAAGCAGAAATATGTTCTACACCTTCATTTGTTGGGATTCGGTAGTCATCCATACTAACGACATATTTTTCGAAGTTGTCATCAATAAGCTTTAGTGAACGATATTCTCTTTCGGCAGTCTGCGATTCGGTGAGCTGCAAAGCTACTTGAAAGTACAATCGGCTCTCCCCCTTAATTGCCACAAAATCAACCTCCGTATCTTTGACAACGCCAACATATACCTCATACCCTGCTCGGCAAAGAGATAGATACACCGCATTCTCCAAGAGGTAGCCTGCTCCGTAGCCATAACCAGAGTATAGGTAGTTTCTGTAGCTCAGATCATTGAGGTAATATTTGCAGTTTCCAGATATTGTCTCTTTACCTTTGATGTTATATCTCTCCGCACGATGAATTAGAAATGAACTCTCAAGATATGCGATATATGAGGAGAGCGTCTCGTAGTTTGTCTTGCGCTTTTTTGATGCAAAGAAGTTTATGACGTTGGTAACAGATATAATATTGGCCGCATTATTCACGAGATATACAAAGAGATCATCTAACAGCTTTACATCTTTTACTTTATACCTTGCGACTATGTCACGTAGCATAACAGTGTCTTTTATTGACGATATATAGTTTCTCTTCATCTCGTCAGTAGGAAGGCTGAATAGCTCAGGCAATGCACCACTCTCAATATATCTCTTGTAACTTTCGTAGCCCTCTGCCTGCTCAGTAATGTTGCGATACTCTAAATAGCTGAAAGGGAATATCTCGAACTCAACATATCTACCAGATAGCAGCGTCGCCAACTCTCCAGATAGCAAGTTAGAGTTTGAGCCACTAATGAAAAGCTCACAAGGCTCTGCAAAGTCTTGTGAGTGAGAGTTCACAAATCGCTCCCACTCCTCTATGTGTTGTATCTCGTCAATGAATAGATAGAACTTTCCCTTGGGTTTTAACTCCTTTATATATGCCTTGTAAAGCTCCTCCAGCTCCGCTGCATTACGAAGGGTATTCAACTCCATATACTCCTTGTTTATGTAGAGTATATTATTACTTTTGACTCCGCCATCAATCAGTTTCGATGCTATTTGGCGTAGAATGTAGCTCTTGCCTGCACGTCGCTGACCAACCAGCACTTTAACCAATTTGTTGCCCACATATTGACCTATTCGCTCGGTGTACTCCGTGCGTAGATAACCCGAATCAACAACATTCTTGTTCCAGTAATTATACTTTCGTATTGAATTTAATATTTCAATCATACCTTAACATTTTCCACAAATGTAATTATTTTCAAATATACTTGAAAATTTTAGTAGCTTTATTTTTGCATAATACAACTTTAATACAAAAAGCAATGTAGCATTTTGAGAATTGGGAATTTGTTACTATGTTTGTGAAACAGAAGCAAGAGTTGGAGTTGTGCGAGATGGGAAAGTTATTGAAAGGGGGCTCCAGTTTAATCATAGGACTGATGCAAGGAAAATTTTGCTAAGTTGCTACAAGTGAGCAATTTGCATTTGGACGAAAAGTCCCCTACGCACCGCCAAGGCGATGAGCCAAATGTAGTAAAGTCCTGAAAGTCAATACTTTCGGGACTTTTTGTTTTGGTGGAGTGTATGAGAAACACCCACTTTTACAGAAGTTGGCGTAGGACTAAACGTGGGACTTTTTTTAGTCCACGCAAAAAGTCCCACGAATGACGGACGAAGAAAGAGCAAAGCAAGCCTGTTTGCTTTGCAAGAAAGAAGAGGGCGAAGCCAGAACGAGCTAGATAACAGCGGATGGTAACTCAAAAGAATAGAGTTATATCTCGGAGTTATAGGCTGTAGGCTACTCTTGAACAGCGCGAATAGCACGGCCTCCAGCACGACCCACACAGTTAAGAGGTAGCAATGAAGTTGTGTAGATACTCAATGTATAAGCTATAGTTGCGCTATGTGGTGTTGAAGTCCATATATAGGCATAAGTGCCAACTGCATACATTGTACCCGTACCATAGCCTCTAGTACCATTAGCCATAAATATGGCATTATCAAATAGTGTTACTATATAATTAGAAATTCCTCCTGATGCGTTCTCCCAAACGGCATTCTGTGGTACCATCCATCCAGCTGGCGATGGGTCGAAGATTGACTTTTTGCTAGAACCTAATTCTACCTGAGTATCCTGCCATTGGTAAGTAGTACCCTTGGCATCAGAACACCAAGAGCCATCGCTTGTATAAAAAATAGTTGGATTTTGTATGCTATTTTCTATGGTGACACCGCCTACAACTGCATTGTCAAAGGATAGGAGTGTGCCACTTGTGCCATGATAAACAGTAGCATCAGAGCTTGGCAGAGGGTCCTTACGGCCAAATTGATAATATATACTAGTTGTCTGCTCGTAACCAGTTGTGCGCGCACCAAGGTTGCGGTCCATAATGTATTTGCCCGCAAGAACGCCGGTGTTGAACATGTCGTTGTTGTAGCAATGCAGTGAACCGGTAGAGTTAGAGACAGAGATGTTCCCTGTGCCTGGGTTCGGGTTTGCCGCAGCAATAGAGTCTGGATTATAGTCGGTGATCCAGATGTGCCATGACCATAGAATTGTTGACTTACTACTATCCTTGTAGACCACAACAACAGCATTTCCACGTAAATCACCAAGAGAGGCAGCTCTGAAACGAACACTCTCAGAATCGACTTTAACAACGCTTAACTTCTTGTCAAGGTTCGGCGCAACGTCATTCCACAGAATGTCGCACGTCCAATTGTCATCGGTGATCACATTTGCTGCATTGTCACCATATCCCTCGTAACTATTGCCCCAATATTCGTTGATGCGATCAACGACATTGAATGTGATAGAACCGCTTCCGCGTGAATTCAAATTCAAGATATAACAGTTACTTATACGGTGGTCCGTAACTCCTTGATCAACAATAAAACGCTCATCATCAGCGAAGCTGAACCCTGAGGTATTATCGCCAGTGACACCACCGCCAGAAGAACCACTGCTCGTAACAGTTGTAGATAGAGTATACTCATACTCCGCGTTTGGCTCCAAGCTGAAGTCAGATGCCGAAGAACCAAGGAAGTTATTGAACGCCAACTCGTATAGGATCTGCTCACCCATACCAAGATTTTTATAGTCAATGTAGTATCCAACTGGCTCAATGTAAGTTGCTACGGCACTCTTGTTAATATCGGCAATAGTACCTACGTACTTAGCTGCCCAGGTGCTATATGCTACAGATGGTTGTATGTTAACCGGAATATAGAACTCCGTGCTATAGTTCTTAGCGTTTATCGATGACATATCTGAATCGCTGATGTCGGTGTCATCTAACGCGATGCGATTATTGTTTGCAGGGAATGTCTCAGTTGAACTATCAACCAACAATGAAGCTAATGAATAAGAGGTAGTAGGCGCGTTCTTTATGCCGATGCTGCTCCAAACCAACTCAGTAGCACCACTTGCATCGACATTATCTATATTATATATAACCTTTGCGTTGTTGCGTGTGAATGTCAACTGAATATTAGTGAGGTTTGTCGCAGTTGTGATATTTGTGACATGAGTCGCAGTCATGACATCCAAACCATTGTTACGAATATATGCACCGTTTGATGTAGCGCTTGAACTCAACACGTTCTCTGATAATGTTTCATAGCTGCTGCCAATAGCAACTGTTGTCGTAGCATTCGCTACAAATAGCAGATAACCGCCTCTACCAACACCAGGCGTGAGAGTGATTTTTGAGGGATCAGTCGAAAGCCCAATGATGTTGTCAGAAGCGTCAATATAGTAGGTGTGGAGCGATGAGATGTACACTCCATCAGTTGTAGATACCTCCGTTATATCATCATTTATAGATGTTGTAGTAGTACCGTCAACATCAATCGTGTACTTCTTGCGACCCGCGATAATGTGGTTGGTCGTTGCAATTTCATACTCCCGCTCCGTTTCAACAACTGGTTCTAGATCAAAACGTGGGTCTAGATCTAAATCATCAATGGTGTCGGCAGAAGTCCTCAGCGTATAGGCGTAGTTGCAGTTTGCAAATATATTAAGGTCGCTAGATGTTGCACCAAGGTAGTTGGTGTATGTTAACTCAAAATTCTGTTCGTTGTTTTCATCGCCAATTTGGTTTAAGTAGTGACCCTTAATAGTTACGTAAGTAGCATTGTCCTTATAAGCTTCATTCTCGATTGCAGCTGTGTACTTGTCACCCCAAGTTGTTGTTGAAAGTGAGGCTTCACTACGTTTGTTGACTGGTAGGTAGTAATAAAGAGTTAAGCCAGCTCCATAGTTGATTGCTGTTAGCTCGTTATCGGTGAATGTGTAACTGCTATATGAATCTACACTTGGAGATAAAGGGAATGTTGTCCAGTCGCCGCGACTATTGCCATGGTATGTTGCGTAGCCATAGACACGAGGCACGTTATGAACTTGAATGCTGCTCCATATTAGCTCAGATAGTGTGTTTGTGTTCGATATAGTGTATGACATTCTAGCCACATTGCGATAGAATACTGGCTGTGTAAGCGTAGTGCTTCTAGTTATAGGAGAGTCGTTTGATGTGCCAGACATGATGACACGGTTGACATCGCCAGATGTATTGCTGAATAGAGTGGACTCTGTAGCACTAGCGACAGCGCTAGTCGTCATGTTGTATATCGTTGATACGTTGTCTCCATAGCCAGCAAGCTCAAGGTCTCCGTTGTAAGATCGTGCTGTGATACCAGCAAAAATTGCAGATGGGTTGTTAACATTTGCAATATATAGCATGTATCCACCAGCAGTATGTGATCCAGGAACTAAATCAATTTGAGCCTTTGTTGATGAACCATCATATTGTGTGTAGTCGTCGATCAATATCTTTCCTAGAATTTCACCATCAGATGCTATGTAGAATGCAGCAAGGGTGTATATATCTGTATCCTCCTTAGCATACTCTTCGGTCGTTGTTGTACCAGCTTTAGATATAGAAACATCTGGTGTGTATGAACTATATGCTGCAACGCTTTTGTTTGACTGCAATATGTTTATATCGAACATCTGTGGCGAGTCAGCAGCCTCAGAAAGGGAGAAGCGTGCATCTTGCAGTAGCGTATACGAATCGACATCACCTGTGTTAATTGTGAATGTATATAAACAATTCGGTAGTATGTTGTATGACACTGCGTCAGCACCAATGTACTCTTGGAATACGACATCGTATAGTAGACCTTGAGAGTCATGAACTGCGTCATCAAGAGTACCAACAAGCTTAAAGTATGTTGCAAGACCTATACCCTCGTTGCCCGAAGCCTTTGCCGCAGCACTCTTTAAACTCCAATCGTAGTATTTATATGATGTGTTATTTGCGAAGTCGCTATACGCTGTATCCTTTATAAGCTCCTTTTGTGATTCGGCACTCTCTATGCCCCTCATGTTCACTGGAAGATAGAAGTAAAACATATTTACAGAGCCATCTCCAGAGCCATCTGCGAAAGAGTCTGAGTAGCTAGTAAGGTCGCTGTGGTCGAGATCAACAGGAAATTCATCAAAGTATGTATTGCTATCACCACTTGAAGATATACGTGCAGTGTAAGAAGCAACAGTAGGTAAATTGCAGATCGAAGCTGTTTTCCAAACAAGGCCAGACCCACTAGTGTTGTATGAGACAGAGAATTCAACCTTTGCAACGTTGCGAAGAAGTGTTGCTGCCATAACCTCAGAATTGTGCTTATCATCATCAATCTTGATTTCGATACCGGCAATGAGTTGAGACAGTATAAACACGTTCCCGTTGTCGCTATTAGTATACTCAGAGGCGAACAGAGCCTGCTCCGATGCAACATCATAAGTTGCTGAATAGACCTCTTTGCGAGTCATGCCACGCGAGAAGATCTGGTCGTCCGCCGTATTAGCAACATATATGATGTCACATGTTTTGCCATTCTCGTATGGGTAGAGACGAATAACATTCTCCTCCTCATTGTCGAAATTTTCAATAAATCGCGCAGCTACGACAGCCTCACCCTCCGTACTTGGATCAATCTGGATGACCCACAGGTCATATATCTCAGCATTTTCATATTTAGTTTGGTCCTCAGTAGCGCGAGCCAGCGCCTTAGCCGCATCTTCGTTACCCTTCTCCATGTCAGCAACATCAAGGGTTCCCACACTTACGTATACGGTACGATTTAAGTCAACATCGCTCTCTGGGAGAAAAGCTGACTCAGTAACTAGATCTTTAACACACGAAGCAATCGTTATGGTTGCGGTGGCTACAATTAGTGCTATTTTAGTAAAATTGCTAACTCTAGTCAAAACACCTTTGCTCACACTTCTTTTCATAAAAAGAATTTATATTTTTTTTGTTCTTCTTTATACTTTGTCCATAGCGACAAAGTGGACATTTTGGTCACAAAGGTAACAAAAAAAGCAGTGTGGCTTGTGGATGTGTGCAAAAAAAACAGTGAAAAAACATACTTTTTTTGTCAATTTGCCATGGTTGTAATTGCGGATTTGAGTTAAATGACGACAATTAGTAGTTGGTTTTTTAATTTCAAACTGAGTTTGCATTATGTTGCTCTACGATGCAACTTGTTTTTATTGTTGCGAATGGTTATATTTGCGACTGAATATCGTGTTGAAAAGTTAAATAAATGATGTCGAAAAGAGTATATATAGTTGCATTTGCAGTGGTAGTTGTTGTTGCTGCTATTGTTATTGGGTGTAGTGATACTATAACTACGAGAGAGGAGTACTGGGAGCCGCATCCTGATGATGTTCAGCTCTCTTTTGGTGTGAATATAGAGGAAGATGGTGTGACAAGGGCGGCGTCAATTTCATTTGATGCCTTTGAGTTCTACATTGTTGAAGAGGGGGCTGATAGCGTAACCGGAAATATATTCAAGAAGTTTGATTTTATCGATAATAAGATATATATCGACGGAGTAGAAGATGGTTCATACAACCTCTACATTCTAGCCGTAATCGGGAATATGACAAGTGATGGTGCAGCGTTGAACGATGTTAGCTCGTTGAGTGACTGTTGGTTGGAGTTCAAAAAAGATGAATTCACATCGTTACAAGCTCTATACTATAGGGCAACAGTTCCATTTGAGATCGAGGGTGGTAATTTGACTGCAGCGTTACCGGCGATATCGTTGTCGCACCTGCTAGGTCGCACTACATTCAAGCCGCAATATAATAGTGAAATTGTGCAATATTCTACGGAGTCGATATATGTGAAATCGGCAAACGAAGCTGTTGCATCATCCTTCTCGCTATCGGGCGAAGCAAGCAAGCCGAAGCGAGTGGCGGATATAAAGGTTGAGGGGGATTCGCAAATCATATACCTTCCGCCAACGATGGAGGATGAGAATGTATCGTGGGTGCTTACGCACAGCTGTAATGTCTCGTTCCTGGATGAGATGGAGTCACAATTTGTTGTTGAAAATAGAGTGGAATCTGCTCTATCGAACAACGTTGCAGTTAGTCTGAATCACAAATATGATGAGTATGGTTCGAGATACTTCGCAAAAGGAGCAGCTACAAATTATGGTCAAGGCGATGTGAAATTTACAAAGATCTTGACAAAAGATGAGGAGCCAACAGATTATGTATACAATGGTACAACGCCGCGTAAGGTGAAGATGAAGACGTTGAACACAACAACTTTTAATGCATCGAAGCCAGAGCTGCAACCGGTGTTTTTTAATATGAAAGCTGTTGGGAATGTTGGAGTATATGCGAAGATCGATGGCTCGGCAGATAGATATAGAGTTATACAGCTGGACTCTATACCGCCACTTGTAGAGATCGATAATTTGGCATTGGCGCAAGGGTCGAAGCTATTCAATACGGCAGATGGCAGATGGCATAGATTAAATATTACGGAGAATACGATTCTATCTGATGTGGAGATTGTATATGCGGGAGAGGATGAGTTTACGCAATTTATCAAAGATATTAAGGTGGAGTTTGAGGTGCATTTTAATAATAATGCTAGCTGGTACCAAGCATTCGACAATGGAGAGGATGCGAGAGAGTGCCTGTGTCAAATGTTTAATGTCGCTTGGATATTGTCACAAGATAGTTACTGGACATATCTGCATACGCAACTAACAGCGAATAAATCAGACTCGGTAGATTATATCCTTTACGGAGATTCGTATGATGAGATAGATTGGGATTACTATAAGTCGACAATGATGTCGTACGCATACTTCAGAATTGGACGCGTGCCAGACGGACGCGGTGTGGCAGGATATGGTTGGCACTATCAATTCTCGGTTCTGGAAGATTTCTGGCTGAATGCATTTGGTTGGGCATCATATAAATTCTACACAATCATGCATGAGATTGGTCACGGATGGGTGCCAAACGATACATCTAACCATAGATCAAACCTCGTTACGGGAAACAGCTCAAGTGCTGCAACGATATGTACAAATTACTTCTCTGCTAATATGGCATCGCTGCCATTCCCAACCGTTGCATCGATAACGACACTGAGAAATACTCACACAACGAAGAACTAACTTAAACGACAAAAACAAAATCGCATTGAAATTGATTAGGTATATATTGTCGATCCTGACTTCATTGGTTGCACTTTCGTGTGACCAGGTTGTTGGTGACGTATATGAGTCATACACTAAAGCTGCAACGTTCTATGTTACGCCTGCAGCGCAAGAGATCTCAAGTGATGGTGTTTGTAGTTTGGATGCATACATCTTTGGCGAAGGAAAGCTTGTGAATGTATTGAAAGGGGTTGCTGTAGGTGGTGATGGGCGAGTTATTATAGATTTGACCTATGACTATAGCACGGAGTTTTTCCTAGTTGGTAACGCCTCTAGCGATATGTTCTCATCAGCTGAGGAGGAGTTGGAGGTAGGTAAAACTACGGTGGGAGAGTTTTGCTCTGCTATGGTGTCGAATAGTGTAGCAGGTGCAGATAGTGTGTCGGAGCCTCTGTTTGTTGGTTACGAGATGGCAACAGAGTTGGCCGGTGGTAATGTGGTGCAGATGGAGAGGGTATTTGCATTTGTTGATGTAGAGGTGGAGCAATATAGTGATGGTGGAGTGGAGATTCTCGCAATGGAGTTCGTTGGAGTGGCAAAAAATATAGCTCCATTTGATGACACATCTATTGTGGCGCCGGATGAGACGGTTAACCAGACAGTTAGCTTCTCAACATCTATAACAGGGTCAACACAGGGTGTGCATTACATCAATCAGGGATATTATCAAACAGCTGTGTCGGTTGTTATTGATGCCGTCATAGATGGAGTATCGACAGAGGTGATACGAACGTTGCCAAATTATATATCGGCGAAGAATAGATATGTCGTGCGTCTATTGTCAAACGGTGCGGGAGGAGTTACAATAGCTCCGTTTGATGAGTTTGATGAGTCGTTTGATGTGGAGAGTACTCTGCCAGCTTATATATCGATTGATGAAGCGAATAGTACGATACCAGATGATGTTACATTGTCAGGCGACAAGTCGATAATGTATGCCCCATTTCATAAAGATGTTGAGATGAGTGTAGCGTTAGTGTGCCGTGATGGTGGTAGTGCGACATATACGCTGAGCCATGTGGATAGTGATGATTTTGAGATCACGAGCCTAGGTGGTAATAAATTTCAGATAAAGGTAAACAAGGCCTCACTTAATGCTATGACTGAGTTGTGGAGCTTGTCAGTCATGGAGAGTGGTGTCAAGGTAGGTGCGATTACACTTGAACGCGAAGGACATCCTGTTGCGTTCAGTGGATCATATATGGATCACTTAACGGATGATGAGAACTTCGATGTGAATACATTCATAGATGGCGAATTGTTGGAGGTTGGAATAAGATCCGGTTTTAGTGGGTATAGCTTTGAACTAGTTGGCGACTGGGTGCGATTTGAGCCAACGGCATTAGCAGCTGGGCGCTATGTTGTACAAGGTGGTTGGAAACCTAACGATGAGGATGCCAGAGGAGAGAAGCAGAGTGCATCGCTTTGGTTACTTGATGAGGATGGTGATCGCATGATTGAGTATCAGATGAGTAGATTGAACTACAGCTTGCCTGTGGTCTATATAAATGGTTTGTGGTGGGCGAAATTTCCGCTTCGTGGAGATCGCACTAGCTATGAAGATCAGATACAGAGCTGCGATGAGTTGGCAAAGGTTGATCTATATACATATATGCAGACATGTACATCAGATCAACTATTTGAGGTTATAGGCGGCGCTTACCAAAGTACACATACAAATCAACTTACATTGAGCAAAAACTCGACAAATGATGGTTGGTACTTAACGGGGATGACTGGTGGGCCTCGTATAAATACGGTAGATGCTGGCGCTCTATCGCCAGGTGGTTATCGCTTGCCGACAATGGAAGAGACAGAGACGCATCTGCCATGGTATGGCGACTGGGCAACATCACCAGAGATTAGTGAGAACTATGCGGCATTTGGTGGCTTCAACAACTCAAACGACTCATCTTCACGATATAGATTTCAGGCATATAGGCGTACAAATATGAGTCACGAGGGAGTGCCGTTCCACTTTGGTTATATGGAGGTTGCGAAGTTGGTGTCGAGTGCATCATATACCGAAATAGTTGATGATCCGATTGTTTGGGTTGGTATTGGACACGCTACGAGTGCTGCAGAGAGTGCTTTCATATCTACGTATCACTATTATGCAATATTGCAGGATGCGAGGATGAGGCATCTAAATACCGCTTTGACGAAGTTCTATGTATGGTCAAGCAGCGGAATGGCTGATGAGGTGACATATACGCACCGTTGTATTAAGATTCCAAATGATTTTATACTTGAATAGATAGGATAGATGAAGAAGAGTTTTTGTTACGTGTATATTTCACGCGCGCTGATCTGTATCCTTCTATTTTTTGCTGTGGGGTGTGAGCAGGCAGTTGAGCAAAATTATGACTATAGCTACTCAGATCTCAATGATGTGAGGATGTCATCATTCTCGGTATACCCGTCATCAGGGGAGTTCGGCGAAGTTTCACTATATCTCTTTCGAGATGATACGCTTGATGAGATTGTAGAGGGGTGCAAGGTGGAGTCTGACGGTACTGTAAATGTTGATGTGACGGCAGATCCACTAGGACGAGTAGTGTTGGTTGGTGGAGATATGTCGAATGCCGTAGTTGATGCAGTGGTTGGTAAGACGACATTAGATGAGTTTTTGTCAACGGATATTTACAATGGTTATGGTGGAAGTGGTGCATCTGCGATGTATGCTACGGAGGTTTCGTTTAACCGTGTGGCGAACGGAACAGCATCGGTAGGGCTTGAGAGGTTGTTTAGCCGCGTAGATGTAGATGTTGATACGAATTATGGTGCCGTAGTGACAGCAATACGATTTAAGGGTGTGGCTCAATCGTTTAGTGTTGATGCAGAGAGCGGAGAGTCTCAAAACGTGGGTGATATTGATCTTGCTCTATCATCATCGATAATAAATAGAAGTGCGGCAATACACTATCTATACGCTGCAACTTACAAAACAGCAGCTGAGGTTGAGATAGATTTGGAGCTAAGCAGTGGAGCAACAAAGACTCTTACGGCGACACTGCCGCAAACGATTGCTGCAAATAAGATCTACATAATTTGTGTGAATCCGTCACAAGTAGAGTTCGAGGTGAGCGATTGGGGGTATAGTGTTAATGATAACAATAATAGTTACCCTACATATCCAATAAGCATCGACGTAACAAAGATGACAGATATGCCGCAAGGTGCATACGTTGCAGATGACGGGGTGTCGATATGTGATATTCCATACTACCAGAGTGTATTTACGGTCGCACTAAATAGTGAAGATCCGATTGAGCTATATGGTAATGAGCGTTGTGATGTGAAGGATGTTGCGACAAACGTATTTGAAGTGACGTTGAAGAGAAGCATGGTGGGGGCTGATAGCAATGATGTGGAGTTGTATCTGCGCCGAAAGAATCTGAGTATCTCTTATGGTGAGAAGATTACGCTCTATCAGAGTGCTAACCCAATTGCTATGAGTGGGGCGATGATGAGTTATATGAATGCGCAGTCGCAATTTGTGTGTGATACATATATTGATGGAGATATATTGACGTTAGAGGTGCCAACGGGTTGGAGCTGTAGTGTGGAGGGTGATAAAAATTGGTTGCGCATGAATAGTGCTGGAGCTGCGAGTGGTGTTTATGTAGTTCAGGGTGGTTATAAGCCAAATGACACGGAGGCTGATGGTCGTATTCAAAATGCAGTGTTGACAGTGACTACGGATGAGGGTGTGAAGGATGTTTATACCCTTTCGAGGTGTAACTACGGTCTGCCTGTTGTATATATCGGAGGGCAATACTGGAGTAAATTTAACATGCGCGGTAATAGCACATCGTTTGAGGATCAGATTCAGATCAATGATGATTTGGCGCAAATAGATGATTTGTTGGCCTATGTCTATAATGGTGGTGATGGTTGCTCTTGGGACGATTATCACAAGATTGTAGGAGATGGTTACAAGGGTGCGCAAGTGAATGCGTTGAACTATAACACGTCATCAATGCTGTTTGATAATTACAGTAGTGTTACGGGTAGCTATATCAACGATATGGTAAATACATACTCAACACCTAATGGTTATCAACGCCCAACGATAAACCAATATCTATCTCTGTTTATGACCAATTTGATGACATTGACGTTAACTGATAATTATGCGGCAAGTGTATATGGAACATCGTCATCACCATCGTATCGCTATAATGTATATGCTAGAACAGCGTTGTTTGGTAGTTACGCAGCGTTGCAGATTGCCTACGAGAGCGATGCTTCGACGAAGTTATTTTGGGGTGGTTTGGCATCTCAATCTAGCGCTACGAGTGTTGATAACGGAGTATATGTATATGCAGCGGCACAAGAAGGTAGTACATACGGAAGTAGCTATATGATGAAGCTAGGGCTCTCTGGAGGAAGTTTTATATCGGCATATTCTGGGCAGAATTCAGACGCTGTATATTTCATACGTTGCATAAAAACACCTGTAGATTATATCATTACTGATTAGATGTTGAGGTTGTTTGTTGGTGTGAGGTTTGTTTTGGGGAGAGTTTTTTTGTAGCTTTGTAACAATATGAATAACGCAACAGGCAACGTGATAGATAATGCAAGCAGTAGTGCAGCGATAAAGTGTGAGAATATAACACACTACTATGGCAGCAGGTTGATATATGAGAATCTTTCATTTGAAGTTAAGGAGGGGAGTATTCTTGGATTGCTAGGGAAGAATGGAACTGGCAAGACAACCATAATAAATATCCTTAACGGATACCTCAAACCATACTCAGGAACATGTTCGATACTTGGCGAATCGATGGACAATATACGTCCAGAGACGAAGGCACGCATAGGTCTGTTGCTGGAGGGACATGTACAGCACGACTTCTTTAACGTAGAGCAGATAGAGAAATTCTACTCGAACTTCTTCCCAAACTGGAACCGTGATCTATATTACGAGCTGTTGCGCCGACTGCAGGTGACTATGAAACAGCCACTAAACACTATGTCGTGTGGGCAACGTTCGCAAGTGGCACTTGGGTTGCTGTTTGCGCAAAATCCGGATATTTTGATTCTTGATGACTTCTCTATGGGGTTGGATCCTGGTTATAGAAGATTGTTTGTGGAGTATCTCAAAGAGTTTGTAACGGCGGAGAACAAGACGATATTCCTAACATCTCATATTATTCAGGATATGGAGATGCTGATAGATGATTGCATGATGCTCGATTATGGGCGAATATTGACTCATAGACCTACGGCGGAGATAATAGATAACTTCAAGAGGTTTCAATTCACACCAAACGATGCGACATTCGATCCTGCGAAGATTGCGGATGAGAGGTTGTGGAATATAGAGAAGCTCGCAAACGGAGATTGGGAGTGTTACTCATTTGCGCCAGAGGCTGAGGTCGGGCAACTGCTTACTCAGGATGTTAAGGGCGAAAGGCTCAGCTTGGAGGATGCTTTCATTGGTTTGGCAGGTAAATATTAAAAGGATGATAAAGGCTATATTCTATAAGGAGTTTATAAAGTGTCGCGCGGTGCTATCGGTGTTGCTGATAATCGCAGTGGCACTTGTTGCGTATATGTTCATAGGTAATGCTAACTTGATGAGGACAAGCGGAGCAGTGTCTGTGTGGGCGCAAATAGCGGATGGAGGATTCTCATTACTGTCATCTATGATGCTCTGTTTTATGCCTATAGCAGCTATAGCTATAGCGGTGATGCAATATTCGCTTGAGATGGCTAATAAGAGGTTTAAATTGACGTTGCACCTACCGGTGCCAGAGGTGAAGATAGTTGCGACGATGCAGTCGTTTGGTATTGCTATGTTGGTGGCACTATATGTTGTGTTGCTATTGCCATCTTACATTGGGTTGAGTGTCTATTATCCGGTTCAGTTGATGTGTGCTATGTTTGTATCAGCTGTGCCATATATGTTGGCTGGGTTTGCTGCCTATTTCTTTACGATGTGGATTGTTGTAGAGCCAACGTGGAAGAGACGTGCGGCATATCTGCTTATTGCTGCTGGAGCTATGTCGCCCTTCGCAATTGAGACTATGTTGGGTGGTGCTGTATATGCAATACCTGCGCAAATATTGATTGTTGCTGCGGCGATCGTATCATCGTTCTACGCTGCAACAAGGTTTAAGAATGGTGCGCAAGATTAAATAGTTGTAAGAGATGAAAAATTCAAATAGATTACTCGTTGTTGTTATGTTGCTTGCGACATTTGCGGCGATGCTGCTGCTGCCACCATTGGTGCGCAAAGCGACAATTTCGAATGATAACTATCCATTTGTATATTATAGCTCGAAGTTGGAGCAGCTGTGTTTGATTGATTACAGCAATAAGGAGCAACCAATGGAGGATATGAGCGGAAGAAGGTATTCAACAGCGGAGTTTGACACGTTGATGCCGCTGCTGAATTTCCGCCAGCTGATGAAGGATGGTATGTTGCCTGATTCGATATGTGGAGTGTCGGCAGAGCCGCGTAACTTGATGCTGAATTCGGTTGTATTTAGATATAACCCAACGCAGAAGCTTAGACCAACCGCTGGTTTGTATGGTATGTTGGAGACGATGCCAACACGTGTTGGGCTGACACAACCGACAGATATGTTTCGCATAGCAGATAGGATAGAGTTTATAGATGCGCAAAGCAATGCAGTAGACCAAGATAAGAGCGCACGATTCCAACGAGAGCTAGAGAAGCGCGGGTTTGAGTTTCCGGCACAGTGGGCAGTTGGAGATGCTAGCACGAGGAAGTCATACGATGAGGGTTATTTTACCCTTGACAACAATGGAGATCTGTTTCACATTAAGATGGTTAATGGACGCCCATTTGTGAAGAATACACAGATAAGTGGTGCAGTCGATGGTGTTGCGTTGTTTGCGCCGTATTATCCATCGAACAAGAGGTTTTATGGGTATGTTGTCGCTGATGGTGGTGAGATGTTTATGCTGGGTAGTGATGATGCTGGTGGGTATGTTACTACAAAGCTAGATATTGGTACAATAGATATGGAGAGAGAGCAGGTTGTTGTTATGGGGAATATATTGTACTGGACAATATCGGTGCAGAGTGATTCGCATCGCAGATACTACGCGCTGAAGTCGGATGATTTGACAGCTATAGCGACACATAGGATAGATAAGAGGCAAAATCTGTGGGATAGTGTATCGAGCTACTTAATGCCATTTACGATTGCGTTTAAGGCTAATAACAGTGAGTATATATATCCAAGGGTTGCTTACGCAGGTTGGAAGGCTTTGGTTGTTAGTTTTATATTAGCACTGCTTGTTGTATTTGTGTTGTGTAGTAAGGAGAGTATAGAGGTGCGACTTTTTAAATTTGTGTTGGTTGCATTGAGTGGTATTGCAGGTTTGATAGCAATTGCTATATTGCCGAAATTTGTGGTGCGACCAAAGGTGGGAGAAAAACCGAAGGATTCGGAGTTTGTAAGTAGAAGATAGTATAAATTAGAGATAGATAATAATAACAAAAATAGAAGAAGAAGATGAAGAAGTTAATCTACACATTGGTTGCTGCGTTGGCAATTGTTAGTTGCGCAGGAAATGGTTCAAGTTCAAAGTCGAGCGCGTCAAGTGACTCTGTAGCTGCTACGCGTGCGGCTCAGAGCGAAAAGATTTATACGATCGATGGTTTGTTGGAGGATGCAGAGAAGCTAACAGATAAAGAGGTTACGGTAAAGGGTACGATAACACATACATGTAAGCACTCAGGTCGCCGTTGCTTTATCGTTGGTGCAGATCAAAAGACATCGTTTCGCGTAGAGGCGAAGGGTAATATTGGAGGTTTCAATCGTGAATTGACAGGTTCGCAGATTGCTGTGACAGGTCTTTTGCGCGAGAATCGTCTTACGGCAGAGTACTTGAACGCTTGGGAAGATAAGGTGAAAGAGAAGGCTGGAAAAGAGGATGGTTCAGCAGAGTCTTGCGATGCAGAGACAAGAAACATCACTGCGATGCGCGACTGGATGAAGAAGAACAAGAAGGATTACTACTCGGTGTTCTTCTTGGATGGAACGTCGTTTGAGGTTCTTGACTAATTTTAGGTTGAGTTTTTTTAGCTTTAGATGCTATGAATTGGAATAAAGTAGTGAAGTGGTTGCGCGTAATACATCGCGACTTGGGTTTCTTGATGGTTGGTGTGTCGATTATTTATGGTGTTTCGGGAATGATCGTGAATCACATGGGAGGAACAGATCCTGCGTTCAAAACGGTGCAAGAGACGTTGAACATCGAGCCGAACTTGATGAATAGCGAATTGCCTGCGAAGTTTGAGAGCATGGGGTTGCCTGCAGTGAAGCGTGTGGCGCGTATAGATAGCGATTTGAGCCGCATAATGCTTGAGGGTGGTGTCGGTATCTATAGCTCTTCGACAGGTGAATTGACATACGAGCAGCATAAACGTAGACCTGTTGTCTATTGGTTTAACAGATTGCACTACAACCGTGTTAATGGCTGGAGTTTTATGGGTGATTTCTTCGCGGCTTCATTGATATTTTTCGCTCTTTCGGGTCTGTTGATGGTGCCTGGTAGCAGGGGTGTGAAAGGGCGTGGAAAATGGTATCTGATGGTTGGAATTGCGATCCCATTGCTCTATGTTTTTCTCTCGTAAATTGGGCCGATTATAGAGGAAAATAGCAACATATAGGTATAGAGAAAGATTGAAATTTTGGTATTTTTGTCCAAAGTTTTGATCTTTTCTTATTAATGGTACAGAATCGCAGTTTCACACTTATATTGATGTTGCTCATGACACTCGTTGTTAAGGGTGTTGCGTTCGCATCTGATGTTGTTGAGATTGATAGTGCTGTTGAGGTTGTGGCTCCAAATGCAATGATATTTGGCGAGGTGCGTGATGCGAAGGGCGGAGAGCCAATCATTGGTGCTTCGGTTATGCTGAATGGCAGTTTTGTTTGGGCTGTGACAGATCGTTACGGAAGATTTGCGCTAAATAGTGCCGCTGATGCAACGAATGGTGTTGAGATAACGGTATCATATCTTGGATATGTGTCGCAGGTGGTTCAGCTGTCGAAGGAGAGGATATATGCAAGTGCTACGGTGCCAGTTGCTATAATGTTGAGAGAGAGTTCGCTGGCGATTGAAGAGGTGGTCGTAATGGCTGAGGTGAAGCAAGAGGAGCCAAATACGACATATACGGTAGGAAATGAGGCGTTGAAGCATACGCAGATCAACGATGTGGCTAATATCGCAACGCTATTGCCTGGCGGAAAGACATCAAATCCCGACTTGACATCGGAGAGTACATTCTCGCTACGTGACGGTGGAGATAGCTCTGCGGGAAATGCAGCTTTTGGAACAGCGATAGAGGTGGATGGAGTGAGGTTGTCTAACAACGCATCGTTCTCAGGGCTTGATGGAGTCGGGACGCGAAGCGTGGCGGTAGAGAATATTGAGTCGATAGAGGTTATAACGGGTGTCCCTTCGGTGGAGCATGGAGATGTGAATAGCGGTGTGGTGATCGTCAAGACGAAGCGCGGGAAATCGCCCCTAAACGCTAGTTTGACAATAAATCCAAGGACATATCAAGTTGCAGCATCGAAAGGTCTTTCGCTAGGAAACGGTGGCGACAATGGTGTGATGAATGTTAGTGGAGAGTGGGCGCGCGCCACAAATAGTCTTGTGTCACCATATACGTCATATACAAGACGTGGTGCTTCAGCTATATACTCAAATACGTTTGGCACGAAGATGCTTGGCACAAGTCGCGACAATGTGAAGTTTGAGATGGGTGCAACGGTGAATATCGGAGGGTCGAATAGTAAAGATGATCCTGATGCATATACTGGAGAGTACACAAAAGGGCGCGACAATGCAATCCGTGCAAACACATCGGTTGAGTGGTTGCTTAATAGACCAGGTGTGACAAACTTGAAGTTTGACCTATCGGCAAATTACCACGATCGCACAACGCATACGCATAAATATTACTCTTACGCATCGCAGCAACCTTCGGTAAATGCGACAGAAGAGGGGTATTTCATGGCGAATCAACTCGACTATACATTCTTCGCTGATGCCTTTGTTGAGTCGAAAGAGATAAATATCGCTGCGGCAGCAAAGTATGAGTTGAATAGCGATATTGGATCGGCGAAAAGTCGCTTCAAAGCTGGAGCGCAATGGAAACTTACGGGCAATATGGGTCAAGGTACATATTATGGCGATTATGCTTATGCACCCTCTGGATTCCGTCCGCGCGATTATTCGCAATACCCTTATATGCACAATATATCGCTTTATGCTGAGGAGCGATTTGTTATTCCATTTGGAAGTCGTGGTGGTTCGTTGACACTTGTACCGGGTGTTCGTATGGAGCATTTGGCGCTGGATAACTCAGCATATAGCAATACGACATCATTCTCGCCGCGATTTAATGCTGCGTTGAAGATCAACAATGGTGTTACGTTGAGAGGTGGTTGGGGTGTGACAGAGAAATTGCCCTCATACTTCATACTGTTTGCAGAGCAGGAGTATCGCGACATACTATCATTTGGTGCTACGTACAACGGAAATGAGGCGTTCTACTCATACTACACACAACCATACACATTGCAAGCTAATGAGAAACTAAGGTGGCAGAGGAGCCAAAACTCTGAGATTGGTATCGATGCAAATTTCAAAGGCGTCAAGTTCGGTTTGACAGCTTTTAGCAATAAGACAAAAGGTGCATATCAATATGTGAATGACTACTCACCATTCTCATACAACACTTATGTGTTGCCTTCTGATTTTACGATGCCGACAAACCCAGAGATAAAGGTTGATTCGCAGACTGGAGATATATACGTGCGAGATTTGGATGTTGTAAATTCGGAGTGGAGAGCGATGGATCTGAATGTGACAAACACCACATTTGCGAAGGTGACATACGCAGATAATGGTGCTGATGTGTTGCGCCGTGGAGTTGAGTTGATGGTCGATTTTCCGGAGATCAAGGTTTTGAAGACGAAGTTTAGATTTGATGCGGCATATACAAATGTTTCATATCATGATGAGTCGTTGTCGTATTACTATCAATCGGGATTGACACACTCAACGGAGAGTGGTAAGTCGTATGAGTATGTTGGTATATATGCCACCGGAAATAGTGGTTCGTCTACAACGCTATACAATGGGAGCAACTCACGCAAATTGAATGCAAATATTACTGCAGTGACACATATCCCAAAGGCGCGATTGATAATATCGTGTAGAGTGGAGATGTCATTGCTCAATAGATGGCAATATAGTTCGGAGTATAATGGCAAGGAGTATGCTTTCAATAGCGACGAATATGGTAATCCTACGGGAGGAAGTATATATGATGGGGATTCATACACTACTATATATCCAGTGAAATATATGGATGCGAGTGGTAATATTTACGATTTTAAGGAGAGTGATGTTGCAAACTCAGCCTTCTCGAATCTGATCCGTACATCAAGTAATGCTTATACTTTCTCAGCAGGAGGGTATGATCCATACGTATCGGCAAACCTGAGTGTAACGAAGGAGATCGGTGATTTTGTGTCGCTCTCGTTCTATGCAAATAACTTTACGAACTCGCGCAAAGCTGTGACATCATACTCGACAGGCGTTAGCGCTATATTTACACCAAGTTTCTACTATGGTTTGACGTGTCGAGTGAAATTTTAACGATTTAACGAAATTATGAATAATATGAAAAGGATTAACTTTTTTGCCATTCTATTGCTATTTGCAACGGCTTTGTTCTCAGTCTCTTGTGAGTTGGAGGATGATGTTTTCGCCGGTACATCAATCGCTGAGTTGACAATCGAGGTTGAGTTTGATGATAGTCACGGTGTTTTGGATTTCACGGCTGAGGAGGTGTCGATCGTTAATATGAGTAGTGGTGACAGCTACGTTGTTGAGTTAGATGCTAATGGTGCGGGAACGATAAATTTGGCGAATGGTCGCTACTTTGTTCAATATTCAAAGAGTATCGGCGATGTGGCTTATAACGCCGTAGTGGAGGGTGTTGCATTGGTTGGTGTAGATTTGAGTGTGAAGCTATCGCCAATTGCGGCAAAATCGAGCGGGTTGGTTATTAAGGAGGTCTACTGTGGTAGTTGCTTGAAGTTGCCAGAGGAGGGCGATTATGGTTTTGATAAATATGTGATTCTACATAATAATAGCTCTGAGACGATATATCTTGATGGGCTGTGTTATGGTGTAGCCGACCCTTATAACTCACAAGCATCGAGCGTTTGGGTTACTAGGGACGAAGTTACAGGAGCTAGAATATATGAGGATAACATCTATATGATTCAAGCTATTTGGCAGTTTGGAGGCAATGGAACCGATTATCCGTTGGAGCCAGGGGCTGATGCGGTGTTGTGCAATAATGGAGCTATTGACCACAGGTCGCAATATCCGCTATCTGTAAACCTGAATAAGGCTGGTTACTACGTATTGTATGACATCGCGTTGTTTGATCACGTATTGTATCATCCTGCGCCGGGCGATCAAATATCGACAGATAGGTATATTCCGGTTGCATTGAAGATGGGTGTTGCGACTGGTTGGTCACTGTCGATATACTCTCCAGCTGTGGTTATATTCCGTCCAGATGGGATGTCGCTTGCGGAGTATATAAGTGATGATACGGTATTTCAGAAGCCAGCTTCGAGCTACGACAAGGTTATGAAGGTGCCAAACGAATGGGTGATTGATGGTGTAGAGGTTTTGTGGGGTGGATCAACTAGCAACACGAAGAGATTAGGGCCGGTGATTGATGCTGGTTATGTGACTCAAAGTGCAATATATGATGGAAAGTCGTTGATGAGGCGAGTTGATACGGCTGCTACTGCAGCAGCTGGATATGAGGTGTTGGTTGATACGAACAACTCTTCGAATGATTTCTATGAGAGAAGTGAGGCTTCGTTGAGAGATGAATAGATCTGGTTGCTACATATCGACACTTTTTTTTCTTATGGCTTGTGCTTTGCAATTGAGCAACGCACAGGCGAATGAGGGCTATGAGAGAGTTATGCGCAGAGATTTATGGGGCGAAGGGTCGAATGTGACCTCGATATTACGAGATTCTGTGACGACATCTTATGCTGAGATTAGATATGGTGGCGAGAGTGGAGGGTTTAGAGATTTTTCAGATGCAGAGAGCGAGTGGAGCGTAGGTGCAAAGGCGAGAACTGTGGTGCATCATAAGAGTGTGGCGATGGTTGGTGCTTTCGATTATGAGCATTGGGAGGGGGCTAATATGTGTGGTTCGATGTTTATATCGCCGAATAGCTATCCTTTTGACCTGTTGGAGTTTACACCTGGTGATAAGAGGTTGCAGAGCTACTACCTTATGGGGGGTATTACCACTGCAATAAGTGATAGGTTTGCAATTGGTGTTGTGGGAGATTTTAAATCTCAAAATTACGCTAAGTTTAAGGATTTGCGACATTACAATTATAGAATGGAGTTGGGTGTGAAGCCTAGTTTGAGCTACCGTATTGGAAGCGAGGAGCGTGGTGCGACGATTGGTGCTACGGCGATATTTATGCGCAATAGCGAGAGTGTGAGAGCGGATGTTGTTGGTAGTGCTAATTCGACATACTACGCCTTTTTGGATAAGGGGTTGATGCTGGGGGCTTATGAGAATTGGGATGGTAGTGGTGTTCATCTTAATGAGTCAGGAATAAGTGGTTTCCCGGTCCGCGAAAATCTATATGGAGGTGCGATTCAAGGTGAGTGGGGTGGTCTATTTGCTGAGGTTGAATATATTATTGGAAGTGGAGAGGTTGGCGAGAAATTGACTTATTGGTTTGATTTTCCATCGCAGCGATATGGTGTTAAGTTGGGTTATAACTTAAAGCGCTTGAAGGGTGGAAAAGAGCGTTTGCATCTCTTTAGGGGCGATGTGTATATGCGCAGCTTGGTAAACAATGAGTTTGTGTTGAATAATGTGACAGAAGGTGGTGTGACTACAACAGTGACTCTTGGGTCGAATAAGATATTTGAGCAGAAGGAGTTGTGTTTTGCACCTAGTTATGAGTATATGGTTGTTGGCGGTGGCGATTTCAATATTGGTGTTAATTATAGTAATATTAAGAGCCGTTCAACGTTGGTGTATCCTTATATTAATGACCTGAATACCAGTGTATTGCAGTTGTATAGTGGTGGTAGCGTTAATATCGGTGGCGGATTCCAAATTCTGTGTCGTGCGCTATTCTCTATAGGTTCATTCAGTGAGGATAGCTACAAGAGTGACAGCAATGCTGGAAGTGAACCGTTTAGGCTTACGGAGTACTACAACGTTGAGAATGAGTATTTGACGGCAACCTATATTTCTGGTTGGCTTGGTGTGCGATACAACGCCTCGAAGAGTTGGTACTGCGAGATCGGTGGCGGTTATACACACGCATTTGACCTTAGCTATGTCTATGGAAACAGCCGTTACAAGTGGAGTGCTAGCGCTGGATATAGATTTTAGGCCTTTTCTGACCGAAATACCTAATTGTTGCTATTTCAACTATTGAATATAGTTGTTATCTTGTGGCTCGATAATAATAAATAATTAGGTTGTTTAATCATGTTAAATAGAATTTTGAATAACAATAGGGGCTTGCTATGGATGCTATCCGTGGCGATATGTACATGCTTTTCTAGCTGTATGTTTGGTGGAGAAGTTGAGACACTCGATGTTGATAACAATGTGGTGGTGATTGCTGGAGAGAAGTATAAGACTGTAACTCTTAATGGTATTACAGTGATGGCTGAGAACCTGCGCGCAATTCCTGAGGGTAAGAGTCCAGCTACTGCTGATGGAGAGGCGGAGAATCAAACTGGTTTTTGGTATCCTTACAATGTCGTTGATGGAGTTGCTGTTTCGCTAACTGATGAAGCATCTATTCAGCAGTATGGTTATTTGTACGATTTTTACACTGTTTCGGGGATTGATCCAACGCAGTATGCAGATAACTCAGCCTTGAACGTCGCTGTTGAGGAGTGGGTTGCAGCTGGCTCAAAGAGTTCTTTGGCGCCAGAGGGTTGGAGACTTCCAACAGCGGCTGAGTTGTATCAGCTTTGTGGTGATGGAATTGGAGCTTTTCTTCCTGTTAATAAGAGCGAGCCGTTCTATGATTTGGATCTTGGTTATGCGTGCGTTGATAAGGCTGTAGAGGTTGGTTTTAACTATTTGCCAGTTGGTTCTGTGACGAATAACTATAAATATAGTACGACACTGGTTGCGGAACAATATACTAGTACATTGGGCGACCCTAGGGCTGGAAATGAAAATTTTGTTGGAGAGAAATCGGTAAGCTATTTTATGACTTCGACGCCATATTCTGCAACTACTGTTAATAACTGGGCGATGATGACAATTTACGCTTATAGCTATAATATGGGGCGTATTTATATGTTGTCGGCATCAAAGGCATACGGAATTTGCGTTCGATTCGTTAAGGATGAGTAGCGTTTGCAATGTAGTAATACAAAAGGCTGTCACATTGTGACAGCCTTTTTTGTGGTTAGTTATTTTGTTTCGTTAATGGTTCTGCAGCGACTTTGATCTTTGCAAGGTGTTCGATAATTTCCGCTTCAGATGATTTTTCGCTGTCGAATGTTACGGTTACAACCTTGCTTTCGACATCTGCCTCAACACTCTTTATGCCTCGTTTGTAGGGTAGAGTGTCCATTATTTTCTTTTTGCAAGATGCGCAATGAAGATCTGTGGCAAGCTCAATTGTAATCTCATTATTGTTGCTCCTTTGTGCAGTTGCGGTGCTTGTTACTGCTGACATTGCAGTGATAGCAATTGCTAAAACTATTCGGTAGAGTGCTTTTGTGATGTTTTTCATATTGTTTATCTGTGGTTTTATTTATTACGTCTGTTGTTTTAATATAGGTTGAATCTCAATCCAGCATAATATTTACGCCCCATTAGTGGTCCCCATATAACTGATGAGTTAAACTCTGATGAGAATGGTGTATCAGCGCCCAGTATTGGATCTTTCTGTGTGTAGTTCGCAATATTTTCACAACCAACATATAGCTCCCACGAGCCAATGCGGCGGCTAACCTGTGCAAAGAAGAGAGGGTATGCTGGAGAATAACTACTGCTGCCGATTGCACCATCTTGGACAGGAAGGCGACTTTTGCCGTTGTATTGCGCTGTAAAATCGAAGACCCATCTTCGCATTTTTGTTGCGTATTGTATGTTCAGTAGGGTTTTGAATTGGCTTATCAAGGCGCGATCTGTTGTGTAGTATGAGCCGTCTGGACGTGTTAGGGTTATCTTGCTGTCGGTGTATCGGAATGTGGCAAATAGATCTAATCCAGTTGTTGGGGTCCATGAAAAGTCCGCTTGGTATGTGTTTGTGTATGCTGGCGCGTCAGTGCCGTAAATGCGTATTGTAGTTGAATCCCACTCTTGGTCAACAATGATGGATCGCGAGAAGTTGGTTCTGAAGTAGTCGAGGCTAAGTGTTGCATCACCACTCTTAATTATACCGAAGTTTTGAGTTAAGCTACCGCCAAATGTAGCTGCATGCTCCTGTCTATTAAATGATGAGTCGATGCTGTTGCCGTCAATATCCTCAAAGATGATTTGACGACCAGTTGCCAAAGCTCCAATGTTGTCAGTAATGACGTTTGTTGTTCTATGACCCACTCCTGCTGATGCACGTAGTGTTGTGGATGGTGTTATGGACCATTTTATCTGTCCGCGCGGAGTGAGGTTGAATGTGTTGAAATATGTGTTGTAGTCGCCTCTAAGGCCTGCTATGAGTGAGAATTTATCCGCGAGGTTGTATGTGTATTCTCCGTATATGCCGAGCTCATTCTCGCTGCGCGAAAGGTCGTAGGTGTTTGATGTTTCACTCCATGCTGTGGTGTTGTTTAGCTTCTCATCGATTTTTTGTAGGAGAGCTGATGCACCAACAATAAGCGATGAGCGTGGGGAGAAATATTTGCTATACATCAGAGTTGTTGTTACTGATCTTTCGTTGCCAACGTAGTCGTTTAATCCGAAATAGGCATCCTCGTCGAAGTAGTCAAAATCGGCAACAAATGCTAGGTTTGAACGCAAAACCTCCCCGCTGTCAATATCGTAAATAGTTGTGCCGAGTGGTATTCCTGCCTTGAAATATGCGTTGAAGCTTCGATTTTCAATCTCTGAGCCATATAGGTTCATCTCGACCATGTTGTCGCGCATAGAACTGTCGTAGTCAACCATACCTCCTGTGCGATTTTCGCCAAGCGCTTTGATGCCCCATCGTATTTGCGTGCCGTTGTCCGCGCTATATAACCATCTGTTTGCAACGCTTAGCTGTGTCGATAGCGGATGGTTACGAAAGCCATCTTGATCGTGGTCGAATCGACTCTTTATCAATCCTGTGTCGCCGGATATATGTGCCATGACGATTGTTGAGAGCTTCTCGCTTTTACCAACTTTCTGTGATGTAGAGATGTTTGCCTCTGGGCGCAGTTCGCTGTTAATAAATAGGTTGAGGAATAGTTTTTGGCTATCTGTAGGCTTTCGGTGTTCAACGTTTATTTGGCCAGTAATTGCCTCATGACCTGATGTGACAGATGAAATGCCTTTTGAGATCTGTATAGAGTTGAGCCACATGCCGGGTGTGTAGCTAAGGGCATAAGGGGCACTCAGGCCACGCATTACGGGGCGACTCTCATCCAGCATTTGTGTGTATGTTCCAGCAAGTCCAAGCATTTGGATCTGTCTTGCGCCTGAAATAGCGTCGCTATAACCGACTGTAACCGCTGCAGAGTTTTCGAAGCTTTCGGCTAAGTTACAGCACGCCATTTTGCATAATCCAGCAAATGAGATCATCTCTTCTTTGCCGATACCCTCAAGCTTTATGTAGTTGCCTTTGATGCGACCACTAACAACTACGCTCTCTATCTCAACATCAAGTGAAGGGTCGAGATAGTAACCAACCTCATCCTGTGCTGTTAATGTTGTGGGTAGGAACGCTGCGGCAATGATAGCTGCTATTGCGGCTTTTGTAGTAAGTAGTCTCATTGAGCTATGGTTTTAGTTGTGCTTCTTGCTGTGTATTTTTCGGTATTGGCTAGGTGAGTGTTCGTGGAATTGCTTAAATGCCTTGCTGAAGTATTGGTTGTCGGTGTACCCTGATTGTATGGCAATCTCTGCAACCGAAAGATCTGTTTTTCGGAGTTTGGCTGCAGCGGATGTCAGACGAATCTTCGTTACATACTCCATAGCGCCGATGTCGATTATTGCCTTTAGCTTCTTGTATAGCGCAGCGCGACTCATACACATGAAACTCGCGATGCTCTCTACGTCTATATCTTTGTCGATATTGTCGAAGATGTAGTCATTAAGTTTGATCATGAATAGCTCGTCTGCATTGCTTATGGTTGAGTCATTACTCTCTGCGATAATCTGGTTGTCGATACGATTTTGGTGTAGCCTGACATGCTCGCGATTGGTTAGCAAGCTGCGAATTGCAGCGAGGATTATATTCGCATCTGTGGATTTTGGGAGAGATATATCTGCTCCCGATTTGTAGCTGAGGCTTTGTGCTTCGCTATCGTTGTTGCAAGCGAGAAGTATAATTGGTATGTGGCTAGTGTCGCTGTTGCTCTTGATTTTATCACACAAATTATAGCCATTCATATTTTCGGTGTGAATATCGCTGATTATTACATCGGGGTATTCTGTAGCTGCTATTTCATAGCCCTTACTACCATCGGACGATGCTAGGATCTGCTTGAAATGTGGTTGTAGATTCTTGTGTAAACTCTTTAGTGTTTCGTTATTGCTGTCGATTATTAAGGCCTTAAGGCTATCTGTTGGGTGTTCCGTGTTATTTTCTATTTTTGTGTAGTTGTTGTCAGGGTTGGATAGTTTGGTAGCTCTTGCAGGGGGTTGCTTGTTAGCCAGAATATGCTCTGTGTTACTCCCTGCTGTATAGTGTATTCTGCAGCGTTTTCTTACGATGTGTATAATTATATATATAGTTGTAGCGTATATTGCTGCTGCTATTGCCCAAAATATAGGGTTTTGCAGAAGTGTGTTGCTTTCATTTATTATTGTCGTCATTGTTCTATATTGCATCTATTTGCTATTGTGTTGAAAGTTATATTTTGTTGTCGTTTTGTATATGTATTTTTAATCTACGTATTGTACGTTTAGCGTTGTTTATATTGCTTTTATGTTGTATCTTTGTTAACACTATGTTGTACTTTCATTTGCAATGTAGTTAAAAAAAGTGAGTTTTGTAGCTAAATAGATCTTGATTTGTTGGATTTTGGCTGGAAATCATCTTTTTAGTGGTTTTTCTACAAAAATACAAGAGTGGTGGATGAAAATACAAATAATGAGGCTATTTGGTTTGTCTGCTTTTGTTTCTAGGTTTATATTAGTTTGTAAATAAAATCAACAATTGCAAATAATAAACATTCGTTAAACTTTTGGAGATAATACGACAAGATTCACTTATATATAATGAGTACCTTTGTTTTAGCCCCCAAGGAGTGGCTTAGTGTAAATGAAGAAGAAAATAAAACAACAATAAAACAACAATAAAACAACTAAACTATGATGAAATTTTCCATTATCCTTGCAACGCTATTCTCTGTGGTAGCATGTTGCTCTCCAAAGAATTACTCGAATGAGAACGAGTTTATTCACGGAACTTACACTGTGGCTCGCAGAATGAAGGCGGATACCTATATCACGCCGCAAAATTATGAGGAGTTTCAGTTTGTATACTTCTTTGCACAGCCAATTTGGCAAGTTGCTGACTTTGATAAGTCTCAAGAGTGGATCAATGACAAGTATGTGACAAATTGGGAGTATGCAAACCAAGAGGGTTGCCAGTATGTTGATGAGTTTATCGTTAATGTACACAAGAATAAGGATGCGAAGATTCTTCTTTCGTTCCAAGGTCGTGATTTTATCCGTATTGCACGCAATGAGTCTCGTCGTCTGAAGTTTGCTAATATGATGGCTCAGTTCGTCAAGAAGCATAACTATGATGGTATTGAGCTTGATTGGGAGCATACTATTGACTTGGATCTTCACATCTTGTTTATGGCTGACATTCGTGCGGCGCTTGATGCGTTGAATCTTGATAAGCAATTGTATCTTACAACAGCGCTTCACACAACACATCTATACACTCAAGAGCAGGCTGATGCGCTATCGGCATCGGTTGATTGGATCAACATTATGAGCTACGATATGGGTGGCGGAAACTGGGGTGATGTTCCTTACCACAACACACCACTTACGACACTGAAAAAGGTGATGGAAGATTGGAAAGTGTTCGACAATAGTAAGGTTTGTATTGGTCTTGCCAGCTACGGATTCTACTACAAGGATGTCGCTCCAAGTGATACGCTTCGTAATGGCCGTAAACTTGATTCGTATGGTCGCTACTGCAATGCTCTTGAGGTGCCAGTTCTTATGGCAGAGAAGGGTTGGGTTGAGAAATGGGATGAGACTGAGGATGCTCCTTATTTCTTCTCTCCTGACGGTACAGAGTGGATCACTTGCGATACGCCAGAGTCTTTGAAGTTGAAGATGGATTGGGTTAAAGAAGAGGGATACAAGGGTGTATTCTGGTGGGAGTTCCACACGGATTGGTTGGTGCCAGCGACAACAAAGGATAGAGGTACTCACTTGTTGATGGATGGTGTTACTGAGTATATCAAAACAAACAAAATGCAATAATTTACAGAGTGTAAATTATATGATAGATAGCTCTTCAAAGTAAAACCTTTATAATATTAATAGGTATGAAGAAATTTAGACGTTTTTTCTTGCTTCAAATAACACTACTGCTTGCGTGCGCAATTTTTGCGCCCGCAACTGCGGTTTTCGCACAAAGCGTTACCGTGTCGGGTAGGGTTATAGATGAGGCAAAGCACGCCATCATTGGCGGTAATGTCATCGTCAAAGGCACTATGATCGGTGCTTCGACAGACATGAATGGTAATTACACGATCACAGTGCCTTCATCTTCGTCAGTACTTGTATTCTCATATATGGGTTACGATAATACGGAAGTTGCTGTTGGTGCAAAGACAAAAATTGACGTGGCACTTAAGCCAGCTGACGATGGTATCGCAGTAGATGCGGTCGTTGTAACAACAAGTTTCGGTCAGACGGTAGACCTTTCTGACCTTCCTGGAACAACGACAGTCTTCAATACTGAAGCCTTGACGGCGGCGCCAGTATCGGATCCTTCGAATCTTATCGGAGGTTCGCCTGGTATCGTGACAACGCAGACAACCGGAGAGCCAGGTGCGGATAGCGCCTCGATCAGTATCCGTGGTGGTGGAGATCCACTTGTCTTAATTGATGGTGTTGAGCGCCCTATGTCTTCGATTGATGCAAATGAGATCGAGAGCATGATCGTTCTTAAGGATGCTGCTTCGACTGCCGTTTATGGTGTGCGTGGTGCCGAGGGAGTTATCATCATCACGACACGTCGTGGTACATCTGGTAAGCCTTCTATCTCGTTAACATCGACATTCGGTCTACAGCAGCCAACATCGTTTGTAACGCAGACAGATAGTTACAACTACGCACTATTCTGGAACCAAAAGAATGCTAATGATGGAACAGTCGGAAATGACTTCTCTGCTGAGGCTATTGAGGCATATCGTACGGGTTCGGATCCTATTATGTATCCTAACTCGAACTGGGGAGATATGGTCTTTAACAATGTCTTCTTCCAGACACAAAATAACATCAATATATCGGGTGGTAGCGATAAGTTGCAATACTTTGTTTCGATGGGTTACCTATTTAAAGATGGTATCTTGAAGCAAGATGGCACTCTACCATATAATAATAACTACCAATATGAGCGTTACAACTTCCGTTCTAACTTGAACTATAAGTTGACAGATAAGACAGAGATTAAGTTCAATGTCGGAGGTAGTGTTGGAGAGACGCAACAACCGGGAGTTATTGAGGGTGTAACTAACCCATGGACAATCACTAACGTTTGGAGTACACCTTTGGCTGGTCCTGGTCTGATTGATGGTATTCGCACATTGGTGCCTTCTACGTCTGTCCCTGGAGGTGTTAACGTAAGTCGTGACGGTTACTTTGCATTCTATGGATATGGTTACAAGAATTTCTACGATGTGTCGTTGAACATGGATGCTGAGATTACGCATGACTTTTCGAATCTTGTAAAGGGTTTGAAGGTGTCGGCAAAGGGATCTTACGATAACCGATTCCGCTTGAATAAGGATAGAACCTCTACGACATCTGGTATTGAGTCGCAGACTGTTTACTACGCGTCTATGCTTGATAACCCAGATAACCTGGATATTACCGATCCTTACTATGACAAGACTTACAAGTATGTACCATCTGGTTCGTATGTGCCACTTGGATACTCAGAGACATATCAATATGATAGAAACTGGTCAATGGAGTTTAAGGCGAACTGGGTTGATTCGTTTGGTAAAGATGATGATCACACTGTAGGTGTACTTGCGGTTTATAACCAACAGAAGAACTACTATCCAACATACTCTGGCTCTGCGATGCTTTATTCATATATTCCTCGTAGCTACGCAGGTTTTGCGGGTCGCGTAACTTACGACTTCCGTAAGAAGTATCTTGCAGAGGTAAGTATGGGTTACAATGGTTCGGAGAACTTTGCGCCAGGGTCATCTCGCTACGGTTTGTTCCCTGCGGCTTCGTTGTCGTGGGTAGTTAGTGAGGAGAGCTTCATGAAGAATTCGGATGGTAGCTACGGTTTCATCTCATATTTGAAGCTTCGTGGATCTTTGGGTCTTGTGGGTAATGATGCCGGAACAAGCTCTCGTTTCATGTACATGGATAGCATCTGGGAGGATTCTGAAGAGAACTACTATTTTGGACAACAAAACTCTGAGGGTCTTGATATTTACTACCTAGGTACACCTGGTAACTCAGATGTGACATGGGAGACTGCAATCAAGTATAACCTTGGTTTCGATATGAGAATGTTGAGAAATAGACTTTCGACAAACTTTGATGTCTTCTACGAGTATCGTTCGGATATTCTTTTGACACCAAACTCTACTCCTAGTATCATCGCAACATCACTTCCGGATATGAATATCGGAGAGATCTCAAACAAGGGTTTCGAGGTTGCCGTTACTTGGAAGGATGAGGTGTTGAAAGATGCTAATAATAGAAATGGTCTTATCTACTCGGTAACTGGAAACGTGTCGTTCGCACGTAACAAGATCATCGAGATGGATGAGGTAATGAGTCAATATAGCTACCAAAACCAAACAGGTGGTGCAAGTGGTCGCTACACTAATCTTTATGAGTATATTAGACTTTATACGTATGATGATTTCGACGTTGTAGATGGTCAATATGTATTGAAATCAGATCTACCACAGCCATACGTTAATGTATACCCTGGAGATGCGATGTATGCCGATTTGAATGGTGATGGTGTGGTTGATAATGATGATAAGAGCGTAATGGGCTTCTCAACAACTCCTGAGTTGTCGTTCGGTTTGTCTGGAACATTGAGCTACCGCGGTTGGGATTTCAGCATGCAGTGGAATGGTGCAACAAACGTTAATCGTATGATGGAGGTTGAGTATCGTATTCCTTATACCAATGCAGGTGGTCGTGGTCTTTTGACATACTTTGTGGAGGATTGTTGGAGTCCATCGAACCTAGATGGTACGTTGCCTCGTGCATCTGATACATCTAAGACTTGGAACTCAGAGGACTCTTCATTGTGGCTTCGCGATGCAACATATTTCCGTCTTAAGACAATCGGTATTGGATACACATTCAGCAAGAATAATTGCGCAAGATTGGAGAAAGCAGGTATTGGCTCTGTTGGAGTTCGATTGACAGGATATAACTTGTTGACTTTCAGTCCGCTAGATTTCCAAGATCCAGAGGCATTGGCAAGTAACAATGGTGCATATCCTCTTGTGAAGTCTTATGACCTTGGTATTAGTCTTAAATTCTAACCCTATAAGTTGAAAACGATATGAAACGTATATTATCTATATTTATAATAGTTGCGGCGCTTTTCACAATGTCTTGTTCAGATATTGGGTTTGGAAATAACGCCTTTAGTGATGCCCCTGAGCAAGAGGGAGCAACGATTGACTCTATGTTCAACTCGATGTACAACGCAGATCGTGTGTTGGCTGCAGCGTACTCATACCTTCCTTATGGTATTCCAGTCTCTGGATACTCGAAATTGGGAAGTAACGTTTTGGAGTCTCTAACTGACTTGCAGCATAGCTGGAAGAGTGGTATGACAGATGGACCACGTAACCTATACTATAATGGTGCATTGAGTAACTCTTTGTCATCTACGTTGAGTGGTTCTGAGGCTTACCGTTTTGGGTCAAAAACAGAGTATCACGCGATCCGTTACGCTTGGATTTATATTGAGAATGCTCACTTGATTCCGAACATTACGGATTACAATCGCAAGCTGCGTATAGCAGAGGCGAAGATCATTATCGCGTTGTCGTATGCTGAGATGTTGCGCTACGTTGGTGGTGTGCCGTTGCTGAAGAGTTCGGTTGATGTTAGTGATGATATGTATTTCCCAAGAAACACATTTGCGGAGACTGTGGACTACATTCTTGAGCTTATTGAAGAGGCTAAGGATGATTTACCATGGAGTGTTGCTGATATTTCGGTTGATGCTGGTCGCATGACGCGTGCAGCGGCATTGGGATTGAAGCTGCGTCTGTTGTGTTTTGTTGCTAGTCCAACTTTCAACTCAGACGAGCCTTGGCATTCGCAAGCTGATGCGTATACTCGCTTTACGGATGGTTACAAAGCTTCTCGTTGGGAGGATGCTTACAACGCTGGTGTTGAGTTCTTCCAAGAGCAATCTTATGGTGGGTTCTATGCGCTTGTGCAACCATCATCGGATTCTCACCGTGATCGTCGTTTGGCATTCCGTTCAGGATATGTTGAGACGTGTACTACAGAGTCTATCATCTCTATTCGTAAGGGTAATTCAACAACGCTTCACAGCTTGTTGTTCCCTAACAATATTTTCTCAGGTCCAACGTTGAACTACGCTGATATGTTTGACTGGGATGGTGGTGAGACTTTTGATGCAGAAGGATTCGATTGGTCAAACCCAAGCAGAGATCCATTCTTTGTGCCGGTTGAAAACCAAACACCAGGTGATGCAACGCGCGATCCACGTCTTTATGAGACTATCGCAGTGCCAGGAGATTTGAATATGTATGGTGCTGTTGCTCCAGTACATAAGAACAGTACATCGTATTTGGCTAACCCTGAGCATACAGGATTCTATATCATGAAGTTCAACATGCAACAGACTTCAGATCGTAACATTGCGCCACACTGGCCGTATATGCGTTACGCAGAGGTTCTGCTTAACTACGCAGAGGCGATCAATGAGCATCTAGGTGCGCCAAATTCAACTGCTTATGATCTTGTAGATCAAGTTAGAAATCGCGTTGGAATGGGACTTGCTAAACGTGGACAATCGAAAACGGAGTTCCGTGCATATCTTCTTAAGGAGCGTGCAATGGAGTTTGGTCTAGAGGAGGTTCGTTGGTTTGACCTAGTGCGTTGGAATATGCAAGATGAATTCAAGAAGCAACTATATGCACTTGAGTCATACGGTGTGGATGATATTGCAGCACCAACTGTATTTACTTTCAATAAGGTAGAGTTGGCAACGTATCGCTACTGGGCTGATAACTTCGACACGAAATGGTATCTATCGCCAATTCCTAATACGGAGCTAAATAAAGGGTATGGTATGACGCAAAATCCAGGTTGGTAATGCCGAATGCTTATTAGGAATATAATAAAGTACACAGATATGAAAAAATACTATATATTATTATCGTTAATGCTCTTTTCGGCGACAGTTACTGCATTTGCACAAGATGCAGATAGCGTGGCTGTAAGTGTTACTGCGTTGCCTTCGACAATGCAAAGTAAGGCTTACTATAGCTTCTCTGAGGATAGTTCGATATTTGAAAATCAACCACAGTCAGATGTGGCAAAATCTCTTTACGGAGAGTTGCCAGGTGTCTTGGTGCAGGGTGTAAATGGGCCAAGCTCAACGAACCTTGCGACATTCTCAATTCACGGTAAGGTGCCTTTGGTCCTTGTTGATGGATTCCCTCGCGAGCTTAGCGAGTTGTATAACCTTGAGGTAGCCTCGATAACAGTGTTGAAGGATGCTGCATCGTTGGCAATCTATGGTGTGCAAGGTGCTAATGGAGTGATCTTGGTTACAACAAAAAGAGGTTCGATCTCGAAGCTTAACGTTGGTGTTAACTACCAATTTGGTGTGACTACTCCATTCCGCGAGCCTGAGATGGCAGATTCTTATACTTACGCAACAATGCTTAATCAGGCTCTTGCTAATGATGGGCTGAGTGCAAAGTATAACGATATGGAGCTTGCGGCCTTCCGCAATGGAACACACTCGTTGTTGTTCCCAAATGTGGATTGGATGGATGAGGTATACAATAATTTCTCAACAAACCACAAGTTGAATATTCAATTTGACGGAGGAAACGAGAAGTTTAGATACTACACAATGGTTGACTATAACCTGGATAATGCACTTTATAAGTCAAACAGCACAGATAGTCGTTACTCGGTAAAACCAACAGATACTCGTCTAGGACTGAGAACAAATATTGATGTTGACTTCTCGGAGTCTACACATTTGAATCTTGGTGTTATGGCGCGAATTGCGGAGGTTAACAATAGTGCAAATGCTACTTTGGCATCTAACGCTGCGTTCAACACTCCTTCAGGAGTTTTCCCAATTAGAAATTCAGAGGGCGTTTATGGTAGTGCGACGGGTTATGGTGACCAAAACCCAGTTGCGTTGTTGCTAGATAGTGGTAGTGAGAAGATCACTACTTCTACATTGCTTGCAAACCTTAGCTTGACACAAGATCTTGATTTCATCACTAAGGGTCTGAAGGTTGATGTTTCGGTTGGTTTCGACTACCTTGGTGCAATGTATGACAATGTTTATAAGACATATCGCTATAGCGAGTACAACGCGTCGATATTGGAGGATGGAACAGTCGTTACATATCCATTCTACAATGGTGAGAACTCTTCATCTTTGACTTATGAGGATGGTTTTACGAGCATTGGTTTGCGTGCTGATGTACGTGCTAAGATCGACTACTCTAGAACATTCGGAAAGCATGGCTTGGATGCATTCCTTCTTTATCGTCAATACTCTCTTAACCAGGATGGTCAAAATGAGTCTGCGAAGCGTCAAGGATTTACGGCTATGGCATCATACAACTTTGATAATCGTATCTTAGTTGATGGAGTTGTTGGATACTCTGGAACATCGTTCCTTGAGGAGGGTTCTAGATTTACGACATATCCTGCCGTTAGTGCATCATGGGTTTTGTCTAACGAGAGATTCATGCGTTATGCAAGAAATGTAAATAGCCTAAGATTGTTTAGCTCATTTGGTTACTCAGGAAGCGATAGAAATTTGTCTCACGACCTATATAAGCAATACTATGGCGGAACAAATGCTAACAGCTACTACTTTACTACTGGATATACGCTGTGGTACGGTCAGGCAGAGGGTGATTTGCCTGTTGAGAACCTAGCACCGGAGTTGTCGCGTCGTTTCACGGCAGGTATCGAGGCTTCGATGTTCGATAATAGACTTTCGCTATATGCGGAGTATTTCAATGATCATAGAAGCAACATTTTGATCACATCGGAGAAGGTGTCAGGTATTCTTGGTATTGATGTTACATACCTTTGTGAGGGTGTGAACAAGTATCAAGGAGTTGATTTCGCTGCAAAATGGTCTGATAAGGTTGGTGATTGGAGATACTCGGCAGATTTCAACGGATCGTACTACCGTAGTCGAATCGTAGAAAATGGTGAGGGTTACAAAACGTCTGATTACCTATATAAGGTTGGCAACCAAGTTGGTCAACTTTATGGACTTGAAGTAATAGGAATTTTTGAGAGCTATGATCAGATCTACAATAGCCCTACTCAGTCGTTCTCATCAGTAGCACCGGGAGATCTTATCTATAAGGACCAAAATGGTGATGGTGTGATCAATAGTGAGGATATTGTTGCGATGTATGACACATCTAATCCTAAGTTTGTGTTTGGAGCTGGATTCAATGTTGCTTATAAGAGATTGTCTCTTGGTATTGAGTTGCAAGGTGTGACAGGTGTTACGAAGTCGCTACTTGATACGGGACTTTACAACCCATTGGTTCTTTATGGAAACATATCGAACACTTATCTTGAGCGCGAGACACTATGGACAGCGTCAACAATTAACACTGCAACAGTGCCACGTTTGACAACTATTTCTAACGATAACAACTACCGTAACAACTCTTTGTGGTTGAAGGATTTCTCTTATTTGAAGCTGCGTAATATCGTACTAGGTTATGACGTTCCTTTGAAGAATGAGCGTTTCCCAGATCTTCACGTATATGTTCAGGCGACTGACGTATTCTCGATTGATAGCATTGGGTTCACAGATCCAGAGACTCTATCTTCTGAGGATTATGTCTCGACAAGAGGTTTCTGGGCAGGTGTTAAGTTTAACTTTTAATCATCGGTAATCAATATGAAAAAGATACTTTATATAATCGCTTTGAGCATCGGAATGAGCTCTTGTGATTACCTGGATTTTAACGAGACATCGAATCAATATACGCAGGAGGATATGTATGAATACTACTTGAAGAGTGTTCAGATGTTGACGAACGTATATGGTTATATACCTCAGGATTTCGGTGTGATTGGTGGTGCAATGCGTGATTGTGCAACAGATGATTCTGAGTATGCTGATCCGAATGGTACAGTGCAGAACTTTACTAATGGCTATTGGTCAGCAGTAAATACGTTGGATACGCAGTGGACACTATATTATGGTATTCGTGCAGCAAATGAGTATATTAGCTCTATAGCGAATGCAAACTATGATAGATTTGAGAATAATGTCAACTACCCATTCTGGATGGATAAGTTGCAATACCACCCATACGAGGCTCGTATATTGCGTGCGCACTTCTTCTTTGAGTTGGCGCGTCGTTACGGTGATATTGCGATGCCTTTGACAGTCTTGACTGTTGATGAGGCTAGTGCAATCGGTGAGACGAAGTTTGATGATGTTATCAGCTTCATCGTTTCAGAGTGTACAGAGTGTGCTGCTAATCTACCTGTAACGTATGCTAATTCAGCTGTTGCAGGATCAGAGGTTGGTCGTGTGACTAAAGGTTTTGCTTTGTCGCTAAAGACAAAGGCTCTGCTGTACGCTGCAAGTCCTCTTCATAATAGTGCAGGCGATTCATCAAAGTGGGTTGCTGCTGCAGAGGCTGCGAAGGAGATTATTGATATGGGTGTTTATTCACTTGATCCTGATGGTGCGATTTACTCTGATACGGGAGATGGTGCTAAGGTATCATCTGCGGAGATAATTATTGCTAGAATGAATGACTACAACTGGACATTTGAGCAGAGAAATTTCCCAATCCGTATGACGAACAATACGCGTACGACAATGGATGGAAACTTCCCAACTCAAAACTTGGTTGATGCATTCCAAACGACAAGTGGTTATGATGTTACGCTTACGGAGCTTGGTTGGTATACACTTGACCCTAACTTCGATGCCGCATTCCCATACTCTAGTCGTGACCCACGTCTTGAGCGTACGGTGCTTGTAAACAATAAACCTTTCAACGCATATACAATTGAGACGTTTGAGGGTGGTTTGGATGACAAGACACGCGCTTTGGGTGGAACAGTAACAGGTTATTTCTTGCGTAAGTACGTACAAGAGTCGACAAGTTTTGCATTGAATGCAAATGTTACTTGTCGTCACTTCTGGGTTATTTCGAGATATGCGGAGATCATACTTAGCTACGCTGAGGCAATGAACGAGGCTTATGGTCCAACATACACTGATGCGACATTTACTATGTCAGCTATAGAGGCTGTTAACTTGGTTAGAGCAAACGTAGGAATGCCTGGAGTTGCAGAGACACCAGCTTATGCTACGCTTTATAGCTCGCAGGCAGGAATGCGTGAGGTAATTCAGAGAGAGTGGCGCGTTGAATTCGCATTTGAGGATCACAGATTCTGGGATATTCGCCGTTGGAAGATTGCTTCTGAGACGAAAGATATTTATGGAGCTTATATCACAAAGAACGCTGATAATACCTTCTCATTCAAGAGAACTTCGGTTGAGACTCGTGTATGGAGCGATAAGATGTATCTATATCCAGTGCCACAAACAGAGCTCTTCAACAACTTGAATTTGACACAAAATACAGGTTGGTAGTTATAACTATTTACTAATTAAAATTTGGTAATATGAAAAGATTAGAAAACATATCGCTTATGTCACGCCTATGGGCAGTGATGTTGTGCGCGACACTTGTTCTTGGGTCGTGTGCTAGTAATAGTATAGATACTCAACGTGTTTTGGAGCCAGCATTATCTTTGGACATGGATCTTGAAGAGCTAACGTCTGGAGTAGTGGAGGTGGATAATAGCGCTAAAACAATTACGTTCTCGCTTACATCTAATAGCCCTTGGGTTATTGAGTCAGATCAAGAGTGGTGTACTCTATCTCACAGCCGTAGCTCAGAGATCGGACTTAGCGCTGATATTACGATTACTCTTGAAGAGAATGTTGCAGAGAGTGTTGATGTTGCAACAAGATCTGGTTCTGATGCAGACGATGATGCAGATGCAGCTGTTGAAGAGGAGGAGGTATCTCCTTTTGCTGAGGATCGTACCGTGAATATTACAATATATATAGATAATGTAGCGAAGGATCTTGTGATCACGATCACTCAAACACAGCGCGCATTTATTTATGAGTTGGATGTTCTTCCTGCGGAGAGCAACCTAGCTATCAATTCAGGTAGTAGCGTTGAGTTTATGCTTTTGGCGAACTCTATATGGTCAGTTGAATCGGATGTTGAGTGGTTGACATTTAGCCCTGCATCAGGAGTTGGTTCTGCATCTTACCAAACGGTTGAGGCTATCACTACTGAGATGAATACGACAGGTTTGGATCGTGTAGCAACGATCACGGTGACTTGTGGCGATTTGTCTGAGAGCTTCGAGGTTTCTCAGAATGGATTTGGACTATCGTTCATGGGTGATACAGCGTTTACAGCTTTGGCTGTTGGCGATTCATTCAGTGGAATTGAAGTCTATTCGACTACTGATGAGTGGGAGGTTGAGTGTGACACAGAGGGTGTTGTTGTTATGGTTGATGACAATATGGTAGCTGTTGATCTACCTTGGAACTCACTATTTATGACACGTTATATAACGTTGTCGTTGAAGAGTGGTGACAATGTAGGAAGCAACACTGTTGTTATTGAGCAACCAATGCATAGCTATGTGTATAGTTTTGGAGCATTGGAGGGTGCTGACTATACGACATACAATGCTGACGGATCGGCAACGATCTCGCATACGCTTGTTCAGGCTCGTTTCATCACTCCTATGCAACTTAGCGTTGGTACGTACGTGTGGAAAATTCGTGACCTGGTTAAGGATGATAGCACTTGTATCAGTATTAACTTCCAAGACTCAGCCGTTATCAACTGCGAGATCTATGGTGTGGGTGAGAAGAACTTCTTAACAACAAATGGTGGTGGGCAATGGGCCCAAACGTTCTTTGCGCTTGATGATTCGAACTACTCTAGCGCTTTGGGCGAGATTATGTTGACGATATTCCCTACATCGGATGATGTAATGGAGGTTAACCTCTACCTTGATGGTGTGAACGTTCTTAGTACAGAGCGTTTGAACTGGCTAGAGAGTTCACCACAGCTACTATACTTCGGACTTCGTTACAACGGAAACACAACTAATAAGGTCACTTTTGAGTCATTCTATTTTAGAGAATACGATGCAACTGTTGATGGTGGTAGTGGTTCAAACCCAGATATTAACCTATCGTTTGCTACAACATCTACGAGCGTAGATACAGCTGGTGAGACAATTACGCTTAACGTATCAACTGATTTATCTGATTGGAGTGTTACGAGCAATGTTGATATTGATGGATTGACAATAACAGAGAATACATCTAATGGAACGGTTGAAGTTGTTGTGCCAGCAAATACATCTGTTGAGGCGCGCACGATTACACTTTCGATCGCTTCGGATAGTGAGGGTAAGGGAACAAACACTTGCGTTATCTCGCAAGATGGTGTTGCTTTGGAGTTTGATTTTGCCGCAGGTAACGATACGACAATTTCAGCAGCAGGTGGAGATGTAACTCTATCGGTTGATGCGAATGTTTCTGATTGGACGGTTTCGGCAGACCTTGATGGTGTGACGTTTGGTTCGATTGACTATACAGCAAATACAGTTGTAGCAAACATCCCGGTAAATGCGTTGGCTGCCGATCGTGACATTAAGTTCACAATCGCGACAACAAGTGCTGGTGGTGCATCAAAAACACACACATTGGCTCAAGAGGCTGCTGATGTCGTTCTTAAGTTTGCTGATGGAAATATCGATGCAATCAGCTCTAAGGGTGGAGATATAACTCTTGCAGTTACTGCAAACGTTTCGGATTGGACAATTGATTGTAATGTAGCAGGTGTTACTTATGGTGCAATTGATTACACTGCAAATACGGTTGTTGTTACAATACCTGTAAATAGCGAGAGTAGTGATGTGGTTTATGCATTCACAATCTCTACAAGTGTTGACTCTACTGAGGCTACATTCGAGGTTACTCAGGCGGCTCAAGGTGTTGAGTTGGAGTTTGAGGATGCTGATGATATTACATTGACTGATGGTGCAGCAGTTACTAAGACAATTGATGTATACGCATCAGGTGTTGGAGAGTGGACTGCAAAGTGTGATGATGCTGATGTTACGATCGGTAGTTATGACTACGATGCTGGAACATTCGAGGTTGCAATTCCTGCGAATAACAGCTATGCTGACCGTACAGTCGTTATAACATTGTATAGTGAAACGGATGTAGAGTATGCTTCGCTAAATATTTTGCAGCCAGCTGGTGCTTCGTTTGCAGTTGATTTTGTAGATTCTATTACGAGCATCGCAGCGAATGGCGAGACACAAACATTGAGCGTTACGACTTCTAGTATAGCGTCTGGTGACAAGTGGGTTGTTGCTTGCGACCATGTTGGTGTGTCGGCAGTGAACAATGGTGACGACACGGCAACAGTTAAGTTTACACGTAACCCATATTTCTTCACTTCGGCACGTACGTTCGACTTGTATCTTACAAGTGAGAGCGATCCGACGATTGTTGGTGGTAAGATTGAGGGTATCTCGCAGGATCCAATCACTTATTCAACGTCGTTCCCTGGTGCAGGTAGTTCTCGTGAGGTTAACGAGGAGACGGGTGCAGTAAAGATTACATTTGAAGGTGGACTTCAGGCACGTCTTTCGGATGCATCTAACAAGTATGGTCTTGGAACATATACAATGCGTGTGAGTGATATTGATAAGGCTGGTACTGCTGCGATCAACATCCAACTGTTGACTACAGATGCAACGAAGTTCTTTAATCTTGAGATTCAAGGTAACTATGGTTCAGGTTCAAAGAGAAACTGCCTTTCAATCAATGCAGGAAGCGGCGCAGTCTTTACATATATTGACTTGTTGAATTCAAACCAAGGTTTGTATGATGCAATGGAGGAGCTGACACTATCTGTATTGCCAAAGGATGGTGATGCAACGACGGTTGTTGCTTCGGTATTGATCAACGGAACGCAGGTGGTTTCGACTGAGATTGACGATTGGGTTTCGGCACTGGGTGATGCGTTTACTCCATATATCGGTCTGCGTCTTGCTTCTGCCGTGGATGATGTGAGTGTGATGACTATCGACTCATTCGTTATTGAGCCTTACGAAAACTAAACCAACTACTATTAAAGAGATAGAACTATGAAAAGAATTTTAAACTTTAGCGCACTATTCGCGATTGCAGCTCTTTCACTCTTTGTGGGAGGTTGTAAGGATGATGAGTCTATTAAGTGGGTCGACCTGCGCTACAGAGTAGAGGATAGCTATACTCTACAGGCGACAAATGCCGATCCGATCGAGATGCTTGTCAGCTCGACTGATCCATGGGTTGTCTATAGTGATAATAGCGCTTGGACGACAATCACGCCAGATAACGGAGTGGGTACACCTGTCTTGTCGGAGAATGTTTATGACGTTACTGTGACTTATGCTGACAACCCAACGTTGGATGATCGCGAGGATGTTTTGACTATCAAGAGTGATTACTGGATTGGAAAGCAGGTTAGCGTGTTGCAACGTGGTCTTGCTGAGTCATATTTCCAGTTTGACGAGGATGGTTTAGAGGATAAGGATGATGAGGGTAACTCATTGCCAAGCATTACGTTTGAAGAGAGTGCGGCGACTGGGTCATTCAGCATCACATCTAACCAAAACTGGTCGGCAGCAGTTACAGAGGGTAACAGCTGGTTGACTATTGATTCACAAAGCTCATTTACAGCGAATCCAAACGATTATTCAGATTTTTCTACTGCTGCGGGTACAATTAGCTACTCACTTGCTGAAAATAAGTCTGCATCTCGTGTGGGTGTCATAACTATTTACAATCGCTTGGGCGATGTTCACTTTGACTATACAGTTAATCAAGGTGGTATCGTGCTCGAGATTCCAGCAACGGAGTACCGTGTAGATTACAAGGAGCAATCATTCACTATTGATGTTGAGTCAAATATGGAGTGGTCTGCGACAGTTGATGATGACTCTTGGGTTGAGCTAGATATGACAAGTGATGTCTTGACTGTTAAGGCGAGCCAAAACTATGCTCAAGGTACGTCAGTACGCTCTACGACTGTTACATTGATTACTGCGGAGAAGGTGGGTTACGATAGAGTCTCTGTATCATTTACGCTTAAGCAGAGCGCAACACCAAACCCTACGATTACTTACTTTGAGCCAGATGAGGAGGCTAACTGGTATGTTTATGTAGGATCGCTACCACAATTTGGATACAATGGTACAGCAGCTCTATTTGAGAGTGCAAGTGCAGCTATGCGTATGCAGAAGAGTTACCAACCATTCGGAAAGTATGAGTTCTACTACAGCGAGTTGGTTAATGATGGAACTATAGCAGGAGAGACAAATATGACTCTTGAGACATCGACGTTGAATATTACTCTTACACTGAATGCAGGTAAGTTGAACTTGACTGGTTCTGGAGGACTAGCAGTAACACTTATAGACTGGACGACTGGAGATGTGACGAAACCTACTCAATATAAGTTTGGTATCTCTGCAGAGGAGGGTGACCGTGGTTACTTGAACTTCTACGTATACTTGAATGATGAGTTGCTTTACTCTATCACTGAGTCTGGTTACATGACAGATATAGCAAATACAGAGGGAGAGTTCCGCTACGTTACAACTGGTATCCGTTGGGGTGCTATGTACTCTGTATGTGAGTACTGGAGCTACGAGGAGCCAATTGATTGGGGTAACTAATATAAGCTGATAAAAAGAGAGAATTATGAAGAGAATAATAAATTCAGCAAAGAGCCTACTAGTGGCGTTGTGCGTGGTTTGCGCGACGGCGCTAGCCTCTTGTAACTATGTGGAGATGAATACTTCGGGCAGCGAAAACCTGCTTCAGGAGTTCCGTATGACGTATGGATCGGCTGATTACTACGCCAATATCAACCAATATAGTGGTTTGATTTCAAATCCATATGTTACAAGTACTAAGTATATCAGTAGTGTTAAGTATACACTGGCTGAGGGTGCTTCTATAACACCAGACCCTGCTGCGGTGACAGATTGGGGCGCAAGCCAATCTTTCTCTGTGACACGCGGTACGGAGAGCAAGCGTTACACTGTTGAGCTTCCTAGCCTTGTCGAGGTTACGGAGTTCAAGAGCATCGGATACCTTCCGATTAATGACTATGCATACGAAACTATGTATGGTACTATTAATTGGGATTATCTGTCGCATCTTATGATTTCGTTCCTGCTTATTGATGCGGATGGAAATGCAATCGAGTCTGACAACCTTAAGAAGTATATCTCGGCTGCGATCCGTGATGCGCAAGCAAACAATGTGAAGGCGATGATTTCGGTTGCGAAGAGCGATAGCTACACTATGTTCTATATGATCCAAGATGAGGAGAAGCGTGCTAATGCTATCAATAACATCATTGAATACCTTGAGGATTATAATCTTGATGGAGTCGATATTGACTACGAGGATTACACAGAGGGAACTTTGTGGAACCAGTGGAGTACGAACTATCCATATCTGGAGTTGTTTATGTCTGAGCTACATACAGCGATGAAGGCTAAGAACCCAAATTGGATTCTATCGACAGCTGTCAACCCGCTTCTACCTTACAGCAGTGAGTGGCAAAACTATTCAGATTTCATCAACTTGATGATCTATGATGAGAATAGCCCAACAGGATCTACGCCTGTTCAGCACGCACCTATGTATAAGTTTGAGGAGGAGATCGAGCGTTGGTTGACAACGTATAACACTCCATCGTCTAAGCTTATGGCTGGTGTGCCATTCTATGGTTACACTTGGGCTAGTGGAAGTGGTGTCGCTATCCGTTACCGCGATATTATCGAGACTTATGGCGCACAATATGCTGATCTTGATCTTTGTACAGCTGGTGATTTCTCGATCTACTACAATGGTCGCCCAACAATCAGAGAGAAGTGTGAGTACATTCGCGATAACAATATTGGTGGTGTCATGATATGGCAAATCCTTCAGGATACCGAGGAGTATGAGACACGCCTAGTTAATGTAATCGGTGATGTTCTTGAGATTGAGGGTAAATAATCCCGAATAGAGTGGAGTATTGCTCCACTGAGTTGAATAGGGCTGCTAACGCAAGTTAGCAGCCCTATTTTTGCATATTGATATGCGTGATATGAGTTGATATCACCTCATATATAAGCACAAAAAAAGCGGTCAAATGACCGCTTTTTCAATATGTATTATCTCTCGTTTAAGAGAGCTTCTGCCAGATAAGTGAAGCCGCGCCAAGCACCGCTACATTCTTATCCTCAATACCACTAGGCAATAGATCGATCTGATTCTTGAATGTAGGCAACAAATGCTCCTCCATGTAGCGCTTCGTAGGCTCGAAAATAAGCTTTCCAGCCTTAGCAGCACCACCAAACAAGACGATAGCCTCAGGAGAGAAGATTACAGATGCATTTGCCAAAGCAACACCCAAGATCTCACCAGTATAGCGGAACACCTCAAGAGCGACAGGATCACCAGCCGCAGCTGCCTTAGAGACAAGTGCAGAGTCGAAATCATCGAAAGAAACGCTGCGTAGAGGGCTTGGCTCGCGCATCTTTGCCATGATCTCAAACGCTGTGCGCTTGATACCAGTAGCAGAAACATAAGTCTCCAAACACCCTTTCTTACCGCAACCACAATCTCTACCCCCAACGATAGCTGTGATGTGACCTAGCTCGCCTGCGAGTCCATCGCAACCGTAGATCATCTCGCCATTAGCAACGAATCCAGAACCTAGACCCGTACCTAAAGTGACCATGAAGAAGTCGCGTAGTCCCTTTGCATTACCAAATACCATTTCACCAATCGTTGCAGCATTCGCGTCATTTGTTACGATGAACATTGGAATCTCTGGCATATACTTCTTCAGATCATTACCTAGATAGAAGATACGCTTGCCCTCATCCTTGCCGCTATCCTTATCGCTATATTTCCAAAGGTTCGCCGGTTGCTCTATAGCGTTGTTGTTATAGTTGCCATTTGGCGCACCAATACCCATACCAACGATCTCATACTCAAAATCAAGACCACTAAGCATAGCCTTCAAAGCTTCGCTCAAATCCTTTACATACTTTGGGTAGTCGCCAAAAGCAGGGTAGTTCTTCGTTGAAAGAGATGACTCTCCAAAGAACTCTCCCTTCTCGTCAACCAAACCAAAGACTGTGTTGATACCTCCAATATCAATTCCAATTGATAATTTTTTCATACTCTATCTCGTGGAAATAATATATTATTTAATCAAGTTGTCTGACTCGATGTCAGCGAAGTAGCGATATGTCGAAACCTTCAACTCTTGAGCTGCTGAATCATCACATACAAGGATACCATTTTGGTGTACTTGCAATGCAGAGATAGTCCATTGGTGGTTGTATGATCCCTCAACACCCTCCTTGACCGCACGCGCCTTCTTAGGGCCAGTCGCAAGTATAAGAACCAACTTGCTCGACATGATTGTACCAACACCAACAGTCAAAGCTGTCTTTGGAACCTTCGTGATGTCGTTGTCGAAGAAACGAGAGTTAACCATGATAGTATCCTCAGTCAATGTCTTAACACGTGTGCGTGAAGTAAGTGATGAGAATGGCTCGTTGAACGCGATGTGTCCATCCTCGCCAATTCCACCCATAAATAGGTCGATGCCACCTGCTGCAACGATTGCTGCCTCATAAGCCTCGCACTCTGCTGCCAAATCCTTGGCGTTACCATCAAGGATGTGTACATTCTCCTTCTTAACGTCAACGTGTGAGAAGAAGTTGTTCCACATAAATGAGTGGTAGCTCTCTGGGTGATCCTCAGCAAGTCCTACGTACTCATCCATGTTGAATGTGATAACATTTTGGAATGATACCTCGCCACGCTTGTGGTAAGCGATCAACTCGTTGTATGTGTCAAGTGGTGTAGAACCAGTTGGCAAACCCAAAACGAATGGCGCAGATGTCTCTTTAGCCTTCTTGTTAATTTGCTCAACGATATACTTCGCAGCCCACTTCGCAACGTAGCTCTTATCCTTCTCAATAATCAATCTCATCTCTCTAAATCTTTATTTATTTTTATAGTTATTTTTTCTATGTACCGTTTAAACTAGAACATTCTTACGAAGACCTCAATAGCTTGATACTCAGCCAAACCTAGGTTGTCGTATTGACGCGCTGTATTCTCTGTTCTGTCCTCAGCACGTTGCCAGAACTCACGACTATCATCACCTGGGAAAGGAACGATGTCCTTTTGTGAAAGGTGGCGATAGATAGCGTGACGCTTCTTGATAACCTCGCCTGGACTCAATGGGACCGCCATATCTACCATGTCAATATCCCACTCTTGCCATGCACCGCGGTACAACCACATGTGGCAATCCTTGAACCAATCATCATTCTCAACAACCTCAATTGCACCCAAAACAGCCTCGATACATACGCGGTGTGTTCCGTGTGGATCTGAAAGGTCACCTGCAGCGTAGATTTGGTGAGGCTTGATCTCGCGCAACAACTTAACGATGATGTCGATATCTGCTTGGCCAATCTCTCCCTTCTTGATACCACCAGTCTCGTAGAATGGAAGGTTCAAGAAGTGAGCATTTGTCTCCTCGTTCATACCATAAGAACGACAAGCAGCCTTAGCCTCAGCACGGCGAATAGCACCCTTAAGGTCCAAAATCTCGCGTGGCTCTGGCTCGCCCTTCTTCTTCGATGCAATGATCTTCTTGATCTCGTCAAAACGATCTGGCATGCCAATTTCGCGTGCCGAATCAAGGATCTGCATAACAACATCGTCGTGAACCGCAACGTTACCAGACGTCTCATAAGCAACGTGAACGTCGTGACCTTGATCAACAAGGCGAAGGAATGTACCTCCCATCGAGATGACATCATCATCTGGGTGTGGAGAGAAGATAACTACGCGCTTCTTTGCTGGCTCAGAAGGTACAGGACGTGTCGTGTCGTCAGCATTTGGTTTGCCACCTGGCCAACCTGTAATGCTGTGTTGCAAGTTGTTGAAGACCTGGATATTGACAAGGTCAAATGGTCCTGCACTCTCCAAAAGTCCTGAAAGAGAGTTTTCAACGTAATCTTTATGTGTAAGCTTCAAGATTGGCTTGCCAACAACTCCACACAACCAAACTACAGCTTTGCGGATAAACTTATCTGTCCACTCGCATGGTCCAACCAACCATGGAGTTTGCTTGTGTGTAAGCATTGTAGCTGCATCCTCATCAATAACAACCTCGATGTTGCTATGTTGTTGAAGATGCGAAGCAGGAACCATATCAGATACAGTACCCTCAACAATCTTCTTTGTGATAGATGCCTTATCCTCACCCCACGCCATCAAAACGATCTTCTTTGCTGACATGATAGTGCCTAGACCCATTGTGATTGCAACCTTAGGTGTGTTCTCCAGACCAAAGAAGATGTCAGAGTGAGCTTTAAGCGTGTTGTGGCTCAACTGCACAAGGCGAGTTGAAGACTTAGCGTATGAACCTGGCTCGTTGAAGCCAACTTGTCCATTCTCGCCATAACCAACGACCATCAAGTCGATAGAGCGTGCTGCCTCGTCATAAGCGGCGCAGTACTCAGAAACCTTATCTTCAGACACCGATCCATCGATGATCTTTACATTCTTTGCCTCAATATCAACGTGGTTCAAGAACTCTTCGTGGATACGGAAGTTGCGGCTTTGTTGCTCATTTGAAGCGATAGGGTAGAACTCATCAAGAGAGCATACCGCAACGTTTTTAAATGACAACTTACCATCCTTATGCAACTTTACAAGTGCGCGATACATTCCAAGTGGAGTGCGACCCGTAGTCAAACCTAGAACGAAAGGACGACTCTCGCCCGACTTCTCATGCGCTACAATAGCCTCCATAACCATATTTGCTGCATAATCAGCTCCTAGGCTTTGCGAAGCGAAGATAGATGTAGAGATCTTCTCCGCTGCGTGGATTATATCTTTTGGTGTTGATCCCTCGATCAAACCTCCCTCTTGAGGAAGTGAATATTTACCATTCATATTAATAAATGTAATTCTATAGTTATTTGACTTAATCTAATTTAAAAATTTATTTTGTACGAATCTTGTAGCCCATAAATCCGTAGAAGAAGATAAGGGCAAAACAAGGAACAGCCAACCAGTATGCACTTTGCATTGGAAGGTAATCCTTCAAGAATCCGAAGATCAACGGTACAACAGCACCTCCAGCGATAGCCATAGTCAATAGACCGCTACCAGCTTTCGTGAAGCGACCAAGGTCAGCCATAGCTAGTGGCCACAATGCTGGCCAAAGAAGTGAACAACCCAATGACATTGGGAAGATCATCCAAATTGAGATTTGAGCCGGCGCAAATACCAAACCAAGTGATCCAACAACACCAATTACAGCACAGATACGCATTGCGCTCTCTTGTGAAATAAGGCGTGGGATGAACAACACACCGCAGATGTAACCAACAATCATTCCGATACTTGGGATAAATGCGTAGCTACCAGGGTTTGGCAATCTCAAATATGTTGCGTAGTCAACAGCAGTACTCAACGACAATGTCTCAACACCTACATATATAAATAGTGTCAATGCACCTAGTAAAAGGTGAGGGAATTGCCAAATCGAAGTTTTGTTTGCAGCATAGCTGCTCTCTTCCGTCTTTGCAGAGCTATCGTCCGCAGACTCTTCGCCCGACGCAACAACATCTGGAAGTGGAGCCATCAAAGATATTACACCCAACAAAAGGAAGATTCCGATGATGATGTAGAATGGCAAGAACAAATCGCTAATAGTTACATAAGCTGGGTTTTTAACCAAAAGACCGAAGAACAATGGTGCAACTGGCCAAGCCAACTTGTTACAGATACCCATGATGCTCATACGCATCGCAGCACTCTTAATATCACCCAAGATTGTGATGTATGGGTTGATTGCCGCTTGCAAAATAGCATTTGCGGAACCACTTACAAATGATGCGATCAAGAATAGCGGAAAGCTTCTCATCGATGCCGAAACAACGAATAGAGAGAATGCTGCCGCGAAGATTACAAATGCGATAGCCATAGTCTTTTTGTATCCAACCTTCTCGATAAGCTTCGATGCAGGCATTCCCCAAATTAGGAATGGCACGAATGAAGCAGCCAAAAGAAGGTAAGCAACGCTTGAAGGTAGACTCAAGCTAGATTGCAATGTTGGGATTAGGAATGAGTTGATCCCCAAGGCGAATCCTACTGAGAAGAACATAAGACCGATAAAGGCCAATGCTACAGCAATTTTTTCGTTTTTCATAACTTTATATTTTTTATTCTTAATTACAATGTTTGGTCTGGATATTTAGATTGTAGACCTGTCTTCTTTACAATCGGCATTGGAGAGTTCTCAGCGCGAAGCTTGTCGCTCAACACTGTTGCCATCTCTTTTGCTATCTCCTTATATTTTGCTCTGTCTGCCATAGATCCAACGCGAAGAAGGTTTCTCTTCTCGCCAATGTCATTTGACAAATCATATAGCTCGTTCAACTCACGCTCGTAGCTGTGGATATATTTCATATTTCCGATGCGAACAGCGCTGCTTGGACGACCAGTCTCGCCTTGGCTCTCGCCCCAGAAGTTAGGGTAGTGCCAGAATAGAGGACGCTCATTGTTGATGCTCTCTCCTTGAATAGCTGCCATAAAGCTCTTTGAGTCAATCTCTTGAGTCATTGTTTGCTCTGCAACGTTAACGCCTGCAAGCTCCAAGATAGTAGGGAAGAAATCTTCGATTAGAAGTGGAGAGTCGTTGACCGTACCCGCCTCAGTGATTCCAGGAGCGTAAACCAACATCGGCTCACGAATACCTCCCTCGTATAGAGCGCCCTTACCAGCACGCAGAGGTGCGTTTTTAGCTTCTCCGCCAAATGTGTTTGTGCGAACACCAACAGAGTAACCGCCATTATCAGACATAAACATGATGATTGTGTTGTCTGCAATTCCCTTCTCCTCAACATAGTCAAGAATATCTCCGAGACTCTTATCCATACCCTCGACAAGCGTAGCAAAACGTGCCTCCCACTCCTCGAAGCCTTGCTCCTTGTATTTGTCGTAGAAGCGTACATCAGCTTCGAACGGTGTGTGGATAGCGTAGTGGGCAAAATATAGGAAGAACGGATCGTTCTTTTTAATAGCCTTATTCATAACCTCCTTAGCCTCGATTGTAAGTGCCTCAGTTAGGAATGTATCTGTTCCGTGGTACTTGTCAAGGTGTGGTACTGCGTTGAATGCGTTTCTGTTTGCGCCATATCCATTCTCAGCAAGGTAGCTAGCAGGGCCACCGCAAGCAAATCCAGCAACGTTTACGTCAAAACCAACATTCAATGGTTCCTGACCAGGGGTGTCAACAGCACCAAAGTGTGCCTTTCCAACAAATAGAGTTTGGTAGCCATTGTTGCGAAGAACTGTTGCCAAAGTTGTTGCGTGGTAGCTATTGTCAATTGTTGTATCCTCTTGAAGGCCATTGTAGTTCCACTTGCCAAATTCTAGGATATCGCTCTTCTTATCCGTTGGAGTATCTTTGAAGAGTGTCCAGTTTGTCACCTTGTGGCGAGTTGCGTTTGCACCAGTCATGAGGCTAACGCGAGATGGTGAACTCACAGAACAAGCGTATGCGTTTGTAAACTTTACACCTTGCTCCGCCAATCGCTCCATGTTTGGAGTTTGGAAACGGCGGTTCCAATTTGTTGTGTCAGTGTGGAACGGCAGTGATGTATCCTGCCAACCCATGTCATCAACCAGAAAGAGGATGATGTTTGGACGTTCGTCTTGCTGTGCGCAAGATGTGATCGCGCTAAGCGATGCTAATGCTGCAAGTGTTCTCTTCATTTTATCTTATTTTCGTTCGTTTTATCTCGTTCGCCTATTAAATATATACTACGGGTAACAAAAGTAGTTGATTGCGTATGTTGGTTGTTGTATAATTGTGTATTTTTATATTGCATTATGTAGACGAAAAAACAAATTTATCTAAAATAAAAAGCCTATTTTTGCTCATCACTATATATAATAGTGTTGCTTTGAAACTAAATAATAACCAAAAAATAGAATTTATGATTAAAAAGAGTGTTTTTAGCATCTGTGCGCTATTGTTTGCATCTATGCAACTTTTTGCGTCAGAGGTTGTGGCTTTGAACCCAAAGCCATTTGTGATCCCTGAGCTTCGTGAGTGGAGTGGGGACGTAGGAACGTTTGAGATCAACAAGAAGAGCAAGCTTCTTTACTCAGCATGCGATAAGGGCGCAAAAGAGGTTGTAGAGGAGTTCGCAAAAGATTACATGACGATGTTTGGTGTTAAGGTTGTGCCAACTCAATCGGCAGGTACTTTTACAACTAATGATGTTGTCTTTGAGTTGGTACGTGACTCTTCGCTTGGTGAGGAGGGTTATTTGATCACGATTGGCAATGGTGTAAGCGTAAAGGCGCAGACGGCTCAAGGTCTATATTGGGCAACTCGCTCTCTTTTGCAGATGATCGAGAGTACGGGAAATGGTCTCTTGCCTCGTGGTAGTGTAAAGGATTGGCCTGATTACGCAGTGCGTGGTATGTTGATGGATTGCGCTAGAATGTGGATTCCATTGGAGTTTCTTGAGAACTATATCGACATCATGTCTTACTACAAGATGAACACATTGCATATTCACCTTAACGACAATGGTCTAGCTCGTTGGTTTGATGAGGATTGGGATATGACATACTCTGCATTCCGCCTTGAGTCTGAGAAATTCCCAGGTCTAACGGCACAGGATGGTCACTACACAAAGCAAGAGTTTAAGGATTTGCAACGTCTTGCGCTTCGCAAGGGTATTACGGTTATTCCTGAGATTGATGTTCCTGGTCACTCATTGGCGTTTACTCACTACCGTAAGGATTTGGCGAGTGACTACCAAGATAACTACCTAAATTTGTTCAATGAGGATACGTATGAGTTCGTTGATGCACTATTTGACGAATATTTGGGCGGTGATGATCCAGTATTCATTGGTAAGCGTGTTCACATTGGTACTGATGAGTATAAGATTCACCACAACTTGGATAAGGAGGAGCAGCAAAAGGTTGTTGAGAAGTTCCGTTACTTCTGTGATCGTTACTTGAAATATGTTGAGTCTTATGGTAAGAGACCATGTATGTGGGGTTCTTTGACTGAGATGTCTGGTGAGACAGAGGTTAAGGTTGATGGTGTTGATGTCTTCATCTGGAATAACCCTTATGGCGATCCAGGCGAGCATATCAAGGCTGGTTACAACATTGTAAATATCCCTGAGTCGAACTACATCGTTCCGACAGCACCATACTATTTCGACTATTTGAACCACGAGAAGATCTACAAAGAGTGGACTCCTGCCGTTGTTGCAGATCAAACATTTGAGGATCAACACCCATCTATCTTGGGTGGTATGTTCGCGGTTTGGAACGATAGAATCCAAGCTGGTGTATCTCTTAAGGATATCCACGATCGTGCTATGCCTGCAACTCAGGTGATTTCAGCTAAAACATGGTCGGGTGCAAACACAACTATTGAGTTTGATGAGTACGAGCAGAATCGTAGCTTGTTGAGCGAGGCTCCAGGTCTTAACTACGGTTCGAAGCATGGTGAGCCTAACTCAATTGTTTATGAGGCGAAGGTTGTTAAGCCAAACTCTACGCTTCCAATTGAGGAGATCGGTTATGGCTATACTATCTCTTTCGATCTTGATGGTGTAGTTGAGGAGGCAGGAACAGTGTTGTTTGAGTCTGAGCATGCTAAGTTCTACATTGCTGATCCAGTGAAGGGTCTATTTGGATTCTCTCGCGATGGTCACATACGTCACTTCAAGATCTCTACGTTTAACAAGAAGAAGACAAACATCATGATTCAGGGTGATAACGCATCTACATCTATTTATGTTGATGGTGAGTTCGCTCAAATCTTGCGTCCTTATACTCACTACACGCACGATGAGGTATACAAGATGCAGATTATCAGCACGTTGGTATTCCCTCTAGCAAAGACAGGTAACTTCAAGAGCAAGGTTACAAACTTGAAGGTATACAACTATATCTTGGATACAGAGGAGCACGATAAGTGGAAAGATCGTTTGAGAAAATAAGCACTAAACAAACTAACTAAATAATTATGCTAAAAAGAATTTTATCAATTGCTGCTGCTTCCTGCCTATGTGCAGGAACAGTTGCGACTGCTCAAAGTTTCAATGAGTGGAAGGATCCTGAGGTAAATCAGGTAAACAGAGCGCAGATGCATACCGACTACTTCGCTTTTGGAAGTGAGAAGGAGGCTATGCAGATGAATCAAGAGGCTAGCGATAGCTACTTGAGCATGAACGGAACGTGGAAGTTCAACTTCGCTAAGACTAGCGAGGCTATGGATACAGCGTTTGCTGCTGTAGATTTCAACGATAAGGGTTGGGGTACTATCCCAGTTCCTGGTGCTTGGGAGTTGAATGGTTATGGTGATCCATTGTATATCAATGAGGGATTCCCATGGCGTAACCAAGTGGAGATGGATCCTCCACATGTGCCTGTAAATGGTAATCACGTAGGATTCTATCGTCGTTCATTCAATGTGCCTGCAAACTGGGGCGATAAGGATGTTATTGCACACTTCGGTTCTGTGGCATCTTGTTTCTACCTTTGGATCAATGGCGAGTTCGTTGGTTACAGCGAGGATAGCAAGTTGAGTGCAGAGTTCAATGTTACTAAGTATTTGAAGAGCGGCGAGAATGTATTCGCTATGCAGGTGTTGCGTTGGTGCGATGGAACATATCTTGAGGATCAAGATTTCTTCCGTTACACTGGTATTATGCGCGATTGCTACCTATATGCTCGTGAGAAGAATCGTCTTGAGGATGTTGTGTTGACAGCAACTCTTGATAAGTCTTTCACGAAGGGTCAGCTTGATATTGAGCTTAAGCCTCAAGGCGATTTGGCTAACTACAAGGTTGAGTATGCTCTTTATGAGTTGTCTGCTCCAGATGATAATGGCGAGGCGAAGGCTGGGAAGCGTGTGTTGGTTCAGTCACAACCTGCTTCTCGCACGAAGCTAAGCTTGAGTGTTCCTTCTGTTAATAAGTGGACAGCAGAGACACCAAACCTATATTTGTTGGTTACAACATTGAAGGATGCTAGCGGTAAGGTTGTTGAGTCAATCCCACAACGCGTAGGTTTCCGTACTATTGAGATTAAGAATGCTCAATTGTTGGTGAATGGTCAGCCAATCCTTATTAAGGGTGCTAACCGTCACGAGATTGATCCTGTAACTGGTGGATATGTAACTAAGGAGCGTATGATCGAGGATATCAAGATCATGAAGGAGTTGAACTTGAACGCAGTGCGTACTTGTCACTATCCTAACGCTTCGTTGTGGTACCAATTGTGTGACATGTATGGTCTTTATGTTGTTGCTGAGGCTAACGTTGAGTCACACGGTTTGTTCTTCGACGAGAAGACTTTGGCAATCGAGCCTACATATAGAAAGGCGCACATCGAGCGTAATCAACGCAACGTTGAGGCTTACCGCAACCACTCATCTATCATTATCTGGTCACTAGGTAATGAGGCGGGTATGGGAGAGAACTTCCTTGCTAGCTACAACACTATTAAGGCTATGGATAAGAGCCGTATGGTTCAATACGAGATGGCTCTTGATGGTGAGGGTACAGATATTCGTTGCCCTATGTACTACTCTTACGAGCAGAGTGAGGAGTATCAGTTGAATAACCCTAAGAAGCCTTACATTCAATGTGAGTATGCTCACGCGATGGGTAACTCTATGGGTGGATTCAAGGAGTACTGGGATCTTATCCGCAAGTACCCTTCATACCAAGGTGGTTTCATCTGGGATTTCGTAGATCAATCTCCACACCATATTACAAAGGAGGGTGTTCGCGTATATGGTTACGCTGGTGACTTCAACGATTACGACTGTAACCGCGATGTTAGCTTCTGTAACAATGGTTTGATCAACCCTGACCGTATCCGTAACCCACACGCTGATGAGGTAGCATTTATCCAGCAAAATATCTGGACAGAGCTTCTTGACTCTAAGACAGGTCGCGTTGAGATCTACAACGAGTACTTCTTCCGCAACTTGAGCAACTTTAGCCTTGAGTGGTCTTTGTTGGTTGATGGTAAGGTTGTGAAGAGTGGTGTTGTTTCTAACTTGAACGTAGCTCCACAAAAGAAGGCGATTGTAACTCTTGCTGGTTACTCATTGTCTGGTGTTGATATGACTAAGGAGGTTCTTTTGAACATCGACTATAAGTTGAAGAGTGCTGAGCCATTGTTGCCAGCTGGTTACGTTCTTTCTCGCGCTCAATTGGAGGTTGCTAAGTATGATGGATACCACAATGACACTGTTTATAGCACTGCTAAGGAGGCGCAATATACAACTGCACCAACTGTTGATGAGGGTAACAAATATCTTTTGATCATCGATGGTTACGATTTCCACATCGACTTCGATAAGACGACAGGTTATATGGTTAACTACATCGTTAACGGAAATAATGTTATCCGCAAGGGTTCTGCGTTGAAGCCAGCGTTCTGGCGTCCTGTAACTGATAATGACTTTGGCGCTCGTTCTCACAAGAACTTTGGTAAGTGGAGAGATATGCAACCTAAGTTGAAATCTTTGAAGCCAGAGTTGAAGGGCGAGGATATGGTTGTTGTTGCAGAGTACGAGCTTGAGAGCGTTAAGTCTCAACTTACGTTGACTTACGTTATCGATAAATTTGGTGCTGTAGAGGTTACGCAAGCTTTGAAGGCTGGTGATAACCAACCAAATATGTTGCGTTTCGGTATGGAGGTTGAGATGCCTAAGCATTACGATTACTCTTCATTCTACGGACGTGGTCCAATCGAGAACTACATCGACCGTAACAACTCAACATTCATCGGTATCTACAACCAACGTGTTGATGAGCAACACTTTGAGTATATCCGTCCTCAAGAGAGCGGTAACAAGACAGATATTCGCTGGTGGAACCAAACTGCTTCTAGCGGTGAGGGTCTGAAGATTGTATCTGCAGTGCCATTCTCAGCATCTGCTCTTAACTATACTGTTGAGGCTCTTGATGAGGGTAACGTAAATGTTAAGGCTCAAAAGCACTGGCAAGAGCTTATCCCAAGTGATTTCGTGACACTTCGCATCGACCAACTTCAGTCTGGTCTTGGTTGTGTGAACACTTGGAGAGCTTTGCCTCGCGAGGAGTACCAAGTAAAGTGTGAGGATAGAACATTCACATTCAAGTTGATCCCAATTTCTAAGTAGTGGAGTAGGGTTATACAATATATATAAAGGAGGGCGACTAAAGGCGGTCAGCCACCTTTTAGCGTAACTTGCTATTAGTCAATGTGCATATATTGGCGAAAAGCACGAGTCCTACATAGTTGACTACATAGAGCCTGATTTTTCGAGCACTTTCTTAGGTGCAAAGATATGCATATAAATTGAGATTTCCACACCTAAAAAGGGCGATTTTGTGAAATTCAATATATACAAGGCTCGCTCCAAATATGTAGGCTACAAAAAAGACTACACCTCAGACATTCCCTTTAATTGGGGCTTTGTCTGAGGTGTATTTTCTCTATTATTATACTCTTTACTTGCCTACTTCTTACTCCTGAATTTTCGGCTTGGTTTGAACTCTACCACTCGCTTTGGCTTGGAGAATTCGTGTAATCCCGTTTGTATATTATAGAACTTACGGGGCTGTTGGGTCTTCACTTCAAAGACTCCAAAGTTCTGGATATGGATTTTGCCACCACTGTTTAGCTCCTCCATCATAATATCTACCATCGGTGAGATGATAGCATCGAGGTCTTGTTTAGGATAGCTTATTCGCCTTTCCTCGATAATCCTCTTTCTTAGTTTGTCTATTAGCTCTGGTTTATT
>JBCQUJ010000012.1:0-58718 GCA_047174045.1 Rikenellaceae bacterium
CATCTGTAATCACCCAAGTAGAAGAACCAGTACCTAACCATGCCGCTGAAGTTGTACCTGACGTAGCAGTAGCGGCAGGGAACGGATCCTTACGAACTTGCCTTTTTGTGACTGACGATAGGGGCAAAAAAAGGAGCAATCGATGATTGCCCCTTAAAGTTGTATCTTGTATGATGATTTTGAATTACTCAATCACTTTTACGTTGATAGCTTGCTCGCCCTTGTTACCTGTCGTTAGCTCAAACTCTACATTTTGATTCTCAACTAGAGATTTGAATCCGTCTGATTCGATTCCTGAAAAGTGAACAAAATACTCTTTTCCGTCCTCACCTGCGATAAATCCGTAGCCCTTCTTGCTATCGAACCATTTTACTGAACCTGTCATAAAAAAAATTGTTAATTGATAATTGTCCAACAAAGTAAGGCAAAAAGAATAGATATTCCAAAGGTTTCGCACTATTTGTTGCAAAAAGAGTATAAATAAAGCCCTTTAGCACAATTTTAAACCTACCCTACAGCTCCAAGTCAACATCAAACTGCTCAACCCAAGGCAAACCAGCCTCGCCCAAACGCTCCATAAATGGATCTGGGTTGAACTCCTCAACGTTAAAGACTCCTGCGCCACTCCACAAACCCTTAGCAAACATCTCTGCACCCAAAGCTGCAGGGACACCCGTAGTGTAGCTAACAGCCTGCGTGCCAGTCTCAGCAAACGCCGCCTCATGGTCGCAGTTGTTATAGACATAGTACGTAACCTCTTTGCCATCTTTAACACCCTTAATGCGGCATCCGATAGATGTTTGACCAGTGTAGTTCTCGCCCAACGATTTAGGATCAGGCAAAACAGCCTTCAAGAATTGGATCGGAACGACCTCAACACCGTTGTAGATAATAGGGTCGATACGCGCCATACCGATATTCTGAATCACGCGCAAGTGCGTCAAATACTCCTGACCAAAAGTCATCCAGAATCTAGCACGCTTCAAAGTTGGGAAGTTCTTAACCAACGACTCCAACTCCTCGTGATAGATAACATAAGACTCTCTCTCACCGATGCCAGGATAGTTCAACCCCTTGTGGATCTCATGTGGTTCAGTCTCAACCCAAGCACCATTCTCCCAGTAGCGACCCTTCTGAGTAACCTCGCGAATATTGATCTCAGGGTTGAAGTTCGTAGCGAAAGCCATACCATGGTTACCAGCGTTGCAATCAACAATATCCAGATAGTGAATCTCATCGAAATGGTGCTTCGCAGCATACGCCGTGAAGATCGAGGTAACACCCGGATCAAAACCGCAACCCAAAATTGCTGTCAAACCAGCCTCCTTGAAGCGATCTTGGTAAGCCCACTGCCATGAGTACTCAAACTTAGCCTCATCAATCGGCTCATAGTTCGCAGTATCCAAATAGTTGCAACCGCACTCCAAACAAGCATCCATAATCGTAAGATCTTGATAAGGAAGCGCTACATTGACAACGATATCGGGAGTATATTTCCTAAACAACTCGCATAGCTGCGGAACATCGTCAGCATCAACACCCTCGCTCTGGACACGGCCAGCACCAAACAACTCATTAAGCGACGCCGCAATAGCATCACACTTAGACTTCGTACGACTTGCCAACGTAACCTCCGTGAAAAGAGGGTTCGATGCAATCTTGTGCGCCACTACGGTTCCTACACCTCCAGCGCCAATAATTAAGGCTTTACACATTTTTGAATAATCTTGAATAATCTACACTGTTCTATAGTGGCAAAGATAGATATTTTTCTTCGTTTTCATACCCCACATTGGGCAAATTATCGAAATTTAACTACCTTTGTAATGGAAGAATAAACAATCTCGCAAACAATGACTGGATTAAGAAAACGTGTAGTTGCCGGCTTTACGAGCATCGTTGTGGTGTTGGTACTCGCCGGAATGGTCTCGTTCGTGGAGTTGAGCATACTCAGCAACGAAACAGGAAATATACTAGATACCAATCGCCAATATAATGAGTTGGCAATAGAGATGAACGATGCTGTGGCGATGCACAACAATGCATTTATACAGGTTACAGCATTCTCAAACAGCGCATACATAAACCAATGCAACGAGGCTGCAAGGCGACTAGAGAGTTGCATTGAGAAGATCGAAGCGCAAACCGAGGAGCGACAAAAAGAGCTTGAAGAGATAGCGGCAACAGCAAAACAGCTGCAAAACGCCGTAAATGCATATACAGCATATAGCGCTGCACAACAACAGAACGACTCAACAACAACCGCAGTGCAGCCAAGATCAAACAGAGCGCTAGAGGCATACAACAGATACCAACCAATACGCAACAAAATAGAGGAGCAAATTGAGGCATACGTAGCACAAACGCAAGACAAACTCGCTCCAGGTGCAGTACAGCTACAAAACAACGCATACCGCGCCGTGATACCTGTATTCTTGTCGCTAATGGTGATGATCGCAATCGTGCTGATGCTTTTCTACTTCATGCTGATATATTGCGTGAACCCAATACTAGCAATCAACGAATCTCTAAAGAGATATCTTGAATTCAAAGTACCGTTCGCACCAAAGAGCCAAAACAGAGATGAGCTACAGGAGATATGCGAAAGCATAGAGAGTCTGATACAGAGCAATGCGAAGCTAATAAAGGAGTAAAGAGGAGAGAGGCAGATGAGACTTAGTCTAGTACTTAGATATATCGGAGTTGTGATGCTATTCCTGGCACTCGCAATGGCAGTGTCGGCTGCGGTAGCTTATGTTGGCTATCGCGACAACTCGGTATATGCACTTATGCTATCGAGTATCTTGACTGCCCTGCTAGGTTTCTTTCCGCTGATATTCGTAAAACCAGAGACGCAAATCTCAAACAAAGAGGGCTACTGCATCGTGCTTGGCTCTTGGTTGCTTGCGTGTGTCGTGACGATGTTCCCATACTTGATGTGGGGCGGAGAGTTCACAATCGTTAATGCGTGGTTTGAATCGGTATCGGGATTGACAACAACTGGAGCATCTATTCTTACAGACATCGAGGGACTGCCGCGCGGATTGCTATTCTGGAGAATGCTCTCGACATGGATTGGCGGAATAGGCGTCATCATGTTTGCCCTCGTGATTCTACCATCGATCGGGCGAAGCAGAATGACTCTCTCAAACATGGAGCTGTCGCACATCGCAAAGGATAACTACCGATACAAGACACAAATCATCGTGCAGATAATTATGGTTGTCTACTTCGGTCTAACCGCCATATCAACCGTTATGCTGCGACTCGCGGGAATGGGTTGGTTTGACGCTGTGACACACGCTATGTCTGCAGCGGCGACAAGTGGATTCGGAACAAAAAACAGCAGTATAGCTTACTATGACTCAGCAGCAATAGAGTCTGTGCTGATATTTACAATGATAGTTGCAGGAACGCACTTCGGATTGATTTTTGCCACAGTAACCGGAAAATTCAACAATATATTCCGTTCCGAAGTTATGAGGGTCTACATTGGAGTTGTAGCGGTGTGTAGCTCACTTATAGCACTCAACCTCTACATAACGGAGTACTACCCCGACCTATTCACATCGTTGAGGCACGCAACATTCCAATTTGTTTCGCTGATAACAACAACAGGATATGCCACAGTGGATACAAACCCGTGGCCTCCATTCGCAATCGTGATATTGATATTTGGTATGATCTCGTGCGCCTGCGCAGGATCAACAACAGGAGGATTGAAGATAAATCGTGTTATGCTAGCCTTCAAAATCTTCAGCCAAAAGGTGAAACAACAGCAACACCCCAACGCAATCTTCCGCGTGAAAGTTGATGACGTAACGCAAGAGCCAGAGCTACTGCAATCGGTCACTACATTTATAATCATATACCTTGGATTTGTCCTCCTCGGAACATTAGTGGGAACTCTATTCGGACTAGATGTAACAACTTCGTTCACATCTTCGTTAGCAAGCATAGGTAACGTGGGACCAGGATTCGGCGACATAGGTTCGATGAACAACTATGCCGAGATACCAACGCTGGTGAAGTACTTCCAGACACTACTTATGTTGCTAGGGCGATTAGAGATATTTGGACTAATTCAACTCTTCACAATAAGGTGGTGGCGATAAAAGATTTTATCACGCATCAGCACTAATTGTTGTGCTGAAAATTGATTTTGAGAATTGATTTAAACGAAGCAAAAGAATGAGCGAGAAAAGAGGATATAGAGCGATGAAAAGCGGTGGCATAATGCTGCTTCTAGCGATAGCTATGTTTGGAGCAAACATATCGGCAAGCTTGGCAAACACACAACAAAGCTCGAAAGGAAAGGGCAAAAAAAGTAGCGTGCCAACACTCACTCAAGAGCAAATCGAGGAGCAAAAAAGAGAGCATCTGAACGCCCTAATCGTAAGAGAAGTCGAGCTAAAAGATAGCATAGCACTAATAAAAGGCGATATAGCTCAAAAGCGCGAAACATTCACAGCGAAGCTAGAGAGCAAAGAGATCGAAATGAGCGAAGATGAGCAGAACGACTTCGCCGCCGAAATGAGAGCCATGGAGGAGACGCTATTCGACATGACAAGCGAGCTATCAAATGTCAGCAACGAAGTAGCGCGCTCTCGCGAAAAAGAGGAGATAAAAAGAATCGAGATATTAGCCGATGGCGAGTATGTCGAGGAGGGAATATTCCCAACAGATAGCGTAACGAGGATCACCGTAAGTCGCAGCGTAAGCGACAACCTAACGCTAAAGGATTACAACACTCTATACGAGGCAGATATAGCTGAAAGCCATGCGTTCCTGCTACATGCAGAGTACCTGATACGTCACGAAAAATTGAAGGAGTGCGCCGAAAGATATAAGCAAAGCAGCGGAGAGGCGGCAACAATAAAGATCGAAGCAGAGTTTCGCGAGAGAGCAGCAAAGCTAGATTCAATCTCAAAAGATCTAGCAAAAGAGTGGGGGGCGATATACGACAGCAAGAGCTTCATCTATGGTTTGCTACTTGAGACACTTGGCTTTGGCGAGCTGCTAGAGCGTTGGGACACACTAGCTAATGAGGCCGCAGACAAAGCCACAGAGGCAAAAACAGGAGGTGTGGCGAGCGAGGCAATCATCGATTACGAATATCAGAAACACGCAATGTCGGAGTTGGAGCATAGCTTGGCAACACGCCTAAACATGCCAAATGTGATCGACTCAATGGATATGATCGCCAACAAGTTCCGCTTGACACAAAAGGGTGAGATGCCGGAGGTGACGATAAAGAATAGAAACTTCATAACATACGAGCCGCTTAAGTTCCTAGCTGCAAACGCAGCACACACGAAGAAAGCGATTCCTAAGGCGAAGATGTATGGCAGTGGTACAATCTACCGAATATTGGTTGGACTACACAAAACACCTCAGAACTGGTCAACGTTCAAAGGTGCATACCCTGTATCACAGGAGCGTTTGAATGGCGGATTCTACGCCTACTACATTGGTGGATTCTCAACAATGATGGAGGCGCTATGGGCGCAAGCGACATTGAAGAAGCGCGGCTTTTCGCGCGTAGACATCGTTATGTGGCAAGATGGCGCAGAAGGCAGAAACCTCACGAGAAACCCGATAGGCAAGAATGGCTTCAGAGTTAGGATAGACAACATGAAGGTAGTTACGCCAGAGATCAAGACACTAATAGAGAAGTGCGCAGGAAAAGCTCCACTCATGAAGATAGGTGCAACAAGCTACGCCATAGCAAACATCAAAGGCTACGCCGAAGCTGAAGCGCTGAAAAATGGCTTACAGGAGATGGAAGGCAACATAAGAGTTACCCTTACGGAGTTATAGAACAATTGGCAAACGTTTGGCGATTAGATAAAAAAAATGTAACTTTGGGTCAATAAATTAACAAAATAGAAACTTAATTATTTATTTAAAAATAAAATTACACAACAATGAAAGAAGCGATTGCAATTTTGACAGGTGGTGGCCCAGCGCCAGGAATGAACACCGTAGTAGGTAGCGTAGCGAAGACTTTCCTTTTGAAGGGTTACAAAGTTATCGGTCTACACGCAGGTTACTCAGGACTTTTCAACCCAAACCCAATCACAGAGGAGATCTCATTCCCAATGGCGGACGATATCTTCAACCGTGGTGGTTCATACCTACAAATGAGCCGTTTCAAGCCAAAAGATTCTGATTTCGAGAACAACTTCAACCTTGAGTTCTTCCAAAAGAACAACATCAAGTTGCTAGTTACTGTTGGTGGTGACGACACTGCATCTACTGCAAACCGCATCGCTAAGTTCCTTGCTGACAAGAAGTATGAGATCGCTAACATCCACGTCCCAAAGACAATCGACAACGACCTTCCTCTTCCTGCAGGCTCGCCAACATTCGGTTACGAGTCAGCTAAGGCTAGCGGAACAGTTATCGGAACAACAGTTTATTGCGACGCTAAGACTAGCGGTAACTGGCTAGTTGTTGCGGCGATGGGTCGTTCGGCAGGTCACCTTGCATTTGGTATCGGTGAGGCTTGTCACTACCCAATGATCGTTATCCCAGAGATGTTCAACAAGACTGAGATCACAGTTGATAAGATCGTTAACATGGTTATCTCTTCTATCATCAAGCGCAAGATCATGGGCATGGACTATGGTGTAGCGATGATCTCGGAGGGTGTATTCCACGAGCTTTCTGACGAGGAGATCAAGAAGAGCGGTATCAACTTCTCTTATGACGATCACGGTCACCCAGAGCTAGGTAAGGTTTCTAAGGCTCACATCTTCAACGAGATGCTTGAGACAAAGCTTGCTGAGATTGGTCTTTCAATCAAGTCGCGTCCAGTAGAGATCGGATATGAGGTTCGTTGCCAAACTCCAATCGCATTTGATTTGACATATTGCTCTGAGCTAGGAATGGGTGTTTACCAACTATTCGCTGAGGGTAAGACTGGTTGTATGGTTTACGTTAACTCTGAGGGTAACGTATCTCCACTATACCTAAAGGATCTTCAAGACCCAACAACAGGAAAGATTCCACCACGTTTGGTAGATATGAGTTCAGATAAGGTTAAGAACGTTATCAACACAGTTCTTAGCTACGTAACTCCAGAGGATTACGAGGCTGCTAAGGCTTACGTAGCAAACCCTGCTGATTACGACTTCACAAAGATTTTGAACTGGTAAGAACCAAATCAAAATAGATAAAAAATCTCGACACAATGCGTGTCGAGATTTTTTTTGTTTATTACCTAACTATTAAATATCTAAAATAGTGATAGTTGAGATTGCTGAAAAATATTCTCCGTAGGTAGTTTCTCCTTACGAGCTCTGCGCACTGTGTATGCTGTACCGCCTTTGTTGACCCCATCAAAATATGCTATCATCTGCGTTGCATTTTCTACAAGGTAATCATTGCGCTTAAAGAACACAAATTGGTTATAGCTCTCTTCGAGGACAACAACGTTGTCTGCCTTGTCAAGCAGAATTTGGTAGCGCGCCAAATTATCTTCAGAGTAGAACTCAGCCTGCATAGCGTAAGGCACAACAGCATGAAGCAAGACATTATCGAAGCCATATCGCTCACGAATAGCACAAACCATCTCTGCTGCAGCCATATCAAACCCCACCGCCATACCACTAAGGAATGTCAATTGCACTCCACGCTCGACCGAGTCACGGCAAAGAGCAAGAATACGCTGCTCCAACGCAGCATCATACTGCTCCGAATCGTACTCTCTATGCCCTGTAAACGCTACTTTCATATTGTAAATATAGAGTTTTGGCGTGATGATTGCAAATTATCGCATTGCAACATAACGAATAAAACCTCAAAATAGAATATAAACACAAAAAAACTTACAGCTATGAAAAATTCAGGATCAATAGTTGCGACACTAATCGGTGGTGCAATAATCGGCGCCGCAGCGACAATCTGCATGAGCAAAAAGAGTTCACATCTACTAGGCAAAACAGTCCATCAAGCAATTCTCGACAAGCTAAATTTCATTCAGGGACACATCGACGAGTGTTGCTGCATGATGGGTGCATGCAACTGCAAGGTAAATGAAAAAACAAGCAACGACACAGATGATGATGGGTCAGATACCGCAAAGAAATAGTGATCGAGGGAGCTTAATTGACATCGCAGTTATATTTTGTGTTGCGGCGACAATCGCAACACTGCTCCTAGTCACGGCACTTGTGCTGTGGTTAGCCGAGAGCATTGGATCGCTTTTGAGTGCGCTATGCATTGTTGGTGGATCTGCGGCAATCATCGCTCTTATCCTCTACATCACTGCCCTACGACCGCGCATCGAGGCTATTCAATATAGAGTTGAATCGCTCTCAAATATTGGTGATGCTATGCGACAAGGCTTCGATCTGATCGCAACGATCATACAATACGTTACACGCAAATAAAAAAAATAGGACGCATAATGATATGCGCCCTATTCTATTTATATGACCTCTGGTCGATTACTTCGCGAAGTAGCGGTTGTAAAGACCTTGGAAACCTGCACCGTGGCGAGCCTCATCCTTAGCCATCTCGTGAACTGTATCGTGTACAGCATCAAGACCTTGCTCCTTAGCAAGACGCGCCAAACGCATCTTATCCTCACAAGCACCAGCCTCAGCGTTCATACGCTTGAACAAGTTAGTCTTTGTATCCCAAACAACGTCACCCAAAAGCTCTGCGAACTTAGATGCATGCTCAGCCTCCTCAATAGCGTAGCGCTTGAAAGCCTCAGCGATCTCTGGGTAACCCTCACGATCCGCTTGACGGCTCATTGCAAGGTATTGACCAACCTCAGAACACTCTCCACCGAAGTGAGCGTTAAGACCTGCCATCAACTCCTCGTTAGCGCCTGATGCGTCACCAATCTTATGCTCTGTAACAAATGATAGAGCGCCTGATTGCTCCTTCATCTCCTCAAAAGCCTCAGCTCCTAGCTTACATAGTGGACATTGTGCTGGTGCAGCATCTCCCTCGTGTACATAGCCACATGGCTTGCAAATCCATTTCTTTGACATAATCGTAATTTTTTAGTAATTGTTTTTATTATTTGTAATTGTGTGTTCTACTACTTAAGTAACCGGTGGTTATCTTTTGTGCTACAAAGATAGCTAATAATGTTATACTATTATAATAAATCCAATCACTTATTTTTATCGAGCCATAAGCAAAACTTATATAGCAGCACGTAGCTCATATTTGCACGATTGTTGATTTTATGAAGCCAAAAAAGTTTCGAGAAAAATCGAACTAAACTTAAGGTTAAATTAAAAAACAACTATCTATGGAGATGAAAAAGAGCCAAACAGGCTTTAAACTCAGCATCATGACCCTTGCAGTGATGAATGTCACCGCAGTAGTGAGCCTTCGCGGATTACCCGCCGAAGCTGTCTATGGACTTTCGTCCGCATTCTTCTACCTCTTTGCGGCAATCGTATTCCTAGTGCCAACTGCACTTGTTGCGGCGGAACTTGCAGCTATGTTTTCTGACAAACAAGGTGGAGTATTTCGATGGGTTGGCGAAGCATTTGGCGCGCGAACAGGTTTTGTTGCAATATGGCTGCAGTGGATCGAATCTACGATTTGGTACCCTACAGTACTGACCTTTGGAGCAGTATCACTCGCATTCATAGGTATAAACCAAGGTGCCGATATGGCTCTCGCATCGAACAAACTATTTACGCTATTGATTGTCCTGGCAATATATTGGGCTGCGACATTCATCGCCCTGCGAGGATTGGGCTGGGTCGGCAAGATCTCGAAATGGGGCGGAATCGTTGGAACGATAATCCCTGCGGCACTCCTTATCATATTGGGTATCGTATATCTATCGACTGGCGGACACAACAACCTAGACCTACACACAAGCTTTTTTCCAGATCTTACGAAGCTAGACAACATTGTCCTTGCAAGTTCGATCTTCTTGTTCTATGCCGGAATGGAGATGATGGGTATTCACGTAATGGATGTTGAAAACCCAGGCAAGAACTACCCAAAAGCTATCATCATGGGTTCATTGATGACCGTTGCAATATTCATCCTTGGAACATTCGCTCTAGGTGTAATCATTCCACAGAGTGAGATCAATTTGACGCAGTCGCTACTCATTGGCTTTGATCGCTACTTCGCATATCTTCGTATGTCGTGGGCCTCTCCAATCATCGCTGTAGCGCTCGTATTTGGTGTTTTGGCAGGTGTTCTAACGTGGGTTGCAGGACCATCGAAAGGTATATTTGCCGTAGGGCGCGCAGGATACCTTCCGCCATTCTTCCAAAAGACAAACAGCCGTGGAGTGCAGCGCAACATCCTCTATCTGCAAGGAGGATTGGTAACATTGCTATCGCTTCTATTCGTTGTTATGCCATCCGTGCAATCATTCTACCAGATTCTCTCGCAGTTGACCGTGCTTCTATATCTAATAATGTATATGTTGATGTTTGCTGCTGCGATTGTTCTGCGCTACAAGATGCCAGAGAGCGAACGTCCGTTCCGTCTAGGAAAAGGAAACTTCTTGATGTGGGTCATTGGCGGCGTAGGATTCCTCGGATCGCTCCTTGCATTCGTCCTTAGCTTCATCCCTCCAAGCCAGATAGCAACGGGAAGCAGCACTGTATGGTTTGGAGTCCTTGCAGCAGGTTGCATCATCGTTGTTGGTGCGCCATTCATAATCTTCGCAATGCGAAAACCAGAATGGAAAACACTATCCGAAGGGGAGACATTCGCTCCATTTCACTTCGAAGTGGAGAAGCAACAAAGTACAAACACAAAATAGATATTGAGATGGAAAACAGCGGACAAATAATAACGAAAGAGTTAGTGCAAGATGCCATAGATGCAGCATACACAAAGTTCGTAGGGGTAAAAGAGGGGCGAAACGCCGACTACATCCCATACCTAGAGGGTATCGACAGCAACCTATTTGGCATATCGGTATGCCTAGCAAATGGCGAGCAAGTGAGCGCTGGAGAGACAACATTTGCCTTCGGCATAGAGTCAATATCGAAGGTGGCAACAGCTCTGCTGATCATGAATCAGCACAGCGCAAACGAGATTCTCGAAAAGATTGGAGCAGATGCAACAGGACTCCCCTTCAACTCCATAATCGCGATACTCCTTGAGAACGACCACCCCTCAACACCACTCGTAAATGCCGGAGCAATTTGCGCCTGCTCAATGGTGGAGCCTAAGGGCGATTCGGATGCTAAATGGAACGCGATAACAAAATTCTTTAAATCGCTAAGTGGCTCCGAAGTGAAGCTAATCGATGAACTATATAAGTCGGAGAGCGAGAGTAATTTCAACAACAAATCGATTGCGTGGTTGCTAAAAAACTTCGACAGAATATATGACGATCTCGATATGTCGCTCGACCTATACACACGCCAATGTTCGCTTGGAGTAACGACAGAACAACTCGCAATAATGGCTGCAACGATAGCGCATAGCGGTGTAAACCCCGTGACAAAGGAGAAGGTATTCAAACCAAGCCTAACGCCACACATAACATCGATGATGGCGACTGTAGGGCTATATGAACACACCGGAGATTGGATGTTTACCACTGGAGTTCCTGCCAAAAGTGGCGTTGGTGGCGGCTTAATGGGTGTCGTGCCTGGTGTAATGGGAATTGCAGCATTCGCGCCACCACTAGATCTGGCGGGAAACAGCGTAAAGGCACAGCGCGCGATAGCATATATCGCCGATCGCCTCTCGTTAAATATCTACTCGCCATATCGCTGCACAATTGAGCAACACGACTATGTATATGTGTGATTCAACACCGTACAACAAACGAAAAAGAACCTCGCTCTGAGGTTCTTTTTTTTATATCTATATAAAATTACAATCTACTTATAGATCTCATTCAAGATGTGAGCCAAGCGCAAACCTCCATGCAAGAAAACCTCCTCGACAACTGGCGTAAACTCCGCCAAATAATCATAAGAGATACGAGCGCCAATTGGACTCTTGCTATATACATGGTTCGCATGCTCAACAACCTCCTTCAACCAATCCTCATAACAGCCCGATGTGATAATCGCAACGCGAGAATCGCTAACCAAACCTGCGCGATCCAACTGATCAGCCCACTCCGAATAGCTCCATGCGTGAGCGCCCTCAACAATCTTAGAGTCCCACAACGAATGCAGATTCGTAGAGTCGTTGAAGTATTGAACCTTGATCGTATTACCACCAAGATCCTTCTTACGACCAACATGCATAGGCTGGTGAAGATCGCCAACCATGTGAATCAACATCTTCAAAGCATCACTCTGCTCCTCCTTGCTATATTTCGTGCTACCCTTTACACTACCCTCCTTCAAGATTGCAACAGCATGCTCAATACCCGACAACACGTCGCCGCTCTTAGCGCGCTCCGTGCTCTCCAGCGTTTCGCCCTTCTCAATGTTGATGTAGTGCCATGTCGAAGTGTACTTATACTCCTTATCGTTACGAACAGCATCCATCCAATTTGAGTAATAAACCATCGAGCGACCGCCCAAAATCTCCGTCACCTTCTTCTCTGCCTTTGGCGTCAAACGGCGTTGGCCAATCTCCGCAATCACATCGTGACCCTTCTTGCCCCAAGCGTAAACGTTAGAGAATGGCAGGAACGAAAGCAAAAGCAATCCAAAAATAAATCTTCGCATACTATTCATAATATTTTAAGGTTATATAGGTTATTTATTCATTGTTGTTAGAAACTCAACATTATCCTCTGTTCTACTCATCTGCTTCTGCAAGAACTCCATAGACTCCACAGTAGTCATATCAGAGAGATATTTACGCAACACCCAAGTGCGACTCAAGATCTCCTTTGGCAACAAAATATCCTCGCGGCGCGTACCCGACTGCGTAACATCAATCGCCGGATAAACTCTCTTATTTGCCAACTTACGATCCAACTGCAACTCCATATTACCCGTACCCTTGAACTCCTCGAAGATAACCTCATCCATCTTAGAACCAGTATCAGTCAAAGCTGTAGCGATAATAGTCAATGAACCCTTCTCCTCTGTGTTACGCGCTGCACCAAAGAATCTCTTTGGCTTATGAAGTGCGTTTGCATCGACACCTCCCGAAAGAACCTTACCCGATGCTGGTTGAACAGAGTTGTATGCGCGCGCCAAACGAGTAATTGAGTCCAAGAAGATCACAACATCGTGACCACACTCAACCATGCGCTTCGCCTTATCAAGAACCATCTCCGCAACCTTAACGTGGCGCGATGCCTGCTCATCAAACGTCGAAGCGACAACCTCCGCCCTAACGTTGCGCGCCATCTCAGTAACCTCCTCTGGGCGCTCGTCAATAAGCAATACAATCATATACACCTCTGGGTGGTTATCCGCGATTGAGTTAGCAATAGACTGCAAAAGCATAGTCTTACCGCTCTTTGGCTGCGAAACGATAAGTCCACGCTGCCCCTTACCAATTGGCGAAAAAAGATCAATAACACGATTCGACAAGTTGTTGTGCTGACCACCCGTCAAATTAAACTTCTCCTTCGGGAATAGCGGAGTCATAAACTCAAACTGCACGCGATCGCGAATTGCAAACGGCTCCAAACCATTCACCTCCAACACCTTCACAAGTGGAAAATACTTCTCACCCTCGCGCGGTGGACGAATCATTCCGCGAACCGTGTCGCCAGGTTTCAGAGCGTGATTCTTAATCTGTGCAGATGAAACATAGACATCATCTGGCGAGTTCAGATAGTTGTAATCCGAAGAGCGCAAGAAGCCATAGCCATCAGACATAACCTCCAAAACACCCTCTCCCTCGATCTCTCCCGCAAAATCATCCTTCGTGATCTTTGGCTCACTCTGTTGATTCTGATTTTGGTTTGGGTTATTATTATTGCTATTACGGTTCTTATTCTTATTTCGATTCTTGTTGCTGTTATTACTACCATTTCGCTCCTGTGGCACCTCCTCAGACTTAGCATCACTCGACGATGGTTTCACATCGTCTGGTTTTGCTACAGAGATCTTAGCAGATTTCTCCATCCTCACTCGTGGACTCTTAGCTCGCTGCTCCTTTTGTTCGCTAGCACTTGCTGCACTATCTTTTTGCGGCTCATTTTCTTGCTTTTGCTTTGGCTCACGCTTCGCCTTTGCATCCCTAGAGACCTCAGCCTCTTTCTTCTCTCTTGATGCCTTTTGTGGTTTTGCAGCAGCAGATTCAGAGCTACCACCCTTGATAGCCTCAATAAGCTCACCCTTGCGCATAATTGTGCTACCCTTAACACCAACAGCCTTAGCTATCGCTTTCAATTCGGCAAGGCTCTTAGCCTCCAACGCCTCTAAATTTTGCATTCTAATACTTTATGTGATAAAACGCCACGAAATGCAGCGCTGATAAGATGATACAAATATATAATAAATAATAGCAACAACAAAAAAAGAGGTCAAAAAACCTCTTTTTAAATCTATATTTTATATCGCCGTGAGATGCAAGATCTACCACGGATTAACCGATGGTCCAACAACAATACCACCGCCTCCAGTATTGCCCTCCTCTTCTTCCTCAGTGTCTTCGCCCTCAGTACCTTCTTCGCCCTCGGTACCTTCTTCGCCCTCAGTACCTTCTTCGCCTTCGGTGCCTTCTTCACCTTCTTCGCCCTCAGTACCTTCTTCGCCCTCGGTGCCTTCTTCGCCTTCGGTGCCTTCGCCACCTTCTCCTTCCTCACCACCTGCAGAATCGCCATTCGCTAGAGCAGTTGCAATAGCTTCAGCCCATGGCTCCAAAAGCCACTCCGATGTATAAAGCGAACTTGGCAAAGTTGTCGAAACACCCGAAAACGTTTTTATATCTTTGAAGCCCCAATCCGAATAACTCCAATTAAGTCCTGAGTAAAAATATGTTGTATGATAACGACCATTCACCGGGAACGCCGCATCAAATGCCGCTTCGTAACTCGTAAGATCAACCCCATCACCAACAGCCGCTGATATATAATCACCAAGATCATAGAATAGATGCGTAGTCATTCCTTCATAGCTCTGCAATTCAGAAACCTGCTCACTACTCAAACTATTCAAACTCAACGTGTTAATCGCATCTGCCAACGCATCAAGCTCCGACATATCGCAATAAGCAACTGTCGCAATAGGGTGATATATTCTATCGATAGAGTTATAAACCTTAGCACAATTGTCATAATATGCCTCGCACGCTGCTGCCAAATCAAAGCCCTTTTCATTATCGGAAAATAGATGCGGCAAAACATATATATATGGGAAGCCAGCACCCATAACCTCTGTTGGCGAAGCGACAACATAATCAACATAATTCCTCAATCTATACAACGTTTCGATATTGGACATAAAACAAGCATCAAACAAGATATAACCAATAGGATTGCTTATCCCTTCCAACTCCGAAACAAGATCCGAAATCTCCATATAACCATCCTCCCCGCCACCTATATAGCGAGTAACCTCGTTACCACCCTTTTCAAACAAGGAAGCATAATCAACACCAAAAACCGAACGCGAGCTAGAGGTGCTGTAAGGAATCCAACCCCAACCATGACTACTAAAAATTATATTCACGGTCGAATCATCCCCGATGTGCAACGAACTCTTCACATCGGCAACAACCTCCGACAAAGCACCTCTATCTGTCGACATAAGGCTACTATATTGACACAACTCAACCTCATAGCAGCTACCGTTATGCTCTACCAACTCATAAAGCGTAGCGCTATTATAGTAGAAAGATGAAGTCTGACGATAGTACACCAATGCCCCTCCATTATCCAAAACTCCATTTGCGACAGCTGTCTTCATATCCGCAATATTGTCGACATAGAAGCTCAACAGATTGGTACCTGCGTAATACGCCAACGTAGTCATATTCGGCACACGGCGCTGATGAACGTCAACCTTCTGGCTGCTTACAGCACCATCACGGCGCACAATCGATATGCTACCTAGATAATCAATTGCATCGCCATCATTACTTCCCATTGGCATAATGGTAACCTTTGTAACCTCATTAGCATAACCAACCTTAGGCGTAACATCATACTTCGCCAAGTTAATATCATCCGTAGTAAGATACCAATCGCCGTTTGAGCTAACCGTAATAGTTATAGAGGTCTGCACCGTTCCCTTTGTTGACGACGACGAAGCATTCGCATCGAGGAAAACGACATCAGAAGAGATGTTCAAATATGGCGAAGTAGTCGATGTACTACCTGTGTCGTAATCAATATTTGTTGATTGAACACAAGAGCCAAGCGAAAATATCGCCGCCAAAACAAATGTTAATAAAACCATAAAAACTATATCTTTCTTACCAATTTATATACTATACAAAATTAAATCACACTATACTACTTATACTCCCGCACAGGCAAGTTGTTAAACTGCCATGTTCTATCGCGCTTATAAGTTACACTATCAGGTTTATTGCGATATACCCTCCCAAAATCAAAGAAGTAACCGCGAACCTTCTCGCCATCAATCGAACGCGGCGCCATTAACGGAATATACTCCACCGTGCGCGAAACGATCTTAGGCGACAAATGGTGCAGATTCTGCGCTGCAAGCAGATCCAACGCATGGTCAAACATCAATACATGGCGCGGTGAACGCTGCTTCGTACCATCGCCCGACTCCAAAATAGTAGCCAAGATCGACTCTACACGCTTATACGCTGCAACCTCCTTCTCCTTATCGCCCAAACCACCATAGGCAAATGCCATCAGATTCCAAACCTTAGGGTTAAATGGATCGCGCACCAAAATACGCTCTCCCGTAGTGACAATGCGCCCCAACAGATCCCTATCTCCACTCAAATTCTTGACATCTAACTGCGCCGCCAACTCCAAAAGAGTATCCATATCAGAGATTGTCTCCAACGGCTTATAGCGATCGTCAAAGGCGAAACCATAATATAAATAGTGATAGTTACTCCTCGTCAAAGTGGTGTCGCCATACATAAAGCGCATCATCAAATTCGGATAGTAATTCTCCGACTGAGGCGTTGTAATCTCCAACAAGATATTATCATCATCAGGTACCTTCGCAAAAGAGCTATGCGCCACACACAGTGCGACACACATAGCAACAAATATTTTACGAACCAACAACAACATATCCTCCTTATACCCTTTAACTCCTAGTGTAGATTGTTCTTCGAGATCAACTCCTTGAACTTAGCCTTCAACTCTGGTGTTCCAGAAACAAGCGGCAAGCGCATCTTATCCTCAATAAGACCCATAACGCTCAACGCACTCTTAACACCTGTCGGATTTCCTTCCGCAAACAACGCATCAACAGACTCCGCCATCTCAACATACAGCTCCTCAGCCTCGCTATACTTACCCTCCTTCGCCAAGTTGATGCAACGCATGAACTTAGTTGGGAATGGGTTCGCCGCAACAGAGATCACTCCGTCACCACCTCTACGCATAATATCAACTGCTATGCCATCATCGCCCGCCAAGACCAAAAAGCCCTCTGGACGATTATCAATAACACTCTGAATCTGATCAATATCGCCAGAAGCCTCCTTCACACCAATCACATTATCGAAATCGCGCGCAATACGCAACGTTGTCTCAACACTCATGTTAACACCCGTACGACCTGCAATGTTATACAAGATAATCGGCAGCGGAGAGTTCTCCGAAACGACCTTAAAGTGTTGGTAAAGACCCTCTTGCGATGGCTTATTATAGTATGGCGTAACGCTCAAAATAGCGTCAACACCGCGCAAATCAAACTCACGCAACTGATCCAAAACCTCAGATGTAGAGTTACCACCAACACCCATAACCAAAGGCACACGACCAGCAATATGGTTCGTGATAAACATCGCGATTACAGCACGCTCCTGAATATACAAAGTTGGAGTTTCAGCCGTAGTACCCAAAGCAACGATGTAATCAACACCGCCATCAATAACATAATCAATCATACGTGCCAACGCCGTATAATCAACCTTTCCCTCAGTCGTAAATGGGGTCACCATAGCAACTCCAACGCCACTCAAATTCTTCATCTTTCTAATATTTATTTTTTATCTTATTTTTCTTCACTACTATCCACACCAATCATCTCCACCAACTCCTGCTCCGAGATTATCTTCACACCGAGTTTATTCGCCTTCTGCAACTTCGCCGGCCCCATCTTATCTCCCGCAACAAGGAAATCAACACCACCCGAAACAGCCGCTAAGTTGCGCCCACCGTGATTCTCAATCAGAGCCTTTATCTCATCTCTGCTATAGAGGCTAAATTTACCTGACACAACAAAACTCTTCCCCTCTAATCCACTCGACAGCAACTCCCTCTTCGCAACCTCAAACTGCACACCTGCACTCTGCAACCTCTCGACAATAGATACGTTCGCCACATCGCTAAAATACTCCAATATCGATTTGGCAATCTTATCTCCTACCTCCTCAGCAACCAACAACTCCTCAAATGTCGCATCGCTTATCGCCTCTATCGTCCCAAAGTGCCTAGCCAGGTGCTTCGCCGTAGTCTCACCAACAAAACGGAGACCCAAGCCAAAAAGAACTCTCTCGAAAGCGACCTGCTTAGATGCCTCAACACCTTGCACTATATTCTCCGCTGACTTCTGCCCCAGTCGCGGCAAACCGGCCAACTGCTCAACCTTCAAATCATACAGATCAGCAATATCGCGAACCAAACCTTGATCGAAAAGCAACTCAATAGTTTCGTCACCCAACCCATCAATATCCATCGCCTTGCGGCGTATGAAGTGAATAATACGACCCACAATCTGCGGACGACAACCACCACTATTTGGGCAGTAGTGCTTCGCCTCACCCTCAATCTTCACCAGCGCACTACCGCACTCCGGACACTCCTTAATATATACGAACGGAAGAACACACTCTCCCCTACTCGCAAAATCAACTCCCGTAACCTTCGGGATAATCTCTCCACCCTTCTGCACATATACCATATCGCCAACGCGAATATCCAACGCCGCAATCTGCTCAGCGTTATGCAGCGAAGCTCTCCTCACAACCGTACCAGCCAACTGCACAGGCTCCAAATTCGCAACCGGAGTTATAGCACCAGTACGCCCAACTTGAAAATCGACACTCTCCAACCTTGTCGCAACCTCCTCAGCCTGGAACTTATAAGCCACAGCCCATTTAGGAGCCTTAGCCGTAAATCCTAGCGCACGCTGATCTGCATAACTATTTACCTTAACAACGACACCATCCGTCGCAAAAGGCAACTCATGTCGCGCCTTATCCCACTTTTCGATAAACGCCTCGATCTGCTCAACACCTCTACACAACGCGCTACTATCTAGCACCTTAAAGCCCCACGATCTAGCAGCTTGCAACGACTCCCAGTGCGACTCAAACGGAGTATCACGACCAACAATCTGGTACAACATACAATCCAAACCGCGCTTCGCAACAATCGAGGATTGCTGCAACTTCAACGATCCAGCCGCGGCATTTCGCACATTAGCGAATGGCTGTTCCCCCTCTGCCTCGCGCTCCGCATTCATCTTATCAAAATTCGCAAATGGCAACAAAATCTCCCCACGAATCTCAAACACATCTGGCACATTGTCACCTCTCAACTGCAGCGGCACCGTCTTAATCGTCCTCACGTTTCGCGTAACATCGTCACCCTTCGTCCCATCACCTCTTGTCACAGCACGAACCAGCTCTCCGCTCTCGTATGTCAGCGATATAGCCGAACCATCAAACTTCAATTCGCACACAAACTCAATCAGTGCCGCATCAACACCCAGCTCCTTGGCAACCTTGTCAACGAAGTCGCGCAACTCCTCCAAGGAGTAGGTATTCCCCAGCGACAACATCGCAAAACGATGCTCCACCGTCTCAAACTCACTACTCAAGTCGCTACCAACCCTCTGCGTTGGCGAATTTACATCCGCAAACTCAGGGTACTGCTGCTCCAAATCTGACAACTCACGCAACAACGCATCGAACTCCTGATCCGAAACTTCCGAAACAGACTCAACGTAATATTTGTGATTATATCGATTTAGCAGCCCTCGAAGCTCCTCAACCCTCAACTTTGCAGTTGCTTGCATATACATTACAATTACTTTGTGGGTGTGAACAAAACCCATATATAATGGCTGTAAAGATAGCTATTTCCCCACAAAATGAGAAATATTCACACTTTTTTTTGATACAGACTTTAAGAGTTCTCAAATTTTGCTTATACTTGCAAAAAAATTAAGCACAATCATACTAACTAAATTAGAAACGACAGAAGATATGGCAGCGCCTAAACAGATGAAAAAACGTGTTGTAACAAGCTTCGGCAACCTTTCAGCGGAGCTTCAAGAGGAGGTAAAAGCACTATATCCTACGGGCTACACCGAGGCTATGATGCGCATCGACAAGCCAAATGGCGACTTCTTCTATGTTGTGCCATTTTCAACGGAAGAGGTTGAATATCTTGTGAAAGTAGATGTGAAAATTGACGACCAAAAAGAGTCTGAAAACGAGAAAGAGTTCTATGGCAGCGACGAGGACGATGAGAAAATTGCCCAAGCAGATGACCAAGTAGATGATGACGATATGTAGATTTCACTACGAACAGATATAAAGAGAGAGCGACTAATTTTTTAGGTCGCTTTTTTTGTGTCGTATTCATTTTTTTACTACCTTTGAATGCAAAAACATCTCCTTCGGGACTATTTCGTCTTTTGGAATCTTTTTGCAATTGCGGTAACGCAATGTTAGGTTGTTAATTAGATTAAAAATAAATAATAGACGATGAAAAAAGTAGATGTAATCCTTGGACTGCAATGGGGAGATGAGGGTAAAGGTAAGGTTGTAGATGTTCTAACACCGAACTACAACGCTGTAGCACGCTTTCAAGGCGGCCCTAACGCAGGTCACACACTAGAGTTTAATGGCGAGAAATATGTTTTGCGCTCTATCCCATCTGGTATCTTCCAAGGTGGCAAGGTCAACATCATTGGCGGTGGAGTAGTCCTTGACCCTGTGTTGTTCCGCGAAGAGGCCGAGGCTCTTGCGAAGAGTGGCCACGATCTTACGAAGCGTCTTCACATCTCGAAGAAAGCACATCTTATCCTTCCAACTCACCGCTCGCTAGATGCGGCAAACGAAGCGGCTAAGGGTGCTGGCAAAATCGGCACGACGGGCAAAGGTATCGGCCCAACTTACACAGACAAAATTTCACGTAACGGTGTTCGCGTAGGAGATATTTTCCTTGACTTTGAGAAGATCTACGGTGCAGCAAAGGCTCGTCACGAGCAGATCCTTCGTTCGATGAATTTCGACTACGACGTTACAGAGCTAGAGAAAGAGTGGTTGGATGCTATTGAGTATTTGAAGAAATTCACAATCATTGACTCAGAGCAAGAGATCAACGATATGATCAACGCCGACCAGCATATCCTAGCTGAGGGTGCGCAAGGAACGCTTCTTGATGTTGATTTTGGTTCATACCCATTTGTTACATCATCAAGCACAGTATGCGCTGGCGCTTGTACTGGTCTTGGTATCGCTCCAAACCGCATTGGCGAGGTATTCGGCATCTTCAAGGCTTACTGCACGCGCGTTGGTAGCGGCCCATTCCCTACGGAGTTGTTCGATGAGTATGGCAAGAATATGTGTAGCATTGGTCGTGAGTATGGCTCCGTTACTGGTCGCGAGCGTCGTTGTGGATGGTTGGATTTGGTAGCGTTGAAGTATGCTATTATGATTGATGGTGCTACTCAACTTATCATGATGAAGGCTGATGTGATGAACGATTTCGACACAATCAAGATTGCTACTGCTTACGAGATTGATGGCGAGCGCACAGAGGTCTTCCCATACTCTGTTGATTGCGAGATCAAACCAATCTACAAGGAATTCAAGGGTTGGAAGAGCGACATCTGCAACGTTAAGAACTACACTGATTTCCCAGCTGAGTTCAAGGAGTATGTAGATTTCATCGAGAAAGAGGTTGGAGTGCCAATCAAGATTATCTCTGTTGGTCCAGACCGCGACGAGACTATCATTCGATAGTTCAACGAATATAACAAATAAAAAGAGAGCAGGATTTTCGTCCTGCTCTCTTTTTATAGATATAACTACACTGCTGCTACTCCTTTTCTGGGATCATTATCACTTCGACAAGATTACCCTCTTTGAGAATTTTCGCTGCCATCTTTTGAATATCTTTCGATTGCATAGCCTTTACAATCTTCTCATAATCAGAAAGATAATCTAGTTTTGCCTTTGAGTAGTATCCATTGATAACACTCAACCAGCCGCTATTTCTCTCTAACATATTGCCGTAGCTCTTCAGCAAATATTCACGCGATTTCCCAATCTGCTCCTGCGATACTCCAACCTCAGCAATTGTCTCCAACTGCGCCAAGACAGCGCGCTGCATATCCTCAACCATTTCAGCATTTGTATCGTAAGAGATCGAAAGCTTATAATTTTCGTACGGTCTACGCGCCAAGCTAAGCCCAGTGCGAACTCCATAGGTACCACCCATCTCCTCGCGAACATTCTCAAGCAAGAGATTATCTAGCGCCATTTTAAGATATATCGATGTAACGTAATTTTTCATCGAATAACCAAGACTCTCGCCAGAAATCAACATCCTAACAGCGGCCTTTGGTTGCTCCATCTTCAGCTCAAAGCGATCCGAAACAACACCCTTAACTGGGCGAATCCCATCTTCCTGATAATTCATCTCCACGTTATATGGACACACATTCAACGCACCCAAATAACGCTCAACAAGCGGTTGTAACTTCGCAACATCTACATTACCAACGAATGTAAAACGGAAGTTATCCGCATCGCGATAGAGCTTGTCCCAAACGCGCTCAAGAGCCGAAATTTGCAGATTGTCGATCATCTCAACCGTCATTGCACCCATACGCGAATTGTTGTCATACGCCACCTCATCGAAGCGAACACCAACAACATAATCGGGGTCACTCATCTGGTTCTCGATACGCGAACGCAACGCACGCTTCAGATTCTCAAGATCCGACTCATCAAATCGCGGCTCCATGAATCGCAGATAAACCAACTGCATCAGCGTCTCCAAATCATTTGGCGAGCTACCACCTTCAAAACCATGCGAATAGTCGCTAACACTCGTGCGAAGCGTTGCTATACGCCCCGAAAGTTGTCGCGAAAGCTCAATCGCAGAGTAATCCGCAACACCTGCGCGCCCCATGAAATATAGCAACATCGATGCAGCAAAATAATCCTCATCACTAATCAACGATGCGCCGCCATCTGTCGAGATGCTCAACACAACCTCATCCGCACGCAACTTTGTTGGCTTAACAACGACATCTATACCATTCGACAAACGCCACTCAACACTCTCCAACATCTTGTTACGACTCTCAGAAACAACCGCAACAGCCTCCGCTCCACCGGATATAGCATCGATTCTCGCAACCTGCGCTTCGCTCAACAGCGATGCTCCTACCTCCTTGTCAACATATCGCCCAACATCTGCAACACGCACACTATCAACCACTTGTCGCAACCTCTTCTCGGTCGGAATTTCCAAACCATCCTTCAACGGAGAGGTAACAAAAAGCAGATGATTATCATCCCTAAAAATCTCTCCAACACGGCGATTAACATCCGCCAAGGTTGCACGCGAAATCAAAGCACTATCAATTTTCCATCTATCCTCAGCGCTAGGCACAGCTGCGCCAAAGCGATAGTTTGAGATATAACCATTGATAAATGAGTTGTTCGTCCTATCGCCACTATTTAGATATTGACGCTTCGAAGAGCGCAACAGATTGCTCTTTGCACGCTCAAACTCTCCTTGCGAAAAACCATAACGGCGCGTACGCTCCATCTGCGTTACAACCTCAGCCAAACCACTCTCCAAACCACCTTCAACACTCTCTCCGCTATAAGCCGTAGCGCTCAAAGTTGGGATAACACCAACACGCCCATGCGACATACTACCGCCCAAAATCGGAGAATCCTTACCCAAAACAACCTCCGCTATACGCTCGTTTTGCATCAGTCGAATCAACGAGTTCTCAACACTCAATCTCGCAGCATCAACTGTCGCAAGTTCCTCCTTAGACGGAGCATCGAAGGTGATATAATATTGCACAGAAGAACTTTGCATCTCTGGATCTGCAAAAATCTCAACGAACAGCTCTTTGCTATCAACAACGCGAACAACCTCCTTCTGTGGTGCATCAACAGCCGCTGGTTTCAACTCCGAAAAGAGCTTCTTAACCTGCCTTTCAACCGCATCAACATCAACATCACCAACAATGATAATAGCCTGATAGTCTGGTCTATACCACTCCTCATAGAATCGCAACAAAACCTCCGGCTCAAAACTCTCCAAATAGTCAAGATGACCGATTATATTACGCTCCGCATAACGCGTTTCGCGACCCAAAGCACCAATCAAAGCCATAGTCGAGCGCCAATCAGCATTGTCGCGCGTCCTCAACTCCTCCTTAATAACGCCTCTCTCCTTATCAATCTCCTCAACTTGCGGCTCGATGAATCCAGCCCAATCATGCAGAATCAACAAGAGGCTATCAACCACTGGTTGTCGCGAAACAGGAACATCCTTCATCATATAGACCGTCACGTCCCAACTTGTATAAGCATTCAGATTCGCACCAAACTTCACTCCATTGCATTCCAAATAATTAATAATCTGCTTGCCTGGCAGATTCTTCGTCCCATTGAAAGCCATGTGTTCCATAAAGTGCGCAAGCCCCTGCTGGTCATCAGCCTCTTGAATCGAACCAACATCGCTTACAATATAAAAATCCGCTTGACCCTTTGGGCGCGCATTGTGCCTAATATAGTATGTCAAAGAGTTATCAAGAACTCCATAACGCAACGCCGAATCGCGCGCAATATCTGCTACAAACCCCACATCTTCATTCGCACTTGCCGTCACGTAAGAACCAAATCCCAAAATCGCAACTAACAGCGACAAGACAGAACCTAAATACCTCATAAAATAGCTTATTTACATTAAAAAAGAGGCCTCCGCAAAATCGAAAGCCTCTCATATTATATATCAGAGCAGTATACTAAAGGCTCTTCAACAAATCGTTGTACTTTGTGTACTTATCCATGATACCCTCCTCATCACGAAGACGGAAACACAAACTCTTCAACATCTCCAACGTGTTTGCATCTTTTGGCTTCAACTTGTGTGCTGCCTCAAAAGCAGGGATCGCCATTGCATAAACCGCGTTCATAGCAGCCAAATCCTCCTCCGACTTCGAACGATCCGTGTATGTCGTAGTGTTGAACTCATTCAACATCTCATCACCCTTTTGGATGTAGAAAATACCCAAGAAATAGTTACCATCGAAAGAGTTTGGATCGATCTGAGCAACCATCTTAAACGATGCGATACACTCATCAGTATCCTTCAACGCATTGTAGATACGACCACGAGAGAACCAAGCACCAGAATCATTCTTATCCTTTGCAATCTTAGCCTCGATAGGAGCCAATAGCTCAGTAGGATCACCAAGACCCTCTTCAGATGTATACAAAGTCAACAATCCCTCGAAGATATTTTGGTTCAATGGGTACTTCTTGTTACCCTCCAAAAGATACTTTTTCGCATCTTGCAACTTCGCAGCATTGCTCAAACGTTGACCATAAGCACAGTGGAAAAGGTAGTAGTAGATGTTACCTTTTGACTCCGCTGGTGTCTGAGCATCAGCATCGTCAATAGCTGAGTAACCAGCCTCCAAAGCATCAGCCAACGCCTTCTCTCCGCGTACGAAGCTAGACACATTGTTCGCGCCATCTGCTGTAAGCATATAACCAGCAAGGAACAAAATCGATGGCTCAACCTTTCCGTAACCAGGATTTTGCTGCACTTTGTTTACGATCAGGAAGTAATCCGCCGCGCTCTTAGTGTCGCCAATTGCCATCGAAACGTTACCCAATTGCTTGTAGTGGTTCGACATTGTCTCCAATGCGTTGCGAACAGAACCCGATGTTGATGACTCCAGCTGCAAAGCCTTAGCATAAGATTTCAAAGCCTCATCCGTAGCATCGTTACGAATCTCGCTCGTAACTTTCCACGCAACAACCTTGTTTGCAGCAAGATATACCTTGAAGTAGTTATACTCCAAAACCGTATACTCCTTACCATTCACAACCTCATTCGTTTGTGACTTTGGCGCGCCCAACTTCATCTGCAACAATTGCGACTCAAGACCAACAAATAGATCTCTCGTAGGAATCGTCACCGACTCAAAATATGCGTTACCACGGCTTACCCATGTCGAACCACGCAAACCCTTCTTCACATGCTCCGCATCGGCATCAGCCTTCTCAATCTTCGAGTTAATACTCACAACATTCACCCCTTTTTGCGCAACAGCAACGCCCACGTTCACCGCAAAAGCCATCGCCAAAATCAATGCAATCTTTCTCATTCTATATTATTATTTTTTTGTTTTTATTTCTCAAAACCTTACTCGTTGCTCTCTGCTGAATCAGCCTCCGCTGCTGCACCTTCAGCTACCGCACCTTCCGCTGCGCCTTCAACTGCTGCACCCTCTGTTGCAACAACTACGCCATCAGCCAACAACTCATCCTCCTCATCTGACTTTGGAACAGCCATGACCGAAGCAATAGCATCCGTGTCGCGCAAGTTGATGATTCTAACTCCTTGTGTAGCACGTCCCGCAACGCGAATTTGCTCCACTGCGATACGAATCGTAAGACCTGAACGGTTGATGATCATCAGATCATTCTCGTCTGTTACAGCTTGGATCGAGATCAGTTTACCAGTCTTCTCAGTGATAGAGATCGTCTTGACACCCTTACCACCGCGATTCGTGATACGATACTCATCCAAATCTGTTCTCTTACCATATCCATTCTCGCTCAACACCAATACATCTTGCTTAGAGTCTGGCTCGATACACAACATACCAACAACCTCATCATCTCCCTCCAACGTAATGGCGCGAACACCAGCTCCAACACGTCCAATTGAACGAACCGTACTCTCATTGAAGCGGATAGCCTTACCGTTGCGCGCTGCGATCATAACATCAGCTTGACCGCTCGTCAACGTTGCAGAGATCAACTCATCTCCCTCGCGAATCACGATCGCGTTAACACCATTTTGGCGTGGGCGAGAGTATGCCTCCAACTTCGTCTTCTTGATTGTACCATCCTTAGTACACATCACGATGTAGTTAGAGTTGATATACTCCTCATCTGTCAACTTCTTAACGTTGATATATGCACAAACCTTATCTCCTGGCTCGATCTGTATAACATTTTGGATCGCGCGTCCCTTTGAAGAACGTGTTCCCTCTGGAATTTCGTATACCTTCAACCAGTAGCAACGTCCATTTTGTGTAAAGAACAACATCGTATTGTGCATAGATGCAACATAGATATGCTCGATGAAATCCTCATCGCGCGTAGAGCTACCCTTAGCTCCTACACCACCTCTATTTTGCGTTCTATATTCAGTAAGCGGTGTACGCTTGATATAACCCATGTGTGAGATAGTGATAACCATCTCCTCATCAGCATAGAAATCCTCTGGGTTGAACTCCTCCGAAGAGTATACAATCTCCGAACGGCGCTCATCGCCATACTTCTCCTTGATGTAAATCAACTCATCCTTGATGATACCACGTTGTACCGACTCATCAGTCAAGATTGTATTGAAGTATGCAATCTGCTTCTCCAGCTCATCACGCTCCGCTGTTAGCTTGCTACGCTCCAGTCCAACCAACGAGCGAAGGCGCATCTCGACAATAGCCGCAGCTTGCAAATCGCTCAATCCAAACTTCTCCATCAAAGATTGCTTCGCATCCTCAACCTGCTTCGCAGCGCGAATAATACGGATTACCTCATCGATATTATCTTGCGCGATCAACAAACCTTGAACGATATGCAATCTCTCTGAAGCCTTACGCAAATCGAAACGCGTGCGGCGCATGATAACATCATGACGGTGGTTCACGAAGTGGCTAACCAAATCCTTCAAGTTCAACAACTCAGGACGACCATTCACAAGGGCGATATTATTCACCGCGAACGATGTCTGCAACTGCGTATACTTAAACAACATATTAAGCACAACGCTCGAAACCGCATCCGACTTCAAACGGATAACGATACGAACTCCCGACTTACGATCACTCTCATCATTCACATTCGAGATACCCTCAATCTTCTTCTCATTAACAAGGTCTGCGATCTTCTTGATCAGCTCCGCCTTATTAACCATATATGGAATCTCCGAAACAACAATCTGCTCGCGACCCGTTGATGTAATCTCAATATCAGTCTTAGAGCGCATTACAACACGTCCACGACCTGTCATCAAAGCCTCCTTAACACCCTCATAACCATAGATATATGCTCCTGTCGGGAAATCTGGCGCCTTAACGTAGTGAATCAAATCCTCACACGCAATATCATTATTGTCGACATAAGCACAACAAGCATCACAAACCTCCGAAAGGTTATGTGGAGCCATATTCGTAGCCATACCCACCGCGATACCACTCGCACCATTCACCAACAACAAAGGAACCTTCGTCGGCAAAACAGTAGGCTCGTGCATCGAGTCATCAAAGTTAAGTGACCAATCGATAGTCTCCTTATCGATATCAGCCATAACCTCGTCAGTGATCTTACGCATACGAGCCTCAGTGTAACGCATAGCGGCAGCTGAGTCACCATCCATAGAACCGAAGTTACCCTGTCCATCTACAAGAGGGTAACGCAACGACCACCACTGTGCCATACGAACCATCGCCTCGTAAACCGAGCTATCACCGTGAGGGTGCAACTTACCGAGTACATCTCCGACGATACGTGCAGACTTACGGTGTGGCTTATCAGAGTGTAGTCCCAACTCCGAATTCATTGCAAAAAGAATACGACGGTGTACTGGCTTCATACCATCGCGAACATCTGGAAGTGCGCGCGACACGATAACCGACATCGAGTAATCGATATAAGCAGACTTCATCTGCTCCTCGATATTGACCGCTACAACGCGACCACCACCTAGAACTTCACCATTAACAGCATCGCCATTAACAGCTCCCTCTAAAGGCTCTTTGTTTTGATCTTCTGACATACTAACTATTATTATATTATTATTGTTTTTTCAATCCGCTTTTAACTCTCAAATTTAGCAAAAAGATAGCTTTTTTACAATGTTTTGCGCCAAAAACGAGCGAAAAAAGAGCAAAAATAGAATCAAATCTGCGAAAAAATCACAATAAAGGCTATTTTTAGCCTATTTAAGAGCATCTAAAATTTCTCTCGTAAGTCATACGCAAAAAAGGAGTGTCGCCAAAAGGCAACACTCCCAATATATACTCAAGAAATAACTCTATTTCTTAGCCATCCACTCCTTGATATATGTGTGGTGAGACCCAAAGCGCTCAAAAGCAGCCTTATCCAACTCCTCCTGTGCAGAAGGGTGTGCAATAGAGATCAACAAACGAGCGCGCTCCTGCAACGTCTTACCATACAAATCAACTGCACCATACTCAGTAACAAACCAACGCATGTGTGAACGTGTCGTAACAACACCAGCACCCAAAGTCAACGTTGGAGCGATCTTAGAGATACCCTTGTTTGTGATAGATGGCATAGCGATGATAGCCTTACCACCCTTCGACAAAGATGCACCATAAACGAAATCAACCTGACCACCAACACCAGAAAAGTGCTTGATACCAAGTGAATCAGCACACACCTGACCAGTCAAATCAACCTGCAATGCAGAGTTGATAGCTGTCACGCGATCATTCTTAGCGATGATGAATGGATCATTCGTATAACCTACGTCCATCATCTTAACACCTGGATTGTCGTCGATAAAGTCATAGATCTTTTGAGATCCCATCAAGAACGTAGATACCATCTTACCAGTATCGATATTCTTAGCCTCGCCATTCAAAACACCACTCTCAACAAGTGGAAGAACGCCATCAGCAAACATCTCAGTGTGAACTCCAAGGTTCTTGTGACCTGTCAATTGCGAAAGAACGGCATTTGGAATAGCTCCAATACCCATTTGCAACGTTGCACCATCCTCTACAAGGGCTGCACAGTGCTTACCAATCGCAACCTCAACCTCATTTGGATCTGTAAAGTGAGCCTCCTCAAGTGGTTGGTCATCCTCAACAAAAATATCGATGCGATCAGCCTTGATCATAGCATCGCCAAACGAACGTGGAACATACTTATTAACAACCGCAATAACAGTTCCTGCAGTCTCAACAGCAGCCAACGTTGCATCAACAGATGTACCCATAGATACATAACCATGCTTATCTGGCGGAGAAACCTGCAACATAACAACGTTACATGGCACCGCTCCAGAACGATACAACTTTTGTGTTTCGCTCAAGAAAACTGGGATATAATCTGCAAAACCAGCTTGAGTCTCCTTGCGGCAGTTATGCCCCACGAAGAATGAATCCAACTGGAAGATACCCTCGAAACGTGGATCTGCATAAGGTGCAGGACCTTCCGTGTGAAGGTGGTGGATACGCACATCGCGCAACTCACCTGCCTCACCACGCTCAATAAGAGCCTTGATCAAACATTGTGGCGCAGAAGCCACAGAACTTAGGTGGATATGATCCCCCGACTTAACTGCCTTTACAGCCTCCGCTGCCGAAACAAATTTAATTGGATTGCTCATCTCTTTATATATTTATTATTACTCTCTATCTCTTAACCTCAACTTGCTCGTAACCCTCAACGATGTCACCAACCTTAATATCGTTGTATGAATCGATATTCAAACCACAATCGAAGCCTGTTGCAACCTCCTTGACATCATCCTTGAAGCGCTTCAACGATCCAAGTTTACCAGTATGGATAACGATACCATCGCGAATCACGCGGATTGGCGTATTGCGACCAATCTTACCCTCGCGAACCAAACATCCGGCAACCATACCAACCTTCGTAATCTTGAAGACCTCAAGAACCTCAACAGAGCAGACAATCTCCTCCTTCATGATTGGCTCAAGCATTCCCTCGATCGCATCCTTAATATCGTTGATTGCATCGTAGATGATTGAGTAAAGACGAATCTCGATCTCCTCCTTCTCCGCAATCTTACGCGCAGCAGCCGAAGGGCGCACCTGGAATCCAACGATAATAGCGTTAGACGCAGCAGCCAAAAGAACATCAGACTCAGATATTTGACCCACAGCAGCGTGGATCACATTCACTTGAACCTCCTCTTTCGACAGCTTGATCAACGAACCAGACATCGCCTCAATAGATCCATCAACATCACCCTTGATGATGATATTAAGCTCCTTAAACGATCCAATAGCTATACGACGACCGATCTCATCAAGCGTAACATGCTTTTGAGTCATCAGACCCTGCATACGTTGCAACTGCTCACGCTTCGTTGCAACCTCACGCGCCGAACGATCATCATCCATAACATTGAACGTATCTCCCGCTTGCGGCGCACCATTAAGACCCAACACCTGAACCGGCGTAGATGGTCCTGCAGCCTCAACCTTAATACCATTCTCATTAAACATCGCCTTAACGCGACCCGTATATGTTCCCGATAGGATAACATCTCCTACCCTCAACGTACCATTTTGAACCAATACCGTAGAGACATATCCGCGACCCTTATCAAGCGTAGACTCGATAACAGTTCCCGAACCCTTGCGATTTGGATTTGCCTTCAGATCCAACATCTCAGCCTCCAACAACACCTTCTCCAACAACTTATCAAGGTTCATTCCCATCTTCGCCGACACATCTTGCGATTGGAACTTACCGCCCCAATCCTCAACAAGAAGGTTCATCTGCGAAAGCTGCTCCTTGATATGATCTGGATTTGCAGATGGCTTATCACACTTATTGATCGCGAATACCATAGGCACACCCGCCGCTTGCGCGTGGTTGATTGCCTCTGTCGTCTGTGGCATGATGCTATCATCTGCCGCAACAACGATAATCGCAACATCGGTAACCTTCGCACCACGCGCACGCATCGCCGTAAAGGCTTCGTGACCTGGAGTATCAAGGAACGTGATCTTCTGACCATTCATCTCAACCGAATATGCACCAATGTGCTGTGTGATTCCTCCAGCCTCGCCATCGATAACATTCGCCTTACGGATGTTATCAAGGAGCGATGTCTTACCGTGGTCAACGTGACCCATAACAGTAACGATTGGCGGACGAGCGATCAAGCTCTCCTCCGTATCAACATCGTCATCAGCGATAGCCTCTTGAATCTCAACCGATACAAACTCCACCTTGAAACCAAACTCCTCAGCAACAACAACCAAAGCCTCTGCATCAAGACGCTGGTTGATAGATACCATCAAACCAAGGTTCATGCATGATGAGATAACATCCATTGCGTTAGCATCCATCATCGTCGCCAACTCACTAACAGTTACAAACTCCGTAACCTTCAAGATTGACTTCTCTGCTGCATCGCGCTCCGCTTGCTCACCACGCTTCTCCTCTGCTGCATCGCGCTTGTCACGGCGATATTTAGCACCTTTACCCTTGGCACCCTTGGCTGTCAAACGCGCCAAAGTGTCCTTCACCTGCTTTGATACCTCCTCGTCGCTGATCTCAGCCTTTGGAGCAGATGAATCATACCCGCCATTGCGTTGTGCATTGGCTGCATGACGACTCTTACGACCTTGACCTGGAGCATTTGCCGCACCATTGCCACCGCCGCGTTGACCGCCACCATTAGGACCACCATTACGGTTTCCATTATTATTTCCTCCATTGCCGTTACCACCCTGACCTGCAGGACGGTTTGCACCGGCAACTGGCTTATTAACATCTACTTTCTTTTGATCTAGACGCTTTCTCTTACTCTTATTTCCTCCCGAAGTGAAGCCCGAAACATCCATTGTTCCAAGGACGTTAGGACCTGACAAAGTTTGTTGCTCAGCTCTAAATACTGTTGCCTCGCTCTTCTTCACTGGCTCAGCCGCTGCTGGTGCAGATTCGCTCTCAACCGCAACACTCTCCTTAGCCGCAACAACCTCAACCTTCTGCTCCTTCTGCTCCTTCTTTGGCTCTACAGCCTCAACCTTCTCCGCCTTCTTAGGCTCCGCTGCTGGTTTTGCTGCTGATTTTGTTGACTTCTTATCCTCAAGCTCAATCTTGCCCAACACTTTAGGCATTACTGGCTCTGCGACATTGCTCACAACAACCTCCTCAGCTGGCTTCGCTGGCTCAACAGGTGCATCTGTCTCGATACTTACCGACTCTTGCTTGTTAGATATCCTCTCACGTACAGAAGCTCTATCGTCTTTGTCGCTACGATTTGCACCAAACTCCTTTTCGAGCATGGAATACACATCTGATTCAACAGCAGTGTTAGGACCACTACTCTCTACACCTTTCTTCTTCAAGAAATCTGCGATAGTTCCTACACCAACATTAAACTCCTTTGCAACTTGACTGAGTCTCTTTTTCTTTTCGTTACCCATATATTACTCCTCTTTTCTTCTTAAATTACGTAAGCGAACAACAGCAAAATGCCCATTCGCACCAACATCACCACCAATTCTCTCGCTCAAAAGTGAGCCTAACCAAACCCTAACAGGGTATAACAGAACCCTATTCGAACTCCGCCTTTAGGATCTCTATTACGCGTTGTGCTTGCTCCTCCTCAAGGTCAGCACGAGCTGCGATCTCCGCTACAGACAGCTCCAAAACGCTCTTCGCCGTATCACAACCAACTCTCTTAAGAGCCTCGATGATCCATCCTTCGATCTCGTCAGAGAACTCCGTAAGATCAACATCCTCCTCCTCAATCTCGCGATAAACATCAATATCGTAACCTGTAAGCATCTTCGAAAGGCGGATATTAAGACCACCCTTACCGATAGCCAACGACACTTGGTCTGGCTTAAGGTGTACCGCAGCTGTCTTGCGCTCCTCATCGATTGTTATGCTCGAAACCTTCGCTGGGTTCAACGCGCGTTGAATCATCAACTCTGGATTTGTTGAGTAGTTCACGACATCGATATTCTCGTTGCGCAACTCCTTAACAACTGTATAGATACGCGATCCCTTCATACCAACGCAAGCTCCAACTGGGTCGATACGATCATCGTAAGACTCAACCGCAACCTTTGCTCTCTCACCTGGGATACGCACAATGCTCTTAATTGTAATCAATCCATCGAAGATCTCAGGAACCTCCTGCTCGAACAATCTCTCTAGGAATTGATTTGCCGTACGTGACAAGATGATACGTGGTTGATTGTTGTTCATCTCAACACACTTAACGATAGCCTTGATGCTATCACCCTTACGGTAGAAGTCACTTGGGATCTGCTCCGTCTTAGGCAACACCAACTCGTTATCCTCATCATCGAAGATAACAACCTCTTTCTTCCACACTTGGTGAACCTCTCCAGAGATGATCTCACCAACGCGCTCCTTATACTTCTCGAATAGAGAAGCCTTCTCAAGGTCAAGGATACGCGAAGCAAGGTTTTGACGAAGCGACAATACTGCACGACGACCAAATTGCGACATCATGAACTCATCAGCGAAATCATCACCAATCTCATAAGTATCATCAATAGCCTTTACCTCAGACTCCGAGATCTGTGTATTTGGGTCCTCCACCTCTCCATCAGCCACAACAACTCTGTTGCGCCAAATCTCAAGGTCACCACTATCAGGGTTGATGATAACATCAAAGTTCTCATCTGACTCAAATTGCTTTTGAAGTGCATGACGGAATACATCCTCCAACACACCTACCATTGTCGCCTTGTCAATGTTCTTCAACTCCTTAAACTCTGCGAAGTTGCTTATAAGATTAAGTTTGTCCATTACTTATATTATATATTGTTATTTTTTACTCGTTTTTATTTGAAGTCGATATACTCTTTGACCCACTTTATCTGAGCAAAAGGATAGCTCTCCTCTACCTGCACAATCTGTTTCTTCTTTTTACCCGATGATGTCTCAACGGTTTGCTTCTGCTCATATTGCACTGTTACACCCTCCTCTGTTGCCTCTTTCAACGTTCCGACAACCTTTATACCTGTCAAGAGCAGCACCTCGATATATTTATCGATCAACTTTGGGTATTGCCTAAGCAGCTTCAACTCCGAACCAACTCCTGCAGAGGCTACTGTCAATTGAAAATCCTCAACCTCACGATCAAACTCCTCCTCTATTGCACGGCTCAACGTAACGCATGCATCGATCGAGATCTTCGTATCGGCATCGATTAGCAACTCAATCTCGTTTGATGTAGAGCAACTACATGAAACGACAAACATATCTGTCCCCTCAAGCTTGCTCTCCGCTATTTCAACTATCTTTTTTGTATCAATCATAGTAATATCTTAGTACGAAATTAGGGAGACACCCGTCTCCCTAACTAACTCTCCCTCTCATTGCTTCTGCAAATATAGGGATAAAAAATATTTAAACCAAATAAATTCGGGTTAAAATTCTCCACCTAGATTCAGCCTAACTATACCGCAGAACCTTTACATACACCGCGTTGTGACGTGCGTATGAAGTTTAGCAGCAAATCACGCTCTGGCGTCTGCTCAAACTCCGCCTCAACTTTATCGCAAGCTGCCGAGTAGTTTAGCTCGCTTTGGAATATTGCGCGGCTCATGTTTGATATAGCCAAAATCTTCTCTGGAGTGAATCCACGACGTCCTAGACCAAGCTTGTTGATCATGAAGAAACGAACCGGATCTCCACCTACTGTTGCGTATGGAGGAATATCCTTCGTAACCATCGAACCACCTTGAATCATCGAGTGATCACCAATACGCACCCATTGGTGTACTGCAACGTGACCTCCGATAACACACCAGTCGCCAACCTCTACCTCGCCAGCAAGCGAAACGCGATTTGCCAGAACACAGTGGCTACCCACAACATCATCGTGTGCGATATGAACGTATGCCATAAGTAGATTATGACTTCCAACAACAGTCTTACCCTTTGATGCTGTTCCGCGGCTGATTGTCACATACTCACGAATATCGTTGTAGTCGCCAATCTCAGCTGTCGTAACCTCGTTTGCGAATTTCAAATCTTGTGGCAAGCACGAGATTGAAGCTGCGGTGTGAATCTTACAACCCTTTCCGATACGCGCCCCATCATGGATTGCAGCGCTAGGGCCGATCCAACAATCATCTCCAATCACTACGTCACCTGCAATATATGCAAATGGCTCTACCGTTACATTCTTTCCCAATTTAGCGTCTGGGTGGACATATGCTCTATCGCTTATCATTATAATATATTTGTATAAAATCTCTAACCCTATCTATTCTTAACACATTGCGCCATCATCGTAGCTTCGCAAACAAGCACATCGCCAACAAATGCGCGACCCTCAACAGATGCGATACCACGGCGAACCGGCTCAATAAATGTCAGCTCGAACTGCACCGTATCTCCCGGAACAACCTTACGCTTAAACTTCACGTTGTCAATCTTCATGAAGTAAGTCGAATAGTTCTCTGGATCCTCCACCTTGCTAAGCACCAAGATACCACTACACTGCGCCATCGCCTCAACAAGCAACACACCTGGCATAACTGGCTCCTCTGGGAAGTGACCCGTAAAGAATGGCTCATTCATCGTCACATTTTTGATACCACCGATCGAATCATCATCGATATGGAAGATGCGATCTACCAACAAGAATGGGAATCGGTGTGGCAACAACTTTTTGATTGCGTTAATATCAAAAACAGGCTCCTTGCGGCAATCATATTTGAAGCGAGGCTTCGTACCACCGCGCACAATCGAGCTTTTTAGCTCCGACATAAACTTGCTGTTAGCCTCGTGACCTGGACGAGTAGCCCAAACACGACCCTTGATGCGGCGACCAAGCAGTGCGAAATCGCCCAATACATCCAGCAGCTTGTGGCGTGCCAACTCATTCGAGAAACGAATATCAGTCAAATAACCCTCTTTATTCTCAATATCATCCTTACCGAAGATCTTCTTCAACTTCTCGATCTGCTCCGCTGGCAACTCCTTCTCAACGACAACGATAGCATTATCCAAATCACCACCCTTGATAAGGTTTGCATTCAACAACGGCTCCAACTCGTGCGCAAAGCAGAATGTACGCGATGGCGCAATCTCAGCAAGGTAGTCATCACCCATGCCAAATGTAGCGTATTGATTACCCACAACCTTAGAGTTGTAATCAACGTGAACCGACACCGAGTACTCATCATCAGGATAGATCACAATCGCCACACCCTTCTCAGGCACCGTGTAGATCTTCTTCTCCGTAACCTCGTAGTAGATTCTCTCCGCCTCTTGCTCCTCGACACCTGCCGCCAAGATCGCCTTAGCGTACTCTTGCGCAGAACCATCCATGATCGGCGCCTCGCAGTTGTCGATATCGATCATTGCGTTATCAACTCCCAAAGTCCACAAAGCAGACAATATATGCTCGATTGTTGCAACCTTCGCCTCCTTGAGCTCGATTGTTGTACCACGAGAAGTATCTGTCACATAGTCGCAAAGAGCGGGAACCGTAGGTTGCCCCTCAAGGTCTACACGACGAAAAACGATACCTGTGTTAACATCAGCCGGATGTACCGTCATTGTGACCTGAACACCGGTGTGAAGTCCTTTGCCGCTAAATGTAAGCTGCGATTTGATGGTTTGTTGCTTTGTTGACATATTAGGTTTTTGTTTATATTTAATCGCAAATGTACTCCTTTTTAGTGAAAAAACGCTACTTTTGTAGAGATTTTCGCAAATAAAGCGGCAATTTTGCACAAAATAATGGTTATATGGACCACAAAATAGAGCAATTCATAGAGATCATATCGCACTACATCGACACCGCTGTCGATGCGTTGGATAGTTGGAGCTATGATGCTTGGGAGTGGATCAAAGAGCATCAGTTGGGGATATACGTCACAACGATATTCTACCTCTTGCTAGCGATAACCATTATGACTGTGAAGATCACAATGACACCCGTAGTGCGCCCACAGAGCATCGAGATCGAGATGGAGCTTATCGAGGAGGCTATACGCGATGAGGAGATCCTGCAGCAGCAGATCGAACATCAGAAAGCTGTTGAAGAGGTGCGCAACATCGCATCCAACCTCCACTCAACGGACCAAGCGCGCAGCGCACGCCGCGGACAGCACTCCAGCTTTGACGATCTCATTGAGCAGGCGGCGGAGCGCAGGCGCGAAATGGATGCCAACCGCGAAGCATACGAACAAGGTGTCAGAGAGGCAAACACAATCCGCCACGACAAGAACGCATCGATACGCACAACACAACGCCAAGGCGAGGAGGGCGGATCGGGCGAAGAGCGCGAGAGGCGCGATGCGAATGTCAAGGGCAGCGTCACTGTATCGTATTCACTACACAACCCAGTGCGCCACGCCAAATTCTTATCTATCCCGGCATACCAGTGTCGCGGTGGCGGTAGCGTGCGCATCAGCATCGTTGTAAACCGCAGCGGCAACGTCATTAGTGCCAAGGTAAGTTCAGGTGGCGACCTATGTATGCAAGAGACAGCAATGGCTGCTGCCCTCAAATCGTCATTCGACATCAATGAGCAAGCCCCTGCCAAGCAACACGGATATATCACCTACACCTACGTAGCACAGTAACCCACCACGGCGGCAGTGTCACCGAAGATTGGGATTATCAAATTGATATGTTTTAAACTATAGAGCGAACAGCAACACCATTGGTTATTTGTCGCAAAGGATATGGGAGTTGATAGCTCGGACTGATGAGCTGAGGGAATCAACAAAATGGACCTCGACACCGCCGCGGCGTAGATTCTCCGCGCCATGGCACTCCACAAAATGGCTAGGCTCATACAGCGCAAACAGAACCCTCGAAAAACCCAACCTCAACAAAATCTCGGAACAGCTCTCAGGCTCGCTACTTCTAACAGAACACGGCTCCATAGAGGCATACATCGTAGCACCGCGCAAATCGACACCCGCCGCAAGCGCCTTACTGATAGCCGCCTGCTCCGCGTGGTGCGTTGGCGAAGTCTCAAGCGTATAACCCTCAAACAACTCCCCGCCACTACTCAAAACGACAGCGCCAACCCTATAACAGCTCTCCTTAGCTGGTGAACTGCCCCCCAAAGCCACAGCGCGCGCCAAAAAGCGCTCATCAGCATCGGTAACATCACCACTATCAAATCTATAAGTCAGCACCTCCATACCACCAAGATTCTCGCGCAAACACAACGGAACATCGCTCAAATCGGGTGCAAAACGCGGCGCACTCTCATCGCCAACCTCAACAGCTGGATTGCAAGCCAAACGCAAAACATCGACCAGCCCACTACCCAAGAACATATTCAAGATAGCAGCACCACCCTCAACCATAAGGCGTTCAACACCCCTCTTCTCCAACTCCGTAACGACAAAAGCAGCATCAATAAGCTGCGAAACGACAATCTCAACATTGTCATAACGTTGCGTCAACTCCTCACACTCAACATTAGAGAAGATCAAGATGCGCCCCTCCTCGCCAAAGATCCGCAAATTGTGATCAATAGCACCACTACCACTAACAACAACACGCAACGCAACACCGCGCAATCGCGGATCGTCACGGCGCAACGTCTCGCCCCCAATAAGAATGGCATCACTATTGCCGCGAAGGGCATAGACAGCCTCCCAATCCTCCGCCGTAGAGAGAACCAGGCGCTCAGGGCGCATATCATCGATATAGCCATCCACAGAGGTGGCAACAGAGAGAGTAACTCGCATAATGGACAAAGATAGAGAGAATTTTCGGAAGTCGCAAAAGAGCCATTGGCACACTTATTGCCCACTCTCAAAACCATAACTGAAACAGTAAAATTTCAAATCTAAAACTAAACAAGAGCAGATGAAAAGAATTCGACTAATCACAGCAACAATGCTAATTTGCGCAACAGCGCTCTCAGCAGCAGCAAACAACCACCACGAGGCGAAAAAGAGTGCAGAAGTGTTGGTAATCTCATCAGACGGAGATGGCTCGCTAACCGAAAGCCTATACACCTTCGAGAATCCAGAAGAGATGAAAAAACATGCACGAAAAGAGCATAACAAATGCAACACAACAAAGCACGCAGCAGCAGCCGAATTGACAAAAACAATCAACCAAGATCAATTCCAAGGCGTGCAAGCACCAATGCTAGTCTTCGCACAGAAAGATAATAAATTCTCATTCGGCGTAGGTGGTTACATCAACCTTAGAACAAGCTACGACTTCAACGGGATCGTAGAGAACATCGACTTCGTAACAGCCGACATCCCAACAACAAGCAGCTACGACACACGCCAACAAATCATGATGGATGCTTCGACATCGCGTCTATACTTCACGGGTATCGTAAACACTCGCGCAGTAGGTGCAATTCGCGTATTCGCTGATATGGATTTCCGCGGCAACACAGGCTGGAATGACACGGGCGTTACGAACACTTATCAGCCACGTCTACGTACAGCATACGTTAACTTCCTAGGCATCACTGCCGGTCGCGACATCACAACATTCTGTGACCTATCAGCAGCACCACAAACGATTGATTTCCAAGGACCTAACGCATACTCATTCAACTACGCTACACTCCTGCGCTATACATACTCTTGCGTAGATGATAGACTTGAGATGGCAGTAGCACTTGAGATGCCAAACCTATCGGCAACATACGGCGATGCAGGCAACTTCGAGGCTATTCCACAGCGCGTGCCAGATGTACCGATGTATATCCAATATCGCCTAGGAAAGAAGATGGAGCACCATATCCGCGTATCTGCGGTACTCCGCGACATGTACGCATACAACGTAACATCAGCTGAGAACACATCACTACTAGGTTGGGGAGTGCAATTTAGCGGTAACCTACAGCCCCTAAAGTGGCTTAACATCCGCCTAAACAGTATCTACGGAAAGGGCATCACGCCATATATCCAAGATCTAATCGGATCGGGACTTGACTTCACACCAGACCCATCGAACGCAACGTCAATCGAGGCGACAGAGATGTACGCTTGGCAAGCAGCCCTAAAGTTCAACATCACAAAGAAATTGTCGCTTAACGGAGGTTACTCAACAGCGCGCGTCCGCAAGGATCAAGGATACTACGCAGATGACGAGTATCGCGTAGGACAATACGCTTTCGGTAATATCTTCTATGACATCACACCTCGCCTGAAGGTAGCTGCAGAGTACCTTTACGGATCACGCAAAAATATGGATTGCCTAAGCAACACAGCAAACAGAGTGAGCGCAATGGCGCAATTTAACTTCTAAAATCCCTGGTGAATCACCGCCAAATTTCAACATAAATTTGTCGCAAAAGAGCCCTAATTTACATTAGCCTCTAGCAGGCCGCATAGGTTCAAAAAAATGTGACAAATTGGCCAACCGAACTAATCTTCGGCTGGCCTTTCTTTATATATATATGGTATGGTTTGGAAAATTGCTTTTTTTGTGTTACATTTGTCGCTTATTGTGAATATACAAAAGAAGTAAGAAAAGATAGATGAAGACGAAGAAATTTATGCTCTCAGAGCAGGAGATGCCAACACACTGGTACAACATCGTGGCCGATATGACTACAAAGCCACTACCTCCACTTAACCCAGCCACGAAAGAGCCTGTAACAAAAGAGATGATGTCGGCAATATTCGCCGAAGAGCTTATCAACCAAGAGATGTCGATGGAGAGATATATCGAGATCCCAGATCAAGTTCAAGATATATACAAAATATGGCGCTCAACGCCTCTAGTGCGTGCGTACTCACTTGAGAAAGCGCTAGATACTCCAGCGAAGATCTTCTTCAAGAATGAGAGCGTGTCGCCTGCTGGATCGCACAAGCCAAATACAGCCGTACCACAAGCATACTACAACCACAAGCAAGGCATCAAACACCTAACGACAGAGACTGGTGCCGGACAGTGGGGTTCGTCAATCGCTTTTGCAGCGCAACACTTTGGACTTGACGTGCAAGTATTTATGGTAAAAGTGAGCTACAACCAAAAGCCTTTCCGTAAACTTATGATGAATACTTGGGGCGCGGAGGTCGTAGCATCGCCAAGCGAAATCACAGAGTCGGGTCGCGCAGCACTTGCGAAGAACCCTAACGATTCGGGAAGCCTAGGCATGGCGATCTCGGAGGCGGTCGAAATGGCGCTAAAGAACAACAGCGACACAAGATATACGCTTGGTAGCGTGATGAACCACGTAGTGCTACACCAAACCGTAATCGGAGAGGAGACAATAAAGCAGATGGAGATGGCAGGCGAAGAGGCAGATATCGTTATCGGTTGTTTCGGTGGCGGTAGTAACTTCGCAGGACTTGGATTCCCATACCTACGCAAGAACCTTACAGAGGGCAAGAAGATTCGTATCGTAGCGGCAGAGCCTACGAGCTGTCCAAAGTTGACACGCGGTGAGTTCCAATATGACTTTGGTGATGTTGCAGGATTCACTCCACTAATTCCGATGTATACACTAGGACACAACTTCCACCCATCGGATATTCACGCCGGAGGATTACGCTACCACGGTGCTGGTGCGATCGTTAGTCAACTCCTAAAGGAGAACCTTATCGAGGCGCAAGCTGTGAACCAATGTGAGACAATCGAGGCGGGAATGCTATTCGCAAAGACAGAGGGAATAATCCCTGCGCCAGAGTCAAACCACGCAATCGCAGTGGCGATCCGCGAAGCAAAAAAGTGCAAAGAGGAGGGAGTAAGCAAGAATATCGTCTTCAACCTATCAGGTCACGGACTAAACGATCTATACGCTTACGAGCAACACATGAATGGTTTGCTGAAGGACTACACCCCTTCAGACGAGGAGATCTGCAAGACAATCAAAGAGTTGGAGCAGATTCTATAAACCACAGCGTAAAGAGTTGAAATAAGAAAACAAAAAATAAATAATAACTAAACAAAAACAGATGCAAAGTAAAGGTGCAATAAAGTTATTGGCGGCCCTTCTGGCGCTAGCCTCTATCTATCAACTCTCGTTTACGTTCAAAGCACGTAACGTAGAGAAACAAGCAGCAGAGTATGCAGCTCAATTTGAGACGGAGCAGCAAAACTCTCGCGAAACATACTACCTTGATTCAATCCAGAACCAAGTTGTATATGACCTAGGTTTCGCACAATACACTTACAAGCAAGTTAAGGAGAAGGAGATCAACCTTGGTCTTGACTTGAAGGGTGGAATGAACGTAATGTTGGAGATTCAAGTAGCAGATGTTGTGAAGGCACTAGCTGGAACAAGCGCTGCAGAGCCTGCGTTCACTCGTGCAATGGAGATCGCAAACGCGCGCTTCAACAAGGGTGACGAGAGCGACTACATCACAGCATTCGTTGATGCTTACAAGACAACATCTAATGGTGGTTCGTTGGCAGCAATCTTCGTTAGCCCAGATCGCAAGGATATCGCCCCAAACAGCTCTGATTCTGCTGTTGAGGCGGTGCTTCGCGCAGAGACTGAGGCTGCAATCGCTGCTTCGTTCAACATCCTACGTAGTCGTATCGACCACTTCGGAGTGACACAACCAAACATCCAACGCCTTCCGAACTCAAACCGCATCTTGGTTGAGCTTCCAGGTGTGAAAGAGCCAGAGCGCGTACGCAAGCTTCTTCAAGGCGCTGCATCGCTTGAGTTCTGGACAACATACAATGGTCGCGAGCTTATGCCAGCTCTATCTCGCGTTGATCGCGCACTTCGCTCAACTGTAGCGGAGCAGATTCGCAAGGAGCAACGTGAGGCGCGTCGCGCAAACTCTTCATCTAAGAGCCAAAGCAACTCGCTAATCGCTGAGGTTGCTGAGACAGAGAGTGCATCGGAGGAGGTTACATCGCGCTACAGTCGCGAAGCGAACCCATTGTTCGCTCTTCTTAACCCAGATTACGCTGGTGGTGCAATTGTTGGTGCTGCAGCACAAGCTGACACGGCTAAGATCGATGAGTATCTAGCTATGCCATCTGTTCGCGCGCTTCTTCCAAACGACGTTACATTCAAGTGGGGAATCAAGGGTGACTCTTACGCTGATGGTCGCTATATGCTATATGCAATTAAGAGCGATCGCATGGATGGTCGCGCTCCACTTGACGGTGGTGTTGTTACTGATGCTCGCGAAATGTACTCAGAGATGGGTGCTACGGCAGAGGTATCTATGTCGATGAACGCGGAGGGTGTTCAAGAGTGGGGTCGCCTAACTGGTGACAACATCGGAAAGTGCATCGCTATCGTTCTTGATGGTTACGTATACTCTGCACCAGTTGTACGCTCGAAGATTGAGGGTGGTAACTCTTCAATCTCTGGCGACTTCTCAATCCAAGAGGCAAAGGATCTTGCAAACGTTCTTAAGTCTGGTAAGGTGCCAGCTCCGGCGCGCATCATCCAAGATACGGTTGTTGGTCCATCACTTGGTCAAGAGTCAATCGAGGCTGGTCTATTCTCGTTCCTTATCGCATTCGTTTTGGTGCTTCTTTATATGGGTATATTCTACAAGGGTGCTGGTTGGTTGGCTGACCTTGCGCTTGTATCGAATGTATTCCTTTTGATGGGTGTATTGGTATCGTTTGGTGCTGTATTGACACTCCCTGGTATCGCTGGTATCGTCCTTACGATGGGTATGGCGGTTGATGCGAACGTTATCATCTACGAGCGTATCAAGGAGGAGCTTCGCGGAGGCAAAGGTCTTGGCGCAGCGATCCAACACGGATTCTCGAACGCATACTCTGCGATCATCGACGGTAACGTTACGACGCTTATCACCGGTATTGTGCTTGCAACATTCGGAACAGGTCCTGTACAAGGTTTCGCTACGACACTTATCATCGGTATCGCAACATCATTGTTCTGCTCAATCTTCATCACTCGTCTATTGATTGAATGGGCTGTTGAGAAGTTCAACGGAATCAAGTTCTCTCGCTCTTGGTCAGAGAATTGGTTGTCGAAGTTGTCGATTGACTACATCGGAAAGCGCAAGATTGCTTATGCAATTTCATCGGTATTGATGGTTGCATCGCTTCTATCATTCGCTGTACGCGGTTTGAACCTTGGTACAGAGTTTACAGGAGGTCGCGCTTATGTAGTACGTTTTGACAACGCGGTATCTGCAGAGCAAATCCGCAACTCGTTGAACGCACAATTCTCTGAGGGTGATGCTGCAGGCGTAAGCTTCGAGGTTAAGCAATATGGCGATGAGTCGCAAATGCGTATTGTAACTCAATACAAGTATGACGACACATCGGAGCAGACAACAGAGGAGGTAGATAGAATTATCTACAACGCCGTGAAGCCACTTTACAACTACAACATCTCGTTTGACGGTTTCCGCAACACTCAAACTGATACGAATGGTATCGTATCGGCTGACAAGATCGGACCTTCAATCGCGAAGGATATGACATACAACGCAATCTACGCGATCCTTATCTCGTTGCTAGCGATTGGTCTATATATCACGATTCGATTCAAAAGATGGCAATGGGCATCTGGTGCAACAGCATCTTTGATCCACGACTCAATCGTTGTAGTCGGTCTATTCTCAATGCTATATGGTATCATGCCATTCAACCTTGAGGTTAATCAAGCGTTTATCGCGGCGATCTTGACAATCATCGGTTACTCGATCAACGATACCGTGATTATCTTCGACCGTATTCGCGAAAACATCTCGTTGTTCCCTAAGCGCACGCTAAAAGAGAATATCAACACTGCTGTTAACGCAACTATGGCACGTACGATCAACACATCGGGTACAACAATCGTAACCCTACTTGCAATCTTCATCTTCGGTGGCGAGACTATCCGCGGATTTGTCTTTGCGATGTTGATCGGAGTTATAGTTGGTACTTACTCTTCTATATTCATCGCAACACCTATCGCACACGATATGATGGAGCGCGAAGATAAGAAGAAGGCGTAAGTAGCGCTATATAAGTTATAGAAATCGAGAATATCCCTCGCACTGAAGAGTGCGGGGGATATTTTTTATATTGTAAAAATAACACTATATTTGTGATATGACAGGGGTTAAGCAGCTGGTTATCATACCGACATACAACGAGATAGGGAACATTGCGCGCATGATTGATGCGGTGATGCAACTACCCGTAGAGTTTGACCTGCTTGTGGTTGACGATGGATCGCCTGACGGAACAGCCGAAGTGGTGCGACAGCTAAACTCTCCAAGAGTACATCTCATGGAACGTAGCGGAAAACTAGGGCTTGGTTCAGCATATATTGCTGGATTCAAATGGGCGCTAGAGAAGAACTACGACTATATATATGAGATGGATTGCGACTTCTCACACAACCCAAACGACTTGGTACGCCTGAGCGAAACATTGACCTCGAAGGAGGCTGATGTTGTCGTTGGGTCTAGATATGTTGCTGGTGTGAATGTCGTTAACTGGCCTATGGGACGACTGCTGCTTTCATACTTCGCTTCGATGTATGTGCGTATTGTAACACGCATGAAGGTCAAAGATGCAACTGCAGGTTTTGTGGGCTACAGCAAGGAGGCTCTATCGGCGATAGATCTTGACAGAGTAAAGATGCAGGGGTATGGATTCCAGATCGAGATGAAGTACACGGCGATAAAGCTTGGGTTCAAGCTGCGCGAACTCTCGATAATCTTCACAGATCGTTGCGAAGGCGTATCAAAAATGAGCGGTGGAATCTTTAGCGAAGCGCTATTTGGTGTGCTAGCACTACCCTTGCGCCGCATCAGAAGACGCAGCATCTAGCTCAACCAAATCGAGTGCCTCTAGGCGGCTCTTAATATCCTCGATAAATAGGTCGCGCTCGCGGCACGAAATGTAGTGGTAATCCTCATAGATATCCACAATCTCGACCAAATAGCGCCACTCAGTAGCGTAGATCCTAATCTTGTGGAAATGGCGAAAATCGAAGAAATAGCCATAGTACCCAAAGAAACCACAGCTACCAAAAATCGGCATCACCCAACGAATCTTGCGCGGCGAAACCTTGTTGATAGATGCTATCTCACAAATCTCGATCTGCGAAACATCCAAGATAGACTCTACCGAAATAGCCAAATCATTAGTGATAACGCGGCGAGGTATCGATAGCGCCATGAAGATAATTAACGCAACGACAAACGATACGAACCACGCCGAAAGATAACCTCCGTCATAGAAAACATAGAGCGAATAGCCAAGCAAAAGGATGCTCAGGACATGGACGAAAGACCAGAAATAGGTCTCGCGATCCGTCACCATATCATATACTCCAATCAGGTTGTTATTGTTCATAGTTATCTCTATCCAAACTATCTATATGTGCGATATACGCCTGCGCAAAGAGCATATCCTCTTGCGTTGTAATCTTAAAATTGCCCCTCTCACCATCGCATGTCCAGACACTCTCGCCCATGCGCTCCACAACACTCGCATCATCCGTAAACGATGCATCAAAACTCTGCTTATAGCCTCTGCGCAAAATCGCCGCATCGAAGACCTGTGGGGTTTGAACCGCCATAAATTGCGATCTATCAACCGCCTTGCTCCCACCACTACCCTCAACTCCAACTCTCTCGCGAATTGAGTCAGCCAAAGCAACAACAGGAATTGCAGAGCCATTCGACACAGCCGAAGCAACACAACGCTGCACCAACTCAGCACTACACAATGGTCTAGCGCCATCGTGAACTGCTATAACATCTACACTCTCGCTCAAAGCATCTACTCCTGCCTTAACAGAAAAGAACCTCTCGGCACCTCCAGTAACGACCTTATGATCACTAACGGCAAAACGAGCCGACAAATTGCGCCAATAATCAACCCTATCCTCCGCCACAACAACGACAACCTCAACGTTGCTCAAAGCTTTAGCGAAAAGATCTATCGAGTGAGCCAACATCGGCTTCTGTCCCAAAAACGAAAATTGCTTCGGAACGCGACCACCCATTCGTAAGCCACTACCGCCAGCAACTATAACAACTCCTACTCGCGGTTCCATATCAACTTCTTACCAAATCCCAACGTGTTATCCGTCAGCTTAATAAAATCAGGCTCAAGCCTCCACAACGTCAACGGCGCAACAGCTGCAAAGGCAAAAGCCTTAACATACGCCGCGCGATCCTCCTTATCATCACCCTCAACTATGCGCCCCGTGATCTGCAAACCCTGCAACTTACCGATAATTTTGCTCTCCAAGACAATCGATGCTGCAACCTCTGCCCTGCTCTTCATCTGCTCCACATGAGTTGTATCGTGACCCGATGAAAAGATGAAACAGTTGCGCTCCACATCATAAGCATAGAAGGCGTTGCAGCAATATGGCGCACCATTTACGTCAGCCGTAGCCAACGTCAAAACATGATGCTTACCTATGAACTTAACAATTTTCGCCTCCATACCTACCTGCTTATCTACTGCTGATTGCGGCTACGAACCAACTCTATAGAGTCGCGGCGAGCGCGCTCCGCAAGGTTCAAAACCTCAGCCTCATTCAACTCCAAAATGATGCTATCACGCGCCATCTCATAGCTCTCGCGATTCTCATCCGAGATAGGCAATGATGGACGTTGCGGGATCTTCAATGGATCGATAGCGACACCATTTCTCCAAACTCTATAATCAAGGTGCGGACCCGTAGAGTCGCCCGTAGAACCTACATATCCGATAAGCTGCCCCTGCGTAACCTTCACACCCTTCGCTATACCCTTTGCGTAGCGGCTCAAGTGAAGATACCCTGTCATAATATTGTTTGGGTGCTGAATCTTGATAGTGTTACCACCACCACCAGCCCAGCCAGTGAAGGTAACATATCCATCCGCCACCGAGTGAACCGGAGTACCTGTAGGCGCCGCGTAATCCACACCATGGTGCGGACGATAGACCTTATATATTGGGTGCAACCTCGCATTCGAGAAACGAGAGCTTATGCGAGAATATTTCAATGGCGCCTTCAACATCTGCTTACGCATAGAACCACCCTTCTCGTCCCAGAAATCACGCTTCCCATCCTGCTCAAACGGCACAGCATACAACGTATCGCGATTGTGGACAAACTTAACACCCCAAATCTTACCGATACCGACCGATATAGAGTCATCAACGAATGTTTCGTCATATATAACCGTGAAGTAATCACCCTTACGAATACCGAAGAAATCGATTGTCCATTGATAAACCTCCTCAACCTCCGATGCCAAAGCGTAAGGTAACTTCGCATCTACAACAGCACCCCACAACGAAGAGTTGATGACCGCTGTCTTCTTATTGCGAATCGTCACCGAAGGCTTCTCCCACTTATATACCGCAACAGAGTCATCACGCATCATGAAGACGACATAGTTGAGCATATCTTGCTGATAGACAATATAATCTAACCTATCTTGCGACAACGAGTCTTGCGCCTTCGCAACAAATGTCGTATAGCGATTTCCGGCACGAATACCTCTCAACGGAAAAACCTCCTTTGCCGCAGTGTTGATCTTATCGACCATAAGTGGCGTACGCCCCAAAGAGGTCATGATGTTACCCAAAGTTTGCCCAGAACGAACCTTAGAGCTGTTCAGCTCATACCCCTCGACCTCAATACCATAACGGCTATCAGGAGCAACTCTCTTCGATGAAGAAGAGCCAGAACCACCATCACCACAACTAACTACAACAAGAGCGGCAAGAGCTGCGCAAACGCCGCAAATATATCTTTTCATACAACTAATAATATTCATATCAATATGCAAATATAACCAAAAAAAGAGAAGATTTTGTAATCCACATATATTTATATACCTTTGACACTACATTAGATGAAAAAAACACTTCTCACACCACTCTCGTGGCTATATCTATTGGTGATAAATACGCGCCATTGGCTATTCAACACGGGTCTAAAGAGCAGCAAGCGATTTGCTACTCCGACAATCTGTGTGGGTAATATCACGGTAGGCGGAACGGGCAAAACGCCGATGAGTGAGTTGCTGATAGAGGAGCTGTCGAAGAGCCGAAAACGCGTTGCACTACTGTCGCGCGGATATGGGCGCAAGAGCAGAGGCTACAGAGAGGTTGAATGCAGCGACAGCTACCTTGACGTGGGCGATGAACCGCTACAGATGAAGCTAAAATACCCCGAAGCGCTTGTCGTAGTTTGCGAAAAGAGGGTCGAAGGTATTGAGCGCATCGAGAAGGAGCATCCCGATGTTGAGTTGATAATAATGGATGATGGGTTCCAGCACCGATATGTCACACCATGGGTGAACATCATCATTATCGATGCGACACGCCCCATAGCGGAGGATATGATGCTACCAGCAGGTTCGTTGCGCGACACACCTAAGAGGCTCGAAAATGCAGATATATTCGTCATAACGAAGTGCAAAGACGAAGCGGCAATGGAGCGCGCAACAAAGGGTTTGCCTACGACAAAAAACCAACCGATATTTGCTACAACGATAGCGAACCAAGAGCCAAAATCGCTATTTGAGAGTGAGGCGAAAGGCACGACAAATGAGGTTATAGCACTTGCAGGAATTGGCAACCCGAAGCCATTCATAGATATGATTGATAGGGATTTTTCGCTCGCAGGAAGTTTGATATACAAAGATCATCACAGCTATACAAATGCCGATATTGCGGCGATAGTTACCACGCTGAATCAACACCCAAACGCGACACTTCTCATGACTGAAAAGGATAGCGTAAAGTTGCGAAAATTGGAACATCTACCAGCCGCAATAAAGGAGCGAGCATACTACTCGCCAATAAAGATGAAGTTTATATGTGGCGATGCAAAAGAGCTGATCGCAGAGGTCGAAAAGAGGTTGAAAAAAGATTAAAAATAAAAATATAAAAAGGAGAGAAAGTTATGATGGAGAGAATCAAAAGCGTTGCGGAGTTTATCAACAACAAGAGCGAGAATTTTAACCCAGAGGTTGGTGTAATCCTAGGTTCAGGACTTGGCAACTTTGCCAACACATCGATCGATGTTAAGCACACAATTGAGTATCACGATATTCCAAACTTCCCAGTATCGACTGTGGAGGGACACAACGGCCGCCTTATCTTTGGATATGTTGGCGAGAAGCGTGTTGTAGCGATGCAAGGTCGCTTCCACTTCTATGAGGGCTACGGAATGAACGATGTGACGCTTCCTGTGCGTGTTATGAAGTTGTTGGGAATCGAGACTCTATTTGTTTCTAACGCTGCGGGTGGCGTTAACACATCGTTCAAGATTGGCGATTTGATGGTCATAACGGATCACATCAACAACATGCCTAACCCATTGATTGGCAAGAATCTAGCTAAGTTTGGACCTCGCTTCCAAGATATGAACCGATGCTATGAGCCGGAGCTTATCAAGCGCGCAACGGATATTGCGGAGAAGGAGAATATCAAGCTGCAATATGGTGTATATGTCGGTTTGACAGGCCCATCGTTTGAGACTCACGCAGAGTATCGTTTCTTCAAAACTATCGGTGGCGATGCTGTCGGCATGTCAACTGTGCCAGAGGTTATCGTTGCGCGCCACAGCGGACTAAAGGTGTTCGGTATGTCGGTAATCACAAACTGCGGTTTGAGCGGCGACATCAACGACCATGAGGATGTGCAAGCAGAGGCTGCAAAAGCTTCTGTGCGCATGTCTACACTATTCACAGAGCTTATCAAGACTCTATAACAGTAGAGATCTAGCGCGCCATAAATTCACCGATGATAAATAGAGTTATACTCCAAGGGTTTGTCGTAGATGAACCATATATACACGTAAGCGCCGATAACAAGATGGCGCGCGTGCGCATGGCAACAACCGAGCAGGTGACACTCAAAGATGGCACAACGAAGCACATCACTGAGTGGCACACGGTTGTGTTTTGGGGCGAGATGGCTAACACGATAGATGCCAAAGCGACTAGCGGAACGCCTATATATATGGAGGGTGCGCTGCGCCATAGCACATACAAAGATAAGCAGGGCGTAGAGCGCAAAAGCGTAGATATAGCGGCGCGAAAGCTGCGCATAATGGAGCTGAGCGAGGTCGAGGGGGCCGTCCTTCCGAAGGTTATAGCGGAGCAGATCGCGATGCGCGAACGGTTGTCAAACACGAGGAAGCAACAGCCAAAAAAGATCGATATAGCTATTCCAGCTGAGGATCCTGATAATCTACCATTCTAGCAAGAACTAATTCTGCATAGTTATTGCTTTTTGGCAATATACTATGGAGTCGTTGGTTGAATGGGGATATTTGGGTCTGTTTCTTGGTGCTGTGATTGGCTCCACGATCTTCCCTTTGAGCTCGGAGGTTATCCTCCTGGCGCTACTTATGCAGCCTGGTGCAAACCCATATATCGCTATTTCAATTGCTACTGTTGGCAATTGGCTTGGCGGCGCAATCACATATTATATGGGTTGGCTAGGGCGTTGGGATTGGATCGAGCGCTACTTCCACATCACGGAGACGAAGCTGCGAAAACAGCGGCACATAGTCGATAGGTGGGGTTCGCTATTGGCAGCATTTTCATGGCTGCCTATCATTGGTGACCTATTCCCTCTTGCGCTTGGTTTCTACCGTGTCAACTTCACACGTTGCGGCATCTACATGTTCATCGGCAAAGGCATCCGCTTCATCATCTGGGGCCTCACCTACTACTGGATCGAACCGATCTTCCGCCAATACCTCCCCCTATTTTTCGAATGACGATTTTTGGGGAAAGAGCCTACACATAACACCCTTAATATGCTCCCTATCTTCGCTTGTGCATGTTTCAGAATCATTCAAGCAGAAAAGGAGTGGCTTATACACATGTATTCTCCTCTCAACCGATCTATTCGAAATCGTAGAGTATAGATGTTCTGGCAACTCCGCGAAACCTAGTTTCATAAACAAGCGACTCATCTTACTTGGCCACTTCTTTAATTTTCTCAACTCACACTTTCGAGTTTCAATAGCATACAAACTAACAATATGCCGCTGCAGATCATCACTCTGCCTAAAGCGGTGCGACCTCGTTCTATCAATCAACTCTTGATACTTTACAACACACTCATTATATGTCTGCTTCGAGTATGCATCAATTTGATGAGAAGGAACTAAGCGCAGATAATCGGATCTATACTCGTTATACATCAACTTGTTTGTAAAATCTAACATACAACGATAAGGTGTCATCTTCCTATAAAACCTCTTTGCGGAATCATAACTTCTTTCAGACATTCTAACTATTGGATTTCCACTCTTGGTAAAAAAATCGCTTGGCTTAGCCACACGGCCAAACATCGTATCATCATTAGCAAAAAGAAAATGTTCACTCAACCCATCAATATTCGCTATTGCACTCTCAATAACATTTGCATTAAACGTTGGCAACACATCAGCAGGCAAAATCTCCTTATGATCAACAACCGTTATCTTTGGATGGTTCGTATTTAGCCAACTTGGTATTTGGTTATCAGTTATTATATATATGTGATTAATCCACGGAGCATACATATCCACCGAACGCAACGAATACATCAACTCATCACTATTCTCAAACCTTCCTTCGCAAGTAACCTCCGGACTTTTATCCGTTTGCTCATCAATATACAATCTCTTCTTTGCCTGCCACGCTGGATCAGAACCATCAACCCAAGTATATACTAAGTCTATTTTTTGATCTAAGTTTCGCTTCTTTCGGAACTTTGCGCCAAAAATAGCTTGCGTAGAACCATAAAAATCTACACTACGTTTATACACAGTGATACCGAATAGCTTGATCCGTTTTGCGTATGTTCCATCATCATAATGTCTTTCTGCACTCTTCACAATCAACCTCTTGAAAAAACCTACAAAGAAACTTCCTGGCAGTGTTAATATCACATACCAAAACTTCGTCTTTAGCAGATACTTCCAGAATTTGAGATCCCATTTTGTAGGAGCAAATATATTTCTATAATAATTTACTGGCTTCGACTCATTTGCAAAATGAACAATTTTCGGATCAGACTTCACTCTGTTATAGTTGGTCAAGTCCCAAAAACGCCAGCCCTTAACAAAAGGCATGAAATTCCACTTTAAATCTAAATATTTGAATCCGCCACCAACTCTACTCATAATTAAGTTGATAGCATTTTGATCAGGGAACATCTTTAGTGTTTTATACTCATTGCTAAAGTAATCAAACACCTGCTGCTCAATCTCTAGCGTTCTATATCTATCAAGATCAATCAACAAAACACCGGAGTTGCAATAGCGAAAATCGTCGTGGTGTTGAACGGAGTAGATATTAGTTTTCTTTGGATCAACGATGAAATCTTCTGGTATTGCGCCAATAACCGCACCCTCCAAATCCTCATTATACAGCTCTTCGACATCACCAAGAATCACCGTATCGCAATCGAGGTATAGAGCGCGCGACTCGTCCGGAATTAGTCGTGCGATAACGATACGATACAACGACTCAATCCCAAAACGCTTTTCAACATGAATACCGTCAAAAAGAGAGTTGTCAACAGCGACAAGTTTTACTGTCGAGTTTTCACGAAGTTTGCTCAACGCCTCCAACGCCGCACGGTTCTTGGTACTCAAATCACCCTGTACCAACACCGATATAACGATTGGCGTTTTGCTGCGCGCGTTGCATAGTAATGAGGCGATCGACACTGCCAATATTGTCACAAACTTATCGTTCGTGGCATAAAAAATGTTTAAAACATTATGTGACAACCTCGCACCGCCACAGCCCACCTCGACATTATCTCCAGGATTCACTATCATTTTCGATTATTATTTATAACTTTACGGCCAACTAACATTGTTAATCGGCTTACAAAATGCAAAGTTAGTTCACATTTTGCAAACAAACAAACATTTTATCGTTTATTTTTCACAAAATGAAAACAATTGGTGTGGTTTCTGAAATACTCGAAAGAGCTAAACGAGCTAATAATATAGCTACGGATAGCGATTTAGCGCAGCTTATGGGGATTTCACGCAGCACAATTTCAAATTGGAAAACAAGAGAAACAATCGACTACGAACTTCTGTTTTCTGTTTGTGAACAAGCCGACCTCAACTGGATTATCAACGGAAAGGCAAACACAACACACGAATCCAACATAGATGCAAAACCAAATGAACTGCAATACCTAGTGGACAAGGTCGTATCGCAAGCCGAAGAGATCGGAAAGTTGAAGGGAGAGATCGAAAGACTAGAGAAAGAAAAAGAGAGCAACAAATAGCAACAACATACTATATAATATATAGGCACAAAAAAAAGAGCCGACCCTCGATGGGTCGGCTCTCGCTTATATGTGGTTCGGGATTACTTAACCTCCTCGAACTCTACATCCTCAGGTTGTGCTGCGCCAGCATCTTGCGCGCCAGCACCTGCACCAGCACCAGCATCTGCGCCACCTGCAGCCTGCTGCTGTGCGTAGATATCCTCTGATGCAGCTTGCCATGCAGCGTTCAACGCCTCGATAGCTGGGTCGATAGCTGCCAAATCAGCCGCCTTGTGCGCCTCCTTAAGCTGAGCCAACGCCGACTCGATAGCAGCCTTCTTCTCAGCTGGGATCTTATCACCATACTCCTTCAACTGCTTCTCGCTAGCAAAGATATTTGAATCTGCCGCATTGATCTTCTCAATCTTCTCCTTCTCCGCGTTGTCGCTCGCCTCGTTAGCCTTAGCCTCATCGCGCATACGTTGGATCTCAGCATCTGTCAAACCGCTCGAAGCCTCAATGCGGATGTTATGCTCCTTACCTGTACCCTTATCCTTTGCCGATACATTCAAGATACCATTCGCATCGATGTCGAAAGTAACCTCGATCTGTGGAACACCGCGTGGCGCTTGTGGAATACCGTCAAGGTGGAAACGACCCAACGACTTATTATCCTTCGCCAACGGACGCTCTCCCTGGCAAACGTTGATCTCAACCGATGGTTGGTTATCAGCCGCCGTAGAGAACGTTTCGCTCTTGCGCGTAGGGATAGTTGTATTTGCATCGATAAGCTTCGTCATGACGCCGCCCATAGTCTCGATACCCAATGAAAGCGGAGTAACGTCAAGAAGCAAGACATCCTTAACCTCTCCTGTCAAAACACCACCCTGGATAGCCGCACCAACAGCAACAACCTCATCAGGGTTCACACTGCGGTTTGGAGCCTTACCAAAGAACTCCTCAACAACCTTCTGGATAGCTGGAATACGCGTAGAACCTCCAACCAAGATAACCTCGTCGATCTGCGATGTCGAAAGACCCGCATCCTTCAAAGCCAACTTACAAGGCTCTATAGTGCGTTGAACCAAAGTATCAACCAACTGCTCGAACTTCGCACGTGTCAAAGTCATCACAAGGTGTTGTGGAATACCATCAACAGGCATGATATATGGCAAGTTGATCTCAGTCTGCGTAGTAGATGAAAGCTCAATCTTAGCCTTCTCAGCAGCCTCCTTCAAACGTTGCAACGCCATAGGATCCTTGCGCAAATCGATGTTGTGATCCGCCATGAAAGTCTCCGCGAAGAAGTCGATCAATACGTGGTCGAAGTCATCTCCTCCAAGGTGCGTATCACCATTTGTAGACTTCACCTCAAACACACCATCGCCCAACTCCAAGATAGAGATATCGAATGTACCACCACCAAGGTCATAAACTGCGATCTTAGCCTCAGAATCCTTCTTATCAAGACCATAAGCAAGTGCCGCAGCCGTTGGCTCGTTGATGATACGGCGAACCTTTAGACCAGCGATCTCACCAGCCTCCTTCGTAGCTTGACGCTGCGAATCAGAGAAGTAAGCAGGAACCGTGATAACCGCCTCTGTAACCTCTTGACCGATGTAATCCTCCGCCGTCTTCTTCATCTTCTGAAGCGTGATAGCCGAGATCTCTTGCGCAGTATATTGACGACCGTCAATATCTACGCGTGGCGTATTGTTATCGCCCTTAACAACTTTGTAAGGTGCGCGCTTGATGTCGTCACCAACCTTATCAAAAGCCTCTCCCATGAAACGCTTGATAGAGAATACCGTACGCTCAGGGTTCGTAATCGCTTGGCGCTTCGCTGGATCACCAACCTTACGCTCGCCGCCGTCCGTGAAGGCTACGACAGATGGAGTGGTGCGATGACCCTCCGCATTAGGGATAACGACTGGCTCGTTACCCTCCATAACTGATACACACGAGTTCGTTGTACCCAAATCAATTCCAATAATCTTTCCCATAGTTTGAATTATTTATTAAATATTTAAAATGTTTTGCTTTTTTTATTCGCTTTTTCGTTCGCTATGCCACAAATATCTACAAATGGTATACCAAACCAAAAACAGCACCTTTTGTCCGCAAAAGAGTGACAAAACCTGCCAAATTGTCAGTTAAGCTAAATCTGCGGCCTATTTTTTGTGACAAATTGAGAAAATATGTAACTTTGAAGAGGAAAACAAAAGCGACAGAGATCATGGCATTCACAAAAATAGAACACTTCGAACACGAATACATAGACCAACACCACGACTCGGCACTCAACGTGACCGAGGGGGTGGCGGAGCAGCCAATCGTAAACCCATATTTCGTACGCAAACAGCGCCGCAAAATGGGGACTGAAGAGTATGTGAAGGGGATTCTTGCAGGCGACATAACGATCCTATCGCAAGCCATCACGCTAATCGAAAGCGCAAACGCAGAGCATCACGCACAAGCACAAGAGATAATCGAGGCGTGCTTGCCACACTCCGGCAACTCTATAAGAATAGGTATAACAGGTGTGCCAGGGGCAGGAAAATCATCATTCATAGAGGCGACCGGAGGGCTTATCACATCGCTAAAGCATAAACTCGCAGTACTTGCAATCGACCCTAGCTCAGAACGCAGCAAAGGCTCAATCTTGGGTGACAAGACGCGCATGAGTACAATCTCGGCAAACCCCGATGTGTTTATCAGACCTTCGCCATCCGCAGGATCACTAGGCGGCGTGGCACGCAAAACGCGCGAATCGATAATTCTATGTGAAGCAGCAGGTTTCGATGTGATATTCATCGAGACGGTAGGTGTCGGACAATCTGAAACTGCCGTACACTCGATGGTCGACATATTTGTCATGCTCCAAATTTCTGGCGCAGGAGATGACCTACAAGGCATCAAGCGCGGAATCATGGAGATGTCCGACATGATGGTCATAACGAAGGCGGACGGCGAAAACATCATCAAAGCACAAGCAGCACGCACGCAATATGATGGCGCACTAAAGCTATTCCCTATGCCAGAGGCTGGAGTTCGCCCAGAGGTCTACACCTGTTCATCACTAGAGGGAACGGGACTTGAGGAGGTCTGGAAAGGGGTTGAGAGCTATATCAACCACACGAAGAGCAACGGACACTTCCTTGGTCGCAGACAAGGACAGCTTCGCTACTGGATGCGCGAAACGATCCACGCGGCAATTTTGTCTGACTTCTACGAAGACCCTCGCGTTGCGGCGGTTCTAGGCGACTACGAAAGGAAAGTTTTGGCGGAGCGCATAACCCCTTTTGTCGCGGCGAAAGAGCTGATGGAGTGCCACACATCGCAGGCGAATAAGCAATAGTTTAAAATTTAGCGCAATAATATTTGGATATTCAATTTTTAGCTGTATATTTGCATTCGATTTAACACTTATCAGTGGCTATATCACGCCCAGATGGCGGAATTGGTAGACGCGCTGGTCTCAAACACCAGTGAAGCAATTCGTGCCGGTTCGATCCCGGCTCTGGGTACCATTA
>JBCQUJ010000022.1:0-10018 GCA_047174045.1 Rikenellaceae bacterium
CCGTGCGCCGGTCGCCATCATCGGTAACAAGTTACCAATATGCTGCCCCTCGACTTGCATGTGTTAGGCCTGCCGCTAGCGTTCATCCTGAGCCAGGATCAAACTCTCCATTGTAAAAATAGTTTTGTTTTTTTTGAGTCCTGACTTCCTTGTTTCAAATTTGCTTTCAAAGACATTCGCCTTCAAAAGAATTGACAGATAATTACTACATTTTCTTTCAAAAATATAACCAGTAATTCAAAGAACGTTTTTATTTGCTCAAGGTTCCCTCAGCGTTAACCGCCGCGTTTATCCCTCTTGCGACTGCAAATATGGGGCTTTTATTTTTAACCACCAAACAATTGAGTGTTTTTTTTCAAAAAAGTTTCATTTTTTTATTGTGGCACTTTGCGCAGATGGCGCAGTTATTGCGTCTGAGGCTGCTGTAGGCCACCTCAATGGCTGAAAACGAATAATTAATAAAAAATTAGATTGCCATGAAAAAAACTTTACTTTCACTCGCCACCACTCTAGCAATGTGTGGTGCCGCATTCGCCGACGACTATACTCCCATTGCCGCCGAACCAAAACCGATGAACTACACAGTAAGTCAAAAGAAGTCGAACATCATAACGCGAACGGGCGACAACATGTCGCGCTGCTGGGACGACAGCTCTCCATACCGCAACTTCTTCTCGTTGCGCGCGGGTGCCAACTTCGCCAACCTCCACAACGACTACGTATCGACTGATTCGCAAACCGGCTTCAACGCCGCGGGACTCTACAACATCGCCCTGATGGATAACCTGCCACTCTTCCTCCAAACGGGTCTTAGCTTCGAGATGAAGGGAGCACGCAACAGCGGCATCCTGACGACATCGCAGAATACACACTTCAAATCCTACAACATTGAGATCCCTGTAGTACTAACGTTCGACATACCTATTAATAAAAGCATGGCAATCGTACCAGAGTTTGGTGTATACTACTCGATCGCTGTTGCAGGGTCCATGACGACTGACGGTGGCGACAGCTTCTACCGCCCATTCAAGAGCGAGAGCGTAACATTGGCTGATGGAACATCGATCGACTCGCGCGTTATGAGCCGCAACGACTTCGGACTGCGCGTTGGAGCATCGTTCCGCTACTGCAGATACCTTATTGGATTCGCTTACGATGCAGGCTTGATCAACAACTTCTCAAAAGACCTGCGCGATTTGGGCTACAAAGGCTCAACAGGCACATGGTCTGTGAACCTTGGCTATAGATTCAACCCATAGCAACGCACTGCTCCTTATCGGAGAGGTCATAGTATAATAAATATAGAGCAGCCGTGCATTTTTTCACAGCTGCTCTATTTTTTGCTAGGCAGCAGGAGGGTGTTCATTAACTCACGATGACAGAAAAGGCTATTCAGAATGAGAAGTGAATCGAAAAAAAGAGGGGCAATCGATGATTGCCCCTCTGGTATATGATGCCCGTATGGGCGGTTGATAGACTAGAAATGTTTTACCTCAGAGCCAACAATAGCCGACAAGATAGTATTCGCAGCAGCAGAAGCGCCGATGCGGAAAAGAGCTGGCGTAAGCCATTGAACGCCCAGGATCTGCTCAACAATAGTATAGTACAAAGCTGCATCAGTAGCCGTCTTAACACCACCAGCAACCTTGATACCCACCTGCAGACCCGTAGAAGAGGCGTACTCCTTAATAGCGTAACACATAGCGACAACAGCCTCAGGCGTAGCGCTAACAGGAACCTTACCAGTAGAAGTCTTGATGAAATCAGCACCAGCACGCATAGAAGCCATAGAAGCATCGAAGATGATTTGTGGATCTTGCAACTCACCTGTTTCCAAAATAACCTTCAAAACTGCATCACCACACTCCTTACGCAAAAGCTTAACCTCACTCTCAGCCTCCTCAAACTGACCCTCAAGGCACTTGCCAACAGGGATAACGATATCAATCTCATCCGCACCGCTCTCAACCGCCATAGCGATCTCCAACGCCTTAACCTCAACAAACGTCTGAGAAGCAGGAAAACCACCAGCAACACTAGTAATACGCATAGGCGTGCCGTCAATCTCCAAACCTACGCACTCCACAAATGGCGGATGAACGCAAATCGAAGCAACATTCTGCAACTTAGGGTATGCCGTATAGAAATCCATAGTACGGCGCGCCAAAGCACGAACCGAACTCTCGGTATCCGTTGGCGAAAGCGTAGTAAGGTCTAGCGCCGCAAGACACGTCTTATAAACCTCCGCCGTCTCGTTCTTTGTCGCGATGACCTTGATATCTGCAAGATCTTTTGCGACCTGCTCAACTGTAATATTCATAATCTGCTATATATAATATAGGTATACTCCCCTAACCGAACTACTCGTTAAGGATTCTCATCTGCTGCTGGATAGACTCCTCGTGGATAGCCTCAAGGATAGTCTTGATGAACTTATCATCCATCTTCATAGCGGCAGCATCAGCAACGCGACGATCCAAGATCTCCTCGTAGCGACCTGTCTGAAGAACCGGCATATCATGCTCCTTCTTGAACGTTCCGATCTCGCGAGAGACACGCATACGCTTGCTCAAAAGCTCCAAAAGCGAACCATCCAACTCATCGATCTGCTTGCGAAGATCCGTAAGATCCTCAGTAGAAGTAGAACCCTCGCGGATTACCAACTCCTCCAACATCGTCTTCAAATCTGCTGGGCAAAGCTGCTGCGTAGCATCGCTCCAAGCCTCCGTTGGGTTGCAATGCGACTCAACGATAAGACCATTGAAACCAAGATCCATAGCTTGCTGAGAGATTGGCTTGATCAAACTACGATCACCACCAATGTGGCTAGGATCGCAGAAAATAGGCAACTCAGGCATGCGGCGGCGCAACTCGATAGGAATGGCCCACTGCGGTTGGTTACGGTAAATAGTCTTATCGTAAGTAGAGAAACCACGGTGGATAGCACCAAGGCGGCGAATACCAGCGTTGTAGATACGTTCCATACCACCAATCCAAAGCTCCAAATCTGGCGAAACAGGGTTCTTAACCAAAACAGGAACATCAGCACCACGCAAAGCATCAGCAACCTCCTGAACAGCAAATGGGTTCGCCGTAGTACGAGCGCCAACCCACAACAAATCTACACCAGCCTTCAAAGCTTGGTAAACATGCTCTGCAGTAGCAACCTCAGTCGAAACCATCATACCAGTCTCTTGTTTAACAGTACGCAACCACTGAAGACCCTCCTTGCCGATTCCCTCGAACCCACCTGGCTTAGTACGTGGCTTCCAGATTCCCGCACGGAAAATCTTTACGCCATTAGCAGCTAGCTCCTTAGCCGTACTCAACACCTGACCCTCTGTCTCGGCGCTACAAGGTCCCGCGATGATTTGAGGACGTGTTACCTCAAGCTCCGGGAATAAAATTGGATTGATCTCTTTCATTTTTCTATTTTTTATGTTTTATTTTTCTCTATGTAATTTCTATATCATTGCTTTGTCGATGCGCTCCAGTGCCTCCTCCATCTTCTGCTCCGTAGCGCACAACGAGATGCGGATATATCGCGCACCCTTCGAACCGAAGATAAATCCAGGAGTGATAAAGACCCTAGCCTCATCTAACGCGCGATCGCACAACGCTTCGCCCGACTCGACACCATCAGCGACCTTGCCCCATAAGAACAAACCAACCTGGTTCTCATCATAGGCGCAACCCAACCTCTGCATAATCTTCGCAGCGACCTTTCTGCGGCTCGCATAGACCTCATTCAACTCCTTATACCACTCATCGCCAAGCTTCAACGCCTCAACAGCAGCCAATTGCAACGGCTTGAACATTCCCGAATCGACATTGCTCTTAACGCGCAAAATCCACTCTACAAAGGTAGCATTCGTAGCCAACATTCCAACACGCCAGCCAGCCATATTCAAACTCTTGCTCAACGAATTAAGCTCGATGCAGCACTCCTTAGCACCCTCAATCTCCAAAATAGACATCGGCGTAGGGTTCAGCACCTGGCTGTATGGGTTATCACAAACCACAACTATAGAGTTGCGCTGCGCGAAATCTACCAACTTTTGGTATAGCTCCTTCGTGGCATTCGCCCCCGTAGGCATATTTGGATAGTTGACCCACATAAGCTTCACGCGACCACCCTTCACAGCATCCAACGACTCCAAAGCCCCGAAGTCCGGCATCCAACCGCGCTCCTCGCTCAACTCATAAGGGATAATCTCCGCCTGAACAAGACGACTAACCGAAGAGTATGTTGGGTAACCAGGATTTGGCACCAACACCGCATCGCCAGCATTGACAAACGCCATCGAGATGTGCATAATACCCTCCTTCGACCCTATCAACGGCAAGATCTCCTTCGACGAATCAACAGCAACGCCATAGCGCGTCTTGTACCAATCGCACATAGCATCACGCAACGGCTGAATACCCGTATACGATTGATATGAGTGGTTATCCGCCTTACGCGCCTCGCAACACAAACTCTCGATAACCTCATCGTGTGGCGGACGATCTGGTCCACCAATGCCCAACGAGATAATATCTCGCCCTGCAGCGTTGAGTTGCGCTATCTGGCGCAGTTTCATCGAGAAGTAGTACTCGCTAACCTCCTCTATCCTTTTAGCTGGTGAAAAATTCATACTATTCTTTTTACTCTTGAAAGCTTTTATACTCCCCCAAACTCTTCATATAGTTCATAAGCGGCTTCACAGCCTCAATCGCTTGGCGATATCTCTCCAAGTTATCGAACTTAACATCGATATAGAATTGATACTCCCACTCGCGACCAATCAAAGGCATAGATTGAATCTTAGTCATATTGATGCCGTAGAACGACAATATCGACAACACCTTCGACAACTCGCCAGCCTCATCAGCCAACGTGAAAACCAACGATGCCTTATCGACACTCGTCTTGTCAACCATCGTTGCCGCGACATCCTCCGGCGCAAGGATCAAGAAGCGCGTGAAGTTGCGCTTATTGGTCTCTACACCGCGCGCCAAGATCTTCATACCATACATATCTGCCGCCAACTCGCTACAAATAGCCGCGTGATCCGCCAACCTGTTCTCCGCAATATATTGCGCCGAAGCAGCCGTGTCATCCTTCTCAACAACCTTCATCGCGGGATATTGGCTCAACCACGCCTGGCACTGCATAAGCGCTATCGGGTGCGAATTAACCTCCGTAATATCCTCAATCTGTGACTCAGGCAGTGCCGCAGCCATAAGCTCGATACGCAGACGCTGCTCACCAACAATCTGCATCTTACTATTGCGCAACAACTCATGGTTTTGCAACAACGGACCTGCAATAGTATTCTCGATAGCTACAATCCCAAGTTGCTTCGCGCTACCCTCCGCCTCAAGAACCTCGAAGAGCTTAGGAAACGTTTCACACTCCACCGGCTCAATCATCTCGCCCGCGAAGTAGTTACGTGCAGCTTGCTCGTGAAAACACCCTGCAACACCCTGAATTGCTATCTTTTTCATACCACTATAAAAAACCCCACCGTTTCGGGTGGGATTTTCGTTATTTGTTATCTGCTAACCTATACGATAAATCGCCACCCCTTTAGATAAAGAAGTAGTAGAAATAGTTGTAGAAGTAGCTGTTTGTCATCATATTGTTGCAAATATATATAAAAAATGCTCTTTCGCCAAATAAAATAGCCATTGGTGGTTATTTTTTTACCTTGACAATATCACCATACTCCTCCCGCAGCTGCTTGAGGATTGGACTTTTGCTACTGACATATATTGACGATAGGGTTTTACACCCCATAAAAACATTCTCGCCAATCTCCTTAACGCTATCTGGAATTGTCACTGAGGAGAGTCCGCTACACGACGAGAAGGCTATGCTACCTATCTGCGTCACAGAGCTGGGTATAGCTATGGTTGAGAGTCCTGCACAACCCGAAAAAGACCCTTCGCCAATCGTCACAACCGAATCTGGAATTGTTATAGACTCGATAGTGCCACACCCCAAGAAGGCGTAATTTGCAATCGATGTCACGGAGCGCGGCAACTCTACCCTCCTAGCAACTTTGGAATATGTCGACAAGATAACCGCGGCGCGACCCTTACTATACAATATACCATCTTCAAAGATGAAGTTATCGCCAACAGCATCAATCCTCTCCAAATTTAAACAGAAGGCAAATGCACGATCGCCAATAGAGTGCAACGAAGCAGGAAGAGTTACCGAGCGTAAATTTGGACAAAACATAAAGGCATCATCGCAAATGGCACTCAAAGTTGGTGGCAAAACTACCTTTTCAGATATTTTGTCGCGCAAAACCGAAACGACAGATTCACGCCCTTTGCCATACAATATACCATCTTCAAAGATGAAATTATCGCCAATAACCTCTATATGCTCCAGCTCCCGACTCCAAGTCAAGGCCGAAGGACCAATATTAGTCATAGAGGCTGGAATCGTCACCGAGCTTATGTAGTCATATTCGCAAAGCGCAAAGCTGCTAAGCGAGGTGTAACCCTCCGGAATAACCAGTTTGGCTGGCGCCCCAAGTGCCTCATAGCTCTCTTTGGTAAAGACCCCATCTTTAGCAACATAACCACCACTATTAACACCACCCTTCGAAGGAGATTTTGCGGCGACCTTAATAACGGCTGAGCCATACTCGTCATACAACTCATCATATATTTTGCTATTACTACTCACATAGATCTGCTCCACCGTAGGGTCAAACAGCTCCAGACCAAGGCTCGTCACAGAGTCTGGTATAACAATCGCCCGAAGGCTCGTACAGCCAGCAAAGGCAAACCACCCGATCCTCTTCACAGAGTTTCCAATCTCGACAAACCTCAAGCTGGTGCAATCTATAAAAGCACTACTCGGAATCTTCTTAATGGAGTCGCCCATAGATACCGAAACGAGATTTTCGCAACCAGAAAAAAGAGCAATCCCCAACCCTTTTACACTATCTGGAATAGTTATAGAGCGAAGCGCCGTGCAATTCATAAACGCAAGCCATCCAATATTCTTTACGCTACTTGGGATTGTGATTGCAGCAAGGCTCGTACAGCTATAAAAAGCCGAACCACCAATCCGCTCCACAGAGCTTCCAAGCCTTACATACTCCAATCTATAACAACCATTGAACGTATTATTCGCAATCCGCTTTATGGAGTTGCCAATAACAACCGAAACGAGATTTTCGCACCCCAAAAAGAGCCCCATTCCAATCCTCTTGGTTGAATCAGGAATCGTCACCTCACGAAGGTTCGTGCAACCAGAAAAGGCGAACCTACCAATCTTCGTTACCGAGTTTGGTATTTTAATCGATTTTAAGCCGTCGCACTCATCAAAAGCATAGTCGCCTATGGCCGTATATTGCTCAGGTATAACCAAATGCGCGAGAGATCCCATCGCCTCATAAGAGTCACTGGTAAATGTCCCCGTGTCGTCTGAACAGATCATTGCCCAACAAATAGCTACCACTGCAACAACCAACAGAAAAATCTCTTTCTTCGACCTCTTCACAGCAAATATTATTTATTGTTGTAGCTATTCATCGTGTTGGCCATACCTGCCGTAGCAAACGACAGGATCGCCTTGCCAAATAGCTCCAGGCGCTCCGGCATTGCTTGGCGCTCCTCTTCGCTCCACTCGCCAAGGACATACTCTATCTGATGACCCTTGGGAAAATCACCTCCAACACCGAAACGGATGCGCGGATATTGATCTGAACCCAACAACTCGGTGATGTTGCGCAGGCCATTATGCCCTCCGTGGCTACCCTTCTGGCGCATACGAAGCGTTCCGAAAGGGATCGCTATATCATCCGATATGACGAGGATATTCTCCGCCGAGATCTTCAACGCATCCATCCAATAGCGCACCGCCTTACCCGACAGATTCATATATGTCGATGGTTTTAGCAGCGTTATGGCGCGCCCCTTATGTTTTAGCTCCGCTATGTCACCATAGCGATCGGTCTTAAACGCAGTGTTGGACACCTCTGCTAAGGCATCCAACACTTTGAAACCGATGTTGTGACGGGTTTCGGCATACTCTGAACCGATATTCCCAAGGCCTATTACTAGGTACTTCATAACATCATATATTTTATTCCCTAGCCAAAACTAGGCAACAAGTTTTATTTATTGCTGAGCGTTTTGCGCAGAACGAGTAGCACGAGTTACGCGAACAGCACATACAGCTGTAGTAGCTGGAGTTACGAACTTAACATCAGCAACATCAAGGTCACCAACGAAGATAGTCTTACCCAACTCAAGGTTTGTAACGTCTACAACGATCTCATCTGGAAGATTCGCCTCCATAGCGCTAACGACAAGCTTACGAGCTGAAAGAGCCATCTTACCACCGACCTTAACACCAGCTGCAGTACCATCCAAACGAACTGGGATAGCGATAGAAACTGGCTTGTTGTCTACTACGCGGAAGAAATCGATGTGCAAGATTTGCTCACGCACTGGGTGGAATTGCACGTCACGAAGAACCGCCTTCTCCTTCTTACCATTGATGTCTAGCTCAACGATGTATGAGTTTGGAGTGTAGATTAGGTTCTTAAGATCCTTTGCCTCTACCGCAAATGTTACTACGTCACCACCACCGTAAAGAACGCATGGAACTTGACCCTCGCGGCGAACCGCCTTAGTAGCCTTCTTACCGAAATCGGCACGCGCTACAGCTGAAAGTTGAATACTTTTCATTTTCTTTTTTTATTTAGTTAATGTTACCACCAGCGGTACTCACTCCATGCTGTTTGCAAGAAGCCCATTCCGCCTGTTTGTGGGGCAAAGATAGATAAAAAATGGTTCTGCGCAATGGTAAATCGGGAAAAATCTATATCTTTGTGGTTAGAAAATCAATTATTAAAACAGAGAGATAAGATGGCTACAACAGCTGACATTAAGAATGGTATGTGTATCGAGATGGATAACAAGACGTACCAAATCATTGAGTTCCAACACGTTAAGCCTGGCAAGGGTCCTGCATTCGTTCGGACGAAGCTAAAGAACCTTGAGAATGGTCGCGTTGTCGACAACACATTCTCATCGGGTGCTAAGATCGAGATCGTACGCGTAGAGCGCCGCCCATACCAATTCACTTATGAGGATGATATGGGCGCTCACTTCATGCACACTGAGACTTTCGAGGAGATCAACATCGACAAGAACCTAATCACGAACTACGACCTTATGGCTGACGGCCAAGTTGTAGAGGTTATGTTCCACACAGAGAAGGAGAGCGTTCTTTCAGCGGAGCTTCCTCCGATCGTTGACATGGAGGTTATCTACACTGAACCAGGAGTAAAGGGCGATACTGCATCGACTAACTCGTTGAAGCAAGCGACTGTAAACACTGACGCTATTGTTCGTGTACCATTGTTCATCAACACGGGCGATAAGATCCGCGTTGACACACGCACACGCGAGTACTACGAGCGCATAAAGTAAGGACAACCCTTTCGTTATAATTAATATAGCAGCCGCGCATTCGCGCGGCTGTTTTTTTTACCCCTTCGGGATCTCCTGAGAGTATCAAGCTCTCCGCTTGTAAGCGGCGATTCCTATTCTAGGACAGGGCGAACCGGGAAGCCGTAAGAACGGTCGTTGTAGCTGGTGTTGGCTGGGTCCACGCTGCTACTACTGAAGCGCATGTTGTACCCGCCTGCGGTGCCGTTCGGTGAGGCACTCCAATAGAAACCGTTCGTGCCAACGCCGTACATGGCACCAGTGTTGTAGTACCTGTCACCGCTAGCCGGGTACTTTGCGTTCGTGAAGAACGTAGCGACAGAACTCGTTAGATTGGCCGTGAGACCGTACCATGGAGTACCAGCAGAGCTGTTAGCTGTAATAGTTGGTAACTTCCAACCCGCTGGAGAAGGATCAAAGATAGATTTCTTACCTGACGCCAAAGCTGCCTGAGTATCATTCCATAAGTATGTAGTCGCTTGTGCCTCTGAACACCAGTTGTTATAAGTAGAAGATGTTCTCTCGTAGAACAACATAGGGTTGAGAACAGCAT
>JBCQUJ010000001.1:0-300000 GCA_047174045.1 Rikenellaceae bacterium
CAGTCAATCAGTCAATCAGTCAATCAGTCAATCAGTCAATCAGTCAATCAGTCAATCAGTCAATCAGTCAATCAGTCAATCAGTCAATCAGTCAATCAATCAGGACTAACAGCTACATACCCCCTCAATCTGGCAGATTGCAGACCCATCCAGCAAAAGCGCAAAGCGGCGCAAAGTTGCGAGGTGGCTTTGAGCGTTGATTTTGGTCGAAATCCAGAGGGGCAATGCGCCCTACGCATAGCCCTTTATTTGCCTAAACGCAAATGGCAAGGTATGTCTGGTGCAGCAGCAAAGTGCTCTTGATGCACCAAACCTTGCCCCGAAATCGGGGTAAAAACCACTCCAAAGTCGTGGTTTTCGCAGGGCAATCAAGTAAAGCAAAGCAATGCATAACAAAGAGCAGCAAAGATTATCAAAAACGCTAATACTTACGCAATTTTCACCCTATAAACCACAAAAATTTCGGCAAAAGAGAATCAAATTCGAGCATTTTTGGCTATCAAACCAAACACTTTTCCTGCAAAACACCATTCAAACACTCAATTATTGTTGCACATTAATATGTATAGCATCTCTTTTTTTTATATATTTGTGAACTAACAAAACCAATTTACAATAATGGGAGAAGAGAGTAAAATTGAATTAGGGTTCATTAACAAGTTAAAAGACTTGAATTATATTTACCGCAGTGATATTCGAGACAGAGAAAGTCTTGAGCAGAATTTCCGCAGTAAATTCGAATCGCTAAACAGGGTTAAGCTAACTGACTCAGAGTACAAGAGGCTGCTTGAAGAAATTGTAAATCCAGATGTTTTCATCTCGTCTAAAGTCCTTCGTGAAAGAAATACATTTTCACGTGAAGATGGCACCCCTCTGCACTACACATTGGTCGACATAAAAGATTGGTGCAAGAACGATTATGAAGTAGTAAACCAGCTAAGAATCAATACTAACAATAGCCACCATAGATACGATGTTATTATTCTGATAAATGGTATACCCGTAGTTCAGATAGAGCTTAAGGGGACAACAGTAAACCCACGACGAGCAATACAACAAATTGTAGACTACAAGAATGACTCAGGTAATGGCTACACAAACACTTTGCTCTGTTTTATGCAAATGTTTATTGTTAGCAATCAAACGAATACATACTACTTCACGAATAACAATAATCAGCATTATGCATTTAATGCCGACGAGCAGTTTTTGCCAATCTACCAATATGCGACAAAAGACAATACAAAAGTAACACACCTAGACACATTCTCAACTTTATTTCTGACGAAGTGTACACTTGGTGAGATGATAAGTAATTATATGGTTCTTGTTGCCACTGAGCAAAAAACACTGGTTATGCGTCCATATCAAGTATATGCAGTAAAGGCTATTGTGGATAGCATCAATGACAACAGAGGTAATGGGTACATATGGCACACGACAGGAAGTGGAAAGACTCTAACTTCGTTTAAGGCATCTACATTGCTGAAAGATAACCCCGATGTTGACAAATGTCTTTTTGTTGTCGACAGAAAGGACTTGGATAAGCAAACGCGTGAGGAGTTTAATAAGTTCCAAGAAAATTGTGTAGAGGAGAACACTAATACAGAAACTCTTGTTAGACGCATGCTGTCTGATGACTATTCTGACAAGGTTATCGTTACAACTATTCAGAAACTGGGAATAGCTCTTGATGCAGAGCACAAGAATCGCTATAAAGAGAGACTGGAACCACTGCGCAACCAGAGGATAGTTTTTATATTTGACGAGTGTCACCGATCTCAATTTGGTGAAAACCACAAAGCGATCAAGGAGTTCTTTCCAAACTCGCAGCTTTTTGGATTCACTGGAACTCCAATATTTGAAGAGAACGCAACATACAAGAAAATTAATGGAGAAGAGGCTTCATATAAAACTACTGCAGATGTTTTTGAGAACAATTTGCATAATTATACTATTACCCACGCTATTGAGGATAAAAATGTCTTGCGCTTTCATGTAGACTATTTTTCTCCAAATGATAGCGGAGACAAGCGAGCGGATGGTTCTATTAAGAAGCAAGCTGTGGTAAATGCAATATTGGCGAAGCATGATGGAGCAACCTCTCAACGCAAGTTCAATGCAATTCTTGCGACTTCATCAATTAACGAAGCAATTGAATACTACAACCTATTCAAACACACACAAGAGAAGATTAAGACAGAAGATGAGAGTTATGAGCAATTAAATATCACTTGCGTATTCTCTCCGCCAGCTGATGGTAATAATGACATCAAGCAGATCCAAGAGGATTTACCTCAAGAACGTTTTGACAATGAACAAGAGCCAGACAAAAAGAAGAAGGCGCTATCTGAGATAATTTATGACTACAATGTGCAATACGCCACTAATCATACTGTATCTGATTTTGATGTTTACTATCAAGATGTGCAGAAGCGCATTAAGGATCAAAAGTATAGTAACAGCGACTATCCACATAGCAAGAAGGTGGATATTACTATTGTTGTTGATATGCTTCTAACGGGATTTGACTCAAAATATCTAAATACATTGTATGTAGACAAGAACCTTAAGCATCATAATTTGATCCAAGCATTCTCTCGAACAAACAGAGTTCTTAATGATACCAAGCCATATGGCAATATCTTAGATTTTAGAGGTCAGGAGGATGCCGTTAATACAGCTATAGCTCTGTTCTCTGGAGAAAAGGCAGATGTAGCCAAGGAGATCTGGTTCGTTGATCCTGCACCAAAAGTTATAGAGAAGTTTGCAGATGCGGTATCTCGCTTAAAAGGCTTTATGGAGAGCTATGGACTTGATGCAACTGCCTCTGAGGTATTTAATCTGCAGGGTGATGAGGCTCGTGCTGGCTTCATAAACTGCTTCAAGGAGGTGCAGCGTTTCCGCACACAGCTAGACCAATATACAGATATTAAGGATAGTGAGAAATCCATTATTGAACAATTAATGCCAAGTAGTGATCTAAATTCATTTAGAGGAGCATATATTGAAACGGCACAACGTCTACGCAAGATGCGAGATAAGAAGGGGGACAAGTCGGGTGCGTCAGCACAAGTGGAGGAACTTGACTTTGAGTTTGTTTTGTTTGCATCCGCTATTATTGACTATGACTACATAATGAACCTTATTGCAAATTATGCAGGAGGAACAACAAAACAGAAGGTAACCAAGGAGCAACTTGTTGCAATTATTGGCTCAACTTCAAATATGATGGAGGATAGAGAGCTTATTTTGGAATTTATTGATAACTTGGGCGAGATTAAAGGGGTAGCCGATATTGATATAAAAAACAAATACAATGATTTTAAAAATGATAGATTCGGCAAATATATTGCACAAATAGCAACTAGCAATAATATTGAAAAAACAATGTTGCAATCTTTTGTAAATGACATATTAGACCGAATGATTTTCGAAGGAGAAAAGCTAAATGATCTTTTGGAGTCGCTTGACCTTGGGTGGAAGGCGAGAACCGAGAAAGAACTAGCTCTAATGGTAGATCTAATACCATTGTTAAAACTAATGGCAAATGGCAAAAAGATCTCTGGTCTTGCTGCTTATGAAGAATAAAATTAAAATTTATGAAATTTATGAAAAATATATCAATTGAAAATTACAAATGCCTCAAAAATCTGAGACTAAACTCTTTGCGAAGGGTAAATCTTATTGTTGGTATGAATAATTCTGGCAAATCCACATTACTTGAGGCAATCTCTATCTTTGCCGCTAATGGGGAGATAACCCAACTTAAAAAAGTGCTTGAAAATAGAGGGATAATATTCAATTTTAATAGAGAAGAGGAAAATGCGGCAGAACGCGAAATGGAAAATTTCTCAACATTATTTACAGGCTTGATAGATGATTCGCCAATAATGAATCAAATTTCGTTATCAAGTGATATTAGCAACTCAGACACACAAATTGTGTCAATAAAATTTGCGACCATCGTCACAGAAGAGGTGCGCACATCTAGAAGCGGGGAGATGGTGACAAAAAGAAGAGTTGTGCGCAATGACGAATTACCTTTAATGGGGGATTATTATTTAGAAGAGTGCTTATCGGTAGATCAAAACCACAATAACTATGCATATTTATTTGGAAACAGAGTTGTTAAAGGTATGCCTGCAAAACGATTATTTCCTTGTGAGCATGTGTTAACATCTGATATTCTGAGTAAAACCAATCCAGTATATTTTGACAATATAGCATTAGGTGTATATGAAAAAGAGCTTATTAATGCCCTTCGTATTATTGAACCAACGATTGAAAATATTAATTTTCTAAAAGAACAGACAAGAAGAGTAATTATACCAAGAGAAGACAACAGAGTTCCGTACGTCATTTGTGGACAAAATAAAAAACGTCAACGTCTATCTACTATGGGAGATGGCATTAATCGTATTTTATCAATTGTCCTAGCGATGTTAAATTGCGAAAATGGTGTTTTCCTCATAGATGAATTTGACAATGGCTTGCATTACTCTGTGCAGACCAAACTATGGAGGATGATCTATCACCTAGCAGAAAGGCTCAATATTCAGGTCTTTGCAACTACACACAGCGACGACTGCATAAAAAGCTTTATCGAGGCTGACGAAAATAGCGAAGGTAAACTCATTCGCTTAGAGAACCGTGGCGGTGAGATAGTGGCAGTTAGCTATGAAGAGAAAGATGAGTTAGAATATATTGCAACAAGTAATATTGAGGTTAGATAGTTATGATAGAGAGAAAATCATTATTGCTTGTTGAGGGTAAAAGCGAAATGTGCCTTATAGGTGAATTGTGTTCACTTTATGACATAGATATTAATTTTAAAACGGTGAACAATAATAGTATAACAAATTTAAAAATATCGCTAAAGACACACCTTAAATCCACTAATGAATACAATAAAATATGGGTTATAATTGATGCCGATACAAATTTCGAGAGTGCGTGGCAATCGATTAGAGATATATTGATGAGAAGTGGCAAGTATTCAATTATTAAACATAATACACCAATACCACGAAAGGGGATTATCGTATATCCAGACGATGCTAATGATATAACCATAGGCGTATGGATTATGCCCAACAATAAAGATAATGGAATGCTCGAAGATTTTTTGATCTCATTGATTAAATGTAATGACACCTTATACGGAAAGGCTGCTAATATTGTAGATGAGATAGAAGCAGAACGTAGTTCTCATCCTAACGTATATAAGAGTGTTCACAAATCAAAAGCTGTTATTCATACGTGGCTAGCTTGGCAGGATGCACCAGGAGAGTCTTTAGGGACAGCTGTAAAGAAAAAGATGTTCAGCACAGATAAAAATCTTTGCAAGAAATTCACCGAATGGTTAAACGCCCTAAACTAGCACCACCCATGAACGAAGAGAACAAGATGAAAACAGCCCTCCCGAAGTTGCGATTTCATGAGTTTGTTGGGGTGTGGAATGCAAAAAAAATTGAGGATTTAATAGATGCTCAAAGCTCGCAGATGGCTTTGGGGAAATTGAATTTCGCCAATTCTGGCTTTCCTGTATATGGGGCAGATGGCATTGTCGGTTTTTTACCAACTTTCAATCAATACAATGATTACATTTCAATAGTAAAGGACGGTTCTGGTGTGGGTCGTTTGACTTTGTGCAAAAAAGAGTCTTCTATTTTGAGCACACTGCAGTATTTGCTGTCAAAAGATGAGTCAAAATACAAACTTAATTGGTTATTCTATTTGTTGCAAAATGTGAACTTCAAAGAGTATGTAAAGGGTTCTGGTATACCACATATATACTATTCAGATTACAAGCATCATAATGTTTTAGTGCCTGAACCTGCAGAGCAAAGAAAAATTGCAGAGTGTTTGTCGTCGGTGGATGATTTGATTGAAGCGGTAAGCGACAAGGTAGAGGCGCTCAAGGAGCAGAAAAAGGGACTTATGCAGAAGCTATTTCCCACAGAGGGCAAAACCACCCCCGAGTTCCGCTTCCCTGAGTTCCAAAATGATAAACCATGGGATGCGGATAGCAGCGAAAAGAGCGAAATAATTGCTTATATTGCAAAATCCAAAAACCGCTGTTTTTTCGCTAAAAAATGTTTAAATCGTGGTAGAAAATAGAGCAAAATAAGTTTGCAAAATGGTCCAAAAACGCTACTTTTGCAGGGTGTGACGACGGTTGATTTTTGGGTCTGTTGCAAAGCGATGAAATCAAAATATGGTAAATCGTGGTTGGGGAAATTTGGATTTTCACGCGTAAGTTGTTGATACAGAGTAGGGTGGTGGCGGAAAGCTGCCATAAGGGAAAGCCCCAGCGGGAATCATTTGAGCAGAACACTCAAACAAGCAAACCTCTGTATATCAACAATATACAAAAAAGTTGTTTTTGCTATTATAATTATTACTCTTGATTTACAAAAAGATAGACTCCCTTATCCGCATAAAATATCAAGCTATAGGCAGGTGAATAATAACCTCAAGCAAAGAGTAAGGCCAACCAATATTTAAATCCTTCGCAACACTTTCGTTATTTTCTCAATATTAAATACTCATTACTTCTGCATATTATGAGAAATTGACAAGTAAGATGCAGTTATAATACTTGATGGAAGCGCTACAATCGCTATTCCAACAAGAGATGAAGCCATTGAGATACACTTGCCTAGCGTTGTAACAGGGTATATATCCCCATAACCCACTGTCGTTAGAGCTGTTATGGCCCAATATACTGCATCAAAGAAATTTGGAATGGATGGCTCACAACAAAACATTGCAAGTGCAGTTACATACACATACATTGCAGCAACCGCAAGAACACCCAACAAGCTGCGCTTTTCTGACTTTATCGCCATAAATAGCATATTCATTTGCTTTGATCCCTTGAATACTTTTACAACACGTAGTATTTTAAAAACTCTTAATATGCGTATAGCTGTAAAACCTCTATTAAAATAAGCAATTGCAGGGAGAATTGTTATTAGATCAATTAGTGCCCAGAAGCCCAAAGGGTATAAAACAAATGCTTTTATGCCCTTATTTTTGCCGCGCAAATCGGCTATTGTCCATTTTGCAATATAATCCAATAAAAACACTGAAAGAGCCACCCATTCAATTATGCTAGACAACCTTGACTCATATCTAAACATCAATGGTACGATGCTTATAATTGCAAAGAATAGCATAACATAATTATAGCACTTTGATTTGGCTGTTTTTCTGTTTGAATCAAGTGTTTGATGCAAAAAATCTCTCATTACATTTTAGTTTGTTTTTTTTCTGCTTGTCATACTGCAACCAGTTGTAAATTAACTATTATGGCAAATATAGTAATAAAAGTCAGAACTATAAACGAAATAGTTCAATCTGTTTTTTTGCACTAACTAGATGAACAAAATGAGAGGCGAGATTAAGACTCACAGAGCGCGAAATAGCCGACCACATAGGCACAACATTCAAATGTTAAATCGCTCTCAAAACAGCTATGTTACATATTAAACGACATTTGTCACATCTGCGAAAAATAACTACATTTGCAAAATTATCAAACTTAAAATTGGAAAAATGAAAATTAGTTGTTGTATCATTGAGATGATTATCTCACTTGCATCTCCTTTGTTTATTGTTATTGGATGGATGCTTAACGGTTATTTAAACCGAAAAAAGAATGCTGCTGAAAAGAAACTTGAATATAGGCTTGCCGCAGCTCAGGCTATTTTTGATGTTCACTCATTTATTAGTTTTGAGAGTACAGTTAGACATGATGAGGCTCTGTCAGAACAAAAAATAAATGATTTTTTATTGTTGTTATTAAAGGCACGAGATTTGGTTAATATTTATTGTACAGAGGAAGAGATTGATTTATTTGAAATAGTCTACTCATTATTTATAAAAAAAGAGTACAACGAGTTTGGAGTTAAGCTTTCTGAGTTAGTGAGAGCGTTTAGAAGTTCTTGCAGAACAGATTTAGGGGTATAAACTTCTAGTATTCTCTAAAAGATCTCGATGGCTAATCACAATTAGCCCTCTTCAAGCAAGCAATATTTACATAACACAAAAAAAAACGCCTCGCAATAATGTGCGAGGCGTTTTTATTTACATAACTTACATCGTTTTGTGCGCAAAGGTTAGCGCAACGAAGCCAAACGTTAAGGGGTGCATAAACTGCTTTGCAGCTGTTGAATGGCTACTGCTGCAGATTTAATTTCATATCTGCTAAATCAGTAATACGCGGTGTTCCACAGCCGCTATCGTTGACTGTACCATTGCCACAAACCAACGTGTCAGCATCCTGAAAACTACCGACAAAGCTTATGTCTGTTGCTACATAAATGCGGCTATCACCAAGGTTGCTACCGTCACCAAAATACGCAGGGCTCTCAAATGACCCATAATAACTTTTGCTTCCCGAAAATTCGATTGTATTACCATTCATGGTGTAGTCAAGAACCATATAATCCACTCCCATCAAATCCCAACCGCCAGACATATCCGACCATGTTAACGATGTTTCTGAGATTATAACCACTTTGTACCCATCTGCCTTACCATCTGCAAAGCCTATATATGTCTTTCCGATAATTTGCTCGTGAATATCACCTACAACAACCTCGTTTTGCTCTTGAATGTCCGAGAATGAGATAATCTCACTGTCGCAACTTGCAAACAAAATAGCCAACGCCGCAAAACAGCTTTTTATAGTTTTCATACCTGCTGTTGAACTATTTATTATTTATAGATATAGAGGCAAAGGTAGGCAGTGTCGGCAGCGACACGGACGCCGAACTTAACATCCTTGGCAACCTCGAATGACTCGAACTTCTTATAAGTCTTGTAGTCGCTCTCGCCAGGAAGCTTTACATCCATCTCGCCAGACACAACTGTCATAATCTCGACCGTAGATGTTCCAAACTCGTACTCGCCTGCAGCCATAACGCCACATGTTGCCTTACCCTCGTTACCCTCAAAAGCAAGAGATGCTACCTTGCCGTCAAAATATTCGTTCTTGTTAAACATATTCTATGATATTTAATTGATTATTATGTCACCAAAGTTACGCCAAAATGGCAAAACAAGCAAATATTTTCGCTCCTAATAGATGTAAAACAGAATTGCAACGAGGTGTGAGATGAGTGCAAGGTTGATGAGCAAGTGCCACACGAGGTGGTGGTAGCGGAATCCTTTGCGCGCGTAGAACCACGCTCCAAGCGAATAGAAGAGTCCGCCCACTGCAATCAGAGCCAATAGCTGCATCGATGCGTTAGCTATGAAGAGCGGCATGAAAAGCACAATTGTCCACCCCATAGATAGGTATATCGTTAGGCTGACTGCGGGGATAGATCGCGTAGAGAGCGATTTGTAGAATATACCGAAGATAACCATCGCCCACTGCACAACCGTTATTGCGATGCCTTGCCAACCGCCGATGACGTTGAGGGCAATAGGGGTGTAGGTCCCTGCAATCGCTACGTAGATGAAGATATGGTCCAAGACGCGGAATATATCCTTGTGTTTGGAGTTGGGTTTCATAGCGTGGTATAGGGTCGAAAAGAGCGTCATGCCGAATATCGCGATGAGGTATATGGAGATTGTAACGGCTGGCGTTGTACCGCCATTGAGGTATGCCCAGACCGATGCAAAAGGGATGAAGAAGAGCAGCAGAATCGCCATTACGCCGTGCGATATTACGTTTGCTATCTCCTCTCTTATTGTTGGTATTTCGAATTTCATGTTTTTGTTTTTTTGTTTTTTGTATTCCCGAGGAGATGCTGAAACAAGTTCAGCATGACGGGAGGGTGTGATTTATTGGGTTAGGGATCCTGAATCGAGTTCAGGATGACAAGTGGGGGTGGTTCAGCATAACGGGAGGGGTGTGATGCCGAGTGCTGGGCAGACGACGTCGCGGAAGAGGGCTTTGGAGGTTGCGGTTACGAGTGCGTTTTTGTAGAGGCTCTCTGCCTGCTCCTTCTTGTGGTAACCGGAGAGAAGATTTGCGAAGATGTCTGCCTCGAATAGTGGTGCAAAACGAAGTTCCTTCGAGCTACTAAGTTGGTGGTGCGTTCCAACAACATCCTCCAACCACTGCTTCTCTGCCGCTGAAAACTCCGAAAAATCAGCTAACAATTCGCGCGTCACCTCACGCCCTACTGCTTGTTGATTAACAGGCAGTGAGTTGCCGTGAATCTCTTTTGAGCGAGGGCAACCAATATCGTGCAACCACGCCGCACACTCCAACATCTCGACCTCGTGTGCGCTCATATTTTCACCTGCAGCGATTGCGCGAGTAAAGCTTACAACCTCTTGTGTGTGAAGCAGATCCTCGCGCAACAGATGCGGGAATTCGGCATAGTAGCGCATAACCATTAGGGCGACTTTGTTGGGTAGCATATATTTATTTTTTGGTTTATGACAAATATAATGATTTTTTTGGACATGTCAAGTTAGGGATCCTGAATCGAGTTCAGGATGACAGGTGGGGGTGGGCTGGCGCGCGTGTGATGTGGGTGGGAGAATAAAAAAGACTTAGCTTGTGGGCTAAGTCTTTTTCTATACATATATAGTAAATTATCTACTAATAGTCGTAAGTGATTGTTCTAACAAAACGACAATAATGATTAGCAGAAGATTGATCCGCATTAGTATATGTACCAGCTCCCATAATCATAATAGAGCGATTGGCATAGGCGGAATTAGTACCGTAGTTTGCAGACCAATAATAGTTGTTAGGTGCCATAAACTGATAGTAATATTGATCATCCGAAAGCTCAGAATATAGCGTAGCTGGTCGAGGAACATTATGATAATACTGTAGTGTTGTATTGCTTGTTGCAGCATATATATATCGGTACATAGAGTGTAGCGGAGCATAATTATTTTCATACGCAGTACCATCAGATGTTAATATTGTTGCAGGAGAAGTCCCTTGATTTGCGGGTGAATTGGTACTATTGCTTAGCAAGTATGATGGCGGAATCCCCCAACCATTTCCGCTATACTGGTTAATGTGGGTAGTGTGTAGCGAACCAGATTGAGCCCGTGGTGTATAGTATCCATTGGTAGTATTTGCAGTTGTAGAGAGAACATCATAGTTAGCGCAGATATAATGGCTACCATTACATTTTCCGACATAGAGCGGGCGAGCCTGCTTTATGACAATCTTTGTATCGTGACCAACACCCTCCAAAATCTTGTCACTAAAGCGTGGGATAGCTCCTACGGCATTTATGTTAGAGTAGACAAACTTAGCATCATCGCCAAGGTGAGTATAGCGCACCCAGTAATCTGGCACAGAGTTGTCGCTAGGGTAAGAGTTACCCCAAAGCTCGTAGGTCTTGAAGGAGAATTTGTATGTAGTACCACTGACCAAATCGGCACCACCATACATATTCCACTGAACATCGGCAGGAATCTCACGACCGATATCTACGTCACGATATGTCTCGTAAGAGTTGAACATATAGTCCGAACGGTAGACATAGGTATCACTCGTATAGTTGATATTCTCCATCTCGATAGTATACCTAAAGTTATAAGTAGTACCAAGCGCAGCGTTGAACTTAACAACAAAGTGGTGGCTATTGTTACCATTCTCGCAATCTGGATCCTCGTTGATGACACCAGAATAGGTATTGCTAGCACAAGCAACCTCAGTTCCATCATTTGATACACGATACATCTGGATAGTTCCTGTAGCCAATGCCGTAGTGTTCGTAGCACCAATAAGCGTAATCACGAATGGAGTACCATGAGTAGGGACAATAACTGCATCCTCAGAAGAAACACGACCCAACGTTGTCAAATTCATATTGTCGTTCTGGCTAGTAGGGCTATGAGGGTGGCGCGTGAAATCAAGATAGGTCTTGATAGACTCCTCATCGATACTCAACGCATATTGACCATTCGAAACCAATTGAACAGAGCTACTCTCCAAATTAAACTCGATATTCCCCGGAGGGTGCATCAAAGCCTCCTTAGCTGTATCATATCCGTCTGAATGGACAGCCGTGATAGTCAAGACATAGTGCGTATTTGGCAAAACATCGATATATTTACCATCCTTATAGAGATCCAAACGATAGTACTTATAAGCACCCGTAGTGACACGAACAACCAACAAGATACATCCACGACGATAGTCAAACTTAGTGTCGACCAAAGCCTCCGTATCCTTAATGCTCTCCCAACTCTCCTTCGCGATCCTGCGCTCGCTGAATGGGAAAGGATAAGGGTAGATAGCGTAGTCGTAGTGGTCCGAATCAGAACGCGCAACGTTATGAGCCTCAGTCTCCGAATCAACCAAATCGGCCCACTCAATAGGATCATGCTCCATAGCATCAGGAGTTGTACCATCGATGTAAGTCGTAGTAGCCCACTGGAACAAATTGTACATCAATCTGTTAGTATCGCCAGCATTCGTATTGACAAAGACATTACCATAATCTCCCGTAACAGTCGTCGCCAACTTAACCTGCATCTTAGCAACAGCAGTCTTCAAGTCAACCTCCAAACGAGCACCCTCCTTAGTCGTCATACCATACATAGGCAAACCTGCCTGAGTAGCCGAATAACCACTCATGTTCAACAAGAACTTCTCATTCAACGTATCCTCAGTCAAACCACTCTCCGAAGTAGGATAGCTAACGTAATTAGCCATAACGTAGATTCTGTCGCCCTGAGCAATACCCTCAAAGACAGCCAAATCCAAAAGAATCTCCTTCTGAGTGTAATCCCTCATGCTAGTGTCAGCATCATCCTCATCCTCAGTCGTATACTGAGTAATGTTGTCAGGAGAGATGTTAGCCAAATTCTTCAACTGACCACCGTCACTAAAGACAACAACGTAGCACTTCTTGATCATTGTCTCTGAGTTAGAGTAGGGCGTAGTAGCTCCCGTACGGGTAGCGACATGAGAGAAATCTGGAACCGAGATGACAATCTTGGTCGATGACTCATCATCATCGCCAAAACCGCCTCCAAAGTAACCCGAAAGCTCTCCTGATACACATCCACCCAAAACAAGGGCAGACAAAAGCATCATTAAATAAATTTTCAAAAACCTCATAACGTAATTATTTTTATTATTTTCTTATTTTTTATATCCCTTAGTATGAAACCACCGTAGTAGTCTTCATAAATCTATTCTCAAACACAATGTCAAAACTCTCACTATTCGAATTCGTAGTAGTAGATTTGCTGAACTTAAAGGTCAACCAACCACTCTTAGAGTCCGCCGGAGTACCCAAATCTTTCGCGCTGTCTGCTGAATCCCACGGCAACGCCGTAAGAGTAATGCTATTGATCCACGATCCCGAAACGTTCGGCATAGTGATAGTCAAATCAGCCGTAGACGAGTATGGTACACTAGCGTAGAAATAACCATCTACAGAGTTGTCAATCTCGACAAACTCCGGAGCAAAGTTGTCATTCTCGTTACCCTCATCCTCCTCCTTGTCAACAAGATCTCCTGGCTTAGATACGATCCACGAATAGACCCAACCACTCAACTTGATAGATGTGTCAACCAAAATGTCATCCTGACCCATAACATCGCTATCCAACTCGTCATCCTTATCCCAACCATCTTGGCCAACCTCAGCATCCATATCCTCAGTCAAATCGTGAAGCGTAATGGTAATATGCTTCGTGATATTGTGGCTCAACATTACGAACTTATATGTCAAATCGTCCATATCGTTGGTGAAGTTATCACCGTCACCATAATCTACATCAATCCACAAACGCAACACCGTCTTAGTGTTATCATAAGCATCATCGACAAACTGCGCACCCTTCAACCAACCCATAACAGCTGGAGAGAAGGCAACATATTCGCGATCAACCGTAACGCCGTCAATAAGCGCCGTAGTGGTCAATGTCGACGTGTAAATGATATCGTAATAGCTTACACCATTCGCCTTCAACGTGTTGACGCTGATAGCATTAACCGCAGGTGCATCCAACAGATATTGATCGAAGATCTCACCATCAAGCTCATCTTCTTTATCCCACGCTCCGTCGCCGTCGACAAACGCATCAAGGTCCTCCGTCAAATCTTTCAACGTAGCAGTGATATATTTCGTAATTCTATGGCTATTCAATGTAATATTAACCATCAAATCATCACCATCATAATCTACATCGATCCACAAACGCAAGAACGTTGCATCGGACGTTTCATAAGGCTGAACAAATTGAGCCGCAAGCAACCAACCATTAACAGGGGAGTCAAATGTAACCTTCTCAGTAGATATGGTTACACCCGAAATCTCTGCCGTAGTTTCGTGCGTAGATGTATATGCAATATCGTAATAGCTAATCAAATCTTGCTTCAACCCCAAGATACTAATAGCGTTACTATAAGGTGCATCCAACGAATATTGGTCGAAGATCTCTCCGTCAAGATCATCCTCCTTATCCCACTCTCCTTCTCCATCGACGTTGGCATCCATATCCTCAGTCAAATCTTTCAACGTAGCCGTGATATATTTCGTAATTCTGTGGCTATTCAACGTAATCTCAACCATCAAGTCAGAACCATCATAATCAACATCGATCCACAAACGCAAGAATGTAGCATCTGACGTTTCATAAGGCTGAACGAACTGAGCCGCAAGCAACCAACCGTTAACAGGGGAGTCAAACGTAACCTTCTCAGTGCCGATCTCAACACCATCGATAACCGCAGTAGTTTCGTGCGTAGATGTATATGCAATGTCGTAATAGTTGATCAAATCTTGCTTCAACTCCAAGATACTAATAGCATTGCTATAAGGCGCATTCAACAGATATTGATCGAAAATCTCACCGTCAATATCTGGAACAGAGTCCCAATCACTATCAGTATCGACAAACAAATCGTCAGATACACCTCCAATGCGAACCTCAATATATTTCGTAATTCTATGGCTCAACAGCGTAACATCAATAGTCAAATCATCTGCCTCATCAGTGTAGTTATCGCCCTCGCCAAAAGTTGTATCAACAAAGATGCGCAACACAGTAGTGTCATCGCCACTATCAGAATATGGTGTCATAAACTGAGCGCCAATCAACCAACCATTCACAGCCGGGTCAAACGAAACATACTCAGTACTAACCGCAACACCATTTATCAACGCCGTAGTTTCGTGAGTCGAAGTGTAAGTTATATCGTAGTAATTTATAAGCTCACTCTTTAACTCAATAACATCGATAAAGTTGTAGTAAGGCGCACTTATATCATATTGATCATAAACATCGCTATCCAATTCATCATCGTGATTCCAATCGCCCTCCACCTCAGGATCAATACCATACGACTGACCATAATAAAGCAGATAACTCTCTACCGACATCTGGCCATCCAATATCGACAGCGAGAAATAGGTTCTAATCTTTTCAAGATCAGTAATTTGAGTCTCCTTGTCAATCGTAAATGTGATATACATCGTGCCGTCAGATGCAGGCTCCTGATCAAATATCTCGACACGCGTTACCCAGCCATTACCCTCCTCTTCGGTCAAATCTACACCTTCGCCCATAACGATACTCTTATCATCGCCAATGTGTAGAGTAACATCATTCGTACTTCTAAATGGCACCAAAACAGTATACTCGTCACTTGCCATCTCCGAAGGCTTCACGCTCGTATAAGCAGGCAAATATAGAGAGCGCTGCTGCGTGATCAACTCATCAAGATCCTCCAACTCCCAATCGAGGATGTCACCATAGATAGCACCAGCATATTTACCAGATACGATCAACATCGTGCGAGTCAAATAACTACTCTTAAAGACAACCTCTACAAGGTAGTTCGACTCGTTGATATTTCCATTAGTTGGATCGTAATCCAACGATATATAACCACTTGTAGATCCCTCATCATATACCAGTGTAGAGTCTGTCAACCAGCTCATATCGATAGTGCTATCGATATAATCTGTCAATTTTGTCCCCTCTGCAACCAACTGTCCGTTAACGTAGGTCTGAACCTCCAAATTAGCTGAGAAAAGGGCTGTATATGATGTGCTTCCACATAGCATATCGAAATCCATAACCACCATATATGGTGCTGAAAGCGTATTTGGCTCAACAATATCCCCACTCAAATCGACATAGTCCCATGGTGCAATATCGGTGTAAACAACAAATGACTCAGCATAAACCGTCAAGTTAACTTTATAGCTGGTATTTGGCGATATATTCATCACCTCAGAGCCTGTTTGTGTCGTATTCAACGCATCTCCAAGAGGGAAGTATTTAACCATATACTCCTGAACTCCGTCAGCCAATGGTGTACCATCCTTTCTAATGCGCTTCAAACCAATCGCAATCTTCGCTGTGTTGTTATCGGTGACGTAGTAAGATGGCACATAGAATGTGTTACTTGATATGTGATCCGCAATATCATCCGTGTCAATAAGTAGACCTGTCGCCTCATTCTCAACATCTTGGATGTTAGTCATAGCCAGCACCTCATCCTCAGCCACAGGGTAGCATATATTATCAAGCCAATAGCACCAATGAGGAAGATCAACTACCTGAAGGCTTATAATCTCAAAATCCGTCTCGCTATACTTCGCCGGAACCTTCGTATATGTAAGATTTACCTCCACCTTTGCCGAACGCCTTTGCATCTCAAGATTCTCGATGTAGTTAACCTCACCTGGCAACAACAACGTATTGAGGCTCATAGCTACCGATGGGAAATTATCCTCGCTAAATCCAACTATCGTTGGGTCATATAGATCTGGATTAAACTCTATTTGCGCTTGCTCAATATCAACATACTGCAAATATCCATCATTCTCCTCATCTCCAGAGAGATCTGTTGACCCTACTGGTTCATGCGTGAAGAAGAATATGTCGCGATAACCACTTCGTGTCGTGAAGAATAGATTCTCATGTGACATTACTTGGTTATTACAGAACTCTCCAGCAAGTACGCTGCCTTCCGCACCAAGTACTATGGCACGCACAGCTGTTCCATCCGCCAATACGGTTGACGATGTAAAGCCAAGATTAACATCCTGCGACACTTGCGTTTGGGTAATAGCGATTAGCCCTGCATTATCTCTAACGCAAGATATAGCGAAGCTTGCCGCTACTACGAGCGCCAACCTAACAACCATATTTAAACCTCTATTTACCACCTTAAATAATATAACTTAATCCTCTCTACTGAAACTTCACACCACCATTCACAGGAACATATCTCCAACCATTAACCCAAATCGTCACCGCAACGTTATCCACAACAACGCTAAGGTCGATGTTGAAGTGACTCTCCTTATCGATTGCCGTTTGGTTCGCGTAGTTCGTGCCAGCGAGAATCGTGAATAGAAACTCCTGATAAATAACCTTATCCTCCGCCTTCACGACAAGCACTGGTTGCGTTGACGATTTATGTAGCGACATCTTTCTATAGTTCGAAATAGTCGTTTGATCATCCACCAACTCCTCTGCAAATGGCACGTATGAGTAGTATATCTTCTCAGTAACCGAAGCACCTTGAATGCTCAAATCGCTATCGTAGCACATAATCTCGACCGTATTACCATCAGCCAAAGCTCTTGTAGCATCGTCTGGCAATATAAATGTTGATGTAACATCTATTGTCTTTGTCTGCTGTCTTACAGTCATATCATGCACCTTACGATCGCCCTTCTTATGTGTGAATGTATATTCACCCGTCCAAATGTCGCGCGCAGGACCTGTTGTTGTCGTTGAATCGCTTCTTGTTTCGCTATCTAGATATACACCATTGATAGTTATGTCAGACATTAGTGTCACACCAGGTACAAGCACCTCTGGCGATGTAACATAGGACTTTCCATCGCTCGTTGTTGATGCGCTATATGCCCAGATAATAGCAGTGTAGTCATCACTATCAAGATCCGTATATAGATTCACTCTGCTACCTTGGCTCAACGTTTCGTATGATGTTTGTGCCGATACATCAACCGTTTCAACATAGTAGCCCTCGCTGTCAAATATAAATATCTCTCCTCCGTTGAATGCCAGCGCTGCATCCGCCTCATCTGATATACCATATAGAGCGAACATACATGAAGGACAATCCGACAGATCCTCATTGACACACGAACCCAACCCACAGATTGTGAGTGCAACGCAAATCAATATGTAAAACCATCTATTCATCTAAATCCTCTTTCGCTATATTATATATGTATATACCTTCTTTCTCGTTGTGAGCTAAGTGGTCAATCAAGCCACTTAGCCCTTTATTTACGGATTATATAATCAAATCCGAGTGTTGATTTATTGACGATTAAACGCCACCCTCAACAGACACCTCTCTCCAGTCTTGAACCTTGATATCAGCAGTTACGTAAGTCTCTGTCTCATCAACTGGATCACCTGGGTTAGCCTCAAGATCTCCTGCAGTTGGCAAACCAAGCTTAGCGAAGTTGGTGATAGTTCCTGAGTAAGCGTGGTTACGACGAACAAGGTTGAACTTCTCGTCACCCACCTTCTCGAAGATGTTAAGACGGTAGTAGCACTTAGCATCCTCATATACATATAGAACCTCATCCATAGATGATGGCAACCAAGCCTCTTCAGCAGCCTCAGCAGCAGCTGCTGCCGCAGCAAGTTTCGTGTTGATAGCATCTAGAGAAGCATCATATCCTGAAATGAAATCAGCAACAGTTGCAAAGTATAGAGAACCAGAAGTTTGGCAGTCAGAAGGAATCGTGTTACCATCCCAAACACCATCATTGATAGCTGTGTTGTTGTTAGCTGGAGTACCGATGTGACCAGCCATCTCCAACAAGTGGTAAAGAACTGTGAATGCAACATCCTTGTCTATAAAGTAGAACGCAGAAGCACCGATGAAGATCGAAGCTCCGTTTGTCAATTGGTTTACACCAACAGCGTAGAACGTGCTAGAGATGCTCGTAGCAGCAGATGAAGCATCACCAGCTGCAGTGATAGTGTATCTTCTCTCCATTACTGGCTTTGTGTCAACATCACCATTTCCTAGAGCGATAGAAGCACCTACGTAAGCAGAAGCAAGCGAGCTAACCTCAGCCTCGATACCCCAGTAAGTAGCGTTACCAACTGTCGTTACATCGTTCGAGTTCTCTGGAATGTATGTGAAATCACCCTCATTGATAGCGATGTCGAAATCAGCATCATAGTAGTATTGTGCGAACAACTCTGTTGTAAGATTCTCAGTATCAAGCGCAGAGAATACGTTGTAGTAAGGAGCGTAAGGACGCGTCTTATCTGTCTCTGTAGATGTAACAGCATAATCGTTATCCGATGTCTCGTCACTCTCGAATTGTTGAGTAAGGTTTGTCGAACGGTTAAGGTTACGCATCGCATACTTCATTGTCGAGTACTTCAACTTCACGATGTTGTCATCAGTTGTGATCTCAGATGTTCCAAGATCGATAATTGAAGCCTTAACACCAAGTTGAGCCTTTGCAACAGCACGCTTCACAACGATAGTGAAGTTGTTGTACTCAGCTTGGTCTGTGTTTGCTTGAGAATCAAGGTAAGTAACCTCTGGGTAGATAGTGTACTTGCTCTCAGAGCTAGCACCGTTACTCATCAAGACATTGTCAGTACGAGTTACCTCTGTGAAGTATGTACCAAGCTCTGCTGCATCGTCAGTGTTAGTATCATCCGCCTTGTCATTTGTCATCAACGCGTAGAAATCGCTCAATGTCGATAGATCCTTGCTCATTCCAGCAAGAAGTGTTGCAGCCTCAGTTCCTGTTCCTACGTTAGCAACGATAAAGATTCGCTTCTCGCCAGAGATTGTCGCAACAGTTGTTGTTCCGTTAAGAACGATGTCGCCGATGTACGCCAACTCCTTTGACCCCTCTGCGTTGAAGATCAACAACTTACCGTCGCTAATCTTTGATTGATCATCACTGCCATCAGTTGGCAACGACGCGCGCGTAGAGCTAGTTCCCTCCGTCTTGAAGGTGAATGTTGCATGTGTCGAGAAGCCTGACTCAACATCCGAACCGCCTACCGAGACGTTCGTGTCTACATCATTCTTCGCACAACTAACAACAGCCGCCGCTGCTGCTAGGAACATAAAAATTTTCTTCATGTTTTTTTGTTTAAGAATTAATTAATTAGTGAATTTGTTTTGTATCTTTTTTTATTTATTTCCTTTATTTCAAGTAGAATATTAGCGACACGCCAGCTCTCGTTGGTCCGAAGTAGTTCTTCGCAGCACCACTATCTACTAGCAAACCACATCGCGGATGCTCATAAGTATCATACATTATTCTTGCATAACCAAGACCTACTGTTCCCTCTACCGCAAACCAATTATTAACCTGATATTGGTAACCATAAGAGATACCACCTCCGAATGCAATACCCTCGTAGCGATATTCAGATGAGCCACGACCAAATAGGTATGGCATCTCAAACTTAGATATATTAAACTGTGAGAACAAACCATGCACACCCATAAAGTGACCGTTAAACCTCTCCTTGAAGAAGTATCTGAACTCTGGCTCAATAAGATAGTGTACGCGCTTCTTGTTATCGCCAGGGCGACCATCGCGATTGAACCAATTATATCCGAACGACAGATCTAGGGTAGTTTTCTGCCCCAAGCCAATCTCAAATGCCAAGTTTGGCGCAAATGCCACAGCGCCGTAAAGCACATTTGTCTTTAGCGCGAACTTCTTTGGTTGCTCATCATCATCCACCTCATCATAAGATGCAGATAGCTTTTCAGCATCATAAGGAAGGATTGAAGGGTAGTCTGAAGCAATTTTGAATGGATAACCAGCTCCAACAGGTGACTCTTGCTTCATCGTTATAGCGACCCAACTAGCTCTCAAGTGGTGGAAGTGGTTTTCACTTAGATAATCCCAGGCACGCCCCTGAAGCAACGTCTTAATCTGCTCAGCGATCGTATCATCGTCAACCGTTGGTGGCTGCTTCGTCATAAGCCACAGAATCTCATCCTTAACTGGCACGTTAGGATCCTTCGCCACGTACATAGCAAGATCGCTCCAAGAACCTGGATAGCTTCTCAAATCTATATCAGAATCTATGACATCAGCATGGTGCCACATTATGTAGCGCTTCAACGAAGAGGCACGCATCTTCGAGAGGTTGAAGTTGAGCTTCATTGTACCCTCAGGAGATGTAGTAGCGAAAATCGATATACGATCAACCCTCTTCATGAATTTTTCATCACCAAGCATAGATGAGATCTCAACCAAAGACTCTGCGTTGTCGCGGAAGTTATGGTTGAGTGTATATACGTTGACCGGGAAGTGTACCTCTGCCACATCCAATCTCTTCTGCGCTGCAGCATCAACAATACCGCAGCAAATCAGAAAAGCAACTATACAAATATTTCGCATCTTAACCATAGCAAATTGTTCTCTTTGTCCGAGTGAACCAAAATCAAATATAAGGACACAACATTACGCCCCATTATTAATGTAAATGGTATACACAGGCCGTAAAATTAGAAAAAATATTTAGTTATATAACAATTAGGCCAAATAAATATAGCATTGAGACAGAGCTAAACAAATAAGGGTGGAGAGGTTTGACCCTCTCCACCCATCACTAATAGATTGATTTACAACATTATAGTGTATACCTTTTAAGCAAACGCTACATATCTATTTTTTTTATTATTTATCGTCCAAAAAGAACAAAAAGTATCGATCTCGGTTAGCTCCTCAATCTCAAACGGAACAGAAGTGAACTAAATTAAACCTAGCAACTAGAGTAAAACGAGCCAAAATCACTAAAAAATAGCAATAAAAACAGAGCTAAAATTGGCTAAAACGAGAACATCCTACCTACGTCTTACAAACCTATAGAGGTAACGTATACCAAGCCAAACGCCACTAAGCGAAAGCAACGCCCCACCAACCATAAAGAGCCACATAACCACAGTCCAAAGCAGTGGATATTTCACCAACCAAACGAAACGCAAGCTATGCAAGGCTGGATATAACCAGTGTCTTACACGCGCCGTATAGTTCACATAGTTAACATTTGCCGTATGTGGATTAATGTAATAACGACTCATATCGGCATCTCCTACAACCTCTACACGCCATAAAGGCAACGCATAGCGCCCCTTGCGACCAACGTAATATCGATCATACTCTGTCATATAATCTGTCGTCAGAATAGCATCCTCTCCGTGTACGAAACGCACAATGCTATTACACTCATTTTCAGCGAGTTCAAGTTCCTTAACTACTGTGCTATTTGCGCTAATATAATGAGCCGTACTATCGGTGCGAACAACGTAATAAGGAATACCTGCAACTGCCGTAAACTCCAACTCTTTTGCCTCTGGGTAGCGGCGCAAAACATCTCTATAATCTAGCTTAAAAGTGGTGCGGATATCAACACCTCTACTCAAAACGCGTTGCGGCGACACCTCCATAGTTGGCTTAGGCAACCACCCAGATATATTTGCCAACGACATCAAACCACTAAAGGCAAACGCCAACGCAACCAAGCCAAATACCAAGCCCAATATATGATGCCACTTAAACCAAAATTTCCTAAACGGAACTATTCGCTTCGTCTTAATTGCGTCATACAAACTCATAAACATACCAGCAACACACATAACACAACCAAGCGCTGATAGCCACACAACAACGCTAACCCAAAGCGCCGTATTTTGCCTCAAACGTGTGAAATACACCCAATGTGGTATTGCCCCCAACCATGCCCAAAAACGCGACTTCCGGCTCGTATATTGAAGCACATCACCATTTGTTGATGCAACATATAACTGATGCTTCGCCTCATCGCCATAGTAGAACTTATATATAGGCATCATCTTCTCATAGCGATCAAACGGAATCCACTGCTCCAACTTGTAGAGTGTATCAACACGCACTATCTCGCTACTATTCCAGCGCCTTGCAACGTCCCATACCTTTGGTTCTGCACCCGAAAGAGCTTTACCATTAACGCGAACCTCGCCAAGGTAACTGCTAATTGTCAGGGGAGTTTTACGCCCTACAAGCAATCCTGAAGGCAAATTTGCATCAGCAAGGTAATCAAACCTCTCTACGCGATCATCCTTCGTAACTTTTGGAAACGTATGGTAAACCATAACTAACCCTGAGGCAAACCACACAAAGAATAGAGTGCCAAGCACTATGCCCAACACTCTATGAATCTCTCGTATAATCTTTACAAACATCCTGCTTAAAAATTATAGCTTGTACGTCACCGAAATATTGTAGTTACGCGGTGTACTCGGTATCATCTGATCGCCAACCGACTGGTTGAAGTACAAAGCGTTTGCTATGTTATTCACATTGAATGTCAAACGGATGTTTTTATGCGCCATATATGACACACCTGCATCCATCCTCCAGTAGCTATCGTACCACGTTGTATTTGCTGTATTGCGATACACTCTATCCATAAAGTTCGCATTCGCATGCACTCCAAACCCCTTCAATGGACCTCTATCCACCGTATAGCTGGCCATTGCATAAGCAGTGTTGCGCGGCACTCCAGTCTGGAAATTGCCTGCAGTAGAGTAGCTATCCATATATGCGTTATCTGCAATTTCACAGATTCGTGCATCGGTGAAGCTATAACCAAGTGTCAACGCGAGAGTGCGATATGGCGTCAATGTCAAATCAACATCGAATCCCTTTGAGTCCATACGACCAACCTGACCTCTAACTGTCATATTCGTTGTGCCACCTTCTCCGTTATCAACACTTTCGGTTCCAAGACTTATTACCGAGTTCTCCTTCAATATATAGAACGCACTAGCATTAAGCGACAAGATGTCGTTAAACTCATACTTCAAACCAGCCTCCGCTTGATATCCACTCTCTGGGTCAAACACCTTTCCGTTCTCCTCTGGGATAAACTCATCTCCATTCTTGTCAATATACATAGTTGTTGCGCTATAGAATGTGTAGATCGGCTTATAGAAGTTTGCCACAGATGCAAAGATCGACAATCCCTCGATCGGCACATATACCGCACCAGCACGATATGTGAACGCCTTATTTACGATTTTACTCTCTTCTCCCAACTCATTTTTGTCGTAGGTACGCTCTCCGTCGATTGGCGTTCCTTGACGGCGAGAGTAGCTAAATAGGTCGTAACGTCCAGCCAACATAATCTTGAACTTCTCCGACACCGACAACAAGTTCTGCAGGTAGAAACCATTCGACATATAGTTGTAATAATACATATTCGACATCGAGCTAGTCATATAACCTTGGCTCTGCGGATCATATACCGATACATGTGAGTACAACCCCGGACCTTGAACATCTGTACCCAATGAATAACCTGTATACGTATCACGCTTCATATTCATAAATGAGTAACCTGCAAGAAGAGAATTCTCCATAGAACCAATCTTTGTGTTGTACGAGAACTCCAAGTTATTCGATATTGTATTTGAGATATGCGCAAAACGAAGAGGGTAGTCCAACACGACAGAATCAAGGCAGATATATTTCTTATCGTCGCCATTCATATAGTATGTATCATATCCCTCTGCATTATCATCGCTCGTCAAGTAGTTGAGCGACTCCGTGCTAAAGTAATCAATATCATCATATCTATACGAGAACGTGTTTTTCAGCTTCAACTTACTGCCAAACGTATGTGTATATGCCGCAGATGTATTCCACCCCTTGTTATACATGAAATCCGATTCATTGTTGTATCGCGATCTCATATCCAAACCATCGAGCATATCTCCCTCGCTATACACCTTCTCGCCTGTCGACACACTATAAATATCCGCAGACATCAAATCTGGCATACCAGTATCTGTGCCATAGAAATCATTGGTGAATCCTCCACGAATATCAAGCACTCCATTAGAGTGAACGCGACCACCAAGGGCGAAATAACCTGATTGGCGCGAATCATTCGTTCTGCGATACCCTTCGCCACCAGAGATGTTGAAGTTTGCGCTATAGTTTATTGGTCCTGCAATCTTTCCTCCAAATCCTAGTGTCGCGCCCTTCTCGCCGTAGCTTCCGTAGTTCATACGCGCCAAAACATTTGTAGTCGCTTCCGGCGACTTACGCACAACGTTCAATACGCCACCGACAGCCGCAAAACCGCTCAAAACTGACGCTGGGCCCTTCAACAACTCAATAGACTCAACCGATGTTAGATCCATAAATGGGTATGAATTTACAGTCGTACGCTCGTCACGCACCCCATCTACCATTATCGGCGCATGGCTAAAGCCTCGAACCGTCAAGGTCTGAAAAGCTCCATACGATGTCGAAACACGAACTCCGGGCATGAATGTCGCTGCATCCTCAATATCCTCAATACCACGCAACTCCAACTCCGTTGCATCTACAACATTCGTTGACATCGGCAGGAACTTCACAGGAACACCCAACCCAATCATCGAGAGCTTCTCCTCCTTCTTTCCCTGCGTAGAGATGACAACCTGATCAACCTCATGCACTGAATCGGTGATGCTCGTAGTACTCAAAACAGTTTGAGCATTAAGCATAGCAACATTCGACAGAGCGAAAAATGCTGTTAAAACAATTCTAATTTTTTTCATCCTTTTAAACTATATTACGGTTTACTTTTCCCAACAAATGTAATCATTAATATAGTAAAGGCGTAACGAACCAACAACAAAAGAGAAGATACACAACAATATAGCAATATATTGCTATATTTGTAGCAACAAAACAAAACAATAAAATGAGAGAGATAGATTTCAAGATTGAAGGGGAGTATATCGAGCTAATAAAGCTCCTAAAGGCTACTCACGTAACGATAAATGGCGCTGAGGCTAAACAATTCGTAGATAGTGGCATCGTGCTGCGCAACGGAGAGGTCGAGAGCCGCAAGAGAGCAAAAATTACCGCTGGAGAGAAGATCGTCATAGAGGGAACAGCAACAATCACTACAAAATAAAAATAGAGCCACGAGGCTCTATTTTTTTATCCATATCCGCTCTATCTCCGCAATATATTGCGTGTGAATCGTGCCACCATCCTTATACTCGTAGCGATCAGTTATCTCGTCACGATATGCCGATGTGAATTTGCGAATATCAATCTTGTCGGCATATATCTTCTTACACTCAATAATCATCGTTGCCTCCTCATAGCTAACAAGCCCAAGCGGAGTAGTGATCGTCTTAAATCCGCTCATCTCCTCCTTGTTGGTATTTCGCCCCGAACGAGAGCCATAAACCATAGCCTCATCTCGCAATGACAGTGGAAAAACCGAGATAACGAATAAACCATTACGCTCCATAAAGCCGTATGTATATCTTGAGTTTCGCACATAGACCGTAGCAACAGGCTTCTGCCATAGAGCGCCCAATGTACCCCAACCAATCATCATAGTATTGAAGTCGTCTGGTGTTCCCGCCGTAATCAATGGCCAATATTTCCCATATAGCTCAAACGGATTCTCGGTCATATCTTCAGGTGCAACAAGATCATAGTTGCGCAACCATTTCGCGCTGACACCCACCAACTTAGAACTATCAATTTCTGGAGCATCCGCCACAGTGCCGTTAGAAGAATCCGAAGCACAATATACCAACAATGCCGAAAGGAGATATACAACAAACATCTTCATAGTCAAAAACATTCTACTCCACATATAAAACAAGCCCCTTCAAATACTCACCCTCTGGGTGGTATATGTTGATAGGGTGGTCAGCAGGTTGCGTCAACTGATGCAATATTCGCACCTTGCGCCCCGCAATTGCAGCAGCAGAGAACACCGTAGTCCTAAACAACTCTTTGGATACTGCTTGCGAACATGAGAATGTGAATAGTATTCCACCACTCTTAATCTGCGACAATGCGCGCGCATTAAGGCGCTTATAACCCTGCATAGCATTGCCCAACACTTTGTGGTGCTTTGCAAAAGCTGGAGGATCCAAGATTATGAGGTCATACTTATCATCAAAATCCTTCAAGTAATCCATAGCATCAGCCGCAACAGTCGTATGGTTTACCTTGTCGCCAAAGTTCAGAACCATATTCTCTGCCGCAAGGTGTACAGCACGCTCCGATGAATCTAGCGAACATACCTCTTTGGCACCTCCAGCCATTGCATAGACCGAGAAACCGCCAGTATAACAGAATGTATTTAAGACCGTGCGACCCTTAGAGTAGTGCTGCACCAATTCGCGATTATATCTCTGATCGATGAAGAAACCTGTCTTTTGACCTCGTTCCCAGTTTACACCAAACTTATGCCCATTCTCCAATACAACATTCGTATCGCCAGTTGCAGCAGTCGTACCATATAGATAACCATCAATTGCGCCCGTGTCAGCGTTGTAGGGAAGTGTTTGCGCACTCTTATCATATATTGATGTAAGCTTCTTGCCATATTGCGCCTTCAACGCCTCAGCAATCTCATGGCGCGCGCGATACATTCCAACTGAGTGACACTGCACAACAGCGCTAGAACCATATATATCTATGACAAGACCAGGCAGAGAGTCACCCTCTCCATGCACCAATCTATAGCAAGTCGTATCTGCATTATCAGCAAGTTGCAACGCCTCACGCACGCTATAAGCAGTTGCTATACGGCTGTTCCACCACGCTTGATCGATATTCTCCTGCTCAAACGTCAATACGCGAACCGCGATAGATCCAACTTGGTAGTGTCCCGAAGCGATATAATCTCCACCCTTAGTAAAGAGGTCAACAACATCGCCCTCCAACAACTCATCATCAACCTCTGCGCGCTCAATAGCACCAGAAAAGATCCATGGATGACGGCGCTTCAACGACTCATCTTTACCCTTCTTTAAAAATAGGTGCGCTCTTTTATCAATTGTACTCATAATATCTATCTCTTATCTCTATCTATCTGTTTAAGCGCTCGCTTCGCTTTGCGCATCTCTTTCCAACTCTTACGAGGGATATACTCCAGACCTGCAGCCTCCATCTTCTGGCGGCGCTCCTCCTCCTTCGCGGCTCTACGTTCCGCCGCAGCAATCGCTTGCAAGCGACGATCCTCCTCTATTTGCGCAATCTCCTCCGGCGAAAGCTCTCCAATAGCCTGCATCTTATTGTAGATCTCGATACAAGCCCAAGCATCTGTCGCTGCATATTGCTGCTGCTGTGGCGTAAGTGCCACAGCCTCCCAATTGCTCAACCTTTGAGCCTTAGAGATTCTATAACCAAGCATTATTGCCGACATCTTACGCAAACTCTTCTCCTCAACACCCCATCTCCATATAATACCTTGCAGATCGAGAAAACCTCTATCCTTGAAGCGCCTTAACTCATTAAGCGCGCGAATATCTCCAACAACATCCGCACCAAGCTTAATAATATCGTTGCTCTCTAGAATGTGTAATATGGGGCGCGAAAGCGCAATCTTATTTAGACGAAACAGGTAGCAAGTTTTGGGCGTAGATAGCTGCAAAAGCGACACTTTATAACTCAAACCAGCCTTAAAAGCAGGTCGTGTCTCCGTATCAAAGCCTATTATTCTGCACGAAGCAAGATCTTCGCACGCCGCAGCAACTTGCTCCTCCTTATCAACGACAACTATATCGCCCTCAAAAGATAACATTGGCAAAGCAGCTGTCGCCTCATTACTTATTTTTGACTCTAATCTTGCAACTTGCATCTAAACTATTCTACTGAAATTACTTACTTCTATCTACCTTAATATCTACATTAAACTTGTCAAAGGTATGAAAAATGGTTTACAATTGGCTAAACAATCCTCATTTTTTCATCATCATCAATCTCCACCAATCCTCTCTCAAGCAGAGAATCCACGCTCTCCGTCAACGCTGTTGCATCCGCCGAAACACTCCATTGCAACTCCTTAAAATTCATAGCCTCCTTTTGCAACGCCTCCATAACCAAAATCTCAACGCGCGACAATTTCCCATTCCCAGCACCCTCCTGAGCCTCTTTGCGGCGCTTCTTTTCGAGACAAACATCACACACTCCACATGGCACAGAATCCTCCGTACCAAAATAATCCTCTATGAATTGCGAACGGCACCGCTCCTCGTTCTCGCCATAAGCGATCATCGCACCAAGTCGCTCCATATATAGCTCCTTGCGATATTTATAACTATCTGGCGATATGTATAGCGCATTCATCGGAACGCGATGCTGATCCAACACAACAATAGAGGAGGTACTCGACGGCGTATATTTAATCAACTGCATCTGCCACAACTTAACCAACATATCCTTAATATGTGTGACACTACAACCACTAACGACTGACATAAACTGCTCATCAATAGCTCTAAAATCGCTAAACACACCCTCATAGATACGCAATATGATGCGGATAAACGCATCGACATCATCATGCACCGTACGCACCTTATAAAGCTCCTCGCGACCAACAATAAACATTATGCGCGCCGGATTTCGAACCTCCTCCTCGAATGTCAAATAGCCATTCATCTGCAGCAACTTAAAGGCGCTTCGCACCTCTCCCGAAAAGACCTTAAACATCTGGCAGAAGTGGTACATCGAGAAGTTGTGGCTCGTATCTCCGCCTTCCCCCTCCGCAACCATTAGCGATGAGCAAACCTTATCGTAAATATCCTTTACACGCTCCAGTGTTGGGAACTCATTATCGACACTCTTCGCAACTCTCTGAGCATCGTCCGAAGAGATTATAAGCGCTGCGTAGCTTCGCAAACCATCGCGACCAGCACGACCCGCCTCTTGATAATATGCCTCAAGAGAGTCGCAAAAAGAGTAGTGAACAACAACCCTCACATCAGGCTTATCAATACCCATTCCAAAGGCGTTTGTCGCGACCATAACGCGATATTCGCCACTCATCCACTCATCTTGTCGCAACGAGCGCTCCATGTGCGGCAATCCCCCATGGTAGAATAGTGCATCTTCGCCCTTCTCATTAAGCATTTCGCATATTTTTTCGCATCCTAGTCGCGTTCTTGCATAGACTATCGCGCTACCTTTTACGCCACTCAAGATCCTCAACAACATATCATCCTTATCATTGGTGTGGCGTACAGCATACGATAGGTTTCGGCGCGCAAAATCACCTCTTACGATATTCTTAACCTTAAATTTAAGGTTCATCATAATATCCTCACAAACCTTTGTCGTCGCCGATGCAGTTAGCGCCAACACAGGGCTATGTGGCGTAGCTGCGCGCAACTCACCAATAGCCAAATAACTAGGCCTGAAATCATATCCCCATTGCGATATGCAGTGCGCTTCATCCACTGCGATAAGCGAGATATTCATCTTATTTAGGCGCACCCTAAATATATTCGTCAAGATACGTTCCGGCGAAATATACAACACCTTTATGTCGCCATAAACGCAGTTATCAAGCACATTATCGATCTGATGTCGCGACAATCCAGAGTGTATCGCCGCTGCAGCGACCCCCATCTGCTTCAGCCTATCAACCTGATCCTTCATCAACGCTATAAGAGGTGTCACAACGATGCAAACACCCGACATAGTCAACGCTGGCAATTGATACAAAAGCGACTTTCCACCGCCCGTAGGCAGCAGTGCAAGCACATCACGACCAGCAACCACCGCCTCGATAATCTCGCGCTGCAGTGGTCTAAATTCATCATAACCCCAATAACTCTTCAGGGCCTCATCTATTGTCGGCAGTTGTGCTTTCTGCTTTTTCATATCGCAAATATAACAATTTATATCATTCGATCTATTTTTCCGCACTTAGCCACTCCAAAATATCATTTTGATATAACCGATAAAAACCATATCTTTGCACGATATATGCGCTTACGCGTACGTAAGGGCTAAAAAGCAATAGATCTTAAGCAATGTCAGACAATAGAGATAGAGAGATAATAGATAGTGTCGGTAATCAGGAGTACAAATATGGCTTCACCACCGACATCGACACCGAGATAATCGATAAGGGATTGTCGGAGGATGTCGTGCGACTAATCTCGCAAAAGAAGGAGGAGCCAGAGTGGATGACTGAGCGCAGGCTAAAGGCGTATCGCCATTGGCTAACGCTCGATGTTCCAACATGGGCGCACCTAAATATTCCAGAAATTGATTTTCAAGCAATAAGCTACTACGCAGCGCCAAAACCAGCAAAGAAGCTGGATTCTATGGATGAAGTTGACCCAGAGTTGAAACGTACGTTCGACAAACTTGGAATACCATTGGAGGAGCAGATGGCGCTTGCGGGTGTCGCTGTTGATGCCGTTATGGATTCAGTATCTGTCAAGACAACATTTCGCGAGACTTTGGCGGAGCAGGGGATTATCTTCTGTTCAATGTCAGAGGCTATCAAGGAGTACCCAGAGTTAATCAAGGAGCATTTGGGCAGCGTTGTACCTCACACGGATAACTACTACGCGGCACTTAACGCGGCAGTATTCTCTGACGGTTCATTCTGCTACATTCCAAAGAATACGAGATGCCCGATGGAGTTGTCGACCTATTTCCGCATCAATGCGCAAGGTACAGGACAGTTTGAGCGCACACTTATCGTTGCGGACGAAGGGTCGTATGTCAGCTACTTAGAGGGGTGTACAGCACCACAAAGAGATGAGAACCAACTGCACGCTGCTGTTGTGGAGATTGTCGTTAAGGATAGCGCTAGCGTAAAGTACTCAACGGTGCAGAATTGGTATCCGGGAGATAAGAACGGTGTTGGTGGTATCTACAACTTCGTTACGAAGAGAGGAATATGCCATGCTGATGCGAAATTGTCGTGGACACAGGTCGAGACAGGCTCTGCCGTAACCTGGAAATATCCTAGCTGTGTGCTTTTGGGCGATAGATCTAGCGGCGAGTTCTACTCTGTTGCTATGACTAATAACCACCAGCAGGCAGACACAGGAACAAAGATGATACACATTGGGCGCGACACTCGCTCTCACATCATATCGAAGGGCATTTCGGCTGGAGTTAGCCAAAACTCATATCGCGGTTTGGTTAAGGTTGCAAAGGGTGCTGATGGCGCTAGAAACTATTCGCAGTGCGATTCGCTGCTTATTGGCGACAAATGCGGCGCACATACCTTCCCTGTTATTGAGAATAGCAACACATCATCGATTGTTGAGCATGAGGCTACGACATCGAAGATCTCGGAAGAGCAGCTGTTCTACTGCAACCAGCGCGGTTTGTCGAATGAGGATGCAGTTGGTGTCATCGTCAATGGATATGCAAAGGAGGTTTTGGCGAAGCTCCCCATGGAGTTCGCCGTAGAGGCACAAAAGCTACTTTCATTGAGCCTTGAGGGTAGTGTCGGTTAATAGATTTTTAGACTAAGAAAAAAAACAAAAAGAAGATATGTTAAGTGTTAAGAATTTGTGCGCTAAAGTTGGCGACAAAGAGATATTGAAGGGGATCAACTTCGAGGTTAAGGCTGGAGAGGTTCACGCTATAATGGGGCCTAATGGATCTGGAAAGAGCACTCTTGCGAGTGTGCTTGCTGGCAACCAAAAGTTTACTGTTACTGGTGGTACAGCAGAGTTTATGGGGAAGGACCTTTTGAGCCACTCTATCGAGGATAGAGCGCGCATGGGGCTATTCCTTGGGTTTCAATACCCAGTTGAGATTCCCGGAGTATCTATGGCGAGTTTCATGAAGATTGCGGTTAATGAGCAACGCAAATTCAGAGGCGAAGAGCCTTTGAGCGCCGGAGAGTTCTTGAAGATGATGCGAGAGAAGGGGAAGATCGTTGAGCTTGATGCTAAGCTAACATCAAGAGCCGTTAACGAGGGGTTCTCTGGTGGCGAGAAGAAGAAGAATGAGATATTCCAGATGGCGATGCTTGAGCCAAAACTCTCTATATTGGATGAGACAGATAGTGGACTTGATATCGATGCGTTGCGTATCGTTGCTACGGGTGTCACGAAGCTAAAGAGAGATGATAACGCTACGGTTGTTATCACTCACTACCAGCGTCTGTTGGATTATATCGTTCCAGATTTCGTACACGTTTTGTATAAGGGACGTATCATCTACTCTGGCGACAAATCTCTTGCCTTGAAGTTGGAGCAAGAGGGCTATGACTGGCTTATTGGCGACATTAAAGAGGATTAGGAGAGTAAGAGAATGCAGATGAATGATTTTCTCAAATATCTAGAGTCACACGATCTAAAGCGAATCGATGGCGGAAGTGCAGTTGTTGATGGGTTCACACATATCATCATCAACAATGGTGCGAATATCGCTCTTGATGTCACGAGCAAGGATCGCGCGGCAGAGGTTCTTGTTGTTAGCGACAAGGAGTGCAGCGCTGTTACTATTCGTGTTGCTCAAGGTGCGAAGCTGAAGCTTGTGGAGGTTCTCTTCAATGGTGCAAATAGCGCGGTTAGCGTTGAGCAGGCGAAGGATTCAGAGAGTAGCGCAACTATCGTGGAGATGGGGGCCGCAAGTGGCGATTTCAAGATTGATTTGAATGGCGAGGGTGCAACAGCGAGAGTTGATATCTTGCAGTTGATTGGAGGTGAGGATAGAGCTTTGATTGGGGCGCGAATTGCGCACAATGTTGCAGGATGCACGAGCCACTCAATCGCAAAATGTATCGCTGGAGGCAATTCGACAGGCGAATTTAGAGGCATTGTATATGTCGCGAAGGATGCGCAGAGAACCGAGGCACACCAAAATAGTCGCAACATTGCATTGAGTAGCGTTGCGAAGATTATTGCGGAACCACAATTGGAGATATATGCCGATGATGTGAAGTGTTCACACGGAGCAACAGTAGGGCAGATGAACAAGGATGCCATATTATATATGCAGCAGAGAGGTTTAAGCGAGGATCAAGCGCGCAAATTGCAGCTTGAAGGATTCGTATCTGATATTACATCAAATTGCGCAATTGAGAGGATTGCAGAACCATTGTCAATAATTGCAAAGGAGAGATTGGAGCGATGCTAAACGTCGATAAGATAAGGGATGATTTCCCAATCCTAAAACGCAGTGTGAATGGTAAGCCACTCGTCTATTTGGATAGTGGTGCTACAGCGCAAAAGCCTCAGTGTGTGATAGATAGAGTTAATGAGTTACACAGTAACTTGAACTCAAACATTCATCGCGGCGTACATTTCCTTTCGGGAGAGGTGACAGCACTATATGAAGATGCACGCGAGAGCGTTCGCAAATTTATTGGCGCACAACACAAGGAGGAGATAATCTTTACAGCTGGTGCTACATCAGCAATAAATACAGTTGCATATAGCTGGGGCGATGCAAATTTGACAAAGGGCGACAACATCATTGTTTCGGAGATGGAGCATCACTCAAACATCGTCCCTTGGCAGTTGATCGCAGAGCGAAAAGGCGCAACGATTAAGGTGCTGCCATTCGATGATGAAGGGCGATTGATGGTTGAGCTTCTAGGGGAGCTAATCGACTCAAACACAAAGTTAATTGCCGTTACACAAGCCTCGAACACGTTGGGTACAAGACCCGATTTGAAGCAAATTGTTGATATTACGAAGGCAAACGGCGTTGTTTCCGTTATTGATGGTTGCCAAGGCATTGTCCACGGTGGTGTCGATGTAGCAGCTTTGGGGTGCGATTTCTACGCATTTTCTGGTCATAAGCTGTATGGTCCAACAGGAATAGGAGTTCTATATGGTCGCAAGGAGATTTTGGAGCCGATGCAACCATTCTTGGCTGGAGGAGACATGGTCGAGAAGGTTTCGTTTGAAAAGACAACTTACGCACCACTTCCACTCCGCTTCGAGGCTGGAACAGCTAATTATATAGGTGCGATTGGATTGGCGGAAGCTATTAAATATCTGGAGCAGTTCAACCAGAAAGATATTGAGGCGCACGAAGATGCACTTCTAAAGTATGCAACAAAGAGATTGCTAGAGATCGAGGGGTTGAAGATCTACGGCACACAAGAGAGTAAGTGTGGTATCGTCTCATTTAATGTCGAAGGTGTTCATCCTTATGATCTAGGAATGATCCTCGACAAACTAGGCATTGCAATCAGAACGGGGCAACATTGTGCTGAACCAGTTATGAAGCACTTTGGGGTTATGGGAATGTGTCGCGCATCATTTGCGATATACAACACAATGAGCGATGTTGATGCACTTGTAGAGGGTGTCAAGCGTGCAGCTATGATGCTAAAATAGAGATAGTTACACAAACTTAAATAAACAATAAGAAGAGGTAATATGTTAATAGTACTAGAGGGGCTAGACGGAGCAGGTAAGTCTACACAGATAAAGTTGTTGCGCGATATGTTCGCGGCGCGAGGAATTGAGAGTGAGTATCTGCACTTTCCGCGCTTTGATGCACCAATATATGGCGATTTGATCGCGCGCTTTTTGCGCGGAGAGCTTGGAAGTTTGGACCAAGTCAACCCATACCTTGTCGCACTTATTTACGCTGGCGATAGAGCAGATGGCGCACAGATGATTCGCGACTGGATGTCGAGTGGCAAGGTCGTTATTTTGGATCGTTACGTCTACTCTAACATTGGTTACCAATGTGGTAAGATCGCAGATGAAAAGGGTCGCGAAGAGCTTTCAAAGTGGATTTTGGATCTTGAATACAACCACTTTGGCATACCTCGTCCCGACATCTCATTCTTCCTCGATGTACCGTTCAAATTTACAAAGAAGAAGCTAGAGGAGCAACGCGAAGGCGATGATCGAGATTACCTAAATGGAAAGAAGGATATCCACGAAGCTTCGCTCGATTTGCAGCAGTGTGTTCGCCAAGTATACCTTTCAGCTTCGGAGCAAGATCCGGCGTTGAAAATCATCGATTGCAATACTGAAAGTGGCGATATGGATACCCCAGAGGGCATCTTCGCTAAGATCATGGAGCGCATCGAACCTCTTTTGAAATAGCATATTTTAGTTATGTCGAGAGAAGTCAGCAGAAGATTCCGCAACATAGCACACATCTGTAGATTAACCGTTGGATTAATCTTCATCATCTCCGGATTCGTCAAGGTTATCGACCCCTGGGGAACAGCGTTGAAGGTCAACGAGTACCTAACTATATATGGTCTAGAGTGGGCTATGCCTGCAAGTATGGTCTTGTCGATATGGATTTGCGGTGCTGAGATGATGATGGGGTGTATGTTATCATTCAAGGTGCGCATACAGCTCGTATCAATCTTTGCACTTATTTCAACGACACTGTTCACCGTAATGACGCTGCTTGGAGCGACAATCTTCCACATTGAGGATTGCGGGTGCTTCGGCGAGGCAATACAACTCACTCCGTGGCAGACATTCTTCAAGAATCTGATCCTGCTGCCAATGGCAACAATTGTGTTTTTGCGTTACAAAGGGCGCGGCAAGGTGTTCTACTTCAAGAGATCAGAGCTAGCAACCGCAACGAGCTTCTTCTTCCTTACGATGGGCCTTGGGGCATATTGTTATATGTACCTGCCTTTAATTGACTTCCTGCCATACAAAGTTGGCGTTAACCTCTCAGAGTTGATCGGCGAAGCCAAAAATAGAGTTGCAAGCAGCAATATCGAAACAATCCTTATATATAGAAATATCGAAAGCGGAGAGCTTCAGGAATTTAAGATCGATGATAAGGAGTGGCAAGATAGCGCGCGCTGGGAGTGGGTCGAATCAAAAAGCACTGGTTCAGATCTTGGCGATAGCGCTCTAATCAGCGAATTTGCAATCTATAATAATAAGGGTCGCGACTATACAACTAGATTGCTAACTGCAAAGGGCGTACAACATTTCTTGGTGGTTGCTAATAGAGCGGAATTGAGCGATAAATGCCTTGAGAATATGAATGCGTTCATTGCCCAAGCGAAAAAGAACAGAGAGAGCGTTGTCTGCATTACATCGGATATTATCGAGCGTGACAATAGCTTCCTTGGTGTTCGATGCTACAACCTCGACAAAGTTAACCGCAAAGCTCTTTTGAGAGCTAAAAGCGGCGTTGTAACACTCAAAGATGGTGTTATCGTGCGAAAAAGCAACTGTCGCAATATGATGTAAATAATATTACAATTTGGTACAAAAGTTGATTTCCAAGGTGGGAATCAACTTTTTTTGTGCCACTATGAGAAGATACATACTAACAATATCCACCGCAGCACTACTCCTGCTCGTTGCACTCTATTCGATCGCTTCGTGCGGCAGCAATCGCAGCACAAAGCGCTCTACCAACTCCGATGCGTTGGATATTGCGCGCCCGGTAAAAAGCGTCATAGCAACTAGCTCTGAGGTTGTTTCGCGCGACTTCGTAGGTCTTTCTACACCTATAAACTCAGTAAATCTTGCCTTTAAGATCGCGGGGCAAATCTCCAATGTTCCAGTGAGCAAGGGCGACTATGTTAACGTTGGACAGTTGTTGTGCCAGATTGACCCACGCGATGTAGAGCTGGCGCTTGCGGCTGATAAGTCGGCTTATGAGCAGGCAAGTTCAAGATACAATCGCGCCAAGAGGCTCTTGGAGCATGAGGCTGTATCGCAACAAGAGTTCGAGAGCGCTTACTCAGGCTATGTGCAGGCAAAATCGCAGTATGACAATACGCTTGAGATCTTGGAGCAGACATCTATCACGGCTCCATTTCAAGCTGTCATAGAGAGTGTTTATGTCGATACCTACCAACGTGTTCAAGCAGGAGAGAGTGTTATTCGCATCGTTTCACCTATGACCAATCGCGTTAGCTTTACCATTCCTGAGAGCGCTCTACACGCTATGCGTGACACCTCTACCCACTTCAGCATAACCTTTGACAACATAAAGAATGTTAGCTTCAAGGCTGAGGTTCGCGATTACGCGCGCACCTCGTCCGATGCTTCGGGCTTTCCCGTGACGCTGCAATTTGAGAATCCGCATCCGCTCAAATATATAATTCGATCTGGCATATCATGCACTGTTACGATGCGTAGCATACAGACAAATTCACACACGATTGCGCTGCCTCTATCGGCTATCTACGCACCAACAAGTGGCGGCACTTTCGTCTGGGTCATAAAGAGCGACAATAGGGTTGAATTGCGCCCCGTAGAGGTGTTAAAGCCTATGGGGCAGAGCTCAATAATTATCAAAAGTGGTATCGATAGTGGCGAACGTATAGTTTCAGCTGGTGTATACCAACTGCGTAACAATCAGTTAGTTGAGCAACTGAAGTAGGATTCACGTGCGATTATAAACCAAAGTGGCTAGAGAGATGATTTCAATACCAGAATATGCACTTCGCAACCGCAATTTAACATGGTTTTTGCTGGCTCTATTCCTTGTCGGAGGAGTTCTTAGCTTCTTTCAACTCGGCAAGAAGGAGGATTCTGTTTTTGTCATCAAAAGTGCCTCAATAATATGTAGTTACCCTGGCGCAACTCCAGCGGAGGTTGAGCTACTTGTTACTGAGCCTCTGGAGCGAGAAGTACAATCTATGCGCAGCATCTACAAGATAACTTCCGAGTCACAATTTGGACTATCGAAGATCTTGGTTGAGCTAGACCCTGCAGCACCTCCAGGCGATATTCCGCAACTTTGGGATGAACTTCGCCGCAAAGTGTTGAATGTTATGCCACAGTTGCCATCCGCGGCGCAGAATGTCGTTATAGCTGATGATTATGGCGATGTTTTCGGCATCTACTACGCGCTTTCGGCTAGCGAAGGATTCTCTTTTTCTGAGCTTCGCGACTGGGCGCAACAGATCAAAACAAGGGTCATAACGATTGATGGCGTGCAGAAGGTTACGCTTTATGGCGAGCAGACACCCGTTGTTAACCTCTTTGTTTCACTCTCGCAACTATCTAATTTCTCTATTCGTCCCGACCAAATCATATCGACTATTGCTAGCCAAAATGGGGTCGTTAGCAGTGGCGAAAAACAGGCAGGAGAGATGCAGATTCGCATCTTAGAGGAGGGCAGCTACCATAGCCTGAATGATATTGAGGATCAACTACTTATAGCAAGCGATGGCAAGCAATATCGGTTGGGAGATTTCGCAACTATAGAGCATGGATACATGACCCCTACAACCTCATTGATGAGGGTCAATGGTCGCAGAGCAATTGGCATTGGCATCGCAACCGAGGGCGATAAAGATGTCGTCGCTACAGGTGGAAAGATCTCGGAGGTTCTGCGTGACATAGAACGCACGATGCCTCTTGGAATCAACTTGGAGGTGCTATATCCTGAGGATAAAATTGCTAGCGAAGCGACAACACAATTCTTGCTTAACCTTCTCGAATCTATCGCTATCGTTATCCTTGTCATAATGGCAATAATGGGTTTGCGTTCTGGTTTATTGATTGGTTCATCGCTCATATTCTCTATCGGTGCAACTCTTCTTATAATGTTGTTTATCGGCGAAGGACTAAACAGAACCTCGCTTGCAGGCTTCATAATCGCCATGGGAATGTTGGTCGATAACGCTATCGTTGTGGTTGACAACGCCATAAATAGCATTGCCAATGGAGTTGACAAGAGGCGTGCAGTTGTTGATGGTGCGAACAATCCAAAGTGGAGTCTTCTGGGCGCAACCCTTATCGCGATATTCTCCTTTCTTCCGCTATACCTAGCACCTTCTGCCGTTGCAGAGATCGTGAAACCACTATTCGTTGTGCTTGCCATTTCGTTGCTTATGAGTTGGGTCCTTGCACTTATCCAAACACCTCTCTTTGGCATATATATCCTTAAAACAGAGAGTGCAACAACAGATAAAAACAGCAATACCGAAGCGGATAACAAAAGATACGACACAAAATTTTACCGATGGTTCGACAGAGTTCTTATCTCTATGCTTCGTAGGCGCTGGTTGGTTGTTGCAGCTTCTGTTGTAGCGCTATTTATTGCTGGCGAAGTTATGAACCGCATGCCGCAAGATTTCTTCCCATCGCTCGACAAACCATACTTCAGAGCTGACATAATCCTCCCTGACGGATACAATATCGATGCAACAGAGGAGCGAATGCTAAAGATGGAGCAGTGGTTGCAGAGCCAGGATCAGGTGAAAAATGTCTCGATGACTATGGGTGGAACACCTCCTAGATATTACCTAGCAAGTAGTGCCGTATCGCTTATGCCAAACTTCGGAAACATACTTGTTGAGTTACATGACGTAACGCAATCAGCAGATATTGAGAGCCGATTCAACCGATATGTGCGCGACTCTTTCCCCGATGTATGGATTAGATCATCACTATTCAAACTCTCACCCGTTCCGGACGCATCGATTGAGATGGGGTTCATTGGTGAGAATATAGATACACTAATCAAACTAACAAAAGAGGCAGAAGAGATAATGTGGCGTAACCCTCGCGCCACAAATGTACGCAATAGCTGGGGCAACAACATAGCGACATGGCAACCAATATATTCGCAGATGAAGGGTGGACGAATAGGGATCTCGCGCAGCGACCTTGCACAAGGTTTGAAGCTAGCTACATCGGGCTATCCACTAGGGGAGTATCGCCAGGGCGATCAGATAATGCCCATACTGATGAAGGATGAGAACCAAGTTGGTTATAACCTCACAAATATGGAGACTATGCCAATTTTCACATCGCGCGGTCGTATGTTCATCGTTGAGCAAGCATCATCAGGGTTCAACTTCGAATACGAAACAGCAGTCGTAAAGCGCTATAATCGCCGCAAAGTGATGAAGGCGCAGTGCGACCCTGAGAGAGATGTCAATACAAAGGCACTATATGCAGAACTCCTCGATTCAATCAATAGCAATATAACAATACCAAATGGCTACCTCTTCAAAGTCTTTGGCGAAGAGGAGGCGCAAGTTGAGTCGAACGAAGCGTTGGCAAAGAACTTCCCGCTAACTATTGTATTGATATTCGTAACACTGCTGATTCTCTTCGGAACATATCGCGAACCTATTGTCATCATGGCTATGATTCCATTCATCTTTATTGGTGTCGTATTTGGATTGTGGGCTGCAGGCAAACTCTTCAACTTCTTTGCGTTGCTTGGTCTTTTGGGGCTTATCGGCATGAATGTTAAGAATGGCGTTGTGCTTGTTGCGCAGATTGGCGATCTGCAGCAGAGTGGTTATTCTCGTGCAGAAGCGTTGCTTGAAGCTACACGAAGTCGCATAGTACCTGTCGCTATGGCCTCAGGAACAACAATATTAGGTATGACACCTCTGCTTTTCGACTCTCTTTTTGGAGCTATGGCTGCAACCATTATGGGAGGTCTTGTCGTGGCTACGCTACTTACATTCTGCCTTTTACCCGTCAGCTATGCAATCATATACAACATTAAAAATGACCAATTCGATGCCCAACATTAGAACCTCATCTGCAATCCATATTATCACCTCAATTATAGTTTTAGCAACAGCTATGCAAGTTGCGCTAGGTCAAGACATTAGCAACAATACAGCAACAGAGATTCTCTCTCTGCAGAGGTATCGCGAAGAGGTTGTTGAGTATAGCTTGACGCTTAAGAGTGCTGCAGTAACTATCGAGTCAAAAGATGCAACTGTTACATATAAAAAAGTTGCACGACTACCGCAACTTCTAGCCACTGGTAGCTATATGCAAGGGTTTCGCAAATTCGAGGGATTCAAATCGTGGACACTCTATGTGGAGCCAAAAATCATACAGACGATATACAATGGAGGTGTCACGAAAGCAGATATTCGCCAGGCGGAGCTAAACTACGATATTGCACTCTGCGATGGCGAATACTCAACGCTAGAGGTTCTCTACACAGCAGATTACACCTATTGGAACCTCTGGTCATTGACACGATATTACAAAGCGATGCTGCAATATATAGAGCTTATTCGCAAGGAGTTCAACGTCATTGAGATGCGATACAACGAGGGATACATCGCAAAAGGGGATCTCCTGATGATCGCTTCACGCCTCAGCGAAGCGGAATTCGAGTTAATTTCCGCAGAGCAGAGCATGCTTGTTGCGCGCTACAATCTCAACATCCTACGCGGCATAAAACCAGATAGCGCCGTAGAGCTAGCTACAGAATCATCTCTTCCGACATCAACGCTGAACCGCATACCAACAGATGAGGTCCTTGACCAACGTCCCGATTATCGCGCAATGCTCTTGAACGAGCAAGTAGCAGCAGAAGCGACAAAAGCAACACGCGGTGCATACAACCCAAAGTTATATGGCGGTGTAGCTGGCACATGGCGCACATTTGTTCTTAATACCGATGGCAGAACCTACCTTGATGGTTATGCGTTCGTTGAGTTTTCGATGCCTATTTTCCACTTCTCCGAGCGAAAAAAAGCAGTTGCAATCTCGCGCGCAACAGAGCGACAAAGCGCCATAAACCGCGAGATACTACACGATGCAATCATCAGCGAGGAGAGTTCTGCATGGACAAAACTTATCGAGAGCAAGGCGCAGATGAGCAACGCAGCACATTCGCTCGACATAGCAAGCGAAAATCTCAACATAAGCACCTATGCCTACAACGAAGGCGAAGTCTCAATCGTAGAGCTTATGCAGGCGCAAATCAGTTGGATACAGATCTACACCAACGCAATCGACTCACAATACAACTACAACATAGCTCTGGCAGGATATAGGCTTGCAATAGGCTCCAAAAATAACGAATAGAGTGCGATATTAATGGTATATTAATTATGCTTTTCTGACAAAAATAAGTATATTTGCGGTTATAGTGTACGCTGCATATTGCAGCAACTTAAAAGATTGTAAAGACCGTCATATATGCGTAAAAAATTCAGGAGCGTAATCATCACTGCTGCGCTACTTTTCAGCACTGCAATAACATCTTCAGCGACTTTTGCATCATCGAGCGTTGGCGCTCGCACTTCGCACTTCGATAGAGGTTGTGAGTTGTTCGATATGGGGCGTTGGGTCGATGCGCGCTTGGAGTTTCAAGCTGCTCTCGATGCTAAGAGTTCACCTCTAAATCTAAATAAAAGCCAGCTTCACGAGCTGAAGTATAAGCTTGCGATGTGCGAGGTGAATCTCAACCGCATGGATGGGCTAAACCAAATCTTTGATTTCTCTGAGAAATATCCATACACACAATATAGCAACGACATATTGTACACACGCAGCATTCTTGAGATGGCGGATGGCAACCTTAGTCGCGCTTATGACTTGATGAACCAAGTCGATGCATCAGGATTCTACCGCAACGATCTTGATGCCTACAACATTCGCAAGGGCTATCTTGCGTTCCACAAAAAGGATTTCAAGAGTGCCAGGAGCTACTTTGCGCAGATCAATGGCGATAGCGAGTATTATCCTCACGCCTTGTATTTCATCTCTTACATGGCATACGAAGGTAAGAATTTGACGACCGCACGCAGCGGATTTGAGCGGTTGACTAAGAATGCTCAATATGCACCACTTATGCCATACTATCTGCTTCACATTGAGTTCCTTGAGGGCGACTACAGAAAGACAATCAACATTGGTACGAAGATCATAACAAACTCTACTGGCATAAGCACCAGAGGGATGATGAGAATTCTTGCTGAGGCATATTTCCGTATCGGCGATCAAGATTCAGCCATTAAGTATCTCAACAGATATATCGAACTTGGAGGTCCAGTAGGTCGCAGCGAGCAATACCTAAAAGGCTTCTCGTTGCAGATTACAGGGGAGTATCGCAAGGCTATCGATGAGCTGAAGAATGTGTGTGGTCCTGACGATGCACTTACGCAGAACGCCGCATTCCACCTCGCTAATTGCTATATTAAGGTTGGCGATAAGCAGAGTGCTATGATGGCTTTCTCTATGGCTGGCAACGATAAGATCAACAGCGAAATTGCTGAGGAGGCACTGTTTAACTATGCAAAGCTGCAGAGCGACATCGATTCGGATAACACCGATCGAACGATCAACATCCTAACGCGTTACATCGACACTTATAGCAACGAGGATCGCGTAGATATTATCCAAAACCTACTTATTGCGGCATACTACAACGTTCGCGACTACGCCACGGCTTATGACAAGATATCGAAGATTGAGAATCCAGATGCTAATATGAAGGCCGCAAAGCAGAAGATAACATACCTGCGCGGTTTGGAGCAATATATCGATGGCAATTATGATGGTGCCGAGGAGTTGCTGCGTGAATCAATCGAGATTGGAGTTACTCCAAAGCAAATTGCACTTGCCAACTTTTGGTTGGGCGAGATTGAGTATAGTCGCGGAGATTATCGCGAGGCTATTAGCAGATATAACTACTTTGTCTCGCGCGCTCCTTCGGACGACAAGACAATTGCTGCTGCAAAGTATGGCACAGCGTACTCTCTGCTCTACGAGGGCAACAGTTCGTCTGCACTTATCTACTTCAACGAGGCTCTTCGAGCTAAGGATTGCAGCGACGATATGAAGGCTGATATATACAACCGCATTGGCGACATACACTATGGCAAGCGTGAGTTCACAGAGGCAAATAGCAACTACAACCGCGCTATTCGTGTTGCTGATGAGGATGCTAAGAACTACGCGAAGTTGCAAATTGCAATTATAAAGGGTGTGCAGGGTGACTCGAAGAGCAAGCTACAGCTTCTCAACGAGATCCAAGATGGCAAATTCGCAGACAACGCAGCGTTTGAACGCGCTAGAACGTATGTCGACATCAACGATTACCAAACTGCGGTCAATGCCTACAACAGCTTCCTTCGCAGGTATGAGGCATCGGAGTTGTATGCACAAGCGCTGTCAGGTCTAGGTGTAGCTTACAGCAACCTTAGCGACATCAAGAACGCACTTAAGTATTACGATCAAGCGATTAAGAAGGCTCCAAATAGCCAAGTTGCTATCGATGCTTTGAATGGTATCAAGGAGTTGTATATCGGCCGCGGAGAGGCTAAGAAGTACTTTGAGTATGCGAAATCTATTGGATTGGATAGCGATTTGAACGTTGCAGCAAGGGACTCTTTGAGCTTCGCTTCTGCGCGCGAGTTGTACCTTGCTGGTGGCAAGACGCGCGAAGGTCAAAGAGTTGCTGCGCGTGCGCTTAACGACTATATCAATAGTTTCCCTAAGGGGTACTATCTCAACGATGCTCTATTTTATGTTAGTGACGCTCTAGTCAAGACAGGAGAGCCTAGCGAAGCGATCAAGAAACTTACGCAGTTGACAAATAGGGGAGTCAACAACTATAGCGAAAGAAGCTATAAGATACTCTCTAAATTGACATTCGAACAAGGTATGTATCGCGAGGCTGCTGCTGCAAATCGCAAACTATATGACATAGCGACTGATAAAGCTACAAAAGAGACTGCGCTTGCTAGTTATGCTACATCTACTATACGCGTTGCGGATGCTAAAGGTGTAGAGAGTATGATCAACGACATCACGAAGCTAGGAGAGAGTCGCGCAGGTCTTGCTGCAACGTTGGAGGCTAAATTTGCCAGAGCAACGATCCTTAGGGAGCGCGGCGAGCGCAAAGATGCATTGCCACTCTACGAGGATATTGTCAAGAGATCGAAATCTAAGGAGAGAGTTGGCGAGGCGCGCTACTACATCATTGACAATGCGGTTCGCCTTGGCAATTTAGATCGTGCTGAGCAGATGGTATATGACTTTGCTGAGGCTAAGCCTGCTGATAGCTATTGGTTGGCAAAAAGCTTCTTGCTTCTTGGCGACATCTATATCAATAGGGGTGACAAGTTCCAAGCACGCGCTACGCTTCAGAGCCTTATTGATGGCTACTCAGCCAATGGTGACGGCATCATCGAGGAGGCAAAACGCAAGATTAGCGAGTTGTAAGAATTAAGCATATATACAAAACAGAAATCGTAGGGAACGAAATAATATGAAGAGATCATTTTTAGATATTGCTATCTACAGCGGTGCAATTATAGCTATGCTACCATTTTCAGGTGGAGCATCTACGGCTATGGCACAAGTAGATAAGAGAGTAGAGGTTACCAGAGAGTTCACTCCAACGGTTGGAGGGGCTACGAAGCTAACTCTTACGCCTGATTTGAGCGATGATGTATATATCAAACCAGATATCGACTACACCATAACACCAATCGTGCAACACAACTTCGTGGAGTCGGAGGCTTATGGCGTTGCTAAGATCAACTTCTACGACCATAAGACTCAGGACAGAATCTACATCAAGGGTGGTGTTGGTCTACCGTTGAGCGGTGTGGGCGATTTTTATGGCTCGTTTGGAAATAGCAGTGATGGTTATCTTACTACGTTTGCTAACTTTGACGGCATCTTCGGAAAGATCACAAATGATTTTGACGAGAAGCTATCTGCTACGCAATACAATCTGCGTAGTGGTTTGCTATATAGCCGCTATGTTGGGTATAGAACCCTCGATATTGGTGCGGTTTACAACCACAGCAACTGGAGCAAATATGCTACGAATGATGAGCCAAACGACTACATCAACAAATATAGAAGCACAAGAGCCGACATTCGCTTTGGCGACTCCTTTGTTGATCTTAGACGTTGGAACTATAGCGTCAATGGCTCTATGGACATATTCTGGAACAAAAGCATTGTAAATAATGTAGTTGCGACAATGGATATTGGCGCTGCTGTTGGCCGCAGATTGTTCTCTGCTGTTGATTTGGTTATCGATGGAGGTTTTGAGTATCGTCACGATGGCTATTACAAAAACACCACGCCTCACGTAGGAATCAATGGTTCATATTACGGCCGCAAATGGAGCTTGAGCGTTGGCGTTGATAGCTACTTCGATAGAGTTGTAGATAATAACATGGTCTTTGGCGCAGCAAATCCAAACTACGATAAACCAATAAACAACATATACGTAATACCAAATATAAACTTTGACTTCAACGTTTTCTCAAGACAAATGGTCGCATACCTTGCTGTTAGTGGCGATCTGAAGCACAACGACTACGCATCATTGGCACGCATAAACCCATACATATATAAGGGCGATTATGAGGCAGTAAATAGCGTAGAGCGCAACTATGGGGTTGGTATCAAGGGTAGTATCCTATCTGGAAAGTTTGTATATGACCTATCGGCGAACTACAACACCGTTAAGAACAACATCTATTGGGCATACTGCCAATATGATGACCCAATGAGTGATTACTCAACAAACTACTACACTACGGCAACTGGTTCTCTGAAGACTCTAAACCTCAATTACGAGATGAAATATATGCCAATAAAATCTGTCGATTTGTGGCTAAACCTCGACCTTAACAGATTCTACAAAGATGAGGAACTAAACTACGAGGTTGGAAAAGCAGCCTTCGATATGAAGCTAGGAGGTGCTTACAATATTGAGAAGTTTAAGGTCGGCATGGATCTAAATATCTTCTCTCGCCGCCATTTCACAGAGATCTACTCTATAAACCCTATCGAGGTAAACGCTGCAGTTGATCTTAATGTTTTTGCCGAGTGGAATATAAACCGCCGCGCATCACTTTGGATAGAGGCTAACAACTTGTTGGGATCATCTCTATACAATTGGGCGCGCTATCGCGGCTACGGCATCAATGGTATGGTTGGCGCAAAGGTTCAATTCTAACAGATAGAACAGATATAATGGAGATGATATATGGGCAAAAAAAAGAGGGTAAGCTACTTATATCGCACCGCTCAACCACATACCCTTGCTTGATTCCTCACCTGGGGGATTAGTAGGAGCTGGTCGTATAAGACTTACCCGTGGACAAAAGTAGAGAAAAAAAGTTAATATCCAAAATCGAGCTAATAAATTAAACTAATTATATATAATATTTTGAAGAGGTTAATCAGAGGTTTAGTGCCAATATTTGCAGTTGCACTGCTTGCCGTGGCTTATATCGCCATTCAATTTAAGGGCAATGCCGTTGTTGAGAGTGGCGAAATAGAGATTAGTAGCGTTCTAATTCGCGATATGGGTCGTGAGGCGGTGATCGAGAGGTTTATTGAGCCACGCATCAAGCATCAAGCAGCATTCGAGTGGTATGCGAAGCGTTTGGGGCTTGCTAGAACATTGAAACCGGGGCTTTACAACCTTGAGGATGGCATGGACATCATCGAGATCGTACGTATGTTTAAGTTGGGATTGCAAACTCCTGTTAAGCTAACGTTCAACAATTCGCGCGGTGTGCATCACCTTGCAGGTCGCATTGCGAGCCAGATAGAGGCTGATTCAGTAACGATTCTTCGCGCCATTGAGTCGAGCGAAAATGCACGTAAGATCGGACTTGCGAAGGAGGAGATGGTTGCAATCTTCATCCCAAATACCTATGAGGTTTGGTGGACAGTAACACCAGAGGAGCTAATCAAGAAGATGAAAGGGGAGTATGATCGCTTCTGGGATAGCAGACGTGAAACAGCACGTAGAGCGTTGAAGATGAGCCGCTTGGAGGTATCCACACTTGCATCTATTGTATATGAGGAGACTGCAAAGGTCGATGAGATGCCACGCGTAGCGGGCGTATACCTCAATAGACTTGAGCGCAGAATGAAGCTGCAGGCTGACCCTACGGTTAAGTTTGCCGTTGGCGACTTCGCTATCAAGAGAGTTCTGAACATCCACTTGAAGCACGTATCACCATACAACACATACCTTAACTATGGACTTCCTCCTGGACCAATATCGTTGCCAAGCATCGCAGCGTTGGATGCTGTTTTGTTCCCAGAGAAGCATTCGTATTTGTATTTCTGCGCTCGTGCAGAGATGGATGGTTACCACAACTTCTCATCTTCATACACTGAGCATCTTGCAAACGCTAGGGAGTACACGACGAAGCTTAACCAACTAGGTATCAAGAAGTAACAAAGGTAATCAACATGATTATAAAGCTATATAAAGACAACACATCCGAAAAGGACTTGAAGCGCATCTGCGACATTTTGCGCGATGGCGGGGTAGTTATTTACCCTACCGACAGTGTCTACGCAATTGGTTGTGCCATAGGGTCTGCTAAGGGTGTTGAGAAGCTGCAAAAGTTAAGCGGAAAGGATGCTAATGAGTTGTCACTCATATTCGATACAATTAGCATGGTAGCGGAGTATTGCAAAGTCGAGAACTCAATCTTCAAACTCTTGAAACGTAACACTCCTGGTGCTATCACATTCATCATGAAAAGCTTGTCGCGCATTCCAGATAGGGTTATCGCTAAGCGCAAGACAATCGGCGTTCGCATACCTAGCAACGACATCGCTAGGGCTATAGTCGAGATGTTGGGGGAGCCTATGCTAACTACCTCTTTGAAGAGCGATGCTGAGGGTCTGGATGAGGAGTATCTCACTGACCCTGAGTTGATTGATGAGAAGTGGGGCAGTCGTGTCGATTGTGTCATTGATGGTGGTTTTGGCAGCATTACCCCAACCGCGGTTGTAGATCTTAGCGAGGGTGAAATAGATATTATTCGCCAAGGAGATAGCAAAATAGAATAAAAAACGAATCTAAATTATATTATGGCAAAGAGCGGAATGGTAAATAGCGCAGCAAAATGGGGTTTTTTCCTTGGAGTAATAATGAGTGCATCTCGCATTTTTGAGTTAACAACGATTATGAGTGGCGATGTCAGTAGCTATATAATGCTCTCTATGGAGTGGATTGCATCGGTTATCCTCTACTTCATCATCATTGTTTTAGCAAATAGAGGCAAGGGGTATAGCTTCGGCGAGGTCTTCAACTTCTCTGTTTTCACTTCGGTTTTTGCCGCTGTTATTGTTGGTGCTGCTTCACACATCTACATTGTTGAGTTCATCAGTGGTGGTTATGCCGAGTATATTTCGCGTAGCATTGCCGCTATGCAGAGCGTCATTAGCGAGGCTCAAACAATGGCTGCGGCACAGGGTGTCGATAGCTCAAGCATTGACGAAACGATGAAGTTGTATAGCAAATTTGCGGGAGATAGTGGCAAGATGATCAAGGATGTATCAATGAATCGCCCAACGATCTTCTCGTCAGTATTCTCAATGGCATCGAACTACCTAATCTCTGGAGCATTTTTTGGCTGCATTGCGGGAATATTTGTTTCGAAAAGAAAGAACTAACAAAAGAACTACTAAATATAGAGTATGAATAACGAGATGGTCGACATATCGGTTGTTGTTCCGTTATACAACGAGGCTGAATCACTGCCGGAGTTGGTTGCGTGGATTGGCCGTGTGGCTAAGTCTGAGGGACTTAGCTATGAGATTATGCTTATTGACGATGGTTCTACGGATGATTCGTGGGAGGTTGTCGAGCAGCTGAAAAAGGCTGAGCCAGATGTCATTCGCGCCATTAGCTTTGGTCGCAATTATGGCAAGTCTGCAGCGCTTTATTGCGGTTTTGCTGAGGCGAGAGGCGAAGTTGTCTTCACTATGGATGCCGATCTGCAGGACTCTCCTGATGAGATTCCAGAGATGCGCCGTATGATTCTGAAGGAGGGCTACGACCTTGTTTCAGGGTGGAAGAAGTTGCGCCATGATCCGATAGGAAAGCGTTTGCCAAGCAAATTTTTCAACCTCACGGCGCGCATAGCTTCGGGCATTAAGTTGAACGATTTCAACTGTGGCTTGAAGGCGTATAAACGCAGGGTAGTGAAGTCTATCGAGGTTTTTGGGGAGATGCACCGCTACATCCCGATTTTGGCTAAGTATGCAGGATTCAAACGCATTGGCGAGAAGGTTGTCGAGCATAGAGCGAGGAAGTATGGCGAATCAAAATTTGGTATGGAACGTATGGTTAAGGGCTATTTGGACCTTATTACTGTAATTTTCATTTCGCTGTTTGGGCGCTCTCCGATGTACTTTTTTGGTGGGTTAGGCACGCTTATGTTCCTTGTTGGTGGCGGCACAACGATTTGGGTTATTGCCCAGAAGTTGATGTTGCAGAGTGCTGGGTTTGTCGCTAGGGCAGTTACCGACCAACCACTATTCTATATCGCTATTTTGGCGATTATCCTTGGTGTGCAGCTCTTCTTGGCTGGGTTCTTGGGTGAGTTGGTAAATCGCAATTCATCGGATCGCAACAAATATCTTATTGACAAAAGGCTATAAACTTTATAATTAGAGAGATTATGATACAACGTATTCAGAGTGTATATCTATTGATTACCAGCGTTTTAGCAACGCTTTGTGCTATATTCCCATTCGCATACTTAACAACGTCTAACGGCTATATGTACGACCTATATGCAAAGGGATTGATCATGGTTAGCGGGGATGTTGCACAACCGACAATATATCTATTTGTCATTACTATTTTGGCGGCTGTAGTCCCATTTTTGACCATCTTTTTCTTTAATAAAAGGATGCTACAGATACGTCTGTGCGGCATTTGCACTGTTTTGCTGCTCGGCATATATATCATTGGAGGAGTCTATTTCTACCTTAGCGATAGGGTTTTCAGCCTGATAAACAATGATACAATTTCGTTTGGTGTTCATCCTGCGCTTTTCGCTCCGATTATCGGTATCGTGTTGAGTGTTCTTGCTGGTAAGGCGATTCTTCAAGATGAGCTTTTGATTCGTTCTGTGAATCGTATCAGATAAAAGTTAACCAAGCAAAGTGTAAATCACATATATGTAGATAAAAAATAGCACTCCGAAAAGAGTGCTATTATTATACACGGATAACAATTTAACATAATATAAATATTACTGAATACAATCTATCCGTAAAATAGAGGCGCAACTCTCTGAGAATCGCGCCTTTATCTTCTAATTACTCAACGATCTTGATTGAGATAATCTTATCGCCTTGACGAATATCATCAACAACATCTACGCCCTCAACAACTTGACCAAAGCAAGTATGTACACCATCAAGGTGCGACGTATTGTTACGGCTGTGGCAGATGAAAAACTGCGAACCACCAGTGTCGCGACCAGCGTGCGCCATAGACAACACACCGCGATCGTGATATTGACGCTCTGCAGATGTTTCGCACTTGATTTGGTGACCAGGACCGCCCGTACCATCTCCGCGAGGACAACCTCCTTGGATTACGAAATCAGGAATTACGCGGTGAAACGTCAATCCATCGTAGAATCCGTGATCTGCCAACTCCGTGAAGTTGGCAACTGTTCCTGGAGTTTCGTTTGCGAAAAGCTCCGCCTTCATCGTGCCTTTCTCCGTCTCAATAATTGCAAATTTTGCCATTTTTTTCTCTCTATTTATGATTTATTTAACTCTCTGTATTGTGCAAAAATATAAAAATAATGTGAATATAACTACTCTGCTTCGTGCTGCGACTGTTCAAACGAAACATTGTATAGCACGTTGAGCCTCGATGTCATCAAGTATTGAAGCAATCCGCGCAAACACATAAACATCAAAAATGCAAGCCACAGCGCGTTATTCCCAATATATGGCTCCAAAACAAAGTATATCGCGAAGTAACTTATCGTGGATAAGAACATCGCATTACGCATCACGCCAGTATACCCTGCCCCAACCATTATTCCATCCATCAAGAATGGGAACGCACCAAATATTGGAATAACAATCAACCACCATATATATTGTTCGGCGTAAGATAATATCATCGCTATATCGCCATTTGAGCCCATTAAAACGCCAAGAAGATCTCTCCAAAATATTAGGTATATCACCACGTATGTAACCGACACAACCAACGACCATATTATGCAGCGCGATATAGCAAGCTTTAGCGATGCACGATCTTTTGCACCAATGAATCGCCCAGTCAAGGCCTCTGCTGCAAAGGCAAATCCATCTGTCATATATGAATAGAGCGTAAACAGCTGAAGCAGCAACGTATTAGTTGCCAACAAGTTAGGATCGCCAAACTGCGCCGAAGCACGCGTAAAAAAGGTATATACAGCAACGATGCAGAATGTTCGGAGCATTATATCGCGATTTACGCTAAAAAACTTCAGTATAACCTTTATATCGCACACTTCGCGCAACGATACAGGGACAAGTCGTTTGCTAAATTTAAGCAGCAATATAGCTGTTGCAACTGCTACACCACTCCACTGCGCCACTATCGAACCATAAGCTATACCCACTACCCCATATCCAGCTACTATCGCGAAATAGTAACTACTCAACATATGTATCACGTTGACACTCAGCGCTATCGACATCGAGTATGTTCCATTTTGCATACCCGTAAACCAACCATGAAACCCAAACAACAATATTCCTGCTGGCACCGCCCATAGTCGCGCCCTCACATACTCAAGCGATATTGCACTTCCACCCATCAACTCCACTGCCCCAGTTGCCATAGGCTCCTTCAGCAACAAGAGTGTAAAACCAAGCAGAAACGACACTGCGAGCGATCTAAACAGCATCTTTGTTGTCTCCGCAAAATCCCCTGCGCCGTATGCCTGTGCCGTCAAACCACTCGTTCCCATACGTATGAAGCTACAATTCCAATATATCATATTAAAGATTGAAACTCCAATGGCTAACTGCCCTATCATAATCGCTGAATCTGCGCCAGCACATCTACCTGCAATTGCCGTACTCACTATACCCATCAAAGGCACAGTGACGTTCGAAACTATATTTGGGAGCGCAATGCGCAATACCTCTCTATTCATTGCGACAAAGATATGAATTAAACTTAAAAAATTATTTGTTTGACACGATTATTGAGGAGATAGATAAAATTGCTATCTTTGACACAAATTATTAATTCAACTAATTATTCAAAATCTTATGAGAGATTTCAAAAAAGACTCCTCAGCACAGAAGAACCTATCGCGTTTTGGTCGTGATAGCCGCGTGCGTTCATCTAGCAGCGATGCAGGTCGCTCTAGAGGTGGCGAGGAGCGTCGTCCGCGTTCACAGCGTGATGCTGCCGATTCGGATTTTCGTTCAGAGCGACCAGCAAGATCAACTGAACGCAGGTCTTACAACCCAAATTTTTCGCGAGACAATCGCCCTACAGCTCCAGCTTTTTCATCGTCTGAACGCGGTGAGCGCGAAGAGCGCAAGCCTTACGGTGAGAAGAAGCAATTTGGCGATAGGAAGCCTTACGGAAATCGTGAACGCAAGCCTTACGGCGAGAAGAAACAATATGGTGATAGAAAGCCTTACGGAGATAGAAAACAATATCCTCGCCGTAATGATGATGATAAAACATCATACCCAAAGTATGACCCAAATCGCCAAACTGGCGAGATGCGCCTAAATCGCTACTTGGCACAATCTGGATTGTGTTCTCGTAGAGAGGCTGATGATTATATCGCAGCAGGAGTCGTTACAGTAAACGGAAACATCGTTACAGAGCTTGGTACAAAGGTTCTAGCTACTGACGAGGTTAAGTTCAACGATAGCCGTATCCAAGGCGAAAAGAAGGTATACCTTGTCCTTAATAAGCCAAAGGGTTATGTTACATCAAATGATGATCCACATGCTGATAAGTTGGTTATGGATCTAGTTCGTGATTTGTGTACAGAGCGCATCTACCCTGTGGGTCGCCTTGATAAGAACAGCCTTGGTTTGCTATTGTTTACGAACGATGGCGACCTTACAAAGCAGTTGACACACCCTTCGCACAAGAAGAAGAAGATCTATCAAGTTTCGCTTAACAAACCATTGACGCGTGCCGATATGGACTCTTTAGCTGAGGGCATCAAGCTTGAGGATGGCGAGATTTATGCAGATGAGATTTCGTATGTTAAGGATGATAAGACAGAGGTCGGCATCGAGATTCACTCTGGCCGCAACCGTATCGTTCGCCGCATGTTCGAGCATTTGGGTTACACTGTCCAGAAGCTAGATCGTGTTTATTACGCAGGACTTACGAAGAAGAACTTGAAGCGTGGTCAATCTCGTTTCTTGACCAAAGATGAGGTTGAGCGTTTGAAGTCTGGTCGCTACGAGTAGCAGTGTCGCATAAAACAGCTGTAATCAGCAATAGAGCAAAAGAATATAAACTTATAAATACTAAAAAGAGATGATGAATTTACTTCAAATTGTTGTTGAGCCACAATTGTCGTTGTATCAACAATATAGTCCATACCTTATGATTGGACTTATGGTTTTGGTTCTATGGTTGTTCATGTGGCGTCCGGAGTCGAAGCGCCGCAAGGAGATGGCAGAGTTCCGCGAGGGTCTTAAGAAGGGCGATAAGATTGTCACTGCAGGTGGCATCTACGGCGTTGTTAAGGAGGTCAAGGAGCATACGTTGCTAATTGAGGTTGACAGCAATGTCACGTTGCGTGTTGACAAGAGCATGGTTGTTGCTGATGTTTCTGCACAGCAGAAGTAGTTCATCAACTAATATTAAGAGGGATTTAGGCGGCTATTTTTAGTCGCCTTTTTTCTTTCGGTACAGATTTTGCGTTACAGTGTTTCAAATCAACATTCTATTGTAAACTTAAACACTTTTAGACGTGAAAAAAATCATTACATCATTAGCACTTACCCTTTCTGTCATCGCTCTTGCGCATTCGCAGGAGTGTAATAAAGGGACAACATCAGCTTGCACAAAACCATCTGCGGATGCCAAGCTAATTTCTAAGGTTACGGAGGGTGACAAGACCACTTGCAAGTGGTTGGTCAAGGAGACAACGCCTGACGAGAGTAACGAGTTCATCGTTAAGTACCGTGTTAATGCGGCACAGATTAGCGATAGCTACGCTCAGAATGACAAGACTCTTACTGGGGCAAGCAAATTCATGAGTGAGCTTATGAACGACACTTTGAAGCATATCGAGCGCATCTACATCATTGGCCACGCATCTCCTGACGGTTCTGTTGAGACCAACGCGAAGCTTGCTCGCAAGCGTGCCAGCAACTTCTGTAGCTACGTAACAAAGAAGTTTGACCTTGGAAAGTACTCTTGCACACCAACCAGCGAGGCTTACTCATGGGGCGACATCAAGGATGCTGTCGAGGCGTCTAAGGTACCGCAAAAATCAGCTGTCGTTAGCGCAATCACCTCTGGCAAAGAGGATTATGTTATCGAGGCAGAGCTTCGTAAGATGCCGTCATCTTGGTACTATTTAACGAAGAATGTTCTTCCTGAGTTCCGTTGCGTAGATCTTCATGTTGTTTACACATCATGGAAGGAGATCGAGACTTGTTCTACAGATGAGCCTGAGTGTGTCGAGGAGATCAACCTAACGAATTACTACATCGTTGTTGAGGAGCCAACGTCCGACATCATTGTCGTTGAGAATATGCATGCACCTGCGATTGATTTCAAGGATTGCAAGACAAAACATTGTCGTAAAGATGGCAAGTACAAATATAAGTACGAGGACAATAAGCGCCGCGACAAGCTAAAGGAGGAGGAGCGCACGTTCTGGGGTCGCAAGAAGAGCGTCATCAAGGCTAAGAAGGAGCGCAAGGCAGCTAAGCGCAACAAGAAGGGTAAGAAGTAAGCTTCATAGCTATTAGATTAAAAAAAAAGAGAGGGGTTTTAACAACCTCTCTCTTTTGTTTGTAATATGACCTATATTATATAAACTTCACAAACATTGGCGACTCTATCTCTATATCATGCTCTCGCCCAACGTGCGACAACACTCCGCTTTCAATATCTCGCGAATATATCTCAACAACGTTTGAATCGCGACACGCCACGAGCATAAATCTTCCACAAGGCGATATTGCGAAGTTTCGAGGGTGAATTCCTGTTCGCGTATAGTCGATTTTTGTCAATCTTCCGCTATCGTCATCTATTGCAAATGTCGATACACCATCATCCTTTATCCTATTGCTCGCATAGAGGTATTTCCCATCGCTTGAGATGTGAATATCTGCGGAGCCTCTACCGCCAGCATCATCTGCTTTCACAACCTGAAATTGCGTCAACGAACCGTCAGCGCTATCGTAGTCGAATGCTGTTACTTCGCCCGACATCTCGCTTATTAGATACGCCTTTGTTCCGTTTGGCGCAAATGTCATGTGACGAGGAGCTGACCCGCGCTTTATAGCTACTGCAGGATTGAGTTGAGTCACTGTTGCACCCTCTCCAACCGCAAATCTATATATAGAATCTTTCCCTAGATCTGTAGCGAATATGTAGCGTTTGTCTGGTGACTCGATCAAACAGTGAATATGCGATTGCGCGCGAACTCTACCACCTCTACCATTTAGCTCAACTCTCTGCGACATTGGCTCTATCACCCCACTACTCTCTTTTGCTATACCATATATAGATATATCTCCTCCGCCGTAGTTTGCCGTTGCTATGAAATCATCGCTCTTGATTATATGGCACGGATAGTCACTTCTGCAAGGCTGCACCGATATTGGCGCAAACTCTAGGGTGTTTCTATCAATGGCAAACGATGCTACGGCAGCACTATCGCTCTCGCACTCTGCAACGCAATACAAAACAGATGTTGCGGCATCATACGCCATGAATGTAGGATTCTCAATTCGCGCCACACTCTTCTGCTCCGTCTTAGCTGTTGCTGGATCAAACACAAATGAATACACCCCTTCACTTGCACCATTTGTCGCCGTTCCAACAACTATTGTCTGCACATCGTGCGACTTACAACTTGCTGTAAAAACAGCAAAAGCAGCAAATGCTGCTATTACTTTACTCCTCATATTAAATAATCTATGGGTTATATGTTACAGGTTAATTAACTCTTAACCTAGGTATGACTTCAACAATTTGCTACGCGTTGAGTGTCTCAATCTGCGGATCGCCTTCTCCTTGATCTGGCGCACACGCTCACGTGTCAAATCAAACTTCTCTCCAATCTCCTCTAGCGTCATCTCTGAAGAGCCAATGCCGAAGAAATATTTGATGATGTCGCGTTCGCGATCTGTCAACGTCTCTAGCGCGCGATCTACCTCCGTAGATAGCGACTCATTAAGCAAACCTCTATCTGCGTTTGGCGAATCAGGGTTCACAAGAACATCAAGCAACGAGTTATCCTCTCCGTCTGCGAATGGAGCATCCACAGATACGTGGCGACCAGCCACTCTCAACGTGTCAGCAACCTTTTCGCGAGGTAGGTCAAGCTCTACTGCAAGCTCATCCGAAGATGGAGTGCGCTCATGCTCTTGCTCAAAACGCGCCATAGCCTTGTTGATCTTATTTAGAGAGCCAACTTGGTTTAGTGGCAGACGTACGATACGAGATTGCTCTGCCAACGCTTGTAGAATCGATTGACGAATCCACCATACAGCGTAAGAGATAAACTTAAAACCGCGTGTTTCATCAAACTTCCCCGCAGCCTTCACAAGTCCAAGGTTACCCTCATTGATAAGGTCAGGCAGACTCAAACCTTGATTCTGATACTGCTTTGCAACAGATACCACGAAACGAAGGTTCGCCTTGATCAGCTTCTCAAGAGCCTCTTGGTCGCCCTTCTTGATTCGCTGGGCTAGTTCTACCTCCTCCTCAACGCTAATAAGCTCCTCTTTACCAATCTCTTGTAGATACTTATCCAATGAAGGACTCTCGCGATTTGTAATCGACTTTGTGATTTTTAACTGACGCATTTAATACTTCTATTTATTTTTTAGTTTTTGCAATTCCGCTTTTCCTGAGTGATTACGCAAAATGATGTCAAAATGTTTCATTGTTGAGCCTCTTTTTGTGATTATTTTTATTTGATCGCCAGGTCTGTACTTTGCAAGAATCTCTTGGAGGTTCGTTTTTTGCGTTATCTGCACACCATTTATCGATGTTATTATATCGCCCTTTTTCACCCCCGCATGCGCTGCAGCTCCATTTTTTGCAACCTCCGCAACGTATGCTCCACCACTCTCCTCTATCAACAACTTCTTTCCGCGCTCTTCAACAAACTCATCTGTTATCAAGGCAAAACTTACCCCTAGTAGTGCGCGCTGCACTACGCCATACTCCTTCAAATCAGTCACAACCTTTCGCACTATGCTCTCTGGCACAGCAAACGAATATCCTATATATGTTCCAGTCTTTGATTTTATAAATGTGTTTACACCCACAAGCTCTCCCTTTGCATTTACTAACGCTCCGCCTGAGTTCCCAGTATTCAATGCAGCATCTGTTTGGATGAATGATTCGATTCTAAAATCATTGGGGATAACATCTAGTTGTCGCGCCTTTGCGCTCACTATCCCGGCTGTTATTGTCGATTGCAACTCAAATGGCGAACCAATAGCTATAACCCACTCTCCTAGACGTAGCTCATCTGAGCTACCAAATTGTATCGCAGGCAGACCATTCTGCTCAATCTTTATCAACGCTATATCTGTCGTTGGATCAACACCAACAACCTCAGCGTCATACGTTCCACCATCGTATAGCTTTACACGCAACCCCAATGCACCATCTATTACGTGATGATTCGTCACTATGTAACCATCCTCCGATATTATTACGCCGGAGCCACCACCCATCTGCTCTCTAAATCTCTGCTGATATGACCTTTTTGAGGATGCAGACGATGATTTCTCATCACTATCCAGCACCTCTACGCGCTGCACTGCATCAATACCAACCACTGCACGTACAGCGCTCTCCGCGGCGTATGTCAAGTCAACATGAGTTGCAGATAGAACACAATGCAAGGAGAATACAGCCGCAGCAACTACAGCAAAAATATATTTTAATCTTATTTTCATATTCAAAGTGACCGTTTAAACTCTCAATGAAGCTATAACGCACCACGTCACTCGAATATTTTAGAACACACTATTTTAGCATAGCGCTATAATAGCGTTAAAATAGCGTCAACGTAGATTTACATGACCACTCTATCAGCTCTTTACCTTGGCTTTGCAGATAGTCATTCGCCGCTATAAATTGCGGTACATCCTTCTCTCTATGTCGAAACGATAGCGGCGAAGGGTGCGCCGCCTCCAAGATGCAGTTTCGCTCAACATCACATATAAACTCACCCTTTGCCTTGGCGTACGCACCCCACAACATATATACCACTCCGCTACGCTTTTTTGACAATGCCTCTACAACAGCATCTGTAAATAGCTCCCAACCGCGTTTTTTATGCGACTCTGGAGCGTGCGCACGCACCGTTAGAACCGAATTCATAAGCAATACACCTTGCCTTGCCCAACGCTCCAAATTCCCACTCTCTGGCATCGTAGAGCCATATTGCTGAACAATCTCCTTAAATATATTTCGCAACGATGGCGGAAACTTCACTCCATCAGCAACAGAAAAACATAAGCCATTCGCTTGCCCCACATCATGATATGGATCCTGCCCTATTATCACCACCTTCACATCCTCCACCGCACACCACTCAAACGCTCTCATTATCTGCTCCTGGGGCGGAAAAATCTGCTGCTGCTCATACTCTTTAGCAACAAACTCCTCCAACTCCACGAAGTATGGCTTCTCGAATTCATCTCTCAGCAACTCACGCCAATCCTCTGGCAATAGCTCTTTTATCATCGTTCACACTATTTTAAGGGTTCTTTCGAAGGTAAAGTTAAGAAAAAATTCATACCTTTGTTGCTATGGAGGTAACAAATTACGATGTCATAGTTGTTGGCGCAGGTGCCGCAGGAATGATGGCAGCTGGAACAGCAGCAAAGAGTGGCAAGAAGGTTCTTCTCATTGAGAAGATGGAGAAGTCGGGGCGCAAGGTTCGCATTTCAGGTAAGGGTCGTTGCAACATTACTAATGCACGTCCTGTCGATGAGTTTGTCGAGCATGTGCGCTCTGGAGCTGATTTTTTCGCCCATACTGCATTTGCTGAGTTCAACAATAAGTCAACTATTAAGTTCTTCGAGAAGCATGGTTGCTGGGTCGAGATTGAGCGTGGCGAGCGTGTTTTCCCTAAGAGCGGCAAGGCTTGGGATGTCGCTAACGCGCTTCTGGAGTATTGCGTTGACAATGGCGTCAAGATCATCTATGATACAAAGGTGACAGGTGTCTTCACCATTGGCGACAAAGCCTATGGCGTGAAATATATGAATAAGCGTGGCTTTGAGCGCAAGATCGAGGCTTCGAGTGTCATCATCACTACGGGAGGTATCTCGTATGAGTTGACAGGCTCTACCGGCGATGGATATACCTTTGCTGCGGACTTAGGACACGACATTGTCCCTATTCGCCCATCGCTCACCCCATTGATCTCTAATCACCCACAGATTTCGCGCCTTCAGGGGCTTATGCTCAAGAATTCCCGCGCAAAATTGTATATCGACGATGAACTTATCCGCGAAGAGTTCGGCGAACTCAGCTTCTCAGATCGCGGCATCGAGGGTGCTGTTGCGCTTCGTTTGAGCCGCAATGCTGTCGATGGTGTCATCGATGGTAAGCAGGTCAAGATTGTACTTGATGTGAAGCCTGGAATGGATGAAGAATTGCTCTTAGAGCGCATTAAGAGGGATATTTCTGAGATGGAGCCTACGGATATTTTCGGCGATCTTTTGCGCCGTTTGGTACCTAAGGCTATGATCGTTACTATTTGCGAGCAGCTGGACATATTCTCTAAGAGCTATATCCAGAAGTTGACGGAGGATGATTTGGTACGCCTAGTTAAGGAACTAAAGAATTTTGAACTACCGATTGTCGACTACGCACCATTTGAGTACGCTATTGTCACTGCTGGCGGCGTTTCTTTGGATGATGTGAACCCCGAAACAATGGAGTCGCGCAAGATCAAGGGGCTCTATTTCGCTGGCGAGGTTCTTGACCTTGATGCTGATACTGGCGGATATAACCTGCAGATCGCCTTTTCAACAGGGCGATTGGCTGGAATGACTCGCTAGACCACTATCCATAAGTTATGAGGTTACTTCGAAATATCAAAAATAGGCTTATCCGCATGCGCCATCGCAAGGGGCATGGAGTCCACTCTCCATATATCTATAACATTGTGCGCGAGGTCTTTATGTCGCGTGGCAGCGATGGCTCTAGCGGAGAGTTGTTTGAGCGATTGACAGCTTTGGGCAGCAATAGAAAATGTGCGTTGGAGCTGCAAAATCTCTTCACACACTGCGGCTACAAGAGCTTCTCGATTGACTCTTTCGACCCTAAGTCTATGGCTGATATTATCGTTTGCAGCAAAGATTTTTCGCAAGGTGATACACTAAACGCAATTGATCAAGCGGCTTCTAGCGGCTCAACAATTGTCTTGCTAAGGGGCGCTTCAGACAGCTTTAGAGAGCATCTAAACCACGATATAATCGCCAAGCACAGTTCAACAAGTGTTGACAAACGCGGTTACCTTTTGATATTCAACAATCATCTTCCGAAGCAACATTTCATACTATAAAACCCATTTTCACCGATTACATTAGTAGATTATGAAGGTATATACAAAGCAGGGCGATAGCGGCACTACGTCACTCGTTGGTGGCGAGAGGGTCACGAAGTGGGATAGTCGAGTTGAGGCTTACGGCACGGTCGATGAGCTAGCGGCGTTCGTTGCGTTGCTGGCTGACAAGATGCGCACAGATGAGGGTTTGAAACCATTTGTGGCGGAGTTAGATAGCTTTGGTTCGGTACTCATGAGCCTTGAGGCTCATTTGGCAGCTGGTGAGAGGTGTGAATATAAGCTTCCAACGTTGAGTGACAAGCCAATTCTTACTATGGAGAGAAGCATTGATTCGATGCAGGAGAAGCTACCAGCCATAACGAAGTTTACAATTCCCGGCGGATGCGAAACAGCATCAATGTGCAATGTCTGCCGCACCATCTGCAGGCGCGCTGAGAGACGTGTTGCAGAGGTTTGCAGCATTTTCGCGATCGATCCACTTGTAGGCGCAACGCTAAATAGATTCTCCGATTACCTCTACCTTTTGGGGCGCACAACAGCAGCTCACTACAACGCTGAAGAGATCCTTTGGATCCCTTAAGTAGCGAAAAATAGCAACAAATGCAGACTAAATTTAAATTGCAAAACGATTAAAAAGCAGTTACAGAATTTTGCGAAACGATTTTTTTTTATAATTTTGTGGCATTAAAGATAATTTAATCCGTAATAACTATGTATTGGACACTAGAACTAGCGTCAAAATTGGAGGATGCGCCATGGCCAGCATCAAAAGATGAACTTATAGACTACGCGGTGCGCTCTGGCGCGCCTTTGGAGGTTCTTGAGAATCTTCAAGATATCGAGGATGAGGGTGAGATCTACGAATCAGTTGAGGATCTATGGCCAGATTACCCATCTAAGGATGACTTCTTCTTCAACGAGGAGGAGTATTAAATCAAGAGCATAGTCGCTGGTAGGCATTTAAATTGTTTGCTTTAAATTTTGTTATTGCACAATAAATATCTATCTTGCTGCTATAAAGTAAATTAAAACCAAAAATATCTAAAATATACTACCATGAAAAGAATACCATACATAGCTATGCTAAGCTTCGTCGCACTTTCTGTTGGTACGAAAGCATTTGGTAATGAGGATGTTGCCGTTGCAGCGGAAGCTGAGGCTGCACCTGTGGCAGTAGCTGTTGCTCAGGAGTATGAGGCTGCAGCTGTTGAGCCTGTTACATTCTCTTTGGCTTCTGTAGAGGAGTCAGAGGGTGAGGCAGCGGAGCCTTTCTTCGTTGCAGAGAACGTAGCTGTTGATGCAGTTGAGGCGATTGAAGAGCCTGTTGCAACAGAGCCAGTAGTGGTAGCAGAGGCATACACTCCAGCACCGGTACCTACACCAGTAGCTGCAGCGCCATCAAGCACAATCGTTATCGCGCAAAGTGAGCCTATGAGCCACGAGATTGCAGCGTTCGCTAAGATTCAAGAGCAACACGATGCTGCAAATGCAATACGTGACGAGCAATACAACTTCATGATGGCGCGTGAGGCGGGTATGTATTTCGAGCCACGCATCTTTGGTGCAAACCAAACTCAAGATGTAGAGATTGCTGAGCAATCATCAAAATCAAAGGCAGCCAAGACATCATCATCTAGCTCTGCAGCAGATAGTGGCAAAGATAAGCGCTACGGATCAGGAGCAGGCATCAAGGCTGGTATGGTTATCTCTCAATTCGATATGAACTACAAGGGTGCGCCAATGCAGGTTGGTTTCACTGGCGGAATCTTCGCTAAGCACATCTTCAAGAATAACATCGGACTTGGTGCAGAGGTTAACTTCACACAAATTAGCGCTCGTACTTACTACAACGAAAATAGCTTCACAGGTGCATTCAACGAGATTGAAACTACATCTTTGAACTACGTGAACGTTCCACTTTTGTTGTCATACAACAAGTTGTTCGTTGAGGGATTGGCTGTTGAGGCTGGTATCCAACTCGGATTCCTTGTTGGCGGTAAGGTTAAGACAGAGTACCCTGCATACGACAGCAGCGCTAACCTTCCGACGGATTACAACACATTTGACCTAGCTATACCATTCGGTGTTAGCTATATGTTCAAGAATGGTATTACATTCGGAGCGCGTTACGCACTTGGTCTAAGTACAACTTTGGAGTCTAAGAGCTACAAGAACCGCTCTGCAACTATTACAGCGGGCTACCGTTTCTAGTACACCAACTAGCAATATAGAGTGGAAGTTCGCCTTAATAAGTACATTAGCGATTCTGGGTTCTGTTCTCGCAGAGAGGCTGACCGCCATATCGAAAGTGGTAACGTTAGGGTTAATGGACGCGCTGTAGGGGTTGGAGCTAAGGTTTCATCAGGAGATGTTGTTAAGGTCAATGGCACATTGATCGAGGGCAATGACAATATTGTATATATTGCACTAAATAAACCAGTGGGGGTCGTTTCAACAACGGACCCCACTGAGCGTAATAATATAGTAGATTTCGTTAACTACCCTACACGCATATTCAATATCGGACGCCTTGACAAACCATCAGAGGGGTTGATTCTTCTTACAAATGATGGAGGCATTGTCAACAAGATCTTGCGCGCAGCAAATAACCACGAAAAGGAGTATGAGGTTGCGGTTGACAAACCGATTACAGATGAGTTCATCAAGAGGATGCGCGGAGGTTTGCCTATATTGGGAACTATTACAAAGAAATGTAAGGTTACACAAGAGGGTGTAAACCACTTCCGCATAACATTAACACAGGGTCTTAATCGCCAAATTAGACGTATGTGTGAATATCTGGGATATGAGGTTACGAAGCTCAAGCGTGTTCGCATAATGAACATCACTCTTGATAAACTTCCTAGCGGACAGTGGCGAGAGCTTACCGAGAGTGAGGTTGAGGAGCTTAACCACCTGCTGCGCAACTCAGATAATACTCCAGCAGCAGCGGCTAAAAAGGAGAAAGCAGCTCCAAAAGCAGAGCAACCCAAGGAGCGCAAGAAGGTGGTAAAAAACACACCTGCAGCGGATGAGGAGTACGCTGCGATGTTGCGCTCAAGCGGATACCAAGGCAACCACAGCAATAATAGCAGAGGATCTAGCAGTGCTAGTGGAGGAGCAAACAACAAGCATAAGGCAAATCGCTCGAACAACTCAAAATCGCGCAAAGCAGCAAAGATCAGTCGCAGATAATAATAAAAGAGGTGATACAATTAAGTATCACCTCTTTTCATCTCTATACACAATATATATTACATCGTGTCGAACTTATAGATGCAACGATGAGTGTACTCATCTCCTGGCTCCAAAAGTGTCGAAGGGAACTCTGGTTGATTAGGCGTATCAGGGAACAACTGCGTTTCAAGTGCCAACGCACCACGCCTAACATACATTCCGTCATTTGTCTTAGCCTTAGTCTTACCGTCAAGGAAATTTCCACTATAGAACTGCATTCCCCATTGATCTGTGTAAACCTCCATTACGCGACCTGAAACAGGCTCTGTAAGGGTTGCAGCGAGGCGCATAGCACCTTCGCGACCATTCAAAACCCACGAGTGGTCATATCCTGCACCGTTGCGGATCTGCTCGTCATCAGCATCAATCTCCAATCCGATTGGCTTCTCCGTACGGAAATCAAATGGCGTACCCTCAACGTTGCGAACCTCTCCCGTAGGCAATGACTCCGCATCGATTGGAATGAACCTATCTCCATTTATCTGCAACAAATGACCATCAATTGTTCCATTTCCTTCACCTGCTAGGTTGAAGAATGAGTGGTGCGTAAGGTTTACGTGCGTAGGGCGATTTGTTGTAGCGACATACTCTATGATAAATTCACGGTCATCAGTCACCTCATAGCACATATCAATTGTCAAATCTCCAGGATAACCCTCTTCTCCGTCTGGCGAAACATATCTGAAATCGATTCTCTGATCCGTAGCCTTCACAACATCCCAAACAACAGAGTCAAGACCCTTAATGCCGCCGTGCAGCGAGTTCTCACCATTATTTATCGGCAATTTATATTCGCGGCCATCAATCACAAAGCGACCCTTCGCAATTCTATTTGCGAAGCGACCACACACCGCACCAAGAAACCTTTCGCCCTTGTTATCGAGGTACTCTTCAGTCGTGCTATAACCAAGTACGACATCCTCCATTTTTCCGTCACGATCCTCCACATAAAGGTTCATAACGCGGGCGCCAAAATTGGTCACCTCCATCTCAATTCCGCATGCAAAAAGCGAATAAATCTCTACATTTTTCATCGTTTTTTATACTTTTTTAGCTGTTTTTCTTGCAATTTCTCTCACTTTTCGTGCATTTTTTCGCGTTTTTCTGCACTTTTTTCCCACTTTTTCGACCACATAGGTAGAAAAAAAAAGCCACATTAGCAACTAAAAAAGATTTATTTTCATACCTTTGTAAAGATGTAACATGATGAAGAAATAGAATAATTAACAATAAATAAAAACTAAATTTTTAGAGCTATGGTAGACATTTTCGATCGCCTTGAAAAGAGTGTCGGAGGACCAATTGGTCAGTACATGAATTTCTCACACGGATACTTTGCATTCCCTAAGTTGGAGGGCGAGCTAGGACCATACATGAACTTCCGCGGAAAGCGCGTTCTCAACTGGTCTTTGAACAACTATCTTGGTTTGGGTAACCACCCAGAGGTGCGTAAGGCTGATGCTGAGGGTGCTGCTGAGTTCGGTTTGGCGGCTCCAATGGGTGCGCGCATGATGAGTGGTCAAACAAAGTACCACGAGCAATTGGAGCGCGAGCTTGCTGAGTTCGTTCAAAAAGAGGATGCGTTCCTTTTGAACTTCGGATACCAAGGCATGATCTCTATCATCGATTGTCTTTTGACAGCGAAGGATGTTGTTGTTTACGATGCTGAGGATCACGCTTGTATCATCGATGGTTTGCGTATGCACCGCGGAAAGCGTTTCGTATATGGTCACAACGACGAGGAGTCACTTCGCAAGCAACTTGCACACGCAACAGCACTTGCTGAGACTACTGGAGGTGGTGTTCTTGTTATCACTGAGGGTGTATTTGGAATGAAGGGTGACCTTGGTTTCCTAGATAAGGTTGTTGCATTGAAGAAGGAGTTTGATTTCCGTCTTTTGGTTGACGATGCTCACGGATTTGGTACAATGGGTGCTAATGGTCGCGGTACAGCGGAGCACTTCGGTGTTATCGATGGTGTTGACGTATTGTTCAACACATTTGCGAAGTCTATGGCTGGTGTTGGTGCATTCGTCGCAGGTCCACGTTGGTTGATCAACTACTTCCGTTACAACATGCGTTCTCAGCTATACGCAAAGTCGTTGCAGATGCCAATGGTAATTGGTGCTCTAAAGCGTCTTGACATGATCCGCAAGCACCCAGAGTTCCGCGAGAAGCTTTGGACTGTGACAAACTCACTACAGAAGCAACTTGTAGAGAATGGATTTGAGATCGGTGTAACACAATCGCCTGTAACACCTATCTACATGAAGGGTGGAGTATCTGAGGCTGCAAACCTTGTGGTTGACCTTCGCGAGAACTACAACTTGTTCTGCTCTATCGTAATGTACCCTGTTATCCCTAAGGGAGAGCTTATCTTGCGCGTTATTCCAACGGCAGACCACTCACTAGAGGATGTTGATTACACGATCAAGACCCTAGTATCGGTTCGCGACAAGCTCACTGACGGAACATACTCAAAGATGCCACTTCCAACAATGGCTGACGAAGGATTCGTAAAGTAAGGTTCAAATAAAACCAAAACAAAGCTGCCTCAGAAAAGTTTTTATAACGCTTCTAAGGCAGCTTTTTTGTAAAAAACAAGCAATTTTAAGCAAAATTTCACCGCAACAGGCTGACATTATAGTTGATCACAAAAACGAATGAAATGAAACGACTATTTTTATCAATACTTTTTGCTATCTCTCTTAGCGTGCCATCCTATGCCTCGTGTCAAGAGAGCGTAAGGGCGTTATATGAGGGGTACATCCACAACCAAGTTTACAGCAAGAGTCGAGCTATACACGACGAAAGGGAGGATGCCTTGTTTAGTAGGTATATGACAGCTGGATTGCGGGAAAAGTTTGATAGACAAGTCCTTGAAACATATGCTTGCCCTTTACTAAGAGCGCAAGATTATTGGTTAGAGATGGCAACAACACTAGATGTGAAGCCTTTATCTGATGGCTGGTATATGGTTAGCTACCGTTCAAGTGTAGGTAATCAAGCAGAGAGTTATACACGAGTTCCGGTAAAAACAAAGGTTGTGGATGAAGAGTGTAAGGTTGTTTATATAACACCAAGCTATTTTGAAGACAACTATAACGAAGAGCTGATGCAGCGTATAGAGGCTCTTCAAATCCAAATTAACGAGCGATCTGCAGATGAATTTGTGGAGAGCTTTTTTAAGGTATACGCTCTGCAATATAGTAAGATGCTGGAAAATTTGGATTCAAAACTCTCTGATATGAGAGATTTGTATCTCTCAGATAATGCCAAGGCTCAACACAAGGCAGCAGAAGATGAGTATTTGCTAGATGGTTGTCGTGGATATGATTTGTTGATAAAAGGCTTTGACTTTGATATGCTATCGTTTGATAGCTTAACTGTCGAAAAAACCAGCGAATGGAACTATATCGTCTATTGCAAAAAACCAGATTATAAACAAGAACCAGATTATAAACTTACTGTTTCTATTATTGAGAGTGACGGTATATATTTAATTGACAGTATAAAGTAAGTGCAGAAAAAAGGCGCTTGATTGCGCAACACAACACAAACAATTATTAAAAAATGGGGTTCAGTGTGATACTGAACCCCATTTTGTGGAGATGGTGGGAGTCGAACCCACGTCCAAACAAGGAACCCGAAGGCTTTCTACACGCTTAGTCGCAAATTGATCCTTCTGCTTTGAGCTGGCAAGCGACAACCTACCCAAAACCCCAGCCTCTAAATTTCGCACCGCGGACAAGGCAAACCGCAACACTAGCTCTAAAGGTTTGATACCCCAGATGAAACGCAATTAAAGAGCGGAAAAGCGATTCGGGATACTTGTTACTGGACTCCTTGAGCCCTGTAATTAAGCCCTATTATCCTTGATAATTAGGCAGCAAGTGCATAGCTGTTATTGCCATTTGAAAGTTTGAGCATTAGGATTAACGAGCCACCACACAAAGCTCGACGTGCTTACAGTCAGATTCTACCTGCTGTCAAAACCGGTCATCCCCATAAGGAAAATAATGTGACTAACCGTCGTCACAAAGGTAGATAAAAAAAGCAGAAAACCATTGCCATTCCCGAAAAAATTAACTATCTTTGTTGGTAAACGAAACAGAACAAAAACTATGCAAAATCGTATATCTGGACCAGTTGTCGCACTGCGAAACGTATCAATATACAACGCCGATGATACATACGGCAAACTATCTGTAAAACAGACCATACAACAAGGAGAGCTTGTTTTGGGCGATATAAGCCTAGAGATAAACCCAGGAGAGTTCGTATACCTGATCGGTAGAGTGGGTAGCGGAAAAAGTTCGCTGCTGAAGACACTATACGCCGAGATACCATTGATGATTGGAGAGGCGCACGTAGCAGGATTCAACCTATCAAAACTAAAGAACAGCGAGATACCATACCTACGCAGAAAAATGGGTATAGTATTTCAAGACTACCACCTACTAGATGACAGAAACGCCTTCCAAAACCTACACTACGTAATGAAGGCGACAGGGTGGAAAGATGAAGAGCAGATCAGAGCAAGAATAAGCCAAGTGCTTGGGCTTGTGAACCTTCAAACAAAAGGACACAGAATGCCATACGAACTATCGGGAGGAGAGCAACAGCGCCTAGTCATAGCACGAGCGCTAATAAACGCACCCGACATCCTCATAGCTGATGAGCCGACAGCAAACCTAGACCCAGTGACTGCAGAAGGAATAATGGAGGTGTTTCACAAAATCACCGAAAACGGCTGCGCAGTGCTGATGTCGACACACAACACAAACCTACTAGCAAACTTCCCCGCAAGAGCACTTCTACTCTCACAAGGGCAGATAACAGAGGTCGATCTGAACAGCATGAAAGAGGAGTAAAAAAAGCCACAAAGGGTTTGAAAATTACATTTATTAATGTTATATTTGTAAGGATTTAGAGGAAAGACTTTACAACAATAGATAAAAGAAAAAAACGTGAGTACAGAACAAGAGCTAAAGCAACAGAACGGCGAATATTCAGCGTCAAACATCCAAGTCCTAGAGGGACTTGAGGCGGTACGCAAACGCCCAGCAATGTACATTGGAGATATTGGCGAGAAGGGTCTACACCACCTTGTATATGAGGTGGTGGATAACTCGATCGATGAGGCTCTAGCTGGATATTGTACGCATATCACTGTGACAATCAACGAGGACAACTCGATAACGGTGCGCGATAACGGTCGCGGTATTCCGGTTGACTACCACGAGAGAGAGAAGAAATCAGCACTAGAGGTAGTTTTGACTGTACTTCACGCCGGAGGTAAGTTTGACAAAGGCAGCTACAAAGTCTCAGGAGGTTTGCACGGTGTGGGTCTTTCTTGTGTGAATGCACTTTCGACACTACTTATCGCGGAGGTTCACAAAGATGGAAAGATATATCAACAATCATTCTGCAAAGGTGCGCCAACAACACAAGTTGACATCATTGGAGAGTGTGAGGATCGCGGTACATCGGTAACATTCAAGCCAGATGGTGAGATCTTTACCCAAACAACAGTATACAAATACGAGATCCTAGAGAAACGTCTGCGCGAATTGGCATTCCTGAACAAGGGAATCCACCTAACGCTGACAGATAAGCGCCCTGAAGAGGGTCGCGAAGGGGATAGAACAAATGAATTCTACTCGGAGCATGGTCTGCAAGAGTTTGTGGAGTACCTAGATGCTACACGCGGCGAAAAGATCGTAGAGTCGATCATCTACCTAGACACAGAGTCGAAAGGTGTGCCAGTCGAGGTAGCAATGCAATACAACAACTCATTCTCGGAGAATGTACACTCTTATGTGAACAACATCAATACTCACGAGGGTGGTACTCACTTGACAGGTTTCCGCCGCGCGTTGACACGCACGCTGAAGAAATATGCTGACGAGTCGGGAATGCTAAACAAACTGAAGTTCGAGATCAACGGAGATGATTTCCGCGAAGGACTTACGGCAGTTGTATCGGTAAAGGTGGCAGAGCCTCAATTTGAGGGTCAGACAAAGACAAAACTTGGTAATGACGAGGTATCAGCAGCGGTAGATCAAGCGATGTCGGTAGCCCTAGGTCAATACCTTGAGGAGCATCCGAAAGATGCCAAGGCGATCGTAAACAAGGTGATACTTGCCGCTACGGCACGTCACGCAGCACGTAACGCACGCGAAATCGTACAACGCAAGACAGTACTTTCAGGAGCTGGACTCCCAGGAAAGCTTACAGATTGCTCTAGCCGAGATAGATCGATAGCGGAGATCTTCTTTGTCGAGGGAGATTCGGCCGGAGGTACGGCAAAGAGCGGTCGCGACCGTACGTTCCAAGCGATCATGCCACTACGCGGTAAGATCCTGAACGTGGAGAAAGCACAAGAGCATAAGATGTGGGAGAATGAGGAGATCAAAAATATGTTTACAGCACTTGGCGTATCAATCGGAACAGAAGAGGATAGCAAGGCGCTAAATATCTCAAAACTGCGATACAACAAGATCATCATCATGACCGATGCCGATGTTGATGGTAGCCACATCGCAACGTTGATCTTGACATTCTTCTTCCGCAAGATGAAAGAGCTGATCGAGAATGGACACATATACATCGCGACACCACCTCTATACCTCCTTAAAAAGGGTAAACAAGAGAAATACTGCTGGAGCGAGAAAGAGCGCGAAGCAGCAGCAGCAGAGTTTGGCGGCAAGGGTATCCACATACAACGCTATAAAGGTCTTGGAGAGATGAACGATCAACAACTTTGGGACACTACAATGAACCCTGAGACGCGAATCCTGCGCCAAGTAACAATCGACAATGCAGTGGAGGCTGACAGAGTGTTCTCGATGCTAATGGGTGACGAAGTGCCACCTCGCAAAGAGTTCATCGAGAAGAATGCACACTACGCAAACATCGATGCATAACAAAAGCAATTCAACAAAATGAATCTGCTATATACATTCAGAAACGGCAAGAATAGCAACCTAGGATACTACCTGCGTTGCTATTTTCGCTATTTCACACCATCGATAATATCGCGCTGGAGATTGAACAGCATCCTTGCAGAGTACGAAAAACTGCCTGCGGAGCAGAAAAAAGAGGTGGATGAACGCGTGGAATATTACTGCAAACTCACACCAAACACCACAATACTTCCACCGGATAGCGAAACAATAGGGAATCACACGCTGAAGAATAGAAAGTGGAACAAGAAAAACAGGGGAATAAGGTATGCAAGCCCCTATTTCTTTGACACACAGGAGCATACGAGATACTTTGAAAGAAACCTGAAGTGGAAATACTGCTTCGGAGATGTGACATACATACCAGAGGTGCCAGCGATAACGAAGAGTCGACCGCTAAGCAATGATAACGCCAACTCTGTAATCATGAAACTCGATAAAAATCGACATTTCGTAACAATAAAGGACAAGGTGCCATTTGAAAAAAAGTGCGACCTAGCGATATTTAGAGGGTTAATAAGCGGATGCAAAGCGAATAGGCATGCGTTATTTGAAAGGCACCTGGAAAACGAGAGGCTAGATATTGGCGAAGTGAGCAACAGCGCAGAGGTGCCAGATAGCTGGAAAAAACCACTGATAACGCTATATAAGCATCTGGAATATAAGTTTATATTTGCGCTGGAGGGAAATGATGTTGCAAGCAACCTGAAATGGGTAATGTCGTCAAACTCCGTTGCCATTATGCCAAAACCAACATGCGAAACGTGGTTCATGGAAGGAAAGCTAATAGCCGGAAAGCACTATATAGAGATTGCAGCGGACTACTCAGATCTCAACGAGAAGCTGAAATACTATCTGGAGCGCCCAGAAGAGTGTAAAGAGATAGCGAGAAATGCTAATGAATATGTGGCGCAATTTCAGAATAAAAAAAGAGAGAAGCTAATCTCTCTCCTTGTCCTAAAGCGCTACTTCGAAGCTACATCACAAACGCTATCGCATTGAGAATCGCTCGCATGAGCCATCATCATAGAACACAACCACAAAAGAACCTCTTTTATCGCCATTAGTGGCTGATATGAGAGGTTTTTCTTTTTGCATTGAGTCATTTGCCTCTGCCTGCATTACAGGTGCCACCTGCGATCTATCTTCGCTATTAGTATCACTATCGAATAGTGTAGGAGAAGAGGTAGCTGTCGTATCGGCAACAGATGTGCGATATTCAGAGCGCAACGGATCTGCCGTCTCATCAATCTCCAAGAACCAATATGGATCATACTGCGGAAAGCGGCTTAGAATCTTACGCGTAAGATCGAAGCTAGGCTTGCGATTATCCTTCGACACCAGGTGAGTAACTGCTGAAGGCTGTATTCCGACCAACTTTGCAAACTGCCCATTGGTCAACCCCTCGCGTTCGATTATTTGCTGTATTTTACTCTTCATAACGATTGTTTTTACAAAGATAACAAATTTTTCTTTTGTAAACAAATGTGTTTTTACGTCTGTAAACAACCTATTGGTGCATGTGATGTTTACAGATGTAAATATATGTGAATAGCTATAAGATGATGGGTTAGCGCAGCGTTATACCTTTGTAGTATATGTGCAGTAAATTGCGTGTAATCAGCGAGTTATATCTGATATAACAGTATCGACCCATCGACATGCAGCAACAATAGCCACATGCGGAGTATTTAGCTGTAATTTATCATATATAATCTTTATAATCGATTGATAATCAACGGTTGATAGGTATGTAATTCAAATGTTTGAACCTTGTAAAATCGACCGAAAACAGAGGTTTGAAACAGTACGAGGTGTGTTTACTTTTGTAAAGCGGAATCTCGACTTACTGTAAGGTTGCGTGTTTACTTTTGTAAAATATATTAATCTGTATTATTATTGTTTGCTTTACTTCTGTAAAATGATGCTGTGTTTACTCTTGTAAAGTGCTAAAATTAGCTTATTTAAATCTATCTGTACAAAACTTATATTTCATGCGATTCTCAGAAGGGTTCAAAGAGATAAAAAGAGAAGCGGATAGTTGCAAAATATGCACCTATCCGCTTGAATATCAACGATATACACTTGTGTAAAATCACATAAAATAGCTATTTTTCACCTATACTTTTAGCTAGTTCAGCAAACTCTTCTGGAGAAAGCTCAACACGAGCCTTACTAAAGTCAATATCACCCTCGCCATCGATAGGCACAAGATGAATGTGAGCATGTGGCACCTCAAGCCCCAAGACAACAACGCCAACACGTTTGCAATCTACAACTCCCTCAATCTTACGAGCAAGCCCCTTAGCAAAAATCATCATTCGTCCCAAAAGCTCATCGTCAAGATCAAAGATGTAATCAACCTCCAACTTCGGAACAACCAAAGCATGCCCCCTCTTCAAAGGGTTAATGTCCAAAAATGCGAAGAACTCATCATTCTCCGCAATCTTATAGCACGGGATCTCTCCAGCTATTATTCTTGAAAAAATTGTCGCCATATAAAGTGACCTATAATTCGTTATACATATACAACAAAGCGTAGTTTGTCGCAGCTCATATTATTACCTAATGCCACACTTGCGATAAGCACCTGTAAAACACTATGAATCAACGCGTTCCACGCGCTTAACACTCTCTATACTCTTAACCAAACGCAACTTATCTAAAACTCCAGACAAAGCCTCTGAATCTTTAACGTAAAGAGTCATCGTACCCTCGAAAATTCCATCGTGCGTATTGACATTCATCTCACGGATATTGATGTCGAAATCGCCCGTGATAACCTTAGCCAAATCAAGCAAAAGACCCATACGATCGACTCCCCTTATAGCAATTGTGCAGAGATAAGAGATACTCTTACTATGCGACCACTTAATCTCATCCTTTATGATATGCTTGCCAAACTGCGCCGCAAGCCTATGAAGCTCTGGACACGTAGTCTTATGGACAACAATCCTATTGTCAACATAGTTTCTAAAGCCAGCAACACTATCGCCAGGAATCGGCTGACAACACTCAGCAATGACAAAATCATCCTCAACATCGCCAACAGGACGCACCTTCTTCGCAGAAGACAAAGCTCCCCCATCAACATCGCCATCAACCTCAAGATCAGAATCCTCACTCTTATTGATAAAGAGCGACCAAAACTTTAAGATCTTCATCTGAGAATTGCTCTTCAAGACCTTATCCAAGCCATCCAAAAGTATGATGCCAGCACCAACGTTACTATAAAACTCATCCTTATTAGTCGAGCCATAAGCAGGCAAAACCTTACGCATAACACGACCACTAACACCAACACCAAGTCGATCCATCTCGCGCTCAAAGATAATCTGACCACGCTCGATATTATTATCCGTTTCGCTCTTCAAAAGCGACTTAATAGCCTGGACTGCTTTTGGCGTAATAACAACACTCAACCACTCAGCCTTAGGTCGCGCACTATCCGCCGTGATGATCTCAATCTGATCACCACTATGAATATGAGTGGTAAGAGGCTGAGTAACATGGTTGATCTTAGCACCAATAGCTTTATTTCCAATATTGGAGTGAATTTCATAAGCGAAATCCAACGCCGTAGCACCCTGCGGAAGCTTCTTTGACTCCCCTTTTGGCGTAAACACAACAATCTCCGATGTGTACAACGCCAATTTGAAATTATCAAGGAAATCAACCGCATTCTCACTAGACGAATTCAAAGCATCGCGAATCTTCTTCAGCCACTTATCAAACTCATCATCATCCTGCGAAATCATCGCCTTCTTATACTTCCAGTGCGCAGCAAAACCAAGCTCCGCAATCTCATTCATCCTCTCCGTACGCAACTGAACCTCGACCCAGATGCCTCCAGGCCCCATAACCGTAGCATGCAACGCCTCATAGCCGTTATCCTTTGGAATGGATACCCAATCGCGCAGTCGATCTGTGTTTGGCTTATAAATATCGGTAATTGAGCCATAGATCTGCCAGCACTGAGTCTTCTCAGGAGGAAATGGCAAAGCCTTAAAGACAATGCGCACAGCAAACAAGTCGTAGATCTCCTCGAAAGGAATCTGCTTGCGCTGCATCTTACTCCAAATAGAGTAGACACTCTTAACGCGACCCGAAATCTCATACTGAATACCGTAACGATCCAACATCTCACATATTGGAGCATTGAAATTATCAATAAAAGCCTGGCGCTCCTGCTCCGTAGCCTGCAACTTACTGACAATATGCTCATACTCAGCTGGATACCTATACATCATGCAGAGATCCTCCAACTCACTCTTAATAGCAAACAGACCCAATCTATACGCCAACGGAGCAAAAAGATATATCGTCTCTGAAGTGATTTTAATCTGCTTATTAGGCGGCATAGAGCCTAACGTACGCATATTGTGAAGCCTATCAGCAATCTTAATCAAGATAACGCGCACATCATCCGACAGAGTCAAAAGAACCTTGCGGAAATACTCAGCCTGCTCCGAAGTGTCAGCATTAAAGACACCCGACATCTTAGTCAAACCATCAACCATCGAAGCGATCTTCGCACCAAAGATGCGCTCCATATCCTCGACAGTGTAATCTGTATCCTCAACAACATCATGAAGAAGCGAAGCAACGACAGACTTAACACCCAAGCCAATCTCGTCAACGGCAATCTGGGCAACAGCGATAGGGTGCAACAAGTATGGCTCCCCAGAGCGTCTTCTGACACCATGGTGAGCCTCCTTTGCCAAGAAATATGCTCTGCGAATCTGATTCCAATCATCCTCCGTGCGGCATATCCCCTTGCACGACTCCTCAAGAGCCGCCCAAGCTTGACCTATTATTCTATCATCCTCTACACTGTTATCCATACAGAATAAAATGCGCTGACAAACAGCAATTTAAGTACCGTTATATAAAAAACTATTTCATCTAAAAAGATGACCCCAGATCTACTCCTCAGATGCTGCCGTACCAGACATAGCAGCACGAACCTTAGCCTCGATCTCAGCACAAAGAGCAGCATCTCCAGACAACAACGCCTTGACAGCATCGCGACCCTGACCAATCTTAGTCTCACCATAAGAGTACCAAGATCCAGCCTTCTTCAAAACATCGTAATCAACACCCAAGTCAACAACCTCGCCAACCTTAGAGATACCCTCGCCAAACATAATGTCGAACTCAGCACGCTTAAATGGCGGTGCAACCTTATTCTTGATAACCTTAACGCGAGTTCTAGTTCCAATCTGATTCTCACCATCCTTAATAACCGAAACACGACGAATATCAATACGAACGCTAGAGTAGAACTTCAAAGCGTTACCTCCCGTAGTAGTCTCAGGATTACCATAAACAACACCAATCTTATCGCGCAACTGATTGATGAAGATACAAACAGTACCAGTCTTAGAGATACTAGCAGTCAACTTACGCAACGCCTGAGACATCAAACGAGCCTGAAGACCCATCTTAGAATCACCCATATCGCCCTCAATCTCAGCCTTCGGCGTCAAAGCCGCAACAGAGTCAACAACAACGATGTCAACAGCGCTAGAGCGAATCAAAGAGTCCGCAATCTCCAAAGCCTGCTCACCATTGTCGGGCTGAGAAACCAAAAGATTGTCAACATCAACACCCAACTTTTGAGCGTAATAGCTATCAAACGCATGCTCCGCATCGATAAAAGCAGCAATACCACCCGCCTTTTGAGCCTCAGCAATAGCATGGATAGCCAAAGTAGTCTTACCAGATGACTCAGGTCCATAAATCTCAATGATACGCCCCTTAGGATAACCCCCAACGCCAAGCGCAACATCCAACGTTACAGAACCAGACGAAATCACAGATACATCTGCAACCTCAGATGAATTCATCCTCATAATTGAACCCTTACCATAATCCTTCTCAATCTTCTCCATAACGGCGTTCAACACCTTCAGCTTCTCGCTATTGTCAATCTTAGTTGCCATACTTAACCTCTATTTATTTTTTTAATTATTTTACTTTTTTGCCTATTACCCAAAGTTAGTAATTATTTTCTTTATTACACTATTTTTACCCCACTTTTATAACCAAAAACAAAAAAAAGAGGAGGTAAAAACCTCCCCTAAAAACTATACTCAAAGTCAAATTAAGACATTATCTCATTTACAAGCTTGTCAACCGTAGCTTTATAGATCTTATCTGTCTCGATTAAATCAGCAACCGTCTTACATGCGTGCAACACAGTAGAGTGTTTACGCTTTCCGATAGCCTCACCAATGGATGTTGACGACGCCTTAGTGTGCTGCCTCGCGATATACATAGCAACCTGACGAGCCTGAACAAGCTCCTGAGGGCGACTGTCAGAGTTCAACAGTTCGCGAGTGATGCCAAAATGGTTGCAAACAACATCGATGATCTGCTCAACACTCACCTCCTTATGGTTAAACTTAACGTAATCCTTCAAAATCTCACGAGCCAAAGAGACGGTAGCCTTGCGCCCCTCGATCTGAACGTAAGCCGACAAAGATGCTACAGCACCCTCAATCTCGCGAACATTAGAGACGATATTCGTTGCCAAATACTCAACAACCTCATCCGGCAACTCCAAATCCTTCTGCGCAGCCTTAGCCTTGATGATCTTATATTTCGTCTCGTAACCCGGAACATCCAACTTCGTCACGATACCCCACTTAAAACGAGTCAAAAGCCTATCCTCGATATCCTTCAGCTCGACAGGAGATTTATCCGATGTAAGGATGATCTGCTTATGAGCCATAAGAAGGTGACTAAATATATTAAAGAAGGTATTTTGCGTCTTCTGCTTACTCTGTCCCGAAAGCTCCTGGATATCATCGATGATCAAGACATCGATCGTTTGATAGAAGTGGATGAAATTCGTGACATTACCATTTATGACAGCCGTTTGGTATTGCGCCTGGAACTTATTCATAGAGACATAAAGAACGTTCAGATCTCTATAGCGAGAAGCGACAGCATTACCGATAGCTTGACAAACGTGTGTCTTACCCAATCCAGAGTTCGAGTGTATGAACATTGGATTGAAGGCTGAGTTACCTGGGTTCTCCGCGATAGCCAAACCGATTGAACGCGCCAACTTGTTGCAATCGCCCTCAATAAAGGTATCGAAAGTATATGCTGGATCGAGGAATGACTCTACCCTCTCGCGAATACCAGGAACAATGAACGGATTCACGATCTGCGACCCTGTTTGCGAAGTGTACATCGCTGCACCAGTTTGATTTGGCATAGCTGTTGAAGTAACATTCGAAACTGCAACAGGTTGCTGCTTTGGCGTAGCGTAACGAATAGAGGTTTGAGCGCCATAATTCTCATGGATAATAGGGCGCAAAATCTCCATATAGCTATCTTCAATACGATCCCTGTGCGTAGCGTTACGTACGCGAAGGCGCAACATAGAGCCATCATACTCCAAAGGTACAATCGTCTTGATCCATTGCTCAAAGTCGTTTTCCGAAATTCGCGACTTCATCTGTTCAAGACACTCATACCACTTTTGGTCATATTTTGCTCTAGGTTGCAACATATTTATTATAAAGCTAATTATTTGTGACTATTATTTGACTTGATTTTTGTAGTTTTACTGCTCAAACCGCCACTCAAACACCACCTCAATCACCCCTCCAGCCGCTTTGGAACACTCACCCTACAACAACCACCAATCTCCCCCTCAACTCGATACAAAGGTCTTGAATAATCTTTTAAAAAAAAACTTATTTTTTGTTGCAAATTCTTTTTTTTGGATTAAAGTATAGAGGCCGAAATGGGGTCCGATTTATTTAACTTGCTGATATTGAATAATTAAAAAAAATAACTACTTTTGCATATATAACAAAGCCACAGAAGGGCTGCAAAAGTATAAGCAAAACTTATAGCTTGCGCGTAGAGCCTGTAGCGCTGATTATAACAAAAAAGGGCTGAAAAATGGTTTGTTTAGGTTAAAACAATGTACCAAATTTAACATTTCGAGAGCCGAAATTAGCATGATAGAGGTTACATATTAATATAGATATTACAATTAATTATATATAAACAAAAGTATTAACAGAGAGTTATGACAAACGATTTAGAGAAGAAGGTCATCGAGAAGGCACAAGGGTGGCTTGATGGTGCTTATGACGAAGCAACGAAGAGCCAAGTAAAGGCCATGATGGATGAGAACATGAATGAGCTTATTGAGTCATTCTACAAGGATTTGGAGTTTGGAACAGGTGGTTTGCGCGGCATCATGGGTGTTGGATCAAACCGCATGAACATATATACTGTAGGTGCAGCGACACAAGGTCTTGCTAACTACTTGAAGAAGAGTGTTGAGGGAGAGATCCGCGTTTGTGTGGCTCACGACAGCAGAAACAACTCAAGACTATTCGCTGAGAGTACAGCTGACATATTTGCTTCGAATGGTTTTAAGGTATACCTTTTTGATGCGTTGCGCCCAACACCAGAGCTTTCGTTCGCTATTCGCGAGCTAGGTTGCCACTCAGGAGTTGTTGTAACAGCATCGCACAACCCAAAGGAGTACAACGGATACAAGGCATACTGGAGTGATGGATCGCAGGTTACGGCACCACACGACAAGAATATCATCGACGAGGTAGCTAAGATTACTGATGTAGCGATGATTAAGATGGGTGAGAACGGCGACAAGATCGAGATCTTGGATACGAAGTTTGATGATACATATCTTAATATGGTGAAGGGACTCTCTTTGTCTCCAGATTCAGTTAAGAAATTCAACGACATGAAGATCATCTACACACCAATCCACGGAGCAGGTGTAGAGTTGGTTCCACGCGCCTTGAAGCTATACGGATTCAACAACATCAAGTTGGTTCCAGAGCAATCGGTTATCAGCGGAGACTTCCCTACTGTTGAGTCACCAAACCCAGAGGAGCGCAAGACGATGAGCATGGCTATTGAGTTGGCAGCCAAAGAGGGTGCTGACTTGGTACTTGCGACTGACCCAGATGCAGACCGCGTAGGTGTTGCGTTGCGCACGAAGAGCGGCGAATATGTTCTACTGAACGGAAATCAGACGTTGGTACTTATCATGAGCTACCAATTGACACGTTGGGCAGAGCTAGGAAAGCTTGATGGAAACCAATTTGTAGTTAAGACAATCGTTTCATCGTTGATGCCAAATGCAGTTGCTGATCACTTCGGCGTTAAGTGCTACGACTGTCTTACTGGATTTAAGTATATCGCAGGCGTTATTCGCGAGCTAGAGGGCAAATGCACATATATCGGTGGTGGCGAGGAGAGCTTCGGCTACCTTGCAGGAGATGGCGTACGTGACAAGGATGCTGTTTCGGCTTGTTCGTTGGTTGCAGAGGCTGCAGCATGGGCAAAAGATACAATGGGCTTGACACTTTACGAGTGGCTGCAAGAGCTATATGTTAAATATGGTTTCTTCCACGAGGGTCTAGTATCGGTTGTTCGCAAGGGTAAATCTGGTGCTGAGGAGATCCAACAGATGATGGTTGATTTCCGCACTACACCTCCGAAGACGATTCTTGGTTCACCAGTTGTTAAGATCAACGACTTTAAGTCGCTTGAGACAACAGAGCCACAAAGCGGCAAAGTGGAGAAAATTGCACAAGAGTCAAGTAACGTGTTGCAGTGGTTCACTGAGGATGGAACAATGGTTTCGGTCCGCCCATCGGGTACAGAGCCTAAGATCAAGTTCTACTTCGGCGTTAAGTCTGAGCTGCCTTCAGTAGATCAGTTTGAGAGCGTTTTGAAGGAGCTTGACGGAAAGATCGAGGCTATCAAGGCTGAGTTGAAGCTGGTTTAGCGAGAGAGATAATATAGACAATAGTAACTCTGGTGTAGTTCAGAGTTATGATATAGAGAGAGGTGGTATTTGATACCACCTCTCTCTATTTTTTGCTTTACTACGTACTTGATACCTTATGTTGCGGGTGCGCAAAAAAAGAAGGCGACCAACATACGTTGATCGCCCTTGTAGCAAAAGCTAATGTAGTGCTTACTTAGAAGCCTCTACAGATACCTTGCGGAACTCCTTCATCAACTTTGAAATCTCCAAAGCTGCCTTACGAGCGCGTGTACCAGCTGCCTTATTGTTCTTTGCAACTTGAGCGTCAGCGTTAGTTGCGAATACATCCATTTGCTCCTTAATTTGTGAAAGTAGTTTCTCCATGACTTTGTTTAATTTATTTGATTAGTATAATAATTTTATCGATTCCATCCCCTGGCACCCCTCTTCTAATAGGCCCCCGGTTATGCAAAGGTAGAAAATAAAATATTCAAAACAAATAAAATGGGATTAAAATGACGAAAATGGTGCTGTTTTACTGGGGGTGATAAGGGATGAAAATGGGGTTTCACTCTATTTGGGTATGTTTTTTGCCTTGGTGCTTTCTGTTATTTAGATCGTGTAGAGTCAAATTTTTAATTAGTAGTATATTATGCAGAGGTTAGGTAGATGTTTGTTTGTAGGTGCAGCGATGGTCGTTGTTGTGACGATGGTTGGCTGTAAGCAGCTGGGAAAGCGCAAAGATAAAGATTCGGGCAACAGTGCTATGCCAGCAGTTACTGTGGAGTGTGCCACGGTACGTAAGATAGCGTTGAGTGAGAAGATTTCGTTTGCAACGGAGACAGAGGCGTTGAGAAGTGTAACCATAGAGCCGCGCGTAAATGGTTATATGGAAGCTATAAGGTATTCGGCAGGGGATCCGGTGAAGAAGGGGGCTGTGGTGTTTAGGATTGATCCTTCGCAGCTACAGACAGAGTTGTTGGCTGCGGAGGCCTCGCTGGAGTCATCGCAAGCGGATCTTATTGAGGCATATAATAATTATCAGCGTGCAGTGCCGTTGGTGCAGATTGACGCTATAAGCAAATCGCAGTATGACGGCTATTTGGCATCATACAAGGCTGCAGAGGCGAGTGTAAAGTATGCGAAGCAGATGCTGGAGAATGCACGCCTGAATGTGTCGTATGCAACGATACGCGCTCCATTTAGTGGCTTGATTGGCAAATCGCCAGCAAACATGGGCGATTATGTTGGACCAGGAACATCATTTGCGACATTGACCACGATAGAACAGATCGACACGCTGATGGTTGATTTGGCAATCCCTACGGCACAGTACCTAGATTATGCGCATAACAACATGGCTATCAATGATATAGCAGATGTGAATCGCATTGAGTATGGTGGTACGAGCAACAGCTACGACAATAGAGATTTGCTATCTGATATTACGGTTATACTACCCGACAGCTCGACATATAGCCACAAAGGGAGTTACTACTACACAAAACAGAGTGTGGCGGACGGCAGCTCTACGGTGGTACTTGTGGCGACGATCCCAAATCCGCAAAGCACACTCAAGTCGAATATGTTTACGCGCGTAGAGGCAAATATAGGTTCGCCAAGCGAGCGCATCTTAGTTCCACAGGTTGCAGTGTCGCAGATGCAAGGAGTAAGCTCAGTATGGGTCATAAAGCCAGATAGCACTGCAGAGTACAGAACAGTTGAGCTTGGTTCGACATACGGCGATATGTGGCACGTAAAAAAGGGTCTTGAAGCGGGCGAGCAAGTTGCAACATCGAGCCAACTGAAGATTCACCAAGGAGCGAAAGTGGCGCCAAAGCCATACACAAAGATGAAGACTTCGCAACTATAAAACTCAAACAAAGGAGAACAAGAAATGGGAAAATTCTTTATTCAGCGCCCCGTATTTGCAATAGCGCTAGCGATAGCGATTGTATTGGTGGGAGTAATATCAATGTCGACACTATCTGTGGAGCAATACCCAGATATAACGCCGCCAACGGTACAAGTATCGACAACATACGAGGGAGCAGATGCGCAGACAGTTAATGATGCTGTGGCAACGCCTATTGGCGAGAGCGTTATGGGGGTTGACAATCTGCTATATATGACCACAACGAGTGCTAATGACGGAACGATGACGCTAGAAGCGTTGTTTGAAATAGGTACTGACCCCGACATGAATGCTATATTGACACAAAACTATGTGTCGACAGCGACAGCAACACTACCAGAATCGGTCATAGAGGATGGAATTGTGACGATGAAGCTGATGCCTTCGTTCATGATGGTATATACGATATATAGCGAAGATGAGCGCTACGACGACTCATTCCTGACCAACTACGCATATATCAACATAAAAGATGAGCTGCTCAAGATAAATGGCGTGGGAATGGTGATGATAATGGGTGCCGGAGAGTACGCAATGCGAATATGGGTAGATCCGCAAAAAATGGCATACTACGGGATATCACTAGCCGACATAGAGAGCGCCGTAGATTCGCAAGGCGGATTATACCCAGCTGGAAAATTTGGCGCTGAACCAAACAACGGCGCAGCGACATACACATATACGATAGTGATGCCACCGCAGATATCGACACCAGAGGCGGCTGGAGAGATTGTACTCAAATCATCATCGGCGAAGGGCACAGTAAAGCTATCAGATGTAGCGCGAATAAACCTAGGTAGCGAAAGCTACGATGTGACATCGCGATACAACAACGACCCAGCTACGATGCTCGTGATATATCAGACACCTGGAAGCAACGCCGTAGAGGTGGGTGAGAAGATACGCGCAAAAATTGCTGAGATAAGCAAGAAGATGCCAGACATGGTGACTTGCGACCTGATTGTTGATAGTACGCGAAGCATTAAGGCTGGTATAGAGGATATATTTAGGACGCTGATAATAGCGCTACTGCTCGTTATATTTATCATATTCCTATTTCTGCAAGATTGGAGAGCAACGCTCATTCCTCTCATCGCAATACCTGTTTCGCTGCTTGGTGCGTTTATACTGTTTCCGCTATTTGGCTTCTCGATAAATATCATTTCGCTGCTGGGACTTGTACTGGCAATTGGATTGGTCGTAGATGATGCTATTGTCGTTGTGGAAGCTGTGCAACGCAACATATCGAATGGTATGGAGTCGAGAAAAGCTGCTGAAGAGGCGATGAAAAGCGTTAGCTCGCCAATCATCGCTACGACAGTGGTGCTGCTGGCGGTATTCATCCCAGTATCGTTTATGGATAGTATTCAAGGTTTGTTGTTCCAGCAATTTGCCGTTGTGCTAGCTGTATCGGTAGTAATATCAGCTATAAACGCACTATCACTCTCCCCTGCACTATGTGCGATGCTACTGCGCAAAAGAGAGGAGCCAAAGAGTGGATTCTTTGCCGACTTCAACCGCTGGTTTGATGACTTCATGGGTGATTATATGCGCTCGATAGGGACAATAGCCAAACACACGGGACGCACTGCGATATTCGTATTGATACTGCTATGTGGAATTGGTGCTGGATGGAAACTTATACCACAAGGATTTCTGCCAGAGGAGGATCAAGGCTACCTAATGGTTGTGGCACAATTGCCGCCAAATAGCGCGCTAAACCGCACATTAGAGGCTATGGGCGAAATTAGCGAGGTGGCATCGTCACTGCCGCAGGTGGAGTCGGTATCGTACGCCGCAGGATATGATATGTTAGCTGGGATATCAGCCTCGAATTGCGGTGTGACATTCGTAGAGCTAGTTGACTACTCGAAAAGAAAGCTTACAGCGGCAGAGATCGCAAAGAAGCTAAACGAAGAGCTATATTTCGCGGTACCTGAAGCAATGGCTTACGCATTCATTCCACCTGCAATACCAGGATTGGGGCTAAACTCCGGTGTTACGTTCATGGTGCAAGATCTTGAAGGACGAGGCGATGAGTACCTATGGGCGCAAACAGAGAAGCTGATGGAGGTGCTAAAGGAGAAGAAGGGCGAGGTAAGCAACGTAACGACACAATATCAATATGGAATTGCGCAACGGCAGCTCAACATAGATGTGGAACACGCCATAAACCTCGGAATTGAGCCATCGACAATATATACGACCATAGGGACGATGCTTGGAGGTAGTTACGTCAACAACTTCAACCGATTCGGAAGACAATATAACACATATATAGAAGCGGCACCAGAGTTTCGCGTAGATGAGTCATCACTAAACAACATATACGTTACAAATAGCGCCGGCGACAAAGTACCGCTTAGCACCATTGTGACAATTAACGCAACAACAGGTGTGGAATATGTTACTCAATTTAACCTATACCGCTCAATACAGTTGACCCTAACACCATCATCGAAAACGTCATCTGCACAAGCTATGGCTCTAGTTGAGGCTACTGCCGCAGATGCGATGCCGCCAGATATTGGGATTGCGTGGAATGGTATGTCGTACGCACAAAATGAAGCGGCAAAAGGTGGTGGAGTTGTATATCTACTGGCGATAATATTTGTGTTCCTAGCACTAGCAGCACTCTACAACTCGTGGGGACTGCCATTCTCGATCCTTCTAGGCGTGCCTATCGCAGTTGTTGGAGCGCTATCGTTTATTGGTGTGGCGCATCTACTTAACGCACTATATGTTAATGATATTTATATGCAGATCTCGCTTGTGATGCTAATTGGACTAGCCGCGAAAAATGCAATTCTAGTTGTTGAATATGCCGATAGAATATTCTTCGAGAGCAAAAAGACACTACTAGAGTCTGCAATAGAGGGTGCAAAATTGCGCGTAAGACCTATCATTATGACTGCATTTGCCTTCATACTTGGCGTTATGCCACTTGTATTTGCATCGGGTGTATACGCTACGGCGCGCAACATAATGGGTGTGGCGTTGGTAGGTGGTATGTTGTTTGCAACGATATTTGGTGTATTCCTATACCCAGCACTATACTACATGGTTGCTAAATTATGGGGATTTGAGAAACTTAGAGAGAAGTTAAACAACGAAAAAAAGAGCAACGATGAGACGAAATAAAATTAAGGTTATAGCGACACTTGCCATAGCCATGTGCTTCACAATAGCGTGCGCGCCAAGACTTGCAACATCACAAGATACACCCCCTGAAGAGTGGATCTATGGTGACAAACTACAACAAGAGGAGTCTACCTCAACATCGAACACCGACTCTCTAACGCTACCGCAGAATTGGTGGGAGATGTTCCAAGATACTACCCTAAACGACCTAGTTGTTTACGCTATTCTAAACAACCGAGATGTAGCTGCAACAGCAACAACAATCGAAGCAGCAAAGCAAAACATACGCTCAGTGAGAGCAACATACCTCCCCTCACTTGGTGTAGAGATTATTGGCGAAGTGACAAACAACAAATATGAAAGCAAAGCGCAAGAGTATACAATAGCTCCAACTCTAGATTGGGAAATATCGCTATTCGGCGCACTTAGACAGACAAGCAAGAAGGCGAAAGCAGAAGCAGCAGAGTCTGAGTGGGCATTCAACGCAATTCGCCTATCAATAGCGGCAGAGGTTGCAACTACATATTTCACGCTGCTACAAGCGATATGCAGCCAACAAATTGCAATCGATAGCTACAGATTGCGCGCACAAGAGACGGCGCTTATAGATTCGATGTTCCGCTACGGAATGAGTAATATTGTTGCACTAGAACAAGCGCGAAGCTTGACATTCACAGCTCTATCAGACATCGGAGTATACAACAGAGCAGTAGAGCAATCGCGAATGACACTAAGCCTACTGCTTGGAGAAAACCCCGGCGAAACGACACGCAACATAGGGAAAACACACAACATAATGACTATGGAACTTCCACCGATGATTCCTCTAGGGCTACCATCGGATCTCGTAGAGCGCAGACCAGATGTACAACAAAGCTACTACAAGATGAGTGCTGCAGCTGCCGCAGTAGGAATAGCTCGCGCAGCACGTTACCCACTGCTCTCTATTAGCGCCAGCGGTGGCATATATGGAACAACGCTAAAGAGCCTTACAAGCGACAAACCATGGATGTGGAGCGCACTAGGCGAATTGACTCAAACAGTGCTGAACTTCGGAGGATTAAAGAGCAAGGAGAAGATGGCGCACGCCAAATACATGGAGAGCATGTATAACTATGAGCAGAGTATGCTAACAGCATTTACAGATGTCGAGAAGGCATTGATAGCAATAGATACATACGCCCTAGAGCGCAGCGCAACGACACAACTGGTACAAGCGAACACACTAATATCGCAGAGCGTTGGAGCACTATACAAGAGTGGAATGAGCGATTACCTCGATGTGATTGATGCCGAACGAAGCCTATACTCTTCGCAAATGACACTCGTATCGGTTATAGCAGAGCAATATATTAGTTACATAGACCTATGCAAAGCACTTGGCGGAGGATACTAATAGCTGATTGCGTATTTGCTCTTCTTTGGGCGATTAGGCCATAGCTCGTGGATATTATATGAGCGGAACGCAGAGAACCTCTTATCGCGCTGCGTGAGGTGCAGATACTTCTTATCAATATCGAAGCGATCAAACTGCCAATCGATAGCCAAGATATTATCATCCCAAATGATTCCCGACTCCTGCGACTCATCATAATAATCAGTCATATTAACAATGACCTCAGTGCTACCCTCCAAGACAAGGAAACCATAAGCAAAATATTGAGGAATATAGAACATAGTCTCCTCATCCGCAGTAAGAACAACAGATTGAGCAGCGCCAAAATCGCGATGCTCAGGGCGCATGTCAACAGCGACACACAAGATCATACCGCTCTTGACACTAATAAGCTTGCCATAAGGCTCATTGCTCCTGAAGTACAATCCGCGCAAAACACCACGCGAAAAACGCTCAGAAGTATGCTCAACAAAGTCAAGCTCAAGGCCCATCTTCTTATACTCATCCTGCGTATCAAGATCCCACAGATAGCTGCGATCACCTCCACACACCTCTGGACGAATAACAAGAACACCCTCCAACTGAGTCTCCTTAACTGTAAACTTTGCTTTTGACTTTGCCATATCTATTACTCTATAATTCAACTATTTACGATTGGGATTCCTAGGAAACCAACCCTTCTCAACCCTCTTGCGCTGCTCAAAAATCTCGATAATGGACCACAAAAAGGTGATTCCAAGGACCCCCATTATCATCGAGATAACAAAATTAGCAATAAGTAACGAAACAGCCAAAGATGCAACCCCAAGCAGCAGAAAAAACCACCAACACTTAACGCCAAAATAGTACTCGGCCTTGATCACGATGGGATGAAAAAGCCCTATAATAAGGAAAGTCGCCACAGCGACTATCAACCCCGTAAAATTTAATCCTAGACCCATATTTACTTTTATACCTACTTACTTGAGATGCTATCCTTAACCTCAGAAATGTCGACCAACTTATTCACAATGGCATAGATCGTAAGACCTGCCGGACTATGGATCTGCAACTTATTGCTAATGTTGCGCCTATGGGCAATGACAGTATGAGTAGACAAGAATAGACTCTCCGCTATCTGCTTATTAGTCATACCCTTAACAACACAAACCACAATCTCGCGCTCGCGAACACTCAACTCACTCTTATCGCCACCAGCCGAATCAGGATCTGACTGCTGCTTATCGACAACATTCGAAAGCTTAGATCCGATACTCTCTACGCTATCATATATCGAAATAACCTCATCGTAGCCAATCTTAGCCAAATCTATAACCTGCTGCATACTCAACAATGCAACAACATTAGTAGCAAAATCATATTCAGCCAAATCCTCGCGAAGCTTCAAAGGCGTATAAAGCCCCAAAACAGCAGGATTCACAATCAAAATGTCGGGTTGCAACTGCCCAATCCGATCTGCAAAATTGCTCAGATCCTCAATCTCAACGATATCAACACTCAACGTACTAATGCGTTTAAGAATAGAGACAACACCTTCGCGAATGATAACCGAAGGCTCTGCTATAGCGATATGTATGTGTGGAACTTTCATATAACCTCCCTCTACGCTTTACAACCCGGATTCTCAACACTACGAATAGCCGGCACAAGAAGATAATCCTCAATATCGTTATGCGACGCCAAATCAGCCTCACAAACGAAAATATCAAACATAACACTACACAACTGATTAGTTGCAGCAGCCGGATAATATTTAATCAAGATATTCTTCAACTCCGAAAGCTTAGCCTCAACCTTATCGTGATGCTCGCTAAAGATCTGTATATCATACGTTGTATCACGGCCCTCCAAAAGAGAATTTACATACTCAAAAACAGTACTCTCCTCATAAGCCATATGCTTACGAACCTCAGCGACATACTCATCAAAATAACCAATAATAGCGCTGTTAACAACCTCCTCACCACTATTCGCACCCAAAGCCTCGACAAGCTTCTGACGAAGTGCAGGAAGGCGATACTCCAAGAAATAATTGTGCGAATTGTGAAGATAGATCATCAAAGAAGGGATAGAAACCTTGCCCTCAAACTCCGACTTCGCAGAGCTAGAACCACTGCCACCCTTATCATCAGAGATAAGAAGGTTGACAACCGATAAAAACGTATCAACATCAACATTCGATGCCGCACACACCTCACCGATAGATTTGTCGCCAAAGCCTAATGCAATACCAAATCTGTTCAGGACAAAAACCATCGGATAGTTGTCGCAAATCAACTCGCCCATCATATCCGATGCTACATACCTTCCTACTTTACTATACTTATTAGTCATAGCCTATATATTATTAGTTGCAAATTTAACAAAAAAATATCAGAAAGAGATAACACACATTATCAACCCTCTGATATTTTTTCTGTCAAACAAGAATTACCACCGTAATAGCTTGCCACACTTGACAGAAACACAATAAACACAAATTCCAAACAATTACTTATGCAAATGTAGGGGTTTATAGTGCTTCGCGCAATTACTATAATTAGGTATATATTACTTGAAAAAGAGCTGCAACTAACAACATATAGTTACACAAGGCGAAAGATTATAGCTTTTTGAGTAAAAAGCTACTTTTTTAGCAATGCAGCAGCACCATCTAACGCCTCATAGAACTCCTCGCCAAAGCGCCTAATAATAGGCTCCTTCAAAGACTTATATATAGGTACTCCCAACTTACGACCATTCTCGCAAGCTGAACCACAAACGCTCCAACGGTGGTAGTTCAAACCAACGCCCCCATTCTTGAAATTCAGAACACGGATAGGGTACAAATGACATGAAATAGGTTTACGGAAGCTACACTCACCTGCTAACCACGCCTTCTCAACGGCACACAACGTAATGTCACCATCGACATAAGCAAAGGCGCACTCAGCACCATTGACCAAAGGCGTAGTCAAATCGCCATCGCTATCAACAACAACAAAACCTTGCTCCTCAACTGCAGCGATACCCTCCGGTGTCATATACTTTTTGTAAGCATTGTAAGCCTCCTCCAAATAATCGCCCTCCTCCATATCCAAAGGAGCGCCAGAGTCACCCTCGATGCAGCAGATACCCTTACACTTAGTTATATCGCAAGCAAAAGGCTCCGTAAGTATATCCTCACTTAAAATCTTCCCGTCTATTTCAATCATCGTTACTACTTATTGCTATTGCACGCGTTTGCCATTTGGGATTTGTATGTATCCTCGATGACAATGTCGTAGAACTCGCCAACCGTCATTCCTGCAGCGCGAATCTGCTGCGGAATGATGCTACCAGAACTCATACCTGGTATAGAGTTAACCTCGATCATATATGGCTCGCCACTCTCGCTGATGATGAAATCGATGCGTACAACGCCGCGACAACGACACGCACGATAAGTAGCTAATGTCTTCTCATTCAACCTCTTAACAACATCTGCATCAAGTAGCGCAGGAGTAATCTCCTCGCACAATCCTGGGGTATATTTCGCTTCGTGATCAAAGAACTCACGCTTAGTGATCATCTCTGTAATTGGCATCAAATATTCACGCCCGTCAGCTGTAATCATAACACCACAACTAACCTCACGACCAACAAGAGCCTCCTCAATCAACACTGCACTACCCTCCGTAAATGCCTCATCGATAGCTGCTTGAAGCTCCTCCTTTGCCTTAACCTTCGAAACACCAAATGACGAACCACTAGCATTTGGCTTGACAAACAAAGGAAGTCCCAACTCTGCAACAACAGCTGCTGCATCGACACTCTCGCCACGTTGAACCAAGATCTCCTTCGCCATAGAAACACTACAACCTGCAACAGCACGCTTCGTCAAAATCTTGTCGAACGTAACAGCAGACGAAGTCATAGAGCCAGAAGAGAATGGGACACCCATCATCTCTAAATAACCCTGCAACATACCATCCTCACCAGGTGTACCGTGAATTATAATAAGCGCATAGTCAAAAACCCTCTTCTGACCACCTATCGTAATAGAAAAATCGTTGCGATCAACGCTACACTTCTCTCCATCTGCCGCCGTATGCACCCAATCTCTATTGTGCAGATCAACAACCGTTATATCATATTTTGCACTATCAAGACCCTCTGCAACTTGCGCCGCACTCTGCAACGCGATGCCTCTCTCTGATGAATTTCCGCCCGCAAGAAGCGCAATGTTTAATCTCTTCATACTATGTTCTGTATATTATCTTAATCTACTTTATTTTGACACACGCTTATTTGATATACAACCCAATATCCGCAATATGCTTCACAACCTTTGGATCAAGCATCTGCGACACATCTCCTTGCGCCTGCAACGCCTCTCGCACCTCCGTAGAGCTATAGTCAAACATAGGCACATCGTACAGAATAGTGACTTGATCTAAGAATTTATCAACAACAACTCCCTCACGAGGATATACATATATATTGTAATTCTTCAATATAACCTCGTAATTGCGCCACTTATCAAGCTCCTGAACCAAATCACCACCCATCAAGATAGAGAACTCCATCTGAGAGCCATACTCCTCGCTCAAATAGCGCAACGTATTGATCGTATAAGAAGGTTTTGGCAACATAAACTCAATCAGCGAAGCCTTAATCCTATCAGAATATTTCGACCCACCACAAGCTATCTCCGCCATATTAAAGCGCTCCAACTCCGGCGCAAGATCAACAGCGCTCTTTAGCGGATTGTGAGGCGAAACAACCATAATAAGCTCATCACACAACCCCAACTCGACAACCCTCTCCGCAAGTTGCAGATGCCCCTTGTGGATTGGGTTGAACGAACCGAAATATAGCATTACGCGCCTCTTTGCCATCTCTAGAACTACATCTTCAAGAAATCGTCAATAATACTAGCAGTCTGCTCTACAGCCTTAGCCAAATCGTCATTGATAACAACACAATCGAACTCTGGCGACTTCTCGATCTCCTGTGCTGCCTTAGCAACACGCTTCTCGATAACCTCCATGCTATCCGTAGCACGACCAACCAAACGGCGGCGCAACTCCTCAACAGAAGGAGGCATAACAAAGATAGAGCAAGCAGAATCCTCAAAGATACTCTTCAAACGCAATCCACCAACAACATCAACATCAAAGATGATAACATTGCCCTTAGCCCAAATACGCTCCATCTCCGCCTTCAAAGTACCGTAGCAAGTACCAGCATAGACCTCTTCCCACTCCACAAACTCATCTGCCGCAACGCGAGCCTTAAACTCATCCTGCGACAAGAAAAAGTACTCTACACCATCCTTCTCGGCACCTCTTGGAGCGCGCGAAGTTGCTGAAATAGAGAACTCCAACTGCGGAAAACGTGTCAAAAGCTCATTAACAATAGTACTCTTGCCTGATCCGCTAGGAGCGGAAAAAATAATCAATTTATTACTCATCGTATCTTACTTAATTACAATATATTAAGAACCTGCTCCTTGATCTTCTCCAACTCATCCTTCATCTGCACAACAAGGCGCTGCATATCAGCATCGTTCGACTTCGAGCCCATAGTGTTGATCTCGCGACCCATCTCCTGCGCAATAAAGCCAAGCTTACGCCCTACACCACCATCCCCCTCCTTCGACACCTCGCGAAAGTAATCACAATGATTCTTCAAGCGAACCTTCTCCTCAGTAACGTCCAACTTCTCAACGTAGAATATCATCTCCGCCTCAAGGCGATTGCTATCAACATCTATACGCTCCTTCGCAATATGGTCACGAATACGCTGGCGAATAGCCTCGATACGTGGTTGCTCAAAAGGCTCAACAGCGCGCATCAAACCCTCTATAGTATCGACACGAGCCAACAGATCAGCTATCAAAATCGCACCCTCCTGCTCTCTGAAGCTATTAAGACTCTTGATAGCCTCAAGCGTCAACGACATAACAACATCGACCTCCTCCTGCGATGCAGAGTCAGCCTTAGCCATGATGACATCTGGCATCTTAAGCGCTGCCAAAGCACTCTCCTGCGTCAAAGAACCCTTGATCCCAGCGCTCTGAAAAGCACTCGCAATCTGGTCGCAATACTGCTCAAAAAGCACCTCATTGATAGCTGACCCAGCCTTCAAACTCTCAGAATTTGCATTTACAAAAACCTCACATTTACCACGCTGAACACCCTTAGCCAAAATAGCGCGAACATCAAACTCCGCGACACGATACGCCGAAGGCATACGCAACGACAAATCGAGCTGCTTAGAGTTCAAAGTCCTAATCTCAACCGATATTTTCTTCTCAGCAATAGTGGCCTCAGCACGCCCAAAGCCAGTCATTGATCTTATCATAATATGCTATATAAATTACACCGTTTAACAGAGCTACAAAAGTAATAAAAACAAATACAAAAACGCATATTGGCGCCTTTTTATATTAACAATATCAAAAAATGGGTTTCACATAGCATAAATAAAAATAAAATCGCTACATTTGTCAACTTAAAGATAGAGATTTAACAGATATTTTAACAAATAGAATTTTAGCAAAATTATGAAGAAGCACAATTTCAACGCGGGACCATCAGTTCTTCCGCAAGAGGTTTTGGAGAATGCCGCAAAGGCCGTAATCGATCTTAACGGATCTGGACTCTCCCTGCTTTCGATATCGCACCGCACAAAGGATTTTGAGGATGTACTAGCTGAGGCTAAGGCGAACCTTAAGGAGCTGTTGAACATTCCTGATAACTACAAAATCATCTTCATGGGTGGTGGCGCTAGCACGCAATTCTTCAACATCCCTGCTAACTTCATGAAGACAAAGGCGGGATATATCAATACAGGTGTTTGGGCTAAGAAGGCGCTTAAAGAGGCGAAGCTTTACGGCGAGGCGATTGAACTTGCAACATCTGCTGACAAGAATTTCAACTACATACCTAAGGGAGTAGAGATTCCAGCAGATCTAGACTACCTACACATCACATCGAACAACACAATCTACGGTACGGCGATTCACGAGGATATGACATCTCCAGTCCCTGTATTCGCTGATATGAGCTCTGATATCTTGAGCCGCGAAATCGACGTTACAAAGTACGCTATGATTTATGGTGGTGCGCAAAAGAACATGGGCCCTGCTGGTGTAGCATTTGTAATTGTGCGTGATGATATGTTGGAGAACATCGTTCGTGAACTTCCTTCAATGACAAACCTGAAGATTCAAGCGGACAACGACTCAATGTACAACACACCTCCGGTATTCCCAATCTTCGTTATCAACGAGGTTTTGAAGTGGGTTAAGGCTAAGGGTGGCGTTAGCGCAATGGCAAAGGCAAACAAAGAGAAGGCGGAGATGCTATATGGCGAGATCGAGCGCAACTCAATGTTCGTTGGTACAGCAGAGAAGGAAGATCGTTCGCTAATGAACATCTGCTTCGTGATGAGCGAGGGCAACGAGGAGTTGGCTGGAGAATTCCTAGAGTTCGCAAAGAGCAAGGGAATGGTTGGCGTGAAGGGTCACCGCCTAGTTGGTGGCTTCCGCGCATCATGCTACAACGCACTACCTAAGGAGAGCGTAGAGGCTCTTGTTGCTTGCATGCAAGAGTTCGAGCAAAAACACAAGTAATACAACTACACTATTATATAAAGCAAAGAGATGAAGGTTCTAATAGCAACAGAGAAGCCATTCGCTAAAGAGGCGGTTGACGGAATCACAGAGATAATCAAGGGGGCAAACTTCGAAGTGGCACTTCTTGAGAAATATAGCGACAAAGCGGAGCTTTTGAGCGCAGTAGCTGATGTAGATGCAATCATCATCCGCTCTGACAAAATTACAGCAGAGGTTATTGATGCTGCGAAAAACCTAAAGATTGTTGTTCGTGCTGGTGCAGGATACGACAACGTAGACCTTGCTGCAGCATCGGCTCGCGGTATTGTTGTAATGAACACACCAGGTCAAAACTCAAACGCTGTAGCGGAGTTGGTTATGGCGATGATGGTATTTATGTCGCGCAACCAATTCACACCAGGCACTGGTGGCGAGATCATCGGAAAGACACTTGCGATACACGCTTACGGAAACGTAGGTCGTCTTGTAGCACTTAAGGGTAAGGCGATGGGAATGAACGTTATAGCATTTGATCCATTCGTGAAAGATGCAGCTATCTTCACTAATGACGGCGTTGAGGCTGTTGCATCACGCGAGGAGCTATACAAGAGAGCTGATTTCTTGTCACTACACATCCCTGCAACTGATGAGACACGCAACTCTGTTGGTTACGAGATTCTATATTCAATGCCAAAGGGTGCTACGCTTGTCAATACAGCACGCAAGGAGGTTATCGATGAGGCAGGTGTGATCAAGGCTATGGCAGAGCGCACAGACCTTAAGTACATCACAGATATAGCACCATCGGCAGAGTCTGATGCAGAGCTAGCTAAGTTTGAGAAGCGCTACTTTGCAACGGCTAAGAAGATGGGTGCTGAGACTGCTGAGGCGAATATCAACGCAGGATTGGCTGCAGCACGTCAAATCGTATCATTCCTAAAGGATGGCGTTACGACATTCCAGGTAAACAAGTAATTGACGGCTCGCTAGGAGCAATTTACTGATACACTAAATAAGGAGAACCTCAATCGGTTCTCCTTATTTTTTACGCCGCACTACCCCATAAACAGCAATGTGGCAGCCATAATAACCATACCGATAACAACGCCACACATTGCGGCGTTATGCTTGCCATAACTGCGCGATGAAGGCAATAGTTCATCGATAGCTACATATATCATAACTCCAGCCACAGCAGCAAGAATAACACCCATCAAAGTGCCATTCAGATATGGTGCGAGGAAGAGATAGGCAATAATAGCCCCCAACGGCTCAGAGAGTCCAGAGAGAAATGAGTACCAAAATGCCTTTTTGCGACTGCCCGTAGCTTGATATATAGGAACCGACACGGCGATGCCCTCTGGAATATTGTGCAACGCAATTGCCACACCTATAGCCAAGCCAAGAGAAGGCGACTCAATTGCCGTTATAAAGGTTGAAATGCCCTCCGGGAAGTTATGGATAGCAATAGCCAATGCAGTCATAACACCGATACGCTTGTGGCTTGAAATACCAACCTTATTTGGCGACACCTTATGCAACTCATGAGGATTCTCGTAGTCGGGAACGAGCAGATCGATCAACCATATCAAGGCTATACCAGCGAATAAAGAGATAGTTGCTGCAATATTTCCGACCTGACCTCCATAAGCTTCGCACAACACCTCCTGAGCCTCGACAAACAGCTCAACAAAGGAGATGTAGAGCATAACGCCAGCCGACAATCCCAGCGCAAAGGAGATAGCACTACGGCTCATTCTGTGGGCAACGAAAGCTATAGCACTACCTATACCAGTGGCTAAGCCTGCAAAGAGAGTTATAGCAAGGGCTAATATTATATTTCTTGGCTCCATAAAATCTTATTAGCCAAGTATATCTACAAACTTCGCGCCGCGTATTTAACTCTACACTATTTTAAGATTGAAATAGCGCACAACAAAAGAGTGACTGATGTAACAAAAAGAGGATTACTAATGGCAACTACTCTTCAAGAAGCTGGACGCACTCGATGCCGACGCGCTTCAGAAGATCGGTACCGACACAAGAGGTATAGGGATCAAAGTAAACTACCCTACGAATACCTGCCTGGATGATCAACTTAGCGCACTCAATGCACGGTGACGTCGTAATATACAACGTTGCACCATCACAATTATTGGGACTCTTAGCGACCTTAGTAATAGCATTAGCCTCAGCGTGAAGAACATAATCCTTAGTGCTACCCTCCTCATCCTCACAGCAATTCTCGAACCCAGACGGGGTGCCATTATAACCATCCGAAATGATCATCTTATCCTTAACAATAAGCGCCCCAACCTTACGGCGAACACAATACGAATTCTCAGACCAAATCCTAGCCATGCGCAAATAGCGCATATCCAACTGCCGCTGCTTCTCCTCTTGATAACCCATAATCCTCAAAAAAACTACTTACCGTGGCAAGCCTTATACTTTTTACCACTACCACAAGGGCATGGATCGTTACGACCAACCTTCTTCTCAGCCACTACAGGCATGGTCTTTTGGCGCTCAGAAGCACCAGCACCTGCCGCAGCAGCACTGCGCGACTCCTGCAACTTAGAAACATCAACCTTAGGGCGCTCCGCATGCTGTTGCTGCTGAGCCGCACCATTATCCCTAACAGGAATATAAGCCTTAGCGATAGTCGCCATAACATCGCGATTGACCTTAACAAGCATCTTAGAGAACAACTCAAAAGACTCAAATTTATAGATCAAAAGTGGATCCTTCTGCTCATAAGCAGCATTTTGAACACTCTGGCGCAAATCGTCCATCTCGCGCAAATGCTCCCTCCACGCATCGTCAATAGAGGTAAACATAACAACCTTAGAGAAGGCACGGTAGATCTCCGCACCATCGCTATCCTTGCAACGCTGCAAATTAACCGGAACATTGAAACCAAGATTGCCATCAGTAACCGGGAACATCATATTTGAGTTCATATCATCCTTGCGATCCTCGTAAACACGATCCATAACTGGACGTACCGTATCGGCAATATGCTTGCCCCTACGCTCATAATGAGCCTTTATATCCTCAACCAAATGGTCAGCAATATCGCACAAAGAACCGCGGCTATAAGCCTCCTCAGTCATAGTCAAATCAACAGCAACCTCGCGAATCAACTCCAACTTAAAGTCCTCGAAATCAACACCCTCATTCTGCTCTACAAACGCCTCGGCATAGTCGCACATAATATTATTGACATCGATATCAATACTATCGCCATAAAGAGCGCGGCGGCGGCGTGCATAGATAACCTCACGCTGAGAATTCATAACATCATCGTACTCCAACAACCTCTTACGCATACCGAAGTTATTCTCCTCGACCTTCTTCTGAGCGCGCTCAATAGTGCTAGTCATAAGGCTAGATTGGATAACCTCGCCCTCCTCAAGACCCATCTTATCCATCAAAGAAGCAATACGACCAGAACCAAACAGGCGCATCAAATCATCCTCCAACGAGACAAAGAATTGAGAAGAACCCGGATCGCCCTGACGACCCGCACGACCGCGCAACTGACGGTCAACGCGGCGACTATCGTGCCTCTCGGTACCAATGATAGCCAAACCACCGTTAGCCTTAACCTCCTTAGAGAGCTTGATATCCGTACCACGACCCGCCATATTCGTAGCAATAGTAACCTGACCAGCAAGACCAGCCTCAGCGACAACATGGGCCTCAGCCTGGTGTTGCTTCGCATTCAAGACATTATGGCGAATCTTACGCAACGTAAGCATACGACCCAAAAGCTCAGAAATCTCAACCGAAGTAGTACCAACAAGAACCGGACGACCCTCACCAACAAGGCGAACGCACTCCTCGATAACAGCGTTATACTTCTCTCGCTTCGTCTTATAGATCAAATCCTCTCTATCATCACGCAAAATAGGACGATTCGTAGGGATAACAACAACATCCAAATTATAGATGCTCCAGAACTCAGAAGCCTCAGTCTCCGCAGTACCCGTCATACCGCCCAACTTATGGTACATACGGAAATAGTTCTGCAACGTAACCGTAGCAAACGTCTGAGTAGCAGCCTCGACCTTAACGCTCTCCTTAGCCTCAATAGCTTGGTGAAGACCATCAGAATAACGGCGACCATCCATAATACGGCCTGTCTGCTCATCGACAATCTTGACCTTATTATCCATCACAACATACTCGACATCCTTCTCGAACATCGAATAAGCCTTCAAAAGCTGATTGACAGTATGAACACGCTCCGCCTTAATAGCGTAGTCATTCATAATCTCATCCTTACGCTCAGCACGCTCTTCCAACGACAAATCACTCTTCTCAAGCTCCGCCAACTCCGAACCAATATCTGGCAAGACGAAGAAACCATCCTCCTTGAAATATTTCGACAACTCCTCGTGACCCTTATCAGTCATCTCGATAGAGTTCATCTTCTCATCAATAACAAAGTACAAATCATCCGTAATCTCGTGCATACGACGATTATTGTCCTGCATATAAGTATTCTCCGTCTTCTGCATCAAGCTGCGAACACCATGCTCAGAAAGATACTTAATCATAGGTTTATACTTAGGCAAGCCCTTATGTGCGCGGAACAACTTAACGCCACCCTCCTCGCTATCGCCGCCAGAAATAAGCGCGCGCGATTCAGACAACAACGCCGTCACAAAACTCTTCTGCAAATTATAAAGCTTCTCGACAGCAGGACGATACCCATCATACATCTGATCATCGCCACGAGGCACTGGACCAGAAATGATAAGCGGAGTACGAGCATCGTCAATCAAGACAGAATCGACCTCATCGACAATAGCGAAATGGTGCTTACGCTGAACCAAATCCTCCGGCGAATTAGCCATATTATCGCGCAAATAATCAAAGCCATACTCATTGTTCGTTCCAAAGGTAATGTTTGCAGAGTATGCCTTGCGGCGCGCCTCAGAGTTCGGTTGGTGATTATCAATACAATCAACCGTCAAGCCGTGGAACTGATAGATAGGACCCATCCACTCAGCATCACGACGAGCCAAATAGTCATTAACCGTAACCAAATGGACACCCTTACCAGCCAAAGCATTCAAGAAAACAGGCAACGTAGCCATCAAAGTCTTACCCTCTCCGGTAGCCATCTCTGCAATCTTACCCTTATGAAGAACAACACCACCAAACAACTGCACATCGTAATGCACCATCTCCCACTTCAAATCGTTACCAGCAGCCATCCAATGCGTAGCGTAAGATGCCTTATCGCCATTGATATCAACAAACTCCTTCTCAGCAGCCAAATCGCGGTCAAACTGATTCGCCGTAACCTCCACAAACTCATTCTGCGAAAAACGGCGAGCCGTATCCTTCATAATAGCAAAAGCTTCAGGCAAAATCTCATCCAAACGCTCCTCGATCTTCTCATCGATACGCAGCTTCAGACCCTCGATCTCCTTAGCAACCTTCTCCTTCTGCTCCAACGACGTCTCGTGCTTATTCAACTCAACCTTAAGCTCCTCGATACGAGACTCCTCTGGTGCAATGAAATCAGCAATTGAGAGCTTCAAAGCTGCACTACGAGCGCGCAACTCATCGTTTGTCAACGCCTCAATCTGAGGATAAACCTCCTTTATCTTGATGATGTATGGTTCAATCTCCTTGCGATCCTTATCCGCCTTAGAGCCAAACACCAACTTAATCAATCCCGTTAAAATACCCATGATATATATCCTCTTTATATTTCTAATTTATTTGCCTGCGAACCGCCGATTCGGTTCAAACATTTACATTCCTACAAATATATAGATTTAGATGCAATTTTCATTCAAATTTCACAATTATTTCCATATACGAGAAATATTATATACCTTTGCAACGCAACCCCGCAGTTGGGGCGGCAGATGTGGAAAGATTTGACTGATTGCAAACCACAATAAAAAAGCGCTAAAACAGCAGAGTTTTTATTATTAGAGCATCACACAGTTATTTTTTTCCATTCTTATACGTTTAATTTAAGAGTATAACAATGGGATTTTTATTTACATCAGAGTCTGTCTCTGAAGGGCATCCAGACAAGGTAGCGGACCAAATTTCGGACGCAATACTGGATCAATTTCTGCGCCACGACGCAGAGTCAAAAGTAGCCTGCGAAACACTATGCACAACAGGATTGGTTGTGGTTTCGGGCGAGGTGAAATCAAACGCATACGTAGATGTACAGAGCATCACACGCGGCGTAATCAACAAGATTGGATACAACAAAAGTGAGTACCAATTCGATGGTAACTCGTGCGGCGTACTATCTGCAATTCACGAACAATCAGCCGACATAAACCAAGGTGTGGAGCGCACAAGCGAAGCAGAGCAAGGGGCTGGAGATCAAGGAATTATGTTTGGATACGCTTCAAACGAAACACGCGAACTTATGCCTGCAACACTAACTCTTTCGCACGTAATTTTGAAGGAGCTAGCAGATATTCGCCGCGAAGAAAAAGTGATGACATACCTGCGACCAGACTCAAAAAGTCAAGTGACGATTGAGTACAATGACGAGAGAAAGGCGCAACGAGTTCACACAATTGTGGTGTCAACACAACACGACGAGTTTATTATCGCTGATGGCTCTAAAGATGAGAAAAAAGCAGAGATCGAGATGCAGCAGCAGATCGAAAACGATGTGAGAACAATACTTATTCCTCGCGTAAAAGCGCGTCTAGAGCGTGCTGGAGATAAGCTTGCAGAGCTTATTGGCGATGATTACATCCTACACGTAAACCCTACTGGAAAGTTTGTTATCGGTGGACCGCACGGAGATACAGGACTTACGGGTCGCAAGATCATAGTAGATACTTATGGTGGTCGTGGCGCACACGGAGGCGGTGCATTCTCAGGTAAAGACTCCTCAAAAGTTGACCGCTCAGCAGCCTATGCAGCGCGACACATAGCAAAGAATATGGTTGCAGCAGGTGTTGCAGAGGAGGTTCTTGTACAGCTTAGCTACGCAATCGGTATTGCACAACCGCTATCGGTATACGTTACAACATACGGCAGTAACAAACTAGATATTAGCGAAGGAGAGATCGCAGAGCGCATAGGAAAAATGTTTGATCTACGCCCTGCAGCAATCGTAAAGCGATTTGGACTGAAAAACCCAATATTCGAGGCAACAGCAGCATACGGACATTTCGGAAATCGCCCATACACAAAGAGTGAGAAGGTTTTTGAGGGCGGAAAAGAGGTTGAACGAGAGATTGAATTCTTCGGTTGGGAACGACTTGACGAAGTAGAAAATATAAAGAAAGAGTTCGCAATATAAGAGATTATACAACGAGATCTTAGCTAGATAACGAAAAGGAGTGGTGTCAAATTGACACCACTCCTTTTCATTATTTTATTAGCTAAAGCAGAGAAGCTCCACGAAAGCTAAAATCCCCATCGCACGATACGATAACGTGATCTAGAAGCACAATATCGAACAACATAGCGGCAGCTTGAATGCGCTTCGTAACTGCAATATCCTCAGCACTAGGGTGTGAAATACCCGTTGGGTGATTATGCACAACGACAATTTTAAGAGCTAATAGCTCCAACGCACGCTTCACAATCAACCTATGATCGACAATAGTTGCATCCAAACCACCATGGCTAACTCGCTGCTGCTCAATAATATTGTTCGCCGCATTAAGATACAACACCCAACACTCCTCATGCTGCAACATCATAACCCTCGGTCTAAAAAGAGCTACGACATCTTGACTATTAAAAACTGCAACCTGACCATCAGCAACAGCCAAAGCACATCTACGCCCCAACTCAATTGCGGCCAAAACCCTACTCGCCCTCTTCTCACCAACTCCATCCGCAGAACGCAAAAGAGCCAAACTAGAAGAGGAAAGCTTAGATAACGAACCCGAACACACCTCTAAAAGGCGATCAGCAATAGATACTCCATCATCCGTAGCATCGCCAAAAACAACAGAGATTAGCTCGCTATCGCTCAAGGCAACAGCTCCGCTAATCTCTAATTTCTCTATAAGGCTCCCCATAGCAGAACTACTCAACCTATCGACTAATTTACATCACTAGATTTACCAACATATCTGTCGACCTTATCCAACAACTCATCACTATCGCGATCCGAAACTCCGCCAAACGAAACAGCCTGCGCAGCACTCTGCTCCGCCAACTTCTTAGATTCGCCAAGTCCTTGACCGACAACAACACCAGCAATGATAACCGTAGAGTGAAAAACAGGCTTACCAACCCTCGAAGAGCCATCTAACTCCGTAACAAACTCCACCTTTAGATGTCGCTTTTGAGTCCACTCAATCAAACGACTCTTGAAATCAGTCTCATTAACAGACAAATCATCGATATTCAAATATTGCGGAAAGATCTCGTTGATAAGCAATCGATTAACAAAATCGAAGCCCATATCGAGATATATCGCACCAATAATTGCCTCGAAAGCATCGCCACCCAGATCCTTAATAGAGACCTGAAAAGCGTTGTTCTTAACAACCAAACGGCTCAAACCAACAGCATCCGCCAACATATTGAGCGATTGACGCGAAACAATCCTAGAACGCAATTGAGTCAAAAAACCCTCATTCTCGCCAGGAAACTCTATAAACAAATAATCAGAGGTCACAGCCTCGATGATTGCATCACCAAGAAACTCTAACCTCTCATTATTTATACTAGTTCCATCTTCAAGAACCAAAGAAGCTGACTTATGAATCAAAGCCAGCTTATAAAGGTCGATATTGTATGGCGTGAAGCCAAACATATCGTGAAAAATCTTATAATACTCCCTGTCTTGACTAAAGCTGCGTCGCCACACACCTGAAAGAGTGCTAAACATAACTAAAGCCCTGACAAATAGCTACTTACAACTTACGGAAAATAACCGTAGCGTTGTGACCACCAAATCCAAACGTATTGCTCAACGCACACTTAACATCACGCTTCTGCGCAACATCTAACGTCAAATTAAGCTTAGAGTCGATTTGAGGATCGAGATTCTTACAGTTAATTGTTGGAGGAACAACCCCACTTGTGATAGCCTTAACGCAAGCCAAAGCCTCAACAGCACCAGCAGCACCCAACAAGTGACCTGTCATCGATTTAGACGACGAGATATTCATCTTGTAAGCATGCTCGCCAAAAAGACCTTGAACAGCCTTCAACTCAGCAATATCGCCAAGTGGCGTAGATGTTCCGTGAACATTAACATAATCAACCTCCTCAGGAGATATATTGGCATTCTTCAACGCGTCACGCATAGACTTCATAGCACCCAACCCCTCTGGATGTGGCGCCGTAAAGTGGTGCGCATCAGCAGAACAACCTCCTCCGATAACCTCGCAGTAGATCTTTGCTCCGCGCGCCTTAGCATGCTCATACTCCTCAAAAACAAGCGCACCTGCACCCTCACCCATAACAAAACCATCACGGTCAACGTCAAAAGGACGCGAAGCCGTTGCTGGATCATCATTGCGAGTTGACAAAGCCTGCATAGAGTTGAAACCTCCAACAGCAGGAACATTGATAGGAGCCTCACTACCTCCCGTAACGATCACATCAGCCTTACCCAAACGGATAGTATCCAAGGCATTTATCATACCGTGGTTAGATGATGCACAAGCCGATACAGCAGAATAGTTAGGACCCATAAAGCCATACTTGATAGAGATATATCCAGCAGCGATATCAGAGATAAGCTTAGGAATAAAGAATGGGCTAAACCGAGGGACGTTTCCGCCCTCAGCATAACCCATAACCTCGTCAAAGAAGGTTTTGATACCTCCAATGCCCGAACACCAAATCACACCGACCTGCTCCTTATCCAACCCCTCAGCAGAATGAAGACCTGAGTCCTCTACTGCTTGAGTTGCAGCGATAAGTCCATATTGCGTGTAAAGATCGTACTTACGTACCTCCTTACGATCGAAATGCTCCGATGCATCGTAATTCTTTACCTCACAAGCAAACTTTGTCTTAAATTGCTCTGCATCAAAAGAGGTGATAGGGGCACAGCCGCTAACTCCCTTTTCCAAATTTGAGAAATACTCCTCGATATTGTTTCCAAGCGGGTTAATTGTACCGATACCCGTAACGACTACTCTTCTGTCTGCCATTATATTAAGCTTTTAGAGTTTGTATGTAAGATTAAACTACCCCAACAAGTGAGGTAGAGTTTTACTATTTGTTAGCCTCGATGAAAGAGATAGCGTCACCAACAGTCTTGATAGTCTCAGCAGCCTCATCTGGAATGCTTACACCAAATGCCTTCTCAAACTCCATGATCAACTCAACTGTGTCAAGTGAATCAGCACCCAAATCAACTGTGAAATCAGCAGACTCAACTACTGCGCTCTCTGCAACTCCCAACTTGTCAACGATAATCTCTGTTACCTTTGCTTTAATTTCTGACATAATCTTAAATTTTAATTTATTAAACTGTTTTTGTTCTGTTTTGTTGTTTCAAATTTTAGCGTAAAAGTGAATTTTACACCACTATTTGCGACAAATATAACACTTTTTTATTACTTTTGACTCAATGTAAGAGTTTTTTATTGAGCAAAATCAGACAATATTACATAATCGACTGATTTACAATAAGATAGGAAAAGATATTTTTTAATCGTTTATTTTAAGAAGCAAAAACAACTATGACTATATATATAATAGGTATCGGTTTGATTGGTGGATCACTCGCAATATCAATGCGCGAAAATGGTCTTGCTGACAAAATTATCGGATATGATGCATCAAAAGAGAATCTACAAAAAGCCCTAGAACTGGGACTCATAGATAGCGCAGCAGATATGAAAGAGGGCGTTGCCGCAGCAGATCTAATTGTGCTAGCCGCACCTGTAGACATAACGCCGTCGATTGCGCTAGAAGTGCTTGATCTTGTCAACGAAAAGCAATGCGTGATAGATATGGGATCGATAAAAGAGGGACTATGCGAAGCGATAGCAAACCACCCTATGAGATCGCAATTTGTTGCAACGCACCCTATGTGGGGAACCGAGAACAGCGGCCCAGAAGCGGCACAAAAAGATGCCTTCAAAGGTCGCACGGTCGTGATTTGCGAAGCAGAGAAGAGCGCGCCAGATGCAGTGAAACTTGTTGAAAAGATATACCAAACGATAGGGATGCCAATTTCGTATATGAATGCGGAGGAACACGATCTACACGTTGCATACGTATCGCATATATCGCACATAACTTCGTTTGCCCTGGCGCTAACCGTTCTCGAAAAAGAGCGCGAAGATCATCACATATTTGACCTTGCAGGAGGTGGATTTGAGTCAACAGTACGACTTGCAAAGAGTGCATCATCGACATGGATTCCGATCTTGACACTAAACAAAAATAACGTGCTAGATGTTCTTGGAGAGCATATCAAACAACTTGAAGCGATGCAAAACGCAATCAAGAATGATGATCGCGCAACACTAAACGAGATGATGAGTCGCGCAAACACAATCAAGAGAATCATAAAGTAACCACCAACACAGCAGATGAATCACAACGCTAGAATTGGTGTCGAAGGAGAGAAAGCCGCGACAAAATGGTTGCGCAAGAATGGATTTCTGATTCGCGATCTAAACTGGCGCCACGGAAAGTCGGAGATAGACATTATAGCGATAAAGCAAGGTGCGACACACTTCATAGAAGTTAAAACACGCATGGCATCAAACAGCTTTAGACCAGAACACGCCATAACAAAAGATAAGGTTGGTGCTTTAATGCGCGGCGCGAAATCATATATTGCGCAATTTGGATTGACGGGAGAGTTTAAATTTGACCTAATAGCGGTTGATGTTGAAGATAGCGGCGAATACACTGTACGATATTTGCCAAACGGAATGCCGACAGACAAGCGAAACGTACAGCAATACAACCGATATAGATAACAAAAGGTGCGTAATTTGGTTGCATGGTGCAAAAAGATTAACTTTGCGCTGCTGGAACAAAACAGAACAACAATGCTTCTATACAACATAGCAATACACATATACACGTACCTCATAAAAGTAGCAGGCAAAAGCTCGCAAAAGGCGAAGCTATGGCATGAAGGGCGAATCAATCTATTTGACAGGCTACGCGAAGCTATAAATGATGATGACAAGATCATCTGGATACACGTTGCATCGCTTGGAGAGTTTGAGCAAGCAAGACCGATAATCGAAAAAATAAAGAGCGAGAAACCTGAGTACAAAATACTGCTGACATTCTTCTCGCCATCAGGATACGAGATGCGAAAAGCATACAAAGGTGCAGATTACATCTTCTATCTACCAGCTGACACACCAAACAATGCAAGAGAATTTCTAGACATAGTAAAGCCAGAGATAGCGATATTTGTAAAGTACGAATTTTGGCTTAATCTGCTGTTTGAACTACGCAAGAGAGAGATTCGAACATTCATTGTATCGGCAATATTCCGCAAGAAATCGATATTCTTCAAATGTTGGGGGTATAAGTGGCGCGAAGCACTAAAGAGCTTCAAAACAATATTTGTGCAGGATGAGAACTCAAAACAACTGCTCTCTAGTATCGGATTTAACAACACAATTGTTGCCGGAGATACGCGCTTTGATCGCGTAGCAGAGATTGTTGCCGCAACAAAGGAGATACCATATTTGGATCTATTCAAGGGTGACAAACTGCTGCTAATGGCTGGTTCAACATGGCCTGCAGATGAGCAGATAATAAACGACGCGGCACTACAACACCCTAACATTAAAATATTGGTTGCACCGCACGAAATACACGAAAAACATGTAGGGCAAGTCGAAGAGCTATTTGGCGACAAATGCGTGCGCTACACCTCTATAATGCCAGACCCAAAGGAGAGCGATGCAGCAAAAAAACAGAGCGAACGCGAAGAGAAACTCCAAAAGGCACAGATGCTAATTCTCGATACCATGGGGATGCTATCATCAGCATACAGATATGCAGATATATCATACATAGGTGGTGGATTCGGCGCTGGAATACACAACACACTAGAAGCCGCTACATTTGGACTTCCAGTTGCATTCGGACCTAAATACGCGAAATTCAAAGAGGCTGTAGACCTAATTTCGGTGGGTGCAAGCGTATCGATATCAAGCAGAGAGGAGTTTGACTCTTGGCTAACACCGCTAATAACAGATGCGGAACTACGCACACAAAAAAGCGAAGCAGCACGCAAATATTGCGCAGAACAGTGCGGCGCAACAGATGCGATAATGAAAGAGTTATTCTAACACAAGCAACAACAGATGGCAACAAACGATTGGAAAGAGCGACTTGGAATGGTCTACTCAACAAATCCAGACTTTGAATACAATAGTGATAGCGACAATGAAATCGAGAGCCTAGAGCCATCGAAACAAGAGTTACGCATCTGGCTAGACCGCAAACAACGCGGAGGAAAAGTTGCGACCCTAGTGTGTGGTTTTGTCGGTAATGAGGCAGATCTAAAAGAGCTAGCAAAGATGTTGAAAAGCAAGTGTGGTGTTGGTGGTGCAGCCAAAGATGGCGAAATAATAATACAAGGAGATCATCGCGACAAGGTTGTTGAGCTATTGACAAAAGCGGGTTACAAATGCAAAAAAGCGGGAGGTTGATTTAACCAATTATGATACTAAGCAAAGAGGAGATCTTAACTAAAACAAACGATAGACTAACGAGATATATAATTGCCGCGATAACAGCTGCAATTATTTTGCTTTTCTCTACAGATAGTGCAAACGCGCAATATTACTCGTGGGGTTCAGATGCACCAGAACTAAAATGGCGCAGCATAAAGACACCAGAGTTTCGCATTATATACCCCGACACTGTCGATGGAGTAGCGCGAAGAACACTACACTTCCTAAACGAAATAAAGGATGACATTGGTGTTGGATACACATACGACACGCCACTAAAGATGCCTATCGTGATGCACCCTGAGAACTTTGCATCGAACGGACTTGTAATGTTTATGCCGCGCCGCGTAGAGTATCTAACAACACCAGCAACAGATTCATACTCCATGCCTTGGATAAAACAACTGGTGGCGCATGAAACGCGCCACATGGTGCAATACAACAACGTAAACCAGGGAGTAATAAAGGCACTAAGTAGGATTCTAGGCGATCAAGCATCGACCATCGGATTACTATTCTTCCCTGTGGAGCTACTCGAAGGAGATGCCGTATTTGCAGAGACATCTATGTCGACATACGGACGCGGATTGCAACCAAGCTACACGATGGGCTATCGCGCAATGGGGCGCGAAATACTTGAACGCAAGAATCTAGATTGGCTATATTGCGACTCGTACAGACGATATGTGCCAAATCACTACGAACTTGGCTATCAACTAGTTACATATACATACAACAAATATGATGAAAATATATGGAACAACGTTGTCAACTTCAGCGTTCGAAAGCCATATTTCTTTGCATCAAACAAAGTTGCACTACGCAGACTCTACGACACAAGTCGGAATGAGATATTGCGCGACACATTCGAAGATCTACTATCATACTGGGAGTCACTACCTGAGCGAGAGAACTCGACAGTAACTCTCAGCAAGATTGACACAACAAACTACACCACATATACATTCCCAACAGCGACAAAAAACAACGAAATAATTGCGCTAAAGAGTGACTACGCAACGCCGCAGCGCTTTGTCAAGATTGATGCAGAGAGCGGAGAGGAGCAACGAGTAGCATTTACAGGTGCTGTTTCGACACGCCACACAATTGGCGACAATAGAGTTTGGTGGAGCGAGTACAGGCGATCTAAGCTATTCGACCAAAGGGTGTTCTCACAACTTTGCTACCTCGACCTAAACGACAGCAATGATAACAACAACAGCAAAAGCAAGACTAAGAGCGTAGCGAAGCTAAACAATGTACTATATCCAACTGCAATAAATAACAGCGACAACCACTTCGCCTATGTTGAATATACGCCAAACGGTCAATACACAATCGTTGAGGCGCGCATAAAAGAGGAGGAAAAGCAGAAGGAACTCAAAAAAGCATCACAAATAGAGGAGATCTCGCGGACGGAGATAAAATACCCGACAGAGATTCATGGATTAGCGTGGGACAACAAGACAAACGAGATATACTTCATAGCGACTGACAACTCAGGAATGTGGCTCGGCGCAAGAGATATGACGAGCAAAAATGGGTATAGACAACTCCGCAAAGGCGCATATATCACGTTGAGCGATCTGAGTGCAAAAGATGGCGTACTATACTTTGGCTCTATTGAGTCGGGGTATGATGAAATACACTCATACGACATTAAGAGCGGCACAGAACACCGTCTATCACAATCGAAATATGGATCGTTCGACCCATCAACTCCAATTGAAATTGATGGTGAAGAGTATACGATAGCGACAACGTACGACAAACATGGATACCATATCTCACGACAAAAAAGAACGGAGATATACGAGAAGGTAAACATTGCAAATGTACCGCAAAACATTGTCAACCCAGAGCGCAAGATGCTGGATCTGCCAAACATCGATCAAATAGACTTCACTCCAGCGGATTCGCTAGAGCAAACGGCAAAAATCAAATCACACAAATATAGTAAGCCGGGAGGTGCGCTAAATATACATAGCTGGTTCCCACTCTATGTGAATCTGTACGATGTAATGGATGAACAAGCGCTAGATATAAACCTAGGTGCAACAATCATATCCCAGAACCTACTATCAAATACAGATGCATACGCAGCATATGGATACAGTTTCAAACAGGGCAACATATTCAGCGCAGGAGCAAACTACAATGCACTTGGAGTGCAACTAAGTTTTAGAGCGAAATATGGAGGTGACCAACTGAAATATGATCCATTCGGAACTTTCTCCGGAGAGCTAAAAAATCACTACTCGCTATATGGTAGCGCATATCTGCCAATATATTATCAACGAGGGTATCGCTCACGACAACTTGCACTAAGCACATCATGGACCTACTTAAATAGCTACGTAGCAAACATAGACGAACTAATCGTTGAGGAGAACGGATATATATCAAACGCAAACGACATAGGATACAGCAAAGGACTACACAAAATGTCATTCGGAATATACTACGCCGAAGCAGCAAGACAATCCCTACGCGACCTAGCATCTCCACTAAGCTACTCGTTTGGACTAAGCTGCGCAATAGCGCCTGCAAACAAGGATTTCAGCAAACTTGCTCGCGCATCGGCATCATTGACGACACGCGGATTTAGACCACACAACGCAATCTCGATCTCGGCTTGCTACCAAACATCAATAGGTGGTTATAGATATGACAACGTAAGCCTACTATCGTTTTCATCATATAGCTTAATACCAACTGGTTACACATCAGCAGATGTGATAAACAACAACTACAAAGCTGCAGCGATTAGATATAGCTTCCCGGTATGGTACCCAGATGGAGGTATCAGCTCTCTACTATTCATTAAGCGCTTAACACTAAACGCGGGGTTGAATTTGGCACATTTCACAAACCCGAACAAGGCGATATACGGAGCAAAAGATGAGTTCATATACTCGTATGGAGGAGGCATGTCAATAGATTTTGTGCCATTCAGAATGCCAGACGCGGGTACTATGTCGCTAAATGTATCGTTATATAAACCAAAGAGAGGCAATCCAACACTCCTAATGGGCTTTGACCTACCAATATAAGGCGCCAAATTGACTCCATAACGGCGTAAAGATTGCAAATTTAAAAGAGTTTTTGTATATTTGCCGTGCTATGGATAAAAATAAAAAATGGAGCAAAGAGAACAAATGGGTAGCAATCCTATGGGGATTGGCAGCAGCCCCATTCGTATCTCTATTTATTCTTCTAACCCTTATAACTGCTGGTGCATTTGGAAGACTACCCTCTTTCGAGGAGCTAGAGAACCCAAAGAGCAACCTTGCAACAGAGGTTTTTTCGGAAGATGGCAAGGTGATAGGTGCATTCTTCATCGAAAATAGATCGTATCTGCAATTTGACGAGCTATTCCCACATGACCCAGAAGATCACTTGACAATAAAGGGACGCACTATGCCTCCACTTGTTGCGGCACTTGTTGCGACAGAGGATGAGCGTTTCTACAGCCACGGAGGAATTGACATTCCGTCGTTGATGCGCGTAATTGTCAAGACAGTTGCGATGCAAAACACATCGCAAGGTGGTGGTTCAACAATCACACAACAGCTTGCGAAAAACCTTTTCCCACGCGACACAACACGCTACAACAGCAAAGTAGCACGCAACACCAACCTTGCACTGATGAAGTTCAAGGAGTGGATCACGGCGGTGAAACTTGAATACAACTACACCAAAGAGGAGATCGTTGCGATGTACCTAAACACGGTGGGTTATGGTTCAAATGCGCACAGTATCAAAGCTGCAGCGCAAACATTCTTCGATAAAGAGCCACACGAGCTATCAATAGAGGAGGCTGCTGTGCTAGTTGGAGTAGTAAATGCCCCAACAAGATACTCCCCTGTATCGAACCCTGCAAACTCAATCACACGCCGCAATGTCGTTTTGGCACGTATGGCAAAGGCTGGCGCAATATCTCAGGTACAATACGATACTTTGAGTGCAAAACCGATCGAGTTGCGATACAACCCAATCTCAAACAACTACGGAGAGGCGCAATACTTCCGTGAGATGTTGCGTTTGACTATGAACGCTAAGCCTCCAACGCGCAACCAATTTACGCACAAATGGGACTACGAGCAAGCTCTAAAGCAATACAATGAGAATCCTATCTACGGTTGGTGCTTGAAGAACACAAAGGCTGACGGAACACCATACAACATATATCGCGATGGATTGAAGATCTACACAACGATCAACTCATCAATGCAGAGATATGCGGAAGAGGCAGTTCAAAAGCAACTAGAAGAGGTTATACAACCAATGATGGATGCTCAAGCGCGTGCGCTAAGAACAATCTTTGTTGATGCAACAAAAGAGCAGGAGCAGACAATAATGCGAAATGCGATCAGATACTCTGATAGATATTTCCACATGACAAATGCTGGACATACAAATGAAGAGATCATGAAGAGCTTCAACGAGAAGTGTAAAATGCGCGTATTTACGTTCAAAGGTATTCGTGATACAATCATGACACCTCGCGACTCGATACTACACCACAAGCGCATTATGCGCGCTAGCTTCGTGGCGATTGATCCTAGCACGGGAGGTGTTAGAGCATATGTTGGAGGTCCAAACTTCCGCTACTTCAAATATGATATGGCGAAGCAAGGTAAGCGACAAATGGGTTCTACGATCAAGCCACTTGTATACACCTTCGCAATTGACCACTTGGGTCTTACTCCTTGTACTCCAGTACAAAACCTACCTGTGACGATCGACACACCAGGTGGAGTGCCATGGTCACCAAAAGAGGCTGGTACAGCGACATACAACGGTTATGCATACCCTCTTAAATGGGGTCTTGCAAGAAGCCGCAACAACTACTCGGCATGGATCATGAAGGAAGCAAAGCAACCAAGAGCCGTTTCTGACTTTATCCACAACGTTGGTGTCAAGAGCTACATCGACCCCGTTCCATCGCTATGTCTTGGAACATCAGAGTCAAATGTATTTGAGATGGCAAGTGCGTACTCTACATTCGTTAACCGCGGAGTACACACAGACCCTATATTCGTAACGCGAATCGAAGATAAATCGGGTAACGTGATAGCGAACTTCGTTCCAAAATCACAAGATGCAATTAGCGAGCGCACAGCATATACAATGCTTAACATGCTAGAGGAGGTTGTCAAAGGTGGTACAGCAATTCGCCTTGTGTGGAACTACGAGATGGGCGACACACAGATCGGAGGAAAGACCGGTACGTCGCAAAAGAACCGCGATGCGTGGTTTGTATCTGTAGCGCCGAAGATCGTAACCGCTGCATGGGTTGGTGGTGAGGATCAAGTTGTCCACCTGAAGAGCCGCGGAGAGGGAAGCGTATTGGCACTACCTATCGTTGGAGATTTTATGACACGCGTATATGAGGATAGCAAACTTGGAATAACACGCCGCGACAGATTCATGCGCCCTGCAGGTATGCCAACATACGTTTGCGACCCTATAAATCCACCGGAAATGGGAGCAAACAACACACCTATTGAGGATGTTGACGAAGGACCTCTTGGAGAGAGTGCCGTGCAGGTTGATCTGCTAGATGATGCAATGACGCAAGGAAACAACACCGTAAAGCAGATTCGCGCAAGACAACAAGATGATGATTCAAAGAAGAACAGACGATCATCAAAAAAAGGCTCTAGCAGCGATGAAACAACAACATCTACACAGACAGAGGTTGTAAATCCAAACAACAGCTTCAGCTTCTTTGATTAAAAAGTGTGGAGATTGCAACGAAAAGCGTTGCAACAAAAAAGAGAAAATAATTACAAAATAACAAATAAAAGAAGAGAATGAAAATTGCAATTGTTGGCGTTAGTGGCGCCGTAGGACAAGAGTTCCTATCGATCCTTTCAGAGAGAAACCTACCAATCGACGAGTTGGTACTATTTGGTTCACCACGCAGTGCTGGTAGCAAGTATATGTTTAAGGGGCAAGAGCTTACAGTAAAGCTTTTGCAACACGGTGACGACTTTAAGGGTATCGACATCGCACTTACATCTGCTGGCGCGAGCGCATCAAAGGAGTTTGCGGAGACAATCACAAAATATGGTGCATTGATGATCGACAACTCTAGCGCATTCCGTATGGATGACGATGTGCCGTTGGTAGTACCTGAGGTAAATCCAACTGACGCTTTGAACGCACCTCGCGGAATCATTGCAAACCCTAACTGTACGACAATTCAGATGGTGGTTGCTTTGAAGGCACTTGAGAATATCTCACACATCAAGAAGGTACACGTATCTACTTACCAATCGGCAAGTGGTGCAGGTGCTGCAGCGATGGATGAGCTAGTTGAGCAACAAGCTGAGTTGAGCCGTGGTGACAAGCCAACAATCAACAAGTTTGCATTCCAGTTGGCATACAACGTTATTCCACAAGTTGACGTATTCACTGAGAATGGATACACAAAGGAGGAGATGAAGATGTTCAACGAGACGCGCAAGATCATGCACTCAGACATCAAGGTTTCTGCAACTTGTGTACGCGTTCCAGTTATGCGCGCTCACTCGGAGTCAGTATGGGTTGAGACAGAGTCACCAATCAGCGTAGAGCAAGCTAAGGCTGCTTTCGCTAAGGCTGAGGGTGTGGTTTTGATGGATGAGCCAGAGAACAAGATCTACCCAATGCCATTGGATATTGCTGGTAAGGACCCTGTTTACGTTGGACGTATCCGCAAGGACATCACAGATGAGAATGGTTTGACATTCTGGTGTGTGAGCGACCAAATCAAGAAGGGTGCAGCTTTGAACGCCGTTCAAATCGCTGAGTGGTTGATCAACAACAAGAAGTAAGATATACAATTAGTATATATAAAATAGCCGTCCTATTTCAGGACGGCTATTTCTTTTGCTACATACACTATCATCAAATAGATACCATCACACGAAAGCTCCACGGCGGCATCTGCTCCGTGACGCGCTCTGATACGGTATAGTTATCTACATCGCCGTCAAACGATGTCACAATGACGCTATACTCCCCTTGATAGCGATTCATATCATACTCTGCATCGATAGCGTAAGGCGAAAGATTCAACATAGCAATTACCGTTTCGGTAGAGATACCATCTAATTCATCATCATCAGAAGTACTCTCTACGGCAATAATGAGGAGTGAGTCATCGGCATTTGTAGTGATAAGATTAGCCGTTGCGCCCCACAAATTATCATACCTACGGCGCAACGCAACAAGAGTACGTAAGAAACGCGTTGACTCATTTACGACATATATTGACTCCGGCATAGGATCGCGATTGAAGAAGTCGAAGGAGTGGTCGTAACCAACCTCCTGCCCCATATATATCAACGGCAAACCCTTAGTTAAAACAAACGTCAAGAGCTGCATAACAGGCAAGGCATCGCCAAAACGCACCAGATCACTCCCCTGCCAAGAATTTTCATCATGATTGGAGGTAAAAAGCAGACGCAACTGCCCCTCCATCTCCTCACTATTCATACGCAACACATAATCACGTATGGCATCAGCACGCTGCTCACCTCGCGCCACAGCAACCATAAGGTGGTGTAAATCCCAACCATAACATGCATCAAAAGCGCCATTGAAAAACTCATCGCCCTCAGCCTCGGCAATCATAAATAGATCGCCACACTGTTCAGTCAACTCGCGGCGTGCAACCCTCCAAAACTCAATAGGAACCAACATTGCCATGTCGCAACGAAAGCCATCGACACCGCGCTGCAGCCAATAGCGCATCGCCTCAATTTGGGCAGCCCAAACATCCATATTGTCGTAATTTAGCTTTGCGGTATCACTCCAATCATAGGGAACAAGTGCCAAACCATCGCTATCGCGTTCGTACCAATCGGCTGGTTTCGAAGTGAGCCATAGAGCATCGCGAGAGGTGTGATTCGCAACCCAATCCAGCAACACGATGAAGCCTAATTCGTGCGCTTCGAGAAGGAATGAATCAAATTCAGCCATGGTACCAAACTCCTCATTGACAGCACAATAGCTCTGTATGGAGTAGTAGGAACCAAGGCTACCCTTGCGACCCTCAACGCCAATTGGAAAAATTGGCATTAGCCACAAAACATCAACCCCAATTGCCCTTAGAAAAGGGAGCCTAAGCTGTGCCGCAGAAAACGTACCCTCAGCCGTAAATTGTCGAATATTAAGCTCATAAACAACCGAAGATGAACTCCAATGCCTCTCTTTCATACCAAACCAAAAACTAGATTTATAATTGAGAGAAAAATCGCTTTTCTCATATCATTTAGTTATATTTGCAATGTTTATTCCAAAGTTGAAAAAGAGCAGAGCAATGTTAAAACATATCAAAAAAATCGCACATAACACAAAGGAAATAGCAATAGAAATTGGCCGAACGATCCAGATCTTTTGGCGCAATATGTTGCAGCGCAAACGCCTGTCGCTACACAACACACGTGACAATCGTGAGATATGGTACACACATATATCGCTTGCGAATATGATTATGGCTGGGTTAACAGGCACATTGCTGATGTTTATCTTCGTGTTGACCCTAGTAGGCTATTCGCCAGTACTAGAGGTGCTACCTGGGTACAGAAGCGAATCGGTAAGATCTCGACAAAACATCATTGACAACATTCTTCGATTGGACTCTATGGAGCGCGTAATAAATGACATGATGATATACAACGACAACATAGCCCTAATCATGGATGGCAAGATCTCACTAATGGGAAGCTACAGCTCACGCGACAGTATATCGTTGCTAAAAACACTTGTTTCGCCAAATAAAATCGACTCTACACTACGCTCGCAAATTGAAGGACAAGGGCGCTACAGCCTCAAAATGGCAAATGCAGCGACCAAAACACCAATGGTAGCACCAGTAGATGGAATCATCACAAAGAGATTTAACATCGCACAAGAGAGCTATGGCGTTGAGTTTGCAGTCGCAAAAGGCGCACGCATAATGGCAGCACAAAAGGGTGTTGTAACATTAACAACCTGGAATCCATCAACGGGATATACTGTGCAGATAATGCACCCCAACAACCTAATATCGATCTACAGCAACCTCACCAATACAATCGTAAAGAGAGGCACAGCAGTGAAAGAGGGGCAAGCGATCGGATATAGCGACTACGAAGAGGATGCAACCGTAGCACAAGAGCAAGAAGGCGACCAAAAGCCGAAAAAGAGCCGCCAGATAGCATTTGAGTTATGGAGCGACGGGAAACCAGTGAATCCAGAGAGATATATTACGCTCTAAAAACAAGGCTATGATGGAGCAGCAACAAGGCGCAAAAAGGGTGCAAAAGGTATCCATACTTGGTTCTACAGGCTCGATTGGAGTACAGACACTCGATGTGATCCGCGACAATAAAGAGCTATTTGAAGTTGTCGTACTTACAGCAAATGAAGCGTGGGAAAAACTTGCCGAACAGGCAATTGAATTCGACGTTGATACAGTAGTAATTGCAAATGAGCAACACTACGAGGCGCTAACAGCAAAGCTGCAAGAATACCCTATAAAGGTGTTTGCTGGCGAAAAAGCAGTGCGAGAAGTTGCTGCAAACTCCACAATAGATGTCGTTGTGAATGCTCTCGTTGGTTACGCAGGATTGCTTCCAACAATTGCAGCTATAGAGGCTGGCAAGAAGGTTGCCCTAGCGAACAAAGAGAGCCTTGTTGTAGCTGGTGAGTATGTCATAAAACTAGCCCTAGAGAAGGGGGTACCGATCATTCCAATTGACTCTGAACACTCGGCAATATTCCAATGCTTGATGGGAGAATACTCCCCTATAAGCAAAGTCATTCTAACCTGCAGCGGCGGCGCATTCAGAGATAGCAGCGCCGAAGATCTAGCAAATGCAACGGTTGAGCAGGCCCTAAAGCACCCGCAATGGGATATGGGAGCGAAGATAACAATAGACTCCGCAACGTTGGTAAACAAGGGTTTTGAGGTTATAGAAGCTAAATGGCTTTTTGGACTAAAGGCGGAGCAGATAGATGTTGTGATACACCCTCAATCGATCGTACACTCTATGGTCGAGTTTGAAGATGGAGCGATTAAGGCGCAACTAGGCACGCCAGATATGCGAATGCCAATATCACTAGCGCTAATGTTCCCGATGCGCGCCAACAGACCAAACGACAGGTTTAGCATACTAGACAACCCTACGCTGAGCTTTCAAAGAGTTGATAGAGAGAAATACCCTGCACTAGATGTAGCGTACGACTGCATGGAGCGAGGAGGAACTGCAGCCTGCACCATGAATGGTGCTAATGAAGTCGCTGTGGCCGCATTTTTGAATAAGAGGTGTGGCTATCTAGATATTGTCGACTGCATAAAACACTCGCTACAAGAGTCATCTTTTAGCGAGAAACCATCGTTGGAGGATTATGCTGCAGCGAATATCGAGGCGCGCGAAATAGCTACAAAATATTTGAAACTCAAATAGAGCCAACAACACACAAAAGAGAGAATTGAAAAGAATATAAAGTTATGGAGATACTGGCAAAGGTTATACAATTTTTCATCTGCTTCACGCTACTTGTTGGTGTCCACGAATTTGGACACTTTATAGCGGCACGCATCTTCAAAATGCGCGTAGAGAAGTTCTACATCCTGTTTGACCCATGGTTCTCACTCTTCAAGATCAAAAGAGGAGATACAGAATATGGATTAGGATGGCTACCACTTGGTGGATACTGCAAGATCTCTGGAATGATCGATGAGAGCATGGATACCGAGATGATGGCGGAACCCCCAAAACCATACGAATTTCGATCGAAACCAGCTTGGCAGCGACTTATAGTTATGGTTGCGGGAGTCGTCATGAACCTACTATTGGCTATTGTTCTATATATTGGCATAAGCTACACATGGGGCGACAGCTACATCTCTGCCGATAGCGCGAAATGGGGATACAACTTTAGTGATGCGGGCAAGAAACTAGGATTCAAAGATGGCGACATGATAATTTCGATCGATGGAGATAAGATCGATGACATCAGCGAAATTACCACAAAACTACTGCTATCAAAGAACGATCGACAAGTTGCAATATACAGAGGTGCTAGACGATACACGATACAAATTCCCCTAGAACTACTAATCGAAATGCGCAAAGAGAAAGAGTATAACGACCTATACACACTCAGAATGCCATTCATAATCGATAGCATAACGACTGAAGGGAGAACGGCGGAGATATTGAGAGCTGGTGATGAGATAATCTCAATGAATGACGTTAGACGTGGCGACTTCACAGAGTACACAGAAATAATTAATGGGGCAAAAGGCAAAGATGTAAACGTAATCATATTGCGAGGAAAAGAGATCGTTAGAGCAACTCTTCCCGTAGATGAAGATGGGAAAATAGGTGTTATACTACGCAACCCATACAAACTAGAGGTGCGCAAGTATACACTATTGCAAGCTATTCCCGCAGGATTCAAGCGCGCAGGGGCAGCCGTATCATCATACTGGAACCAGCTGAAGCTAATATTCCAACCAAAGACCGAGATGTATCGCGAATTGGGCGGCTTTATGGCAATAGGCAATATGTTCTCAAGCGTTTGGAATTGGCAAGATTTCTGGCTAAAAACAGCATTCCTATCGATAATACTCGCTGTGATGAACATACTACCCATACCTGGACTTGACGGAGGACACTCGCTATTTGCGATATACGAGATCGTAACTCGCCGCAAACCTAGCGACAAATTCCTTGAGGTGGCACAATATATCGGCATGGCAATAATCTTTACATTGATGCTATATGCAAATGGAAATGACCTGTATCGTTTCTTCTTTTAACAACTTAGACCAAGCAACATGGCAAAGGTAAAGAGAGCATATTTCTGCCGCGAATGTGGACACGAAGTGGCGAAATGGATGGGTAAATGCCCAGCCTGCAACACATGGGATAGCCTTACAGAGGAGATTATCGCAAAAGAGACCACAAACTCAATCGCTGCATCAGTAGCTAACATTCCAACATCAAAACCACAACGTGTTCAAGATATAGAGGAGAACAACTACGTTAGAATCGACCTTGGGAACAATGAGATGAATCGCGTCTTAGGTGGCGGAATGGTTCCTGGATCACTGATACTAATTGGTGGCGAACCTGGAATTGGAAAGTCAACGTTAAGCATACAAATTGCACTCACAAACAGCGGACTAAAGACACTATACGTATCTGGAGAGGAGTCTGCAGAGCAGATTAAGATGCGCGCGTCACGCATCGGAATTGGCGAGAGCGAATGTTTAGTCTACACTGAAACATTGCTCGAAAATATCATAAGCCAAATTGCACATATAAAGCCAGATTTGGTAGTTATCGACTCGATACAGACCATATACACGTCGATGATTGAGTCATCAGCCGGAGGTGTAGCGCAGATTCGCGAGTGCGCATCTACCCTGCTCAAATATGCTAAAGGGACAAATACATCAATAATGATGATTGGCCACATCACAAAGGAGGGGTCAATCGCTGGGCCAAAGATTCTGGAACATATCGTAGACGTTGTCCTTCAATTTGAGGGCGATGGCAACAATGTTTATCGTATCTTGCGTGGTCTCAAGAACCGTTTTGGCGCTACGTTCGAGATTGGTGTATTCGAGATGTTAAGCACCGGGCTTCGCAACGTAGAGAACCCGTCAGAGATACTTATGTCGCACTACGATGTTCCATTGAGCGGAATTGCAATAGGTTCAGCTGTGGATGGAATTAGGCCTTATCTAATTGAAGTTCAAGCCCTTGTGACAACAGCATCATACGGAACGCCGCAACGAAACACAACAGGACTGGACCATAAACGCTTGAATATGCTTGTTGCAATTATGGAAAAACGTATAGGCATGAATATGTCGCAACGCGACCTTTTCCTAAACTTTGCAGGAGGCTTCAAAATTGCAGACACAGGCCTCGACCTATCAATCATCGCCGCAATAACATCATCATACTACGATCGCGCACTAAGCGAAGGAATATGCTTTGCAGGAGAGGTGGGATTGTCAGGAGAGGTGCGCCCTGCTACTCGTAGCGAACAACGCATAAGTGAGGCTGCTAGACTTGGCTTTAAAAAGATAGTCGTTTCGGGCTATCTGCCTAAATCACAACTAAATAGCGTAGAAGGCATAGAGGTCGTAACTATAAATAGCATTGACCAGCTACCGCGTATAATATTCCACTAATTTGTACTATTGTTATAAGTTTTTTGGATATTACAAAAAGAGTTTATATATTTGCATTGCAATAACGCACGGTGCGTTAGTTCAGTTGGTTAGAATACGTGCCTGTCACGCACGGGGTCAGGGGTTCGAGTCCCCTACGCACCGCAGAGGCGATAAGCCAAATGTAGTAAAGTCCTGAAAGTCAATACTTTCGGGATTTTTTGTTTTTGTGGAGTGTATGAGAAATGTCCACTTTTACAGCAATTGGCGTAGGACTAAACGTGGGACTTTTTAGTCTACACAGAAAGTCCCACGAATGACGGACGAAGGAAGAATGGCGAAGCACCCATTAGGATGCGTGTAACCACCAGCAAACGCAACTTCGAGGTATCGACCAGGCGGAGCATCGCCCCAACATCATGGGATCAAAACAAAGAGCGATGCCTCAAGATCACAGCCAAATGCAGGAACAACTCGACACCCAAACACCTCAAACAACGAATCCAATATCACAACAATCTACCATGGCTGTGCATTAACTCCACTCGGAGCCACCACTCCAACACGTACAATCAGCTCCATAACATCATGTGGAATTATACTATCTGCGCGTGAACGCACATAGGTACGATTCACAATGAATTAAACAGCAGCTTAATTTCATAAAAAAACACAATGCATTTCTCATGTATTATAAAATAATTGAACTAAGCTATTGACATCGCTATATTCACTGATATATATTTGCAGAGCCAATTAAACACTTGGGGGATCACGACAATTGGCATTTGTCGAATATTAAAAGTTAAATCAATGAATGTAAACTACAAATCAGATTTTGCACTCACAATAACGCTTGAAGAAGCGTTGCTTTCACGGCCATGGAAGATGACATTCTACACACGACCAAACAAAGACAATGTTACACCACAGATGAGATCGAGAAACTTCACAGCATCGTTCGATGGCGAGAAGTACACAAACTCATACCCAAAAGACCAAACCAATGGCGAGATTGTGATAGAGTTCAAAAAACACGAAATGACACCAGGGGTACTATGCTACGAAATGCAGTTACTAAACGAAAATGAGATATTTTCAGATGGCTTACAAAGCACAACAACCCCAGACATAGCGGCTATAACACTCGTAGAGGGTAAAAGTGACGACACGATAGACCCTGAAGTGATCCCATTTATTGCGCCATACATAAAGGGTGAACAAGGCGAAAAAGGTGAGCAAGGTGAGCAAGGCATACAAGGAGAGAAAGGCGAAAAAGGAGACCAAGGAGAGAAAGGAGATGCAGGCGAGGTGGAATCTGTTGTTGTTGAGCAGTGGGGAGATGCCGAAAATGGCGGCGTCAAATACACTAATGGCATTATGAAGCAGTGGGGGCGGAGTATGACTGGCGAAACATCTACACACGTATTTCTTATTACCTACCCTATTGCATTTACAAGCACGCCTTATTGCACATCTGCAGGATTTGTATCATCATCTGTATCACAGGTTGTATTCGCTGCGCAAGGCGAATATGCTAGTGCCACTAAATTTCACTATAGACTATATTCAAGCAGTATAATTTCAGAGGGTGCGCTGAGCGGAGTCGTGCAACGCCCCAATGAAGATAGATATTGGTATGCTGAGGGTTTTTGGAGATAATTAAAGCAAAGTAAAAATGGAGAATCTAAAGATATGGTGGTGGAACGAAGGGTTCTACGACACCGAACAAGAGGGTTGCGTTGAGCTATCGCATGAGCAGAGAGAGGCACTGATAGCAGGCGAGAGAGCAGGAAAGTACATTGTCACGGGAGATGATGGCTATCCAATGCTAACAACACACTACACAAAGGTGTTCTAGAGAAAAAGTCCGAACAAAACACATTGTGTTGCTGTTCGGACTTTTTTTGCTATATTTGTGGCACCTAAATTTAAAAACAGACATTTTGAATATTACTGTTATTGGCTCTGGCTACGTAGGACTTGTTGCAGGCGCATGCTTTGCAGACATGGGGCATAGCGTTATTTGTGTTGACAACGATCACGAAAAATTGGATTTACTTAGGCGTGGTGTTGTGCCTATATATGAGCCTCAACTAGAGGGTCTAATCATAAATAACGTGCGCGAGGGACGATTGACATTTACCAACAACCTTGCAGAGTCGGTCAAGGCATCACAAATATGCTTCATCGCTGTTGGTACGCCACAAGGAGATGATGGTTCGGCAGATATGAAATATGTAAAAGCAGTCGCAAAGGATATAGCTCTTGCGATGGATAAATACACAGTTGTTGTAAACAAATCTACTGTTCCCGTGGGTACAGGCGATGTGGTGCGCAACATCATATCGAAACATACAGATTGTGAGTTTGATGTCGTTTCGAACCCAGAGTTCCTGAAACAAGGAGAGGCCGTAAATGACTTTTTGCACCCAGATCGCGTTGTGATTGGCGCTGACAATGAGCGCGCAGCAGCTCTGCTTAATGAGCTATACTCTAAATTTGATTGCGCCGAGAACTGCATCCTAAATATGGATGTAAAATCGGCAGAGCTAGCGAAATATGCCGCAAACTCATTCCTTGCAACCAAGATCTCCTTCATGAATGAGATCTCAAACCTATGTGAGGTCCTTGATGCAGATGTTGAGATGGTACGCAAAGGAATGTCGCTGGATATTCGCATCGGCAGCAGGTTCCTAAACGCCGGTATCGGCTATGGCGGTAGCTGCTTCCCAAAGGATGTCAAAGCACTCATAAAGAGTGGCGACGACTGCGGCTGCGAGATGTCGATAATCAAGAGGGTGGATCAGGTTAATAAGAACCAAAAAGAGCGCTTTGTAAATAGACTCAAAGAGCGCTTTGGCGAGAATCTTAAAGGCATGCACTTTGGCGTTTGGGGTCTAGCATTTAAGCCTGAGACAAACGATATGCGCGAATCCCCATCGATCTATATCATCAAGTCGCTACTTGAAGAGGGCTGCACAATATCGGCCTACGACCCTAAGGCGACTAGTGAGGCGCAACGTATATTTGGCGATAGAATCAAATACACCCAATCATCTTACGAAGCTACAAATGAGGCTGACTGCCTACTGCTACTCACAGAGTGGAGGGAGTTTAAATCGCCAAATTTTGCAGAGATGGGGGCAAATATGAGATGCAAAATAGTCTTCGATGGTCGCAATCAATACGAACGCTCCGAGATCGAAAAATTCGGTTTTGAGTACCACCGCATTGGATCTATCAAATAGGGGTTTGATATAGAGCATAAAAAGAGGAGCTGTGTTTGCTCCTCTTTTTTATGCTCTTCTGCGCCCTACTTTGAATGTAAAACCAAATATAGTTAAATATTTTTGGCGCTTAACCCCTCTCTTTAAAGAGAGGAGCTTCTCGAAAAAGTTCAGGCGAACACCTGCAACAAATGTATATTTAAAATACGACTCCGGAGATTTCATAATCATTTGTATGTCGCGAAGATCATTGCTTCCAAAAAGTGACCAATCAACCTCTCCTCTAACATCCGCATCCTTATACTCTTTGCTAATATGCTGCAATAGCTCTAGGATAGATTCAGTAGCTACTCTAGTGAATGTGAACTTGTAATTGTGCCATAGCTTGTAATACATTGTGCCGATAAGACGCTCAAAATATTTTGGGTGCTTAAGCAATATACCTCTTATATACTCATACTCACGGGTCATTGCGAAGACTTTACCTCTATCATGAACAGACGAGTTGACATTATCTCGCCTATTCATATAGTATGGCTTGTTTAGAAACATAACTCTTGTCGCATACATAAACGTTTGAAACCAAAGACCATTGTCTTGAAAACTTGCTCCTGGGGTTGTGTTATGCTTTATATCATTACTCTCTAAGAATTCGCGCTTATATATTCCGCTCCACGTATTCATTATAAAGTTATAAACAGCAAACTCCGTCTGCGGGTTTATTATGCGATTATAGTTCGAACTATTTTTTGCAACCAAGTGGTAGATCATTTCAAAGTCCCATCCGTTGCCAGTAAACCTGTTGAAATCAGCCTTAATAAAGTCAAGATCTAGTTTGCTAGCTTGCTCATATAGCTCCTCATACATCCTAATATCGACATAATCATCAGGCTCAACTATACCAATATACTCCCCCGTTGCAGACTCCACTCCCTTATTCATTGAGTCTCCATAACCAGAGTTCGCCTTATCAATTATCTTGATGCGCGGATCATTTGCCGCGTACTCCTTGATAATATCAAGAGAACTATCCGTTGAGCCGTCATTCACACAGATAATCTCAATATCCTTCAATGTCTGACCAACAACACTATCAAGACATTCGCGAAGATAAATCTCAGTGTTGTATATTGGTATTATTACAGAAATTTTAGCCATAAGCATTTACTTGTCTACAAAATAATTTTATTTCGTTACTAGAATTGGAATAAACCCGAATAGGTAGTGGGTTGATTTATTCTCCTTGCGACGCACCTTGTACAATGAAAAAAAACCAAATAGAAAATACTTAGTTTTGTGTGGCCATTTTTTTGCCGTTAAGAATGCAGATAAAGAAACCTTCTCATACGACTTTAAATTTGGACTACAATTTAATTCTGTAGCAGATAATATAAGTTGTAATTGTTTTGCTGTTAAAACATTAGTACTTCTATTAAAATCCGCAAGCAGCTGCTTTACTAATTGCATTTCGTAGTTGTGTTTTTTTAGCATGCCTATTTGCCATATCATACTGTCTACTATAAATTTTGATATCGTAAATTCGAACTTGTTTACAATATTGCGGTTTTTCAGTTCATCGCAAACAGCTTGTAGAGCTATGCATATTGGCTCAAATTTTTTAAGCTTGCTGTGTGTTATAGAGCTGCTGTGTGATCTATACTTTATTAGTGGAGCTTGTATAAGGGTCACCTTGTTTGCTATCATGAGTGATAGTATTACAAAAAACACATCGTTTGCGTTAGGGGTGTTTTGAAATTGCAGTGATTCTTGAAAAACAAATTCTCTTCTATATAATTTATTCCAAGGGTTTGGAATGGTAATCTGTATGGCATTTTGCGGATAATCTGATGGGGTGTATGTGGTTTTATTATCAACCAAATAAGATTTTACAGCCCATGTCATTTCCTTAATAAGCGTGCCGAAAGCATCAATCATATCGCAAGAACAAATAGCAATATCAGACTCATCGTTAATAAGTTCATTGTACATTAGCTCCAACGTATTTGATTCCAACAGATCATCTGAATCAAAGAATATAACCCCATACCCTTGCGCTCGCTCTAGACCTATGTTTCGCGACGCCCCAGCTCCTTCATTGTGTTTATCAATAACTATGACCCTGCTGTCATTTGCAGCGTATTGCTCTAAAATCTCAAGAGAAGAATCGGTAGATCCATCATTAACGCATATTACTTCAATCTCACGCAGTGACTGCCCTATTATACTGTCAAGACACTCTCGAAGATATGCTTCGGTATTATATACTGGTATTACGACTGACACTTTTGGCTTGCGACCCATATATCATTAATTGTTTTTCTTGTTCAGCTGCTCTTTTTCGCTCGCGGCGCTTATTGCGAATGTGGATTCTTAGCCCCAATATATTTATTTGCTTGTAGACGCACCCATCAATATCGATATTTACAACACTAAACAGTCTTCCTCGTTTTGCATATATATGCATCATCCATTGATAGTCACCCTTGTCGTAAAATGCACCTTGACCTAATTTAATCAACCCATACTTTTTAAAGAGTTTAGCAGAACTTTTAACTATGACCTCCCTACTCTTATCATTTCCAATTGTTGCATAGTGCCATTTTGCAAAAGATATACAGTAATTTTGATAACTTCTCATGTATGCATCAAAAATCTTCTTTTCTTTCAACATCAAATACATGTGTTCAAGAGCATCAATGAAGCAGGTAGAATGTTTTTGCCTAGTGACTGATATGGATCTCTGATGCTTTCTGTGAAGCATAAAACAGTCATCTACACATGTTATTTGTTCAGCTAAAACTAAGGAAATTAATATAAAAAAGGTATCTTCTGAATTTCTAAGATTCTGAAACTGCAAGCCGCTGTCGATAATAAAAGAGCGCCTGTAGAGTTTATCCCATGGCCAACCTACAAAAATTTGAAAAATGTGACTGGCGTAATCTAACGGCGAAAACTTCGATTTGCCATCAATCAGATTACTTTTAACACTATAGTTTATAGGCCCCAAAGCAGCACCATCTTCATCTATTTCCATAGAGCGACATACAACCAAATCGCTGACATCACGCATCAGTGCCTTGTACATTACCTCCAAAGCACTAGGCTCCATATAGTCATCGGAATCGAAAAATATCACCGCATCGCCTTTTGCTACTGCCAACCCCTTGTTTCTCGACTCACCTGCACCCTCATTCTCCTTGTCAACAATAATAATGCGGCTATCTTTGGCCGCATACTCCTTCAATATCTCCAGAGAGCCATCCGTAGAACCATCATTAACGCATACAACCTCGATCTCCTGCAACGTCTGCCCAACAATACTATCAAGGCACTCTCGAAGATATTTCTCTGTATTGTAAACAGGTATTATTATAGATACTTTAATCATAATCAGATCTTATTGCTCAATGGTGCAAATATAGTAAAAATAGAACAAATTGTCAAATACGCCCTATCACTCGACCACACCTATACTGTTTTATCATTTAGACCAAAAACCAAACTTTTTTTTTGGCAGACACTAAACCATAAACTGCCAAATAAACTAATGACAAACCAAAGCTAATCTACAGAAAGCTGCCAAAGTACCACAATAGGTTCTATTCATACTCATTAAAAGCTGTTTTCAGATAATCAACAACGAAATGCACACTTTTTGCACCGATCTCGCATTAAATATTTTGAGCTTATCTTGTAGTGATAAATATCAATGCGTATTGATGATATATGATTATTTTTCCTATCTTTGTGTAAACGACACAAAATCAAATAGAAAAAAAGGGATAAAACTACATATTATTAATTAGCGTTTGCTATTTATTCGAGCTACTCCGAAAATTTGCCGATTTAAAGAAGTGCTTACTAGAATAAGTTCAAATGTTTACGCTTTGCGTGAACATACTTATCGTAAGTACAGGTACGGCAAATACCTCGGAGTATGGTAAAGATGTTCACGCATTTGCATCGTACCCCGAATCACAAAGCCTTCGCTCTTTCACAATATATTGGTTGAAATCCACCTGAACCAAATATATGTAACACTATGAGCCACAATCCAAATCACGAGCTGCAAAGCTATTTGCAAAGTAGAATCGACCATGCAAAATCACCATCAGCCACAAAAGACGACCTCCTACAACTAATCAGATCATTGCGCACAATAGCTGAGGAGGGACGAAAGCACATTGGAAATATTGACAAAGATGGTGTCAAATTCTGCACCGACAATGCGCGACTTATCGACTTCAACAACAATTTCAAACACTACCACATCCCAGACGGAACGCTCATAATCTGCCGAGAAGCAATTAGCTGGCGCGAATCGTTAACCTCGATCACTATGCCAAACTCGCTCATAATCATTGGCGAAGCGGCATTTGCTTGCTGCGACTATCTAGAATCGGTTGAGATTGGAGATTCAGTTGCCGTAATTGGAGAGGCTGCATTTTGCGGCTGTTTCGCCCTAAAAAACATAAACATACCAAATTCTATCCTAGCTATTGAGAAGCATGCCTTCAAGGATTGCGAATCGCTGCAAACAATCACTATACCTGACTCGGTAAAACTTATAGATGAAGCTGCATTTGAAGCGTGCGACAAACTAGAATCTATCATTATATCGCCGAAAAGCCCACTACTAGATATACTAAAAGAGAGATACGCTGATATTGTTGTCGTAAAATAATCGACACACGATGTTGCTCTATTTATCGAGGTTCACTAATTGATAATTATTTCATCAAAATAGATAGCACACTCCTGCCCTCCTCTAGGAAACTCCTCCGATATTTTACCAGGATTTTCAGCCTCGACCTTTATATATCTAGCCTCGATATTAAGATCGGAGAACACTATATCATCCACCGAGATAACTTGCTCGAAAAGCTTATCCGCGGGAGTTACATACTCCGCGGCAACTCTATACGTATCGCCATCCACAGAGTAGCTCACAACAACTCTTTTCGCTCGCCCCACAGCCAATGTGTTATCCATTATTGTTCCGAGCGCAATGGTCGAAATATGCTCAACCCTATCTAAATCGACAACAAACGCTCCATTAGCTATATACCAACGACACCACTCAAAATCGGAGAGCTTATCGCTACCTCGAACACCGTTAACCAGAAGATCTACACTAGCCTCCTCACCAATAGAACGAATACTCTTTGCCGTAGCCTTATTGAACTCAATAGGCAGAAGCAGCGTCTGACCCAGCTGCACACCATCACGAAATGCAGCTGCAGCAATTGTTGCCGATTCGCTCAACATCATATCGCCACTCCAAAGATCATCATGCGCCCTAGCAACCCTATTTTTAAGCGTATATCGAATCTCGACATCTGGGCGAATTGAGCTAATCTCAACTGCAAGTTTCCCGTCGCGCGACACAACCTTATGGTCAAGATTATACATCGAACGAGCATGCTGAATCCCCATCGTGTTAAGCCTCTCCAACGACAAATCTAATCTACCAACAAAACTGCCCCAATCAAGCGCATCTTGATCCGCCCAACTATTCTCGCTATGTGCCATTAGGCGCGGAAAGATCAGATAGTGTGCATCCTCAACAGAGTTCACAAACTCCGACCACAAACACGCCTGCGTTCCAAGGAAATTGTCGCGCACACTCTTAGACGCATCATCTGGGAGATGCTTATACTCATAGACATCCTTCAGCGTAATGTTACCAAAGAAGGTCTTCGGCTCAAACCACTGTGGACCCTGATAGCGTATGAAGTATAACTTCTGCGCAGGTGCCATAACAAATTTATGACCTAGCTCTGCCGCCTTAAAAGCACTCCTACCATCGCCTCGCCACCCAACAATAACTGCGTTTTCAGGCATAGGACTATCAACCAACTCATCCCAACCAACAAGAACCTTCCCCCTCGACTCTATGAAATCGCCCATACGCTTCATAAAGTAGCTCTGCATCATGTGCGGATCCGAATACCCCTCCCGCTGCATTATCTTCTGGCAATGCTCACATTTCGCCCAATACTCCGTTGGCGCCTCATCGCCACCAACGTGGATATATTTAGATGGAAACAGCTCCATTACTTCCAACAATATATCCTCCAAAAAGCTATAAACCTCCTCTTTGCCAGCACAATATGTCGGCGTATAGTTATTATACCCAACATAACCCGGCAAAACACCTATAAATTGATCTTCAGCACTACACGCCATCTCTGGATAAGCAGCAAGCGAACCCATCGTATGCGCAGGCATCTCAATCTCAGGGATAACCTCAATAGCACGCTTAGCAGCATACTCAACAATTTCACGAATATCATCTTGCGTATAGAAACCACCCTTAGTTGTTGGCTCACCCGGTTTAGGACCAGTTCTTGCGGAGAAATACTCATCGCGATCTACACTCCACGCCCCAACCTCTGTCAACTTAGGATACTTCTTAATCTCTATTCGCCAGCCATTATCATCAACAAGATGAAGATGCAGCACATTTATCTTCAACAATCCAAGAACATCTATAATCTCCAGCAAACGATCTTTCGGCACAAAATATCGCGACACATCAATCATAAAACCGCGATAGCCAATTGATGGACGATCCTCAATCTCAACTAGTGGCACTCTCCACTCAACACCTTCGATTGCTTCGCGACTCTCAATCTCTTTTGGAAGTAGCTGCCTAATCGTTTGCAAGGCATAGAAGAGCCCTTTATGGCCAGAAGCAGCAATGGCGATACTCTCTCTACCTACTTGTAGCTTATACTCCTCTTCTGCGAGCGAGTTGTCAATTTTAATCTCTACGAAATTTCGCTTCGCACGTTTATATGTCGGCTGATATTTGTAACCTGACACCCTCTCAAACTGATCCGACAAAGGCTCAACAACACCCCACAGATCAGTCTCCGAATCACTACCAGAAAGGACCCACTGCGTCTTTGCATTAAATTCGAAGCTACCCTCCAAATCACCCTGCACATAATGTTTTGGCATAGGTACAATTGCCGAAGCACAAAATGTTACTGTCGTGAAGATAAACACCAACACTCTCTTTCCAATCTTCCTCATCATAGCTTCTATTTCTTTATTTTTTAACGATATAGCGACATACAAAATAGGGAAAAGATCTTGGATTTAGCAAGAATAAATACAATTTCTGTTGCCAAACTATAAGCTACAGAGATTTTGGCACTCAATCAGCATAAAAAACTGATCTAAAATAGCTATATTTACCGCCAGATATACAACTAACCAAACCAAACAAATATGAATCGAGAGAGAGTGATTTCCGAGATTAAACACGCCACAATTGCTGTGCTGTTTTTACTCTCAATTATTGGCTGCGTGAAGAAGGCTGTAACAGGCGAGATAATCAGCGAAACGCAATACAATGCCCTTCTATCATTTGAGGTGTCTACTTCAGACACACACCTTGCTGACGGCGTAGAGGTTGTCGAGACTAGATCTAGCAACGAAGTGTCGCTTAGCGAGTTCGAGCTACAGATTGTCAAGGCTGGAGAGAGCAATGTGCGCAGCAATGTTCTTAAGAAGTTCGACTTCGAGACAAACAAGCTATATGTAGATGGACTCGTTGATGGTTCATACACAATATATATCATAGCCGCTAGTGGAGATATAACAGAGGATAAAGCTGCTTTTGCAAGTGTAACAAACATTAGCGATTCGTGGCTGAACTTCACAGCAGACGAGATTGCACCGCTGAAAGCTAAATATTACAAGGGCAGCATCGATTTCGATGTGGTAAATGGAAGCCTCTCAAACTCTATATCGACAATCACGCTAAAGAACCTAACAGGCAGCACTACGTTCAAAACAAAATACAACAGCGACCTGACGGAGCGCGCAACAACGCAAATCGATGTTTCAAGCGATGATTTCGTCGTATGCTCATCTTTCAACGTTGCTGCAGAAGGGGGCAACCCAAAAGGCATCGAGAAGTTCGTTCTGACTGAGAGCGAAACATCTATCCTACTACCACCAACAGAAGGCGGAGCAGATATTGAGTGGCAGCTAAACCAATTTGCATCAGGACCATACTACGACTCATTCGAGACCAAACACAAGGCAAGCAGCAACATTGAGTCATCGCGCGCGAAAGTGGTTAACATAAATATCAACCACAAGTATGATGAATATGGTGTCATATACCACACAAAGGCTGCTGCTGAGAATTTCCTTGAGGGAGATACAAAGCTAACGAAGATCTTCACCAAAGACGAAGATGAGACATACTACATATATGATGCGCGACTCATCAAGATGAGCAAGATGAACACAACAGTTGCTGTTGCATCGAGTGTAAAACCAACATTCAAAACAACATTCTTCAACCTACGAGGTATAGCAGATGTTGGCTTGTATGCCAAGATTGATGGTTCAAACGATCGATACCACATTGCGCAATTTGACTCACTACCTCCACTCGTAGAGATGACAAACATGACGATCGAACCTGGCAGCAGAATATTGAAGACCGAGAATGACGAGTGGCACAGGGTTGAAATTAGCTCTAACAGCACATTCTCAGACTTTGATGTCGCGTATAGCGAGAATGACCCATTCTCAAAGCTAATAACGGAGATCACAGTAAACTGGTCGCTTGGATTCCACAAATCAACATACTACGCGGCATTCGACAATGGAGAAGATGCGCGCGAGGCACTTGCCATGTTTATGAATATGGCATGGATGAACTCTCAAGATGATTGGTGGGTCTACCTGCGTTCGTCACTTGAGGCGGGGCTAGGTCGCAACTACAAGATACTATGGGATGACTATGATGAAGAGCTAGATTTTGATGTCTACAAAGCGTTCCACATATCATACGAAGCATGGCGCATCGGACGCGTTCCTGACGGTCACGGAGTGGCTGGATATGGACAATATGGCTACTTCTCGATCTTGAATGGCTACTACTCTAGCTACTATACAAACTCTGGCTACTACAACACGATGTCGCATGAGATGGGCCACGGTTGCAACCTCATTGTAAACCGCAACCACATCTGCAACCTTGTGACACACGGAAACTCTGTGCCAAGTAATGCGGCAAATTACTGGGTAGCGAATATGGATAGATTCCCTATCCCATCGCGCACGCCAATGAACTCCCTTAAGACATCGCACGACAAGAAGAACTAGCGCATAAGCCCTATTCTATTGTCAATAGCAACTCAAACCAACAGTAATGGTTACTAAACATATTGTAAGATCTACAATTGAACGATCAGCAATCGCAAAGAGCGTAATTGCAAAATCGAGATCAATAATATTCGCAGCAATAGCGTCATTTGCAGCGTTTACTTCGTCATGCGTTAGCGATGGGGAAACGACATTCGACATGCGCTCTAATTCGATTATATTCTCAATATCACCATACGCCAGCGAGGCATCAATCGATAATGTTAACTCACTGAGAGCGTACCGATTTGACGGAGGCGTATTGCAGGAGATAACGCGCAACGTCACCATGGATAGCGAAGGACGAGCGATGATATATGCCGACTTCAGCCTATATGGCGAAGTTCTACTCCTTGGAAACGCAACAGAAGATGAGTTTGTCGCGGCAGAGGAGTCATTGAAACTAAACGAAACGACTATCGAGGAGTTTAGAGCCTCAATGAGCGAAACGACTCTTTGCGAGCAGAGCAACACTGTGTCACCTATATTCGTAGCATCGGCCATGGTTAGCGACATGCACAGCGCCGAGATTAGCCTAAAAAGAGCATTCTCTGCAATAGATGTTGATATTGACACAAACTTGGAGGGATCGATCGAGATCCTAAGCATGCGCTTCGAAGGAGTATCAAAGATCGCTGCGCCATTCAACAATGCCAACACTTCGATAACAGAGCAGCTGACAACAACTACAACGCTAAACTTCTCCAACCCAATAACGTCATCTACGCAAAACATCTACTACATAAACGAAGGAGATTACAACGAGGCGGTAAACATTGTCATAGATGCTGTGATTGACGGCGAGCAGAGCGAGGTGATTCGCACGCTACCAAATAACATCAGCGCAAACTACAAATATGTGATACGCATCGCTATAAACAACAGCGGCGGAATTGTCATAGAGGATTGGGAGAGCCAGAGTGATGATGAATCAGACTCTAGTGGCAGCGATATATCAATCTATATCGATGAGTCACAAAGCACACTACCCGACGGCGTAACAATATCACAAGACAAGGGCAAGATATATACGACATATACAGCCAAGGAGATGAGCGTAAAGGTAATTTGCGAAGAGGCTTCAAACATAGATTTGACATATAGCGGAAACGACAACAACTTCACAATAACATCGCTCGGCAACAATACATTCAAGATTGCAATAAAACGAACACCTATATCAAACAACGTAACGCAACTTTGGCAGCTGAATGTTGTAAGCAACTCTAAAACAGTTGGACAGATAGAGATGGAACGCATAAAGGCTCCATTCTCAGTGAGCGGACACATGGTTTCATACTACCTAACTTCAGACGCCAACAACCACCCCAGCTTCAATGCAGACACATTTGCAGATGGAGACCTACTCGACATAACATTCGCCGAGGATGGGTATAGTGTAGAGGTAGAGTGTGATGAATCGGGACCGACATGGCTACGCATAGACCCTGACAATACCACCGAGAAGCGCTTCGTTGTGCAAGGTGGTTGGATACCAAACGACAAGGATGCACGCGGAGAGGTGCAATCCGGAAGAGCTATAGTAAAACAGAATGGTGTGGCAATCGAGACCTATGAATTAAGTCGCCAAAACCACTCCCTACCCGTAGTTTATATCAACGGTGTATGGTGGTGTAAATTTCCTATGCGCGGCAATAGAACATCGTTTGCTGATCAGATATTACCATATCACGACCTAGCAGATGTAGACCTGTACCAATACCTAAAGAGTTGCAGTGCCGAGGAGTTCTTCAACACAGTTGGAGCTACATACCAAGGCACAAGCCTAACTCCACTAACAATTTCGAAGGGTTCGACAGTCACAACAGATAGCGATTCAGAAGAGGCCGTAACGACATACTCTTGGCAAGTGACTGACGGCGATGCGAGTGTGACACACATTGCGTATGCTGATCCAAAGATGATTTCACCTGGAGGGTATGAGCTTCCAACAGATGACGACATAACTACACACCTATGGTACGGCACATGGAAGGTCACAGGAGATGTAATCCCAGAAAATGATGATATACCCACAGCAGGTGGATATAGCAGCAATGGACGCCGATATCGTTTCCAGCCATACTACAGAACAAATATGACGTATGACGATTTTACATATAGCTTTGGGTATATGGAGATTGCCGACATTGGCTCTTCAAGCAACTACGACACCAACGTAGTGCAATATGGACCGCTAGTATGGGCTTCAGCTGGTACTGCATCGGCAAATGGACCAGGCAACTTCAACACCCTATCACACCGATATGCCTACGCCTCATCACTAGATCAGATGTATATTAACGTTTCGGGGGTTAGCTTCGGCATAGGAACAACAACAACAAGCAACTTCGTAACGCATACACACAGATGCATAAAGTCGCCAAACACATTTAGGATGGACCAATAGGGGATGACTCAAAAGCCACAAGACAATGATAAATAGATTATACAACATATTTTTTGCACTTCTTGCACTCATCAGCTTCGTTGGGTGCGGCGAAGATATTCAATCTCTAGAGACATCGTGGGGCAGCGATGATATTGGTGGATTGCAACCGATTCAATCAACTTCATTCGAGATATTCCCCTACAACTCAACAAAGAGTGTCGTTGAGAGCTACGACAACATATCTAACCTTACGGCATTCATCTTCGAGAGCGACACGCTAACACAAATCATTAGCGACCTCGAAGTTGAGGAGGCAAGCAGTGGCGTTGTCAATATGCAGTGTGAAGCACACCCGCTAGCAACAGTCATACTCCTGAGCGGTATTGATAGCAGCACCATTAAAGCGACATGCAACACAACATCGTTAAGCGACTTTAGAGCATTAGGCATTGGCGGACAAAATGGAGCTATGGGCGCATATCCAATCTACTGCGGAGAAGTGTCGTTCAATCGCCTTGTTAATGGTAGCGAAGCTATAACTATGGAACGATTGATTAGTCGCGTTGACCTTAATGTTACTGAAGGGGGCTACGCCATAACTGCAGTACGTCTATACGGCGTAGCGACAACTACAACTATTCAATCCGATAGTTCTTATAGCGCGAATAGTGCGGATGTTAATATTAACTCAATCAATGTCACAAGCAGCAGAATTGGACAGCACTATCTATACAACGCAACCTATTCTAGCGCAGCTACTGTAGAGGTCGACATAGAGATGAGCAGTGGCGCGACATCTACGCTCAAGGCAACGTTGCCAACAATGATCTCTAGCAATAAGATATATACGTTCAACGTAAGCAAATCTGCTATCGAAATAACAAGCTCCGATTGGGGATATACACTAAACGACAGCAGCAATAGCGACTACGACTTAACGACACAAATTGTTGTCGATAGCGACTCAACAACAGATCTACCAGATGGCGTAGCTATTCAAGATGGTGGCGCCACTATCGCAGCACCATACCTTGCATCTTCATTCGAGATTACGATAAAGAGCGATGTCGACATAGAGTTGTATAATGCTCCAGGATGCGATGTTGAGGAGGTATCAAGCAACAGATTCCGCATCACTCTAGGCAGGAGTGTCATCAACAACACAAACCCAGATATAAAACTTTTCATTCGCCGCAAGAACCTAACAACATCATATAACGAATATATTACAGTTGCACAGAGCGAGAATCCAATAAAAGTTAGCGGAACACTTGCTGAGTGCATCCAAGAGATAACATCAAAATTCGAGAGCTCGATATTTGTCGACAACGAGCTTCTATCAATCGACCTACCTGCTGGCTATAGCATTGCGGTCGAGAGCGATGATAGTAGCCGTCAATGGTTGCGCTGCGTAGAGTCAAATGGGAAATATATCATACAAGGAGGCTTTCGCCCAAATGATATTGAATCGAATGGAATAACTGAAAGTGGGCGAATAATCTTCACCACAGATAGCGGTGTGAGCGATATATATGAGATCTCACGTATAAATTGGGGTATACCTGTCATCTGGTTCAACGGTAACTATTGGTCGAAGTTCAATCTACGCGGGAACCCAAACAGCTATGAAGATCAACTGCGTGTTAGCGACCCTATTGCGAGCGAAACAGATCTATATAGCTACCTGAAGACGTGCAGCACAGAGGATTTCTACAAGGTTGCAGGAGATGCCTATGTAGGGCAACTATCTACACCTCTGACTCTTGCTCCAGTTGGTTCAAGCAAGCTATTCTCGGACTATTCTTATGAGGATATACCAAATGCACACATAAACAACACTGCTGCCGAGTATAATACCCCAGATGGATTTAGACGACCTTCGTGGGATGACTTCAACGCTATCTTTATGGCTGGAACATTAACCCTATCAATGACAAATGGCGAAACAAATGGTGTATACACCAATGCAGCAAATGATACTCATATTAGCTATAGACAAACTGTTCACGGATATACAGGAGTATGTAGTATATACAATATGATTAAGTTTACATCTGCTGTAGCAGCAAACAGTAGCGAACCAATTGTATTTACTGGATATGGTACGCAGTGGAGCGACACCGGGTATTCAGTGACACTAAATATGTACCCAGCATACTACGACACAATCCCAAACGACGACACATATTTCATGTGGACCAATGGAGGAACATCGTTGCAGACAAAACGAGATCAACAACCATACTACTCTACATACTATATCAGAGCTGTAAAGAGTACCGTTGCGTTCACATACTAAGAGCTAAATTAAAGCAGCACCAACTCACCAAAAAACTCTGGTCGGTGAAAGTCTGGTGCCTCAGTCGCTATTGGACTCCAACTCAAGAAGTGCGGAGTAGATGTTGCATCGCCACATTTATATAGGTTTGCCCTCAATGTTTTTGGAGTAGCATTTTGCCCTATAAGGTCGAGTGGGATCTCCAGCGAAACGCCCCAGCTGCCACTCTCTGTCAAATCGATCTTCTCGCGCGAAAGTGTTGACGTTCGCTTTATGCGCGCCATCTTTTCGGCATCGAAATGAACAGCATCGTTCTTCCCTTTGCGCTTAGCAGCCAAAAGCGTTCCGATGCAATTGATCTCGAAGTTGTAGTAATGTACGCCATCAGGATCTTGAACAAAAAACTCAACGCAGCTATCCTCCCAAACTGCCTCATTATCATTAAGGTATTGAGCCTTTAGATGCGCCTCTAAAACCTCAAAACGAAGAAGCAAACAATCATCACTATATCCCATCTGGAACAGAACTTCCGGCTTATACGGATACTCCTTCCAATTGACACAACCAATGGTTTGAGGCTCTCCAAGCCCGCCCTTAGTTACATTATATTGCTTCATAATATATCATTTATTATCTTCAACATCTCATCATATTGCTCCTCCGCGCTAAGCAGAAGCTTATATTGCGCACGCGTACGTATCAAGTTGTGATGCTCTGATGCAATTTTATAATATGTATCGCCATTGATATAATCCATCAAGAAGCGCAAAACCTGCTCAAAGATGATGAACCTTGCAGAGAATGCAAGATGCGCCTTCTCGCAATCATTAAGGAAAGAGTTAGTTTGGCTCAAATAGCCCTGTGTATACCCCTTAAACATCTCCAGTGACAGCGACACGTTGTCTAGATTCTCATCATCCTCAGCACCGCTATTTGCGTATGTTCTAATGGCATCGCCAAAGTCATTCAGAACAGTGCTGCTAAGAACTGTATCTAGGTCGATAACACAGACAACCTCCCCCTGCTCATCAAAAAGGATATTGTTAATCTTAGTATCGTTATGTGACACTCGCTTCGGGATTGAACCATCTTCAATCAAGGCGTAGAACGCCAACATCTCGTCCCTACGGCTCTCAATCCACGTAATCTCTTCGCTCAATGCAGATACGCGACCCGCTTTATCCTCTCGAATTGCAGTGTCCCACTGATCAAATCTAAAACGCATATTGTGAAAACCTGGCAAAATATCAGCAAGTTCTCCATCGAAGTCGCAAAGCATCTTTTGAAACAGACCAATGCCCTTACCACCTTGGTATGCAATCTCTGGAGAGTTAGCACTATCATAAGCAACCGTTGGCTCAATCAGCAGACACGCAGCCCAATACTCCCCTGCATCATCTATACAATACAACTCTCCACTATTCGTACGTATAATAGTCATAGATTCGCGGCGCGGATTAGCAACTTTATAGCGAATATGCTCACATACGCGCTCAATATTATCCATCATCGCAGGGACATCAGTAAAGATATTTTTATTCTTGCGCTGCAAGATATACCTCTCATCAGAACCATTAACCGTTACTATAAATGTATCGTTGATGAAACCCTGTCCTAGTGGCGTAACATCTTTTGGCTCGCCTGCAAATCGAAAATTCCTTGCTATATCTATCAATTCCATATCACTATATATTATATTACTTATTATACCCTTTTATCTGACTTTTATCTATCTTTTATCATCTGGCCACAAACACAACTCTCCACTCTCTTTGAACGATGGTCGTTGCGCACCGACACTACGAAGGTAACGACCAAGCTGCTTCGACATACGCGCCGCTATCTTTGGCTCACAGTGTGCTAGATTCTTCTCCTCGCCCAAATCCTGCGCCAAATCATACAACATCTTATCACCCGTTTGATAGCAATAGATCAGCTTCCAATCGCCTTGTCGAATAGTACAAGTTGCACCAATACCAGGACCTGACGGACCCCAATTATGCGGATAGTTCCAATATAATGCGCGACCATTAGCTGGGTTTTTACCATTTCCAGTAAGCATCGGAACAATGCTTCGACCATCTACAACTTGATGATTACGCGGAATATCAGCCTCAGCCATTTCGAGAATCGTCGGATAGAAATCCTCAACAATCATATAATCATCACATACCGAACCAGAGTTAGTAACACCAGGCCAATCAACGATCATAGGCACTCGAATACCGCCCTCGTGCGCCGAACCTTTTCCGCTTTTTAGTGGTGCATTATGCGTATGCAACTCTCCACCGCGGGCATTTGTTGCGCTATATCCTCCATTATCTGAGAAGAAGATGACGATAGTATTCTCGCTCAACTTCTCATCATCAAGATAATCGAGCAAATCGCCCAAACTCTTATCCATACCCTCGATTAGTGTCGCGTATGCCGCTTCGCGCGAGTCCATTCCCCTATCGAGATATTTCTGCACAAAGCGAGGGTCTGGCATTATTGGAATATGCACCGCATAGTGCGACATGTAGAGGAAGAATGGCTTCTCCTTATCCCTCTTATCCAATGCATCGATCGCCTCAAGTGTCAACGCTTCGGTGACAAAAGTATCTGTATCGTGATATTTTTCAAGCCCAGGCACAGCATTTATCCTCTTCACACCATTAACATCACCACCATATTTTTGGCTTGCATAATATGAGCCTAAACCACCTGCAAAGTGACCAGCAATATTGAGGTCAAAACCAATATTCATAGGATCAGCCGTAGCTGTATCCTTTGCCCCGAAGTGCGCCTTACCACAATGTATCGTGTAGTAGCCATTATCTCGCAAAACCTCTGGCAAAGGCATACTATAGACCGCTTTTGAGTCAAAATCCGAGCGATCTTTTGATGTTGTCATACCATTGACATTCCAATCAGGATATGTCAAAACATCGCTCTTCTCATCAGTTGGCGTATCTTTTAGCGCTGTCCAATTCGTAACCTTATGAGCAGGTGCATTCATACCTGTCATTAAGCTAACGCGTGTCGGAGAGCTGACACTGCAAGCGTATGCAGAGGTAAATTTCACACCACGCTCTGCCAACCGCTCCATATTTGGCGTATGGTATATCTTATTGAATTGACTCTCACTTCTATCAAACGGCAATGATGTATCTTGCCACCCCATATCATCAACTATAAATAGCAATATATTTGGCTTCTCGCTAGCCATAACTGGCAACGAACCAAGCATCATTGTTGTTAATGTAAATCTCTTCATTATGCTCTGTTTTTACTGCTTCCTGATGAATGCACCAACATTTGCACCCTTTCCACTAATCTCAATTTCGACAAAGAATGGAGTACCCGCCTCGAACTCCGTAACGAGGAAATTGAACGATGCAGATGTCCCCCTAACCCCTTGTGCTACGCACTCATCTCGTTTAAACATCTTTGCCGATTTCGCATCAAATTCTCCGCGACCGTCAAGGCTGATGAATGTAACTCTATACGTCTTATGATCTGCAGCGATTTTACCCGTTGCATCAACCACCCATTTGTTGCTATCTCCCTCCTTCCAGCTACCTAAGAACTCCCCAAATTGCTTATACTCAGAGTAATCTTCGCTAAAATATATCGGTAGCGACAAACGTCGCGGCGCAACCATTGTCGAAGCCCTAAAGCTCAAACTATCACTCACCACAACTGGTTCACTATACAACTTTGAGCTAAACTTTGGGTATGTTCCATCAGTCGTATATCGAATCTGCGAACCCTCAACACTAGGCGAAAGTGTAAAGCGAACCCCTTCATCCACACTCTCTGCACTCACAATATATGGCTCTGGAATACGATAGCCGCACTCCTTTTTATCCAATTTCGCATAATGCTTCGTCACTCTCTGGCTGAAATCACCGAAATCGCGATCGCTCTCCCTGCTCCAACTTATCTCCGAAAGTGCCAACAATCTAGGGAATGTCAAATACTCCGCATAAGCCTCAGAACGATTCTCGTTAAGTATGTCGAACTCCCTCAAAATATCGCCATGGATAAATTGGTCGCTCCAGAAGCACCCCTGAACACCAAGCACAAGACCGCTCTCATTATAGCTATCTGCACTCAACGAATAACACTTCTCAAGAGAGATATTCGGCATCCATTTCGCCGCCTTTATCTCCCCAGGCGTTACACTCTCCGGAAAATCGAAATATGTATGCGATGCAGGGCATAGTATCGCGTAGTGTCCCGCATCAGTTATCGGCTTTGTATAATCCAACTTATGCCAGACAACTCCAACAACTTGATTATCAATCTTTCCGCGCAAAACAATCTCCTCCCAACCAACAATTGTACGGTCATACTTCTTCATCATATTCGACACAACATTCGTAAGGTAACCCTGCATTTGCGAAGCACTCTCAAGCCCCTGCTCTCTCTGCACACGTTGACAATGTGGACACGCCTCCCACCTCTCATATACAGCCTCATCACCACCAATATTTATATATTTAGATGGAAACAACTCAACCGTCTCCTTCAAAACATCCTCCAAAAATTGATACGAACTCTCCTTACCAAGACACAACAGATCACGGCTTATAAAGTGCTGCGACGGCACCTCGTGCTGCTCCTCGGTGCAACTCAACCACGGATATGCAGCAATAGCCGACAACATGTGCGCCGGAAACTCAATCTCCGGGATAACCTCCACATTGCGCACAGCCGCATAAGCCACAATCTCTCTAATATCATCTTGCGTATAGTAACCACCCAAACGGCTGCCATCCGTTCCACTCCAAGCGCCGATCTCTGTCAACAGAGGATATTTCTTAATCTCCAATCTCCAACCCGAATCATCTATAAAGTGAAACTGCATCTTGTTGAGTTTATACATCGCCATCATATCGATATACTTCATAACGAACTCCTTGTCGTAGAAATAGCGCGCCACATCGAGCATCATACCTCGCCAATAGTAGCTCGGAGCATCTTCAACCCTTACTGCCGAGATTTTCCACTCAACACCACGATGCAACTCACGACCATAGACCTCACTCGGAAATAGCTGCAACATACTTTGTATAGCGTAAAAAACACCGCCAGTATCAGCACCCCTAACAACAATATTCTTATCTCCAACCTCAAGGACATACCCATCCTCCTTCAGCGACTCATCAAACAACAGCACAATAGCACCCCTCTCAAGCTTACCACCCCTCTTAACCTTTAAATTTAGAGTAAAACCTGTCGAACGCTCAAGCACCTCCTTCAGATACTCCGCCTGCGCCATAGCACCATCCTCATATATGATAGCAGCACCATCTTGAAGTTGAAACTCACCCTCCAACTCCTCAATAGAGTTTGGAACGGGAATTAGAATACTAGCTGCATTAGAGGAAGCAGCGACATCAGAAATTCCAGAAACAAAACACAGTAGCAAGAATAGTAGCGTGACAATATTTTTCATATAGGTTCAATTTAACGCAGCCACAAAAGGGCAACAATTTTCATTTACAATATAGCCAAATAGATGCTCATAACAAAGAAAAAAGCTCAATTATCACACAATTACCAACAAAAAAAGGTCGATGCAATGCACCAACCTTCATTATCCCCATACATAAAATTACTCCAAACTATCCTCTGTTGAGTCCTCATCATCAAGCTCAACAAGATCCTCGCTGAAGCTATTGACAAGCTGGTAAGTGATATAATAACCCGAAGCATTCATATACTGCGTGAATATTGCTGTTATGTTAACCTTCGTACCATCGGCCGGAATATTACGCGTCTTGAAGCGTGCGTAGCCACTAACGCGCAAAATAAACTGGGCTGTATGGCTCTCCGATGTTCTGTCAAACGTATACCACGACGAACCATAGAAATCGTTGCTTCCGCCACTCAAAGTAACTGGATTCACTCCGCTATACGCCAACGGAGGGTTAATCATTGCCTCATTTACCTCTCCCAACTTCGAACTCCAATCGAACGATCCATCAGAACTGCTAGAGGAGAAGTAGCTAGGGTATGTATATGTCGTCCAAGCTGCGGCACCACTCTCTGTAAATGCACTCTCCAGCCCCTCGAAACGGATCAAACACGCCAAATAGTTATCGACAGCTGTACCGCTATGCAACGTTTCATAGTTGCTCGCATTAACTACATAAACATCATCCTCTGTTATCTCACCACTCTCACCCAAGAAGATATGTTGCGACAACGTATAACGATCCTCGATTGAGGTGTGGATGCTACCTGCATAATCCTCATAATTATCGTCGCTCAACGTACCATTCGCCTTAGCCTCATTATAAGCATCCATCATAGCAATATTGTAGGCACCAATCGACAACATACCTCTATAGTCGCCAATAGACAACCCCTTCAAGCGCACGTAAACAGTAGAACCAATTGGATATTTGGTATAGTTACTTGCATAGAGGCGCAACTCAATTGCAGCACGCGTTCCATCGCTGACACTACCGTCCTGAATGAATAACGACTTATAGATATTCCCAGGCTCATCGCTCGATATAACCTTACCTCGAATAACGATGTTCGCAGTAATCTCCTCGCTATCGTCATAAACATCGTAACTATCGCCATCCGTATCGGCACCATAAACATGCTGATAGCGCCTTTTGAACTCCTTAATAGAGATTATTTCGCTATCAGAGAAATCCGCATCCGTATATACAATATCCGGCTCTGGCATCGTAAAATCGTTATAACAACCAACCACCATAGCCCCAACAAGAGCCAGTAATGTTATATTTATAAACCTCTTCATCATAATTTTGAACCCTATTAGAATCGCAGATAAATATTCAAGAAATAAGTACGTCCAAGCATATAGAAGTACTTCGAGTCAAATCGCTCATATATACCTTGCGAAGTATCCTCACTAAGTCGCATCTGCTCGAAGCCACCAACCTTGATACTCTGATTATTCAAGATATTGTTTATCGTGAAGCTACCACCCAGACTATACTTTCGCTTAATATACCAACTCTTGCCAATCGTAGCGTTAAGCGTAAACGCATCATCAAAACGCTCTTGAGAGCGCATAGCCTCAGCCAATGTCGTAGTTGTACCCTCAACGTATGTTGTATACATACTCTCTGTGATAGCACTATCTGTACGGTATATAGGGTTCATCGAAAGGTAATTATTCGCATAGTAGTTAAAGTCCAAAGAGACCGAAAGGTACTTCGGGCTACGATAGCTCAAACCAACGTTCGCCGCAAACTGAGGAGTACCCTCAACCTTGTAGCCCTCCCAATATACGATACCCTCAGAAAGCACCTCTGCGCTATTATCCGCCATCTCGATATAGTAAGGATTCGAGCTATAGACATACTCACCCAAACTCAACGCCGAATTAACAGATATTCCAGCAACAACCGGCACCGACATAGCAAACTCAACACCCATATAGCGACTATCAACGCCACTCATAGCGAAGTTATCATACGATGACATAAGGTCATTATAGAACGATATAACGCGATTCTGATCCTCAATTGTCGTGTAGTAACCTGCAACGCGGAACTTTGCATCTCCGAATCTAGCATCCATAGCAATATCGAATGAAGCTATCTTCTCTGTATCAAGACCAGGCGTAACCATATTGTGCGAACGAGGCGAGATAAAGACCGAAGAGAATGTTGGTGCATTATTCATATATGCCGCATTTGCAGTCAACGACAACGAACGGTTAATCACATAATTTACGTTAAGCTTCGTCTTATATGTGATATTTGTAATCTTCTCCGACTTACCCAACGATGAATCTTGGAACAGTCCCTTCAACCATACACCCTCTCTCCACATCGACGACAAACCTAGCTCTCCAGACAATGAAGCGGTAAGATTTGGAGCGAAGCTAAAGACGTGATCATACGTTCCCCATACAGAGGCATTAACCACATTCGCGAAGTAGTCGTAGCTATACTTATCGCCCTCACGTGCTATTGGCGCACATCCATTCTCGTAGTAGTACATCAAATTGTTTTGATACACCTCCGCATTATCTCCAAAATCGCGCTCCGCAAATTTGTCAATATCAATCCAGTAGTCACCACCCAAAAGGTCATACACCGTACTGTAATACTCCGTTCGGTTATATCGCAAATTACCACCAAGGTGCAAAACAGAACCACCATTATATCTACGCTCATATTGACTAGCGAAGTTGAAATCCTTCTGATCCGTATGACGCTTCTCAATCATGTAGTACGATCTGTGGCCAGCACCATAGGTATCATAATCCTCTGGACCGTTATAGTTGACCTGTATCAACGCATCTAGATCAATACGACTTATATTATCGTAGTCATTCTGCCACATATCGGTCAACAACGCCGGATTTGTGCAGTTGTAGTAACTTGGCAAGTATCGATAGTAATCAGCACGCGGATCACTTCCCGCATTCCAAGTCAAAGCCGTAGAACCACTCTTTCCGAAGCGGAACGATGCAGCCATATTCAACTTCGACCTATCGCTTGGCGTAAATGTATAGTTCAACGTTGCAATTGGCTCGTGCGACTCGCGAATACGCGTATTGCGCAACTCACCATTCTGTATACCAACATTTGGATTGTAGTAGTTGTTGTCCAACAAATCATAAACCTCTTGTGTCGAAGCTTGTTGCGCACCACGTTGCGTAGGCGCACCAAGCACCATAAATGCCAACTGATGCTCGTCATTGAATCTCTTCTCTACCGAACCAAAGTACGACAACGTATTGTAGAATACACCATCGATGTAATCATTACCACCCTGCCTTGTCGATACCGAGAAGGCATACGCCCAACCATTATCCTTCATTCCTGAACCATAGGTCACCATAGCACGGAACCGGTACATATTGTTCGCCGCAACACCTCCTGTCGACCAACCTCGTCTAATAGAAGAGGCTCGCGCAACGATATTTGTCGTACCATTCAAACCGCCCAAACCATAGTCACTACTACCCAAAGTTACTGTCGACTCCTGGTCACGAGTAACATCGTTCAAACCACCCCAAAGTGACCAAGAAGAGTAACCCGTCAAGGCATCATTCATATTCAGACCATTCAAATATACCGTTGAATAGTTCGAGGCGTAACCGCGTTGTGCAAAGCGCATCTCTCCAAACTTATACGCAGCACTACTACTAAATATATCTCTCGATGCTGACAAAGCTGCTGGCGAAGCTGTTCCGTCACTCGATATATCGCTATCAAACTCCGTGAAGAATGCATCATCAACCATCGAAGTCTCGACAGCAGGCACCATAATTATGGTATACATATCCCTCATCTCATTTGGATCCTCAACCCTTACCACAACCGACAATTGGTCATATCCAGGCGCTGAGAACTCAACCATATATTGTTGAGCCTCCACACCGGTAATGGTAAAGAGACCATCTGCATCGGTAACACCTCTACCCGCCAGCGGAGCCGTTGTCACCTTCACACCCTCGATTGGCTCTCTATCCAAACGAGATACTACGCGACCCGTAAACCCTCCTTCCTGCGCAAAGGCAGAGAGAGAGAGCATCGAGAAGATAGCAATTAGAAGTGATTTTATTTTCATACTATTTAATTGGGCAAATTACTCTTAGTCAATATTGATAAACACCGGCAAGTGGTCACTATATCCACCCACGAAGACACCACCGCTGAATGAGCGATAAGGATACCCCTTGTATCTACCATCTTTTTGAACTATATATGATGGCTTAAATATATCGCCATAAAATTTCTTATTATGTTGCGAACGCTGCAACGCCAACTCTCCTTCCTTTGCGTTAACCAGGTTCTCACTAACGATGATATTGTCGAACAAGTTCCACGCATCAGCATACGCCAACGTTCCATATCCTGCTTTCAGCATCGCCGAGAATGGAGTGTAAAGATCACCCTTCGCCAACGATTTAACGTTAGATTTTGCACCTAGTGCCTCCGCGATACTCCTATCATCTGGATCATCGTTAAAGTCACCCATCAAGACAAATTTCGTATTAGGACGTAGCGTACGCACCGAATCAACAATTTGACGCAACTGCGTACCATTTGCCATACGCAGGTACTCCGACTGCTCCTTTCCTCCAAGCCTTGACGACCAGTGAACCACTGCGAAGAAGAACTCCTCGCCCTCGATTGTACCCCACATAGTCAATATATCACGCGTTCTGAAGTTATCACGTCCCGGAATCACGGCACGTACGGGGTAACTACCCTCCAACTTAAATTTATCAGCTCTATAGAAGAATGCCACATCTACACCGCGCTTCTCTGGCGAATCGTAATGCACAACGCGATAATTCACACGCGACAACTTTGGTGTCGATGCAATATCCTCCAACACTGAACGCACCTCGACCTCAGCCACGCCAATAACCACCGGAAACGACTTATTTAGCGCCGCTATATCAAAGAATACCTGCTCCATATTTGCAAGCTTCTTATTATATTTCTCTGTCGTCCAGTTATTCTTACCTTCTGGCGTGAAATCGTCATCATTAACATTTGGGTCGTTAATGGTGTCGAAAAAGTTTTCGAGGTTATAGAAAACTATCGTATGGTGATTCTGCGCAAATATCGCAACAACAACCGACAACGTAAGCAAAACCGTTGTCAATAGTCGTTTATTCAATCTCTTCATCTTATTCTGTTCTAAAACTACACCTACTGTTATATATTATATACAATATACATTAGCATCAAGTAGTTAAACTACCAACTACAGCCAATCAATCTCGTTATATGTCGCTTTCACCGTAGCCGACACATCTGGAAAGAAGTTGAAACCTGTCAACTCCTCAATCGATGCGACTGATACTGGCTCAATATTCGTTGAGTAGAATTTATTCTCTGCCCAATATCCGATAGCCTGAAGGTCAGAATCGCTACACTCGCTGATTGTCTTGCCTGTATTTCCGTAGCGCGTACGTACCAAAACCTTGTAGTATGCACTTGGAATTGGACAATACTTTCCAGATGAATCTGTAGAGTATCCAAGTATCGATTTATAGTATGCACCCGTAACAACATATAGCGTATCAGAACAAACCTGCTTACGCACTGTCGTCTCCAACGTTGCCCATTTCTGTTGGTTCAACGAACCTAACTGCGGTGTCATATTTGAGAAATAGAACGTCTGCTCATTCATCTCTGCTGACCCTTGACGGTCATTTGATGCAATCTGGTGACCTCTATCATACGAGTTACCACCCGAATTACCATAAGAACCAGATAGGTTAGCTTGATATGCCGTAGGAATCAATGGGTCATAAGCCCAGCTCTCGATACGTCCTGAATCACCATCGTAAATATCATGGTATGGATATGCTACCCATAGCGCTGCGTAGTTATCCACATCGAAACATAGCGAGAAGTTACGCACCTTCGTGCTATACTCATCATCCAATGCCGCTCTATGCGTAACATAAAGGTAACTATCCGACTCAATCTTCGTTGGAATCTCATACCAACGCGGCACATCTCCATTGCTATATGGGTAGTTCACGCTCGACGCAGAAAGTTGACGCACAGATAGGTCAACTGGTACCGACCCTGCGATTTCAAATCGTATATTCGCCGTACGATCCTCGCCCGTATTATTGCTTGAGAAGTAGAAATAGAGCGCATTGTTACCTGCCGACAATACATCTCCACCAATCTCCGCTACAGTGCTATTGATCGAGAACGACAAAAAATCGCCACCCTCTGTGATCTCTGCACTCCACTCTGTTCCAACCGCAGCAGTATAGACCACCTTACTTGATCCGCTTCCATTGGTCAACTCGATTGACTCCAAAGCAATGCTAACCAAATCGCTAGCAACCTCATCTGGTGCATACGTACAAGACGTAGAGACAACAGCGGCAAATAGCATCATCGTGCTAAACAAGCGACATTTCAACTTTGTAGATATAAACATACTATTCTATTTTTCTTATTTTATATACCCTTTTAACAAAACATATATTCCGCGAGCTATTCAGCTGCAGCAAACGTAACCGTAATTGTTGACATCGTTGCAGCACTCATCGTGATCGTAACTTCGTCTGTCTCGCCAACCCACTTTGTCGTTGTTGTCGTACCCTCTGTTGCACTACTAATTGCAGCTACATTAAATTCAATTGCGACGATTTTCTCGCTACCTGTTGCCGTAAATGTAACCAAATTACCATTATAGGAACGTATAGTTGTACCTGTAACTACACCTCCACTCGTTGTTGACCACAAGCGGAAATTAGTTTCAGTACCCGACTTTGCCGCTGTCATTGTCACACCATCAAAAACAACACTCTCTCCAATTAAAGACAAACCTGCTGTTGAACTAATATCATCCACTGTCTTACCTAATGCATCTAGAATCTCTTCATAGCCAATCGACAATACCTCTCCAGGATTATCAGGATTAACATCCTCTTCTACCTCCTCCTCTGGGTCTTCACCATCAACAGCCACATTCGACAGTTCGATGCTCTTCACATAAGAGTAGCTACTCTCTTGAGATAGCTTGATATGTGTTGTCCCTGCTGGGACTTTGTATGCAACAACGTTACCCGTCGTCAACTTAGATGTAACCTCCTCAGTTGGGTTCTCGGATGTTCCAGCATATAACTTTGCCCTATTTGCATTGGCATAGCTAACTATTACCGTAACAAATTCCGAATCTATCGCCGTAGTGTTATATATGTAACCACCCGTAGCCAGTGTCGCATTGCTATATGTAGTAGAGTATGACATTGACTTGACAACAAAGTCCACATCGCTAATAGTGTATGCTACATCTGTTGCATCAGGTGTTGATGGAAGCATCGAAAACTCAAATGTCGTTGTTGGCTGAACAGTCTCTTCTTTCTCAGTCTCTTCTTCCTCCTCTACTTCACCAGTGAATCCATCAAGGATAAATGAATATATACGCGTATGAGATTTTGAAGATGTAAATACAACTTTATTGCTGCTACCTGTCCAGCTTCCGCTACTCAACGTCCCAACATCGCACGACAAGAAGTCATAACTCGAAGCAATACTCATTTCGATGCTCTCTATCGGCGAGCCATCGACTGTCATTATCGTCAATGTATTGTTAATATACAAGCGCGCAGCGTCACCTGTATCATAATACTTTGGCGCGTTAGTGCCATCGCCCTTTGACCAGATGAATAGGTAGTTACCGAAGATCATATCAGGCATATCAACAGCATCTGTGCTTCCGAAATCAGACGCTAATACCATTCCCGCAAGCTCTTTCGCTGGATATGAATCAAAATCAACCTCTGGTTCTGGCTCCGGTTCTGGCTCCACTTCACCTTCACCACCTTCGCCTTCACCTTCACCCTCTTCGCCTTCTTCTCCATCTCCAACGAATCCGTCAAGAGTGATAGCCTCAACACGGCTATGTGACGCTGTAGATGTAAAGACAACCTTACTTGCGCTACCTGTCCAAACTCCATTTACCAACTCTCCGCTATCGCAAACCAAGTAATCGTTACCAGACGTCAAACTCAGATCGATGCTCTCAATCATAGAACCATCAAGTGTCGAGATTGTCAATGTGTTATTGATATACATACGTATAGCATCACCACTCGTGTAATACTTTGGCGTTGTAGAGCCTGTTCCCTTCGACCACTCCAACAAGTAGTTACCAAATATTGCATCGAGGTTCTCATCCGCATTCACAGCTGTAATATCTGACGCCGCAATAGTACCAGTCAACTCATACTCTGGCATCTCATCGCTATCAGCACCACCGCTCGACTCAGGCTCAACAAATTCGCCACCGGTAGCAACTACGCATATAGCAACTGTACTCAAATATATGCCACCCGTATATCCCACCAAGTATCCATATACATCAACCACTTGACCATTCAACGAAGAGTCATACAACCCAGTTGGAACATAAGCCAACGAACCGCGCGCCGATGATGCACCTGCTATATCTGTAATATTCACATAATTTCCGCTCTCGCTCAACGTTCCCGTATATTTCACATACTTTACGATTGGAGTAGCCGAGATATACTCATCAAGATCCTCTCCCGACATAACCTGCGGCGATGAGAAATCTACTGTTGTCTCGCCTATCTTCGACACCTTCGCATCGCTACTAAATTGCGACAAACCAGCGTAAGCCACTGTTGTTCCAGCGATTTCGACCTCATCTCCAATCGAGAATGGCGGTGTACCTCCAGCGTAAACAAGTATACCTCCCGTATCATCCATTACAACATAACTAACCGATGTCAACGCAACGACAGTACCCGTCAACCCATCAAACGTCTCACCTACATTCTCCTCCTTCGATGCGTAAGCCAACGTCGACTCATCAACAACACGACCCTGCGTGATGCTGATCTTTTTGCTAAATATCGTACCTATTGCGTTGTAAAGGCGAACCGTAACATCCGAATACCTCGATGTTTTCGATGCGCTCGACGTCAAGACGATCTTCGCGCCACCATATCCTGACGTGAAATCTAGATTCAACCACCCCTCATCCGATGACGGAATCGAGATCTCCCAATCGCGGTTAGCATCAATCTCAAAAGTTGCCACACCACCATCGTAGTCAAACAAAATCTCCTCCGTAGATAGATCCAAAGATGCAAGCCCCTTATCAACAAAGTTGCTATCGTTGCAACCAGTTGTCAATAATAGCGATGCAAATGCCACGACAGCAGTTACCCAACCAAAAAAACGACTCTTTTTCATATATGAATTTTTATAATTTTTCTCCACGATACAATATATTGCATATACACACAATAATGGCGTAAAGGTAATAAAAAGCAGCCACAAAAAAGCATAAATGCATCATATTAATTAACACGATATAAACAGCAACAAAGAGCCACCGCCGCAACCTTGCAAAATCGCCAACAAAGCCGTAACTTTGCGCCACATTCATCGAGCTGCTAGCGGCTCAAAAACAGCAATTACAATGTTAGAACTAACTACACCATCACTTCTTTTCTCAGCGATCTCACTAATTTTGCTCGCCTATACCAACCGTTTTCTATCCTACGCCTCGACTATTCGCCAACTGAAGCACAAGAATGACGAGAGCTACGACCCACGCCAGGTAGCGCAGATCCAAAACCTCTACAGGAGGCTCTACCTCACTCAGGCGATGCAGATCTTCGGCATCACAAGCTTGCTGCTATGTGTCGTGACTATGTTTTTGACCTACATCTCGCTTGATGTTGTTGCGGAGTGGATTTTTGGTGTTGCGTTGCTCATGTTGGCCATTTCGCTTGGCATCACTATTTGGGAGATCAACATCTCGGTTCGCGCTCTTGAGATCCACCTAAAGGATTGCGAAGAGTGCAAATGCTCCGAAACAAGCATCCCAGCAACTAAGGGCGACTGCTCCTGCAAGAAATAACCCACCCCCACACCTACCACAATCACCCCATTCAAGATTTGATCATAGCCTCATGGACCGTAACATTGGTTCTCGTGGCACCGGTTATCAAGAGACGGCAGGTAATATCCATTATCAGTTTGGCCGTAAGGATCCGTTCCCTCATTCCTCTGCCACTATTTACACTTCTTCTGGTTCGACTACTATTGGTGCTGGAACATCGACAACTGGAGTCACTACAGCCACAGCAGTCCTAAACCCTACAACATTCTATTATGCTACTAGTAGCAGCTACCCAAACTGGTGTACAGAGGCAAGAGCGACTACTTACATTTGGAATGATAGTCAGGTATTATCAGCAGAGTCTTATGATGGTAAGAAATCTATCTTTGATCCTTCTCCAGCAGGCTTCTCCAATGCCATCTATCCGGAAACAGCCATACACCCTCAACATAGACAAAGCGTTAAAACCCAACCACAAAAAAACAGATAACAGAGCGTGGCACGATTTTTCCATTGTTGCATTGCTAGTATTAACAACAAAACAAATAGCAAAATGGAATCAATCATCAACAAAACAATCGAACCATTCACACTACAAGCGTTCCACAACGGAGAGTTCAAAAGTGTAACTAACAACGACATCGCAGGCAAATGGGCGATATTCTTCTTCTACCCTGCCGACTTCACATTCGTATGCCCAACAGAGCTAGTTGACATGGCAGAAAAGTACGAAGAGTTCCAAAAAATGGGTGTAGAGGTCTACTCAGTAAGCACCGACACCCACTTCGTACACAAGGCGTGGCACGACACATCCGACAGCATCAAGAAGATCAACTATCCAATGCTCGCCGACCCTACGGGCGCTCTTTCGCGTGCATTTGGAGTGATGATCGAAGATGCTGGAATGGCTTACCGCGGCACATTTGTCGTAAACCCAGAGGGGCAAATCAAACTCGCAGAGATCCAAGACAACGCAATAGGACGAAACGCAGATGAACTACTCCGCAAAGTCAAAGCGGCGCAATTCGTGGCGACACATGACGGCGAAGTATGCCCTGCAAATTGGAGCGAAGGGGACGAAACTCTAAAGCCAAATATCGACCTTGTAGGAAAAATCTAAAGACAACAACCATGTTAGAGAGCGGACTAAAAGAGCAACTAAAAGGATTGTTCTCGGAGCTAAAACACTCATACACGCTACACATTGAGTTCCACCCCAAGCACCCAAAAGGCGCACAAATGGTGGAGTTCCTGCAAGACGTAGCAGAGTGTTCCGACAAAATCGAATGCAAAATCGACACACCAGAGGGAACTATCGCCGAGAACGAAAATCTCCTGCAATTTCACATCCTTCGCGACAACCTCGCGACAGGCATAATCTTTCGTGCGATACCAAACGGCCACGAATTCACATCGCTCGTAATTGCGATCCTAAACCTCGATGGCAAAGGCAAAAATCTCCCTGATGAATTTACCACGGAGCGCATCGCAGCACTATCTGGGATGATAAACCTCACAACATATATGGCGCTAACATGCCCCAACTGCCCTGACGTTGTGCAAGCGCTAAACATCGTTGCCATGCTAAACGGTCGCGTAACGCACGAAGTGGTCGACGGAGCTCTGTTTGAAGCTGAGGCAGATAGTCTCAACATACAATCAGTGCCAACTGTATACGCCGACGGCGAACTGCTACACGTAGGGCGCGGAACACTCGCCGAGCTTCTCGAAAAGCTCCACGCTAAATATGGCAGCGAGAAGGTCGCTGAACACAATGTGACACGCACGTTCGATGTCGCAATCGCCGGCGGAGGACCCGCAGGAGCAACTGCTGCAATATACCTCGCACGCAAAGGGCTAAAAGTTGCTGTTGTAGCACAGAAAATTGGAGGACAAGTCAACGACACAGTTGCAATCGAGAATATCCCATCTGTGGCCGAAACAACCGGCGCAAAGTTGGCGCAAGATCTACACAACCACATGTTGGAATACGAGAGCATCGCAATTCTTGAAAACCGCACTATAGAGAGCGTTGATATCGCCGAACAAACAAAGAAGCTACACGTAATGGGCGGCGAAACGATCGAAGCAAATCAACTGATCATAGCGACTGGTGCGCAATGGCAAAAACTTGGTATTGACGGCGAGGCGGAGTATGCTGGTCGCGGCGTGGCATATTGCCCACACTGCGATGGCCCTCTATTTACCGATAAAAAGGTTGCGGTCATAGGCGGCGGAAACTCCGGCGTAGAGGCTGCCATAGACCTTGCAGGCATCTGCAAAGAGGTTGCACTCATCGAATTTGCCGAGCAGCTAAAGGCGGACGACCTGCTCCAGGAACGCGTGCGAGAACTGCCGAACGTCAAGATTTTCACCAATCACCAGACGACAAAAATAATTGGCAACGGCACTACCGTAAACGCCCTAGAGATGAAAGATCGAGCTACCGATGAGATGAAAAGTTTGGAGCTTGACGGAATCTTCGTGCAGATTGGACTATACGCCAATTCGACACTCTTTGCCGACAAATTGGAACGCAACGAGCGCGGAGAGATCATAGTAGATAACAATGGTCGCACATCGGTGGAGATGGTCTACGCAGCAGGCGACGTGACCAACGTAAGCTACAAGCAGATCGTAATATCGATGGGTGCTGGCGCAAAGGCTGCTCTAGCACTATTTGATGACAAAATCCGCAAAAAATAGTCAAAAAAAGATATACACAATGTTAAAAGATTTGGCTAAGTCGTAAGGCATAGCCAAATCTTTTCTATATATTTGCAAGCCAAAAAATGGTATAATTACACATAATATTTTGCCAAATATGAAAAGAATAGTAGCCGCAATATTCGCTACTTTGAGTATGACAACCACTGCTCAAGCACAGATAGTACACTCGCACAACGACTCATCACGTCTTGCGCCTTTTCATGATGCTTATGCCTATGGTGCCGAGATACTAGGCATCGAGGTAGCGATGCACAACGGTGAAATCATTGCATTGTCTAACAATGAAGTGGCGGCGCAATGCCCAACGATGGAGGAGCTATACCTAACGCCGATCAAATCATCGATGGACGCCGGACGAAACGTTGATCTAACGCTGCTGATAGATGCAAAGGGGAACGAAACAACCCTCCTAACCCTATTCAAACTCATCAATGAGAGATATACGGAGATAATCGGAGAGAAAAAGATCAAATTCATAGTTCACTCCAACGTACCTAAAGCTGACGTCCTAGCGAAATACCCTGACTACGTCATGTTTGACTCATCTATTCACCCACTATACTCCGCAGAGCAACTAAATCGCGTAGCACTCTTCAGCGAAGAGTTCGGAGTATACTCAGGGTGGAATGGCCTTGAGGGGATGTCAACCGAAGATATAAAGAGAGTTACAGCTGTAATAAAAAAGGCTCACGCACAAGGTAAGCCAATTCGATTCATCGACACACCAGACAACGTTAACACTTGGGTAACGCTCTCAAACATGGGTGCCGATGTTATAAACACAGAGCAAGTTCTACTCTGCTGCAATATGTTCAACGAGGTACTTGCAAAACGAGATGACGCAATAGCGCTCCAATTCCCTCACAACAAGAAGGGTTCCCACACCTCTATTCGCAGCAAAACAGTACGCACTAGAGCAAACTAAGCAGATTTAAAAAGCGACCAAACGGTTACTTATTCTGCTTTACCTCCCCTACCCACGCCTCATTTTCGAGGTACCACTTCACGCTCTTCTCGATTCCCTCCTCAAACTGCAAAGATGGCTCCCAACCAAGCTCGCGTTTGATCTTTGATGAATCGATAGCGTATCTCAAATCGTGTCCTGCACGATCCGTAACGTAAGTTATAAGGTGATCAGAATGACCCGGAGCATTGCCCAACAACCTATCTACCGTAGCAATAATAACCTTCACTAGATCGATGTTGCGCCACTCGTTGAAACCACCAATATTATATGTATCGCCACTCTTACCCTTGTGGAAAATCAAATCAATTGCGCGCGCGTGATCCTCAACATACAACCAATCACGAATATTCTCACCCTTGCCATATATCGGCAAACTCTTGCCATTGCGGATATTATCGATAAATAGTGGGATCAACTTCTCTGGGAATTGATATGGTCCATAGTTATTCGAGCAATTTGTAACCACTGCAGGCATACCATACGTATCGCAGAATGCACGCACAAAGTGGTCCGAGCTAGCTTTAGAAGCTGAATATGGGCTATGTGGATCATATTTCGTATCCTCAAGAAAGAATCCACCATCAAGCTCCAAAGAGCCATAAACCTCATCAGTAGAGATATGATAGAACAATTTCCCCTCGAAATTACCAGCCCAATACTCCTTTGCAGCTTGCAATAGTGAAAGAGTTCCCATCACATTTGTTCGCGCAAAAGTAAATGGATCAGCGATGCTTCTATCAACATGACTCTCTGCTGCAAGGTGGATGACACCATCGACATTATACTTCGCAAACAACCCCTGCATCGCTTCAAAATCACAAATATCGCACTGCTCAAAGTGGTAATTTGGTGCATTCTCAATATCACGAATCGTTGCCAAGCTACCCGCATAAGTCAATTTATCGACATTCACGATGCGATAATCAGGGTATTTATTTACAAAAAGGCGCACCACATGCGAACCAATAAAACCAGCACCACCAGTGATTATTATACTACGTTTGAAATCCATATCTCTCTTATCTATATAATTATATACAACTACTTTCTTTATCTCCCTAACTACTTATCTCAAAAGTTGCTTCATACACTTCAATAGCGATTCGCGCCACTCTGGAACGACAACGCCAAATGTCGTTGCAACCTTACTCTTATCAAGCACCGAATAACTAGGGCGCGTAACTCGACTTGGAAAATCCTTGCTCTCGATCGCCTTAATCGCACATTTCTCCGAATTACCCGCCATCTCTCCAACCGCAACTGCGAAGTCAAACCATGTGCAAACTCCACTATTACTGTAATGGTATACGCCATGAACCTGCTCACCGCGCACAGCCTCCTGATCTATAACAGACGCAATAACATCAGCCAAATCCCCAGCAAATGTAGGTGTTCCAAATTGATCTGCTACAACCGACAACTCATCACGCTCCGAAGTTAGACGAAGCATCGTCTTAACAAAATTGTTACCCCACGCTGAATACAACCACGATGTACGCAAAATAACGTAGCGACACCCACTCTCCTCGACCGACTTCTCTCCTGCCAGCTTCGTAACTCCATATACACCTATTGGGTCCGCCGCATCACTCTCAACATAAGGACGCGTACCCTTGCCGTCAAAGACATAATCTGTCGAGACATGTACCAAAAGCGCATCACAGCTCTTTGCCGCATCGGCCAAATTACGAACCGCAATATTGTTTATCAAATCGGCACACTCCGCATCATCCTCAGCCTTATCTACGTTGGTATACGCCGCACAATTAACAATCGCCGAAACCTCATTCTCGCTAACAAACGCCTCTACTGCGCTCTTGTTCGTAATATCCAACTCCGCGACATCAGTAAAGATATATCTATCGCTACTGCCCTCTGCAACTCGTTGCATCTCGTTACCTAGCTGACCACCAGCACCAGTAACCAATATAACTCGACTATTATTCGCCATGACTAATATTCACCGTATGTAAATGGAGATTCAAAATCCTTAAACGATTGAGCCACAGCATCTTTGTCCGAGATGATTAACTCATCAGGCGACACTACCCAATCTATTGCCAAATCTGCATCGCTCCACAGAAGCGATCCTTCGCTAGATTTATCATATAAATTATCACACTTATATTGAAAAATCACCTCCTCGCTCAACGCCACAAAACCGTGTGCAAAACCGCGAGGGATGAATAGCTGACGATGGTTCTCAGCCGAAAGCTCCACAGCAACGTGCTTGCCGTAGGTTGGCGAACCCTTGCGAATATCGACCGCCACATCTAACACCTTACCACATGTCACACGTACCAACTTACTCTGTGCCGATGGCGGAGCCTGAAAATGAAGTCCTCGCAAAACGCCATAGCACGATTTCGACTCATTATCCTGCACGAAGCGAATCTCCGCAACATTCTCATCAAACTCACGCTGCGAGAACGACTCAAAAAAATGACCTCTCTCGTCACCAAAAACCTTAGGCTCTATGACAAAAACCCCCTCAATCTCTCTCTTAACAAACTCCATTTAGCTCAATTTATTTTTCAGGCGCACTATCTCACAATTTTACGACCCTCGACAAGGCGCAAAAGATATTTGCCATATTCGTTATTCTTCATCAACTGCGAAAGCTCCTTAATTTTCGCATCATCAACCCAACCATTTCTATATCCAATCTCCTCCAAACAAGCGACCTTCAAACCTTGGCGCTTCTCAATAACCTCGATGAATGTTGATGCCTCCGATAGCGAATCGTGTGTCCCCGTATCTAGCCACGTAAAACCACCATCGAGAGTCTTAACCTTCAACTCCTTGCTCTCCAAGAACGATTGATTTACGCTCGTGATCTCCAACTCTCCGCGCGCCGAAGGCTTTATTGATTTTGCAACATCCACAACCTTGTTCGGGTAAAAATACAACCCTACAACAGCATAATTCGATTTCGGCTCTTGCGGCTTCTCCACGATCGACAAGCACTCCTCATTCTCGTTGAAATCAACAACGCCGTAACGTTCAGGATCCGATACCCAATACCCGAATATAGTAGCCTTCGCATCATTCTCAGCCGCTTCACGCGCATTGCGCAACATCTTCGAAAACCCGCTTCCATGGAAAATATTATCACCCAAGACAAGACAAACCGAATCATCACCAATAAACTCCTCTCCAATGATAAACGCCTGCGCTAGACCATCTGGCGATGGCTGCTCAGCATACTCCAAACGAACACCATAGTCCGACCCATCGCCAAGCAATCGCTTGAACATAGGCATATCTTGCGGTGTAGAGATAATCAAAATATCACGAATACCAGCCAACATCAAAACCGACATCGGATAATAAATCATTGGCTTGTCATATATTGGCAACAATTGCTTACTTACACCCTTCGTAATTGGATATAGGCGCGTACCCGAACCGCCTGCCAAAATTATTCCTTTCATAGTTTTCTTGCTATTATATCTCCACAAATATCACAAATATATAAAATATATATAATTTATACAACAATAAGGCAATATTACAGAAAAACGACCCTCCGAGGAGAGTCGTTTTTCAAATATCTTACTACGTTAGTTGCCTAACCAACCACCGCAAAATAGCCATTAACTACTTCTTAGCAGCGCAACCAGCATCGCCCTTTGGCTGCTTACCACCTTGAGGCTTTGCACCTTGTCTTGGAGCTGGCTTCGCACCCTGTCTTGGGGCTGGTTTAGCTCCCTGACGAGGCTTATTCTCCTCAAGTTTTGCAATCTGCTCTGCACTCAAAACCTTGCGCAAACTAGAAGCATATTCGCTCTGAGCGCGCTCTGCTGTCGCCTTGCGACTTTGGACTTGGCTCAAATTCAATGCGTAAACCTTAGTCGCTTGCGCCTCTGTCAACGATAGCTGCTTCGTCATGCGCTCAGTCATCATCTTTGCAATTTGCTCATTGCTCATTGAATCTCTACGATCAGGACGCTCACCACGCTCTGGGCGCTCGCCGCGAGCTGCACCACCTCTAACGTCACACTGCTCTTTACGCTCGCCGCAACGACCTCCGCGAGGCTTAGGACCACAACAAAAACAAGTCAAAGCAAATACCAATGCGCCAGCAACAATTGCACTTGCAACGCAACAAATAATAGTTTTTTTCATCTTTTCTAATTTTTAGTTCGTAAATTTGTCATTAGGCTCAACAAGCCTTACAAACACTTAGAGCAGACTTCAACCAAAAGGTTAAAAAAAGCCGCAAAAAAATATATAAAATTCACAAATCATCTTTTACTCATTTTTTTCAGACCAAATTTAACATTCTACAATAGATAAGTTCTAATATAGTAAGATGTCAAAAGTTGCTAATAAACATAATACGAGCGAGGAGCGCATCCTCAAACTACTGAGTGACGACACAACGCGCCACGAAGGGTTTGAGGAGCTTATGAAGAGCTATCGCGAAGTTTTGTATTGGCACATTAGGCGTATGGTTGTGGTGCATGAAGATGCTCAAGATGTTCTACAAGAGTGCTTTGTTAATGTACATAGATATATAGGTGGTTTCAAGGGCGAATCTTCACTCAAAACGTGGCTCTATCGAGTTGCAACAAATGAGGCACTACGACACTGCACAAAGAAGAGGCTTGAGACGCAATCGTATGACGAACACAATGCACTAACAAACCTCTTTGAGGCGGAAAAAGGAGTTGATTTTGAGAGTGCAGAGGCAAAGCTACAAAAGGCGATTTTAGCCCTTACGCCAAAGCAAAGAGTCGCCTTTAACCTTCGCTACTACGAGGAGTTAAGCTACGAAGAGATGGCACTAGTGACCGAGTCGAGCATTGCAACGCTAAAGACCAACTACCACTACGCCGCAACGAAGATAAAAGAGTATATATTGAATAACATGGAGGAGTAAAATATGAGCAAAGAGTTTGATATTGAGAAGATTGTAGGGCGCAAGATGCCTTACGAAGCACCAAATGCTGAGTTCTTCGAGCAAGTTAGCACAAATGTTATGGCGCGAATAAAGAACGAGGAGATGCAGAAGAGAGGAAGCCTATCGCTTTCGCGCAGAATCGTTGCTACGTGTGCTGCAATTGCGGCATCGGTTGCTCTATTTTGCGGCTTCTATATATCGAATGAGTATAGCGCAAGCAGCGATGAAGTAAGCGAATATTTCAGCCAACTCTCCGATGACGAGTTGATGGTACTCTTCTACGATATGGAGTTTGACGATACATTCTACTCAGCCCTTTAAACTACATTACCGAGAGTTTTATTACGCAAAACAATAAATATAAGACGATGAATAATAGAGTTATAATAGTTGCTATATCGGCAGCAATAGTTACGATCTGTGCAACAGCAATGCTACTATTCGTTATGCACCCAAAGCCTCACGCTATGGATCGCAGAATGGATGTTAGAGTTGGACTTCGAGCGCTTCAATACGAGGCGATCGAGGAGGCAATCGAGCTTAGCGAAGAGCAAATTGCACCATTCAAGGCGCTTTATGACGAATATACAGCTGCAGCGGCGGCTCAACGACCTATGTCTCGCCGTACTGATAGCGTAAAGATGAGTGACGAGCAGATCGAGGCGATGATCATTGAGTCGTTTGGGCAGTCACGCCGCGCAATATCTTTGAAAGAGAGATACTACCGTCGTTTTCGCGAAATCTTGACTCCTACTCAAATATCAATAATGTATGAGGTAGAGCGCCAAACACGCGAAAAATTCGCTAACGAACTAGAGCGCCGCAGCAACAACATCAAAAACAATAGCGGCAACAAAAGAGGCACAAGAGCTAACGAACGCGAAAAGAGATAACTCTCAATCAAATATCACAACTTATAAACGACTTCCATTACGGAGGTCGTTTTTTTCATCTTGACGCGACAATATACAAAAAAACGGTGGCAAAGAATTTGCACTTTAGGGAGTAAAAAATCACATTTAAACCAAGAGAAAATGAGACTAAAAAGAGTTCAACTCGTGCTAAGTGCAGTAATCGCTACCGCCATATCAATTGCCGTTGTAGCTAACATCACCGAACCAATACAATCATCACATCAAACAAGCCAAACAAACCCCAAAGATGAGGCGCGCGAAATACGCGAAGAGCGCCGCGCCGCACGACAAGCAGCGGCAGAAAAAATGGTCGATTCGCTAATCATCTCAAAGACCTATCAGTTCAATCCTCAAACGATACAGATGCAGCCCGCTGGTCCTATTCGCAGCTTAATGAACCCCAACTTCACGCTCGGAGTATGGGACAACCATGCCGATGCATGTCTGCCATATATTGTCGGCGTGGTGCCACCATTCCGCAACACTATATTGAACTACACCATCAACAATCTAAGCAACTACTCTGCAACCAGAACAGATGATGGGTGGCTCATAATCTTCGAGTCACAACTATTTTCTCCATCGACATACACCTTCGAGATCGAGGTCAACACCAAATTTGGAGGTGCAACGTTAACGCTCACGAATCCATGGCAAAACCGAATCGAATACAACGGCACAATATCACAGCTATATTGAGTTTAACCCCGATATTGTAGAGCTGAAATAGATTGTTGCTAAATCAAACAAAAAATCTTATCTTTGTAGCAAATGCACCTATTTGAGAACTTCATAGTAGATTGAGTAGGCAAAAGCATAATCAGAGTATCGAAAGCATAACCAATAGAGCAAATTATGGCAAAGATAACAAAGGAAGCAGCGCTTCTATACCACTCACAGGGCAAACCTGGCAAGATCGAAGTTATACCAACAAAACCATATAGCACCCAACATGACCTTTCGCTAGCATACTCCCCAGGAGTTGCGGAACCGTGTCTGGAGATTGAGCGCGATCCTCAAACGGCATATCAATATACAGCAAAGGGAAACCTAGTAGCGGTAATTTCGAACGGTACAGCAGTACTTGGGTTGGGCGACATTGGCGCACTTGCTGGAAAACCTGTGATGGAGGGAAAAGGACTCCTATTCAAGATATATGCAGGAATTGATGTGTTTGACATTGAGGTTGATGAGAAGGATCCTGAGAAGTTCATCGAGGCTGTTAAGGCTATTGCTCCAACATTTGGAGGTATCAACCTTGAGGATATAAAGGCTCCGGAGTGTTTCGAGATTGAGCGCAGACTCAAGGAGGAGCTTGACATCCCTGTTATGCATGATGATCAACACGGTACGGCGATCATCTCATCTGCAGGACTTATCAACGCTCTGGAGATTGCCGGCAAAGATATTAAGGATGTAAAGATTGTGGTTAATGGCGCTGGTGCATCGGCAATCTCTTGCACCTCGCTATATGAAGCACTAGGGGCAAAGAAGGAGAATATCGTCATGCTAGACTCAAAGGGCGTTATTCGCTCCGATAGAGAGGGGCTAGATGAGAGTAAACGCAAGTTCGCTACCGAAAGACGAGATATAAGCACTCTTGAAGAGGCTATAAATGGCGCTGACGTATTCCTCGGACTATCTAAGGGCAATATCGTATCGCAGGATATGGTGCGCAGCATGGCTAAAAACCCTATTGTATTTGCACTTGCAAACCCAAATCCAGAGATCTCGTACGATGAAGCTATGGCTTCACGCCCAGATGTATTGATGTCAACAGGACGTTCGGATTACCCGAACCAGATCAACAACGTTATCGGCTTCCCATATATATTCCGCGGCGCACTTGACACTAGCGCCACAACAATCAACGAGGAGATGAAGCTAGCGGCGGTTAAAGCTATTGCCGCACTAGCGAAACAACCAGTTCCGGATGTCGTCAATGAGGCATACAAGGTTAACAACCTTACGTTTGGCCGCGAATATTACATCCCAAAACCTGTTGACCCACGCCTTATCACAGAGGTGTCGCTTGCCGTAGCGAAGGCCGCAATGGATTCGGGTGTAGCGAAGAAAGATATTACCGATTGGGAGGGTTACCGTAACCACCTGAAGCTGATGATGGGTCACGAATCGACACTTACGCGCAGTTTGTATGAAACTGCGCGCCGCGACCCTCAACGCGTTGTCTTTGCGGAGGGTATCCACCCAAATATGTTGAAGGCAGCGGTAATATCAAAGGAGGAGGGTCTATGCCACCCTATCCTACTCGGCAACAAGGAGCGCATATATAAACTTGCGGCGGAGCTTGACCTGAATATGGATGGTGTAGAGGTTATAAATTTACGCCAAGACGAGGAGGCTGAAAGACGCGAACAGTTCGCAAGGATCCTTGCCCAGAAGCGCGCTCGCGAAGGTGCTAATTTCCAAGAGGCAAACGACAAGATGTTTGAGCGAAACTACTTCGGAATGATGATGGTTGAGACTGGCCAAGCCGATGCGTTCATTTCGGGCGTCTATACTCGCTACACAAATACGATCAAGGTTGCAAAAGAGGTTATTGGAATTCGCGAAGGACACAACCACTTTGGCGCAATGCATATTGTCAACTCAAAGAAGGGAACATATTTCGTTGCCGATACACTTATCAACCGCCACCCTACGCAGGAGACGCTGATCGACATTGCGAAGTTGGCGAGCGAAACGGTGCAGGTATTCAACCACACACCAGTCATGGCTATGCTTTCATATTCTAACTTTGGTTCGGATACAGATGGCAGCCCAGCAAACATACACAAGGTTGTTGAACATCTACACCAAAACTACCCTGACATGGTTATCGATGGAGAGATGCAGGTAAACTTCGCCATGGATCAAAAATTGCGCGATGAGCGCTACCCATTTACGAGACTCGTTGGCAAGGATGTCAACACCCTTATCTTCCCTAACCTTAGCTCTGCAAACTCGGCATATAAGTTGATCCAGTCACTGAGCGATTGTGAGGTTATCGGACCTATCCAGATGGGACTAAACAAACCGATTCACTTCACAGATATTGAAAGTCCTGTGCGCGACATCATAAATATAACAGCTGTAGCAACAATCGATGCTATTGTCGAGAAGAAGAAGCGCAATAAGCAGAACCAATAAGACCGAAACAAAAAGAAAATAATAGAAAATAAAGAAGAATGAAGAGACTTATCATCGCGGCTTTTATCGCCCTAACATCAATCTCGTGTTCGAAACTTAAGGGACAGGGTGACATCATTTCACAAACCTACGACTTTGGTAGCGCAAACATCACGAACATCTCCATTGCTAACGGCTTTACCCTAACATTTACAGATGACCTAGAGAGCGGCATTGTTGAGATTACATCTTACGAGAACGTATTGAACTATATCAGCGTAACCCACGATGCAAACAACTACAAAATCTCTATCACGATGGACGCTACAAGAACAGAGGGCGACTTGCACCTTGTAGCAAGAATGAAGCACCCAACGGCTTGTAGCGCATTTACAGCTACTGGTGGTTCGGCATACGTGTTTGAATCTACGCAAACGATCACAGATAAGCAGACAGCACTCTATCTTACAGGTGGCTCGATGTTCTACGGCTACAACTACACTGGCAAATCAATATCTCTAGGAATGTCTGGTAGCAGCACTACAGAGATCACACTAGCAGCTGATGCGACAATAGCTGGCAACATGTCTGGCAATTCATCGCTAAGATACAAGGGAGTTGAAGTTAATAACGAGAACATAACAGCAGCACTGAGTGGTGCATCTTCAATTGATTACATCACGGAGTAACGCCAACCTACTCTCTAAATAACAAGGAAAATCTAGATGAAAAAACTAATCTACATAGCGGCAGCGATTGCTGTAACGATTGCTGCTATATTCTGTTTTTCGGGAACGAGAGGCAAAGGTGAAATAACATCTAAAAACTTCTCTATCATCTCTCCTAATCGAGTAAATTCGATCTCGGTGTCGGATGATTTCACACTCATCATAACAAACGATGCACCGCAGGGTGTAGTTGAGATCTCGACATACGAAAATATCATGGAGATGGTTGTTGTTAGGTATAATCGCGATAGCAAAGGGCTTGAGATCCGCCTGCTTGACGACACTAGGTTGCGAGGAGATGCAAAACTTGTTGCTCGCATCAAACCTTTGTCGTCGGTTCGCTTCTACGAGGCAAGTAGCGCAACCATATCACTTGAGTCGCAACGCCGCCTAAGCAGCTGCAGCGTAAAACTTAGCGATGGTGCAAAGTTTGAGGGATACAAACTTCTCTCTAGCAACATAAACGTCGAACTATCTGGCAAAAGCGAAATGGAGATCTCGACATCTGGCGTTGCAAAGATTACGGGAACAATCAACAACTCAACACTTAGCTACAAGGGTGCTCCAATCAAGGAGGAGAACATAACTGCAGAGCTAATAAAGGGAGCAAAGATTGAGTGCGCAAACGATGATAGCGACTCAGCACTTCCAGCCGTTGAGGATGATGAAATAGTAGATATAGAGGTTGTCGAATCAGAGATTTAACACCTGCTCAAAAATGCAAAAGTGCGGCTAATTTAGCCGCACTTTTTTTATATCCTAAAGCGAATTAAACTCGATCTGTTCTACTGCGCCACCTCGTTTTCAAGGCTCAACTCCTTAGAGTCTACAGCTCCAACATATCTCTTCAGATCACGCGCCAACTCCTTAATAGTCAATCCATCTGAGAGGTGTCCTGCTCTCGCAATAGCCACCTTGCCGCTATACTCCGACACCACGACTACAATTGCATCTGAGATCTCGCTCAATCCAATTGCGGCACGGTGGCGCATCTCATAGTTCAACGACAATTCCGATTGCGTGATTGGCAATATACAATTTGCTGCCACAACACGATTTGAAGCTATAACCACGGCACCATCTCCAAGCGGCGAATTTTCACCATACAGACTCAACAACAGCTGCTCCGTCATCATTGCATCAACTGCCAAGCCACCATCAGTAATTAGACTCAAATCGCTCATTCGCGCCAACACAAATGTTGCACCGCGTCTACTCTTCGATAGCGCTGCAACAGCCTCAACTATTGGCGAAATCTTGCTGTCATGGTTGTTATATGCCGAACCAAATATTTTAGTGATAAAATCAAACTCCTTCTGCCTCATTCCAATCATAAGCAAAAAGCGCCTAATTTCGGGCTGAAACACTATAAGCATAGCTATAACGCCGACAGATATAATCTGCCCCAACACCGATGACAAAAGCTCCATGTTAAGGCTCTTAACAACCACCCAAAGCACATAAATAGTGACGATACCTGTCAAGATATATGGAGCATTGGTACCTCGCGACGAACGATATATCCAATACATTATCAGCGCCATTGCGATGATATCTATAAAATCACGAAATGAGAATGGTATAAACCACATAAATAAGCAATTTAACTATACTAAACAAACATAGCGCAAAAGAGAGCAACAAATTGCCATCAAACGCCGTTTTGTGGTTAATTAAATGATATAACCGTTGGCAAAGATAGAAAAATTTATTTACTTTGCATTTGGCTATATACCTATATATAATAATAGCAAAAAAGCACAAAAGATAACCAATAGTAAACAATGTACGAATACATAAAGGGTCAAATAGCAGAGTTGAATCCAGCATACGTAGTGTTAGATGTATCTGGCGTAGGCTATCAGGCGAACATATCACTAACGACTTATGCCGACATCGAGGGTAATGATCCAGCGGATATAACAAAACTATTTGTACACTACATTGTGCGCGAAGATGCGCAACTATTCTTTGGTTTCTCAACTAAGAGCGAGCGCGAGCTATTCAGAATGTTAATTAGCGTATCAGGCGTTGGTGGCAACACAGCGCGAATGATCCTTTCAACATATTCACCAAAGGAGCTACAGAGCATAATAATGACAGAGAATGCCGCGTTGCTAAAGTGCGTAAAGGGTCTTGGCCTAAAGACGGCACAGAAGATCATCGTAGATCTTAGCGGCAAGATGCTATCTATGGATTTCTCGGCTGACTATGGCGATAGTGATATTACTGAAACTGCAGAGGCATTCACAGCAAAGAACACAATACAAAACGAGGCAACTGAGGCGCTTGTCATGCTTGGCTTCACTAAGGGTGCGTGCCAGAAGACTGTAAATGATATTACCGCAGAGAACCCATCATTGGGTGTTGAGGAGATTATCCGCCTAGCACTAAAGAAGCTATAGGATATATATAAAACAGAAGAGAAAAGATATATGAAAACATTCATCAGCAAAATATCGCTAATTGCAACGCTACTCCTCTCTAGCGTGGCGTTATTGGGGTGCGACAAGGGTGTTGATGACAATGAAACGCAGCGCGACTATATCATATCATACCTAACGACGAGCCATAGCCCAAAACTAATTGCTGAGTCCGAGCTTGCTAGTTCGCTAGATTTCGAGCCTGCATTTTACACTCCATACGGACAATATGCCTTCCGCTACATCGCCGATTTTTACAGCAGTAGCAGAGAGAGCGAAAAGCAGGTAGATAGTGGTAGCAAGGTGACGCTAACATTTAGCCTATATGGGTTCACTAGCTCTGGCGTTAGCACGACACTACCCCTATACTCAAATGATGCAACGCTAGAGAGCAGCTACATCGCTGCGGGGTTGAACACAGCGCTATGGGACTTCGAGCCGCTAGAGATAACAATAGGAGAGAGCAACATCCTTAGCTCAATACAAGATGGATTGATTGGGTGCCGCAACGGAGATTACGTTGAGTTCTATTTGACAAGAAACATAACATACAACGGCGATATAACAGGACTTGTATCCTTCGATGAGGCTGTGCTATTTATCTGCACAATCGAAAATGTGGAGTAACACAAAGAGGTCAGCAAAGGAAGAACAAAAGAGAATAGAATCGAACAATAGACAGATATGAACAAACTTGTATTGAAAATCGCATCACAAACATTGGCTCTTGCAACAATCGCAATAGCAGCAATTGGTGTGCAATCGTGTAGCAGCAACGACACTGATACAGCAACGGTTGTTGTAGATCAAGATAAACTTGATGAGCTAGAACAGCTAGCTCTTGATAGCTGGATCGAGATCAACTACCCTGATGCGATGACAAAGCAATCGCAGGGATACTACACTAGCGATGTATACACATTTTCTTCTAACACAAAGACAGATAGCAGCGACCTAACATATACAAACAGCACATCTCCTGTATGGGTTCGCTTCAACATCCTTTCGGCTGATCTTGACGGCAATATCTGCAACACACGCGATGAAGATGTAGCGACACAGCAAGGCACATTCACTTACTACACTCACTACACACCATACGTGCAGTATATTGGCGAGACAGAGAACTCTAGCGACTTCATAGATCTTTTATTTAGAAATAGCGAGGTAAATTTGAAGGTTGGCGATATGATTGATGTTTTTGCTCCATCAAAGCTTGTATATACTGCGAATGGCATTGGGGGTTACGCTGGCCAATACTACGCTGGCAACAACATTCCGATCAAGAGTACCATCGAGATTGTTGAGATCTATAGCGATCTTGATGAGTTGCAAAGCGACGACATCTCTGACTTCATCACGTTAAATAGCCTTGGCGGTTGGAGCGAACCATATAACACTGAGCTAAGCGAGGAGGAGCGCGAGGAGGATACATACACCGAGAATCTATACTACACGATGAACTACACTCCAGGAGTTGACCCAGTGAAGTTTATGGAGCAATATAGCACCACTCGCATTAACTATTCAGATATAAACACTAAGGTTGATGAGATTCTTGCTGAGCTATTCAACAATGGGGATTTCAACACTAGCAGTGCTGACGACGATATAATTGGAGTTAGCAACTACGTAAATGTTTGGTACATTACGCGTCTGCCTGACGGATTCATCATCGACACAAATATCGAGGCGATTCGCGAGCTTGTCTTCAAGGATTATTCTCAAAGCAATATCACAGCAATAAGCTACCAAGCATCATCCGACATCAATACATATATCGCGGCTTGGTACTGCACTATACCTATGATGAAGTATGGATCAAGCGCAATTATGATCACCGATTCAGTATACGCCTATGGTGAGTATGGATCATACGGATCATCAACAAGCACAGAGATTCAACCATATACACCACTTGTTTTCCAACTTTTCATTGAGCCTGAAAACTATGGTAGCGATGATGATGACGATGATAGTGACGAATAAAAACCATACTAGAGAGCAATAGAGAGAGCAGAGAGAGAGATAACAAATAAACACTATTATCTACAACATTTAGAGTGCCTAACGTTAGCGTGGCACTCTTATTGGCACTATAAGGAGAAACAACTTTTCAGCAGCCACTAGCTACAATGGCGCTACGATTTACAAAAAAACGAAAAAACTAGAGATAGGAGAGATTGATATGAGCAAGAAAGACGACAATAAGATAGAGAGCATCGAAATTGACGATTTGGGGCTTCTTCCCGAACTATTCGATGGAACAAATAAGGTTATTCCAATAGTTGCGAATGAGGATGAGGTTAGCCAGCAAGGAATAGAGCTGCCGAGCGAGATGCCAATTTTGACTTTGCGCTCTTCGGTGCTTTTCCCTGGTGCTATCACTCCAATCACTGTCGGGCGAGATAAGAGCATTCGTCTTGTAAGGGATGTAAACGAGAAGGGAGGATTGCTTGGCGCAGTTCTTCAGCGCGATAGCGAGGTAGATGACCCTAAGGCGGAGGATATGTATCAGGTTGGTACTGCTGCGCGCATTGTCAAGGTTCTTGAGATGCCAAATGGCACACTAACGGTAATCCTCAATGGACTTGAGAAGATCCGCACTGTGGAGTATACAGCTACTGAACCATTCATGGTTGCTAAGGTTGAAGCTATCATCGATAGCACAAATGAGAGCGACAGCATAGCATTTGATGCTATCGTCGACTCTATTCGCGACATCGCACTCTCGATAATCAAGATCTCTCCAACATTGCCAAAGGAGGCTGCATTCGCCATAAAGAATATCGACTCTAAGCGCGGCATAATCAACTTCATCTGCACAAACCTTGAGTTCACAGATGAGAATCGCCAGATACTTCTTGAGAGCACAGGTCTTATGGAGCGTGCCAACAAGTTGCTAGAGATATTGATTCACGAGCAGCAGATCACGGAGCTAAAGAATGAGATCCAAAATAAGGTAAAGGCTGAGATCGACCAACAGCAACGCGACTACTACCTACAGCAACATCTTCGCACGATTCAGGAGGAGTTGGGCGATAGCTCAGATGCTGAGATTGAGCAGATGCGCGAACGCGCCGAGAAGAAGAAGTGGTCCAAGGAGGTTGCAGAGCAGTTCAAGAAGGAGCTAGCTAAGATCGAGAGGCTGAACCCTGCTGTTGCGGAGTTCTCTGTTCAGATGAACTATTTGGAGCTTATGTTGGATCTTCCATGGGATGAGACGACTAAGGATAACCTTGATTTGGGAGTTGCTCGCAAGCAGTTGGATGCGGATCATTTTGGTCTTGATGAGGTCAAGGAGCGTATCTTGGAGCATCTATCTGTCATCAAATTGAAGGGCGACCTGAAGTCACCAATCATCTGTCTATATGGCGCGCCTGGTGTTGGTAAGACATCGCTTGGCCGCTCTGTTGCTGAGGCTTTGGAGCGTAAGTTTGGACGCATTTCACTTGGTGGATTGCACGATGAGTCAGAGATTCGCGGCCATAGAAGAACATATATCGGAGCTATGCCTGGTCGCATAATCCAAACTATCAAGCGTTGTGGCGCATCAAACCCAGTAATTATTCTGGATGAGATCGACAAGGTTACGGTAAGCAACCACGGCGACCCTTCGAGCGCCCTTTTGGAGGTTCTTGATCCGGAGCAGAACACAACGTTCCACGACAACTATCTAGATACGGAGTATGACCTATCGAAGGTTATGTTCATCGCTACGGCGAATAATATTGCGAAGATAAACCCGGCGTTGCGCGATCGCATGGAGATGATAAACATCGCTGGCTACCTTCTTGAGGAAAAGGTTGAGATCGCGAAGCGCCACCTTTTGCCAAAGCAGTGCGAGGCTCATGGCGTTGGGGTTGATAAGATCTCGCTTTCTGATAGTACTATAGAGCAGATCATCTCAGAGTACAGTCGTGAGGCGGGCGTCAGAACGCTTGATAAGCAACTTGCTAAGGTTGTTCGTTCGCGTGCTAAACAGATTGCATTCGATGAGCAATTTGAGGTCGAGGTTAAGGGGGCAGATCTTGAGAAGATGTTGGGCGTTGCTCGCTACACGAAGGAGCAGTATGAGATTGCAGGTATGGTAGGTATCGTTACAGGTCTTGCTTGGACTGAGGTCGGCGGTGACATTTTGTATGTTGAGTCTGTTTTGACGCCGGGTAAGGGAACTATGACTCTTACGGGAAATCTTGGTACGGTTATGAAGGAGTCAGCAACGATTGCTCACGAATGGGTCAAGGCAAACCATAAGGAGTTGGGTATCGATGCAAATATGTTCGAAACGAATAACATTAACATCCACGTTCCAGATGGCGCTATTCCGAAGGATGGTCCATCGGCAGGTATCACAATGATAACATCTATCGTATCGACATATACAGGTCGCAAGATCAAGGAGCGCATCGCCATGACTGGCGAGACAACGCTTCGCGGTCGTGTGACTCCAGTAGGAGGTGTTAAGGAGAAAATTTTGGCTGCGAAACGCGCTGGTATCACAGATATTATCTTGTCGGAGGATAACAAGAAGGACATCGCGGATGTTAAACCGGAGTATATCGCTGGCTTGACTTTCCACTACGTTCGCACGAATGATGATGTATTGAAACTTGCCCTAGAGAAATAGTACTATATATGAATAGAGTTCTAGCAATTATTCCGGCGCGATACGGTTCTAGCCGTTTTCCTGGCAAGCCTTTAGCTATGCTTGGCGGCATGACAGTTATTGAGAGGGTCTACAAACAAGTTGCAACGGCTGTTTCCAACGTCGTTGTGGCCACAGATGACGAGCGCATTTTCGCGGCTGTAAAGAGCTTTGGAGGCGATGTTGTAATGACCTCGGCGGAGCATACAAGCGGTACCGACAGATGCTGCGAGGCCTACGAGAAGGTTGTCGTAGAGAAGGGTACGGAGTTCGACATTGTCATCAATGTTCAGGGTGATGAGCCATTCATTGCTAAGGAGCAGATTGAGTCGCTTGTTAAGTGCTTCGACAGCGACAGCGTCGATATAGCTACGCTCGTAAAGCCTTTTGAGGTTAGCGATGGCATCGATGCTTTGGAGAACCCAAACTCTCCGAAGGTTGTCGTGAGTAAGGATATGTGCGCAATCTATTTTTCGCGCTCAGTGATTCCATACTTAAGAGGTGTTGAGCGCGAAGAATGGTTGAAGAACCACACCTTCTATAAACATATTGGCATGTATGGCTTTCGCAGCAAGGCGCTGAAAGAGGTTACTAAACTACCCCAATCGTCGCTTGAAATTGCTGAGTCGTTGGAGCAGCTACGTTGGATCGAAAATGGATATAAGATCGGCGTTGGCACCACAAATATACAGACAATCGGCATCGACACACCAGAGGATCTGGCTGAGGCTGAGAAGTTCCTAAATAGATCTAAATAGATAATTAAGAAGAGAGACCAAACTACAATTCAGAGATACAATGGTAAACACGAAGATAATCGCAGGACCATGCGTAATTGAGTCGGCAGAGCTACTTGATGAGGTAGCGGCAAAAATTGTCGCTATAAATGAGAAGCTCGGCACAGATATAATTTTCAAGGCATCGTTCGACAAGGCGAACAGAACTTCGCTAAGCTCTTTTCGCGGACCAGGTTTGGATAAGGGGTTGCAGATGCTCGATGATGTTAGATCTAAATGGGGCTTAAAGCTCCTTACCGACATCCACGAATCGGCTCAAGCAGCAGCTATAGGCGAGGTTGTCGATGTTATTCAGATACCCGCCTTTCTTTGTCGTCAAACAGATTTGCTAGTCGCTTCGGCAAAGACAGGCAAGATTGTAAATATCAAGAAGGCACAATTCCTTTCGGGCGAAGATATGCTTTTTCCATATCAAAAGGCTATGGAGTCAGGTGCTAAGGAGGTTTGGCTCACTGAGCGCGGCAATATGTATGGATATAATAACCTTGTTGTTGATTTCCGCAATATCGCTGATATGTTGAAGATCTGCCCTACCGTCATTATGGATTGCACACACTCTGTGCAGCGCCCTGGAGGTGCTGGTGGCACAACTGGGGGCAACCGCGAGTTTGTGCCAGCTATGGCGCACGCAGCAAAGGCTTTTGGCGCGAATGGATACTTCTTGGAGGTGCATCCTGACCCAGATAAGGGTATGAGTGACGCGGCAAATATGTTGCGACTAGATGATCTAGAGGGTCTTGTTCAATCGCTAATCTTGTAATTAAATCGCAGAGATGAGAGATACAATCATAAAACTAGGTCGCGACACAATCCGCACTGAGGCGGAGGCGCTACTCAAAATTGAACAATCACTAGGCGATGACTTTGTAGCAGCGGTTGAGGCTATCTTGGCTAGCAAAGGCAAGCTTATTATGACTGGCGTAGGTAAATCGGGACTCATTGCGCGTAAAATTGCTGCTACACTTGCATCTACCGGCACACCTAGTTTCTTTCTTCACCCGACAGAGGCGTTCCATGGCGATCTAGGAATGATCTCTAAAGATGATGTGATCCTTGCTATGTCATACTCTGGTGAGACGGATGAGGTACTGAAGATCATCCCATTTATCCACAGCAATGGCAACACGCTAATTTCAATCAGCGGAAACGACAACTCTACACTTGCGAAGAATTCTAACATACACCTCAACGTTGCTGTTGAGTGCGAAGCGTGCATCTTGAAGCTTGCGCCAACAACATCTACAACGGCGCAATTGGCTATGGGCGATGCTCTATCTGTTGCACTTATGAATCAACGCAACTTCACGAGCATGGATTTCGCTAGGCTTCATCCAGGAGGAAGCCTGGGGCGCAGGTTGCTTATGAATGTCGAGAGTGTTATGCGTAGTGAAAAGCTACCAATCCTATCGATAGATAGTACAGCAACAGAGATCATCCACACCATTAGTAAGGGCGGACTTGGTCTTGCTATCGTATGTAGTGGAGCAAAGATAGAGGGTATAATCACAGATGGAGATATGCGACGCGCTATGGAGAGTCGCCAGGCTGAGTTCTTCAATATTAAGGCGAGCGACATCTACACCAAGAACCCTCGCTGCATTGCATCAGATGAGAAGTTGATCGTTGCAGAGAAGATGATGACCGAGAACAAGGTTAGCTCCCTTATCGCTATAAATCGCGATTCAGAGCTAGTTGGTGTCATACAAATCTACGACATTAAGCTATAAGCAAACCTCAACAATACAGAAGAGAGCCGATAGATCTATCGGCTCTCTTTTTTCAGTCTACTCAACAGCTCACAAAAAAAGAGTTCTACCCATACGGGCAGAACTCCTATTTTTTGATCTTACGCTATTAATTACTCAGCGCTCTCAGCCTTAGGTTGATCAGCAAGAGTAACCTCGATAACCTCAACGTCGAAGTAGATAGCATCGTTAGGACCAACCATAGCACCAGCGCCGTTAGCACCGTAAGCCAAGCTAGCTGGGATCCACAACTCGATGCGACCACCCTTACCAACGTGCGTTAGACCCTCAGTCCAACCCTTGATAACTTGGTTAAGTGCGAACTCAACTGGCATATCATCCTTAGATTGACCTGCCTTCTTCATAGCCTCTTTTTGCTCATCTGTGCGATCTGCATAACGAGATGTATCGAATACGTTGTTGTTACGAACCAAACGACCTGTGTAGTTAACCTTAACCTTGTCACGACCAGTTGAAGGGCGAAGCTCCTCGTCACCAGCGCTCTTGACACGGTACATAAGTCCGCTCTCAGTCTTAACAACTCCAGACTTAGCCTCGATCTCAGCCAACTTCTCGTTAGAGATTTCAAGGTTACGTTGTGGAACAACAACTTGGAAGTAGTTTTGGATGTAAGCTACTGCTTGCTCAAAAGTGATCACTGATGCGTTGTTAACACCATTAACCAACGCCTCATTAACCCAATATGTTTGGATTGGGAAATCAGCCTCACGGAAGCTCAAACCAATATCAGTACCCAAAGCTGCAGAGAACTCATTGCGTTGCTCCTCACTCTCGAACATATCTGCGTCAGCACCCAAAGCCTCGCGCTCTTCTCTAACTACAGACTCTTTCATTCCGTTAGCGCGCTTTACGCTGTCCGCTTGCGCGCGCTTTCTCGCTACGATCTCACGACGTACCATGCGAGTACCGCTCATATAGCCCATGAAGACCTCAGAAGCCTCCTCTTTTGTCATCTTGCTGTTACCAAGTGCTGAAGTCTCAAACGCCTCAGTCAAAACCTCCATGTTGATTGGAAGATCTGAGAACTCACTCTTCAATGCGTTTCCAAGGTGTGTTCCAAAAGCGTATGACAAAGTGTCAAGCTCTGCAGCATCACCTTTTACAATTGAGCTTGGCTTCTTAGAAGAAGAACAAGAGCTAACAATCACCGCACTTGCTACAAGTGCAAAAACTAGTAATTTTTTCATCTTTTTAGTTATCTGTTTATTTATTTAATTGTTTTTCATAATTATTCGCATAGACATACGAAGTACAAATATAGTGTTTTTTTATTTACAAAACACATATAAACACCTCAAAACTTCTGCCAATTTGAACAATAAACGTAAACGATTTACATTTTATTACACATTGCAATACAAAAGTTAAAAAAACAATTCTACTTCAGCAGCGGCAGCAGGTATCGCCCCGTATGGCTCTTCTTGCATTTGGCAATCTCGCCAGGAGTACCAACAGCAACAACCTCGCCACCTGCAGCACCACCCTCTGGCCCAATATCGATTATGTGATCCGCAACCTTCACAACATCTAAGTTATGTTCAATCACGATCGCCGTATTTCCTCTATCCACCAACTTATTTATAACTTCCAACAGCTGACGAACATCCTCGAAGTGAAGACCCGTCGTAGGTTCATCTAGTATATATAGAGTCTTCCCTGTATCGCTTTTTGCCAGCTCCGACGAGAGTTTTATGCGTTGCGACTCTCCACCGGAAAGAGTGGTGCAAGGTTGCCCTAGTGTCAAATAACCTAGTCCAACATCTTGTATTGCGCGTAACTTATTTGCTATTGACGGCAGCGGAGCGAAGAACTCCACAGCGGCATTTATAGTCATATTCAAAACATCGTATATGCTCTTTCCACGATATTTAACCTCTAACGTTTCGCGGCTATATCGCTTCCCATTACAGCTCTTACATGTCACATATACATCAGGCAAAAAGTTCATCTCTATCGCCTGTACTCCTGCACCGCGACACGCTTCGCATCTACCCCCCTTTACGTTGAATGAGAATTGACCCGCTTTGTAACCTCTTATCTGCGCCTCTGGAGTCAACTCAAACAGCTTACGAATATCGCTAAATACATTTGTATATGTCGCAGGGTTACTTCTCGGCGTATGACCAATTGGCGATTGATCTACAACGATAAGCTTATCTATATTCTCTATACCCTCCAACTTATCATACTCCAACGGTTGGTCAAACGAACGATAGAGTTCACGGCTTAGTATCGGGCGCAACGTACCATTTATGAGTGACGACTTTCCAGAACCACTCACTCCAGTAACACAGATCAACTTACCTAATGGAAAATCAACCCTCTGAACCTTACCTTTACTATCTACACCCTTCAGGTTATTTCCTCTTGCACCTACCAACGTCAGCTTCTCGCCGCTACCCTTGCGCAACGCCTTAGGCACCTCTATCGCTCTGCGTCCTGTCAAGTAATCTGCTGTTATAGATCCAGACTTCACAATATCATCATACAAACCTGCAGCTACAATCTCCCCACCTCTTCGCCCGGCTTGAGGGCCAACATCAACAATGAAATCTGCTTCGCGCATCATCTCCTCGTCATGCTCCACAACTATGACCGAGTTCTTCGCATCACGTAGATTCTTCAACGAATTTATCAACCTCACATTATCCCTCTGGTGCAGACCTATACTTGGCTCATCTAAGATATATAGCACATTAACCAACTTCGACCCTACTTGAGTCGCCAACCTTATTCGTTGTGACTCTCCACCCGACAATGTTCGCGAAGAGCGACTCAGCGATAGGTACCCTAGACCAACATCTATCAGGAAGCTCAATCGCTCGCGAATCTCCTTCAATATCTCCGTTGCAATCTTCTTCTCCTTTGCGTTAAAAGCCTTATCTATCTTCGACATCACCTCTGCTAAATCCTCTATCGACATAGCACACAGATCTGCAATGGTATACTCTCCTATCTTGAATTGCAGCGCCTCTGGTCGCAATCTCGAACCACCACACGCAGCGCAACTCTTGCGAACGAGGAATTGTGCGCGCCATTTCTCTCCTCTCTTACTCTCCGGATCTACGGTGCTATCTATATACTCCGCAACACCCTCCCACGACATCAGATGAATACCGCTCGTAGAGGCGAAATCCGCCATATTTATCTTCAACGGCTCTGCATCTCCATACAATATAACATTCAGCGCCTCTTCGCTCATCTCGCCTATAGGCTCATCTAGCGTATATCCGTGCCTGCGACCAAGCACTTCTATCATCGCAAACAACATATTGTTGTGATACTTCCCTAGCGGCTCCACTCCACCTTCGCGCAAACTCTTCTTCGGATCTGGAATTATCCTATCCCTATCGAACACAGCCTCTTCTCCTAGCCCCGAACAACGCGGACAAGCACCTTTCGGAGAGTTAAACGAGAATGTATATGGTGCAGGCTCTTCAAAAGCCACACCAGTAGTTGGACACATCAAGTTACGCGAGTAGAAACGCGCCTTATCGCTCTCGTAATCATATAGCGACATTGTCCCCTCTCCTTGACTCATCGCTTCACGCAACGACTTCATTATGCGCTCCGTATCGCCTTTATCAACTACCAAACGATCTACAACAAGCTCAATATCGTGCGCCTTATATCTATCAAGTCGCATACCAGCAGAAAACTCCACCATCTCCCCATCGATACGCGCATATAAATACCCCTTCTTTGTCAGCGTAGCAAACAACTCACGATAGTGACCTTTGCGCCCCCTAACGATCGGCGCAAGCAGCGCCACCTTCTTTCCGGCGTAATCTGCCATAACCATATCAAGGATCTGCTCATCGGTATATCTCACCATCAACTCTCCTGTGTTTGGCGAATAACCTCTCGATGCACGCGCATATAGCAGACGCAGGAAGTCATTGATCTCCGTCACTGTACCAACTGTTGAGCGCGGATTCTTATTTGTCGTCTTCTGCTCAATCGCCACTACGGGGCTTAATCCTGTTATCTTATCAACATCGGGGCGCTCCATCGACCCAACAAATTGTCGCGCATAAGTCGACAATGTCTCCATATAGCGGCGCTGCCCCTCAGCATATAACGTATCAAACGCCAACGATGATTTACCGGACCCCGAAAGCCCCGTAACAACTACGAGTTTTTGGCGCGGTATCTCTAAATCTATATTTTTGAGGTTGTGGACTCTCGCCCCCTCTATCCTTATCTTATCTTCCATCAAATCCCTTTCCAATTCTGCAATTCGCAATTCCGCAAATATAGTCAAAATATTACGCTTAACAGCAACAATTAAACCTTGATAACCAATATATCGTCCCAAGATGTTGTGTACATCGGAGAACGATTCGCACTACTTGTCGGCACAAGCCCTTTAACGTTCCCTCCAATACTTACTGTAGAGTGTCCCATCTGCGAATTCAACCTATCTACGCTCTTCATCAGGGCATCATGCTTCGACCTATCAACCTCATCGAATAACGAACTCTGCACACCAACATTACCACTCAAACCACACAGCACCACCCCAGCCTTTTTATACCCAAAACCTTTACGTACCAACGCCTTCAACATTGTCGTTGCAGCCTTCACAATCTCCAGCGTACTATCTGTTGGCGTAACGAAATTAACAAACCTACTCTCACTATGTTGCAACACACCTTCGCGATGTCTGTTTGTCGCAACATATAGCTGCACCTGCGATGCGACAGAGTTTTGCGCACGCAACTTTTCGCACGCCCTTGATGCGAATGTCACCACAGAGCTATTTAACTCTCCAAAATCAGTTATATCGTGGCTAAATGAGCGCGACACCATTATCGATTGCTGGTTCGATGGTGCCGAATCAATCTCAATACAGCTTTCGCGGCGCAATTCGCGCCAAGTTCTTAGACCTACTACCCCCATTTGCGCCTTTACCCACTCCATAGGTAGGTTTGCAAAATCCTCAGCACTCTTCACATTATATCGCCCCAACATCGCAACAGATTGACGCCCTATCCCCCAAATATCACCCACAGCTGTTCTACTCAAAACCTTCTTCACATCCTCCGCCTTATGCATCAAACAACATCCATGCAGCTTCGCATAACTCTTGCAAAGCTTCGCCGCAACCTTCGCCAATGTCTTCGTGGGAGCTATACCAATACTCACTGGAATTCCCGTGGCACGCTTCACTATCGCCGATAATTTTCGCCCAAATTCAGGCAACTCCTCTTCGCTAAATCCCGACAGATCGAGGAACGCCTCATCTATTGAGTATACCTCAATATGCGGTATATGCTCACGCAGTATCATCATCACGCGCTCCGACATATCTCCATATAGCTGTAAGTTAGACGATATTGTCGCGACATTATTCTGCTCAATTAACTCTCGCACTTGAAATAGCGGCTGCGCCATCTTTATCCCTAACGCTTTGGCCTCATTTGAGCGTGCAATAACACACCCATCGTTGCTACTCATAACAACGACAGGACGCCCCTCCAACGCCGGGTTGAAGAGTCTTTCGCACGAAACGAAAAAGTTATTACAGTCGCAAAGTCCAATCATCACAAAATCCTAAATCATCTTCTTAATCAAGTGTCGCACAACACCCCAAACTATCAACTCTGAATCCGTCGCAATTTCATCACCAAAAACCCTCAACGTAAATGCATCATCAACGAAGCATACAACCATCGCCCCTTCAAACGGCTCTACGCTCTTATCTATGACCAATATATCACCATCATCAACCCCATCTCCAGACATCGTGACACCCTCAACGCGAGCAAAGAATGTCGATGCTGGATTGCGCACCAACTCTTTGTTAAGGTCGAGCTTAACATCTGGCGCGCACATATTAAACCTACTGCTTCTATTCATATTCATACCTGCTATTAACGCATAGCAGCTCCATTTTATGATTTAACAAACAAAGTTAGCAAAAACCGAGAAAAAAGATTACTTTTGTCTCAATTAGAATTAAACAATATAGGATGATTAGAGCTGGTCAAAAACATATCTTGAAGGTTAACCGCATATCGGACTTCGGTCTATACCTTGCCAACGAGGAGGGCGATGAGGTTTTGTTGCCAAACCGCTACGTATCGCTAACTCAGCAGGAGGGCGATGAGGTAGAGGTCTTTGTCTACCACGATTCTGAGGATCGCTTGGTCGCTACTACTGAGCAGCCAAATGGAATGGTTGGTCAAGTTGCCTATATGAAGGTCGTTGACAAGAATGCGCACGGTGCATTCCTTGACTGGGGTCTATTTGGCAAGGATTTATTCTTGCCTAACCGCAACCAACAAGGAGGTATTATCGTTGGCGATAGTGTCGTTGTCGCTCTTTACGAAGATAATATTACGGGACGCTGTGTCGCTACGACTAAACTCAAGAGCTATATCCATAATGAGGTTATTGGCGTTGAGCCGCGCGACATGGTTGGTGTCTTGGTGGCATCGGAGTCTGAAATTGGATTCCGTTGTATTATCAACCACCGCTATTGGGGCATGTTGTATAAGAACCAACTCTTCCGCCCCGTTAAGGTTGGCGATCTGTTGGTTGCTTATGTTAAGAAGATCACGGAGGATAACCGCATCGACTTGACACTACACCAACAAGGCTTTACCGAGGTTAAAAACTCAGCTGACACTTTGCGCAAGCTTTTGCGCGAAAATGGAGGAGAGTTGCCAATCAACGACAACAGCGACCCTAAACTGGTCGCAGAGGTCACACTGATGAGCAAGAAGCTCTTCAAGCGTTCTCTTGGAGTACTGTTGAAGAGCGGAGAGGTGCAGATGACCGACAGCGGCATCAAACTCATCGAGGCTGAGTAGAGATAAGCATATTATGGCTAAAATCGCAACTGCAGAGAGGGTAAGTCGTGAGCTGTCAGACAATTTTGTCTTTCAGCGTTCACTTCTTGCCTACCATTTCGCAGCGAAGCAGATCTCTGGTCGCGTTCTTGAGATTGGCACTGGTTCGGGCTATGGCGTAGATATCATCGCACCAAATGCTACGGAGTTCATCTCTATTGACAAATTCCTTCCAGCTATTGCGGCGGAGGATCTACCGCAGAACGTGGAGCTTGTTTCGGCAAATGTTCCGCCAATTCCATTCGATAATGAGTCGTTCGACTATGTCATCTCATTCCAGGTCATTGAGCATATCAAGCAAGATGCGAAGTTTGTCGCGGAGATATACCGAGTATTGAAAAACGGAGGTAGATTTATCGTTTCTACACCGAATATAGATATGTCACTTACGCGCAACCCTTGGCACGTTCGCGAATATACAACCGTTGAGTTTGCAGCACTACTCTCTAAGTCGTTCGACATGGCAGATATAGAGCGATTAGGTGTTAGCGGCAACCAACAAGTTATGGAGTACTATGAGAAGAATAAAGCTTCGGTACGCAAGTTTACGCGCTTCGATATTTTCCGTATGCAGTGGTGGCTACCAAGGTGGATCTTGCAGATTCCTTATGACATCTTAAATAGGATCAATCGCCGCAAACTCCTCAATGAGAACCAAGAGCTTACATCATCTATAAAGATGGATGATTATAGCGTCGTAGAAGCTAATGCCGAGTGCTTTGACCTGCTATACATCGCGAAGAAATAGCACTACGCTCCGTTGGTTGGCATCGGCAATGATAGTCGCGAGAATGACAGAATCGCCGCCAAACCTGCAAACAACACCCCAACAAATAGTATTGAGTTAGCACTCTCCTCAGGCACTATATAGAACAGCAGTGCTACACTTGCTGCACCTGCAATCTGCCCCGTAAGGCGTGCTGTAGCCATCATTCCACTCGCCGAACCACTTCTTGATAGTGGAGCAGAGGAGATTATCAAACTATTATTTGGCGCTTGAAAGAACCCAAAACCGAAGCCGCAAAGCGCTAATCGCCACATAAAATCTATCTTCGTAGCATCCACCGGAACAAATGCCAGCAGCAGCAATCCAGCGCATAATGTCGCCAAGCCGATGCAACCAAGAATACCTGCGTGATAGCGCTCAACCAAGAAGCCAGATATTGGCGTAGTACACATATTCATCGCAGGCCACGCCGTCAAAATAGCACCCACCTCTACTGGCGAGTAGCCAAATTGTCGCTGCAATATAAATGGCAACGACACAATCATCGACATCTGCGCCACAAATGTCAAAATAGATGTCGCAACAGAGAGTGAAAATATCGGTATTCGCAATAGATCGAAAGGCAATATTGGATTCTCTCTGCGCAACTGTTGACCAACATAGTAACGCCCAACGAACGCTGCAATGAACCCAAATAGAACTAGCCACCACCAATCAAAACCTTGGGAATAACCCGTTACAAGGGCAAACACAGAACCAAACGTTATAGCGTTCAACGCAGCGTCGCCCCACCTGAACTCTGCGCGACCTCCACCCGAACGCTCCGGGTTATCAGGCAGGAATAGATACCCCAACATCAGCGCTACGCACCCAACAGGCAGGTTAACCGCAAATAACCACGGCCACTCCGCAAACGACAATATCAGAGCCGCTAACGTTGGCCCACCAACAGCCGAAACCGACACAACGGTGGAGTTAAGCCCTAGTGCGCGCCCCAACATCTTTCGCGGAAATATAAGCCTCACGATTGATGTATTCACACTCATTATGGCACTCGCGCCAAAACCTTGCAATACACGACACGCAACCAGCGACTCCAAACTCCACGATGCGGCACAACCGCCCGACATAATTGTAAATAGAGCTAAACCAAAGAAATATACGCGGCGATACCCCACCAAATCGCCCAACGCCGAGAATGGCAGAAGCGATATAACAATTGCAATCTGATATGAATTTATGATCCAGATTGAACGCGATGGTGTAATTTGCAGACCATCGCAAATAGTTGGCAGTGCAATATTTACAATCACACCATCAAGCACCGATAGCGAAACAGCAAACATCACAGCCAAAATCGCCCACAAGCGCCCCGGCATAGCTATACCGTCCCAACTACTACTACTTTGCAAAATACCTAACCTACTGTTATTTATTTACAAGCGAATCAAAGCTCTAGAAGCGCTTCGGCTCCTGCTTGCGAACTCTCGCGAGGTTACTCTCCACATCAACGATCTCTAAGTCGTAGATAATCGTTTCGATAGGCGCAACACCCAACTCTGCATCCCCATCCTCGCCAAAAGCGATCTTCGATGGGATCCACGCCTTGATCTTACCGCCAACACCTACCATCTTGACACTCTCCGCCAAACCAACTATCATATCGCCTACACCCGACTCCATTTGCGCTTTTTGACCACTCTCCACTGGATATATCTGCTCGCCATTAACTCGCGAAATTGTATAGTTCAGAACAACCCAGTCGTTGTTATTTTTCGCCTGCTTCGTCTCGTCACCAATAACCTCAATATTGTACGTCAGTCCCGACTTTGTTCTAGTCAACGAACGATTATTCTTCGCCAAATCAACTAGATATTGCTCCTCATAGTTACGCTTACGCTCTGGCCCAACATATAGCAGATAACGCAGATACGCGTCACGCGCCTCATCCAAATTCATGAATGCCTTTCCACTCGTCTGCTCCAATATCGCACGACACACAACATTTATATTTATTGTCGAATCAACCTTCAAAAGCTGCTCCGCGACATTCATTCCAATTATGTAAGCCAACGAATCGTTCTCATTAGCAAGACCAGATGCCTTCGCATCCTTCAAAACCCCATCCACTCTTTTCGAGCTATTTGAGCCACAACCTGCAACCGAAAATGCAGCCAAAACTGCAAGTGCCAAAACCGAAATTCTCTTTATCATAAATTATAAATTTTATTACATTGAAGATTTTATCGCCAACCCACACAATTTATAGACCATGCGCGCGCCAACAACCAAATCCGTCACATCATCCTCCGCTGGAACAACCTCCACCACATCAAACCCCACAATCGTGCGACCCGAAGCAACAATCTGCTCCAGCAGGTAAACAGCCTTGTTGTAGCTCAATCCACCACTTACGGGTGTCCCCGTGTGTGGGCAATAAGCTATCTCCAAACCATCAATATCGAAACTCACATATACCTTTTTTGGCAATGCCGCAACAATCCTTTCGCACGTCGTTTTCCATATCTCGCCCTCAAATTCAGCACGCGCCAAACTCAAATCATCGAAGCTAACAACCCTACCCTCGCTCTGATCGGCAAATCGCTGCTCTGCATCGCAAAAATCGCGTACGCCAACCTGCACCAGTTTCGACACCTGCTCCACATCGCGCAACACATTATACATTACCGAAGCGTGCGAAAACTCAAACCCTTCGTAAGCGACTCTCAAATCGCGATGCGCATCTATGTGCAGAATTCCAAAATCGTCGTAAACCTCACCCAATGCCTTTATCGCACCATATGGCGTAGAGTGATCTCCACCAACAACACCAACGATCTTACCACGTTCCAGCAACTCCTTCGCTTGCTTATATACAAACTCATTGAGAACTCCCGATCCTTTATTAACTCTGCTTCGTGCCGCTTCAACCTCCAACGACTCGCCCGCACCACTCTCCAGTGCCTCAATAACGAATTGCGCATCCGCTCTCAACTCCTCAGAGATCGCAGCTATCTGCTCATCCACAGGCATCGTAGCGATTCCTTCGCGCCAGCAATCTACCGCTGAGCTATCATATAAATCTAGTTGCGCCGAAGCTTCCATCAAAGCTTGCGGAGCTTGCGCCGTACCATCTCCATACGACACAGTAACATCCCACGGCGCAGAGATCAGCACCACGCGAGAGTTTGCAACGCTGCACGGCAGACCAAAAAAGCCTGCACCAACAACACCTACGCCATCTGGATTAAAATCTTTTAACTCCTCATTCATAACTAATGCAAATGTACAATTTTTCTTGTGATTAGTTGTGAAATATCTCCTATATTTGCAGCCACGCAACAAATATATTTGCGCCACATAACAAACAAACCAAAGATGAAGATCGTAATCGACAGCGCAATACCATTCATAGAGGGGCTATTCGAGCCATTTGCCGAGGTTTTATATCGACAAGGAGCTGCCATATCCAAAGATGATGTCATAGATGCCGATGCTCTCATCATTCGCACCAGAACACGATGCGACGAGTCGCTGCTTGAGGGGTCAAAGGTGCGCCATATCGCCACCGCTACGATTGGATATGACCATATCGACCTGGCATATTGCACCGCAAATAATATTGAAGTTACCACAGCCGCAGGATGCAACGCTCGCGGCGTTCTACAGTGGGTCGCAGCGGCACTTGTCGAGATCTGCAAAAATAGCAAGTTTCAGGAACAACCAACAATTGGTGTCGTTGGCGTTGGAAATGTAGGTCGTCTTGTCGAAAAGTATGCAAAACTATGGGGTTTTAACGTAACTTGCTGCGACCCTCCGAGAGCCGAAAAAGAGGCTCAAACAGAGCTTGGAAGCGCATTCACAACCTTTGAGGAGTTGCTTCCACAGGTTGATATACTCACATTCCACACACCGCTCGACAAGACTACACACCACCTTCTAAATAGCAAAAACATAACGCTTTTAAAGGATTCTGCAGCTATCATAAACACATCGCGCGGAGAGGTTATCGAGAGCCAAGCATTGCTCAATTTCGCAAACAAAAACAAGAGCATAAATAGCAACCCAAAACTATATCTTGATGTATGGGAAAACGAACCAAATATCGATCGTGAATTGCTACAAATAAGCACCGCTTCAACGCCACATATCGCTGGTTACTCTCTGCAAGGCAAGGCTAACGGAACGGCAATTGTAGCGCGAGATATAGCCAGAAAATTCAACCTTCCAATTGTCGATTGGTATCCCAACATTGAGAAGATTAACGAGCGTAATATTGAGTGGATAGAGCTACAGCAAACAATAACGCAACACTTTGATATTGAGCGAGAAAGCGTAGCACTAAAAGAGTCCCCCGATACGTTTGAATCTATGCGAAACAGCTACAACTATCGCAACGAATATTTTTAGCTGCCACAAATTCAGTTAAAAAAATTTATTATCTCAAAAAAAAGAGCTATATTCGCTATCTGATATGGTACTGATGCAGAATCTGGTACAATATTAGAGATAAAATCACGTATAGCAGAGAGATAGGAGATAGTAACAGAATGTCAGATAAGAGAACAAAAATAGCAATCACGCAAGGCGACACTAATGGTGTCGGCTGGGAGATTATATTGAAGATATTTTCAGATCGCCGCATGTGCGAGATCTGTACACCTGTAATCTACGGCTCACTAAGCGCCGCTGAGTACTACAAGAAGAGCATTGAGGAGTTCGACAACTTCTCATTCAACGTTGTTTCATCGGCCAAAGATGCTCGCTCAGGCAAGGTCAATCTTGTTGAGTGCGGCAAGGTGGCACGCGAAAGCATCGCACCTGGCACGGCATCGCAGGAGGCAGGTGTAGCGGCTATAGAAGCACTTACAAAGGCTGTAGAGGAGCTAAAGAGTGGCTTTGTAGAGGGTGTTGTTACGGGTCCGTTCAACAAAGAGACGGTGCAAAGTGACACATTTGCCCATACGGGGCATACGGAGTTCATGGCTGCAAACTTCGAGGGAGCAGATATGATGATGATGTGCAGTGAGTTGCTGAAGGTTGGTCTTGTTACGAAGCATTTGCCACTTGAAAAGGTTAAGAGTGCGATAAACAAGGATCTAATCGTCAAGGATTTGAAGGCGTTGCGCAAAACTTTGATAACAGATTTTTCTGTTGTCGAGCCTCGCATTGCAGTCCTTTCGTTGAACCCTCACGCTGGAGATGGCGGATTGCTTGGCACGGAGGAGAAGGATGTTATACAGCCAGCGATTGCTGAAGCGTTCAACGATGGCGTTCTTGCTTTTGGGCCATTTGCCGCAGATGGATTCTTTGCCGCTAGCACGTACAGAAAGTATGATGCTATTCTTGCGATGTACCACGACCAGGGTTTGATTCCATTCAAGACACTGTCACCTGATGGAGTGAATTTCACTGCTGGATTGAGCGCTGTTAGAACATCGCCTGACCATGGTGTTGCGTATGACATTGCGGGTCAAGATAAGGCTGACCCAGCATCAATGCGCAATGCGATCTATATGGCAATTGATGTCATTGCATCGCGCAAGATATATGATCGAATTAGCGCAAACCCTCTTGAGAGAGTTGAGCAGGAGCGCGAAAGAGGCGATAGTAGAGGCTTAAACAAGGCTCATAGCGATGGTAGCTTCCGACATGGTGGCGGAGGTTTCAACCGCGAGCGATATGGAAGCAGAGATAACCGCCAACCGCGCGAATATCAAAAAGGTGGCGAAACCGCAGCAATACCTACAGCACCAGTAGCAGCAACAAACGAAGAAAACAATAAAGAGTAAATATATTTAGCAATTATGATTAAAGTAACTTTTCCTGATGGTTCGCAACGCGAATATGCAGCAGGAGTGACAGCATTTGAGGTTGCAGAGAGCATCAGTCCGCGTTTGGCAGCTGATTGCCTTGCAGCATCTGTAAATGGCGAGACAGTTGATATGTCGAGCGCTATTAGCTCTGACGCAGAGGTTAAATTTTACAAATGGGATGACGAAGAGGGCAAGCAAGCGTTCTGGCACACATCGGCTCACCTTCTTGCGGAGGCGTTGATGGAGTTGTACCCAGGCATTAAGTTTGGTATTGGTCCAGCTATCGAGAGCGGATTCTACTACGATGTTGAGGCGCCACGCCCGATCGTTGAGGCTGACTTGGTTGCTATCGAGAATAAGATGTTGGAGATTGCTCGCAAGAAGGAGAGCATGCAGCGTATTGAGGTTAGCAAGGCTGATGCCTTGAAGCGCTTCTCTGATATGGGCGAAACTTACAAGGTTGAGCTTATCAATGAGTTGGAGGATGGAACTATCTCATTCTACACAAATGGCAGCTTTACTGATCTTTGCCGCGGACCACACATCCCATCTATGGCACCTATCAAGGCTGTTAAATTGACAGCTATTGCTGGTGCATATTGGAGAGGTGATGAGAAGAATAAGATGCTAACTCGTATCTATGGTATCACATTCCCTAAGAAGGCACTTCTTGATGAGTATCTAGCTATGATGGAGGAGGCTAAGAAGCGCGACCACCGCAAGTTGGGTAAGGAGCTAGAGCTGTTTGCCTTCTCTCAACATGTTGGCCAAGGTTTGCCATTGTGGTTGCCAAAGGGTGCTGCATTGCGCGAGCGTTTGGAGGGCTTCTTGCGCACTGTTCAACGCGAGCATGGCTATGAGCAAGTTATGACTCCACACATCGGAAATAAGGAGCTATATGAGACATCTGGTCACTACGCAAAGTATGGTAAGGATTCATTCCAGCCTGTTTTGACTCCAGACGAGGGCGAGGAGTTCTTGTTGAAGCCAATGAACTGCCCTCACCACTGCGAGATCTATAAGTTTAAACCACGCTCTTACAAGGATCTTCCGATCCGTATGGCGGAGTTCGGAACGGTTTATCGTTACGAGCAGAGTGGTGAGTTGCACGGTTTGACTCGTGTGCGCGGATTTACTCAAGATGATGCACACATGTTCTGTCGTCCAGACCAACTTTTGGAGGAGTTTAAGCGTGTAATCGATATTGTATTGTATATCTTCAAGACATTGAAGTTCGACAACTACACAGCTCAGATTTCACTTCGCGACCCAAAGAACACAGAGAAGTATATCGGCTCTGACGAGAATTGGGATAAGGCGGAGCAAGCGATCATCACAGCATCAGCTGAGAAGGGTCTTGACACTATCGTTGAGTATGGCGAGGCGGCATTCTACGGCCCTAAGTTGGACTTCATGGTTAAGGATGCAATTGGTCGCAAATGGCAGTTGGGTACGATCCAGGTTGACTACAATTTGCCAGAGCGTTTCGACCTTACATATAAGGGAGCGGATGATAAGCTACACCGCCCTATCATGATCCACCGTGCGCCATTTGGTTCTATGGAGCGTTTTGTGGCAGTATTGTTGGAGCATACGGGAGGTAAATTCCCATTGTGGTTGTCGCCAGATCAAGCTGTTGTATTGCCAATCTCTGAGAAGTTCAACGACTACGCCGCTAAGTTGGCAAAGATGTTGAACCGCCAGGATGTTCGCACTCAAGTTGACGATCGCAACGAGAAGATCGGCCGTAAGATTCGCGACAATGAGTTGAAGCGCATCCCTTACCTACTTATTGTTGGTGAGAAGGAGGCTGAGAATGGTCTTGTATCGGTTCGCGCACAGGGCGATGGCGACAAGGGTCAGATGACTATTCAGGAGTTTGCAGATTTCGTAAAGGCTACGGTTCAGGCGGAGTTTGATGCAAACAAGATGGATGAGTACGAAGATTAAATAGCCAAATTATAGTTGTATAAAAGATTTTTTATATCTTTGCAATAAGCAATAAAGTTAAACAAAAAACAATTTAGGAGGACAAAGCTATAGCAGGACCTAGACCATACCACCCGAAACCAGCATTTAATTCTGGTTCACGTCCTAAACCATATCAAGGACGCAGATTGCCCGTAAAGGAGAATCCACACCGCACGAATGAGGAGATCGATGTTCCTAACGTTCGTTTGATTGGCGACAATACTGAGAATACCGATGTTATCTCAACGCGTGAGGCGTTGCGTATTGCAGATGAGATGGATCTTGATTTGATCGAGATCTCTCCGAAGGCTGATCCACCGGTGTGTCGTATTGCTGACTACTCTAAGTTCTTGTACCAACAGAAGAAGAAGGCTAAGGAGTTGAAGGCTAATCAGGTCAAGACTGTCATTAAGGAGATCCGTTTTGGTCCACAGACCGATGACCATGACTACAACTTTAAGTTGAAGCACGCTGAGAACTTCATCAAGGAGGGTTCAAAGGTTAAGGCTTATGTCTTCTTCCGCGGTCGTTCGATCGTCTTTAAGGAGCAAGGTGAGATCCTTTTGTTGCGTTTTGCTACGGATTTGGAGGAGATTGCAAAGGTTGAGACTATGCCTCGTTTGGAGGGTAAGAAGATGAACATGATTCTTGCACCAAAGACTAAGAAATAGTAGAGATCTAGATAGTATATAAAAATAAGAGCAGCGATAATCCGCTGCTCTTATTTTTTTGTTCTATTCAATTCATTTAGCTCTATAGCTCTGTGAATCCGCGCTATCGATGAGCGGCGAATAGGCGTTCCAGCTGTAAACTCCTCAAATTCTCTTTGACCCATTGCTTTCCACTCCTGTGGCGTTGGAGGAGATATAATTGGCTTTGTTATTGAAGAGTTTGAGAGAGGTGTTTTCGCATTGTGTGGACAGCAACTCTGGCAGATGTCGCAACCAAATACCCAACCATGCAGAGGCTCCTTGCCGCAATCCTCAAACTCTATCGTGCGGCTCGCTATGCAACGCCTTGCATCGAGTGTCATGTTGTCGTTGATTGCTTGTGTGGGGCAACTATCTATACATTTGCGGCAGCTACCACATGCATATTTATCAACAGCAATAGGCTCATCATAACAATCAACCTCCGCATCAATCACAATTTCGCCAAGAAGGACAAACGTCCCATACTCTTTGGTCACAAGTAGCGATTGTCGCCCTATCCATCCCAATCCTGCACGTACAGCTAGAGCCTTCTCCAGCAGTGGTGCTGAGTCTGTAAATAATCGCCCTGCAACACCATATTTCCGCGAAAGGCACGTTAAAACACCCTTCATCTGCCTCTTTATCGTCTTATGATAGTCGCGCATAAGCGCATAAGATGAGATACTCGCACCATCATCACACTTCGCTAACGAATACTCACTCTTATAGTTGATAGCACATACAATAACCGTCTTTGCACCCTCCACCAATCGCGATGCATCGAATCGCAGGTCTAGATAGTTCCCTAGATACTCTAAACCTGTGCCGCAACCACTATTTAGCCACGACATATATCGCTCTTCGCTATCTGCAAGGTGCGTAGCTGGTGTTATCCCACATAGGTCAAACCCTGCTTCGCTAACAATCTCCTTAAGCTCGCTTGCTCGCAAAAGCATAGGCAACCTGCTCGGCAACTTGATCGATAGCACCTTGAATCTTACCACCAATCATCATATTCATCATCGTATTAAGCTCCGCCTTCAACACCAGGCGAAACCTCGTGTCACTCTCCGAGACACTATGCAATTGGATCCAAAACCCAAAATCCATTGGTGCAGCGCCATCTCCGTCTGGCACCACCTTAACATGCTTACACTCAATTTTCTCTGCAATCTTCAGCCTAATCTTGAACCCTTTGGCTTTGAACGAGCAGCTATCGCCACCCTCTCCGTCTACGCACCACTCCTCAACCTTGTCTGCCACAACTGGCGTAAGGTTGTTGAAATCACTTATCAATTTAAATATCTGCTCAGCCGGCAACAATATCTGCTGTTGCTTAGACTCATACTGCTTCAATGCCATACTCTACCCTATATTTTTACTCAATTATAAAACTCCTATCCGTCTCTGTTGGCGCATCAATTGTAACCACCACAACATCCTCTGGCAACAACTCCTCAACTCTCTCCGACCACTCAATGAAGCATAGGCACCCAGAGTCCAAATACTCCGTAAAACCCATATCTATCGCCTCTTCCAACCTCTCTATGCGATACATATCGAAGTGAAAAAACGACTCTCCATCACCAGCCACGTACTCATTCACTATTGCAAATGTTGGACTCGTCACATTATCCGCAGAGCCCAATTGCGCCGCAATTTCACGCACCAAGGTTGTCTTTCCGGCACCCATTCCACCATTCAACAGAACAACGTTGCGACCATTCAACGACTCCAAAATTGCAGTGGCTACACCACCCAACTCCTCCAATGACTTTATACTTATCTCTCTCTTCATATCTCTTTACTCTACTCTTTTTGGTTTCAACACCACGTAAGGTACCAACATCTCCTCCATCGATATTCCACCATGCTGGAACGTACTCTTATAATACCTAATATGTCGGTTCGCATCGTTGTTATAGACGAAGAAATCGCTATCATACGCAAATATATAACTTGACGTTATGTTACTCGACGGCAACTGTATATTCTCCGGGCGAGTCACTTCAAACACCTCTCGATGGTTATATGCCAAGTTGCGCCCTGTCTTGTAGCGTAGGTTTGCAGAGGTCTGCTTGTCGCCGGTAACCTTGATCGCCTTATCAACTCGCACCGTTCCGTGATCCGATGTTATGATTACGGTATGTCCCTTTTGCGATAGCTGACGCAAAATTGAGTATAGCTCCGAATGGTCAAACCAAGAGCGTGTCAACGATCTATATGAAGCATCATCTTCGGTCAACTCTCTCACCACATTTGTTTCGGTGCGCGCGTGCGACAACACATCTAGGAAGTTATAGACAATAACGGATAGATCCGCCTCGTGAATGTGCTGCATATTCGCCAACAACTTGCGACCCTGTTCCGGGCGCACCAACTTATCGTAGCTTACGCGGCACTCCTCCAGACCATTTCGGCGCAGTAGCGCACTCAAAAACTCCTCTTCATATTGATTCTTCGCCTCCCCCTCATGGTCATGTACCCACTTCTCTGGCATCTTCTTCGCTATCTCCAGCGGCATCATACCTGCAAACATCGCGTTGCGTGCATATTGCGTTGCCGTTGGCAGAATCGAGCAGTAAAGCCCATCTGTTTCAACCTCAAATAGCGATCGCAGTTGCGATGATATTTCACGCCATTGATCATACCTAAAGTTATCAATTAGCAGCAACGTTGTCTTTCCACCGCGATCCATCTCTTGCTCCAGAACTGGCAACACTCTGTCACGCATCAACGTATGTGACATAACGGGCGTATCTTCGCCGCGTCTGTTTATCCACTCCACATAGTTGCGGCATACGAATCGCGAGAATAGTTGTCGCGCCTCAACTTGCTGATAATTCAACACTTCGCGAATACTCTGGTCGCTGGTCTGCGCAATCTCTATATCCCAGTTTGTAAGCTTGCGATAGAGGTTACACCAATCGGCGAAGCTATCAGCAGATTGCATCGATTGGCTCAACCGCCCAAATTCCGAGCGATAGTCCGCCGTAGTCTTCTCTGTGACCAACGCTTCAGAGTGTATAAACTTCTTTATTGACGAAAGCACTTGACGAGGATTCACAGGCTTGATAATGTAATCTGCGATTTTGGATCCTATTGCCTTATCCATTATATCATCTTCCTCGCTCTTGGTCACCATTATGATCGGCACATCGGGCGATATATCCTTAATGAGGGGCAACATATCTAGCCCTGTCATACCTGGCATCATCTCGTCCAGTATCACAAGGTCGAAATGCTCCTGCTTAAACATATCGATAGCGTCGTAGCCATTATTACAGGTAAAGATAGCGTAGCCGCGCTTCTCAAGGAACAAAACGTGCGGCTTCAACAACTCTATCTCATCATCTACCCAAAGTATTCTAACCATAATCACAAAGGTAATATTTATTTTTTGAATATAGTTTTACAACGTTCAACCAACTCAAATTATTGTATATAATATCGCAGAAAAAGTGTGCGTTATACCTCCAAAAAACAACACTATACGATTATGCAAAAACGAGAGATTTCAAAGAGTCTAGATAGCACTATAGCAACAGCGACATTCACCGCTACAAAACTTGCCGCCACGCGCTCCTTCGAGGATATTCTATTCCTGGAGCTTATCGCCGACCGCAATTCACTCTGCCACCACTTCCTTAGCAGCAAGCTTGAGAGGTGGCAGATCGACCAGCTGGAGCTGCGAATACAGCGCCTAGTCAACATCTCCTACACCCCAACCGAGCTTTCAATGGCGGGTGTCACACCCGAAATATTCTATCGCGACATGATAAATGCCCTTGCCGTGCGCTACCCAAATGCAGCACGCATATCATCGCTTCATGCCCTACATTTCATATCGAGCGATACTTCGACATCTACTTCGCGCCTCTTAACGATGTTCGGCATAACTCCATCATCACTTGAGCGCGACATCGCACAATATACAATTGGCAACTCACTAGAGGCGTTAAAGATTGAGCGCGCAGCAAGCAACGAAACTAAAAATGATGAACAAAAGGCAGAAAAACAGCAGTCGCAACCGCAGCAAATGCCAAATAAAAAAACAGCCATAGAACACCCTTTAGCAAAATTCGGAACGGATCTGACGGAGCTTGCACGCAACGGAGAGATCGACCCCGTAATTGGCCGCGAGGAGCAGACTCAACGTGTCATCGAGATCCTCTCGCGCCGCAAAAAGAACAACCCTATTCTTGTTGGCGAAGCTGGTGTTGGCAAGAGTGCGATAGCGGAAGGTTTAGCTCTCAGGATAGCAGCAAACGATGTTCCACACACTATTAAGGAGAAGAAACTCTTCTCAATCGACATCACTTCTCTGGTCGCAGGCACAAAGTTTCGCGGAGAATTTGAGGAGCGTATGCAACAACTTCTCAAAGCGTTGCGCGAATCAAAGGATACAATTGTATTCATCGATGAGATCCACACAATCGTTGGCGCAGGCTCAACGCAAGGTAGTCTTGACACAGCAAACATCCTCAAACCAGCACTCGCTAGAGGCGAAATACAGCTCATCGGCGCAACGACATTTGACGAATACCGAACAAACATCGAGAGCGATGCAGCACTAGTTCGCCGCCTTCAACGCGTTGTCGTAGAGCCAACGAGTGTAGAGCAGAGCATCGCAATTTTGGAGCGCATATCACCTAAATATGAACAACACCACAACGTTAAGTATAGCGCCGATGCACTGCGCGCATGCGTTACACTCTCGGAGCGCTACATCACGGAACGAAATCTCCCAGACAAAGCTATCGATCTTCTCGATGAGGCTGGAGCTAGAGCAAACATCGCACAAAATAACAATACAGCAATGGTGGAGCAGAGCGACATCGAAGAGATCATAACATCCCTAATGGGCATCCCTCCGCAAACCCTATCACAAAGCGACATATCGCGCCTTAGCGACCTCGAACGCGAGCTTAAAGCGAGGATCATAGGTCAAGATGATGCAGTGAAAAAGATCGCACGCACAATCAAGCGGTCACGCACCGGCATCAGCGATGCAGCGCGACCAACTGGCGTATTCCTCTTTGTTGGTCCATCTGGCGTGGGCAAAACGTTGCTAGCTAAGGAGTTGTCTAAGTGGATGTTTCACAACGACCGATCATTGATCCGCATCGACATGAGCGAGTATGGCGAGAAGCACAACACGTCGCGATTGATTGGCTCTCCTCCGGGGTATGTTGGTTATGGCGAGGGTGGCGAGCTATCCGAGGCTGTAAGGCGCAACCCATATTCTGTCGTGCTTCTTGATGAGATTGAGAAGGCACACCCCGACACCTTCAACCTCATGTTGCAGATCTTTGACGAGGGGCGTTTGACTGATGGCACAGGGCGACACATCGATTTTCGCAACACCGTAATAATCATCACCTCAAATGCTGGGTCGCGAAAAATTGCGCAACGCAGTGCCAAGGTGGGTTACTCTATCAATGAGCAGTGCGAAGCGCAGAGCAACATTGAGGAGAAGGCAAACGGCTACAAAAAAGCCCTAGAAGCACTTTTCGCCCCAGAGTTCCTGAACCGCATCGATGAAACGATCATCTTCAACACATTGAGCAAGAGCGACATTTCACGAATTGTAAAGTTGGAGCTTGATCAGCTATTTGGTCGCGTCCGCACGCTTGGCTACAACATCAAAGCTACCGACAGCGCCTACGCACACATCGCAGATCTGAGCTACGATGAGAAGTATGGCGCGCGCGAGCTTCGCCGAACATTGACAAAACAGGTCGAGGAGCCGCTTGCCGAGCTAATAATCGATGGGATGATAGAGCAAGGAGCATCAATAACTATAGAGGTTGCACGCGGCACAAAAACCGAAACCAACAACATTAAGCTTCGAGTTGCATAGACCAGCAACTATTGTTATATTTGCACACAGCAAGCGCATAAGCAAATATAGCAATATATAAATATGCAACAAAGACAGACAAAAGATAGCGCCACGGGGCTTCGTTTCGGCATCACAGAGTGCCGCTACTTTCCTCGTCGCATGCGCCACCATCAACAGATGGAGCTAGTATATATAAACAAAGGAGAGGGGCTCTGCTTCGCCGGAGATGGCATCACACCATTTCGGCCTGGCGAGCTCTTCTTCTTTTGTAGCAATATCCCCCACCACCTTAAGAGCGCACCGCAATTCTACGAACCCAACTACCCTCTGAGGTGCGGCTCTACTTATCTGCAATTCAGCGAAGGAATCCTCCCTGCGGCTCATCACTCCCTCGATGAGTGGCGCAACATCAACCGCCTCATCAAGAGTGCGGAACGCGGCATAAAGTGGAGTGCAAAATCTATCGACAAGTCTATTGTAAAGCAGATCGAGATGATGGAGTTGCTACATGGGTTCGAACGCATGGTTCGCCTCTTCGAGGTCCTTAACTACCTTGGACAGAGGGTCGATGAGGGCGAAAATATCGCTACACCAAAGAGCTCTTGGGTTCGCGATAGCAGCGATGGCCCATATCGCGAAGTTATCGAATATATAACACACAATTTTCACCGCAACATCACACTCGATGTGTTGGCGGAGCATACAAACATGAATAGGACTGCACTTTGCCGCCACTTCAAGAGCCACTCAGGACGTTCAATTTTCGATTTTCTTTTGGAGTTTCGCATCAACTATGCACAACAACTTCTACGCACGACACACCTTCCGATTGCTGAGATTGCACAAAGCGCAGGGTTCAATAGCCTCCCCAACTTCAACGTTCAGTTCAAGTCAATCAGCCGCTGCACTCCTGGCGAATTCCGCACAAAACTATAGCATAAAACCATAGCACAAAACAGCAGCATAAAACAACGCCTTACTTCACGATAACTGCGTTTACAATACGCACTTTTGAATATTCGTTTATACGATCTTTTAGCGCCTCCCGCTGATAGAATATCTCATTTCGCACTAAGCTCGATGATATTTTCACATGCAGAATATGGTTCTCCAGGCGAATCTCATCTGTCATATCCGCCACGTAATCGCCCACAACTGCGCGCCACGTCTCTACGATACGCCCTTCGGCAACCTTTCCTGCAACATAAGGCTTACTGAAGAACTCATCTAGCGCCTTTCCTATCAACATCTCCTTGGTCCTTCTCACACCACGGCTCCTTTCTCGATATTAAATATACTATATTTTGTATCTGCCTTATCCAGAACTAACTGCAGACGCTCTCGGTTACAATCCGATATAAATATCTGCCCAAAATCATCTCCCGAAACCAGACGTATCAACTGCTCTACACGTCCTCTATCTAGCTTATCGAACAAATCATCAAGAAGCAATATCGGATGCTCCCCTTTAACTCTACTCATTAGTTGATATTGTGCCAACTTCAACGCCACCAGGAATGACTTCTGCTGCCCTTGCGACCCAAATTTACGCAATGGTTTACCGTCGTCAATAGTGAACAACAGATCATCGCGATGCACACCTGCTGAGCTAAATCCATTCACTATATCGCGCTGTCTAGACTGCTGCATCAACTCCACGAACGACACCTCGTCACTCAATTGCGTTTTGTAACTAATCTCCACGCTTTCACGCCCTCCACTCAACACCTCATAGTAACTACAAACCAATGGCAAAAGCTCCTCCACGCTCTCTCTGCGCACCTTTTCAAGTGTCTTTGCATATGGCATCATCTGCTCATCATACAGAGCCAGCATCGACTCATCTGCACCACTCTTCAACACCTTGTTTCGCTGCAGCAGCAATGCGTTGTAACGAATCAATGCATTGAGATAGTTAGCATCAAATTGCGAAATAAGCTGATTTATAAAGCGGCGACGCTCCTCTGCCGAATCGCTTATCAGCACGCTATCGTAAGGCGACACAACAACGATTGGAACAAACCCAACATGATCTGCCAATCTCTCATACTCCTTACCGTTTCGCTTCATTATTTTCCCTGCCGATTTCTGCTTCGAGAATGTGCAGCTAACCACATCTATACGCTTGTCGCGCGACTTGTAGCTTCCATCAGCAACAAAGAAATCTTCGCCATGAAGCACGCTCTGACCATCTGTCAACTGCAACATCGACTTACACATCGATAGGTAGTATATCGCATCCAAAACATTGCTCTTCCCCGCACCATTATCCCCCACCAGGCCATTTATGCCTGACGAGAAATCGAACTGCGCCTGCGCGATATTCTTAAAGTTTAAAAGTGATAAATGTTTCAAATACATAGTTGAACAAAAGTACTCATTTTTTCAGAGCAATATATAATAATTCACAAAAAAATATTACTTTTGTGGAGTTACTATCTATGCATTGTTGGAGCGTAGCTTACTAGTTTGAAAATAATTAAATAATATAACGATGAATCAACAAAACAACGCATCAGCTAACTCAGAGCAGATGGAGCAAACACTATCAAAGACGGAGCAATTCTTCACCAAAAATGCAAAGAACATCGCAATAGGTGCTAGCGCACTTCTTTTTGTTGTTGTTGCATTTTTCGGCTACAAGAGCCTTGTTGTTGAGCCACGCGAGAAGGCTGCGGCAGATGCAATGTTCTACGCTCAAGCGGCGCTAGAGGCTCAAAGCCCTAATTTCCGAATCGCACTAGAGGGTGACGAGCAATTCACAGGTTTCCTAGAGGTTGCCGATAGCTACGGCTCTACTGCTGCTGGAAACCTTGCTGCGCACTACGCTGGCATCTGCTACCTTAACCTTGGCGAGTTGGATAACGCTCTTGAGTACTTGAGCAAGTATAAGGCGCAAGATGGCATCGCTGCTGGCATCATCAATGCACAAAACCTTGGCCTTCAAGGCGACATCAAGGTTGACCTTGGCGACTACAGCGCTGCGGTTGCTCTTTTCGAGGCTGCTGTTGCTGCATCATCAAACAACATCACTGCGCCAATATTCCTTGTTAAGGCTGGCCTTGCGGCTCAAGCAGCAGATGACGATGCTAAGGCGAAGGAGCTATACGAGAAGAGCGTAAAGCTATACCCTAGCTCATCAGAGTCTCGCACAGCGCAAAAGTATATCGGAACACTTCAAAGCAAGTAAGATGGCGACTAAGAACCACAACCTTTCACTTATCGACACCGATCTTCCATCAGCTGCAGAGATGCAGTTCGGAATCGTTGTTGCGGAGTGGAATCCAGAGATAACTAACGCGTTGGCAGAGGCTGCAGTAAATACGTTGAAGAGCGCTGGATGCCCTGAGGAGAACATCACTGTTAAGTATGTGCCTGGAACTTTCGAGCTACCTCTTGGAGCGCAATTCTTCGCGGAGTATACCGATGTTGATGCTGTTATCGTCCTTGGATGTGTAATCCAGGGGGATACTCGCCACTTTGATTATGTTTGCGATGGTGTTACTCAGGGTGTTACTCAGCTCTCGTTGCAGTGCAACATCCCTGTTGGCTTTGGTGTGCTTACGGTCAACGATATGCAACAGGCGCTAGATCGTTGCGGCGGCATCCATGGCAACAAGGGCGATGAGTGCGCAGCTACGGTAATCAAGATGGTTGCATTCCAGAAGGAGATGGCACTCAAAGCAGAGAGCAACATGAGCTCCAAAATCAACGGCACATCATCTCGCCACAACTAACCGATAGTCTACGAGTCAAAATAAAATGGAGAGGTCTAAGACCTCTCCATTTTTCATTCTATATCTGCTTGCGCAACCTTGCGACAGGTATGTTTAACATTTCGCGATACTTCGCAACTGTACGTCGCGCGATATGATACCCCTTTGCATTGAGTATATCCATCAATGTCTCATCGGTCATTGGGTGGCGCTTATTCTCATCATCGATGCACTGCTGCAATATATTCTTGATCTCATAGCTAGAAACCTCATTTCCAGAATCAGTCTGCATAGCCTCCGAGAAGAGCGACTTTAGGAGTATCATTCCGAACTGTGTCTGCACATATTTACTATTCACAACGCGCGATATTGTCGACACATCGAGGTTTGTTCTCTCCGCTATATCCTTCAAAATCATCGGCTTTAGCTTCGATGGATCGCCATCTCTAAAGTATTCGCTCTGAAAGTCAAGTATCTCCTCCATCGTGCGCATCAGCGTATCTTGGCGCTGCTTTATCGCTGATATAAACCACTTTGCCGAATCAATCTTCCCCTTTACGAATTGCACTGCCTCTCTATCCTGCTCCTTCACTTCTCCTTTGGCATCTACCATCGAGCGAATCATATCCTTATACCTGTGGCTAATCTTAACCTCTGGCAATGTTGAAGAGTTAAGCGATAGATCAAACCTATCTTCGTGTTGTGTCAATATAAAATCTGGAATGATATATGGCGTACTATCTGTACCACCTTCAGCATACATATTACTTGGCTTCGGGCTTAATCTTCGCACCTCAGTAATTGCGGCTCTGAAGTCATCTTCACTAACTTGCAGGCGCGAGATCAACTTCTCGTAGTGCCTTTTGGCAAACTCATCGAAGTAGTTCGTCAATATCCTCTTTGCTAACCTTTGCGACTTCGTTGGGCGCGACAAAGCACCAATCTGCAGCAGTAGACATTCGCGAAGATCACGCGCCCCAATTCCTGCTGGCTCCAATTGATGAACGATACGCAGAATACGCTCTAACTCCTCAACTTGCACTTCCACATTCGCTATAAAAGCCAAATCATCACTTATCGACTCCAAATCTCGGCGCAGATAACCATCTTCGTCAAAACAACCGATCAAGAAGTTCGCAAGCTTCATCTCCCTATCAGTTAAGTTGCGATACCCTAGCTGCTCGCTAAGATACTCCTGCAACGATCTACCGCCCGACAAAAATAGTGGACGTTCCTTATCATCACTCGAAAAGTTGTTTATACGGCTTTTATACGAGGGTGTATCATCCTCCTTCAGGTACTCATCCAATGATTGTTGCTGTGGTGGCTCCTCTGCAGGTGCAGCACCATCTTCAGCATCATTTTCCGAGAGCGATGCGTTATCCTCCTCCAATACAACATTCTCCTCAATCTCCTGCTTAATGCGTTGCTCAAGCTGCACAGTGGGCAGTTCGAGGAGTTTTATCATCTGTATCTGTTGTGGTGATAGCTTCTGCTGAAGGCTCATCACCTGCCTTTGATTTAACGCCATAGTTTGTTCTCTTTTTGGTTTGAAATAGTTTCAAAATAGCAAATCTCGCTCTAGCAACTAGCCATAGAGCTAACCGACATAAACGAGATCTTACTTTAAAAGAGAGACTAGCTCTAAAACTCAGCGTTATTTGGAGTACGTGGGAATGGTATCACATCGCGAATATTCGCCATACCAGTCACAAACAGCAGCAAACGCTCAAATCCAAGTCCGAATCCTGAGTGTGGTGCAGATCCCCAACGGCGAGTATCCAAGTACCACCACACATCCTCCTCGTTTATATTCAGCTCTTTTACTCTTGCAGAAAGCTTGCCAAAGTCCGCCTCGCGCTCCGATCCACCGATAATCTCGCCTATTTTTGGGAACAACACATCCATCGCACGCACTGTCTTCCCGTCATCGTTTTGCTTCATGTAGAACGACTTAATATCCTTCGGATAGTTGATGAGTATAACTGGCTTCTTGAAATGCTCCTCCACGAGGTATCGCTCATGCTCCGACTGTAGGTCGCAACCCCACTCAACCTTAAATTCAAACTTACGTCCCGATGCCTTCAATATCTCGACACCCTCCGTATAATCCAAACGTACAAATGGGGTATTTACCACAGAATTCAAACGCTCCAAAAGCTCCTTATCCCACATCTGGTTCATGAATTCAAGATCCTCCTTGCAATTCTCCAAAGCGTATGTAATAAGATACTTCAAGAAATCCTCCGCAAGCTCCATATTATCCTCCAACTCATAGAACGCCATCTCTGGCTCAATCATCCAGAACTCCGCAAGGTGGCGCGGCGTATTTGAATTCTCTGCGCGGAATGTTGGTCCAAATGTATATATTTGACCTAGCGACAATGCACCAAGCTCACCCTCTAGCTGTCCCGAAACTGTCAAGTTACAAGCCTTGCCAAAGAAATCTTGCGAGTAATCCACAGCCCCCTCTTCCGTACGCGGAGGGTTACTCATATCTAGTGTCGACACGTTAAACATCTGCCCTGCACCCTCACAGTCCGAACCCGTGATGATTGGCGTATGTAGGTAGTAGAACTTCTTCTCGTTGAAATATTGGTGTATTGCGAATGCCATCGCGTGGCGAATACGCAACACCGCACCAAATGTATTTGTACGCGGACGTAGGTATGCAATATCGCGAAGGAACTCTAGTGAGTGACCCTTCTTCTGCAACGGATATGTCTCCGGGTCAGCTGTACCATACACCTCTATGCTCTTCGCCAACACCTCTACACCTTGCCCAGCACCTTGCGATGCTACTAAAGCACCCTCAACGCAGATACAAGCACCTGTTGTAACTCTCTTCAAAAGCTCCTCATCAGTAAACGTTGCAAGATCAACCACAACTTGGATATTTGCCGCACACGAACCATCGTTTAGCGCGATGAACGCCACATTCTTGTTTCCGCGCTTCGTACGCACCCAACCCTTAACTGTTATAGCTTGCTCTGCTCCTTGTGCCACCTCTTGGCGCAAGATCTCTGCAATTCTCTGACTCTTCATACCTTATTATATTACTTACCTCTCGTTATTAAACTCCCTACTAAAACTCTACAAATGTAATCATTCGCTATTAAAATTCCAACTCCGCAAGCCACTCCTTGGCTGTTGCATCGCTCGGCATTCTCCAATCTCCGCGTGGCGAGAGCGAAACGCTACCCACTTTTGGACCATCAGGCATTGCTGAACGCTTGAATTGCTGGTTAAAGAAACGCCTTACGAAGATCTTCAACCATTTCAATATTACTTCGCCTTCATACTCTCCCGCAAACGCCACAACCGCCAGATCATATATCTTACGCGGCGAGAAACCATTACGCACGAAGTTGTAGAGGAAGAAATCATGCAACTCATAAGGACCAACCAGATCCTCCGTCTTTTGCGCTATCTCTCCCGCTTCGTCTGCAGGCAGAAGCTCCGGACTTACAGGAGTATCCACCACATCCAACAACGTTTTGTATACACGCTCATTCTCTCCCTTATATTGTTGCGCCACCCACGAAACAAGGTAACGAACCAACGTCTTCGGCACAGAACCATTCACGCCATACATCGACATATGATCTCCATTATATGTCGCCCAACCAAGCGCCAACTCGCTCAAATCGCCAGTACCGATAACCATACCACCATCCATATTCGCTATATCCATTAGGATCTGCGTACGCTCACGCGCTTGCGAATTTTCGTATGACACCGATCTATCATCTGGCGACAAACCAATATCCTTGAAGTGTTGGTTGCATGCCTCCTTAATCGATATTTCGCGTACCGTAACACCCAACTCCTCCATCATCGCTATCGCATTGTTGTATGTCCTTCCCGTTGTTCCAAATCCAGGCATCGTCACACCAATTATCCCCTTGCGATCAAGTCCTAACCTATCAAATGCACGCACCGCAACAAGCAACGCTAGCGTTGAGTCCAAACCTCCCGAAATACCAATAACGCCACATTTACACCCCGTATGCGACAATCGCTGCACCAATCCACCGCTCTGAATAGCGAATATCTCCTCGCATCGCTCATCACGTTTTGCCTCATCTGCAGGCACAAATGGCGCTCTATCTATTGCACGTAGCAACTCTCCACCCTTATCAGCCGCAACTCTAACATTATGCACACCATAGTCACGAACATTACTAGAGCGCGCACCAAAAGTAGATGTACGCAACCTATAGTTATTTAGCAACTCAATATCTAAATCCGCAACCGTCAGCTGCTCCTCCAAGGAGAACCTCTCTCCTTGCGCCACTATGCGCCCATTCTCCGCTATTATTGCGTTTCCACCAAATAGCAGATCTGTCGATGATTCTCCAAACCCTGCCGAAGCGTATACGTAACCCGATATGCAACGTGCCGACTGCTGCTCAATCAACGATTTCAAGTAGTCGTGCTTCCCTACAACCTCTGGCGATGCAGAGAGATTAAAGCAGACCTGCGCCATATCTGCAACCTGCGATGATGGCGGACTGGCAACCCACATATCCTCGCATATCTCCACACAACACGACACCCCATTCACGCTGAACAACCTATCTGCAACCTCAAAATTATCGCCCGAAGCGAACCATCTCGCCTCGTAAAACTCCGAGTAGTTAGGAATATGCACCTTCGGCACTACGCTCAAAATATCGCCCTTCGCAAATACCACCGCACAATTATATAGTTTCGATTGCAGCAACATCGGCACACCAACTATAACTACAATCTCCAGATCTGCCAAACGTGCAACAAGCGCCTCCAACTCTCTGTTAGCACGCTCCACAAATGACGATTGCAGGAACAGATCACCACACGTATAACCCGTGATTGACAACTCTGGCGTAGCAACTACCTCTGCACCTTGCGCCGCTGCTTTTCGCGCCAATCTCTCTATTGCGGCGCAGTTATCCGCGCACGCACCGATCGTCACCTTTGGCACCGCTGCCGCAACTCTGAAATAATCTCTATAACTCATATTAAATCTATTTTCTTCTCTGCATTGACCACAACTCCACCAACTTCAGCACTACATCAACCGCGCGCTCCATTGTCGTCAACGAAGCGTACTCGTGGCGACTATGAAAGTTACCACCACCAGCGAATAGGTTCGGACAAGGCAACCCCATAAACGACAACCTCGCGCCATCTGTACCGCCGCGTATTGCCATACGTTTTGGCACTACACCACACTCTCTCATCGCCTCCTCCGCCAACTCCACAATCTCCATATGCGGCTCAACCATCCTACGCATATTGTAATATTGATCCACAATATCGAGCGCAACAACCTCAGCACCATATTTCTCGTTTAGCTCTGCCACAACCCCCTTCATCAACTCCTTGCGCTGCTCAAATCTCTCTTGCGAATGGTCACGAATTATATACTCCATTGTCGCCTCACTCACCGAGCCACTCAAATCCACAAGGTGGAAGAACCCTTCGTAACCATCGGTAAATTGCGGTCTTTCGCCCTCTGGCAACATCGCGTTTAACTCCGTCGCAATATCGAGTGCATTACGCATCCTCCCTTTTGCTGCGCCTGGGTGGTGGTTATGCCCTTTTATCGAGATCTTCGCCCCTGCGGCGTTGAAATTCTCAAACTCAATCTCTCCCTCTGCACCTCCGTCAAGCGTATATGCGAAATCAGCTCCGAACGCCTCAACATCAAAGAAATCAACACCTCGCCCCACCTCTTCGTCAGGCGTAAATCCAACCATTATGCGACCATGCTTCAACGACTTATCGCTCATCAATATCGCTGCAACACTCATAATCTCCGCTACACCAGCCTTATCATCAGCACCAAGCAGTGTCGTTCCGTCCGTGGTAATCAACGTATGACCAACAAGCGCCTTTAATTCCTCATTCTCTGCTACTTTTATTCTCTCCGTAGCGCTCAAAACTATATCCGAACCATCATAATCCTCAATAATTCGAGGCTTTACATCAGCACCCGATACATCAGGCGATGTATCAACGTGCGCCAAAAAAGCTATAACAGGCGCATCTTCGCAACCCACTGTTGCAGGGATAGCACCAGTCACATAACCATACTCATCGCACTTTACATCTTCAAGCCCAAGGTCGCGCAACTCCTGCTCCAAAACCTTCAGAAGCACCAGCTGTTTCTGCGTCGATGGAAAGCACTCCACACCACCCTCCGATTGCGTATCGAAGGCGACATATCGCAAGAATCTATCCTTTAAGCTCTCCATTTCCACAAACTAATCTACTCAATAATAGACAAAATATCGTTCGGATTATCGATGATATGATCCGCACCATTCTCCTCCAACTCCTTCACCGGGCGGAATCCCCAAGATACACCTACCGACTCAACACCTGCAGCCTTCGCTGTCTGCATATCAATACCCGAATCACCAACATAAAGAATCTTATCTGGCGCGTATGACGTAATCTGAATTATCTCACGAATAATAGATGGGTGTGGCTTCAACGGCACATTTGGACGCTGTCCAAGCACCGCCTCAAAACGAATATCTGGAAAGAACGAAGCAACCAACTTCCTCGTTCCCTCTTGAAATTTATTCGATGCTACAGCTATCGCCACCTCACGTTCTTGCAACTCACGCAATAGCGACTCTATACCTCTGTATACCTTCGTCTTCTTGTCGATATTCTCGAAGTAATACTCCACAAACTCTGCACGAATCTTCGCTACGAACTCCTCCGTGCGCTTCTCCTCTGGCAAAGCGCGCTCCACAAGTCGCATTATACCGCTCCCCACGAACTCTTGATACTCCGCCACTGAGTATGTTGGCAAGCCATTTCGCTTCAACACCTCATCACACGCCGCTGCCAAATCCTCAATCGTATTTATCAGCGTTCCATCTAGGTCAAAAATTACTAACTTCTTCATCTATTTTATATTTTTTCTTCTCTACTATCTCTTAACTCTCACGATCCTATACCCAACCGCAGCAACAGCAAGCGAAACAGCGGGGCTTAATATATTAAAAAAGCAGTATGGCAGATAGTGTAACGTCGCGACACCAAGCACCGCCGATTGCGCCATTCCACAAGAATTCCACGGCACAAGTACCGAACCAACCGATGCCGAATCCTCTACCGAACGGCTCAAAAGGCGAGCCTCCAACCCCTCCTTCTCATACAACTCCTTAAACAACCTTCCCGTCAATATTACCGAGATATATTGATCCGCCGTCGCAATATTAAAGAACGTTCCTCCAAATAGTGTCGCACCAACAATCCCAACCGTACTCTTCACATATTTCGCAAATAGCTCCGTAATCCTCTGCAACATTCCGCTCCCCATCATCGCACCGCCAAAACACATCGCACATATAATCAACCAAATGGTAACCATCATCCCCTCCATTCCTCGCGTTGAGATCAACTCTGTAACTTGCGCCACGGGTGTCACTATCGATGTTGCACCGTAGCAACTCATAATGGCAGCCTTTACCCTCATTGCAAGCGTCAAACTCTCCGCTCCAACTATCTCCATCACAACCTCAGGTTGCGCAAACATCAACGCTACTGCCGCCATAAATGCCGACACAAATAGCGTAACCATCGCCGGAGCTTTCAGCGCTATCATAACACCCGTCATCATCGGCACAACCAACAACCAAGCTGATATATTGAATGTCGAATCAAGTGTCCTTGCATATACTCCTGCCGTCATCGCATCACCATGAGTTATTACAAATCCTGCAACAAAAAATATCGCCAACGCAATTACAAATGCCGGCACTGTCGTTATCAACATATAACGAATATGGGTAAATATCGGCACCTCTACCGCAGATGTCGCAAGTATTGTCGTATCCGACAAAACCGACAACTTATCCCCAAAGTACGCACCCGATATTATCGCACCAGCACTCCAACCTGCCGGAAAACCCAACGCTGTTCCAACACCCATTAGCGCCACACCAATTGTCGCTATCGTTGTCCACGAGCTACCAGTCATGAGCGACACCACAGCACATATCAAACTCGCCGATACCAGGAATAGGTTTGGATTCAAAATCTCCAACCCATAATATATCATCGTTGGCACCACTCCACTAACCATCCAAACACCCGACAAAGCACCAATCAACAGCAGAATAATTATAGCACTACTCGATGTACGAATATTCTCCACCATAGCCCGCTCCAAGTCACTCCACTTAGCACCATAGAACAACATCGAAATAAGCGCCGCTACCGCCGTAGCTACGATAAGTGCAATCTGATTTGCACCCTCAATCGCACTTGAGCCAAACATCCCCACCATAAGGTACAGCAACGCTATCAACACCACAAGTGGCGCCAGCGATGCAGCAATTGATGGGCGATTCTCTCTCATTTTTCACTCTGTTATATAGCTGACAAATATAACGTTTTTTGAGGAGATAATATATAAGTTGGGCGACTCTTTTTCAAGAATCGCCCAACCAAAACCTTTCGGCATATCTATCGGCCTCTTTGCAAGACCTTTCAGACAAATTTACTCTTTGTTACGCACAATACGAATTGTCTTTGTGTTTGTTTGACGCACAACCACATTCTCTTTGAATGCATAGCGTTGCAACAAATCATCGTTGTAGCTTCTGATTGTCAAAAGCTCCATGTCGCGCGCTGCAGAGGCCTCGAATCCTTCAGCCTCAAGTGCTGCAAGAGCCTCATCAATGTGCCATGAGCTATCCACACACAGCATGATGTTTACCGCCGAATTGTGAATCAAGTTCGCCTTTAGGCGGTAACGCTCCATAAGCGAGAATATTGTCGCGAAACGCTCCTCAAGAACGAATGAGTAGTCACGAGAACGTACCGTTAGCAACACCTGATCCTTCTTCAAAATCATGATCGGAATATTCACCATTGGCACTTCTCCGTTGATCACTGTTCCTGGCTTTGTCTTGTCACCGAATGGACGCACGTAAAGCGGAATATTCTTATTTTGAAGTGGCTTGATTGTCTTTGGGTGGATGATTTGCGCACCGCTGTAAGCCAACTCAATTGTATCTAGGTAGTTCAACTCCTCGATCTTTGTTGCATCTGGGAAGATCTTTGGGTCAGCATTCAAAATACCGTCCACATCCTTCCATACTGCCATGCACTCTGCGTTCAAGATGTTCGCAACAACTGCCGCTGAGTAGTCAGAACCCTCGCGACCAAGTGTCGTTGTTGTTCCGTCTGGAGCCGATCCGATGAATCCAGCACCTAGGAATACGCCCTCTGGTGTATTCTCCATCTCCGCCAAAAGACGCATTGTCGACCCTTCGATGTTCACTGAAGCATCTTTGTGACGTTGCTCCGTAAGGAATCCTTTGCGCATATCAATCCAACGGTTCTTTGTTCCCGCGTGGTTCAAATACTCCGAGATGATTGTTGTTGAAAGCAACTCTCCGTATGCTACGATTGTGTCATACCAAAGCTCCGCATCCTCTGTGCGATATACTGTTTCATTTACAACCTTCTCCAAGGCAGCGAATAGAGTCTCTACGCTCTCTAGCGTAGTCTTTCCGCCAAACAAGTCGTCGATTATCTCAGCATGATAGGTTCGCAACGCGGTAATATGCTCCATAGAAAGCTTTTTATCGCTTTTTTGAACACCCTCGAAGACAACCTCTAGTGAGTTTGTCGTCTTACCCATTGCTGACACTACGATGAACAGATTCTTCTCATCGCTGATAATCTTGTGGAGGTTACGCACGCCATCAGCGTTACGTACCGAAGCTCCACCAAACTTGTAAACCCTCATTAAATTATTGTTTTAATATGTACTATAAAAAGTCGTTGGCAAAGATATTAAAAAGTTGCGACAAAATAGCGCTCGTCCCAATATTTTTTGATAACTTTGCGACAGGTTACGCAACTATTAGACAAATAATTAAACATAAAAGAGATATGTACAACGAGTTGAAGAGCATCATCGAGCAGGCGTGGGACAACCGCGACATGCTATCAGATGACAAGGTAAAAGATGCCATCCGCCAAGTGGTTGAATTGGTAGACAAGGGAACATTGCGCACTGCGGAGCCAATCGATTTAGAGAATAGCAAGTGGCAGGTTAATGAGTGGGTTAAGAAGGCTATCCTTATGTATTTCCCTATCCAGACTATGCGCACAATGCACGCTGGCGAGTTGGAGTTCTACGATAAGATGGACCTTAAGAAGGATTACGAGAAGCTTGGCGTTCGCGTTGTACCTCAGGCAGCGGCGCGCTACGGTGCTTATATCGCTCCGGGCGCTATCCTTATGCCGTCGTATGTTAACATTGGTGCTTATGTTGATTCAGGCACTATGGTTGACACTTGGGCTACGGTAGGTTCTTGCGCTCAGATTGGCAAGAATGTCCACTTGAGTGGTGGTGTTGGTATCGGCGGTGTTTTGGAGCCTGTTCAGGCTTCGCCGGTTATCATCGAGGATAACTGCTTCCTAGGATCTCGCGTTATCGTTGTTGAGGGCGCTCATATCTGCCGCGATGCCGTTCTTGGATCAAACACGGTTATCACTGGTTCTACACACATTATCGATGTTACGGGTCCAGAGCCAGTAGAGTATAAGGGCTATGTCCCTGCTCGTTCGGTTGTTATCCCTGGTACTTACCAGCGCAAGTTTGCTGCTGGCGAGTATGGCGTTCCTTGCGCATTGATTATTGGTCGCCGTAAGGAGTCGACAGATAAGAAGACGTCGTTGAACGATTCGCTTCGCGAGTTCAACATCAGCTAATTTCTAAGGGCAGCTTTTGGGCTGCCTTTTTTTATTCACCTATTTCAACATGAACTTATATATATACGAAGAGATCACCTCTACTAACGACCTCGGCTTTCAAAGCACGTTTAAGGATGGTGACATCTTGTGGGCAGAGAGCCAGACAGCAGGGCGTGGACAGAGGGGCAACAAGTGGATTGACGGCTATGGTCAGAATGCCACTTTTAGCGTGGTTTTGGAGCCAAGTTTTTTGAGTGCGCAGGAGCAGTTTTCTATTTCGCAGGCTACGGCTCTGGCTCTTTATGACACGTTGGCGGAGTTCGGCATCGAGAGCCGCATTAAGTGGACTAACGATATATATGTTGGGGATCGAAAAATCGCAGGTGTCTTGATTGAGAATAGGCTCCAGGGCGACTCTATTGCCCGCAGCGTTGTCGGCATTGGATTGAATATCAACCAAGTGACATTTGATGAGTCACTACCCAACCCAACCTCTATGGCTCTAGTTGCGGATTCTAGATTTAGCCGCGAGGATGTTGTCAGGAGGGTGCATCGCAACCTCGCCAAACGTATCTCTATGGTTGAGCAGAAGCAGGATATAGCAGCAGATTACCACTCGCTTCTCTATAGAGTTGGCGAGGAGCATGACTACCTAATCACGGCGTGTGGCAGCGTAAAAAGAGCTACAATTATCGGAGTAGAGGATAAAGGGGCGCTAATTTTGCAATATATCGATGGAGAGCAGCTAAGCTACCAATTCCGCGAGGTTGAATTTATTATTGCTGGGCGGGATAAAAAATAGGTGGAAAAATTGTGGTGTTAACAAATTAACACTATCTTTGTCTGCAGTTTAGAACAATTATTATAATCAAATAAAAAACATTAAGAAAATGTCAAAAGTTACAGTAGTAGGTGCAGGTGCAGTAGGTGCTTCTTGTGCTAATGTATTGGCAATCCGTGAGGTTGCAAGTGAGGTTGTTTTGATCGACATCAAAGAGGGTCTTTCTGAGGGTAAGATGCTTGATATGATGCAGATGTCTGTTACAATGGACACTAAGACTAAGCTAACAGGTGTTACAAACGACTACTCAAAGACAGCTGGTTCAGATGTTGTTGTTATCACGTCTGGTATCCCACGCAAGCCAGGTATGACTCGCGAGGAGCTTATCGGTACTAACGCAAACATCGTTAAGTCTGTAGTTGAGAACGTTGTTAAGTACTCTCCAGATGCTATCATCATCAACGTATCTAACCCAATGGATACATTGACTTACCTAGCTTGCAAGTCAGCAGGTATCCCTAAGAACCGTATCATCGGTATGGGTGGTGCTTTGGATTCTTCTCGTTTCCGCACTTACCTTTCTCTTGCTTCAGGCTTCCACATTGCTGACATCGAGGGTATGGTAATCGGAGGTCACGGAGACACTACAATGATTCCATTGGTAAACAAGGCTACAATCAAGGGTGTTCCAGCATCTCAATTCCTTTCTAAGGAGCAGTTGGAGAAGGTTGCTGCTGACACTATGGTTGGTGGTGCTACGCTTACAGGTCTTTTGGGTACATCTGCATGGTACGCTCCAGGTGCTGCTTCATCATCAATGGTTGAGGCTATCTTGAGCGACCAAAAGCGCATGATCCCATGTTCTTGCCTTCTTGAGGGTGAGTATGGTCAGAGCGACATCTTCGTAGGTGTTCCAGCTATCATCGGCCGCAACGGTATTGAGAAGATCGTAGAGATTGAGTTGGATGCTACTGAGAAGGCAGCTTTCGAGGCATCAGCTAACGCAGTACGCGCTACAAACGCAGTTTTGAACGAGATTGGTTTGTTGTAATCCAATTAATTCACACAATATGTAGCGATGCTCTTCGATTGAGGGCATCGCTCTTTTTTTGCCACCATACCCGGTCATCATGAACTTGCTTCATGATCTTTTCGGGAGTTACAAACACCACCAGTTACATAAAAGAGAGCAGCCGTGCGAATGCACGGCTGCTCTCTTTTCATACAATACATTAAACGTTACTCTTTGTTAACGATAAAATACTTCTGCGACTTTATCAAGTTACGCCCTTGCAGTACCATTGTCTTCGTCTCCGTCAGCAGGTTCAGATATAGCATGTTTGCTCGCGTTGATGTCTGATCTGGATCAGCCTTTATGCGGCGTATTTGGCTTTTAATTGCATCGGCAATCTTATCAAATATGCTATCACGCAGCTCCATCACCTCATCTATATCCGAGAAATCCTTTGAACTTAGCATCGTGTTGATCTTCGCAAAAATATCCTCCACATCGTTGTTTACACTCATCAAGTCGTGTATCTGCTCCTTCGATAGACCTTGGTGGTGGTTATTGATATGTTCAAATGACGGACGTGTTATATGTACTAGTGCCTTTGCCACCTCATTTATATAATCTACTACCTGCACATAGAAATGCCCCGTGTCTATCGAATGATTCTCTAGTTTATGTAGCGTATCCATAAGGTTGTGACGATGCGCTCGCGCACTATCATACACCTCCTCAGCCTCATCTACCATCTCCTTCAGCACCTTTCTATTCTCCTTGAATACAGCCACTAGCGTACGATTATAGATCTGAATCGCATCCTCCGTAATCTCCAAAACCCCCTTCGTGCAGTTGTACAGCACATCGTCAGACGATCCTGGCTTGAATATATCACTACCCTTCTTATCCTCCTTCTTCTTCCCTTTCGAGCTAAAGAAGTTGCTCTTTATCGCGATGAATATACACACCACAACCACCGACACTATCGCTATTGGACCTCCCCAAATCAATATTGACGATATTGTCAGCGCGATTGTGAATCCCACGATTGCTGTCAAGAACCACCCCGAAATAACAGTCATAACACCCGTAATACGGTATACAGCGCTCTCACGCCCCCACGCTTTGTCGGCAAGCGACGAACCCATAGCCACCATGAATACCACGTATGTCGTCGACAAAGGCAGCTTCAGCGATGTTGCAATCGAGATCAGAATCGATGCCGCCGTAAGATTTACCGTAGCACGAATAAGGTCATACGCCTGATTCTCGCGTTCCTCCGCTGGTAGCGGATCAAAACGCTTCTCAATAACCTCTTGCACCTTTTTCGGTGTCACTGCGCGGTACCACCCATTTATTGTCAATGCACCTTGCACCAACGCGCGCGAAAATGCCGATGAGTTAAACTTCTCCGTGTTGCTGCTATTCTGGCTCGACAAACTCAGCTCCGTCTGTGTCACCTGCATCGCCTTTTTCGAGAACATCAGCGTAAGCACCATGACCACACCAGCACCACCCAGCATCCATATATTAGCACGAGTAGGCAGCATCAGCGCCCCCATCTTCATCGTCATATCGCCACTCTCTAGCGCCATTAGGTATGAGTCATAACCTGCCAACGGCACACCGATAAAGTTCACCAAGTCATTTCCAGCAAACGCCAGCGCCAGCGAGAATGTACCTGCAAGTATCGTAACCTTCAGTATGTTGACTCTCATCATCTGCAGTAGGAATAGCACCACCGATGCACCTGCCCAAATCATAAATAGCGCCAGAAATGTCTCATTGTTGATATACTCTATCACCTCAGGCGATATTAGCCCTGTGCTTCGAAGTCCTTTGAATATCGAGAAATATATGATTCCCGTAAACGATATGCCACACCATAGCGACCCCATCTTCGAGAATAGCGCTTTGTATCTAAACGAGAATATTATTCTCGAAACATACATAAACAGCAATCCAAACAAGAACGATAGCACCACCGATAGCAAGATTGCCGATATAATCGCCAACGCCTTTGCCGTGTTGATAAATTGCCCAAGATCTGCCAACGAGTAGAAGCTATCCGTACCTATTCTGTATAGTGTCACACCAACCGCAGCACCCAGCAATCCAAATACCATCGAAACTGTCGTTGACGTAGGCAATCCAAGGCTATTGAATATATCGAGTAGCAATATATCACCCACTATCATTCCCAAGAATAGCATCATCACCTCTTCGAACGTAAATTGCGATGGATAGAAAACACCGCTTCTCGCCACTTCCATCATTCCCGAAGAGGTAAGCGTACCCACCAAAATACCCACGGCAGCCACACCCAAGATAACTCTCAACGGCGCGATCCTCGATCCGATAGCCGAATTAAGAAAGTTCACCGCATCATTTGCAACACCAACTATAATATCAAAAATCGCAAGCACGCCGAGCGTAATAACGACAAATGTAAATATTGGACTCATAATCTTTTTATAAATTAACCGACTGCAAAGAAATAACCACAATGTTAATGAGTTGTTATGGAGTTGTTAACGTTCTGTTAACACATGTTACATTTCATCATTGATCAAACAATACAAAACGCATCTATTCTCCACACTTCATCAAAGTCACATCTAAAAACAACCAACTATACAAGCACAAAAAAGTCGACCTAAATTTATTAGGTCGACCTTCTTAAATTTAGACTAGATTAACCTACCAAGCGAACAGCGGATAATTCTCCATCATCTTATTGACATCAGCACGAACTGCCGCTATATTAGCTTCATTCTCCGGATCTTGCAACACGCGATCGATGAACTCCACGATAACCTCCATCTGATCCTCCTTCACACCACGCGATGTTATTGCAGGTGTTCCGAAGCGCAGACCTGAGGTCTGGAACGGTGAGCGGCTATCGAACGGAACCATATTCTTATTAGTAGTAATATCCGCTGCAACTAGACACTTTTCTGCCAACTTACCAGTCAACTCTGGGAACTTAGTGCGAAGGTCAACCAGCATTAGGTGGTTATCTGTTCCGTTCGACACAATCTTGTACCCACGCTTCGTGAACGCTGCCGCCATTGCCGCTGCATTCTTCTGCACTTGCGCTTGATATACCTTGTATGATGGGTCAAGAGCCTCGCCAAACGCTACAGCCTTCGCTGCAATAACATGCTCCAACGGACCACCTTGAATTCCTGGGAATACTGCCGAGTTAAATATCTGCGACATCTTCTTAACAACACCCTTCGGTGTCGTTTCGCCCCATGGGTTATCGAAATCCTTACCAACGATGATAATACCACCGCGAGGACCGCGAAGTGTCTTGTGCGTTGTCGATGTAACGATGTGTGCATAAGGAACAGGATTCTCCAGCACTCCTGCCGCAATAAGACCTGCAGTGTGCGCCATATCAATCATAAGCAAAGCACCAACCTTATCCGCAATTTCACGCATACGCTTATAATCCCACTCGCGAGAGTAAGCCGAAGCACCACCAACAATCATCTTTGGCTTGCACTCGATAGCTTGCTTCTCCATTGCGTCGTAGTCGATTTGACCTGTCTCTTCAGACAATTGGTAACCTACAGCCTTGTAATATTTACCCGACATGTTAACCAACGAACCGTGCGAAAGGTGACCACCATGCGCCAGATCAAGACCCATGAATGTATCTCCGGGTTGCATACAAGCGAAGAAAACTGCCATATTTGCCTGCGCACCAGAGTGAGGTTGCACATTTGCATACTCCGCACCATAGATCTTACACAGACGCTCAATAGCCAAAGATTCAACTTGATCCACCACTTCGCAACCGCCATAATAGCGCGCACCAGGGTATCCCTCAGCATATTTATTAGTAAGAACCGAACCCATAGCGGCCATAACGTCCTCACTTACGAAGTTCTCCGAAGCGATAAGCTCGATGCCGTGCATCTGGCGAGCCTTCTCCTTCTCAATCAAATCAAAAATCTGCGAATCTTTTCTCATACGAATACTCTTTAACGACTATTATTTTGTTTTTATGGCTATAAAGTTACTATATATTTCGTTAATTCTCATCAATTAGCACCAAAAAGAGAATATTTTTCTATCTTTGCCCTATCTACTTGGCGACATGTAGACTAATAAAAAGGGCAAAACAAACAATTTTAAAATAGAAAAAGATGAAACTACTTGAGGGAAAAGTTGCCGTTGTAACTGGTGCAGCGCGCGGAATTGGCAAGGCTATCGCAATTGAGTTTGCGAAGGCAGGAGCGAGTGTCGCTTTCACAGATCTTGTTATCGACGAGAATGGCAAGGCTACTGAGGCTGAGCTTATTGCACTTGGTGTGCAGGCTAAGGGCTACGCATCTAACGCTGCTAGCTTCGACCAAACGCACGAGGTTGTAGAGCAGATCCACAAAGATTTCGGCAAGATCGACATCCTTGTCAACAACGCAGGTATCACTAAGGATGGCCTTATGATGCGCATGAGCGAGGAGCAATGGGATGCGGTTATCGCTGTAAACTTGAAGTCTGCGTTCAACTTCATCCACGCTATTACACCTATCATGGCTCGCCAAAAGAGCGGTTCTATCATCAACATGTCATCTGTTGTTGGCGTTAGCGGTAACGCAGGACAGTGCAACTACTCTGCATCTAAGGCTGGTATGATTGGTCTTGCTAAGTCAATCGCTAAGGAGATGGGACCTCGCGGTATTCGCGCAAATGCTATCGCTCCAGGCTTCATCATCACTGAGATGACAGACAAGTTGCCAGATGATGTTAAGCAGAGCTGGTATGGCCAAATTCCACTTCGTCGTGGCGGTACAACTGACGATGTTGCTGGAGTTTGCGTATTCCTTGCCTCTGATTTGTCAGCTTACGTTAGCGGACAGGTTATCAACTGTTGCGGCGCAATGAACTGCTAGTCAAGATAAATAAGCAAACAAATGAGAGCCGAATCTTCACAGATTCGGCTCTCATTTTATCTACGTTCGTTGCTCTACTTGTTAAACATCTCCTTAATGCTACCAATCGAGCTGATAACTCCGGTCGCCTCGTAAGGCATATAAACCACCTTATTGTCTTGACCTGAAGTCATCTCCTTCAAGCTCTCAATATACTTCATAGCAAGCATATATGTCGCAGGATCAGACTTCGACCCTTTAACAGCCGCTGCAACCTTCTCGATTGCTGCCGCTTCTGCGTCCGCTTGTACGATACGCGCTTGCGCAAGACCCTCAGCGCGAAGTACATCAGCCTCTTTGTCTGCTGTTGCAGCGTTTATCATCGCTTGTTTAGCACCCTCCGACTCAAGGATTGCAGAAGCCTTCTCTCCCTCCGCGCGAAGAATCTCCGCACGGCGTGTACGCTCTGCCTGCATCTGCTGCTCCATCGCTGCTTGTATATTCGCTGGTGGCATAATATCCTGCAACTCTACGCGGTTAATCTTCACACCCCATTTGTTTGTCGCATCATCGAGTACCGCACGCAGCTTCGAGTTGATTGTATCGCGTGACGTAAGTGTTTCGTCAAGCTCCATCTCTCCAATCACGTTACGCAACGTTGTTTGTGTCAACTTCTCGATTGCGTTTGGCAGGTTCTCAATCTCGTAAACAGCCTTCACTGGATCCGTAACTTGAAAATATAGCAACGCATTGATCTCAGTCAATACGTTATCGCGTGTAATCACATTCTGTTTGGCGAAGTCATAAACTTGCTCACGCAGATCAATAACCGTAGTTTGTGCAAACGATGAGAACACACCACCATCAGCAGTGCGAATCGCCTGACGTACAGTAAATTGACGCGCTTGGTCAATTATCGGCCATATAATATTAACACCCGACTGTAGCGTACGGTCATAGCGCCCCAATCGCTCAACGATTTTTGTCTCCGATTGCGGAACAATCTTCACGCTACGCATAACGATATAAATCACAATCAGCGAAACTCCTAAAAGAACACCAAAACTCTCCATAATTACTCCTAATTTATTGTTATTTAATCAATTCAACTACCACTACAACACTCTCCACACGCTTCACTACCACTCTGTCGCCCACTTCGACAACAACCGCACTATCTTCCATTTCGGCCTTCCAATCATCTCCCCCAACCACAACCCTTCCTTCGCCATTCTCTATCCTCTGCGACACTTTCGCCACCTTTCCAACCAACGCATCAACGTTCGACGGCACTGCTCTGTCAGCAGCTCTCTCCACGAACAGCTTTATTACGAATGGTCGAACGAATAGAAATGACAGGAACGTTACGATCGAGAATATTCCCAACTGCCACGTCAACGACATCTCTGGCGCTATTGCAGTCGACAGAGCTACTGCTGCCGCACCTATCACCAGACACATAAACGCAAACCCGACAGTCGCTATCTCTATGAATAGTGCAATAAGTGCAAGTATGCACCACCAAGCCCAAGCTGCCATTCTGCCCTTAAGCTACTGAGGCACCAATAACGAATGTCGCTGCGACAGTCAAGATAGCGTAAAGCTCTGGGAACGCCGCCATGATCAACGTCTTACCCATCACATCGTGACCATTTCCGATTGCTGAGATACCATTCGCACAAACTTGACCTTGGTAAACTGATGCCGCAAGGTTAACAATACCACAAAGCAGACCGATACCCAACACTGCAGCACCTTGCAGGATTGTCATTCTTGCATCAACAAGGTTAAAGATGTTCGTAACCATAAAGAAGCTAACGAAACCATAAAGACCCTGCGAGCCTGGGAGTGCCGAAAGCACCATGTAGCTACCGAAAGCCTCAGGCTTCTTCTTCATTGCACCTACTGCGGCTTGACCACAGAAAGATGTTCCGATTGCCGATGCCGCACCTGACAAACCTACCATTAGGGCGATACCGATGTATGCCAAGATAATTGCTGTTGAATCCATTGAAATTACACTCATAACGTTTTGTTTTTTTATTATTTTATTCTCTTAATTATTCTCTTTTTGTAGCGGTTCGAATTTTCTGTTACCCATCTCGAATCCAGCATTTTTATAGAACTCCACAAATGTCAGACGCATCGGGTGAACAAACGCCGATATTGTCGACATAAATAGGTTAATTCCGTGACCTACCAGCAGTATCGCCGATGCCGCAACGATTTTTAGCACCAATGACAGCATCCCTTGTTCACCCCAACTCTCGTTCAGCCCTGTCATTCCTATCGCTAGGTCGTTGAAAACAAGCGCCAACACACCACCCGACAAACCAATAGCAAATAGACGAATGTAGCTCAACACATCCGACATCAAGCCTGTCGTTCTGTCATACGCCTCCCAAACTCCCGAACCAATATTTGCAAAGACGTTCTTCTCCGGGTTGTTGAATAGCAGCAATAGCGCTAGTCCGAACCCTTCAGCAGCATAGAACGCCGTAGAGTCAAACTCAAACCCAGCCACTCCAAAGTGTGGCAATGCAGCCGATGCTACGGCTGATGCCACTACTACGAACCAACCAAGCGAACTCAAAGCGTACTTAAACCCAAATATTCGTGTTCGAACAACAATGTTAATCATCATTCCAAATAGAATCTGCACCACACCAATTATCATCGATGCCGAGAAGAAATCTTGTTGGAAATCTATGAATTTAAAGCCCTTAAATATCTCCAACGCGCTAAACTCCATTCCAAACACAGAGTTTGCAAAGAATCCAAATATCACTGCTGTTGTTCCGCACAACACCGAGAACCACCCCGCTTGTCGCATCGCTCCGCCCTTAGCCAAGAGAGCCAAGCCAGCCATCAAAATTATAGCACCGTAACCTGCATCACACAGACAAATTGCGAAGAACAGCATGTAGAACGGCGCGAAGAATGGCGTCAAATCTACAGTGCCATACTTCGGCATAGCGTATAGGTTACCAACCAACTCAAACAGCCTCGCATACCAATTATTCTTCAGCTTCACTGGCGTGTTATCCTCTGGTGTTGGCGCGCTTTTCATCGCCACCACACCCTTCATCTTGCTGAGTAGTGCATCGACCTGCGCACCTTTCGACTCTTCAGCCCAGCCCTCCATAACAAGCACCATACCCTCAGCCGCTTGCTCTGCCGAGTCACTAACTTTGTTCAGTTGCAACTCTTCGACAATCTTCGCTCGCTTCTTCGCTATAAGCTCCAACGATGCCGCGCAACGCGACAACTCTCCGTTAAGGGCATCTTTCTGCCTCTCTACGGCCGCAATCTCACTCTCTGCATCTTTTACCGACTTGGTCAATGGTCGCAATATTTGCGCATCAAGATCCAACGCCCCTTTTGCCTCGCCCTCTCGCGACACAACAACGAAGTATACCTTTCCATCTACCCTATTTATCTCAAACAGAGTGTAACCGCTAAGCAATGCAAACTCCACATCGAACGCTTCGAAAGCCTTCTCCGAGGTCACCATATAACTCAGCTTAAACCCTTCGCCAGATAGCTTATCAAGCATCTCCGATGAAAAATCCCCCCAAGGTTCTGCATCCTCTTTGGCACGACAAAGCTCAACAATTTGCGCATCATACTCCGCCAGCTGCTCACTCACCTTCTCATAAGCTTCGTATGCCTTCTCGCCCGAACTATACTTTTTCGCCTTAGCGTTAAATTTCGTTTTATCCGCCGCAAAAGCTGCAAGTACCGCCTCTGCTTTTGTGTGTGCTTCTGCGCTCAACATCACGGCGCGATCCTTCTCAGCAGGCTCCCAACCAGATGTTGTTATATCTACCATTCCCAATTCGCGAAGCTTCTCAACAAAGTTCTTGCAGTCGTTCGCCATGATCACGAATTGATATTTCATCATCTTTACAATCATAGCATCGCTCCTTCCTCAGCATTTTGCTGCTTTGTTTTCACAATTTTCTGAGCCGATTTCGAAAGATTCTCCTCATCCTCCATGAATCGCTTAATCTTGCGAATCGCATCTTCGTAACCCGGAATCTGCACCTTCTCATAAAGGTTCACCTTCTGCGTTGTCTTTCTGCGCGCATAATCCAACAGCTCCATCTTGTGGTTATAGATCTCTGCCTCCAACCTCAACTTTGCCATTTTTTTCAGAACCTCAACACCCGCACTAAACCATATCGGAGATGAAAACAGATCATACTCCTTCTGCTCAAACACAACCTCACCAAGCATAGGAGTTCTCACACCAGCAATCTTCTGTTGTGTCAACTCCACATCTTTTATGCGCAACAAATCCGCGTCAAATTCACCCCATAGCGCCACCATATATTCGTGTTGCGCCATAACTTGCTCATACTCCGCCTGAAATTGCTTCGCCACCTCACGCACTCTCTTAACCTCCGAACGCAACGCCGACTCCTTGCTCTTGATCGTAGGCAAGGCTTTGTTACGCATCTTGAGTTGTTTATCAAGATCGCCGAGTGAAGTTTTATTATATTGAAATTTTATTGCCATAGGTCAATAAATTTACTCTCTCTTATTTTTTCTTCTTCCAGAACTTATCAACCAACACCTGTTTGATTGCCACCTCCTCTGGTGTAAAGTACTCCGAGAATAGCTCCCATGCTGTGTCAAGCATCTTCTCAATATCAATATTCACATCAATTGCCAACAACTTCTCAGAGTATTGACGTGCGAACTTCAACGAACGCTCGTCATAATCCGACAGATCGAATCCATTCTCCAACTTTGTCTTCGCACCAGCGGCATCAGCATACAATCGCACACAAGCGTTCATAACTTGTGGGTGATCCTCGCGTGTCTTTTTACCAATTACCAACTGCTTCAAACGCGATAGTGAGCGGAACGGATCAACTATGACCTTTCCTGTCTCTGAGTCATTACGCAGGAACAACTGTCCCTCTGTGATGTAACCCGTATTATCTGGAATGGCGTGCGTAATATCTCCTCCCGAAAGTGTCGTCACAGCGATGAGCGTTATCGAACCACCATTTGGCAGCTGTACCGCCTTCTCGTAGATCTTCGCAAGATCAGAGTACAATGAACCAGGCATCGAATCCTTCGAAGGGATCTGATCCATACGGTTCGATACGATCGCCAACGCATCGGCATACAACGTCATATCTGTCAAAAGTACAAGTACCTTTTCGCCCTTATCTACAGCGAAGTACTCCGCCGCTGTCAACGCCATATCTGGAATCAACAAACGCTCTACCGGCGCATTCTCCGTAGTATTGACAAACGACACAATGCGATCCAACGCACCAGCATTCTCAAACACGCTCTTGAAGTATAGGAAATCATCATTTGTAAGACCCATACCACCAAGGATAATCTTATCCGCTTTTGCGCGCAACGCCACATTCGCCATTACCGCGTTATATGGCTGATCTGGATCTGCGAAGAATGGAATCTTTTGTCCCGATACAATCGTATTGTTCAAATCAATACCAGCGATACCTGTCGCAATAAGCTCCGAAGGTTGTTTACGGCGGAATGGGTTCACTGTTGGACCTCCAATTTCGCGCAACTCTCCGTCAATTGGCTCTCCACCCTCCAACGGATCTCCATAGGCGTTGAAGAATCTTCCTGCCAAGCTATCCGAAACACGCAACTTTGGCGGCGCTCCTTGGAACACCACCTCCGAATTTGTCTTAATACCCTCCGTTCCAGCAAACACCTGCAACGTAACGTTCTCTCCCATGATCTTCACAACCTGCGCCAATTGCCCATCAACCATCGCCAGCTCTTCGTTACCAACTCCAGTTGCCTTTAGCGTAATTGTCGCCTTTGTTATATTATCAATCTTGGTATATACCTTTTGAAATGCACTCTTTGTCATAATCGCCTGAATCTCTCTAACCTACTATTTACTTCGCGCTGTTATCAGCAACCATCTTCTTTATCTGCTTCAAGTACTTCTTGAACTCTGCCGATTGGAACTCCGTGTAGTTCATCTGGCGGAATGCATTGATAAGTGTCTTAAAGAATTGAATACACTTATCGAACTCTGTGAATGCAAACTTAGTGTTACATATATCAAGCACCATATTAAACATAAACTTCTGGCGCTCCATCGGCGTACTCGCATCGATCTTATCGAAAGCATCTTGCTGCAGGATCACAAAATCCACAAGCTCCGACTTCCAGAAGCTCTCGTGATAATCTACCGGCACACCATCATCTCCCAAGATGTTGATCTGGTCATTTGCCTCCTTACCACGTTGAACAAATGTCTTCACCTCATATACTTTATCAGCCCAACCCTTCTCAACATGCTCGTCAAGGTAGCTGCTAACCTCCGGATACTCCAGATATTTCGAGTATGAGTCCAACGGATCAATCGCAGGGTAACGCTTCGAATCGGCACGCCCTTGCGAAAGTGCGTAGAAACAACGCGCCGCCTTCTTTGTCGACTCTGTTACTGGCTCTTTCAAGTTACCTCCCGCAGGCGACACTGTCCCCAGGAAGGTTACCGAACCTGTTCCACCACCTACTAGCTCCACCAATCCGGCACGAGCATAGAAGTTCGATATAATCGCAGACAAATCCATCGGGAAGGCATCCTGACCTGGAAGCTCCTCCAAACGGTTCGACATCTCACGCAACGCCTGCGCCCAACGCGATGTTGAATCAGCCATTACAAGCACCTTCAATCCCATTGCGCGATAATACTCTCCAATCGTCATACCTGTGTATACCGATGCTTCACGCGCCGCAACAGGCATATTAGATGTATTACAGATAATAATCGTACGCTCCATCAACTTGTGACCCGTGCGTGGATCCTCCAACTCTGGGAACTCTGCAAAGATCTCCACAACCTCATTTGCACGCTCTCCACAAGCTACGATGATGATAACATCCGCCTCTGCTTGTTTCGAAATCGCGTGCTGCAATACAGTCTTACCCGCACCAAAAGGTCCTGGGATAAATCCAGTACCACCCTCTGCAATCGGGTTAAAAGTATCTATGGCACGCACACCTGTCTCCATTACGCGCGACGGTCTTGGCTTATTCACATAGCCTCTTACTGCTTGCTTCACAGGCCAACGCTGCACCATCGTTATCGGGTACTCGTTTCCGTCAACGTCAACAACCACCGCAACCGTATCCGTTACCTTGTAGTTACCAGCCTCCGCAACACTCTTAACCGTATATTGTCCCGTCATGATGAATGGCACCATGATTTTGTGCGCTACCCACTGCTCTTTAACCTCTCCAAGCCACGAAGCAGCTGTTACCGCATCTCCGCTCTTCGCTATTGGCGTAAAGTCGTACGATGCCTCGAAGTTGATTGGATCTGTCGCCGAACCACGCTCGATGAACAAACCCTCCATATTCTCAAGGTCGTTTTGCAGTCCGTCGTAGTTGCTCGACAATAGACCTGGTGCAAGTGTCGCCTCTAGCATATGTCCCTCGAACTCCACTTTATCGCCGATCTTCAATCCGCGTGTTGAGTCATACACCTGCACATACGCAGCATCGCCAACAATCTTGATAACCTCGGCCATCATCTTAATATCTCCACAAAAGACATTACAGATCTCATTCTGACCAACCGGACCATCCGCCTTCACAATCACAATATTGGCGATAATACCATTTACACGTCCCGTAGTTTTCATACGTTATATCTCTTTATTTATTTTTATTCTCTTTTTACTCCTCCGACACGAGCTTTACTCCTCCGTCACGAACTCTTTTTCCGCTAAGATCCTCCATCAGTTTTGCGAACATTTCGCGCCCCACCTCTGGGCTAAGCACCATCCATCTAGCAACGATATTAACCTTCGCCAGATATGCCAACACGCAATCCGCACTGAAGTACTCACCTTCGGCAAGCTCCTCCGCTATCTCCCACCTTACGGCATCAATCTTACGCTCCTTCTCCACGATATTCTGCTCCTCACTCACCGCGCTAATAACCGTATCTATATAAGATAGCTCTCCGCGCAGACCAAAATCTGCCGCCGAAGATCTCTTTAGCTGCTCCACTACACCACCTTCGCCCACAACAACCTGCTCTATCGCGCGCCCTGTTGCACGCGCAGTCAACGCTGCCGCCACGTTTCTCAGGTTACGATCCGCAACGCTCCACTCTCTAATGAAGTTGCTCTTCGATGCCTCACATGCTTCGTAGTACGCCCCAAACAGTGCTTTGTCGAAGCTCATCTCCATTTGCGACTGCGCCATCGACCAATCAGCAAGCATCTCTTGCACCTGCTTTGGCAGCGACTCAATCGCCTCAGCTATATTCTCATCTATAAAATTCGACTCGCCTTTCGCTGCTGCTTCGACCTGTTCGCGCGACAAACGCCCTAGTGGGTTGTGATTTGATCTCCCGTTATATGCTGCACATATATTCTCACAGTCGTATAGACCATATAGCAACCTCACAGATTCAGCATCAGACTCCGCAAGTTCGCCATACACCTCCTCCAACAGAGCGCCCAGGTCCAACCCTTTGCTATCTGTCTCCAGAGAGTATTCGCGCAACCCTGCAACGAGCGATATATATTTCTTCTTAAACATTACAACTATTTTGTGAATAGAAGTTCAGCGATTTTTGCACGTAGGTAACCACGCATCAAGCCATCAAAATCCTCCTCCGAGAATGAGATGTAGTATCCACCATCTTTCTCTCCAACCTTGAATCCTGACTTCACTTGTGCCGAGTATCCAACCTCAACGCCGCTCTTTAGTAGCTTCGCCGCGCTCTTCTTCATCGCAGCCTCAAGCTCCTTTTTTTGAGCCTCTGGCAGTAGCGCCTCTAGCGATACAGCACCACCTTCAGCACCATTCCAGTTCTTCGCCATCTCTTGCAGCATCTCCGCTATGAATGCTCCATCGATCGCTGCTGCTTTCACACCACCTTTTATCGACTCCGTCACGATTGCGTTCTCCAGCTCCGCCTTAATTTTTGTCAGTGCTTGTTTTCCTGCAAGTGCAATCTCCGTCATTGAGTTCTTCTCCATGTCGGCAGCTTTGCTCTCAGCTTTAGCTACGATTTTCGCCGCTTCGCTCTTTGCATCTTCCAAAATCTTCTTAGCATCAGCCTTCGCCTTTGCCACTACTGCATCAGCCTCTGTACGACCTTTTTGCAACCCTTCGTCATAGAGCTTCTTTGTTAACTCTTGAAGTTTATTATCCATAATCAATCCTATATTTTTTCGCTTTACTACACTATTTGCCGATTGCAATATAGCAATAAAAGAGCAAACCGATTGCAATATAGCAATAAAAGAGCAAAAACAAATATTTTCACCCTTTATATTCTACCCAATTACCTAACAATTGTTACTGGTGTTGCACTCTCAACAGATCCTGCACCACCTTTACTGGCGTAAATGTCGATATTGGCACCTCCACAAATATCGTGTTCCACTTCGCCATTGCGCCATTCCAAAGCCCTGGCAACTCTTGCGCTCTTAGGTCACGACCTCCGCTCGATTTCTCCGATATAAAACCGGTCTCTGCATCGACATAATCTGCCATGTTGAAACGCTCTCCTTTGTAATTCTTCACGCCGCAGACTAGATCTACCGGATTGAAGTGTGTCGCCTCTTTCATTAACGCAATTTGCTCTGGCGCAATTTGGCTCGACTCAGCGATCTGTAGCGATTGTGATCCGTCGTTGTTTTTCACCCAGAAAGGACCACCACCAGGCTCCCCCTCATTGCGCACCATTCCACAAACTCTGATCGGCCTATTCAATATCTCCTTCAAATAAACTATGTTAAATTCTCCAGGCAAATCAACATGCAACTTTCGCTCTATAAACTCTATAATCTCCGACTCATCTTCAACTCCTTTTTCCAAAAGTTCTATATATTCAAAACACTTCGCTTGCAACTCCAACAAAAGTGCAGCCAAAGCAGACTTATAGCGCACCGTATCTCCTCTTAACGCATCTGTCGTTACATTATCTATCGTCTTTACAAATATCAAATCTGCATCAATATCAGCAATATTCTCAATCAATGCGCCGTGACCCGCAGGACGGAACAACAACTCTCCCGCATCGGTTCTAAATGGCGTATTATCAACATTCACAGCGATTGTATCAGTCGATGATTTTTGTGTCGAGAACGAGATATCATACTTCACACCAAACTTCGCCTCATACTTTGGCAAACATTGCTCTATAAGAGCCTTGAAACCTGCCAAATGCTCTGGCGAAACAGTAAAGTGAATCGATGCCACACCACTCTCTGCACCATACAATGCTCCCTCTACCAAATGCTCCTCTACAGCCTTTCGCGCACCATCTTCATAGTTGTGAAACGACACCAACGCTTTCGGCTTCGAACCATACTCCAAACCATCCTTCACGATTGCACTAACGATCTGCTCATCCGTAGCATCAGCAGGTAAAAGAGCCTTCAGCTCCTTCCAGAACGCAAACTTCTCTCTGTTTTGCAGAAGCGTATCGATTCCAGCGCCGCGCTTTCCCTCATTAACGAACTCAAACAACTCTTTGAACATACGCGTTGCAGCACCCGATGCAGGCACAAACTTCACAACCTTTAACTCCTTCGCCTTAGCCTTGTAACTCTCTGATCCTGAAGCTACTTCCTCGTCACTCATCGCTACGATTCCATCTCCAACCTTCGCCGCGCGAGCTATGTTTAGCGATGGGAAACCACTCTTAAAACTTGCTATTTGACGCTCTACCTGCTCAACACTCAACCCATGCGCCGCAATCTGCTCTAAATCTACTTTTGAAAACATCTCTATTTTATATTTATCAGTTATTTTAATCTTTCTCGCTTCAAGGACAAAAATAGCGAAATTATATTTATCTTTGCAATACGATGATTAAAGTTTTCAACAACATATCGTTGCAGGATCGCAACAGTTTCCACATTGATGTGCAGTGCAGCAAGCTAATCGAGTTTGAGTCAGCGAAGGATCTCCAAACCCTTTTCGCTGAAACCAATGATGCACCAAAGGAGTGGATGGTTCTAAGTGGCGGCAACAACATCCTTTTCACTAAGGATGTCGACATGACTCTGCTTACGCCTGTCGCGACCGACATAACTATCATCGAGGATAATGACTCCTCGACAACTATTCGTGTCGAGGCTGGAGCCGAGTGGGATGATGTTGTTGAGTGGTGTGTCGCTAGGGATCTTTGGGGCATTGAGAATCTATCTTTGATACCAGGCAAGGCTGGTGCAGCCCCAATCCAAAACATCGGCGCTTATGGCGTTGAGGCGTGCGATGCACTGCTTAGCGTTGAATATTTCGACACCAAGAGTTTGCAGATATTCAATATCGCGGCTTGCTATTGCCAATTCGCATATCGCGACAGCATCTTCAAGAGGGAGCTTAAGGGTCGCGCTATTGTAACGGCTATCGAGCTAAAGCTATCAAAGTCTGCAGCACCCAAGATTGAGTATGCCGATGTTAAGCAGAGGGTTGAGGAGTGCGGCGGTGCAACGTTGCGCAATATCCGTGACGTCATTTGCGCAATTCGCGAGGCTAAGCTTCCTGACACCGCTGTTTTGGGCAACGCTGGAAGCTTCTTCAAGAATCCCGTTGTCGATAACGCTACGGCCGAGAGAGTGAAGAGCAACTACCCTGACGTAGCACTATATCCAGTAGATGACAAACAGACGAAGATCGCCGCTGGTTGGCTTATTGACAAAGCTGGATTGAAGGGATATAGAGAGGGTAATGTTGGTATTCATGAGCGCCAAGCACTTGTTTTGGTCAACCATGGCGGCGCTAGTGGCGCTGAGGTTGTCGCCTTCTCCAAGATGGTGCAATCAAAGGTCAAAGAGATATTTGGCATCGAGATTGAGAGCGAAGTAAACATTCTATAGCGAGGTAAAATATTCTACAATAGCATATTGCAATATGAAATTTCAAGAGCGTTTAGAGAGTTATATAGAGCAGAACAAACTCATAGCAGATGACGATAAGGTCCTCCTGACAGTATCTGGTGGCGTTGACTCTATGGTGCTTCTCGACCTATTCGCAAATAGCCGCTACACGATAGGTGTTGCGCACTGCAACTTTCAGCTGAGAGGCGAGGAGAGCGATGAGGATGAGGTTGTTGTTGCTGAGCAGTGCGCTAAATATGGCGTTCCAGCTTACAACAAGCGCTTCAACACCGCCGAGGAGGTTGAGCGTAGTGGCGACTCTATGGAGATGGTTGCTCGCAAGCAGCGCTACGAGTGGTTCGAGGAGTTGAGAGCAGAGCATGGCTACACCGTTATTGCTGTTGCACACCACGCAGATGACTCTAACGAAACCTTCTTCATCAATCTATTTCGCGGAACAGGACTTAGAGGTCTAACTGGTATCAGAAAGCAGTTCGGACGTGTCGTTCGCCCGTTGAGTTTCGCTACGCGCAAGGAGATCTTGGAGTATGCCTCTCAACAGCAAATCCCATATAGAGAGGATTCATCAAATAGATCTACCAAATACCTCCGCAATAAGATCCGCTTGGGGCTTATCCCTCGTATTAAGGAGATCAACCCTAAGTTTACCCAACTTATGCAGGGTAATTTGAAAAGACTATCTGATGCGCAACAATTTATCACGAGTTGCATCGACAATATCGCGAGCGAGATAATCGATGAAGATAACGGTATCTTCGCGCTTCATCTCGATAAGATTGCAGGCGATCTTCCAAAGGGCTTTGTCGTATATGAGATTTTAAGTTCGCGCTTCGGCTTCAAGGGCGATGTAACGGACTCTTTGATGCGTGCTTTGGAGTGCAACAACGTTGGAAAACGAGCTTATGCAAAGGATTATGTTGCATTCACAGAGCGTGAAAATAAGATCCTGATCGCACCAATCAATAGCGGCGACAGCTGTATTGTCGAGGTCGAGGAGGGGGCAGGTCGCAGCTATTGCGGCAACTCTGCGCTCTACTACGAGAGGCTTGACATTGGCGTTATCGAGAGCTTTGATCTTGGCGATAATGTCGCACTTTTGAACCTTGAGAAGCTCAAATACCCACTCACTATTCGCAAGTGGCAGGAGGGCGACAGCTTTATGCCTCTTGGCATGAGTGGCAACAAGAAGGTTAGCGACTTCCTCATTGACGAGAAGGTATCGATGGCGCAGAAGGAGCGCCAGTTCGTCGTTGTTTCGGGCGATGATATCGTCTGGGTCATCGGCCGCAGGATTGACGAGCGCTATAAGGTCGATGACGATTGCGAAACGGTCCTAAAGATCACACGAGAGATCATATAACACCAATAGTTATAAACATATACAAATATGGCAAAGAAGAGAGCAGGGTTCAAGGAGAGTATTGCGGCTTATGATGGAGTAATGAGTTCGATCAAGGCGCGCAATTTCGCACCTATCTACCTACTTATGGGCGATGAAAACTACTTCATCGACAATGTCTGCGAGGCTCTTGCCACAACCATATTGAGCGAGGCGGAGCAGTCGTTCAACCAAATCACACTCTACGGTCGCGACACGGAGCCAGATGCCATCATCGGCAACGCGCGCCAAGTCCCAATGATGGGTGGCCACTCTGTCATCATCGTTAAGGAGGCGCAGCAGATGCGCGGTATTGAGAAGTTGAGTCAATACACGACCTCCCCAACTAGCTCCACAATCTTGATCCTCTGCCATAAAGATAAGAGTGTCGACAAACGCTCCACGCTCTACAAGAGCTGCCTTCAAAACGGCGTTGTCATGGAATCCATCAAACCGCGCGACTACGAGATGAGCAGCTGGATTACGGGCTTCATGTCGAGCAAGGGTGTTGTTCTCACTCCAAAGGCTCAATCTATGTTGCTAGACAACCTTGGTGCTGACATCTCGAAGATTTCGGGTGAGATCGACAAACTGCTTATTGCTCTTCCAGCTGGCACGCAGCAGATCACCGATGACCATATCGAAACCTACATTGGCATCTCGAAGGAGTTCAACAATTTCGAGCTTTGCAACGCTATCACGGCGCGCAATCTCAAGCGTGCATTGTATATCGCCGAGCATTTTGGACACAACCCAAAGGCATATCCCCTGCTTCTTACTGTCATGGTTCTTTTCAACCAGTTCAAGCAGCTCTTTCTAATGAACTACATGCGTTGGCAGGCGAAGTACCAAGCCGTACCTTTCCCATCAGACATGGACCTTATGCGCATCCTTAAGATCGCAAATCCCTATGCCGTATCAGAGCTTAAGCAGGCGTGTGCTAATTGGCCAAACAAGAGTGTCTTCACTATTCTTGGCCTTATGCGCGAATATGACGCTAAGAGCAAGGGCATCGGCAATGGCGGTGCGAGCGAGGGCGATCTACTCAAGGAGCTTATCCTGAAGATTTTCGCAGCATAACCGCGTTATATTTAGCACCGCAACCACTATGCGCCAGCACTACCTCTTCCAAACCATACACACCCTGTCGCACAACGCACTCTACGTGGCGCAGCATTGCCGTATCTTGGAACGTAGCTATTTGGAACTTTTCATACAACCCATTTCGCTCGATGCCGAGGCAATCAGGCTCAATATAGAGAAGATGTTGCGCGATAGTGGCGCACCTACTGAGGTATCAGTTTTTGTTGAGCTTCGCATTGATAACGAGCGCAATCAGGAGATTATAATTAGCGATATTTCTCACTACGAGGGCTATGACCTACGCAGAATTTCGCCCGTTGGTTGTTGCATCAAGGTCGATTCTCCCTTTGGGCTTCACAGCACGAGCGCGAGGCGCGAAGCTCTTAACTTCTCTAATGATGTTGCTCTCTCTTTGGGAGGGGATACATGCGTTGAGTGTGATGAGGTTTTTACTGATGATCGCAACTACCAGCTGCGCCTTCTATCTATCTGTGGCGGTGCTATTTTTGGCGTTGTCGATGGTCTTTTAGTTGCCTCTACTGCACATTGCAAAGTTGGCTTCGTGGAGCGTGATTTGGTCATTGCCGCAGCCTCTAGTGCTGGCTATGAGGTGGTTGAGCGCGACATCTTCGCCAAGGAGTTGGAACATTTCGATGAACTCTTTTTCTGCAACCACTACGGCATCAACGCCATCTCTTCGATCATTTTGCCGCACAAGGGCAGCAGATGCACCTTTGGCAACATCGTGGCGACAAATATCGCCAAGGAGCTATCTCAACCTTGGTAAATTGCGCTAGAATGGGTATCCAACACCAAAGTTAAGCGCTCCGTTCCCCCATTTGAAATCCTTAATCACCCAACGTTCGCCTTCAGGTTTGTTTGGATTGTGTAGTTGAATACCCCAATCTAGTCGCAGAATCGCGAATTTAATATCTACTCTCAAACCGACACCGGTGTTTGCACCTAATTGTTGATAGAAGTTCTTAAAGTGAAATATTGACTCAGCATCATATATCCCATCTGAGTCCTTCAAGTACCATACGTTACCCACATCCATGAACAGCGCGCCATTAAAGAAGCTCCATATCGGGAATCTATACTCCGCGTTAATCTCAAATTTCAGGTCACCCATCTGCGAAGGGTATATAGCATCTGCCACCTCTGCAACAGATCCCGGACCTAGCGTTCTCGGTGTCCAGCCTCTCATGCTGTTGCTACCTCCGCTATAGAATAGGCGATCCATCGGAATTGCAATCGAGTTACCATACGCGACACCCACACCACCATATACGCGCCCTACGAGCGAGCTCTTACCACTTGCGCCCAAGGCTATCGAGCGGCTGAAGTTTACGTCAGCACGGTAATATTGCGCATACCTAATACCAAACAACTCGTAGTAATCTCCCGACTCACTCTTCTCCTTCTTCAACATTCGCTCAAAGAGATCGATCGTGTTACCTGCAGTCTCCATATTCAGGCGTAGCTGCGAGTAGTTTCCATTTACATTTTTAGATTGGCTATTGTATGCGTACGACATCGACAAACCTCCTACAAACTGCGTCACAAAACTATTCCTCAGATAGTCATTATTGAGTGCTGCCAGGTAGTCGTCATCAATATATTTCATATCAATGACATTGATACTCACTGGCTTAACCAAGAAGCTAGAATATCTTTTGTTGCGCCACGCATAACCAATCGAAGCACTCGAAAGCGTTCTATTGTAGTATGGTCTATCCTGCATGTTTATCGACAACTCCACCTCCGTCTGTGGCTTCACAACACCCTCATATAGACTAAACGGCAGCGGCAATACGAATCGTGGGAACATCAAACTTGTCGAGACTCCAAACTCAGTGGCGCGCTTCTTGTCCGACTCTCTCGCCTTCATGTGTTCATAACCGATCGTGAAATCTACGTTCCACGCCTCAGCACCTTTGAATATATTTCTATTCTGGTAACCAAAAGTGGTATACAAACCATAAAACGAAGAGGTTGTTGTACCCTCCAACTCAATATTAAAACTCTGCTTCAACGATGGTGTACATAGTATGTAGCTCGATATCAACGAATCCACACCGTTGCTATATGCCGTAGCGGTTGTATCGACCCTAAAACCGATACGCGCACTCTTAAAGTAGCCCAACGACATCAAGTTTTGATACGCTTGCTCCACATCATTCGAATCATATATCGAACCCGATGTCAGCGGCACCATCTGTCGCAAAACCTTTGGACGTACGTTCGGCTTCTCTCCTCTCTCGTGAATAATGCTCAAACCTCTGTAGTGCATAGTATCAACAGAGCTCAAGAACTCCGCATCGTTGATCATCACCGTAGGATCGAAGTTTGGCAATATGCTCACATCTCCAATTCTATAACGAATATTTGAAATAAACATCGCTGTTCCGCGCTCATCATACCCTTTCAAAGCACTCTTAACGATCATCTTCAGGTCCACCGAGTGGTTACCAATCAACGTATCAGCCCTAAATTCGATGTTATTCACCGTAAAGTCGAAATACCCAACACTGCGTAGCGACTTCGTCACGCGATCTCGTTCGCGCTCCAGGAGTGTCACAGAGAATATATCCCCGATGTGTATAAGGGAATTTACCGTATCTGCAATAATCAATGGTCGCAGGAGCGAATCGCGGAATTCGTAATCAAATTTAGTAATTCTATATGGTTGCCCTTGATTAACCTTATATAGCACATTCGCACGTTTGCTCTTCGACAACGTATCAACCTCGTAACTAGAACTTGAAGAGTAGAACCCTTGCGAGTCCATATATATATCGAGGTTTTGCTGGCTTCGTTGCGTCAACACCTCATTGAAGTATATAGGCTCTTCGCCTACCTTACGCTTAACGTTGTTCCACCAGTTATCTTTTTCGTGATCAATCTTGCTATAAACCCATGTGTAGAAGTTAAAACCAAATAGTCGTTTGTTTGGCGATTGACGAATATACTTCAACAGCTCCGAAGAGGCGATGCGCTCCTCAATTGGCGATGATTCATCCGCCGCGACATTGACCTTATTTAGCAGGTAATACCCCTCTGGTATATTGCGTGTCACACCGCATGACGACAAAATCGCCACGCAGCACACAAACAGCAAAACCACACCCCTTCTAAACATACTCAATCTATAAACCTCCGAAAAAACTTACAACCTACCCTCTTCAATATATACCGCATCTCCAATCAACTCCGTGCGCAATTCGCCGCAGCAGTTGTGGCAGATCGTATTTACAAAACCTCCGCGATTCTCAACTCTAATCAGTTTATCCCACTCACACAATCCAAGCAGTGCCGCAGCGCTACTCGATGCAGTCATAGCTGTACCGCACGATGGCGTAAGACCTACTCCTCGCTCGTATGTCGCAACAAAAATCGTCTGCTCCTTACCCTTAACTTTAGCCAAGAAACTCACGTTTACGCCATTTGGAAAGATCGTTTTCAACCCTTTTACGCGCTCTCCAAGCTCCGACAACAGCTCCAAATCAACATCATCCGCACCGCAAACATCATCCACCACTGCTACTACGTGCGGATTACCCAAGTTCAGATATGTGAAGCGTAACGTTGGGTGCAACTCCTCAATCACTTGATCCACAAACTCCGTGTTCGAGAGTGTAAAATCTGCAGAGTTCTTACGAATAGCAATCTCCACACCATAGCTCTTCCCGTGCGACATTTCGTCATCATCAACAACCGATATTGGATATAATCCACCACCCGAAAAGAGTGTAAATTTATCCTTCGCCGAATCAAAATATCTCTCATAGACGTAACGCGCCACAATGCGCATACCGTTGCCACACATCTCCGCCTGCGTTCCATCTGTGTTATACATATTCATCGCATAGAAGCTCTCGCACTTACAATTTATCTCCACCTTCTCCACGAACAGCAAACCGTCGCTCTGAAACCTTTCGCACACCTCGCGCACAAATTGCGCCGCAGCATCACCTCTCGTACCACACTCCACACTCTGCTCCACCGCATCTATCAAGACAAATTTATTGCCTGAACCATGAGCGAATATATATTCCAAATCTTGCATAAATCCAACCATTTAAAGGTTATTTAAGGCTCAAATTTAACTAAAATTCGCGGTAGTTGCAAATAAATGTATGGTGACACCTCTCAATGTGAAAAATATTCAATAAATTGCACCAAATTAAACATCAAAGCAATGGTCGAAAAATTCATAATGGCAGGCGAAAGCGCTCTGCACATTTGCGACTCAGAGAGCAACAAGCAGGAGAACGAAAAAACGATCGTTCTACTTCACGGATATTTAGAGTCAATGTTGATCTGGGACGACTTCATCCCATCAATATATAAATCCGCTAGAATCATCACGTTAGATATCCCCGGACACGGCATCTCTGTTGTCAATGGCGAGATCCACACCATGGATTTTCTTGCCGACACAATAGCGGCTGGACTAGCCTCTTTGGAGGTGAAATCATGCACAGTTGTTGGCCACTCTATGGGCGGCTACGTAGCCCTCGCAATTGCTGAGCGCCACCCCGAATTGGTCGATAGTTTAGTACTTCTCAGCTCAACGCCAAATAGCGATTCTGAGGAGAAGATCGAGAAGCGCAAACGCGAAATTGAGCTTGTTAAAGCGGGCAAAAAAGAGATGATCGCAAAGGTTGCACCTGCCGCAGGATTCGCACCACAAAACAGAACAAAAACTGCTATCAAAGAGTATATCGAAGATCTGAAAGAGCTTGTATATATCACTGAGGAAGAGGGGATCATCGCCCTTCTCAACGGCATGATCGCACGCAAAGACCAAAACGAGATGCTTCGCAATTTCAAGGGTAAACAAACTTTCATCTTTGGTCGCAATGATGAATATATCCCTGTCGAGTTGGCTGAAAATATCGCAAACAATCACCCTCAAGCGGAGGTTGTTTGGCTCGAAAATTCAGGACACATGGGCTTCCTTGAGGATATTGATGCATGCGCTGCAGCAATTCTTTCTGCTGCGGGAGCTAAATAGAGCAAAAAAGAGCCTTTTTATCTTTTCACTTCTGCAATATTTTGACTAAATTTGTCGCTTACATATATATAAAGTAAATAACGACTAAGATTTAGCATAATGAAGTCATACAATTTTTGGGATAAAACGATCGGTTGGTGTGTCTTTGCCGTCGCGGCAATTGTCTACCTCTTGACGATTGAACCCTCATCAAGCCTTTGGGATTGCGGCGAGTTCATCGCAACATCATATAAGCTTGAGGTCGGACACCCTCCGGGCGCTCCGCTCTTCATGATTTTGGCGCGCATCGCCACTATCTTCGCACCATCAACGTACTACGTACCGCACATGGTGAATGGCATGAATGCCCTCGCTAGCGCCTTCACTATCCTATTCCTGTTCTGGACTATCTCGCACCTTGCGCGTAAGATCTTCTTGCAGTTCCAAGATAGCAAGGAGGAGCTTAGCGAAGCTAATGGCTGGTGCGCTATTGCCGCCGCAGCTATCGGCGCTTTGAGCTATACCTTTACAGACACATTCTGGTTCTCCGCTGTCGAGGGCGAGGTCTACGCCTTGTCGTCTATGTTCACGGCGCTTGTCGTGTGGCTCATGCTGAAGTGGGAGGATGAGGCTGATGCGCCGCACGCTTTGCGATGGATCATCTTGATTGCATATTTGATGGGTCTTTCGATCGGTGTTCATATCTTGAATTTGTTGACTATTCCGGCATTGGTCTTCATCTACTATTTCCGCCGTTGGGAACAGACAACTCTTAAGGGGTTGTTCTTTGCTGCTGCTATTTCGGGCGCCTTGCTGATCTTCATCAACGTCTTTGTCTTGTCGCAATCTATTTGGATTGGCGCTATGGTCGATACCTTCTTTGTCAATATTTTGGGTGCGCGTGCCAATATCGGCATGGCTCTCTATTCGTTGGCTATTATTGGTGGGCTTGGCTACGCTAGCTACTATACACATAAAAGACGAATGGTCTTGCTTAATGTCATCGCGCTTTCACTTACGATGTTGTTCATTGGCTATTCATCTTACGCTTCGGTCACTATTCGCGCGGTTGTCAATCCACCAATGAATAGCAATAGCCCAAGCAACCCACACATGTTGTTGTCGTTGCTTGGACGCGACCAGTATGGTTCGCGCCCGCTTATCTATGGTGCCTCTTATGCAGCTCCTGTTGAGGATTACACTAAGCGCGACCTTTACTACATGGGCGATGATGGAAAGTATAAGAAGATTGAGCAGTTGACGGGCTATACCCACCCCGATCAGTTTATGCGCTTCTTCCCTCGCATGTGGGATACGCGCAAGAGCGAGAACTCCTATATGGCTTGGGCTGCATATCGCCGCGATCGCAATGGTGAGTTGACGTTTGGAAAACCGGTCTATTACTATGGTGAGAAGTATATTGAGCCAACGTTTGGCGAGCATCTGCGCTTCTTCTTTACCTATCAAGTTAGCTATATGTTCTGGCGCTATTTCCTTTGGAACTTTGTTGGGCGCCAGAGCGACATTCAGGCTTCGGAATCAACTATTACTGACGGCAATTGGCTCTCTGGCATCGACTTTATAGACGAAGCTTATCTTGGACCTCAGAGCAACTTGCCGAGCGAGATCGAGAACAACAGAGGACGTAATAAATACTACTTCTTGCCATTCCTGCTAGGTCTTTTGGGACTTATCTGGATGTTGAACAACGACCAAAAGAGGTTCTTGGTTGTTTTGTGGCTATTTGTCATGATGGGCTTTGCTCTTGTTGTCTATTTCAACACATCTCCGGGCGAGCCGCGCGAACGTGACTATGTCTATGCTGGTGCTTTCTATGCTTATTGCATCTGGATTGGCTTTGGCGTTGTCGCTTTGCGCGAGCTTATCGAGTGGTTGTGCGAGAAATTCAACACGAAATCTGCAAATAAGGGGGTCATCGCTGTTGCTGCAGCGACGTTGTTGTCGCTTAGCGTACCTACTATTCTTGCTGTTGAGAATTGGGATGACCACGATCGTTCGCATAGAACTATCGCGAGGGATATTGGCTGGAACTACCTCCAATCTACCCTTCCGAACTCTATCATCTTGAACTATGGCGACAACGACACATTCCCTCTATGGTTCAACCAGGAGGTTGATAGCGTTCGCACCGATGTAAGGATTATGAATACGAGCTACCTTGGTGGCGAGTGGTACATCGACCAGATGAAGGATTGGGCTAATGAGTCTGCACCTGTTCCATTCTCGCTACCTCGCTCGAAGTATACACATACGAACGAGATACTACCTATCGATAGTCGCATTGAGCGCCATGTCGATATTAAGCAGGTTATCGACTTCATAGCGAGCAACGACCCTCTAACTCAAATCACTTTGAGCGATGGATCTAAAACAGATTATTTACCAACGAAGAATATAGCTCTTCCAGTCAACAAGAAGAAGGTCCTTGAGTCTGGCGTTGTTAAGAAGGAGGATGCACGCTTCATTGTCGACACGATCTACTTCACGTTGAGCGGTCGCTCGATCGATAAGTCGGAGTTGATGATTCTAGATATGTTGGCAACTAACGATTGGGAGCGCCCGATCTTCTTCACTCAGATCTATATCTTGCAGAGCCTTGGTTTGTTGGATTATCTACAATTTGACGGATTCGCATATCGTTTGGTACCGATTAAGACACCATTCCGCACTACGAGCGAGGCAGGACGCATCGACCCTGACTACGCTGGTCCGCTGTTGATGGATACGTTCAAGTATGGCAACATCAGTAATGAGAAGGTATATGTCGACCACACTATCCAGTATAACCTAGCGGCGGCGAGAGCGCGCGAATCATTTGCTCGCGTAGCTATGTCATATCTAAGACGTGGCAAGAGTGGAGATCACGACAAAGCTGTTGCGCTTTTGGATCGTGGTCTTGAGGTGCTGCCAACGTCGCAGCTGCGCTACTCGGCAAACAATACACTACCATTCATCAACGCATATTACCAAGCTAAGGAGTATGAGAAGGGCGATGCGCTTCTGCTTGCTTATGCTGAGAATTTGAAGGAGTATATCGAATACTACGTTACGTTCGACGGCTTCTATGGCGAGCTAACGACACCAATCCTAAACGACAAATTAGATGAATTGGAGTTGGTATACTACGCCGCAGCTAAAGCTAAGCGCAAGGGACCAATTGAGTGGCTAAACAACTACTACCGCTCACTTGGTGCTGAGGATGACGAACTAATCACAATCGACTAACAACCCTTCCCTCCGTCATTCTGAAACAAGTTCAGAATGACGGAGGGAAGCAATACAGAAATTACATAAAGAAGAAACAACAGATAAATATGGATTCAAAGTTATTTTTACACAATACGCTAACGCGCAAAAAGGAAGAGTTTAAACCAATCAACGAGAAGAGTGTCGGTCTATACGTTTGTGGACCTACTGTATATGGCGATCCACACTTGGGTCACGCACGTCCTGCAGTGACGTTCGACCTTCTGTTCCGTTACCTGCAGAGTATCGACTACAAGGTGCGCTACGTCCGCAATATTACAGACGTAGGACACCTTGAGCATGATGCAGATGAGGGAGAGGATAAGATCGCTAAGAAGGCGCGCCTTGAGCAGCTAGAGCCTATGGAGGTAGCACAATACTACACTAACCGCTATCGCACAGCGATGGAGCAGTTGTGCGTGTTGCCACCATCTATCGAGCCACAGGCATCGGGACACATCATCGAGCAGATTGAGTTCGTAAAGATGATTCTCGATAAAGGTTTTGCCTATGAGTCGAATGGCTCTATCTACTTCGATGTAGCGAAGTACGACAAGCAGTATGGCTACGGAAAACTATCGGGGCGTAATTTGGAGGATATTCAGACAAACACTCGCGCACTTGACGGACAGAGCGACAAGCGCTCTTCAGTAGATTTTGCATTGTGGAAGAAGGCCTCGGCGGAGCATATCATGAAGTGGCCTTCGCCATGGGGCGATGGATTCCCTGGTTGGCACATGGAGTGTTCTGCAATGAGTACAAAATATCTTGGAGAGCAATTTGACATCCACGGAGGAGGAATGGATCTTATGTTCCCACACCACGAGTGCGAGATTGCGCAATCTACTGCGGCACTTGGCAAAGATTCAGCGAGATATTGGGTACACAACAATATGATTACTATCAATGGCCAAAAGATGGGTAAATCGCTTGGTAACTTCATCACGCTTGAAGAGTTATTCGGTGGTACACACGAGCTATTGGAGCAGGCATACTCACCAATGACGATACGCTTCTTCGTGCTTCAAGCACACTATCGCTCAACACTAGATTTCTCAAACGAGGCTCTACAAGCAGCAGAGAAGGGTCTTGACAGACTTATGAAGGCTGTAGATTCATTGGCTAAGATTAAGCCTTCGGGCAAATCAACAGTGAACCCTGACGAGCTAGCGGAGCGTTGCGCAGCAGCTATGAATGACGATTTGAATTCGCCTATGGTTATCTCTGCACTCTTTGATTGGGTGCGTATCATCAACCAAATCATCGATGGAGATCAATCTATCACAGAGGCGGACCTAGCGAAGCTAAAGGCTATTGTCAATCGCTATGTATTTGATGTACTTGGTCTTGGTTCAGCATCTGCAGAGGGCAAAATGGCAGGTTCTGCTTCAAAGGATTACGTTACACCACTTGTAGAGATGATTCTTGAGATGCGTGCCGGAGCTAAGGAGAGCAAGGATTGGGCGATGTCAGATAAGATTCGCGATGGACTTGTTGCGGCTGGTGTTCGTGTCAAGGATCGCAAAGATGGCGTTGATTGGGAGCTTGAATAATCTGCAATTTCTAATTCCACGATGGTCAATTCAGAACAGATAAAGGAGCTAAAAACGCGTTGCGAGGAGCTATATCGCTATTTGGATATAGATAACAAACGCATTGAGCTGTCGAACGAGGAGGAGCGCACGCAAGAGCCAAACTTCTGGGACGATGCCGATGCGGCGCGCTTGCAACTGCAGAAAGTTGCAGCACTGAAGTCTTGGATTGAGGATTATGAATCGGCAGCGAAAGGTGTTGAGGAGTTGGAACTTATGCCTGAATTTGTTGCGGCAGAGGTTGTAACTGAGGAGGAGTTCGACAATCTATATGCCGCGACAGTTGAGGCTGTAGAGGCGCTAGAGCTACGAAATATGTTGCGCAACGAGGAGGATAAACTTGGCGCTATTATCGATATAAATTCGGGCGCAGGAGGTACTGAGGCGCTTGATTGGGCTGCAATGCTACTCAGAATGTATACGCGTTGGGGCGAAGCTCATGGCTACAAAATCAAAGTTCTAGATTACCAGGAGGGAGATGAAGTGGGAGTAAAATCTGCCACACTGGAGTTTGAGGGAGAGTATGCGTATGGATATTTGAAGAGCGAAAGCGGTGTACATCGAATGGTGCGACTATCGCCTTTCAACGCAAACAACAAGCGCCAAACAACATTTGCATCGCTCTTTGTATCGCCTGCAGTGGATGATAATATTGATATTGTGATAAACCCTGCAGATATTGAGTGGGACACATATAGAGCGAGTGGCGCAGGAGGTCAAAATGTAAATAAGGTCGAAACCGCAGTGCGCCTAAAGTATCGCGCCGTAGAGGCCGAAACAGGCGAAACGGTAGAGTTCACAATTGAGAACATGGAGAGTCGCTCGCAACTTATGAATCGCGAAAACGCAATGAAGATTCTAAAGTCGAAACTCTACCAACGCAAGCTCGACCAAAAACTCGCAACACAACAGGCGCTCGAAGCGACAAAAAAACGCATCGAATGGGGTTCGCAAATTAGAAGTTACGTATTCGATGATAGACGAGTTAAGGATCACAGAACAGGTTGTCAAACATCGGACGTAGAGAAGATAATGGATGGTGAGATTGACCAATTCATCAAGGCATATTTGATGGAATTTGGTGGAAAAAACGAGTAAAAACGCGCAAAAAAGAGGCGGAAAAGAGCGAAAAAGTGCAGAAAAACTGCAAAAAACTTTAACTTTTTGCACAAAAAACAGCAGAATTAGATAAGAAAATGAAGCTTAGAACCATTATAACGGCAGCAATTCTATCGCTATCAACAACGCTTTCAGCACAAAATTTAACGGAGTATTACTCTGTTAAAAACAGTGCAGAAAGCAAGCAATATATATTAACACCACAAGAGATTTTCGAGGACGAAAAAGGTCGAAAATTGAGCCACAGCGTCACTATAGAGAAGTTTGCAGAGCAGATAATCGATGATGAAGTTCTCCCAAAGAACGACATGGTTACTATAACACTCTCATTCACGCTACCAACATCAAAAAAGATCAGGACAATAAACATCAAATCGCGCCGCTTCAGCTTCACATCGCACAAAGCAGAGCCGATTTCAACAATCCTGCAGAAGAAAATGTGGGTACACAAATATCGCGTAACAACAACAAAAGAGAAGGTAAAAGAGCTCTACAGCGTAAATCACCCTCCGATCATAACAATCATACTTGAAGGCGGAGAGGTTTTTCAATATACAAAGATCCACAAAGCTTGGATGAAATATGCACCAATAGGCAACCAAATATTTGAGTTGACGAACTAAAAAAAGGTTCAAAATCAATTTAACTTTTAGCTCCATATTTGTTCTAAAATAGGCAACTAACCTATTTTAGATTATGAAGATTAAAGTAAAAACGCTACTTAATTTTGCAGTAGCAACAATTATTGCCGTAGCAGCAGCTTCGTGCAGCAATTTCGACGACAGCGGATCTCGCATCGCTAGTACCACAACTATACAAACCGGAGAGGATCCAGATGCTGACCCAACGTGGAGCGACAGCGACGAATTTACAGATTGGGACGATGCGACACACAGCAAAAATGTAGATCCAGATTTCGATGAGGTATTTGCTCAGAACGTTGTACAGCGCATAGACATCACGATTAGCTACGAGAACTGGCTATCGATGTGGGCAGATCTTGGCGACAACATCACAACAAGTAGCAACGGCTGGGGCGGACAAGGTCAAGTAAATACAGATCTTGATTTTACACCTATATGGGTTCCATGTACAATCACATATAAAGGTACAGATTGGTACAAAGTTGGCCTGCGCTTCAAAGGTAACTCAAGCCTTGTAACGGCATACTCAAATGGTATCTCAAAGCTCTCGATGAAGCTAGATTTCGATGAGTTTGAGGATGACTACCCTGCACTGAAAAACCAACGATTCTACGGCTTCAAACAGCTAAACCTAAACAATAACTACAACGACCAATCGCTAATGCGCGAAAAGGTTGGAGCGGATATATTCCGTGCGTTTGGAATTCCTGCAGCACACACAACATTCTGCGAAGTATATGTTAATTATGGTGCTGGCGACAAATATTTTGGACTATACACAATCGTAGAGGAGGTTGACGACACACTTGTTGATGATCAACAATACGAAGATGGTGGAAACCTATACAAACCAGATGGCGATGCCGCTACATTCGCATCGGGTACATACAACACAGATGAGTTCTACCTAAAGACAAACACAAAGACGTGTGACTACAGCGACGTAAAAGAGCTATACGACACGCTACACAGCTCGCTACGCACAACAGACAACACTGCATGGCAAGAGCGCCTCGAAGCGTGCTTCAACGTTGATCACTTCCTAAAGTGGTTAGCAGTAAACGCAACAATCCAGAATTGGGATACATACGGACGCATGTCGCACAACTACTACCTATACAACAATCCAGAAGATGGACTTTTGACGTGGATTCCGTGGGACAACAACGAGGCGTTGCAATCGGGCAATAGCTCAATCGAAGTGAGCGCCATGAAGAGTGTAAGCAGCTCGTGGCCACTAATCAGCTACATTATTGCCGTGGAAAAGTATGAGAATATATACAAAGCGTATCTACAACAATTCATAGATGAGGTATTCACAATATCAGATATGCAGGCGACATACACAAGCTATCAATCGCTAATTTACGACTCGGCGTCAAAGGAGCAAAGTGGATATACATTCCTAACATCTACATCGAGCTTTAACTCTGCCGTTACGACCCTAAAGTCACACGTATCGAGTCGCAACACAACCGTGAAGAACTACTTGAAATAACTCAACAACTACATAATGAAAGAAGGAGCTTTAGTAAGCTCCTTCTTTTTTGTATATACACATTGTTATATTGTGCCTTACAGCTTCAACATAGCCTTAACCTCGTTGTAGACAGTGTCGCCATTGTAACCAAACTTCTCATCCAAAACTGACGCTGGAGCAGAGTATCCGAAGTGATCCAATCCGTGAATAAAACCACCCTCACCAACAAGACCCTGCAACGTAATTGGAAGACCAGAAGTCATACCGTAACGTGGAATACCAGCTGGCAATACGCTCTCTTGGTATGACTTAGGCTGATCACGGAACAACCCCTCACTCGGAACACTAACAACGCGAACCGCGATACCCTCATCGCTCAAACGCTTAGCACCATCGACCAACGTAGCGACCTCAGAACCAGAAGCAACCAAAACAACCTGAGGGTGCGCTGCATTCATAACGACATAACCACCCTTAGACAATTGTTGAGCCTCCATTCTGCGGCTACTGCCCAACGCTGGAAGGTTGTTTATATTTTGGCGCGACAAGATCAATCCAACAGGACGTTTCTCCTCCAAAGCGTGCTTCCAAGCAGCAACAACCTCATCGCCATCACCCGGACGCAAAACAACCATCGAACGCTCGCCACCATGGTTGCGAAGATGCTCCATAAGGCGGATTTGAGCCTCCTGCTCAATTGGTTGGTGCGTAGGCCCATCCTCTCCAACGCGGAACGAATCGTGGGTCCACAAATAGACAACGTGAAGACGCATCAACGCCGAAAGACGAATCGCTGGCTTCATATAATCAGAGAAGACAAAGAACGTACCACAAACTGGAATAACACCTCCGTGAAGCGCCATACCATTCATAACGCACGCCATAGTGAACTCAGAAACTCCAGCCTGGAAGAACTTACCGCTAAAGTCACCCTTCGTGAATGCCTTAGTCTTCTTCAAATAACCATCAGTCTTATCCGAATTGCACAAATCAGCCGAAGCGACAATCATATTCTCCAACTTATCGCCATAGATGCCCAAGACATCTGCAGACGAAGAGCGCGTAGCCTGGTTAGCCTTCAACTCAATAGCATTGTAATCTATATCTGGCAACTCGCAACGCAAGAAACAATCCAACTTAGAAGCCAACTCCATACGAGCCGCTCTCCAAGCTGCCTCCTCGACCTTACGCTCCGCAACATGAGCCTCAAGCTCAGCACGGCGCTCCTTATACATATCAGCAACCTCATCAAAGATAACAAAAGCGTTATCTGGATCGCCTCCCAAATTCAAAATTGTCTGCTCAATATCAGCACCAGCAGCAGTCAATGGTTGACCATGCGTAGAAACCATATCCTCGAAGCTACCACCATCAGCCTTACGAGCGCCACGCCCCATAATAGTGCGACCAATGATCAACGTAGGGCGCTCAGTTTCAGCATTAGCAGCAACCAAGGCACCACGCAAAGCCTCAACATTATGACCATCAACAGTCAAAACGCTCCAACCCCAAGCCTCATATTTCTTTGCGACATCCTCAGTATCAACCTCATCAACCTTAGTTGAAAGCTGAACGTTATTCGCATCGTAATACATAATGAAATTTGACAACCCCAAGTGTCCCGCAATGCGACCAACACCCTGAGAAACCTCCTCCTGAACAGCTCCGTCCGAGATATAAGCATAGGTCTTATGAGCCATCCACTCACCAAAACGCGACACCATAAAGCGCTCCGCAATAGCAGCACCAAGCGCCATAGCATGACCTTGACCCAACGGACCAGAGGTGTTCTCAACACCACGCATAACATCGACCTCAGGGTGACCCGGAGTACAACTATCCCACTGACGAAGATTCTTCAAATCAGACATAGAGTAGCTACCAGTCATAGCCAAAACCGAATACAACATCGGTGACATGTGTCCCGGATCTAAAAACAGACGGTCGCGATAAGGCCAATCCAATTGGTTTGGATCGTAGCGCAAAAACTCCGCATAAAGCAGATTGATGAAATCTGCACCGCCCATAGCACCTCCAGGGTGACCAGACTTAGCCTTCTCGACCATTGCCGCCGCTAGGATACGAATGTTATCCGCACCGCGATTAAGTTTTGAGTTATCAAACATCTCTATATCTATTTATTTTTTTCTTCTCTTATTCCTTTTTCATTGTACTCCCGAGGAGATCCTGAAACAAGTTCAGGATGACCGCAGAGGCTTCATTGTTGCTACTAATTACGCCTTACGCAGCAACCTCAACGCGCTCCTTTGCGTACTCCAAAGTGACAACAAACTCCTTCATACCCTCCTGAGCCTGAGTTGGAATGTCATACATCGCCTCAATCATAATAGATTCGCAAATAGAACGCAAACCACGCGCTCCCAACTTGCACTCCAACGCCTTATCAACGATATAATCCAAAACCTCCGGCTCAAAAGTCAACTTCACACCATCCATCTCAAATAACCTCTCGTACTGACGAATAATCGCGTTCTTAGGCTCCGTCAAGATCGAACGCAACGCCTCCTTGCTCAACAACTGCATCGACGTCAAAACAGGCAAACGACCAATCAACTCAGGAATCAATCCGAAGCTCTTCAAATCCTGTGGATTGAGATACTTCATCAGATTCTTTCTATCGACAACATCACCATCCATCTTACCATAACCCACCGCTCTAGCGTTCAAACGCTGAGCAATGCGCTTCTCGATGCCATCAAATGCACCTCCACAGATGAACAATATATTACGCGTATTGACCTGAATGAACTTTTGATCTGGGTGCTTACGACCTCCCTGCGGCGGTACATTAACAATAGAACCCTCCAAAATCTTCAACAAAGCTTGCTGAACACCCTCGCCCGAAACATCGCGCGTAATGCTAGGATTATCCCCCTTACGAGCAATCTTATCGATCTCATCGATGAAAACAATACCCCTCTCAGCCTGCGCAACATCATAATCAGCAACCTGCAACAACCTCGACAAAATACCCTCGACATCCTCGCCAACATATCCAGCCTCAGTCAAAACCGTAGCATCGACAATAGTAAAAGGAACCTTCAACAACTTAGCAATTGTACGAGCCATCAAAGTCTTACCAGTACCCGTAGGACCAACCAAAACAATGTTGCTCTTATCGATCTCAATCGACTCATCCTTCTCCTCGGCACCTACACCTGCAACGCTCAACCTCTTATAGTGGTTGTAAACAGCAACAGACATATACCTCTTTGCATCGTCCTGACCAATGACATATTGGTCCAACATCCCCTTAATCTGCGCAGGACGTGGCATATCTGACATACTCAAAGGCTTAACCTTGCTTACCTTAGGCTTCGCCATAGGGATATCCTTGCTCAACATATCACCCTCAACGAGCATATGGTAGCCATTCTCAACACAATTGTTGCAGATATTGACACCATCTTGACCCGTAAAGAGAATCATAACCTCAGCACGAGGAGCGCCACAAAAATCGCACTCACCGCCGCCATGATTCGCCGCGTTATTCCCCTTGTTATTATCAGACATATATTATATATAATAGTAAATTAACCTACTTTCTCTTGCGAAGAACATCGTCAATAAGACCATACTCCTTAGCCTCAGCAGAACTCATCCAGTAATCCCTATCAGCATCCTTTTCGAACTTCTCAACAGGAGTACCAGAGTGGCTAGACATGATCTTATACAACTCATCGCGAGTCTTAACAATCTCCCTTGCAGTGATCTCAATGTCGCTAGCCTGGCCCTGAGCGCCACCCAAAGGTTGGTGAATCATAACCTTAGAGTGAGGCAAAGCCATACGCTTGCCCTCAGCACCAGCACACAACAAAACAGCACCCATAGATGCCGCCAAGCCTGTACAGATAGTGGCAACATCTGGCGCCACCAACTGCATAGTATCGTAGATACCCAATCCCGCCGAAACAGAACCGCCAGGAGAGTTAATATATATCTGAATATCCTTCTCTGGGTCCGCAGACTCCAAAAAGAGAAGTTGAGCCTGGATAATATTCGCCGCGTCGTCATAGATCGGAGCGCCCAAAAAGATGATGCGATCCATCATCAAACGCGAAAAAACATCCATAGCAGCAACGTTAAGCTGACGCTCCTCGATAATCGTAGGAGAGACATAACCCATAGCGCCACCGCCATAAACAGACTCAAAATCGTGAAGTCGCTGCGAACTAATGCCGCAGTGACCCATCGCATATTTCTTAAATTCAGACATAATATTTTACCGTTAAGATTAAAAAAAGCTCTTGATTAACGCTTTTGCAAATCCTCAATCACCTTGCCAAACGCCTCTAGCGTAATAGCCTTCTCCTTAACAGTAATCTTCTCCTTGATAGCCTCTACAACCTTCTTCTCGAACATAACCTCGTAGATCTTTTGGCTCTGCTCCTTGTTAGACAAGATTTGCTTACCGTAGTTCTCCAACATATCGTCTGGAGCAACACCCATTCCGTATTGAGCCAACTGCATCTGCGCTACAGACTTAGCCTCAGCCAATGCATCCTCTGGAGTGATTGTGATCTCGTTAGCTTCGATGATGCGCTTTTGGATATAGTTCCAAGTGAACATCTTGATGAAGCCCTCGAAATCCTTCTCGATATCCTCCAACGTAAAGCGACCCTCGTTGATAGTTACCAACCAACGCTTCAAGAACGCCTCTGGCATCTGCAAATTAGCCTTCTCACGAGCAAATACAGAAACCTCCATTGCAAACAAATTCTCGCTCTCGCGCGACAACTCCTTAGCAATTTGCTCGTCGATATACTTTTCCAACTCCTTCTCCGACTTAACATCACCGTTAGGGAATGCCATCTTGAAGAACTCCTCGTTCATCTCTGGATCAGCAAACTTGCGAATATTCGTGATCTCCAACTCGAACTTAGGGTTGATATCCTTCAACTCATCCTCCTTAACACCCAAGATAGATGCACGTTGAGAATCTGTCTTATACAACTTGTTGACGTCAACCTTCATCTTATCGCCCTTCTTCTTACCAATGAACGGCTTGCGCTCCTTAGCATCCATAGAGATAAGACCAACATAAGCATCGTCAACCTTAATATCACCATTATCCAAAGTAACAGTCAAAGCCTCATCCTCAGCAACAGCATCAACCTCTACCAAACGACCAAACTTACGAAGGTAGTTAGTGCGGTAATCATCGTGCATAGATTTCTCGATCTTGATCGTGTTGTAAGTCAAAGAGTCCTTCTTAGAGAAGTCGTTCTTGAACTCTGGTGCCTCACCAATCTCGAAGATGAACTCGAACTCTGTACCATTATCGAAATCGAAATCGCCTTGCTCCTCAGATGGGATAACATCTCCAACGTACTCGATCTTCTGCTCCTTAAGGTACTCAAAGACAGCCTTAGATGCCGCTTGATATGACTGCTCAGCCAAAACGCCCTTGCCATACATCTTCTTAACAACGCCCATTGGAACCATACCTACACGGAATCCTGGAACGTTAGCCTTGCGCTTATAGTCACGCAAAACCTTCTCTACTCCAGCTGCGTAATCAGCCTCTGAAACTACTACCTTAATAAGCGAAACACCTTGCTCGCGTTGATCTCTAACGATTTTCATTACTTCTAATTTTTATATTTTTTGTTTTGTTTTCTCAATTTTCAACCACCATCTCCAATCAAGAGATAGTTAGCGCACAAAGATATGTATAATTTTTTACATTTCATAATTATTTTTAGCGCCATAAAGAGGCTCTTTTTAGATATAAAACACTATCTTTGTCCGAATTGTTTTTATATGCGAAAGTTTGGACTCATACTACTTACAGCCATGGCTATTGCTAGTCACGGCGCAGCGTATGCAAACGCGCCAAAGCAATATGGTTACATAGTACGAGAAAGCTTCCCTCACGCAACCGACAGCTATACGCAAGGCTTCGAGATAAGTGACGGAGTGTTATACGAATCGACCGGACTATATGGCGCGTCGCGACTAATGAAGCACGACATAAGCAGCGGAGGGAGAAACGCAAAGAGAACAACGATAGCGACACTACCACGAAATGAGTTCGGAGAGGGGATAACGATAGTTGGAGATTCGATATTCATGCTGACATGGAGAGAGGGTCGAATGCATATCTTCAACAAAAAGAGCGGAGAGAGAGTAGACACGAAGAGATATGCGGGCGAAGGTTGGGGAATAACGTCAAACGACGGAGTGCTATATATGAGTGATGGTTCGCCAACCATAACCAAAAGAGATCGAAAGACATTCATGCCAATCGAAACGAACATTGTGACGATGGAGGGTCGAGCGATAGAGATGATTAACGAGTTGGAGTGGATCGAGGGGAAGATATGGGCAAACATATACCAGAGCGACAAGATAGTTATCATAGACCCTGAGAGCTGGGTTGTTGAGGGAGTGATAGATCTAACTGGGATATTGCCACAGAGCGAGAGAACAGAGCAGACGGATGTGCTAAATGGAATAGCATACGACAAGGCAACAAAGAAGATATACGTTACGGGAAAAAATTGGAGCAAGATGTTCCAAATTGAGATATTTGAAAGATAGATAGAAGGAGCGAGGGATTGATGAGAAAGAGCATAGAGATAGAGAAACTAATAGAAGAGCGCATATTGGTGCTTGATGGTGCTATGGGTACCATGATACAGGAGTATGGACTCAAAGAGGAGGATTTCAGAGGCGAAAGATTCGCAAACTGGGGGCAACGCCTCAACGGGTGCAACGACCTGCTGACATTGACACGTCCCGACATATTGGAGGATATTTACCGTCAATATCTAACTGCTGGTGCAGATATAATCACCACTTGTTCATTCAACGCTCACCCCGTAGCTATGGCAGATTATGGTCTGCAAGAGTATTGCCGCGAGATGTCGCTTGAGTCTGCAAAAATAGCAAGCAAAATTGCCGCAGAGTTCAACAAAGCAAACCCAGAAAAGATTCGATTTGTTGCGGGAACGCTAGGACCAACGAACAGAACAGCATCAATGTCTGCAGATGTATCGAACCCTGCTGCGCGTGAAGTAGACTTCGACACACTTGCTGGAGGATACGAAATCCAAGTGCGTGCGTTAATCGAAGGGGGTGCAGATTTGATCCTAATCGAAACGATATTTGATTCACTGAACGCGAAAGCTGCGATATATGCAATCGAAAAGGTAGAGCGAGAAATTGGCGAAAGGATTCCGATAATGGCTTCAGGAACTCTAGCTGACGCTAGCGGAAGAACACTATCGGGGCAAACACTCGAAGCGTTCTACAACTCAATGTCGCACGCAAATCTACTATCGATTGGTTTCAACTGTGCATTTGGAGCGAAACAGCTTGAGCCATACGTAGAGCAGCTATCGAACATTGCTAATTGCGCAATGTCGGCACACCCAAATGCAGGACTGCCAAACGTAATGGGTGGTTACGACGAAACGCCAGAGATGTTCTCGGACGACGTGGAGAACTACCTGCGAAAAGGGTTGATAAATATCATAGGTGGTTGCTGCGGTACAACACCAAAGCATATCGAATACCTAGCAAAGCTAGCAGCGAAATATAAACCACGCGTAGCACCAGCTTCAGCTATGGAGAAGGTGACGACACTGAGTGGATTGGAGCCTTTAGCGATTCGCCCAGAGACAAATTTCATAAATATTGGAGAGCGCAGCAACGTTGCAGGATCGGCGAAATTTGCGCGACTTATTCGCGAAGGTCAATACGAAGAGGCACTATCGGTAGTTAGAGCGCAAGTAGATGCTGGAGCGCAAATCATCGACGTATGTATGGACGATGGAATGATCGACGCGGAACACGCGATGCATCACTTCCTTTGTCTTATGGCTTCAGAACCTGAAATAGCACGCGTACCAGTGATGATAGATTCATCAAAATGGGAGGTGCTAAAGCGAGGGCTAAAGGTGTCGCAAGGAAAGAGCATCGTAAACTCTATCTCGATAAAGGAGGGCGAAAAGGCTCTACTTGAGAAGGCGATGGAGATTCACAGAATGGGAGCCGCAGCAGTAGTGATGCTATTTGACGAGAGAGGTCAAGCAGATACATACGAAAGGAAAATCGAAATTGCAGAGCGCGCATACAAATTGCTAACCGAAGCGGGATTCCCTGCTGAAGATATAATATTTGATGCTAACGTCCTAGCTGTAGCAACAGGAATAGAGGAACACGACACATACGCAAAAGCATTCATAGATGCGACACGCTGGATAAAGCAAAACCTGCCATACGCAAAGGTATCGGGTGGAGTGAGTAACCTTTCGTTCTCGTTCCGCGGAAACAACACAATCCGCGAAGCGATGCACTCGGTGTTCCTATACCACGCGATAGAGGCTGGAATGGATATGGCGATCGTAAATGCGCAAATGTTGCAGATTTACGATCAGATTGAACCAACACTACTAGAGCGCATAGAAGATGTAGTGCTTTGTCGCAGAGAGGATGCCGCAGAGCGACTAATAGAGCTAGCAGAGCAGATCAAGGAGCAAGAGACAGCAGCAAAAGAGGGTGGAACGCAAAGCGCAACAGCGGCAAAAACGTTAGCCGCAGAGTGGAGAACACTGCCACTAGCGGAGCGTATACAATACGCTATGACAAAAGGTCTTGCGGATTACATAGAGGAGGATACGGCAGAAGGATATGAAGCGCTTGGCGCACCAATGAAGGTAATTGATGAGTTGTTGATGCCTGCAATGGAGTATGTCGGAAAGCTATTTGGAGAGGGAAAAATGTTCCTGCCACAAGTTGTAAAGAGTGCGCGCGTAATGAAGCGCGCAGTAGCGATTCTAACGCCGCACATCGAAGCGCTGAAAGAGCAGAACACAGCTGCGCAATCGACAAGTAACAGCGGAAAGGTTGTTATAGCGACAGTAAAGGGAGATGTTCACGACATTGGAAAGAACATTGTTGCGGTGGTAATGGCGTGCAACGGATATGAGATAAACGACCTCGGCGTAATGGTTGAGACGGCAAATATCGTTGATGAAGCGGTATCGAGCAGTGCAGATGTTATCTGTATGAGTGGACTTATAACGCCTTCGCTAGATGAGATGATACGCGTAGTTGAAGAGTGCGAAAGCAGAGGTATAACACTACCCGTCATAATTGGTGGCGCAACAACATCGCCGATGCACACTGCAGTGAAAATCGCACCGAAATACTCTGGCGCCGTAATACACGCAAACAACGCAAGTGACAACCCAAAGATCCTATCGCAACTGCTAAATAGCGAAACGCGCGACAAATATATTGACGAGGTAAAGGCAAAGCAAGCAGAACTGCGTGCGCAATATGAACTAACGACAAAGGCGCGTAACATAATGCCACTCGCAGAGGTGCGTGCCGCAGCAAAAAACCTTGTCAAGAAGGTATACAAGCCAAACCATACGGGAAAACTTATATTCCCTGACTTCGATATATCGGATGTTGAGGAGCTAATAGATTGGAACTACTTCTTCCCTGCATGGGGATTGAAAGGGCGATATCCAGAGATTCTGCAGAGCGAGAAGTATGGCGAAGAGGCGACAAAGCTATTTGACGATGCAAAGAAGATGCTTGCTGAGATGAACGCGAAGAAGCCGATAACGTTGCAAGGTGCGATAGCGATTATACCTGCATATAGTGAGGATGACGAGATAGTTGTGACCGATACGAAAGGCAAAGAGCGACGATTGCCGATGCTACGCAACCAAACGCAAGGCGAAAAGAATTGGTCGCTAGCAGATTTCATTGCGCCGAAAGGTTCAGAGGATCATATATGCTGTTTCGCATTCACATCTGGCGTAGGTCTAGCGAAACTATGCGCAAGCTACAAAGAGCAAGGAGATGATTACTCAGCGATGTTAGCAAAGCTACTTGCCGATAGATTGGCCGAAGCGCTAGCGGAACGCATAACGGAGTTTATACGCACCGAAATGTGGGGCTTCGAAACAGGAGCTAGAATAGCATTTGGCTACCCTACCGCACCAGACCATTCGCTAAAAAAGGGTATGTTTGAGATACTCGGAGCGCAACAGACAACAGCAATGACACTATCGGAGAACTATATGATTGAACCAGGAGAGTCGATCTGTGGAGTGATAATCGCCGAAGGAGAGTATTTCAACGTTGGGGCTGTGTCGCAAGAGCAAGCTGAAGAGTATGCAAAACGCAGAGGCATGACAATGGAGCAGATTAAGAAATTGATGCCAAATAATATACTTTAAGAAGGTATACATATATTTATATATAGAGAGAGATGAAGGTAACAGAGATTTTAGCCCAAGCAGAGAGAGAGGGGAAAACAAGATTTGCATTTGAGTTGCTGCCACCACTAAAAGGTGCAGGACTAGAGAAGGTATATGAAGCGATTGACCCATTGATGCAGTTTGACCCTGCATATATGAACATCACCTTCCACCGCGAAGGAATCAAAGAGCGTACGCTTGCTGACGGATCGACAGAGTGGCACGTAGCGCGCCACAGACCGGGAACAGTGGGTGTATCGGCTGCGCTAATGAGCAGATACAATATTCCGACAGTACCACACCTAATATGTGGCGGATTGTCGAAATACGACACCGAAGATACGCTAATCGACATGGAGTTTCTTGGGATTCAAAACGTGTTGGCACTACAAGGTGACCGCTCGCAAAATGAGCGCAACTTCATGCCACACCAACAAGGACACTCGCACGCAATTGGACTTGTACGCCAAATTGAGGCGATGAATAGAGGAGAGTATATCGATTCGGAGACACAAGAGATACACAAGACTGATTTCGCAATTGGAGTAGCGGGATACCCAGAAAAACACTTCGCAGCAAAGAGCCTAGAGAGTGATATTGACCACCTAAAGGCGAAGGTAGATGCTGGCGCTGGTTACATCGTAACGCAACTATTCTATGACAATGCGAAATATTTTGAGTTCGTGGAGAGATGTCGCAAGGCGGGAATAAACGTCCCTATTGTGCCAGGCCTAAAGCCTCTTTCGACATATCGCCAACTATCAATCCTACCTGAAATCTTCTTCATCACGATGCCGGAAGAGCTACGCAACAGCGTAGAGAAGAACAAAGATGATGCGGCAGCGGTGCGACAAATTGGTATCGAATGGGCAATCAAACAAGGCGAAGAACTAATGGCGGCAAAAGTGCCGGTGCTACACTTCTATACGATGAGTAGGACTACTAACATTCAACAAATCGCTGCAACACTGTTTAAATAGCGAGGAGCGTTTGTCCCGAGGAGATCCTGAAACAAGTTCAGGATGACTGTACGGAGATATATTACAGAGAAAGAAGAAAAGGAAGAGATGATTGACCCGATAGAGTTTAGACGACACCTGCATAAATATCCCGAACTATCGTTCGAGGAGTATGCTACGGCGCGATATATTTCGGCCGCTTTAACAGAACTAGGCGTAGAGCATCGTGCAATAGCGACAACGGGAATATTGGCGAAAATTGAAGGTCGAGGCGACTTAACACAAGCTGTTGTATTGCGTGCGGATATTGATGCACTGCCAGTAAAAGAGCAGACAGAACTACCATTCAAGTCGCAAAACGAAGGTGTGATGCACGCTTGCGGTCACGATTTTCACGCGGCGATACTATACGGCGTAGTAGCAAAACTACAAGAGACGAAAGATTTTGAAGGGACGATATTTGCGATATTTCAGCCAGGAGAGGAGCGCAACCCAGGAGGTGCTTCATACGTGCTAGCAGAAGAGCCATTCAAGGATTACAATGTCAAAGCTGTAGTTGGTCAACACGTAGAGATAACACTACCCGTAGGAACACTCGGATTTAGAGCTGGGAAATATATGGCATCGTCAGACGAGATACGTTTCAACGTAAATGGAGTTGGTGGTCACGGTGCAATGCGACAAAAGATTAAAGACCCAGTACAAGCTGCAGCGGCATTCACACTTGAGTTGCTTGCGCTAAACAGCGAAGATCTCGTATTGTCGATTGGAAAGGTCGAGGCGGACGGAGCAACAAACGTAATACCTGCAAAGGTATACCTAGAAGGGACAATGCGCACCTTTGACGAAGCGATACGCGCCGCAACAAAGGAGCAACTAACGACAATAGCGAAGCAGATAGAGAAGAAATATGATGGTTGCAACGTTGATGTTAATATTAGTCACGGATTCCCATGCGTTGTAAACGACAAAGCGCTAACTGAGGCTGCAATAGAGGAGGCAAAGACAAAGAGCATCGATACCGTAGCTCTTGACCTGCGTACAACATCAGAGGATTTTGGATTCTACACGACATGCTACCCTTCACTATTCTATAGATTGGGCGCTGGGGAGATAACGACAGAAAAAAATAACAATAATAGTAGTGTGGGCGCGCCCCATACATCAACATTCTGCCCCAATGAAGGGGCAATCACAGTGGGCATAGATTTCATGTTGTCTATAGCCCGAAAAATTGCAAAATAATGAGAGACGAAAGAGGTAACAACAACGGCGGAAACCGCAACAACAGAGAGAACCGCGACAACAGAGGAGGCGGTGGCTACAGAGGTGGAAACGGCGGAGGCGGAGGATTCCGTAGACGCGACGACAATAGAGGAGATTTACTAGGAGATAAGGCATACAAGGTTACTGGTACTGTGACACTCGTGAAGGCGGGACTAATGTTCGTGGTGCCAGATAGATTTGACGAAAATGGAAAGCTAATTCCAAACACTGGACGCAAGACACGCGAACAGATGAAGGAGGAGCAAGAGAACCCACGCGACATAAAAATCGATAGCTACCGCACGATGAACGCTCTACACGGAGATCGCGTAGAGGCACTTGTTACGCGCGCAGCAAAAGCTCCAAAAAATGCCGAAGGAGAGATCACACAGCTAATAGAGCGCAGCAACAAGGTTTATCTTGGTATTGCACAGGTAAAGGAGACAACGATTTTTATCACTCCGACATCGCGCAACCTTCCTTACGACGTATATGTTAGCAAGCACGACTACCCAGATCTAGAGGATGGAAAGAAGGTTTCGTTCCGCATAAAGGATTGGAAAGATGGTGCGCGCTGCCCTCAAGGAGATATTGTAGAGGTACTTGGTACTGCGGGAGATAACGACACGGAGATGCACGCGATCCTAACGGAGTATGACCTACCTTACAGCTTCCCAGAGGGATTAGAGGAGGCAGCAGAGGCGATCGACGGACGTATCACTGAGAAGGATTACGCAGAGCGCCGCGACTTCCGCAAGGTTACGACATTTACTGTTGACCCTGCTGATGCGAAGGATTTTGATGATGCGCTTTCGGTAGAGAAGGTTGGCGAAGGTCTTTGGCAGATTGGTGTTCACATCGCCGATGTGACACACTACGTGCGTCCAGGAATGGCGATTGACGATGAGGCACAAGAGCGTGCGACATCGGTATACCTTGTGGATAGAACAATCCCGATGCTTCCAGAGCGCCTATCGAACGAATTGTGTTCGCTACGTCCGCACGAAGAGTCGCTTTGTTTCTCTGCTGTATTTACAATCAGCGAGGATTTGGAGATCAAAGATGAGTGGTTTGGTCGCGGAGTAATATACTCGGATCGCCGTTTCACTTATGCCGAGGCGCAAGAGATCATTGAGGGTAAAGATGGTGACTACCAAACAGAGGTACGCATGTTGAACCAACTTGCGCAAGGCCTACGCAAGCGCCGCTTTGATGACGGAGCAATCGGATTCGAGCGCGAAGAGATGAAATTTGAGCTTGATGCAGATGGACACCCAATTGGAGTATATGCAAAGGAGGCTCAAGAGTCGAACAAGATGATTGAGGAGTTCATGCTTCTTGCAAACCGCCGCGTAGCGGAGTTCTGTGCGTTTGAGATGGCTAAAGATGGCGGTCGCGGCGCAGAGCGCACTATGGTTTATCGTATTCACGACCAGCCAGACGAGGAGCGCCTAGAGTCGTTCCGCAGCTTCATTGTTCGTTTCGGACACTACTTCAAGGCGACAAAGGGCAAGGCTGTAGCACACGAAATAAACTCGTTGCTACAAAACGTCAAAGGAAAAACTGAGGAGAATGTTGTATCGATGCTAGCGATTCGCACAATGGCAAAGGCGACATACACGACAAGCAATATTGGTCACTACGGACTTGGGTTCCCATACTACTCTCACTTTACATCGCCAATCCGCCGCTATCCAGATATGATGGTACACCGCATCTTGGCACACTACCTAGAGGGTGGAAAATCGGTAAATGCGGACGACCTAGAGGAGCTATCGATCCACTCTTCGGAGCGCGAAGGACGTGCATCGACTGCAGAGCGTGCTTCGATAAAGTACAAGGCGGTAGAGTATATGAAAGATCGCATGGAGGATGAGTTCGACGGACACATCACAGGCATGAAGGAGTGGGGATTGTTCGTTGAGATTGACGATACACACATCGAAGGTCTTGTGCCAGCACGCGACCTTGGTGACGAATTCTTCACATTCGACGAGGAGAACTACCAATTCGTAGGGCAAACATCTGGTGACAAATTCATCCTTGGAGAGCCAGTACGTGTTCGCATAATGAAGGCTGACGTAGAGAAGCGTATGCTTGATTTCGGTCTTGTATGCAAGCTAGACGAAGAGGGTAACCCAACAACGCCAATACGTCCGCGCCCAACAGCTGAAGAGCTAGCGGCAAAAGAGCGCTCGAACAGAGAGATGCGCCAAATGCGCGGAGGACATCGCGAAAAGTTTAACTCAGACTCGCGCGGTGGCGAAAATACTCGCCGCGAAAGAAACGGAAACCGTGGCTCACACTCAAACGGCGGCGGAAGTCGCAACAGAGAGAGGTAGATATATTTCAATCTGATGCGAAAGATAGCAGATATTATTGAGTGCTGCATCGAGGGAGGAGAGATCTCGCTTGATGAAGCACTCTTGCTTTACAATGAGGCGCCAATTGCAGAGCTTGCAGCTGGTGCAGACAAGCTTAGACGCAAAATGGTGGCGGACCAAAACAGAGTGACGTGGCAGATAGATCGCAACGTGAATGTTACAAACGTCTGTATATCAGGATGTAAGTTCTGTAACTTCCACTGCAAACCACACCAAACAGAGCTTCAATTCGTAACATCCATAGAAGAGTATCGAGAGAAGATTGAGTTGATGTTGTCGCTTGGTGGAGACCAACTGCTGCTGCAAGGTGGACTTCACCCAAAGCTAGGCATTGAGTTCTACGAAGGGTTGTTCGCGCAACTAAAGAGCGAATACCCTACGGTAAGGCTGCATGCACTAGGTGCGCCAGAGGTAGCACACATTGCTAAAGTGAGCGATATATCGACACTCGAAACATTGAAACGGTTGGTAGCGGCAGGACTTGACTCGCTACCAGGTGCAGGTGCGGAAATACTTGACCCCGCAGTGTGCAAAGCGATTTCGCCAGCGAAACCATCAGTAGAGGAGTGGTGCAGCGTGATGCGCGAAGCACACGCACTAAACATACCAACATCGGCAACGATGATGTATGGGCATATTGAGACACCTCGAAACAGGGTCGAGCATCTGCTACTGATTCGCTCGCTACAAGAGGAGGCGCTAAGAAAAAATCCAAATGCATACGGATTCGTAGCGTTCATTCCGTGGATATTCTACTCCGGAGGAACAGTGCTAGAGAAAGAGGGGTGCAAGAGTGAATTTTCAGCATTGGAATACATACGCATTATAGCAATTAGCCGATTGATACTCAACAATATACGTAACATACAAGCATCATGGCTAACCGTAGGAAAGGCAACGGCGCAGATAGCGCTGCACTCCGGCGCGAACGACTTTGGCTCGATAATGATAGAGGAGAATGTTGTAAGTTCAGCCGGAGCGCAACATAAATTTGATGCCGAAGGGATTCAAGAAGCGATTAGCGAAGCAGGATTCGAACCGCAACTGCGAAACCAACTATACGAACCGCGTGAATATAAAACGACCATCTAATGTATAAAAACCTGAGAGAGTTCATCGAGCGATTGGAGCGCGAAGGAGAGTTGCTACGTGTGAAAACAGAGGTAGCAACGCACTTCGAGATGACTGAAATAGTCGACAGAATAAGCAAATGTGAAGGTGGCGGAAAGGCTATCCTATTTGAGAAGAACGAGACGAAGTTCCCCGTCATAATGAATATGATGGGTTCTGAAAAGCGTATAGCGATGGCTCTAGGGATAAACAGACCCGAAGAGCTGACGCAGCGAATTGATGCGCTACTCAAAGAGGCGACGTCACAAAAAAATACGATTTGGGATAAGTTGAAGGCGTTGCCAATGTTAGCAGAAATGGCGAAGTGGCTACCTACGACATCATCATCGCGCGGAGAGTGTCAACATACAATTCTGAAAGGAGAGGAGGCGAAGCTATCGCTGCTGCCAATTCTGAAGTGTTGGGGGTATGACGGTGGAGAGTTCGTAACGCTGCCGATGGTAAACACAATAGATCCAGAGAGCGGAGCGCGAAACGTGGGAATGTATCGCATGCAAGTAATGGATGACCACACGACAGGTATGCACTGGCACCTGCACAAAACCGGCGCAAGGCACTACGAAGCGTATAAAAAGCGGGGCGAAAAGATGCCTGTATCGGTTGCGATAGGTGGAGATCCGGCATATACTTTTTCGGCGACAGCGCCAATGCCAGATAACTTAGATGAGTATCTACTCGCTGGATTCCTGCGCAACAAGAAGGTGAAACTGGTAAAGTCGATAACGAACGATATATACGTTCCTGCAGATTGCGACTTCGTAATTGAGGGATATGTTGATCCAATGGAGGAGAAGGTTATAGAGGGTCCATTTGGCGATCACACTGGATTCTATTCACTACAAGATTACTACCCTAAGTTTCACGTAACAGCAATAACGCACCGAAAAGATGCGGTATATCCAGCGACAATAGTTGGGGTGCCGCCACAAGAGGATGCCTATATCGCCATTGCAACTGAGAGGATATTTCTCTCTCCGATACGCTTCGTAATGCAACCCGAAGTGCGCGATATGACGATGCCACCAGCGGGAACGGCGCACAACGTTGCGATGTTCTCAATCGAGAAGCGATACGAGGGGCAAGGGCAAAAGGTGATTCAGTCGATGTGGGGTGCTGGACAGATGATGTTCAACAAATATATGATTGTGACGCGTCACGACACTGATATTCGCGACAACGATCAAATGGCGGCACTCCTCAGAAATGTCGACCTGAAGCGTTCCGTAGTGCGAAGCGAAGGTGTGTACGATGTGTTGGATCACGCCACAGCGACTATGGGAGTTGGTGGAAAGTTGGCGCTTGACTTAACTATTACAGACAACACATATACTACCTATTCTACTACTCTATCTTTTGATGCTATTGAGGAGAAATTTGCGGTGCGAAAAGAGTTGATTGAGAAGTGGTCAACACTGCTAATATTTGCTGAACCGGGAGAGGATATTTCGGAGCTAAAAAATAGTGTTGAAGATATAAATTTTGTCGCGGTATTTGACAAAGCGGCAATAGAGATGAACCCATACGAGTTGCTATGGCTAGCAACAGCCAACACAGAACCGAAGCGCGACATAGAGCAAGCAAACAACGCTAAAGGGACACTCATAATAGATGCGCGAAGCAAGAAGCCAGGCGCAGAAGGGAACCCAAAGAGATTCCCAAACGTAGTTCATTCGCTGCCAGAGGTGATTGACCTAGTTGACAAAAGGTGGCAAGAGTACAACATCGGAGAGCGCATAGAGAGTCCATCAAGGAGATATGGCAAGCTAGTATTGTCGCAAAAAGAGGATTGGTAGAGATGAAGATGTCGACAACACAGAAGCGCAACATCGTTGTTGCAGCGCTGCTAATATTGGTTATATCAATCGCTATTATGGCGTTGAGAGAACCAGCTACGCACTATTATGGTTCTAATACTGAAACGTCAGAAACTTCTGTGATATATGACACAAACGAAATAAAGCTGATAGAGCCAAACAGAGCATCGCTCCAAGAGTTGCGCGCCATAGGACTCGACAACAAAGTTGCCGTGAGTATAATACGATATCGCTCCGCAGGCAAAGTGTTCCGAATAAAGGAGGAGCTAGCGCTATGCTACGAGATGACAGACTCGATATACAACGCAATAGAGAAGCACATAATAATTGACAAAGAGTTTCAATACAAAAAGCAGACATTCAAAAACGAAGAATCAACTCCCTACAAAACAGCCAAAAAAAACAGCGTAAAATTCCCGATAGATATAAACAAAGCAGACCTAGAGACACTACAACACGTAAAAGGAATAGGCGAAGCGACAGCCTCAGAGATAATTGCATACCGGAAAATGCTCGGCGGATTTCACTCCACAAAACAACTTAGCGAGATAAAAATCATAACCGAAAGCAATTACGAGAAAATTTTAACACAAATTTCAGCAAATAGCGAGGATATTTCAAAAATAGATGTTAACTTTACACCCGCAAACGAACTAATCAAACATCCGTACATATCGCAAATCGTAGTACGAAGATGGATTAGCAAAAAAGAGCTACGGCAAAAATTGAAGGGAGGTTATACCACTATAGAAGAGATGATCGAAGATAACATATTCACAAGGGAGGAAGCAGCAAAACTGCAACCATACCTACTCTTCTAAAAAATATAACCGAGGTGCCACAAAACCTACTATGTGAAAAGTGTGGAAAAAAGGGGGTGAGAGAACGGAGGTGAGAGATTGGGGGTGATGAAATAGGGGTGAGAGGAAAACAAGAATTAAAAACAAAAAAAAATAGTACGATTATGATTATCATGCCAGTTAAAGAGGGTGAAAACATCGAGAGAGCCCTAAAGAGGTTTAAGCGTAAATACGAGCGCACAGGTGTTCTTAAGGAGCTTCGCCGTCGCCAATACTTCACTAAGCCTTCTATCGCTAAGCGAGTAGCAATGCAACACGCAGTATACGTGAACGCAATGCACCTTGACGAGGAGTAGATCGGCTGGAAGCAACAAAAAAAAAGAGGATAACAATAATGTTATCCTCTTTTTCTATCTACATGCTAAACTACACAACTACTCACTCTTATCACTACGAACCAAGCGCACAATATTGTAATAACGCTCCTCACCACCCTCAACCTTACGACCATCATTACTCTTAGAGTCAAAGCGAACAGCTCCTGCGCCGTGATAATCTAACCCCCTATCGTTCACAGCTCGACCAAAAGCGACATACCACGCAAAATACATAGGTTGACCCGAAGTGAAACGAGCCGATGTAGAACTCCAATAGTAACCAAAGTCACTATCATTATTCTCATTCACAATAGCACTACAACTGAAAACAGGGCTAATAGCAGGTGTATTTGCACTCTTACTACTAGGTGCAGAACTATAATCGACAATAGCCTGCAACTCCTTAACATTCGGCAAACGCCAATCCGTATAACCAGCTAACTCCGACTTCTGAGCATACACCAACGCATCAACCCAAGTCATACCCTCGCTACCACTATCATCCTTAGACCACATCAAACCTGTAGCCCTATCCGAGATAGTACCATCACCATTATCGACAAAATCATTCTCACCATATACAGAACCGCGAACCGCACGAACCTGCTTAGCCAATCTATTCGCCATCTGAGGACGACCATCTCCGCCCATCTGCGGAGGACGTTGACCACCTTGACCTATAGGTCTGCCATGCCCTGCCATCTGTGGAGGATGCTGACCACCACCTTGCGGCCTACCTTGTTCGCCCTGAACTCTAGGTTCGCCTTGACCACCGCGCGGCGACATAGAGTCACTAGCTGAATAAGCCTTGATATGACCAGTAACATGGTTCACACCAAAAGCGGCGTTGAACCCACCCTCGACAGTCTCACCGACATACTTATTGCTAGACCAATACTGCTCATCCTTAGTGATGCCACGAGCCAAATGAAAATAGGCAGTATCAATATAGGGCCAACCCTCCCCCATATCGCTAATGGAAAAGAGCTCCTTAGCCGTTGGCAAACGCCAATCGGAATAACCAGCCAAATCCAACTCCAGGCAATAATCCTGCGCCCCAGACCACGTTGCACCTCCAGACAAAGGCGTCTGCTGCCACATTAGGCCCGTATTAAGATCCGTAACAGTACCGTCACCATTATCGCGAAATGACATAGAAGCACCACAACCATAATCGGCATCCTGACCATAAAGCAGATCGCACTGAACGCTGCGGTCAATAGCAACACCATCTAAATCATAACAAATGCTCTGTCCTGTAGATATTTGCGGGTAAGATTGCGCGCGACTAGTACACGACACAAACAAAACAACAAATGAGAAACAAAGTGAAACAAAAGAAACTCTCATAATTTTCATATTTTAACAATAATACCTCCCATAAATAGAACAGATATTACGCAAGAAGTTAAAATAAAATTGACTACATTTGCCATACAAAATAGTTGAAAAACAGAACCAGAATGGAGATTTCACAAGAGAACGTAGAGCAACTAAAAGAGCTGCTAGCGCAAAAAGAGGGGCAGAAAATTGCCATAATAGCACATACGAATCCTGATGGCGATGCACTAGGCTCAACACTAGCCTGGAGCAGAATCATGCGCCAAATGGGACACAACCCGCAATGCATCGCACCAAACAACTACTCATACACAATGACATGGGTAGAGGGGATTGGCGACTACATAATATTCAAAACAGATGCGGAGCACGCAACAAAAGTAGTTGACGAAGCAGACATCATATTCTGCATGGATTTCAACACAACATCGCGACTCGAAGGACTTGGCGAAATAGTCGACAAAAACAGAACAGCAAAACGAGTTCTAATAGATCACCACCTAAACCCAGATCAAAACTTCGACATCACTTTCTCATACCCTGCAGAATCTAGCACCTGCTTCGTGACATATACACTAATTGAAGCAATAGCAGGTAAAGAGAAGATCGACAAAGCGACCGCAAACCTACTATACATGGGAATAATGACCGATACAGGCAACTTCTCATTCGCAAAGCTGTCGCCAGAGCTATTCCGCGGCGTGGCAAACCTAGTAGAACAAGGTGCCGAAATACCGCGAATAAATAGAGAGATATTTCAATCATACAGCGTGGACCGCGTAAAGCTATTCGGATTCCTCATAAACCAAAAAATGAAGCTAATAGAGGATGAAACAGTAGCATACACATCGCTATATATGAAGGAGATGCGCCAACACAACTTCCAACAAGGAGATAGCGAAGGCTTCGTAAACTACCCTCTAACGGCGAAAAAGATGAAGATATCTGCACTATTCACAGAACACAATAAATTCATCAGAACATCATTCCGCTCACGCGAAAACATAGATGTAAATGAATTCGCACGCAGATACTTCAACGGAGGAGGACACAAAAATGCAGCCGGAGGAAAATCATTCGCATCAATGGGCGAAACAATCGAAACATTCAAAAAAGCAATCGCAGAATACGCTGCTGAGGGTAAACTGTAATGTAAATCCGGGAGCTGCGCTCATGCTGTTTTTGCAGAGAAGAAGAAAATAACACTAAAAAAAGAGAGCTGCTCCCATAAAGAACAGCTCTCTTATTAGATTTATATACTTACTATCAACCTATTTGTTGACCTTAGCCCACGAATCTTTCAGCGTTACAGTTCTATTGAAAACCATACGATCTGCCGTAGTGTCGCGATCAGCACAGAAATAACCAACGCGCTCAAACTGGTAGCTAACGCCAATAGGTGCCTTTGCCAATTCAGGCTCTAGGTAGCCAGTAATCTCCACCAAAGAGTCGCTACTCAAGTTATCGACCCAAGTTTGTCCCTCCTCACAATCGTCTGGACTCTCCTTAGTAAAGAGTGGATTAAACAACCTAACAGTAGCCTCGACAGCATGCTCCGCCGAAACCCAGTGAATAACGCCCTTAACCCTACGGCCGTCGCTCGAAGAGCCCTCGCCAGACATCGGGTCAATAGTACACAACAGCTCGACAACCTCACCATTAGCATCCTTAACAACATCGTTGCACTTCAAAAGATATGAGTAACGAAGGCGAACCTCACCACCCAAGCTCAAACGGAAGAACTTCTTTGGAGGAACCTCCATAAAGTCATCCTTCTCGATCCACAACTCCTTCGAGAATGGAACCTCGCGGCTACCAGCAGCCTCATTCTCTGGGTTATTAACGGCACTAAAGATAGTCTTGCTAACCTCATCGAAGTTAGTTACCGTAACCTTCAGCGGGTTAAGAACAGCCATGCGGCGCTCCGCAACCTTATTCAGGTCCTCGCGCACACAATACTCCAACTTACCCAAATCAATGATATTGTCACGCTTCGCAACACCAACCATCTCAGCAAAAGCACGGACAGAAGCAGGCGTATAACCGCGACGACGAAGGCCGCAAATAGTTGGCATACGTGGGTCATCCCAACCCATAACAACCTTATCCTCAACCAACTGCAGAAGCTTGCGCTTCGACATCATAGTATAGGTCAAATTAAGGCGCGCAAACTCATATTGATGTGATGGAAAGATATCCAAAGCCTCGATAAACCAATCGTACAATGGGCGGTGAACATCGAACTCCAAAGTACAGATAGAGTGCGTAATCTTCTCGATAGAGTCACTCTGACCATGCGCATAGTCATACATCGGGTAGATGCACCACTTATCGCCAGTTCTATGGTGCTCCGTATGCAAAATGCGATACATAATAGGGTCACGCATCAACATATTTGGGTGCGCCATATCCAACTTCGCACGCAAAACCTTATCGCCATCAGCATACTTCCCAGCACGCATATCGGCAAAGATAGCCTTATTCTCCTCAGGCGTACGATCGCGAAACGGCGAATTAGTACCCGGAACCGAGACCTTACCACGGTTCTCGCGAATCTGCTCCTGAGTCTGGTCATCAACATAAGCCAACCCCTTCTCAATCAGCAAAACAGCCCAATCATAAAGCTGCTCAAAGTAGTCAGAAGCGTAACGCTCCTCAGCCCACTCAAAGCCCAACCACTTGATATCCTCCTTGATAGAGTCAACATACTCAGTATCCTCCTTAACAGGATTTGTATCGTCAAAACGAAGGTTACAAAGACCATTATAGCGCTTCGCAAGACCGAAGTTGATGCAAATACTCTTTGCGTGACCAATGTGAAGATAGCCATTTGGCTCCGGTGGAAAACGCGTCTGGACACGCTTCTCTCCACTTGCTATCGATGTTTCGATAATCTCCTCCAAAAAGTTCAAAGACCTCTCCTTCGCCTCTGCTGCTCCGATTGTTTCGTTTGTGTTTGCCATGATATATCTTATTTTGTTTCCTCTTTTTTACTTCTTATTTACTCGCATGCGCCTTGGGTTTATAGAGCGTACCGCAGAGTTTCACATTGACCTCCACGATCTGCTCCGTACCTAAACCAGCACTTGTCAAATGGGTGACAAATAGTGCGCGAAATCGCAAAATGTCATTGAAAAATGCTCTCTCGAACCCGACTGATGCCCTATTATAGAATCCGCCATTCGTGCTGAAACATGGGTCACCAGTATACAACAAATCGCCATACGCAACGTGAACGCTATCTGAGCCCTCGACCTCTACAACCTGACCACCATAAAGCGGCATAAGATCCTTGCCAAAGTAGAACTGCTCATCAAAAGTCAAACCCCAACGGCTAACCGAAAAGCCAACCTCACCCATGCCTGGCATCTGCCAACCACTGCCATAGCGTCTATCTTGCTGCATACTCTGAAGGTAGCCCAAGCGAGCCTTAGCCGCAAATTGCCCCAACATAAAATCTGCTCCGACTGCTGGATTGAGCAACATATTATCAACCACATTATCCAGATACTCAACATCTTGACACGCAAAATGCGTCACAGACAAATTGTACCCAGCATAGAATTTACCCCAATATTTGCGACCCGCAGAGAGCAACCTAAAGCGCTCCCTCGTTTCGCTCGTGCGTTTACCCTCCCAGTCACACACGAACTCAGCAAACGTAAGACCATCGCTCCCACGATACTGCCCCATAAGACCGCTAACCAGATTATCCGTAAAGAGATAATCCTCCGAGAAAAATGCCCTAGAATAGCTCCCTATATTCATTCTAGAACGGGGGAATATACCCGCCGTAGCGCTCCATCTATCACTGTCAAAACTAAAGTAGAGAACCGGCATAACGCGCGAAACAAAGCCGCCGTCGCTTTCGCCATAGGGCAACATCAACTCAAAACCTGCATTCAAAGAGCTACCCTTAGCAAACTGAACACCAAACGCAGTGAACTGGCGAGCGCCAAAATCGGTATCCGAACGGAATGTCAAATCTGGCACCATAGCGAATTCGCGATTGTCAAAATAGCTCTCGAACTCAACATCATAAGTCAACTCCAAAGGCTGCGACCCCTGCGCATAAGCCCCTCCAAATAGAGAAGCAAACAACAAGACGAATGCAAATATTGACCTAATCACAGCTCTAAGAATTAAAAGTTTCAACAAATATACTCTTTTTTTTTCATTTTTTCCTACATTTGCCTCCGATGCGAAAAATTACCAATCAAGAGCTTGGCAGACCCTCAGCAGAGGAGTTTGCAGCGAGCGAGAAAATAGCAGTAGTCGTAGTGCTGGACAATATACGTTCGGCGCAAAACATCGGCGCATTCTTCCGCACATCAGATGCCTTCGCAATCGAAAGTGTGGCACTATGCGGATTCACCGCAACGCCACCAAACAAAGATATACACAAGAGCGCACTCGGTGCTGAAGCAACCGTAGAGTGGAGCCACCACCAAACCACTGTAGAGTGCGTAGAAGAGCTAAAAAGCAAAGGCTACACAACCCTAGCGATTGAACAGGTCGAGGGGGCGACAATGCTCGACAAAATGGTGTTCGAGAAGGGGAAAAAGTACGCATTGGTATTTGGGAACGAGGTGATGGGTGTGGAACAAGAGGTAGTCGATATGTGTGATGGCGCGATAGAGATACCGCAAAGCGGAACGAAGCACTCGATAAATGTGTCGGTGGCGGGTGGCGTAGTGCTGTGGAGCGCCTACGAACAACTGAAATTATAACAACTAGAGATAAAGAAATTATGTCAACAGAGAGCAACGTGCGCGCAGTAACAACATACCGCCTGACGGAGATGAAACAACGCGGAGAGAAGATCTCAATGCTAACGTCATACGACTACTCGATGGCATCGATCGTAGATGCAGCGGGAGTCGATGTGATACTCGTAGGAGATTCTGCAGCAAACGTTATGGCAGGATACAACACTACACTGCCAATAACGCTCGACATGATGATATATCACGGGCGCTCGGTAGTGCGTGCAGTGAAGCGTGCGCTAGTGGTCGTTGATCTGCCATTTGGAACATACCAAGGAAACTCGAAGGTAGCGCTGGAGTCTGCAATCAGAATTATGAAGGAGACCGAAGCGGATGCCGTAAAAATGGAGGGCGGAGCAGAGATTATGGAGTCGGTGCAACGCATAATATCGGCAGGAATACCCGTTATGGGACATCTTGGCTTGACACCTCAATCGATAAACCAATTTGGGACATACGCAGTACGTGCAAAGGAGCAGGCCGAAGCGGATAAGCTACTAAGCGATGCACACCTGCTATCAGATGCAGGATGTTTCGGAATAGTGCTAGAGAAGATTCCATCGGACCTAGCGAAGCGCGTAGCGGAAGAGGTAAAGACACCGATAATCGGAATTGGAGCAGGAGATGGCGTAGATGGTCAAGTGTTGGTAATACACGACATGCTAGGAATAAACAAAGATTTCTCGCCTCGATTCCTACGCAGATACGCCGACCTACACACCACAATGACAACAGCAATTGAGAACTATGTCGGCGATGTTAAGTCGGGCGACTTCCCAAACAAACAGGAGCAATACTAGGCTCTCCAACAGAAGGGATATTACTCTATAAAACTGAGCAGCCGTGCGAATGCGCGGTTGTTTTTTTAGGTTACACCAGGAATAGTGAAGAAGAATTAGAACTCACGGCGGTTTTGAAGGGCGTGGGCGATGGTTAACTCGTCGACATACTCCAACTCATCGCCGACACCAACGCCGCGCGAAATGTTCGTTAGCTTAATATCCGCAAACTTGCGCAAAGCATTAGAGATATAAAAAAGCGTGGTTTCGCCCTCAACCGAAGTAGAGATAGCCAAAATAACCTCCTTAACACCGCCCCTCTCAATGCGCTCTACAAGCTCCGCAACCTTCAAATCGGAAGGTGCAATGCCGCGCATAGGCGAAATAACACCGCCCAAAACATGATACAAACCCTTATACTGGCGAGTAGCCTCGACAGACATCAAGTCGCCAACCTGCTCGACAACACAAATAGTAGAGTGATCGCGCTCAGAATCGGCGCAAATAGGGCAAACAGTATCGTCCGAAAGATTAAAACAGCTCTCGCAAAGCTTAATATCACGGCGAAAACGCTCGATACTACCCAACATATCCTCGACAGAATACTCCTCCATCTTCAAAATATGCAACGCCATACGCATAGCCGAACGGCGACCTATACTAGGAAGCTTCGACAACTCACTAACAACATCTTGAAAAAGTACCGACACAGCGCTATATATTATAAATAAAACTAAATCTTACCAATAGATGAAAGGCGAACCCAACCCTGCTTGCCATCGCTAATGCGGATCTCGCACCAATCGCCATACTCCCTCTCAACAGCAACACGAGTACCCTCGTGAAGCGTGAAGATCTCAGTAGACGAACGATCTGGCGCACTCCTTACAACTGCTCTCTTGCTCAAAACAACAGCCGAACTAGGGTTCAAAATCTCGTCACGAGCAGAAACACCATAAAGCGTAGCAAAAGCAAAAGCGACCACGAAAAGAAGACCAAAAGAGAAGCCCAAACGTTTAAACCTCAACCCACTAGAGAAGAGATAGAGCATAAAAAACGCAAGCGCAAAAAACAAAGAGACAAGCGAAAAAACACTCCAACCAACAACCGAAAAACGCGACGAAACCCAATCCGCCCAACGCCTAACAAACAACACCGGAAGCTCATCGATCTCATCGACCGTACCTAGACGGACAACCTCGATATTGTGTGCGACATCCCTATCCGAAGGGTTCAACTTCTGCGCCTTATACAAATACAGCAACGACTGCCCGACATTACCCAAACGGTGGTGCAAATTGCCCAAATTATAATACAACTCATAAGAGTGTAGATCGCGCGCCAAAATAGCACTATACGCCTTTTCAGCCCCTAAATAGTCATTGTTGGCATACGCAGCATTGCCCATATCCCACAACTCCGCAGCGCCCATAGCGCCATAGTCAACCTCAACAACCGGAACAGAGTAACCAGAAACTGAACTATTAGCCGAAACCTCAACAACAAGAAACGCGAAGAAAAACGCGAAAATTGATCTCAAAAAAACTCTCTTCATAATTTAACTACGTCCTCCCCTCTTCTGCTTAAAACCATCCTCGAAAAGCGCAAGCATAGCCAAAGCATCATTGTAGATGTCTGCCATCTGATCGCGTGCAATAGGTGAATACTGCATCTGCTCGCACCTCGTAATAATATCAACAAAACCGCCCGAAGCAAGATCGTCAAAGCCACGCTTAGACAACTCCTCACGAACATAATCCTTAGTCAAACTCGAAACAGGGATATTCAACTTATCGCCCATATAGCCCCAAACGCCACGCAACATCTCCTCGTAAAACAGCTGCTCATCGCCACGATCCATAGCCGACTTAGCCAACTTCAACCTATAAGCCATAAAACGCCCTGCCTGCTTACCACGGCGCAAAACATCGTTCTTCAGATAGTCCAAATACCTACGCAAGAAGAACCAAACGCCAACGAAGAAGCCAAAAATTGCCGCCAAAGCCAAATAGTAAGACCACGACAAGATCCACGGCTCGCCAACACTAGAGAAACGTGCCTTATTCAACTTAATAAAGCGGATATCGGAATCCAACAACGAAACACCCTCGCGAACAATGCCCGAAGATCCACCGCCACTCATAACGACACCTCCGCCACCTGCACCATCGCTATCGCGCGACCTCTCATCCTGCGTAACAACAACCCCAAAAGAGTCGGTGCGAACGCTCTTATAGCTACCCGATCGAGGATCGAAGAAGCTGAACTCAACAGCCGGAATAGTGTAATCGCCATCGCGGCGCGCTATGAATGGATACTCAAACTCCTTATACCCCGTAGCACCAGCTGCACTATTGCGCACAGCCTCCGTACTCCTAGCACTATAAGACTCGAAGCTCTTAGGAAACTCAACACTAGGCGCCTGAACAAAGGTCAAATTACCCGTACCATGAACCCGCAAACGCAGACTCTGTGCAGCATTAGCAGAGAAAGTAGTAACCTTCATCGGTAACTTCTCGATCCTATACTGCCCCACAGCACCATTGAACGATGCTGGAGCGCCAGCAGGCAACCTCTTAACATCGAGCTTTATGCTGCGCGTAGATAATTTACGCGTAACATGGTGGATCTGGCTACCGCCCCCAAAGAAGGCGTCGAAAGGGTCGACATGGCGGCTCTGAGTGACAACCGGAACGACAGCGTCCAACGTAATGGCATCGATAACCAATTCGCCAGATTGCTGAGCGTAAAGCAGATAGTCACGCAACAAATAGCGCTCGTAGATCTTGCCATTCAACGTTACTCTCTCAGGAGCAGGATTGCCACTTGGAGTGATGTCCTGCGCCCAAAAGCCATTGAAAGTCGCCATATTGAAATTCTCAAGCCCCGAAAGATTAGCACGCGAATACAACATCAACTTAGCGCTAATAGCCTCTCCCTTATAGACATCGCTCTTAGAGAGTTCAAAGCGCAAAAGCAGATCATCCGCTGCAACGCGACTCTCAGGAGATTCAATCTGCTGGTTTTGCCTTTGCTGCTGCGCTCTCTGTTGCTGCTGTTGGCCTTGAGATTGTCTTTGCTGCTGACTTGACTGCTGACCCTGCTGATCGACAACCTCCACAACAGTAGCTTTTGTCAAGTAGCGCTTGCCGTCAACCTCAACGCTAGCTGGAGCGATCGAGATCTTGCCTGGAGAATCGCCAATGGCAATATAAGTATAGACGTAACTCTGCGATCGCGTAATAGAGCCATTGACGATGCTCGTTGAACTGCTCTGAGATGTGCTAGGTCCTGCAATAATACGCAACGAACCATCAAACTCAGGTGCAACAAACGACCCACCGTCAGCCTTAGCATTCAACTTAAAGGCAATCGGGAAACGCTCGCCAACACCAACCAACAACGGAACCTCAACGCTAAACTCAACCGAAGAATCAGTCGAAGCAGAAGCATCGAAAACAACCGCTACAAAAGCTATGATAAACAAGAAAAACCTCTTCATGCCCTATTAACGCAACGCCTTAATAAATTATTGTATACAATCCTAGTGCTTGAACTCAGCGAAGAAATCGTTGCCCTTATCATCAACAATGATAAACGCTGGGAAATCCTCTACATAGATCTTGCGGACAGCCTCCATACCCAACTCTGGGAAGTCAACAACCTCAACAGACTTAATAGAGTTCTTAGCCAAGATAGCCGCAGGACCTCCAACAGAACCCAAATAGAAACCACCATTCGACTGACAAGCATCAGTAACCTGCTGAGAACGGTTGCCCTTAGCGACCATAACCATAGAACCACCTGCCTTCTGGAACAAATCAACATAAGAGTCCATACGTCCTGCAGTAGTAGGTCCAAAGCTACCAGAAGCCATTCCCTCTGGAGTCTTAGCAGGACCTGCATAATATACTGGGTGCTTCTTGAAATACTCCGGCATCTCCTTGCCCTCGTCCAACATCTGCTTGATCTGAGCATGTGCAATATCACGAGCAACAATAAGCGTACCCTTCAAGTTCAAACGAGTCTTGATAGGATATTTGCTCAAAATCTCGCGAACCTTATCCATACCCTCATCCAAATCGATATCTACCGCTGGAGACATAGCTGGAGCCTGAGCCGGCAAATACTTAGCCGGATCCTTCTCCAACTGCTCCAAGAAGATTCCATCCTCCGTGATCTTAGCCTTGATATTTCTATCAGCTGAACAGCTAACACCAATAGCAACTGGACACGAAGCAGCGTGACGCGGAGCGCGAATAACACGAACATCATGAACCAAATATTTACCACCAAACTGCGCACCGATGCCAGACTCCTGACAAATCTTCAAGATCTTCTCCTCCCACTCCAAATCGCGGAAGCAGTTACCACCATCGCTACCCTCAGTTGGAAGCTCATCCAAATAACCTGCCGAAGCCTTCTTAACAGTAGCCAAACACATCTCAGCAGATGTACCACCGATACAGATAGCCAAGTGATATGGAGGACACGCCGACGTACCCAAATCCTTAATCTTATTCTTAACAAAAGCCTTCAACGACTCCTCGTTCAAAAGAGCCTTAGTCTCCTGATACAAGAACGTCTTGTTACCAGAGCCACCACCCTTTGTCATGAACAAGAATTTATAAGCGTTGCCCTTAGTAGCGTAGATGTCGATCTGCGCAGGCAAGTTATTACCCGAATTCTTCTCCTCAGTCATAGTGTAAGGGACAACTTGAGAGTAGCGCAAGTTGCGCTCCTGATAAGTCTCATAAACACCACGCGAAATGCACTCAGCATCATCAGCACCAGTATAGACATCCTCACCCTTCTTAGCAACACATATAGCTGTACCAGTATCTTGACACGTTGGAAGCTCGCCCTCAGCAGCTACACACTGGTTAAGAAGCATTGTATATGCAACAAACTTATCGTTATCCGTAGCCTCAGAGTCGTTCAAGATATTGTTCAACTTCTGAAGGTGCGAAGAGCGCAAATAGAACGAAACATCGCTATAAGCCTCCTTAGACAACAACTCAAGACCCTTTGGGTCAACCTTCAAAATCTTGCGGCCATCGCACTCGACAACCTTAACGTAATCCTTAGTCAAAAGACGATACTGCGTCTTGTCAGCACCTAGTGGCAAAGCCTCAGAGTAGATAAATTTAGACATTTTACTTCTTATTATTTAGTTTATTGTTCTTCTTTCGATTTTTGCAGAGGCAAATATAATGAAAAGTTACCGATTTAACCCATATTCCGCAACACCTTTTTCAAGGAATTTGAGATACTCCTCAACATTGAGATTATACCCCATAGGTTGCGTAAGCTCTACGCCGTCACGCCCCAGCAAGATATAGTATGGTTGAGCATTAACACCAAAGCGCTCAACTGCAATATAAGAGTTAACACGACCCAACATTTTAAGAACCCTACCACTGCCACTCACAACCCAATCGCCCTCAGGCAAAACCTCCTTGCTATCCATATACAACGGCAAAACAACATAATCATTGTCCAAAAGAGTGCGCACCCTAGAATCACTCCAAACGCGTTGCTCCATCTCGCGACAATTAACACAGCCGTAGCCCGTAAAATATAACATCAGAGGTTTACCAACACTATTGGCATAAGCTTGCGCATCATCGATACTATTGCTGGATGATGCAGCGGAGATTGTTTTTGTCTCCGACACCGGTGGTGGCAAATAGCCAGCCAAAGGCCTCAGAGGCGCGCCAAAGAGTCCAGAACCCAAATAGAGAACAAAGGCGAAAACCACAAGCGAGAGAACCCTGCTAACCCGCCTAAAGAGATAGAGACCAAGCGCAAAGAAAATCGCAACCCACACAACAAGATAGAGAGGACGCGGCAAAATACCCCACTGATAGACCTGATCCGCAACACTCAAGAACTTAAAAGCCAAAGCAAGCTCCAAGAACCCCAAGACGACCTTAACAGAACCCAACCAACGACCACTCTTAGGCATCTTGCCAACAAATGACGGAAACATAGCAACAGCGCCAAAAGGGAGTGCAAAGGCGACAGAAAAAGCCAACATAGTGACTATAGGTTGCCAAATCTCACCCGAAGCAGACTTTATCAATACCGAACCGACAATTGGACCAGTACACGAAAACGAAACCAACACCAATGTAAGCGCCAAGAAGAAGATTCCGCCAACGGAACTCATATCGGATTTACCATCGCTACGGTTGACCCACTTCGCAGGTAAAGTTATCTCGAAAGCACCAAAGAAAGAGATGGCAAAAAGAACAAAAAGAACGAAGAACAGAAGGTTCGGGAACCAATGCGTTGCGACCCAATTGAATATATCCGCAGTAAGAGAACCACCACCAAAGAAATATGTCGCAAAGATGATTGCCGCAACGGGCAATGTATACAAAACGACAATAAAAAAACCATACAAAAGAGCGCCTAAACGACCTCCATTTTTCCCCACTCCACTACCCTTCATAAACATAGAAATAGTCATTGGAACCATCGGAAAAACGCAAGGCGTAAGCAGTGCGGCAAAGCCCCACAAAACAGCCTCAAGGATTATCCACCAAAGGCTACTACTACCCCTATTGATCTTTGCTACAAACTCCTGCTCTGTTGGAGGTGTACAGCTTGTTTTGTTGCACAACATATACTCCACACTAAAGCTTAGATCTACGCTTGAACCCGCGCCTTCATCAACCGCAAAATCTTGGTAGAATGTAACACCATCGCCCATATAATAGCCAATCTCCATTGCAAAGATGTCATCCCACTGCTTAACCGCAGATTCAACACTGCGAACACCTCCAACAAACTCGACACCACTCGTGCTATCAAAGCTGAATCTTGTGGCGTTTGGACCATCGACATACTCATCCATATCGTAGATTCGCCAACCCTCCTCCAACTCCGCACGAACCGAAACTCTATAGAGATTTTCGCCCAACGACTCAACTTCCGCTTTTGACCAACTGACCTGACCAAAAGATTGCCACACAAAGGCGACCACAAAAAGCAACAAAGAGATAATATGTTTCATAATTCACAATTAGTTTCAACCAAGGCAAAGGTAAACGAATTTACCAAAGCTACAAAATTAGCAAATCCCGCGCCTAAGATTTTGCATAGTAGGCCAAAATCACTATCTTTGTCACCTATTATATAAGAACGAGAAATAAATAGCGATAAGATAACGACAGATCATGGAGTACAATTTCAAAGAGTTAGAGCAAAAGTGGCAACAAAATTGGCGAGAGCGCAAAACGTATAAGGTAGAGATAGATCACTCGAAACCAAAGTTTTATGTACTTGATATGTTCCCATATCCATCGGGAGCAGGACTACACGTTGGACACCCACTAGGATATATCGCATCTGATATCTATACTCGCTACAAAAGACTTTGTGGATTCAACGTACTACACCCAATGGGATATGACGCATTTGGTCTGCCGGCAGAGCAATATGCAATCCAAACAGGACAGCACCCACAAAAGACAACAGAGGATAATGTTGCGCGCTACCGCGAACAGCTAGATAAAATCGGTTTCAGCTTCGACTGGGATCGCGAAATCAAAACCTGCGAGCCAGAGTACTACCACTGGACACAATGGGCATTCCTAAAGATGTATGCCCACTACTACAACACGCAAAGCGAAAAGGCGACACCAATAGCGGAGCTAACTGCGCAATTCGAGAAGAACGGAACGCAAGGTGTAAATGCGGCACAGACGACAGAGCTAGAGTTTACAGCTGAAGAGTGGAACGCAAAAAGCGAAGCAGAGAAGGAACTAACGCTACAAAACTACAGACTAGCGTTTAGAGCCGACACGATGGTTAACTGGTGCCAAGGACTTGGAACAGTACTAGCTAACGACGAGGTGAAAGATGGACTATCGGTTCGCGGTGGATTCCCAGTAGAGCAAAAACGCATGAAGCAGTGGTTGCTACGCGTAACTGCCTACGCAAAGAGAATGCTGGACGGACTTGACAAACTAGAGTGGAGCGAGTCGCTAAAGGAGATACAGCGCAACTGGATCGGAAAATCGATCGGAGCGCAAGTGTTCTTCGACATTAAAGGGTTCGACCAAAACAAACTTGAGATCTTCACAACGCGTCCTGACACGATCTACGGAACGACATTCATGGTTATAGCGCCAGAGCATGAGTGGGTAGATATGCTGACAACAGAGCAGAACAAAGCTGCAGTAGCAGACTACATAACCGAAACAAAAAAGCGCTCAGAGCGAGAGCGCATAGCAGATACGAAGCGTGTAAGCGGCGTGAACACAGGTTCATTCGCCATTAACCCATTCACGGGAAAAGAGATTCCGATCTATATATCTGACTACGTTCTTGCAGGTTACGGAACAGGAGCCATCATGGCTGTTCCGGCACACGATTCACGCGACTGGGCATTCGCAAAACATTTCGGCATTGAGATAACACCAGTTGTTGAGGGTGGCGATGTTACAGAGGCATCATACGACGCGAAGAGCGGAACGATGATAAACTCTGGAGAGCTAAATGGCAAGGATGTCAAAGAGGCGATCAAGATAATGTTTGAAGAGGTGGAGAAGCGAGGACTTGGAAAAAAGTTGACGAACTACCGCCTGCGTGATGCTATCTTCTCACGCCAAAGATATTGGGGCGAGCCATTCCCAATCTATTACAAGGATGATGTGGCGTACCCGCTAACGGAAGACAAATTACCACTAGAGCTTCCTGCGATTGAGAACTACGGCCCAACAGAGCAAGGTGAGCCACCATTGGCGCGTGCCGAGAAGTGGTGCAACGAAGATGGATATGCTTTCGAGCTATCAACGATGCCTGGATTCGCAGGATCATCGGCATACTACCTGCGCTACATGGATCCGAAAAACGACAAAGCGCTTGTAAGTCGCGAAGCGAATGAGTATTGGAGAGATGTGGATCTGTATGTGGGAGGTATTGAACACGCAACAGGTCACTTGATGTATTCGCGTTTCTGGAATATGTTCCTATACGATCTTGGAGAGGTGTGCGAAGCAGAGCCATTCAAGAAGCTAGTTAACCAAGGTATGATTCAAGGACGTTCAAACTTCGTATATCGCGTTGTTGGAACAAATAAATTCGTTTCATTTGGCATCAAAGATAAATATGAAACGCAAGAGATTCACGTTGATGTGAATATCGTTAAGAACGACATTCTAGACCTAGAGGCGTTCAAAGCGTGGAGAGCAGAGTTCAACGATGCGGAGTTTGAGTTGGAAGATGGGAAGTATATATGCGGTTGGGCAGTCGAGAAGATGTCGAAATCGATGTACAACGTCGTAAACCCAGATATGATTGTTGAGAGTTATGGCGCCGACACACTACGTATGTATGAGATGTTCCTTGGACCACTAGAGCAATCGAAGCCTTGGGACACAAACGGAATTGATGGTGTACATAAATTCCTGCGCAAATTCTGGAGGCTATACTTCGATCGCGAAAACAACTTTACACTAAACGATGAGAAGGCGACAGAGAAGGAGCTAAAGACGCTACACAAGACAATAAAGAAGATTCGCGAAGATATTGAGAACTTCTCATTCAACACATCTGTTGCAGCATTTATGATCTGCTTGAACGAACTTGGAGAGTGTCACAAGCGTGAGATAGCTGAGCCACTAACAATCCTTATCGCACCATTCGCACCACATATCGCAGAGGAGCTTTGGGAGAAGGCAGGCCACTCAACATCGGTATTCGATGCGGCATATCCGACACACGATGAGAAATATTTGACAGAGAGCTCATTCGAATATCCGGTAATGATAAACGGAAAGTTGCGATTCAAAGTGACGTACGACCTAGCGAAAGATACGAAAGAGATCGAAAGCGAAACCGTAGCGCACGAAACAGCACAGAAATGGCTGGAAGGTGCTACACCAAAGAAGATTATCGTTGTGAAGGGTAAAATTATAAATATCGTACACTAAAAACACAGCACAACAACAAAGAATAAAATAAGAAAAAAAGATAAGAAAAATGAAAAAGTTACTACTTCTATTCTCAGCAGCAATCGCACTAATGGCGACAGCAACAGAGAGCTATGCACAATCAAAAACACTCGTTGGAGAGACACAACGCGTGAAAATATGGAGCAACTCAAATGCATCTTCTTCTAACGGACTATCGGGTGCAGAGCGTTACAGCAGTGACGGATCGGTTACGAACGTTACAGAGGCGGAGCTAATCGTATTCAAGGCGAGCGGAAAGGTAAATCGCAATCAAGCAGTTGTGATTTGTCCTGGTGGAGAGTACAAAGCGCTTCGACTAGAGGAGGCTGCAGAGTATGCGCGTTGGTTCGCATCGCAAGGTGTGACTGCAGCTGTACTGAAGTATCGTCTGCCAAACAAGAATAAGAACGTTCCTTTCCAAGACGCTATCGAAGCAGTTGAGATTATGCGCAAAAATGCAGGTGTGCTAGGATTTAGCAAGGACAATGTTGGTATGGTTGGTCTTGGCGCAGGAGGAAACCTAGTAGCAGCAACATCAACATTGCCAGATGCAAGCAAAAGACCAAACTTCGCAGCGCTATTCTATGCATCGATCTCAGGAAAAGAGGAGATGGTAAACAAAGAGACTTTTGACAACCTACACGGTGACTACAGAACAGGATTCGAGACAGAGTTCTTCTCGTTCGAAAACCGTGTTACGTCTGCGACACCTCCAACGATACTATTCCACAGTGCTGATGACGATAAGGTATCGGCAGCGAACAGCGCAGTATACTTCCAAGCGCTACAAAAAAGCAATGTAAAATCTGCTATGTATATCTTCCCTCGCGGAGGTCACGCATGGGGCACAAAGTCAACATTTGACTTCCTACCTATATGGCAAGCGATGCTTCTAGAGTGGATGGGTTCATACAACAAAGTAAAAAACTAAGAGGTAAATAAAATACGCATCACACAACGTGAAGCAGTGAACAGATGGCAGATAATTCAATATTGATGCGCCTTGATGGCCTAAAACTCAAATACGAGGAGATCTCAGAGAAGCTAACAGACCCTGAAGTAATAGCTGATGTAAAACAATTTGTGCAGCTGACAAAAGATTTCAAGGAGCTACAGCCAATCATCGAGACATCCGACAAATTCCGCACAGCAATAGCGAACCTAGCAGAGGCAAAAGATGTGCTAGCAAATGAGAAAGATGAGGAGTTCCGCGAAATGGCGCGCGAATCAATCAACGAGCTAGAGCCTACAATTGAGCGCATGGAGGGCGAAATCAAGCTGTTGCTTATCCCAAAAGACCCGCAAGATAACAAGAACGCAATAGTCGAGATTCGCGGTGGTACGGGCGGTGATGAGGCGGCAATCTTCGCCGGCGACTTGCTACGTATGTATACTAAATATGTTGAGACGAAGGGCTGGAAGCACGAGATAACGGGAATGTCAGAGGGTACTGCTGGTGGTTACAAAGAGGTTGTGATGAAAGTTTCGGGTAACAACGTCTACGGAACACTAAAGTATGAGTCGGGTGTACACCGCGTACAACGCGTTCCGCAAACAGAGACACAAGGGCGCGTTCACACCTCTGCAGCATCGGTTGCAGTATTGCCAGAGGCTGAAGAGTTCGATATTGAGATCTCGATGAACGATGTGCGTAAGGATACGTTCTGTGCATCGGGCCCAGGAGGTCAATCGGTAAATACGACATACTCAGCGATTCGCCTGACTCACATTCCAACAGGAATCGTGGTGCAATGTCAGGATCAAAAGTCACAGTTGAAGAACTTTGACAAGGCATTCGAGGAGCTTCGCACGCGCGTATTTAACCTTGAGTATGCGAAATATCTTGATGAGATCGCATCAAAGCGTAAGACACTCGTTTCGACAGGAGATCGTTCAGCGAAAATTCGCACATACAACTACCCTCAGGGGCGTATCACTGATCACCGCATAAACTTTACGGTATACAACCTTTCGGCATTTATGGATGGCGACATTCAAGGTGTGATCGATGAGTTGATCGTAGCAGAGAACGCAGAGCGCTTGAAGGAGAGCGAATTGTAGGAGAATTAGATGCTTTGCGCATAGCTTAATAAATAAGCACACATATATTAAATAGACAAATAGAAATGAACGCTTCGCAGAAGAATATGACTCTGTCGCAACTACAAGGTGCGATACAGGACTCTCTGGCGGAGCGTTTTTCTATACCCGTATGGGTAAGTGCCGAGATATCGGACATAAAAGTCAACGCAACAGGACACTGCTACCTAGAGCTTGTCGAGAAGGGAGAGAGCGATGGATTGGCGCGAGCACAGGCACGAGGTGTGATTTGGAGGAGCGCATATCAAACTATATCGGCAAACTTCGAAGCACAGACCGGAGGGCAACGACTGGAGCGCGGAATGACAATACTAGCGTGTGTGTCGGTGAGTTATCACGAGCTGTATGGTTTATCGCTACAAATAGTTGACATAGATCCGACATACACTATTGGAGAGGTCGAAAGGCAACGACAAGAGGCTATAGAGAGGTTGAAGGCGAATGGCTCATGGGATAAAAACCGAGGTCTAGAGCTGCCGATGGTTGTTAAACGAGTCGCAATTATCTCAAGTCGCAGTGCCGCAGGATACCAAGATTTTGCGCGAGAACTAGCAAAAAGCGCATACCACATCCACACAGAACTATTCGAAGCGGCGATGCAAGGTGCGACAGCAGAGCAGTCGATAATTGATGCGATGGTGCTAATTGCAAATCGCCGCGAAGAGTTTGATGCCGTAGCAGTAATCAGAGGTGGAGGTTCAACGAACGACCTTAGCTGCTTCAATACATATCGCTTGGCACTACACTTCGCAAACTTCCCAAGACCTGTGATAGCGGGAATTGGTCACGACAAAGATGTTAGCGTGGTCGACATGGTGGCACAAGTAACAGTGAAGACACCGACTGCAGTAGCGGTGTGGCTCAACGATAGGATGTTGGCAATAGATAGCTGGTTGCAGGGGGCGGCGATGGAGCTTAATAAATATGCCGTGGAGATTGCACGACAATATGAGTTGAAGCTGGAGAGCTATGAAAAAGAGCTTGTGATTCGCTGTGACGACACATTGACACAACGAAAAAAGGAGCTGCTCGATATTGTTGAAACAATACCAGAAGCGACAAGCAGAATCGTGGAGCAGCAGCAACAGTGGTTGGCAAATGCTGAGGCAATAGTGCAGAGCTTCGACCCGAAAAAATTGCTTGAGATTGGCTTCGCAATAGCACGATCAACAAACTCAAAGCAGGCAATAACATCGGCAAAAGAGGTCAAGGAGGGGGATTCACTCCTCGTAGAGCTAGCGGACGCAACCATAGAAGCAACAGTGAAATCTATTGCGAAGAGGTAACAAAAAGAAGATTAAAAAGAGAGAAAAGATGGCAACTCAAAAGGAGATCACATACGAAGAGGCGATCGCGAAGATCGAAGAGGTCCTAGCAAAATTCAAAAACAACGAGGTTTCAATCGATGAGCTAGCAGCAGAGACAAAGCGCGCGACAGAGCTAATAACACTCTGCCGCGACCGCTTGACATCTGCTGAAAAAGATCTAAAGAAAATTCTAGAGTAGAGCTACATTCTCACTCTTAGGGCTGCGGCGAACACGTTTCGCCCTAACCTTTTCTGCGGAAGATTTTGCAGAGGTTACACCAGCAATACTATTCTGCTCCTGATCACACTCGCTTTCGCGTTTTGCCTCAGCTGCACGCGAAAGCTCAATCTCGAAGTCAGAGAGAATATTCATGAAGTTTATGAACGCCTCATAAGAGGTAGTATATGGATTTTCGAGACGAATACCGCCAGCTGAACTCGAATCAGCCGTTGAAGCTGTGAGCCACTTAGTAGCCATATAGTAGAGGTGGTCGGAAGAGCGCAAGATAGACCATGCGTTGCTGAAATCGGCACTATCAAGTTGCGAAACAGAGCTATACATAGCGTGCATCTTGACAAAAGATTCATCCTGCAACTCATTACCAAGAAGATCTACGACACCACTGCCGCGCAACGAAATGAGGTGCGGAGAGCTGACAGAGGCAACGGAACGAAGGCGTGACGAAGCCTCAGAAATAGAGTCGAAAGAGAGTTCATCGCTCTCCAAAATTGCAGCAACAGTGGAACGAACAGAGTCAAAAGCAGTGGCGCTATTGAAATTGTTCATATCGACAAAAAGGTTGATGAGCTCTCCATGCTGGTTTACCAAATCGGGAACGAAGAGTCTATGGTTGGCGAAATCATCGGAGAGCGCGCCATTGCGCAAGATCAATTTTAGATCATTGTTGATTGAGTTGCTATACAAATAGTTAGCAGAGCGCCACTCCAAAAGTTCACATGAGCCATCTGCAATCATTGTATCAAATCCCATTCGTGAAACACGATCTCCAACAACGTCATTATACAAAAGCTCCGTATTGCAGAGCGTTCGCGAACAGTAGCCAAACTCCTGCTCCATAAGTGCGACATGGCGGCGAACATCATCCTCGAACTCAGAACCACCGCACAACGAAGACAAAGAGTGCGAATAACTCTCGGCGACAAACTCAACGCAACCCGTACGAGCCAATGCGCGAAATGAATTTAGCACCTCAGGCGCATAGATTCGAAACTGCTCGACAGCGACTCCAGAGATAGAAAATGAGCAGCGAAACGCCCCTTTTGCCGCTGTTATGAGCGACAACAAAATTGCATTAAGTGGCAAATAGCATGTACTTGCCATGCGCTCGATGATAGATCGGTTCAAGCGGTCATCGAGGTAGTTATGGTCGTTGCCAATGTTGAAAAAACGATACTTCTTCAACCTCCAAGGTTGGTGAAGTTGAAAGTGTAGAGTAATGCTCTTCATGCTATTTTCGTAATTTAATTAGTAATTAGTTGTATTGACTATGGTTGCTTTTGCTATGGGCATTTTGTTTGGCGAGAGGCTGGAGCGAACTATATAGATCGCTGATTTTGGTAGCAGCACCGCTCCACTTCATCTTTGTGACCTCACACATGCCCTTGTCGGCAAACATACGCCCCAGGGCGGGATAGTTGACGAAGCCGTAGATCGCATCAGCCATAGCATCTACGTCCCAATAGTCGACCTTCACAGCGTAATCCAGCACCTCACTGACGCCGCTCTGCTTCGAGATTATAACCGGAACATGGCTACGCATAGCCTCCAATGGCGATATGCCGAAGGGTTCGGAGACCGAAGGCATGATATAGAGGTCGGAGAGCTCAAACATCTGGCTAACCTCATCGCCCTCCAAAAAACCCGTAAAGTGGAATCTGTCGGCGATACCTAGCTTAGCGACACGGCGAATAATAGATGGCATCATATCGCCAGAACCAGCCATAACAAAACGAACATTAGGGACCATAGACAACACCTTTGCAGCCGCTTCAACGAAATACTCTGGTCCCTTCTGGAACGTAATACGTCCTAAAAAGGTCACTATCTTATCGTTCAAAAGGCGCTTCTGCTCCTTGATCCTAGCTACCTCCTCACTGCTCTTATTGTCGGCGAAGCGCACCGCATTATGCACCGTGACAACCTTATCGGCATCTATTCCATATTTGCTTATGGCGATATTGCGAGTCAAATTAGAGACAGCGATGACCCTATCGGCCTGCTCCATGCCAAACTTCTCGATATTATAAACCTCCTCATTTACACTCTCGCCACTACGGTCAAACTCCGAAGCGTGAAGATGGACAACGAGAGGAGCGCCTGAGATCTCCTTAGCCGCAACACCAGCATGGTACGTAAGCCAATCATGAGCATGGATAACATCGAACTGACCCTCCAAATCCTTGGCAACCTGAGCCGCAACAAGTGCGTATCGCGAAACCTCCTCCATAAGATTAGCACCATATTTACCTGAAAAATTGTAGCGCTCACTCCAACAATCGCCCACGACATCCCAACTACGCTCTCCGCGAGAAAGCGACTCCTCACGATAGCGTGAAAACTCCTCTGGCGAAACATAAGGAACGATGTTTGAATCGATCTCGATGAGTCGAAAACCATCACTAGAGTTGCCATAACACCCATCAATCGAAGCGAAATTACAACTGCGAACTGCAACATCACTACCATTGACAATGTGCGCAAAGCGCTGATCCTCATCGCCATAGGCACGCGGAACAACAAACGTAACCTCGACACCATTGCGCGCCAAACCACGCGTCATACCATAGCACGCCGTGCCTAAACCTCCAGCGATATGGGGCGGAAACTCCCACCCAAACATCAACACTCTCATCTTCAATAAATTAATAGGTTTTCAATTTTTGTTCGTCAAATGACACTAGCCAAGTTGCGGCAATCAAATTATTAAACATAGAAATGGAAAATAACTCTACACAATTCATAAATCGTGCCAAGACTAAACCCACTTAACAAGCGGCAAATCCATGCGCGACGACAACATGTCGCTTTTGGGGAATAGGCGCAACGAGAGGTCGAAACTACCGCTCTTGCTTGGTTTATAATTTATCGCGTAGTTGACCAGAGATCCATCTTGCGACACAACCGAAAGCTCAAAGCACTCAACAACCTCCGCCCTCTCGCCACACTCCAACTGGTTCGCAACAACAAGCTCGGCACCAACCTCCGAAGCAGATAACTTGCCGATGTTTACAGTAGCCTCGAAATGATATTGATGTCCTACGAAGATAGCTTCGCTCTGCATTGTTGCGCGCTGAACATCGACAACCTTAACGCTATCCCAATTCTCATATATGTGTTGTTTCCACCCGGCAAGAGTACGTGCATTGGCGAAATCCGCGCTGCGAACCCACTTGCCACGCTCGCCCAATTTGTCGTAGAATCGCTCCTCGTAATCGATCAACATACGGTTCGTTGTGAAATTTGAGGCGACATCAGCGATGCAACACTTGACATACTGCAACCACTCGTGCGGCGTATCATCGCCACGCTCCTTACTGCTGTAATATAGCGGCGCAATATGATCCTCAATAGTTGTATAGATACGCTCCGCATCCAACTCATTCTGGAAATTCTGATCCTCGAAACTACGCTCCATAGGTAACATCCATCCTGCATCCTCTCTATACCCTTCGACCCACCAACCATCAAGCACAGAGAATTGCAAAACGCCATTCATGACACACTTCTCACCCGACGTGCCAGAGGCCTCCAAAGGTCGCGTTGGAGTATTGAGCCATACGTCAACTCCATGGACCATTTGGCGAGCAAGCTCCATATCGTAGTTCTGCAAGAACAAGATCTTACCAACAAATTGTGGCATAAGAGAAACCTCGACAATACGCTTGATCAAATCTTGACCCGGCTTATCGTTTGGATGAGCCTTGCCTGCAAAGATAAATTGGACTGGGCGCGTACCATTATTGACAATCGAATCCAAGCGATCAAGATCGGTAAAGAGAAGTGCAGCGCGCTTATAAGTAGCGAAACGGCGTGCGAAACCAATCGTAAGAACATCGCTGCGAAGACCCTCCATGATACGTATAATCTGGCTCGGAGAGTCGAAACGGACGCTTGATGGGTTCTTATAGCGGTTGCAAATGTAATCGATCAAACGCCTCTTCAAATGGCGGCGAACCTCCCAAAGCTCAGCATCGGGAATATCTTTTGCCGCTTGCCAACCACCGATGTTATAGCTGTGGCCACTGAAACTATCCTCGAAATATTTTGCGTAGAGACGGCGCATCGAAGAGGCGATCCAAGTCGGGAAATGGACACCATTCGTGACATAGCCAATGTGCAGTTCACTCTTGAAATAACCCGGCCACATATCGCCCAAAATCTCCTTCGAAACCTCGCCATGGAGCCATGAAACACCATTGACCTCCTGCGACAAATTGCACGCCAAGACAGACATCGAGAAGCGCTCATTAGCATCGTGAACATCGATCTTTCCAAGTTGCATATATTGCTCCCAAGAGATGCCCAAACACGCTGGATAGTGCGACATATATTGGCGAATCATCGACTCAGGGAAGGCATCGTGACCAGCTGGAACAGGCGTATGCGTAGTGAAAAGCGAAGTGGAACGGACAACCTCCATAGCCTCGGTAAAGCTCAAATGTGACTCGCGAATGAGTGATCGCATACGCTCAACTCCGATAAATGCAGCATGTCCCTCATTGCAATGGTAGATCTCTTGATCGATACCAACAGCCTTCAAGACCCTGATTCCACCAACACCAAGCAGCATCTCCTGCTTAAGTCGATTCTCCCAATCGCCGCCATAAAGGTGGTGCGTAATGGCGCGATCCTCTGGCAAATTATCCTCGTAATCGGTATCCATCAAGAGCAAATCGCGGCGCCCAACCTGGCATCTCCAAACCCTAGCGGACAACATACGACCAGGCAAAGTTAACTGAATTGTGACCCAAACTCCATCCTTGTCACGAAGCGGAGAGATGGGTAATTTATCGAAATTCTGTGGCTCGTAAGATGCCTCCTGCTCGCCAGATGAGGACAAACGTTGTGTGAAATAACCATATCTATATAGCAATCCAACAGCAACCATAGGTACATTACGATCAGATGCCTCCTTAAGATAGTCACCAGCAAGAACGCCCAAACCACCAGAGTAAATCTTCAGCGAAGAGTGCAGACCATACTCCATTGAGAAGTATGCGACCGAAGTTTGATCATTCGCTGGTTCATCCATGTAAAGCTTAAACTTGGCGTGGATTAGATCGAGCGACTCCAAGAAATCCTTATCACTTTCAAGCTCCAACAACCGCTCCTGCGAAATACGATCGAGCAGAATTATTGGATTGCGGCAAACCTCACTCCAAAGAGCCTCATCAATATATTTGAACAATTTTCTTGCATCAGCATTCCAACTCCACCATAAATTGCGCGACAACTCCTCAAGCGCGTGCAATCTCTCAGGCAAACTCTTCTCGACCATAACTCGGCACCAATTTGGCTGCTCGACACTACATCTGCGCTGCGAATTTAAACCCTTCACAACACCATCAGATGCTGCTGGAATGGTGTGAATAATTCGCTGACTACGTTGCAACGACTTCTCAACCGCAAGCGCATACGCCTGCTCATACTTCGCGAAAAGATTCGACCATAGCGCAGTCCTAGCGACATCAGATGCACTCTCACAAGCCTTGCAAAGCTCATCGATACCCAGTTTTGAGAAGCGCAAGATTGAATCGGCAATCGCACTAACAACATCGCTATCGTTATAATCATCGCGTTCGATAACCTCGATGCCCAAAGTGTCGCTCTGAAGAGATTTTGACCAAACGCCGAAGCCAGTCAAAGTTGTCGTAATGGTTGGAACCGAGAAGGCTGCAGACTCCAACGGAGTATAGCCCCAAGGCTCATAATATGAGGCGTAGACAGTTAAATCGTTGCCCACAAGAAGCTCATAGTAGTCGCAATTAAACAACTCAGTATCTTTATTGAGATATGCTGGAACAAAGATTACCTTGACGCGAGAGTTCGTTGATTCCAAGATAGAACCGCGAATAGAGTTCAGGATTGGATCGCTCTGCGGATTATCTATATAGTGCGTGATGAAACGATTTTGGCTCTCATCAAGAGGTTGCGACATATCCTCAATACGCGCCAAAAGATCTTTGCGCGCACCTTTATCGCCCGCTGGAACTGTAATATAGAGCAGAATATCGCGCTCCAAAGCATCATTCTCAGCCAACTGCTTAGCCGCATCTAGCAGCAAATCTATGCCCTTATTGCGGAACTCATATCTGCCACTAGTACCGACAATAAGTGGTTCATTTGCATACTCCACACCAAACATTGCTGTCGCAATGCGTATCATCTTTTGGCGCGCGACACTGCGTTTATGGAGGAACTCATCGCCCTGCCAAACGAAATCATCCTCAAAGCCATTCGGCGTAACCATATCGACAGAGTGACCCAACAACTCGCGACACTCGACAGCCGTTAAATCACTGACAGTCAAGAACGCATCGTGATAAGTTGCTGCGGCCTTCTCCAATGAATGTTTCGCAACGACATTAAACTGACGCGCCATATCATCGCCATTGTAGCTCTGCATATCGTTATACAATGGCAAGTAATTACCAGCGATAGAGCGCCCCAAGACCGTGGCATGAGTGGTGAAAAGTGTCGCAACGTATGGCGATCTATCACGCAAATATAACCCGCCACTTGCAGTCATCCACTCATGGAAATGTGCCGCGACACGATCGACCGAAGAGCAGAAAATATCGACATAAGAGGCGATGACAACTCCCGCAGCGTAGCCAAACAACATAGACTCTACGTAGTCCCATTCGCCACTCAATGAGTCGACGCGATAGTTGTCCCACATCTGGCGCATAATCTCATCCTTGCGACTAAAAAAGCTAGTGAAGTCGACCAAGACAACAATCGGAGCGCCAGCAATCTTCCAGCGACCAATGCGCACGCGAACGCCATCGCTAGCGAGCGATTTGCGCCAACTTTTCAATAGCTCAAGATCCTCCTCGAACTCCGAATTGCCTCCATCCTTCGAGAGGTCTGGACCAATTGCGATATATTTATCTGCATAGATTTGGCTCACAGTGAGAGCCTTTGTCGATATGACGGTGTGGATACCTCCAACCTTGTTGCACACCTCCCAACTAACCTCAAACAAGTTGTCGAGAGCACTTTTTGAACCCTTTTTTGATTTACTTTTCACGTTTCACAATTTAGCACGTTGCCAAATTGCGCAACGCAAATTAGATATTGAAAAGTTGCTCGATAACCATATCCGAACGCAAGAAACGTTCCGAAGGAATCCTCAGCCAATCTACACCATCGATACTCTCAAGCAGTAGATCGCCACACTCCAAAGCACAGCCAGCATCGGCGAGCAACTTATGCTGCTGCTCTACTCCAAAAACCTCGCCAAAGTTCAAAATATTGATACCCTCCTTACGGCGCAATGATGTCATAATGACCTCGTTGCGTCTATCATCTAGCGTAAGATTCTCGCTCCCATAACGCTCTCCACAGAGGTACTCATCAATAGAGTCACATGCCCAACGTCTGATATTGTTTTTCGCAAAAAAAGAGTGCGCCCCTGCACCTATGCCTAGATACTCCGAACCGCTCCAATATGACGAATTATGAAGAGAACGATGACCATCCTTAGCATAATTCGAGATCTCGTAGTGGTCAAAACCACCCTCCTCACTCAACATACGGCGCACCAACTCATACTCTTCCTCGCTCACACTCTCAGCAACAGGTGCAAAATCACCTCTTGAAACGCGGCGTGCAAACTCCGTTCCTGGCTCAATAGTCAAATGATAAGCCGCGATATGTTCAACATTGAGCGCAATAGCTTGTTCCAATGACCTCTTAAGCACATCGCCACCAAAACCACTTACGCCAAATATCAAATCAATAGCGATGTTGCCGAAACCTGCCTCCCTCGCCCACTGTATAGCTTGAACCGCCTGTGCCGCATCGTGCCTGCGATTCATAAAGCGCAACGTAGCATCATCAAAAGATTGCACACCAAGGCTCAATCTATTGATACCAACACTGCGTAAAGCGCGCAAATACTCCGGCGTAATATCGTCTGGATTAGCCTCAAAAGTTACCTCTTCAACACCACTAACATCGTAAAGTGCTGCGATACGCTCCATAAATTGCGTGACCTGATCCGCACTCATAAGTGACGGAGTGCCACCACCGAAATATATTGTGCGTAATTTATTGCTACTCAACATTACGCGCTCGCTCTCCAACTCAACCATCATAGCGGCGAATAGCTCCGCCATACGATCGTGCTTAACCGACTTAAAAAAGTCGCAATAACCGCACAAACGGCGGCAAAAAGGTATATGTAAATAGAGCGCTGACACAGAACAAAACTAACTATAATAATATAGATACGCAAATTTATCACTATCTTGCTAATAGTAAAACAACGAAGTAAAAAAGGAGCAAAACATGATAAAAAGAGGAATTGCAGCAGCAATCATAGCACTACTTTCAACGACAATCGTAGAGGCGAAATACACCCCGAAAAGCACAGGCGAATTAATAGTGCATACCCACTTCTCACTCGACTACAACGAGCATCACGAACAGCCAAATTGGGTCTACTACACCCTAACCAAAGAGAACCTATCAGGTGGAGAAGAGCGCTCAAACTCATTCAAAGCTGACCCAAAAGTATCAACCGGATCTGCTGTTACTGCAGACTATGCAAAATCGGGGTACGACCGCGGACACCTATGCCCCGCAGCAGATATGACACAATCGCAAACCGCAATGCGCGAAACATTCTACATGTCGAACATGTCCCCCCAAGCGCCTTCATGCAATCGCGGAATATGGAAAACATCAGAAACATACGTGCGTAATCTCGTAGCAGAACCAACGAACAAAATAGATACGCTATACATCGTAACAGGCCCAATATTCAACAACAATATGGGTGCAATCGGTGCAAACAACGTCACGATCCCCGGCGCATACTACAAGGTAGCATACTCCCCTCAAATATCTAAAATGTGGGCATTCATAATACCAAATGAAAAGAGCGACAACACACTAGAGTTCTTCAGAACAACTGTAGACGAAGTGGAGCTACAGACCGGAATAGATCTATACTATCAATTGCCACCGAAATTGCAAGAGCAACTAGAGGCACAAAAATAAAAAAGCGGTTCTCATACGAGAACCGCTTTTCATATCATATAATATCTTCTATTCCTAGCCCAAGAATGATAGCAAGATACCAGCTGCAACAGCCGATCCTACAACACCCGCAACGTTAGGTCCCATAGCGTGCATCAACAAGTAGTTCGTTCTATCATACTTCAAACCAACATCTTGACTAACACGAGCCGCAGCTGGAACAGCCGACACACCCGCATTACCAATCAATGGGTTGATCTTATTATCTGCACTCAAGAACAAATTCATAAACTTAACAAACAACACTCCACTCGCAGTAGCAACAACGAACGATGCAGCACCCAAGATAAAGATATAGATTGTCTGTTGAGTCAAGAACATCTCACCCTTAGTCGAAGCACCAACTGTGATACCAACCAAGATCGTCATGATGTCGATAAGTTGATTTCCTGCCGTAGCAACCAAACGCTTAACAACACCCGACTCCTTCATCAAGTTACCCAAGAACAACATTCCCAACAATGGAATAGAGTCTGGAACGATGAACGCGATCAAGATAAACGCAATGATAGGGAACAAAATCTTCTCTGTCTGCGATACGGCACGAGTTGGGCGCATCTTGATGACACGCTCCTTCTCCGTTGTAAACAATCGCATAATCGGCGGTTGAAGAACAGGAACAAGTGCCATATATGAATATGCACAGATAGCAATTGCACCCAAATACTCCGGAGCCAAGATACCCGTCAAGAAGATCGACGTAGGGCCATCAGCACCACCAATGATAGCGATAGAACCCGCAACATTAGCAGGGAAACCCAAGAACAAAGCTCCGATATATGCCGCAAAGATACCAATCTGAGCCGCACCACCAATCAACATCAACTTAGGGTTAGACAACATAGCCGAAAAATCTGTCAACGCACCAACACCAAGGAAGATCAATGCAGGGTAAATACCCTTCTTAACGCCCATGTGAAGCAGGTTAAGAACCGTTCCATCGTTGTAGATACTAACATCATTAACAGCCGCCAAAGGGATATTTCCGATGATAATACCAAAGCCGATAGGCAACAACAACATTGGCTCGAACTTATGTTTGATAGCAAGGTATAGGAAGAAACATCCCACAGCAATCATAATCAAACACTTCCAGCTATCCTCCTGAACCATTAGGTTCGCAAAACCTGTTGTAGATAAAAATTTCGTGACACTCTCCACAAGGAAAGAGCTCGTACTAGACAAAAATCCACCCATAACTATCCAATTGTAATAAGCAAGTCACCCTCCATTACAGAGTCACCCGTCTTAGTTTGAATTGACTTAACAACACCTGCAACGCTAGCATCAACATTGTTCTCCATCTTCATAGCCTCAAGGATCAACAACGTATCGCCAACAGCAACAGTATCGCCTACAGCAACCTTAAGATCTATGATAACACCTGGAAGTGGACTCAAAACCGCAGCCTCACCAGCAGCAACCGGCGCTGCAGCCTTTGGTGCTGGAGATGCCAAATTCGTAACTGGGTGAGATGCAGGAACAGCCGCTACTTGAGGCTTTGCAACAACAGGCTTAGCCTTAGCTGGAGTTGCCGACTCAACGCTGTACTTAACACCATTGACAACAACCTCCGCCATCTTATCATCCTTAACATCAACAGAAACTACATAGTCGTTACCGTTGATCTTCAAATTATACTCTTTCATAATTTTTTCTTTCTTTTAATCTTTTACCTCTTTTTCAACAAGCACAAAAACACCCTAGCGAGGCATGTTTGTCAACCCGTGGAACTTAGAACTCCATGGTGAATATGCGCGAGCAACCGTGTTGATAGTGATGATCTCACTCTCATGGTCATGCAAATCCTCCTGATATAGCTTCATCGCAAGCGCAATAGCAGCCACAACCTCGCCATTAGCTCCAGCATCAACGCTAACAGAGGCAGTAGAACCTCCACTCGACATATCGCTAGAAGCCGATGCAGGTGCCGCCTCAGCTGCAGTCTGCTTCGACATAGCCATAACAATTCTTGAGAAAATCGCAATGATGATAGCCAAAGTGATCAATGCCGACAAAACAACAGCGATAGAGATCAACGCAACCGTGAAGCCGTGTGGATCGTTACGCAAAATCGTTGCAGCACCCATCTTCCTCGAAATCTGCGCGCTCATCGTCATGAAGAGCGGCGAAACAAATAGAATATTCATACTACAACGGAATGTTAGAGTGTTTCTTAGCTGGGTTCTGCAAACGCTTAGTTGCCAACGACTGAAGAGCGCGAATCACACGGAAACGTGTGTTACGTGGCTCGATAACATCGTCGATATAACCATAACGCGCCGCGTTGTAAGGGTTAGAGAACTTGTCGTTGTACTCCTTCTCCTTCTCAGCAACAAACTTAGCCTTCTCCTCAGCATCATCAAATGCTGACAATGCCTTAGCCTGCAATACCTCTACAGCTCCACTTGCACCCATTACAGCGATCTCCGCCATTGGCCAAGCGTAGTTGATATCTCCGCGAATGTGCTTAGATGACATAACGATATATGCTCCACCATAAGCCTTACGCAACGTTACAGTAACCTTTGGAACCGTAGCCTCGCAATAAGCAAATAGCAACTTCGCACCGTGTGTGATAACTCCACCATACTCCTGTGTAGTACCTGGAAGGAATCCTGGAACATCAACCAAAGTTACGATTGGAATGTTGAATGCATCGCAGAAACGGATGAAACGCGCTGCCTTACGGCTAGCATTGCTATCCAAAACTCCAGCCATGAACTTAGGCTGGTTCGCAACGATACCAACACTCTGACCGTTGAAACGAGCAAAACAAGTGATGATATTCTTCGCAAAACCACCTG
>JBCQUJ010000001.1:305000-306378 GCA_047174045.1 Rikenellaceae bacterium
TATTCACCGCGCCATGGCTGATGCGCGATTACTAGCGAATCCAACTTCATGGAGGCGAGTTTCAGCCTCCAATCCGAACTGAGATAGGCTTTCGAGATTTGCATCCCATCACTGGGTAGCTGCCCTCTGTACCTACCATTGTAACACGTGTGTAGCCCCGGACGTAAGGGCCGTGCTGATTTGACGTCATCCCCACCTTCCTCTCGGCTTGCACCGGCAGTCCCGCTAGAGTGCCCAGCATGACCTGATGGCAACTAACAGTAGGGGTTGCGCTCGTTATGGGACTTAACCCGACACCTCACGGCACGAGCTGACGACAACCATGCAGCACCTAGTTTCGCGCCCCGAAGGGAAGACCTGTTTCCAAGTCCGTCGCTAACTTTCAAGCCCGGGTAAGGTTCCTCGCGTATCATCGAATTAAACCACATGTTCCTCCGCTTGTGCGGGCCCCCGTCAATTCCTTTGAGTTTCATTCTTGCGAACGTACTCCCCAGGTGGATAACTTATCGCTTTCGCTTAGTCACCGACTGTGTATCGCCGACAACGAGTTATCATCGTTTACTGCGTGGACTACCAGGGTATCTAATCCTGTTCGCTCCCCACGCTTTCGTGCCTCAACGTCAGATATAGTTTTGTGAGCTGCCTTCGCAATCGGTGTTCTGTATGATATCTAAGCATTTCACCGCTACACCATACATTCCGCCCACAGCAACTACTCTCTAGTCTGACAGTATTAGAGGCAGTTTCGGGGTTGAGCCCCGACATTTCACCTCTAACTTATCAAACCGCCTACGCACCCTTTAAACCCAATAAATCCGGATAACGCTCGAATCCTCCGTATTACCGCGGCTGCTGGCACGGAGTTAGCCGATCCTTATTCGTACGGTACTTTCAGTGTGGTACACGTACCACATTTTACCCTCGTACAAAAGCAGTTTACAACTCATAGAGCCGTCATCCTGCACGCGGCATGGCTGGTTCAGACTTGCGTCCATTGACCAATATTCCTCACTGCTGCCTCCCGTAGGAGTCTGGTCCGTGTCTCAGTACCAGTGTGGGGGGTTAACCTCTCAGTCCCCCTATGTATCGTAGTCTTGGTGAGCCGTTACCTCACCAACTAACTAATACAACGCATGCCCATCTATAACCACCGGAGTTTTCAAATCAAAACGATGCCGTTTCAATTATTATGGGGTATTAGTACCAATTTCTCAGTGTTATCCCCCTGTTATAGGTAGGTTGCATACGCGTTACGCACCCGTGCGCCGGTCGCCATCATCGGTAACAAGTTACCAATATGCTGCCCCTCGACTTGCATGTGTTAGGCCTGCCGCTAGCGTTCATCCTGAGCCAGGATCAAACTCTCCATTGTAAAAAT
>JBCQUJ010000013.1:0-30119 GCA_047174045.1 Rikenellaceae bacterium
CGCCAACCTGCTTGCGCCTAGTAGCGTTCTTCCCTCTTGGGACTGCAAATATAGAACCTTTATTTTTACTACGCAAATTAATACACGAAAAATGTGGAAAAAATATTGCGTTTTTTCGCGAATGACGCCCACAGGCTCTACAGGGGCGTTTTTAAATTCCGTTAGGAAAACCTTGTGATTTGAGCATTATGTCGCTGCCGTCTGGAGTAACCATAAAAGCGCCCTTCTGCGGCTCTGTGATATGCCCTATGACATCAATACACCCAAGTGCTGCGATCTTATCTTGCATCTCGATTGGCACTGTAAACAGCAATTCATGGTCCTCACCGCCATTTAGCGCCGCTGTGACAGGGTCGATATTCAACTCTGCTGCCAACGCGGAACTCTGCTTTGCGATTGGAATACGCTCAAGGTAGATACGTACGCCACACTTCGAGCTTTTACAAATCTGCAGCACATCACTAGCAAGACCATCCGAAAGATCGATCATAGAGGTTGGGACAATCCCCTCCTCCTCCATTGAGTCGACAATGTTCTTGCGAGGGCGCGGCTTAAGGTAGCTCTCCAAGAGATACTCGAAGCCTGCAAACTGCGGCTCAGGATTCTCGACATCTCTCAAGACACGCTTCTCGCGCTCCAAGAGATGCAGCCCCAAATATGCTGCGCCAAGGCTTCCCGTGATGCAGACCAAGTCGTTTGGCTTAGCGCCTGAACGGCGTGCGACCTTATCCTTATCTGCAACACCAACACACGTAACACCAATAACCAAACCCGTCAACGAAGCGCGCGTATCGCCACCAACAAGATCAATCGACAACTCATCGCACGCAGCGCGAACACCCGAATACAAATCCTCAAGCGCCTCAACAGGGAGTTTAGACGAAACGCCAAGAGCGATAGTTATCTGCTCCGGCACACCATTCATAGCCAAAATATCATTCGCCGCAACGACAACAGCCTTATAGCCCAGGTGCTTCAACGGGAAATAGGTCAGGTCGAAATCGACACCCTCAAGAAGCGTATCAGTAGCGACAAGTGTAACCTTATCATCACACCTATATATAATAGAGGCATCGTCGCCAATTCCCAACAACGTCGAAGCGTTCTCACACCTCGCACCTGCAGCAAACCTATCAATCAATCCAAATTGCCCTATCTCAGCAATCTCCGTACGTTTTTTACTCTCCATTACCTGCTATTATATGTATCGATTATCTATTGTCTATGCGTTGAAATCCAAAAAAAAGATTTACCTTTGCAAAGCTAAACAAATAAATCAAAATTATAAAATCACTAGAGAAATGTTGAACATTGTACTTTTTGGAGCTCCAGGCTGCGGCAAAGGAACTCAAGCAGCGAAATTGAAGGATAAATATGGCGTGAACCACGTCTCAACTGGCGATGTAATTCGTGGCGAGATCTCGCGCGGCACAGAGCTTGGTAAGGAGATGTCGAGCTACACAAGCGCTGGAAAGCTTGCTCCAGATGCAATCGTAATCTCGATGATCGAGAACTACCTAGAGGAGAACAAGGGTGCTAAGGGTAACATCTTTGATGGTTTCCCACGCACAACAGCTCAAGCTGAGGCGTTCGATGCGATGTTGACAAAGATCGGTGACTCGGTAGATATCATGATCTACATGGAGGTTGACGAGGAGGAGCTTGTAAAGCGTATCCTTCTTCGTGGTAAAGATTCAGGACGTGCTGATGATGCTTCTGAGGAGGTTATCCGCAACCGAATCTCGGTTTACAACCAACAAACGGCTATCGTTGCTGACTTCTACAACAAGCAAGGTAAGTATGTTGCTGTGAACGGCCTTGGAACAATGGAGGAGGTTTTTGACCGCATCAGCGCTGCTATCGACGCAGTAATCAAATAAGCGTATATAGTTATTATATATTATACTCCAAGGGGTGGAAAATTATTTGCTACCCCTTTTTGTTTCTATTGCAAAATAAAATAGCTACATTTGTCGTTAAGGAATTGAATAAAAAAGTTGAATTAGAAAACAGAACAAACCATAAAACAAAAACCAAAATGAAAAACAGTTGGCAAATATTGACACTACTACTAGCTACGGCACTAGTGGTGCTAACAACAAAGGATCTAATGAACAGCACGAAAGCAGAGGCAAATGTTGACCCGCGCGAAGCTGTAATCAATAATATCATGACACGCTCTAGCGTGCGCGCATATACCGACCAAAAGGTGAGCAATGCAGATATAGAGACTCTCCTGAAGGCTGGTATGGCAGCACCATCAAGCCGAAATATGCAACCTTGGGAGCTTGTTGTTATCACTGACCGAGAGGTTTTGGATCAATTACCAGGAGCCATAAGAGGTGCAAGCATGGCGGCAAATGCCCCATTGGCAATCGCAGTGTGTGGCGTGCCAGCAAGAAGAAGCTCTAGCGACCCTAAAGCCGCAGAGATATGGGTGCAAGATTGTTCTGCTGTATCAGAGAATATCTTGCTTGCGGCGCACGCGATGGGGCTTGGTGCGGTATGGTGTGGTGCATATCCAGAGAACACAGCAAACACAACGAAGGTTTTGCAACTACCAAATGGAGTGATCCCAATGAGCGTTATCGTTATTGGACACCCAAGCGGCGAGCCAAACATCAAGGATAAGTGGGACCCAGCGAAGGTTCACTACAACAGATACTAGAGGAGAATGGAGAGGTTAAAATATCTTCTAAACATAGCGATCGTTGCGATGATGTTCATTGCGATTGCTATAGGGCGCGACGGTCGCATAGCGGGAACTTCTGCCGTGGAGATCGTCGATAGCAGCTCGGCGAAAAAGAGCGCTCCGGTAGTGCCTATCGAGAGCGTGCTGTCAGATGGCACAATCGTGCTGAACTCTACGACACCCGGTGCAAAGATTAGCGGTTTTGGCGGCAGGACACCCATAATGCTATATGTGAAGGAGGGTGTGATTCAACGCTTGGAGCTAGGAAAGAATAGCGAAACGCCAAGTTTCCTTGAGGAGGTTGAGCGCGCAGGACTATACCAACGCTGGAATGGGATGACGGTGGCAGAGGCTGCTACGGCGAAGGTTGACGGCGTGTCGGGTGCGACATATAGCTCTGATGCGATTATCAAGAATGTGCAGCTAGTGGCACAAGAGAGTGCAAAGGTGAGCGCAACCGGAGGTTCATTCCTAAACGGTGCGTTAACGCTAAAGAATATCATTGGACTTATCGTCATAGCGCTAGGTGTAGCGATAACGTTGGCACGCCCAGAGAATAAAAAGCTAATCATAGGACAGTGGGCGCTAAACGTTACGGTGCTTGGTTTTTGGTGCGGAAGCTTCCTTTCGCTGGGTCACTTCACATCGTTTGCGGCGAATGGCTTCAATTTCGCGATAGCATTGCTGCCTATAACGCTGCTTGCAGTGGTGATAATTATGCCATTGCTAGGGCGCAAAGGGTCATATTGCCACCTACACTGCCCTATGGGTTCAGCGCAAGATCTGCTTAACAAGGTGCCAACACCGAAGTACAAGATCAAACCAGAGATCACGAAACACCTTACGAAGGTGCGTTACTACATACTATTTACGCTGCTATTCATGATGTGGTGCGGAGTTGGTTTTGAGTTGATGGATTACGAGATCTTCTCGGCGTTCATCGTGAAATCTGCATCGAATGTAGTCTTGACGATGGCGGCGGTATTCCTACTGCTATCGCTATTCATACCTAAGCCATATTGCAGGTTCGTATGCCCTACGGGCGCACTGCTCACAGTGGGGCAGAAGACGGACGAGACGTTTTAGAGTGGGATCATTGCACGGATATTGCAAAAAAACACTACATTTGTAGTATGAAAAGCAATCAAACAGAGCAGAGAGTAGCACTATTTGCAGGCTCCTTCGACCCATTCACAAAGGGTCACGAAGCGATTGTCGAGGCGGCGTTGCGCCTATTCGACGAAGTCGTTGTTGGCATTGGTAGCAATGTTGCGAAGAGCGCTCTGCTTGATGTGGAGCAGCGCAAGAGGCTCATCGATGACCTTTACAGCGGCGAAGAGAGGGTTTCGAGCGCCATATATGGTACGTTGACAGTCGATTTCGCACGCGAAATTGGAGCTACGGCGCTGATTCGCGGTGTGCGCGGCGTGGCAGACCTAGAGGCTGAACGTACATTGGAGAGTGTAAACAGAGGTTTGGCGCCTGAGTTGCAGACGGTATTGCTGTTGACGCCTGCCGAAGTGGCGCATATATCGTCGAGCTGCGTGAGGGAGCTGTTGGCATTTGGAAAAGAGGTAGACATGATGATGCCGCGAGGCATTGAACTTAAAAATTATATGTTATGATGGAGTTTTCAGCAGAGATGATCGCGGGCTTTTTGGGCGGCGAGATTGTTGGTAACAAGGAGGCTATGGTTAGCACCGTATCTTCGATTGAGGGTGGCAAGAGCGGTTCGCTGGCATACCTGACGAACCTTAAATATGAGGAGTTTTTATACTCGACAGAGGCATCTATCGTCTTGGTCGACAAGTCGTTTGAGCCGAAAAAGGCAGTTGCGGCTACACTAATCAAGGTTGAGAGCGCTGGCGAGGCTGTGCTGAAGCTTCTGCAGATGTATAGCGCGGCGAAGCCAAAGAAAGTTGGTGTGAGCAAGATGGCATCTATTGCGGAGTCGGCAGAGATCGGCGAGGAGTGCTACATCGGCGATTTCGCCGTTGTTGAGGCTGGTGCGAAGATCGGCAAGGGAACGCAGATCTATCCGCAGTGCTACGTTGGCGATGGAGTGACGATTGGCGAGGGGACGATTTTGCACTCTGGCGTGAAGATATATGAGGGGTGTGTAATCGGCAATGAGTGCATCTTGCACTCTGGCGCTGTGATCGGTGCTGACGGATTTGGCTTTGCACCAAATGCAGAGGGTGGATTCGACAAGATTCCACAGCTGGGCAACGTAATCATCGAGGATAAGGTCGAGATTGGCGCAAACAGCTGTATCGATAGAGCGAAGACAGATTCAACAATCATCAAAAAGGGTGTGAAGCTAGATAACCTTATCCAAGTGGGTCACAACGTTGTGATTGGCGAGAACACTGTTTCATCGGCACAAATGGGTATTGCAGGGTCGTCATCGATCGGTGCGAACTGCTTCTTGGGCGGTCAAGTAGGTATCGCGGACCACGTTGCAATTGGCGACAGAGTGCGCATCGGCTCAAAGAGCGGTATCGAAAAGGCTATTCCAGATGGCGAGACACGCATGGGCTACCCTGCCCTGCCAGGTCTGCAATTCCACAGAACATCGGCCGTAGTAAAGACTCTGCCAGATATGGCGAAGAGCTTGCGCGCGCTTGAGGCTGCCGTAAAGGAGCTAAAGGGCGAGGAGTAAAAGCAAGAAGCAAGGGTGAAGAGCAAAAGTGAGGATCACTACTACATTTTGGGTATCGACCCCGGCACCAACTTTATGGGTTATGGGGTGTTGGAGGTTCGCGGCTCGAAGCTGTCATGTGCCGTAATGGGCGTAATAGATATGCATCGCATTGAGGATCCTTACGAGAAGCTGAACACTATTTTTCGCCGCATTGGTGGCATAATCGATGATTACAAGCCGCGCGAAGTGGCACTCGAAGCGCCATTCTTTGGCGAGAACGTACAATCGATGTTGAAGCTTGGGCGCGCGCAAGGTGTCGCAATAGCTGCCGCAGTAAGCCGCGGAGCAGCAGTATTTGAGTATGCGCCAAGGAGGATAAAGCAGGCGATAACTGGGCAAGGGCAAGCTTCGAAGGAGCAACTCGCCGATATGGTCTGCTCGATACTCAAGGCTGAAGCACCAAGCAACAAACTCGACGCGACAGATGGAATGGCGGCGGCACTATGCCACTACTTCAGCAGCGGCGGAGCGCTCAAAGGCAAAGTCGCAACAACAAACATAAAGGGGCTAGGCGGCGGAATAAAGGAGCTGTCGAAAAAGGGGTCGTCATCGTGGGAATCGTTCATGAAGGCGAACCCAGAACGAGAGATAGGAGCTACGAAAAATGGCGCTGCAGAGGCGAAAAAGAGAGTTGTAAAGAGGCCAATAAAGTAATTTTTGCATTTTTTCTTGAATTTATTTGCATATTAAAGAATAACACTTTATATTTGCAGTCGCAATACAAGGCACCGTAGCTTAATTGAATAGAGCATCTGACTACGGATCAGAAGGTTCCAGGTTTGAGTCCTGGCGGTGTCACAAAAGGGCGGACTTATCATAGTCCGCCCTTTTTGTTTGGTGTTAGTTGAAGAAGGAGATTCGAGCTTCTACCCTAATAATGCCGACCCATGTAACGCAATCATAAAAAAGGAGCAATCAATGATTGCCCCTGGGGTTCTGTGTTAGCGGAATAGATTTGTAAATCAGTGGGTGAAGACCCTGCCCTTATGGCTAATGCTCTTCTCGTAGTCGAGGCGGCTCTGCGTTGGGTACTCCAGCTTCTCAAGCTCCGCAACGCCATTCTCAATATCTGCGAGCAACATATCAGCCATATCGCGCGACATACCCTGGCGCACAACAACACGCATGACAACAATATCGTCGATACTCTTCGGCATGCTATAAGCCGGAACCATCCAACCGCTCTGCTGAAGCTTATCCTGAAGATCAAACAGAGTCCACTTAGCACCCTCGTTATATTTCTCATCCATATACCAAATAAAGAGCGGATTGTCGACCGACTTCGAGAAGTTGGTAAAGCAAGCCATCTTCCCTACCCTATCGTGGCAATAGCGCGCCACCTCCATGGAGTTGTGCTGCGTCTGCTTATAGCCCTCGAAGCCAAGGCGAATGAAATTGTAGTACTGACCCAAAACCTGAGCCGCAGGGCGAGAGAAATTCAAACCAACCTGGGTAATATTCGCACCCAAATAGTTCACACTAAAAGCCATCTCCTCAGGCAAAAACTCCTTATCGCGCCATACGACCCAACCAAGACCAGGATAGACCAAGCCATACTTATGACCCGAAGTGGAGATAGAGCGCACCCACTTCAGACGGAAATCCCAACGAACCTCCGGCGACAAGAAAGGCAAGATGAAACCGCCAGAAGCCGCATCAACGTGGATAGGAATATCATACCCCATACGCGAATTGAACTCCTCCAAAGCCGAATCCAAAGCCTCGACATCCTCGTTCAAACCAGTCCAAGTGACACCGACAATAGGCACCACACAGATAGTATTCTCATCGCACATAGCAATAGCATCAGCCGCATCCATAGTAGGCTTCTCAAGGCTCAACGGAACAGCGCGCAGCTCAATCTGCCACAGCTGGCAAAACTTCTCCCAAACGACCTGAAACCCAGCACTCATAACCAAGTTAGGCTTATCGAACGGCTTCCCCTCAGCCTGGCGCCTCTTGCGCCAACGAAGCCAAGCCGCAACACCACCCAACATACACGCCTCGGAAGAGCCGATACCCAAAGCGCCACTCTTCCACTCGCCCTGCTCAGGCGTGTTCCAAAGATTCGCCAAGATGTTGATGCAACGGCCAGACATAACCGCTATGCGAGGGTACTCCGTTTCATCGATATAGTTGATATCGATAGCCTCGTTCATAAGGCGCGTGGCGTGTTCGTCCATATAAGTCGTGACGAACGTGGCGAGATTAAGGCGCGACTGGGTCTGGGCATAAGTTTCGTTCTTGACCATTTGGTAGGCGATCTCTGGCGAAGTAGACTCCTGAGGAATTGTCTGGCTTGGCGCCGGCTCCAACATCTGCTCCGAGGCGTAGACTGCCCTATTCTGACTGCTGCTTTTCGATGATTTCATAGCTTTCATTACTCGATTATATTATTTAATTTTATATATTTGTGATAACACTCAAAAAACCAACGAAGCAAAAAGTTTGCCAGCGACAACCACCCGAAAAATGAGAGATATAGCATTCAGAATAGTAGCAGCGGCGATAGCAATAGTAGCGCCAATCTCGTTGACCATTGCACAAAGCGCAGCAAAAACAGATGTCGCAAAGCGCTTCGAAATGGGATTCTACGACGTAGGGACACTATACGACACACTGCGATCGGATCACTACGACCACGACAGATACTACACCCCAAAGGGAATACTGCAATGGACACCGCAGAGATACAACCGCAAAGTGAGAAACATAGCGGCGGCGATAGATTCGCTAAAGATGCCGGTCGTAGCGCTATTTGGCGTAGAGAACGAGGGGGTGGTAGATGACATAGTAGCCGCATCGAACCTGCACTACAGCTCGATACACAGAACGCTAGATTTCTACAACAAAGGGTTGGACTTCGCGCTGCTATACTACGCCGACATGCTATTCATTGAGCAAATTGCATCGAACGGATATCTCCTCTACATAAGCGCAACGACTGCAGATGGCGAACGCGTAGCGATACACCTCTCGACAAGAGGCTACAAAATACTCAACACGGAGCGCCCAGAGGTCTATGGCGAATACCCAACCGTGGAGGAGCTAAACGCACCCGTAGATATAACGATCGTATGGGGGAAATTTACCTCCGAAGATCTAGAACGGTTGGAGCTGGCAGAGGTGCTGAAAACTCACTCGACACTATACCGCTCCAAAAAGGGCGAGACATACAACCAACGATACAGATGGCACTTCGACAGTAGAATAGGCGTAAGAACAACCACAGAACGCAAAATAAACGCCGAAATATATCATCGCGACTGGCTCCTCTCGCCCAACAGAGTGCAACCCGAACCAACATACACCCTGGGAAATAGATATAGGGGCGGATATAGCAAACACCTGCCGCAATATATCGTCATAGAATAGAGCCAATTGTGTTGTTAATAAGGTCGAAAATCGCTATCTTTGCTCCGCTTAAAAGTGTAGTAAATAAAACGAAAGAGATAATGAAGAGATTTTGCCTTATCGTAGCGGCGCTAATCGTGGCAGCTACAACGTTGACAACAAACAAAGCAGAAGCACAAAATGCACACGAATGGGTCGCTGGACCAAAAGTGAGTATATACGCAAGATGGAACGCTGTGGCAGGTGTTGGTGCATACGCAAGATACGGAATCACAAACAATTTGCGCGTAGAGCCTGCATTCGTTGTGCTTTGCAAGAAAGGGTATGCAGTAGATCTATCGGCCGACCTGCAATATGCGATCTATCTGCCGAGCAACTTCGAGGTATACCCTATGGTCGGTATGTCGTACAACCATACATCGAAATCTTCGTTAGGCGTAAACCTTGGTGCCGGAACATCATACAGCATCTCAAACAGAGTTAGCGTAAACACAAGCATAAAATATATGTTGCAAACAGCAGCATACGTGCGCAACCCAATCATTTTCTCATTCGGAATGGGATATAGATTCTAATTCAACAACCTGAAAAAAAACAATAGACCTTGTACAACTTCGCAAAATATAGAGAGCATTACACAAAGAACCTTGTGTTAGCCATACCAATAATCTTGTCGCAACTAGGGCAAATAATCGTTCAAGTCGCCGACAACACAATGGTAGGTCAATATGGTGGCGACAACCCGTTGCCACTAGCTGCAGCATCGTTCGGCGGTGGTGTATTCTTTATCTCATACATCACAGCGATGGGATTGACGCTCGGTATAACGCCGATCGTGGGAGAGCTATTTGCGCAAGGCAAAGAGAGCGAGCTGGGGAAATATCTACAAAATGGATTCGTGCTGCACGGATTCATCGCAGTGCTGACGACAATATTGCAATATTGCGTCATGCCGCTAATGTGGAAAATGGGGCAACCGAACGAGGTGGTCGCGATGGCGATCCCATACTACCAAACATTGGTATGGAGCTTGATCCCAGTTATAATGTTCTGCGTTATAAAGCAATTCCTGGAGGGTATCGGCAATACGAAAATTGCGATGTACGCAACAATTGCCGGTAACGCGATCAACATAGTGCTGAACTACATGTTGATATGGGGTAAGTTTGGCGCGCCAGAGCTTGGTGTACTTGGTGCTGGTATAGCAACGCTTACGGCACGCATAACGCAATGTGCTATCTTGATGCTATATTTCTTCTTGGGCGAAACATTGAGAAAGTATCGCGAGAGCTTCTCAAGGCTTAACTTCTCGAAAGATGCGATCGTGCGACTATTCAAGATGGGATTGCCAATATCGCTGCAGATTCTGCTTGAAGCATCATCATTCGCTGTGGCGGGATTCATCATCGGACTATGGGGCGCTGAGGCTATTACGGCGAACCAGATAGCGTTGACGATGGGTAACTGTACATTCATGATAATCATTGCATTGAGTAGCTCTACGACAATCGTTGTGTCGCACTGCTTCGGGCGTGGCGACATAAAGGAGATGAAGATGGCATCGAGAGCGGCGCTACACCTTATGGTTATCTGGAACACACTCTCTGCCGTGGCATACTTCTCGCTCAGAGATGTTTTGCCGACATTCTTTACCTCAAATGCAGAGGTTATTGAGCTTGCATCGTCGATATTGATCTTCTTCGCAGCATACCAACTTACGGATGGTATACAAGCCGTTGGAGTGGGTGTTTTGCGCGGTATGCAAGAGGTGAAGATGATTCCGTGGATCGCACTAGTGTCATATTGGCTCTGCAACTTCCCGCTGGGATATTACTGCGCTTCGGTGTTGGAGATGGGTCCTGCGGGTATATATGTTGGATTCTTCGTTGGATTCTTCGTGGCGTGCGTAGCCCTCTGCTACTGCATCGTTAAGCGCGAAAAATCCCTATAAAATTCCACGCTTTAAGAGATTTTTTATTACCTTTACAGAAATTAGGCGCGCGGCAATAGAGGCGTGCCAAACCAAGTAGAGAGAACAATATGGGGTGTTGTAAAGATAAAAATAAGTGCTGCAAGAATAAACGACCTAACATCGGGCGCGGAGCTTCGTTCTGCTTCGATGAGGGACACGACAATCTAGAGGCAACAATACATGAGGGGTGTTACAAACTGCACGAGACGAACTGGCTCGAAGAGTACCCTGAGAATATTCCGACAGATATAATCGAGATTCGATTCAAGAATACTCGTAGATCATATTACCAAAATGTGAATAACCTGGAGTTGAAGCCTGGCGACATTGTCGCTGTGGAGTCATCGCCAGGTCACGACATTGGCGTTGTATCGCTTATGGGCGATATGGTCGCGAAGCAGATGAAGCGCGTAGGGTTCAACCCTATGAATGGCGAGTTTAAGAAGATACACCGACTGGCAAAACCATACGACATCGAGAAGTGGCAAGAGGCGATTGAGCTGGAGCATGAGACGATGATCCTTTCGCGACAAATTGCGGCGGATATGGGGCTAAACATGAAGATCGGAGATGTGGAGTATCAAGGAGATAAGATCAAGGCGATATTCTACTACATCGCTGACGAGCGTGTCGACTTCCGCGAACTAATCAAGGTATTTGCCGAGAAGTTCCATATCCGCATCGAGATGAAGCAGATTGGTGCGCGCCAAGAGGCAGCACGTATCGGTGGACTTGGAGCGTGCGGTAGAGAGCTATGTTGTGCATCGTGGATAACGAACTTCAGCAGCGTAACGACAAATGCGGCGCGCGCACAAGAGTTGTCGCTAAACCCACTGAAACTTGCAGGACAATGCTCAAAGCTGAAGTGCTGCTTGACATACGAGCATGACACTTACGCCGACGCACGCAAAAACTTCCCTAGGTTGCGCGATCCATTGCAGGCGATGGATGGAGAGTACTACCTCGTGAAGAGCGATATATTGGCTGGAACGATGCTGTTTAGCAGCAGTCGCGATGCGATGATAAATGTTGTTTCGCTACCTGTGGAGCGTGTGAAGGAGATAATGTCGCTCAACAGAGCAGGCAAAAAAGTCGATAAGTTGCAGCGCCACGAGGATGTCGAGAGAACAGTAGAGGAGCCAACATACCGCTCCGAAGAGGATAGCATCACGCGTTTCGACTCGAACAAACGCTCAGGCGGATCTGGAGGATCAAACAATAGAAACCGCGGAGGACGCAACGACAGAAACCGCGGAGGCAGAGGCGACAGAAATCGTAACAACGGCGAAAATCGTAATGGCGGAGAGAACCGTAACAACGGCGAGAACCGCAACAACGGAAATCGCAATCGCGGAAACAGGGGTGGCGAGAACCGCGGTAATCGCGAACACCGCGACAATAGAGGTGGTGAGAACCGCGCAAACCGCAACGGCGAAAACCGCGATAACAACAAACCAAAGAGCGAGTAGAGTTATGTCGGTAAGGCTATTTCTATCTGCTGCAGCAATGTTTGCACTAGCGGCATTGCAAAGCTGCACGAGCGAACACAACTCTAGCTTTGTAAATGTAAATCCAAGAGGATGGTCGCAAAGTGCAGCAATAGCGGTGGAGAATGTCGACACCGTAACGAGGCGCGACATAGCTATCTACATGAGATATAGACCAAGCAGGGAGCTAAACGATGTTTCGCTAACGATACAGACAACAGCACCAAACGAGATCTCGGCAAGCGATAAAATCACACTATTCCCGGCGCAACACAAAAGCAACAAATGGAGTAGCACGCAATTCATGGAAGTGCAATATAGGATGAATGTCGTCTGGAACCAAATTGGAGATTACAACATAGAGATAACTCCAGCGAAAGAGGAGCTGGGAATTGAACTCGTGGGGATAAAGATCACCGAGTCAAAAAGATAACCAGGAGAGGGAACAACAAAGAGGCAACAAAGGAGAGAGTAAAAAGGAGATGGGAAAAGGAAAAGATAAGGCGAGAAGATTTGCGGAGAACAAGACATTCAAATGTTTTGTTGAGCCTGAGTTTGATGATATATTTGGCAAAGACCACCCTCTAAAGGGGAAATGGCGCAGCGACTTCTTCGGCAACGACAACCCAATAATCCTTGAGCTAGGGTGCGGCAAGGGCGAATATACAGTCGCTCTAGCAGAGCGCGACCCTAACACGAACTACATCGGCATAGACATAAAAGGTGCGAGAATGTGGCGCGGTGCGAAAACAGCAACCGACAACAACATGGCAAACGTAGGGTTCCTGCGCACACGCATCGAATTCATCCTTTCATTCTTCGCACAAGATGAGATAAACGAGATCTGGATCACATTCCCAGATCCGCAACTAAAAACGCGCCGCGCGAAGAAGCGCCTCACAGCGCCTACGTTCCTGACGAACTACGCAAAGATGCTATGCAAAGAGGGTGTAATAAATCTAAAGACAGACTCGAAGCACCTATATCAATATACGAACGCTGTTGTTGAACACTTCAACCTTCCGTGCGAAGTTAGCAACGATGATATATACGGTTCGGGGTATGCGGACGAGACGCTATCGGTAAAGACTGCATACGAGGATATGTTCCTGCGCCGCGGACTTCCGATAACATATACGCGATTCTCGCTGGCGGGTCAAACCCAATTCCCAATGTTTGAGTGGGAGGGCGACGACAAGCTCAAAGATGAGAAGGATAACGAGGAGGAGCGTTCTCTGCGCATCTAAACCTCCACAGGTTTCTAGATTTACAGCTTGGTGCAGAACGATGGACGATGATGCACCGTCAACCCATCGCTCTTAATTCCAGCGCGGTGAAGAGCCGTGCCGTAGCCCTTATTCTTAGCCCAGCCATACGCCGGGAACTCCGCATCAAGACGCTCCATATATTCATCACGGTGAGTCTTGGCAAGCACCGAAGCGGCAGCAATTGAGAGATATTTCGCATCGCCACCAACAATAGTTTCGAACGGAATGTCGAGTGTTGTGCGAAACATATTGCCATCAATCAAGAGCAGATCGGGGCGAACCTTCAACCCCTCAACAGCCAACGACATAGCCTCATGCGAAGCGTTCAAGATGTTGATCTGCTCAATACGCTCAACATCAAGCTGAACCACACACCACGCCAAAGCCTCGCGTTCGATCTTCTCGCGAAACTCATTGCGGCGCTTCTCGCTCAACTTCTTAGAGTCGGTCAAGTCAGGAGCTACAAAATCAGCCGGCAAGATAACCGCCGCAGCGAAAACTGGTCCCGCCAAACATCCGCGCCCAGCCTCATCGCAACCCGCCTCGATACCAGACGAGGCGAAGGAGTGTAGTAATCCGTAATCTTTAGCCATAAACTTTGTGTGTAAAAGGGTGAAAATTGTTAACTTTGTGAAAGAATAGCACAAATTTAGAAAAAATATGGCACAAACCATTAAATATCAAGGGTCGTTCCTACCGATAGTAGCATCGGTATACGCGTTGTTGGCGTTTTGTGCGAATGTTTTCTTCAATAGCAGAGGGCAAATCGCGATTATCCCTTTGGCGCTATCGATAGTTCTGATGCTTGTGATTGCCGTCACGTTGACTCGCATGACACTGCAATATAACGTGTTTGGGCTGCCGACACACCTGCCTGCAATGCTCGTACTGCTCGCCATAACGGCACTTACAGACCCTTCGTCACACCTGACGAGCGTGGTTGCAGCGCTACTGACACTGCTCGCAATTCGAAATCTGAACGAAGCATTTTCACTCGTTGCAACGACCTCGAAGATATTTAGCGCGGCGATATGGATCGGCATACTACCCTTGATATTCCCATCGGCAATCGTAATGTTACTAGCATTGCTTGCAGCATTGATCCTATATGAGCGCGACTTGAGAGAGTATGTCGTGGCGTTGATTGGGGTGTTGACACCAGCCGCAATAGCGATATATTCGATGTGGCTACTAAGTGACATTGAGCCGTTGATGACGGTTGAAAATTACATCTACAAATTGATGAGAAGCAGCAACTGGCTATGGTACTATAGATTTGATGCTCAGAGCTTTAGCTTCATCCTAGCACTATTTATGACATTGATCGGTTTTCTGAAGATATCGAACCTAACGGTGACATCATCCGCACGTTCGAGGATATTCATGGCGGCGATATGGTGCGCAATATCCACGTTGATGCTACTTATTCCATCGTTCGAGCTTGGAGATCTAGTTGTCATAGCACCTGCAATAGCCGTAACGGCAACTTCAGCGCTAATAACGACACGTTGGTGGATGTCAATAGCGCTACTCATAGCATCGCTAGCAACTGCATCGTTGCAGATCTTTTGGTAGTTAAGCTACTCGCTACTTCGTAGTGGCAAATTGGTGGTTCACCGGCCCGTGACCAGATCCGATTTCATACTCTGCACCACTCTCAATAGCCGCTGTAAGGTACTCCTTCGCAGCTGAAACAGCATCATACTGCGACAGACCCTTAGCCAAGAATGCGGCAATAGCGGCAGAGATCGTACACCCAGTACCATGTTTATTGACCGTTGAGTTGCGCTTCTCACTCAACTCATAAATACCTCCACCGCCTGGGGTTGCATCAACGAATATGTCAGTTAGAATATCATCATCGAGATGCCCCGCCTTCATCAAAACCGAAACACCGTAACGCTGCGACAGCTCCTGTGCAACACCCTTCAAATCCTCTGCACTGCAAATCTCGCGACCCAACAAAATCTCAGCCTCTGGGATATTTGGCGTGACAATAGTGGCGCGCGAAATCAACTCATCACGCAACATCGCAACAGCACTCTCCTCGATAAGCCTATGACCAGAAGTCGAAACCATAACGGGATCAAGAACCACAAAACGCGGTTTATATCTATCAATCGCACTACAAACAGCGCGGACAACATCCGCCGAGTGTAACATACCGATCTTGATTGAATCGGCGCCAATATCGCTCAATACAGCATCGATCTGCTGCTCGATAATCTCCACCGGAACAGGATGAACCGCCGTGACACCCAATGTATTCTGCACCGTAACAGCCGTTACGGCACTCGCAGCATAGGCGCCACAAGCTGAAATGGCCTTGATATCAGCCTGGATACCTGCACCACCGCCAGAGTCGCTACCCGCGATAGTCAACACCCTACTATAGCTCTTCATCCTTGATAATTCTCATTAAATCTTGCGCCGCAGAGCGCGGATCATCCGCCGCAACAATAGCCGAGACAACCGCAACACCCTCAACACCTTGCGCCATAACAGCGCCAATAGTTCCGCGATTCATTCCGCCAATAGCGACCGCGCGATGCCTTGACAACTCCACCGCCATGGCGCAACCCTCCAAGCCAAATGGCTCAGCCGTATCCTCCTTCGTCGGCGTTGCGTAGATCGGAGAGATGCCGATATAGTCGACATCCAACCCATTAGCAAGCTCAACCTGCGACATATTCTCTACCGAAAGCCCAACGATCTTATCAGGTCCCAAAAGGCGCCTTGCATCCTCGTAGCTCATATCTGACTGCCCGATATGCACACCATCGAGATCCGCCGCTAGAGCCACATCGACCCTATCGTTCGCCACAACAGCAACGCCAGATCCTGCCGCGCGAAGAGCCTCTTTGACCCTGCGCGCAACATCTATAAAGTCGCGCGTTGAGCTATCCTTGTCGCGGATCTGGACCATTGTGACACCTCCAGCGACAGCTTCGCTAACGATCCACTCCAGGTCGCGACCAGCAGCAAGGTCACTATCTGTGACCAAATACAACGACATATCGAACTCCCTCTTCATCACAATTTTTCTATGCGTTTCAACACGATGTTACGAACGAACCGATTGCGCCAAGATATCTGCCGACATATTGTACAACTCATCGATAAAGTTGACGTGCAACGATCCAGAACCCTCCGAATCCTTCGCTGCACGCTCGCCAGCAACACCCATAACAGCCATAGCCGCAAGCGCCGCATCGAACTGATTGTCTGGTGCAACAGCTGCAAAAGCACCGACAAGAGCCGTTGCAGTGCAGCCCATAGCTGTAACAGATGTCATCATCCTAGAGCCATTAGAGATTGTCGCAACACGCTCGCCATCAGTGATATAGTCCGTTTCGCCACTAACAACAACAACGGCGCCACACTCCCTAGCCAACAACTTAGCAGCCTCAACAGCCATATCCGACCCCACAGAGCTATCGACACCCTTGCTCAAGACTGAGCTATCGACCAACGACATAATCTCCGACCCATTGCCGCGAATAATCGTCGGCTTACACTCCTTAATAATACGGTGACACGTTGCTGTTCTATACGCCGTAGCGCCAGAACCGACAGGATCCAAAACAATCGGTTTACCCAACTTCGACATCTCCTTACCAGCACGCAACATACCCTCAATCCACAACTCATCCAACGTACCGATATTGATTACCAACGCCCCAGAAATAGCAACCATAGCCTCCATCTCCTGCGGCGCGTGCGCCATAATCGGCGATGCACCAACCGCAAGAAGCGCGTTAGCATTGATGTTCATCGCAACGTAATTCGTGATGCTATGCACGATTGGCGACTCAGAACGAACCTGCGCAAAGATCTGCGCCAGAGATACTCTATCCATATTTTTGTAATTATATTATTTTTTATCTGGGTATAAAAAAAATGGAGCTAACCTAGTGTTAGCCCCATCTGTAGCCTCGCCGCGACTCGAACGCGAATCTAAGGTTTAGGAAACCTTCATTCTATCCCTTGAACTACGAAGCCAAAAAAATACCGCACCCAATCAATCGGGCGCGGTACAAATATAATGATATTATTTTTAGAATCCAAAGCTAAGACCAACCGAAGCCATGTGTGCTTTTGTTGAGTAGTCGCCGCTGAAGCTGCTCACTTCACCCGTTGTCATCTTGTAGTCGCACGAGCCACTGCGCGCACCGCCAATGCCATGCAAGAAACCGTATGACAAATCGATCGACATCTTGCTGAATGGGCGAATAGATAGACCAGCCGTGTAGCCCATCTTATCCATCGATGGAGTCTCTGGGTTCAAGAAGTTATCCGCCACAGGGCTTTGGTCGTAGTAGACTCCGGCGCGAACAACCATAAACTTTCCAAGATCGTACTGCGCACCAAGACGCGCTGCAACAGCGTTTGAATAGCTCTTCTCCATGTTTTGATCATAGTATGGACGCAATGCCTCGTTGTTCATCGTCAAATTTAGGCTCTTATAGGCGCTCCACTCCGTAAGTTGAGCCTCAGCAGATAGCTCCAAACTCTCAACCGGGCGAACCGTAACACCCAAAGACCAAACCGCAGGCAACGGCATCTCGGCAGAGAATGTCGTTGTAGTCATAGGGTTTAGCGAAGCTCCAAAATAAGCCTCTGCAGCATCGTTACTATATGAAATCGCCGTTGTACCCTCGTCAACCTTCATCATCATCTTTGAGCGATACGAAGCACCAATAGTAACAGCATCGCACACATCGAACATCAAACCAACATTGTAGCCCAACGCCAACTTAGCATCGCCACCCAATGTTCCGTGAACCGGATTTGAGCCAAACATAGCCACGCCTGCGCCCAACTGCTCATTAGAAATTAGCGACTTATTCAGTTCGAAGTTACCCCACGACATCATCAAACCAGCACCAACAGACAAACGGTCGTTGAACATCTTATACGAAATTGTTGGTTGAGCGTTGTAAGCCTGCAACGAGATACTCTGCACCATGTGCGCACCAGCCCAATCAGAACCCCAATTCAGAGATGAACCGTAAGGCGTGTTGAACAAAACTCCAAGAGCCAAGTTCTTCCCAATCTTGAAGTTGACATTCGCGTAGATAGGCGTTGAAAGGGGATTATCTGTCTTGTGCGAATCTGTGCCGTTCGTCCAATCTGCTGTCGCCGCGATTAGCGTTGTTCCCGCAGAAACTGTGAAAAACTCCTCTTGATGCGCCGCGCCAGCAGGGTTGAACCACAACGACTCGGAGTTCAACTTCTGTGAAACGCCAGTGTGAGCCATACCCAACTGCTTCGCGCTCAACGTATTAACCTGGTAACCCTCAGCCGATGCTGACACTACATTCGCAAACGTAGCTACGCCCAATGCCAAGGCGAATAGTAATCTTTTTTTCATAATTTGATCTTTTGTCCAATTGATTTTATAGGCACAAAAGTAGAATAAATCTTACATTTAGCAAAATTTACTCGACAAAAAGTTCAAATTATCTGTGATTTTGACCAAATCTATGGTCGTGTGTACTCCTCGAACGTATATGGAAATTCATACTTCTCGCCACGCTCGAAGCGCTCGCTACTCACCTTGACCCACTGCGACTCGTCCCACTCCGGGAATGATGTGTCGCCCTCGTAGCTCTTATGAACACGCGTCAAGTAGAATTTATCTGCAATAGGCAGCGCCTCGCCGTAGATCTGCGCCCCACCAATTATGAAGATCTCATCCTTAGCACTATCAAATAGATCCAATGCCTCCTGCAACGAATGAACAACCGTGCAACCCTCGATCTCGATATCGGAGCGCGTAATGACAACATTCGTGCGGTTCGGCAAAGGACGACCCAGCGACTCAAAAGTCTTGCGCCCCATGATGACAGGATGACCAGAGGTGATGCTCTTGAAGTGCTTCAAATCCTCCGAAATGTGCCACAACAGGCGATTTTCACCCCCTATAACTCCATTCTCTGCAACTGCAACTATGATATTTATCATAACTTATATCTCTAAAAATTAGAACGACATTGGAGCAGAGATCGATGGGTGCGGATCGTAACCCTCCAACGTGAAATCCTCATACTTGAAGTCGAAAACAGACTTTACAGCAGGGTTCAACTTCATCATCGGCAATGTTCTAACATCGCGCGAAAGCTGCTCCTCGACCTGCTCCAAGTGGTTCAAATAGAGGTGTGTATCGCCCAAAGTGTGGATAAACTCCCCCACCTCAAGACCACACTCCTGCGCAATCATCATGAGCAGAAGCGCATACGAAGCGATGTTGAAAGGGACACCCAAAAAGGTATCGGCGCTGCGCTGGTACAACATACACGACAAGCGACCATCCGCAACATAGAATTGGAACATAACGTGACACGGAGGCAACGCCATATCCTCAATCTGCGCAACATTCCACGCCGAAACAATCATACGGCGCGAATCTGGCGAGCGCTTAATAGTTTCAACAACCTCTTTAATCTGGTCGACAAACTTCCCATCAACACCAGCCCAACTGCGCCACTGATGACCATAAACCGGACCAAGATCGCCGTAAGAGTACCCCTCGATCTGAGCATCAGCATCCGCAACACCAACCGCAGCCAAGAACTCCTCGCGGCTCAAAACATCCGCCACACCGCTCTTCGCAGCCAACTCCGTGTAATACCTATACGCGTCGTTGTCCCAAATATGGACACCATTCTTCGTCAAATAGTCGATATTGGTATCGCCATTCAAGAACCACAACAACTCATGGATAATACCCTTCAGAAAGACCTTCTTCGTTGTCAACAACGGGAAACCATCGCGCAGATCAAAGCGCATCTGGTGACCAAAGATACTCTTTGTACCCGTTCCGGTTCTATCCCCTTTTGTCGCCCCCTCAGTCGATATTTTCTTCAGTAGATCAAGATATTGCTTCATAATATTATCCTATTTATTCTTATATTTATATATGTTATTGTGCGATTATATGCGCTCCAGCTTCATCACTCCCGCGTCATCCAAAATTGCAACCGTAGGCTCTTCGCTCCAATCGCACAAGAAGAGAACCTCAGCACCATCAATGCTATGCGAAAGCGATTGATGAAGGTGTCCATAGATAAAGTAATCACACTTTTGGCTACGCTGCACACCCTGCGCATACTCAACAAGAGCCTTGACGCCATGGCCATCGATAGTGCCATGACCCGGCAACCTCCTGTGCCTCTTGCGCGAAGCACCGCTCCACCACTGCCCAAAGCGCATAGCCAAATCGGGGTGGATCATCCATTTGAACACCCAGCGAACGACACTAGAGCGAAAGACAAAATTGACAAATTGCAACATAACATCGCGCCTAACATTGAGGTTGTCGCCATGCGCAACATGCACCCTTTTACCCGCCAACTCAAAAACCTCCGGCTTGAAAAAGATCTCGACACCACACTCCTGCGCAAGATATTCGCCCAACCACATATCGTGATTTCCAGCCATATAGACCAGGCGTACACCCCTATCCGACAACTCAGCAAACTTGCCCAACGTGCGAACAAAACCCTTAGGGATAACGCGCCCATACTCGAACCAGAAATCGAATATGTCGCCACACAAAAAGATCGCCTTAGCATCAGCCGAAACACTATCTAGCCAAGCGACAAAACGCCTCTCAACGCTTCGCTCCTCCGCTCGATCTCCAGCCCCTAGATGTATGTCCGATACGAAATAATACACTCCCCTAAACTATCTTTTTCTTGACCCAATCTGCTCCAACTCACGCATACGCTCCTGCTCAATACGCTCCTTCTCTCGCTCCAACATAGCCTCCAAATAGCGCAGATATTCAGCCTTCGGATAGCGCTGCTCGATACTCCCACGAACCATATTCATATAGGTCGTATCATGCTCCTCGCTAAAGAGGAACTCCTCGCCCGGAACACGCAAAAAGAGGGCATAGATAGCAGACATCTGCCCCTTATTCTGCGTTATGAAGCGGCGTTGCAGCTGCTTAATCTCGCTATACGTGGTGTTGTACTCCAACTCCAACGTAGATTGACTCATATTGCTACTAGCGCCTGACCCCTTGCTCATAACACGTTGCGAACCGCGACCGCCAGCCGCAGTAGTCGCTGCGTAATTCGCCGCGATGAACTCCAACCTCTCTACCTTAGTCATAAATTGTTGGTAATGCTCCTGCAACATCTTCGACTCCACAGAGCCACTAACCCAATAGTTCGTGCTAATAGGGTTAACCGCCTCGACCTTTATCTTCTCGCCAACAGCACCAACAACAGGGATAAGCTCCTCGCTGCACTCAATCTCATACAACATAGGCGCATCGTCAGCATCGTCAACCCTAAACGAGAAACGCCCCTCGCCATCGACAATAGCCGTGGCAACAACAACACGCTCATCACCCTGAAAACGCATCAACGAAACCTGCTCGCTCTTAGGGTGAAAGATTCGCCCCTCGATAGTCAACGTCGTCGACGAAACGTAGAACATTATAGCCAAATAGAGCAGCGCCGCGACAACAACCCCACCACCAAGATATGGCAAAGCACCCTTCGCCCTATCTGTGATCCAATCGCCATAGTTAAACCAGAATCTCTTAAACAACATCTCTCTCGTAACCTATAAATGAACTATAAAAACCTACTAATGATTATCTCCTAACCTTTTGCTGCTGAGGCGCTCTGCGGCCGCGATTATTCTGCCCCTTAGCGCCGCTCGCACCCTTCTGCTGCTTACCATTTCGCGACCCCTTGCCGCCATGGTTAGATTGGGCGCTTTTGTAATCGCTCTGGATATTATTTATCGCCTCCTCATCGATTTCAATATTTCCATCAGACATTCGGCGTATATCTTTTATGATCGCTTCGTTGTTCGGATGCTCCTGATTATACTCGAAACTCTTGGTGCGCATGTAGCACGCGATCTTCTCAATAGCGACCTTCACAGCCTCCTCGCTCTCTTCTGACGAGAGGCTCTTGATCATCTCGCCAACATACTTTCCATAGTGCTTAAACGCAACCCTGCGTTGGTTATACTCAATCCTACGCGGCTTAATCTCGATCTGCTCGCGCGAAGGCAACGGATAGGGCGAGTCGACATCCAAATCAAACCCAGAGATGATGAATAGGTGGTCCCACAACTTATGCGTATAATCTGCCGTATCGCGCAAAAGCGGGTTCAGGTTGCCCATAACAGCTATGACAGCCTTCGCCTGGCGCGTACGCTCCGCCCTATCCTCTATGCTCTTCAACGACTCAACCATCTGCTGGATATGGCGACCATACTCTGGCAGCTGCAATTTACGTCGTCTATAGTTATAATTCTTTTCCATAATGTTTTTAGTCGATTGAGTTTCAACTCCTTACGCGAACCCCCAAATTGGCTCCATTTTTGATGCTCCATTTGGACCGATTTAGCACTGCTCCACAGATAGCGGACGGGTGCTATTGCGCTATTGCTCTGTCGTAGAAAGTTGCTATCTTCGTAGAGCCGTTAGCAACAAAAGTAGTAATTTTTTTTGACAATATAATCCATATACAAACTATATATAAAGTATGAATAAGATTTTAATTCTAGAACCTTCAAAAAGCGTGCGAAAAGGACTTTGTGAATTGATGGAGTTGGAGGGCTTCGCCGTATCGGGCGTAGAGAGTGTAGAGGCTGGCGAAAAGGTTGTTGTTGCGGCGATGGCTAGCAAATCATCGTTCGACCTGATGCTATTTAGCGGTGAACTAGCAACCCTCAGCGGTGCGTTAAGCTCGCTGCCATTCATCGTCATATCGTCGGAACCATCGATCGATGAGGCGCTGCAAGTGGCGAAGAAAGGGGCATTGGATTATATGGCGCGACCATTCGACATGAACCGCCTGCTTAGCTCCGTGCGCGGCGCAATAGCGGCAACAAATATGGAAGAACACACCACAGACGAGGTGTTGAGAAACGACTCCACAAACACCAAGAGAACAACGCGCCGCGTAAAGAGCAACAGAGGTGCCGACTGCTGCCAAATGGTTGGTGCATCGCAACAGATGGTCAAGATGCGCGACATAATCGACAAGGTCGCGCCAACAGATGCGCGCGTCATGATACTTGGCGAAAACGGAACAGGAAAAGAGCTTGTGGCGCGATCGCTACACAACAAAAGCAACCGCGCAAACGCACCATTCATAGAGGTAAACTGCGCCGCGATACCCTCCGAACTTATCGAGAGCGAACTCTTCGGACACGAAAAGGGAGCCTTCACATCAGCCTGCAAACAGCGCAAAGGCAAATTTGAACAGGCGCAAGGGGGAACGATATTCCTCGATGAGATTGGCGATATGTCGCTCTCGGCACAGGCGAAAGTCCTCAGAGCGCTGCAAGAGCGCAAGATAACCAGAGTGGGTAGCGACAGCGATATAGATGTTGATGTGCGAGTCATCGCCGCGACAAACAAAGATATGGGTGCAGCGATAGCCGCAGGAGAGTTTCGCGAAGATCTCTTTCACCGCATCGGAGTGATCTTGATTCGCGTTGCACCACTGCGCGAACGTGCCGAGGATATTCCGCTTTTGATCGAATACTTCCTGAAGGCTGTCTGCCAAGAGTATCGCAGCGAGTGCAAAGAGATCTCCACCGAAGCGCTTACTCTACTCTCTCAGATGTCGTGGAGCGGAAATATTCGCGAGTTGCGCAACGTTGTGGAGCGCCTCGTTGTACTCTGCGACAAACGCATCGAAGCGCACGATGTGGAGCTATACTGCACCGCAATATAACCGCATCAATATAACACTCAGAATTTTACAATGATTGCGCTGCGACCTCAAGACCGATGCCGCGAGAACCCTTAATCAAGATTGCGCGACCCTCAAAGAGTTCGCGATGCGATGCGATATAGTCGCACAACTCTGCGCGATCCTCAAACGCAACAAAGACTCTTTTTCCGTTGATTTCGCCGCTATTGTTGTAGCGGCTTAGAGCGCTCTGGAACAACTTGCCAACGAACGCCGCAACAGCGACATCGCTCTTCGCAACGCGCTCCACAACCCTGTCGTGTTCAAGATCTGCCCACTCGCCAAGCTCCAACATATCGCCCAAAATAACAACCTTACTCTTGCCGAACTCCTCCGCCGCAAAGTTGTTGATTGCAGCCTGCATACTCGATGGATTAGCGTTATAGCAATCCATTATCAACGTGTTAGCGCCGCTCTCAACCCTCTGCGAACGATTATTCTGCGGCACATACCCAGCAATTGCCGCCTCAACGCGCCCCTTTTCGACCCCAAAATAGGAGCCAATAGCGACCGCTGCAGCGATGTTATATCTGTTATACTCCCCCTCCAACTGACTCTCAACACCATTTGCCAACGAGTAGTCGTAACACACGCTCTCCACACCACGTTCGCGCGCCATCGAAGCGATAACCGCATCCTCATTCGCAACAAACGCCACACCACCGCGCGCCACAAGGAAGTCAAAAAGCTCCCCCTTACCCTTTTTCACACCCTCTTCGCCACCAAAACCCTCAAGATGCGCGCGACCAACATTTGTCAAAAGCCCAAAATTCGGCTCCGCAATCCCACACAAAAGCTCAATCTCGCGCTGCGCACTAGCACCCATCTCAACAATCCCCAACTCCGTTTTTGCATCCATCGACAACAATGTCAACGGCACGCCAATATGGTTATTTAGATTTCCGACCGTCGCTGTAACGCGATACTTCTCGCTCAAAACAGCGGTCAAAAGCTCCTTCGTTGTTGTCTTACCATTCGAACCAGTTATAGCAACAATCTTCAGCCCTAGAGCCTTGCGGTGGTGATTTGCCAACTCTTGCAGCGCCGTCAAAACATCATCAACAAGGAGTAGTTGCGACTGCCTCTCCCCACTCCCCTCATACACTTCTCGCGAATCGACAACACAACACTTTGCACCCTGCTCCAGAGCCTGAATGGCGAAATTATTCCCATCAAACGATGCACCCTTCAGCGCAAAGAAGATCGAATCCTTCACAATCTTTCGCGTATCTGTCACGACACACGAAGCACCTAAATATAGCTCATACAACCTCTCTACAACTGACATATCACCCCTAAAAAATCGAACTAAATAAACTCCTCGCCCTTGCTATACTTCACATCATCAATATACTTCTTGATGTTCTGCTCCTCCTCACGCGGGCAAACCATCAAGACATCCTTCGTATCAACAATGATATAGTCGCGCAACCCCGAAACAACAGCAATCTTCCCCTCCGGAAGCGACACAAGGCTGTTGCGCGTATCGTAGAAGAATGTATTCTCCGAAGCTGAATTAGCATATTTATCCTTCTTCGCGTGTTGATAAACCGAACCCCACGTTCCCACATCGCTCCAACCAAACTCTCCAACGCGAACGTAGACATTATCCGCCTGCTCCATAACGCCATAATCGATCGATATAGCTTTACACTCCGCAAAGACCTTCGCTATGGCACGCGCCTCATCCTCAGTGCCATACGAATCCATAATGGAGCTAAACAACGCGTAATTATCTGGCATATAACTCTCGATCGCCTTCACAATATCCGCAACCTTCCAGACAAAGATTCCAGAGTTCCAGAAGAACTCGCCGCACTGCACAAACGTCTGCGCAAGCTCCAAATTTGGCTTCTCCGTGAAACACTTAACCTTGCTAATAGAGTCCGAGCTACTCACCTGAATATAACCATAACCAGTCTCAGGGCGCGTAGGCTTAACACCAATCGTCATCAACGAGTTGTTCTTCGACGAGAACTCCACCGCCTCATCGATGATCGTGCGGAAAGCGACCTCATCCGAAATATAGTGATCCGCCGGAGTGACAATCATCTCCGCATCGGGATTCTGCTTCAACAACGAGAAGGCAGCGTAGCAGATGCAAGGCGCTGTGTTTCGCCCAATCGGCTCACACAAAACCTGCTCAGGCTTCAACTCCGGAAGATGCTCCAGCACAAGGTCGCGGTAGCTCCTGTTGGTCACAACCAAAAAATTCTCCTGCGGCACCGAACCCAAGAAGCGCTCAAAGGTGTGGCGAATGAATGATTTACCACTCCCCAAAATATCCAAAAATTGCTTAGGCATCGTTTGACGGCTCTTTGGCCAAAAACGCGACCCAATACCGCCCGCCATGATGACGCAATATCTGTTGCTGCTCATACTCTTCTCTCTTTCTCTATTTAAATATATGTATCGTTACGCACACAAAAATACAAAAATATTTGTAACTTTGCACGTATGAAGATCAAACTATTCACCATACCCAACATATTAACACTCGCAAACCTGATTTGCGGAGTGCTGGCTCTTCAGGCTATCATCGCTAAGGGCGACCTGCGCATGGCATTCCTACTTGTGATTCTTGCCGCCATATTTGATTTCCTTGATGGATTCGCGGCGCGATTGCTCAAGCAGAGTTCACCACTTGGTGGGGAGTTGGATTCGTTGGCGGATATGGTGTCGTTTGGCGTTGTTCCGGCGCTCGTTATGGTTGCGCTCTTCGAGAGAGGGTTCGGCATCGAGGCGGCGTTTACGAAGCCTACGCTGTGGCGCGAGTGGGGTGCGTATATTCCATTGGTGATCGCTGCATGTTCGGCGTTGCGCCTTGCGAAGTTCAATATTGATGAGTCGCAGAGCGATGTTTTCATAGGAATGCCAACGCCTGCTTGCGCCATGATGTGCGTTTCGCTGGGGTTGATGCGTACGGCGGGAGTTGCGCTGCCTGCGTGGGCGATAGCTGCCATTTCGCTGCTGCTTGCGTGGTTGCTCATATCGCCAATCAAGATGTTTGCGCTGAAGTTCAAAGGATTTGGCGTTAAGGGCAATGAGTTGCGCTACGGATTCGTTCTGCTATCGACACTGCTTCTAGCGCTGCTGAACCTCGGCATCGCTGTTGCGGCGATCATCGCGATCTACACCGCAATATCAGCTACGATGCACTTCGCATGCAAAGGTAAAGGCAAAAAATAACAAGATAAGATCTCGCAATGTCGCTAATAAAAACCACAAATCGATTCACGCTCCCACTACTCGCGCTCGTAGCAGCGGTGTGGTGCGTATCGCTATTTGGAGGGCAAACCTATGCCCAGACAGCGGCTGAGATCATAGCGGCGCAGAACGAGGCGGGAGGGCTAAACAACCTCAATGCAAACCCCTATGACGATGGTTCAAGCGACATGGAGGAGGGGCAGGAGCAGAACCAAAAGGAGCGCAAACCGCGCAAACCGAAGAAGCCGCCAGAGTCCTTCTTCTTCTCCGATTCGGTGCGTGCGATGCCAAACTTCAAGTGGAACATCAGCAAAGATTTCAACCGCGTAGAGCTGCAGAAGATCGATACAACGCTGAACGATTGGCGCATCGACTACCCATACCAAAAGCAGGGGCTGGGCGATATGACGCTAGGTGGTTTGGGGCAAGCTACGCAGCCGCTTAACTTCTACGACCGCAGCAGCAACTTCGACTTCGAGTTTGCGCAGGTCTACAACGCATATATCTACACCGTGGAGAATGCACCATTCTACAACGTCAAGAAGCCTTTCACGCTCTTCTCATACGCCGAGGCGGGACAGAAGAGCTATCGCGAGGCTAATTTCGAGATCATACATACCCAAAACGTATCCCCTTCTACGGCGTTTACAATTGAGTATCGCTCCGAGAGTACGCGCGGACAATATCAACGACAAGATACGAAGAACCACAACTTCGCAGCGACAGCATCCCACAACGGACGCCGCTACTCGCTGCATACCGGGTTCCTCAACAACAGCATCGACACCGAGGAGAGTGGCGGCGTGGTAGGAATATGGGCTGTGCGTGACTCAATATTTGACCTACCGAGCGGTATCCCTACGAAGCTCGAAAACGCCGAGGCAAGTAACAAATATCGCAACAACACCTTCTTCGTGAAGCAGGCGTATGGCGTGCCGATGCAGCGCTTTGGCGAGGAGCATTTCTCGCTGGCGGAGCGTTCGGCGTTCTATATTGGTCACTCATTCGAGTATAGCATCTGGAAAAAGATCTACCAAGATATTCGCGCATCATACACCAACGCAAAGGGAGATATCGACGAGGATGGAAACTACATCTCTACGACTGAATACTTCTACGACAATTGGTTCCTCAATGCTGACTCTACGCGCGACTCGATTCGCGAACGTGTCATCTCGAACCGCTTCTTCGTGCAGCTGCAACCGTGGGATCGCAACGGCATAATCGGCACGATCGATGGAGGAGTGGGGATCGACAACTACGCATATTCGCAATTTGGATTGAACAGCTACCTTACGGGCGATCACGATGTTGCGAAGCGCACCTCTTGGTTCGCTTATGGATCTGTTGAGGGATATTTCAAGAAGTATCTTTCGTGGGGTACGCACCTCAAATTCTACCCTTCGGGCTATCGCGGCGGAGATACGGAGTTCGATGCAAATCTAGGTCTGACGGCATTCATACGCCAAAAGCCGATCAACCTCTCTGGTAAATTCTCATACAGACTCCAAAGTCCAACCTATTGGCAAGAGAACCTAATCTCGAACCACTTCGTCTTCAATGAGGCTCTCAGGAAGGAGGGAGAGGTGAAGTTCGATGTGAAGCTAGAGGTGCCTGTCGTCAACCTGGAGATTGGGGCGATGCAGCGCACGGTGACGGATATGATCTACTACGGCGAGGATATGAATATCGCGCAACACGATGGTGCTGTGACCGTTATGTCGCTCTATGGGCGCAAGAAGTTCCAATTCAAGGGGGTCAACCTCGACCATAGAGTGCTGGCGCAGTGGAGTTCGGACCAGAGCATAGCACCAGTGCCAACTATCAGCGCGCTACTCTCGTACTACTACGAATTTTGGGCCGTGAAGGATGTGCTTCGCATGCAGGTTGGTATCGATGGGCGCTTCACAACGAGCTACACAATGCCGAGCTACAACCCTGCTATCTCGGCGTTCTACAACCAAACGACAGAGTCGCTGGGCAACTACCCATACCTCGATGCCTACATCGGCGCGAAGTGGAAACGCATGAGAATCCTCGTTAAGTACCAGCACCTCAATATGAATCTATTCGGCAACAACGAATACTTCTCGGTGGCAAACTACCCTCTAAACCCAAGTATGTTTAAGCTTGGGCTATCGTGGGGCTTCTACGACTAGCCGCTGGGAAGGCCGGGAAGGCCGGGAAGGTTGGCTAGTGAGGAGATCACACTCAAACATCTCAAAGAACTATCGCGCTGCGGCACTTTTGCCGTGGCGCTTTTTTTCGCCTCCCTCTTCGTGGTTCTTGTTCGTGGTCCGCGGGCGGCGGCGCGGGGGGCTGGGGGGCATAAAATTTCACTGCTGCTCCCTTGAGCAGCTCCTTTGGGTCTTTTACTCCTCTCGCAGAGAGGTACTAGACAAAAAAAAGAAAAAAAAGAAAATTACTAAACCCTTTGTTTAGTTTAGTTTAGTTTAGTTTAGTTTTTTGTTGTTTTGTTTTTATATATAGGTATACCTACTCCGTGAGGGAGGGGTTTTGGAAGGGGTTTAGGGTAGGTTCTGGGGTAGGTTCTAGGGTAGGTTCTAGGGTAGGTTCTGGGGTGGGTTCTGGGGTGGGTTCTGGGGTAGGTTCTTTTCCGTTCGTCATTCGCATCATCACCCATAAATATACAACCACAAAAACGCAGAAACAACACAAAAACAGTTGCATTTCCCTAACTA
>JBCQUJ010000014.1:0-30028 GCA_047174045.1 Rikenellaceae bacterium
GTAAATCACTTACGTTAAGCGCATTACGCGCATCCAGTTGTGATATACACTACAAAGATACAATTTTGAAAGCAAATCACAACGGCTTGCACACCGACAATCAGCGTCTTACCGTTGTGATATACACTACAAAGATACAATTTTGAAAGCAAATCACAACTATCCGCTCCCAATTCCTTTGCTTGCATAGTTGTGATATACACTACAAAGATACAATTTTGAAAGCAAATCACAACCCTCTTTTATTTCTAATGTTTCGCCCGTGGGTTGTGATATACACTACAAAGATACAATTTTGAAAGCAAATCACAACTTATGCGCGTGCAACAACTGTAGATGGTGTGTTGTGATATACACTACAAAGATACAATTTTGAAAGCAAATCACAACGCGGAGGTGATCCTTTATTTTTCTTATTCGTTGTGATATACACTACAAAGATACAATTTTGAAAGCAAATCACAACTTCTGCCTGATGATAGAGCTCCGTCTACTGTTGTGATATACACTACAAAGATACAATTTTGAAAGCAAATCACAACCTTGTTTCTTCAGAGTGAACGAGCTGAAGGGTTGTGATATACACTACAAAGATACAATTTTGAAAGCAAATCACAACTCGGATTTGATGCAGGTCGTGCCTGAAATCGTTGTGATATACACTACAAAGATACAATTTTGAAAGCAAATCACAACGACAGTGGCGAGCAGTGGGCAGAGGTTACGTTGTGATATACACTACAAAGATACAATTTTGAAAGCAAATCACAACGCGTCAAGTGTTACACCATCGTATTTCTGCGTTGTGATATACACTACAAAGATACAATTTTGAAAGCAAATCACAACAACCGCGTAAAGAATATGAAGTTAATACAGTTGTGATATACACTACAAAGATACAATTTTGAAAGCAAATCACAACTGCTCAAAGATCATTCCTGGTGCGAAACACGTTGTGATATACACTACAAAGATACAATTTTGAAAGCAAATCACAACAGCGTGGATAGCGCAAGGTTAAAGATCGAGGTTGTGATATACACTACAAAGATACAATTTTGAAAGCAAATCACAACCCAATAAAGATTGCACTGCGCAGCAATTAGTTGTGATATACACTACAAAGATACAATTTTGAAAGCAAATCACAACAGCAGCATATCTGCTAACAAAGGGCTTTTTGTTGTGATATACACTACAAAGATACAATTTTGAAAGCAAATCACAACCAATAAAGATTGCAATGCGCAACAATTATGTTGTGATATACACTACAAAGATACAATTTTGAAAGCAAATCACAACTGGCGGGATGGAGCAGTTGGTTAGCTCGTCGTTGTGATATACACTACAAAGATACAATTTTGAAAGCAAATCACAACTTGACCTCTGCCCGCTCTTGAACTGCCGCCGTTGTGATATACACTACAAAGATACAATTTTGAAAGCAAATCACAACCTGTTGAGCTGATTACCGCGTGCAAGGTGGTTGTGATATACACTACAAAGATACAATTTTGAAAGCAAATCACAACTGTGGAAAACACGGGCAATATCACGATGGAGTTGTGATATACACTACAAAGATACAATTTTGAAAGCAAATCACAACTGCTGTCCAGTACACATCGAAGTAGCAGGAGTTGTGATATACACTACAAAGATACAATTTTGAAAGCAAATCACAACCAACGGAGCTGTGATAATCCTAAAGGGTGAGTTGTGATATACACTACAAAGATACAATTTTGAAAGCAAATCACAACAAAGGCGCCTCGATGAATGTCAAGTCATTCGTTGTGATATACACTACAAAGATACAATTTTGAAAGCAAATCACAACTTCGTCTGAGTGTATCTTGAATAGCAACCAGTTGTGATATACACTACAAAGATACAATTTTGAAAGCAAATCACAACGAGCAAACGCACCTCAATCAGCGGTTAAGGTTGTGATATACACTACAAAGATACAATTTTGAAAGCAAATCACAACAACAGCGTAAAGATATGAAGTTGATACAGAGTTGTGATATACACTACAAAGATACAATTTTGAAAGCAAATCACAACCAAGAACGATCGCAACGACCAGAAAAAGTGTTGTGATATACACTACAAAGATACAATTTTGAAAGCAAATCACAACCTTGTTTCTTCAGAGTGAACGAGCTGAAGGGTTGTGATATACACTACAAAGATATAATTTTTGAAAGAATATGATTGTTTATTGCAAAAATGGGGAAGAATAGGGGAAGAGTAAAGACAAAAAAGCCGTTACGCATTGCGTAACGGCTTTTTCTGTACCCCCTCACAGGTTCGAACTGTGGACCCCATCATTAAGAGTGACGTGCTCTACCAACTGAGCTAAAGAGGCGTTTTGTGATTGCAAATATAGAGCAAAAATTGTTAACTGCAAAATTTAAGACGAAAAAATGTGAAAATATTTTCAGCAGCGCATCTCGATCGTGGGTCAAACCAATGGTAAAATAGCTGTTAAAATAGTGTTAAGGTCGTGTTAAATGTGCGCAACATAGCGTTTAACTGCCGCAAAAGGGTTATCTTTGTATAATAAAAAATAAGGGGGTAAGTAAAAGCGGTAAAATTATGAAGAAGAGAGTTTCGAAGTTTTTGATTGCAATGGCAATCTCAGTTGTAGGGTTGCTGGTCTGTGCATGCTGCAGCGGCGAAGGTTCGGATCAGAGCGGTATAAAGAGGGATCGTCACGTTGTGATCCTCTCTACAGATGGTTTTCGTTGGGATTACACCCTTGACGCATATACTCCAACGTTGGACTCTTTGCGCCGCGTTGGTACATACGCGCGTACATATCCAGTATTCCCATCAAACACATTCCCGAACCACTACTCGATGGCGACAGGTCTACACCCAAACAACCACGGTGTGACCAACAACTCCTTCTACGATGAGGAGCAGGGGCGAATATTGTCGGTCTTCAGGAGCGAAGATGTTGCGTTGCCTAACTTCTGGGGTGGCGAGCCAATCTGGAATAGTGTAGAGCTGCAGGGTGGTGTGGCAAATATATTTATGTGGCCTGGTAGCGAGAGCGTTATAAATGGTCGCCAAGCTACCGTTTGGACACCTTACGACCACGATATGGATTACTATGAGCGTGCCGATATGGTCGTGAACGCGATGAAGAAGGATGGTGATGAGTTGCCGAACCTCGTTATGTGGTATATGCCAGATCCTGACGGGGTAGGGCATAAGTATGGGCCAAATTCGCGCGAGTGTATTGCGCGTGTTGAGTATATCGATCGCGTGCTGCGCTACTTCTTCCGCGAGTTGAAGAAGACACCTCACTTCGATAATATTGATGTAATAATCACTTCAGACCATGGTATGACGCAGTTGTCGCCAGATCGTTATTTGAATATGTTTGGAGCGGTTGACAGCTCGAAAATTGAGTATGTTGTCCCAGGGACTCCGTTTGGATTTGAGTTCGAGGCTGGTTATATTGACGAGGCTGTTGAGAGGTTGAATGCGTTGGGTAATTTGCGTGCTTATCGTGCCGATGCAATGCCTAAGAGGTATCAATATGGAACGCACCCTACGCGTTGCCCTAATGTTGTGATAATCCCAGATATGGGTTGGAAGCTAGATTATCGCGAGATTGATAGCACACGTCTGCCAAGTGGTGGTTCTCACGGTTACGATCCGTTTGAGGGGGATATGCAGATGATCTTCTTTGGTGCAGGTCCTTCGTTCAAGAGGGGGTATATTCAGAATTCGTTCCAGGATCACAATGTATACCTTATTATCTGTCACCTTTTGGGGATTAAGCCAGCCGAGAATGATGGTCGCTGGAGGGATATTAAACAGATGTTTGTAGCGGAGGAGGATCGCAGGTAGTGCAATAATTTGCTAATTCCCTATTTATTTATCATCTTTGTAGCTTAAACAGGCAAATAACAGATAAATATAATAGATATGGCTCTTCAATGTGGTATTGTTGGTCTACCGAATGTTGGTAAATCGACACTTTTCAACTGTTTGTCGAATGCTCGTGCGCAGGCGGCAAACTTCCCTTTTTGTACAATCGAACCTAACGTAGGTGTTATCACGGTGCCAGATGAGCGCCTTGTGAAGCTTGCGCAGTTGGATAAGCCGAAGAAAATTATCCCTACAACCATTGAGATTGTCGACATCGCAGGTCTTGTGAAGGGTGCTTCGAAGGGCGAGGGTCTTGGCAACAAATTCTTGGCTAATATTCGCGAGACGAACGCTATCATCCACGTTTTGCGTTGCTTTGAGGATGGTAACATCACGCACGTTGATGGTTCGGTTGATCCGGTTCGTGATAAGGGTGTTATCGACACGGAGCTTCAGCTGAAGGATCTGGAGACGGTGGAGAGTCGTATCTCTAAGTGTCAGAAGCAAGCTGCGGCGGGCGATAAGACGGCGAAGCGCCAGTTCGACATATTGACTCAATATAAGAACGCTTTGGAGCAGGGGCAGAGTGCGCGTACGATTGTCCTTGAGGAGGCGGATAGAAAGTTGATGTCGGATTTGAATCTATTGACAGATAAGCCAGTGCTATATCTTTGTAATGTAGAGGAGGCTTCGGCTGCTACGGGAAATGTTCACACTGAGGCTGTGAAGGTTGCTATCGCTGGCGAGGGGGCTGAGATGTTGGTTGTGGCTACGGCTGCTGAGGCTGATATTGCGGAGTTGGAGACGGATGAGGAGCGCATGATGTTCTTGGAGGATTTGGGTCTTAAGGAGTCGGGCGTTGCGAGGTTGATCAAGGCGGCATATAAGTTGCTAGATCTTCAGACGTACTTCACTACGGGTGTGCAAGAGACTCACGCATGGACATTTACGCGCGGAATGAAGGCGCCGCAATGTGCGGGTGTTATCCACACCGATTTCGAGAAGGGGTTCATTCGTGCCGAGGTTATAAAATATGACGACTACATCGAGCTAGGAAGCGAGAAGGCGTGTCGTGATGCTGGTAAGATCAGCGTTGAGGGTAAGGAGTATGTCTTCCAGGATGGGGATATTACTCATTTCCTGTTTAACGTATCTAAGTAATTTTTTTCGTTATTGAGGCTCATTTGCTGCGTTACGCTAGAAGTTGAGCCTCACTAACAAGAAAAAAGGATATAAGATTATATGAGTAAGAGAGAGACAAGGGTGCGATTTGCACCGAGCCCTACGGGGGCATTGCATATTGGAGGTGTTAGAACAGCACTTTACAACTATCTTTTTACGCGAAAACTTGGCGGTAAGATGATCTTGCGTATCGAGGATACCGATTCGCAGCGCTTCGTTGAGGGTGCGGAGGAGTATATCCTTGAGTCACTAAAGTGGTCGGGCATCACGATTGATGAGGGTGTCGGTGTTGGAGGTCCGCACGCGCCATATCGCCAGAGCGAGCGCCGCGAGATATATCTGCAATATGCACTGCAACTTGTTGAGGCTGGTTGGGCATACTACGCCTTCGATACCGCGGAGCAACTTGAGGCGAAGCGTGCAGAGTGCGAGGCGAAGGGGGAGACTTTTGCCTACAACTATAGCGTTCGTACGCAATTGCCAACTTCGCTAAGTTTGAGCGCGGAGGAGGTGAAGGAGCGCATAGAGCGTGGAGATCAATATGTGATTCGCTTTAAGATGTCAGAGAATGAGGTTGTTGAGATGACGGATCTTATTCGTGGTGAGGTTAGCGTAAATACGGCGACATTGGATGATAAGGTGTTATATAAGTCGGCGGATAAGTTGCCGACATACCACCTTGCGAATGTCGTAGATGATAAATTGATGGAGATTTCGCACGTTATACGTGGTGAGGAGTGGTTGCCATCGTTGCCGCTGCACTTCTTATTGTATCGTGCATTTGGTTGGACAGATGTTCAACCGGAGTTCGCGCACCTGCCGTTGCTATTGAAGCCAACGGGCGGTGGTAAACTCTCGAAGAGAGATGGCGATAAGCTAGGTTTTCCGGTCTTCCCACTGAAGTGGCAGCCAAAGGATGGTAGCGAGCCAAGTAGGGGTTATCGCGAAGATGGATATTTGAGCGAGGCTTTCATAAATATGCTTGCTATGTTGGGTTGGAACCCTGGTACGGAGCAGGAGATATTCACAATGGATGAGCTTATCGAAGCTTTCTCGTTGGAGAGAGTATCTAAGGCTGGTGCGAGATTCCAGCCAGAGAAGGCGCAGTGGTTCAATTCGCAGTGGATAAGCAAGATGACGGCAGAGGAGTTGGCTCCTTTGGTGCAGCCATATATGAAGGCGCAGGGCGCTGAAGCGAGCGATGAGCTTGTGGGCAAGGCGGCATTCATCATGAAGGAGCGCGCAACGTTGTTGGGCGATTTCTGGGATTTGACTAACTATTTCTTTGTTGCGCCTACGGAGTATGATGCGAAGCAGGCTAAGAAGTATTGGAAGGGCGATAATCCGCGCATATTGGCGGAGGTTCGCGATGTATTGGCGGCTATTGATGATTTCTCGCTGGAGAATACGGAGGGGATTGTTCATCCGTGGATCGAGGAGAAGGGCTACGGAATGGGCCAAGTGATGAATACTTTGCGCTTGGCGTTGGTTGGTGCTGGTAAGGGTCCTGGAATGTACGATGTTACGGAGTTCTTGGGCAAGGAGGAGACACTGAAGCGTATTGATGCCGTGATTGCGAATTTGCCAGTTCCGGCGGCAGAATAGATTTGGAATGGAGATAGAACAATTTTTATATGACCTGAACGACAGCGGAGATGCTGTCGTTGGTTATACTATGACCTCTGCTAGTGGCGGCGTTGTGCAGCTCTGTAACCTTGGTGCATCGGTACTCTCTTATGAGGTTGCTGGTGTAGGTCAAGGCTCTCTGTTGGAGGGTCGTTGCGTGCGTAGCACCGATTTTGGAGGTGGGCCTGCAGATTTGATTGATGGTGTGCGGTTCGATGAGATGTTGTGGGAGAGTAGGGTTGAGACCAATAGGGTTGTTATGTCGCTGCAGTATGAGGATAGGGGTGTTGATTTTATGTTGGAGGTGATCTTTGACTTTGATGACGACAACACCTTTGAGGTGACTTATATAGGTTGTTTGAGTCAGGATAGTGCAGAGTTGGAGGGTGTGCAGTTTGATTTAACACATAATTTTAGTTCACCTTTAAAAGTGGCTGATATGTGCGATTTAGGAGGTGTGGGAGATAGCTCTTTGTATCTCTCTGGCTCTGCAAAGCAGAATATTTTGTCGCGTATTATGGTGTTGGATGGAGGCGTTGAGGTTTTGAGTTCTCAGCCACAGGTCGGGCTGTCGGATAGCGGTTTTGTGCTTCTTACGTCGCCACAGCGATCGGTGTCTGTTGATGATAGATATATTCAAAAGAGTGTTTTTCGGATTGTAAAATAGTTGATAACCAAACATTTATAGATTATGGAGAGTAAGGCTGTTAGAAAGGTCGCACTTGTTGCGCACGACAACATGAAGAAGGATCTGGCGGAGTGGGTATACTTCAACGCTGAGGCTTTGAGCGAACATTCGCTGGTTTGTACGGGAACGACTGGTAAGATGGTTAAGATGGAGCTGGAGAGGTATCGAATGGAGCATTTGGATGCTCCTGCAGCTCTTGATGAATTGGAGGTAAAGCGCCTGAAATCAGGCCCTTTGGGTGGCGATCAGCAGCTCGGTTCTATGATTGCAGAGGGGGAGATTGAGGCTCTCTTTTTCTTCTGGGATCCTATGTCTGCACAGCCCCACGATGTCGATGTTAAGGCTCTTTTGCGCCTTGCGACACTATACAATGTGCCTACTGCAATCAACCGTTCTACGGCAGATTTCATGATATCTTCGCCTCTATTTGGGGCGTGTGAATATGCTCCAAAAGTGAAGGATTATAAGGAGTATATCGAGCGAGTTTTGAAGTAAAAAGGTGTAGTTTTTGGTGGAATCATTAGTTCTACTTTTGATATAATTAGGAGTCTGGTTTTGTTGCAAAAACCAGCTTTTGAACCTATTTTGAAAGACCCATCGAGATTGATTTCTCGGTGGGTTTTTCTCTTGTTTTATCTCGATTTTCTGAGCAATTCGCGCAAAAAGCTGCAAAATATGCACTTTAGAGAGCAAAAAAGAGTCGCTTTATTGGGTTGTTCAAAATATTATCCGTATATTTGTACTCCTATGGGGCGTGAAGTCCCCTGTAGGGTAAAGAAAAAATTAACAAATTTTAAAGGACAAAAAATGCCAACTATTCAACAGTTAGTAAGAAACGGCCGAGTTAAATTGGAGTACAAGAGTAAGTCTCCAGCCTTGGCAGCGTGTCCACAACGTCGCGGAGTTTGTACTCGTGTTTACACGACAACTCCAAAGAAGCCAAACTCGGCTATGCGTAAAGTGGCTCGTGTTAGATTGACAAACGGCAAGGAGGTCAACGCCTACATTCCAGGTGAGGGTCACAACTTGCAAGAGCACTCGATCGTACTTGTACGTGGTGGTCGTGTAAAGGATCTTCCTGGAGTACGTTATCACCTTGTGCGTGGTGCGCTAGACTCAGCGGGAGTTGACGGTCGTACACAGCGTCGTTCTAAGTACGGAACAAAGAGACCTAAGGCGGCTGCTGCAAAGTAGTAGTAACCCAAGGTTAAGGATGGCGACTAAGGAGTCGCAAACAAAACAATTTAATTAACAAAAACTAGTAGTTTTTAAGTTTTAAAAAGCAATGAGAAAAGCTAAGCCAAAAAAGCACATTCTACTTCCCGATCCTAAGTTCGGCGACTGCGAGGTAACTCGTTTCGTGAACAACCTTATGTTGGACGGAAAGAAGAGTATTGCCTACAATATCTTCTACGATTCGTTGGAGCTTGTAGGTAAGAAGATGAAGGATGCTGAGAAATCTCCACTAGAGGTCTTTAAACAGGCCCTTGAGAATATCACACCCCAAGTCGAAGTAAAGTCGAAGCGTATCGGTGGTGCGACATTCCAAGTTCCAATGGAGGTTCGTCCAGAGCGCAAGACTTCAATATCTATGAAAAATCTTGTCCTTTTTTCACGCAAGCGCGCTGGAAAGTCAATGGCAGAGAAGCTATCATCTGAGATCGTAGACGCATTCAACCAACAAGGAGCAGCCTTCAAGCGTAAAGAGGAGATGCACCGTATGGCTGAGGCGAATAAGGCATTTGCTCACTTCAGATTTTAATTAGTTTAATATACCTATTAATATATAAGGAGAAAAGCAAATGGCAAGAGATCTTAAATATACTCGTAACTTCGGTATCATGGCCCACATCGATGCCGGAAAGACAACCACTTCAGAGCGTATTCTTTTCTACACAGGAAAGACACACAAGATCGGAGAGGTTCACGACGGTGGTGCTACAATGGACTGGATGGTTCAGGAGCAAGAGCGCGGTATCACTATCACATCTGCTGCAACAACAGCATTCTGGGATTATAAGGGTAAGCAATATCAAATGAACCTTATCGACACCCCAGGTCACGTTGACTTTACTGTTGAGGTAGAGCGTTCATTGCGTGTACTTGATGGTGCAGTAGCGACATTCTGTGCAGTAGGTGGTGTTGAGCCACAATCTGAGACAGTATGGCGTCAAGCAGATAAGCATAACGTTCCACGTATGGGTTACGTCAACAAGATGGACCGTACGGGAGCAGACTTCTTCGCAGTATGTGCGCAGATCAAGGAGAACTTCGGTGCTAAGGCAATTCCTGTAGTTCTTCCAATCGGTGCAGAGGATAAGTTTGAGGGAATCATTGACTTGGTTTACAACAACGCTATCTACTACTACGATGATAAGACAGCTCGCGACAACTTCGAGATCCGCGAGATCCCAGCTGAGATGGCTGAGGAGGCTGCTAAGTGGCGTGCGGAGCTAATCGAGGAGGTTGCTGCGACAGACGACGCTTTGATGGAGAAGTTCTTCGAGGATCCAAACTCAATCACTCCAGAGGAGTTGTTGGCTGCAATCCGCGTAGCTACAATCTCTATGCAGATCGTTCCTATGTTGTGTGGATCTTCATTCCACAACAAGGGAGTTCAAAAGCTTCTTGATTATATCATGGCTTTCCTTCCATCTCCACTTGACCTTCCAGCTGTTAAGGGTATCAACCCTAAGACAGAGGAGGCAGAGGAGCGTGAGGCATCATCGTCTGCACCATTCTGTGGTTTGGCATTTAAGATTGCAACAGATCCTTTCGTAGGTCGTTTGGCATTCGTTCGTGTATACTCAGGTCAGCTAGATGCTGGTTCTTACGTACTTAACGCACGTAGCAACAAGCGCGAGCGTATCAGCCGTATCTTCCAAATGCACTCAAACAAGCAGAATCCAATGGAGGCTGTTGAGGCAGGAGATATCTGTGCTGCGGTAGGTTTCAAGGATGTTCGCACGGGAGATACATTGTGTGCTGAGAATGCACCAATCTCTTTGGAGCAAATGACATTCCCTGAGCCAGTAATCGGTCTTGCAGTTGAGCCTAAGACTCAAAAGGATGTTGATAAGTTGGGTATCGCACTTGGTAAGCTTGCTGAGGAGGATCCAACATTTACAGTTCACACAGACGAGGAGTCAGGTCAAACTGTAATTAGCGGAATGGGTGAGCTTCACCTTGACATCATCGTTGACCGTCTACGTCGTGAGTTCGGTGTAGAGATCAACCAAGGTGCTCCACAGGTAAGTTACAAGGAGGCTCTTACAGCTACTGTTCAACACCGTGAGGTATTCAAGAAGCAGACCGGAGGTCGTGGTAAGTTTGCCGACATCATCTTTGAGATCGGACCAGCAGAGGAGGGTCAAACAGGACTTATCTTCGTTGACGAGGTTAAGGGTGGTAACGTACCAAAGGAGTTCATTCCATCTGTACAGAAAGGTTTCGCTACAGCGATGGCAAACGGAGCTTTGGCTGGTTATGTAATCGACTCTATGAAGGTTACTTTGAAGGATGGATCTTTCCACCCTGTCGATTCAGATCAGTTGTCGTTTGAGATTTGTGCTCGCAACGGTTTCCGCGTTTCAGCTCCTAAGGCTTGTGCGGTAATCATGGAGCCTATCATGAACGTAGAGGTTGTTACTCCAGAGGAGTCAATGGGAGATATCATCGGTGACTTGAACAAGCGTCGCGGTCAGATTGCAGGAATGGAGTCTAAGGGTACTGCTCGCGTTGTTAAGGCTAAGGTGCCACTTTCAGAGATGTTTGGTTATGTAACAGTGTTGCGTACGATCTCTTCAGGACGTGCAACATCATCTATGGAGTTCTCGCACTACGAGCAAGTTACAGCTGCATTGGCTAAGGATATCATCGAGAAGTCAAGCGGTAAAGTTAAGGGATTAGAATAGTATTTAGATATGAATCAGAAGATAAGAATTAAACTAAAGTCATTTGATCACAATCTTGTTGATAAATCATCAGAGAAGATCGTGAAGACAGTGACAGGCACTGGAGCTACAGTAAGTGGTCCTATTCCATTGCCAACGCGCAAGCAAATTTTCACAGTAAACCGTTCTACATTCGTGAACAAGAAGGCTCGTGAGCAGTTCCAACTATGCACATTCAAGCGTGTGTTGGATATCTACTCATCAACTCCAAAGACAATCGATGCTTTGATGAAGTTGGAGCTACCTTCAGGAGTGGAAGTAGAGATCAAGGTGTGATAATTTAAAAGAATGTTCAGTTTGGGGAGTGAGTTTAACCTTACCGGAGGGGCAACGATCGAGCCGAGCTATCATTATAAAATCACTATTTAATTAACAAACGTAATTCGACAAAAATGTCAGGACTAATTGGAAAGAAAATCGGAATGACTTCCGTTTACAGTGCCGAGGGAAAGAACATTCCATGCACTGTTATTGAGGCTGGTCCGTGTGTAGTTACGCAAATCAGAACGCTAGAGGTTGATGCCTACGAAGCAGTTCAGATTGCCTATGACGACAAGAGTGAAAAGCACACCAGCAGCAGTTTGTTAGGACACTTCAAGAAAGCAGGTACAACCCCAAAGCGCAAGATGGCTGAGTTTAAGGGTGTTGGCGAGGTGAACCTTGGAGATCAAATCACAGTTGACATCTTCTCAGAGGAGGATTGGGTTGACGTGACTGGAATCTCAAAGGGACGCGGTTTTCAAGGAGTTGTAAAGCGTCACGGATTTGGTGGTGTTGGAGGTCAAACTCACGGACAGCACAACCGTCAACGCAAGCCAGGATCTCTTGGTGCATCTTCTTACCCTTCACGTGTATTCAAGGGAAAGAGATTGCCAGGTCAGATGGGTGGCGATCAAGTTAAGGTTCTTAACTTGAAAGTTTTGAAAGTAATCCCAGAGAGCAACCTTATTTTGGTTAAGGGTTCTATACCGGGAGCAAAGGGTTCTTATTTAACAATTGAGAAGTAGAATGGAATTAGCTGTATTAAACACACAAGGAAAAGAGACAGGTCGCAAAGTAGTACTTTCTGACGCTGTTTTCGGCGTGGAGGCTAATGACCACGCTATCTACCTAGACGTTAAGCAATATCTTGCTGATCAACGTCAAGGTACTCACAAGTCGAAGCAACGCAACGAGGTTGCAGGTTCGACTCGTAAGTTGAAGAAGCAAAAGGGTACAGGTGGTGCACGTTGTGGTAGCATCAAGTCTCCTCTATTCGTAGGTGGTGGACGTGTATTCGGACCTCAGCCTCGCGATTATCACTTTAAGCTTAACAAGAAGCTTAAGCAGTTGGCTCGTCGTAGCGCATTGACTTACAAGGCTCAAGCGGGATCGATTAGCGTAGTTGAGATGCTTTCATTGGAGGCACCAAAGACTAAGGCTGCAATCGCAATGGTTGATGCTTTGAAGGTATCGGATAAGAAGGTTTTGTTGGTTTTGCCAGAGTCAAACCCAAACCTTCAACTTTCAGTGCGTAACTTGCCTTACGTAAAGACGATTTTGGCTCAAAACCTTAACACGTATGAGGTTATGAACTGCTCGGCTTTGGTAATGGTTGAGGGCGCAGAGAATGTATTGAATGTTATGTTAGCTTAAACGTACAAATAAGATGGAGATTATTATTAAGCCGGTTTTGACCGAGAAGATGACGATTCAAGGCGAGAAATTGAATCGCTACGGTTTTATTGTAGATGTACGTGCCAACAAGCTTCAGATTCGCAATGCCGTAGAGGCGATGTACAACGTAGTGGTTACAGATGTTAACACTTGTAACTACATGGGAAAGATCAAGAGCCGTTTCACAAAGGCAGGTCTTTTGGTAGGTCGCGCAAACAACTTCAAGAAGGCAGTAGTTACCTTGAAGGATGGAGATACGATTGATTTTTACAGTAATATCTAATAAAAGATGGCAGTAAGAAAGTTTAAACCAGTAACACCTGGTACAAGACATAAGATCATCGGGACATTTAGTGAGATCACTAAGTCGACTCCCGAGAAGTCGCTATTGAGCCCAAAGAAGAGCTCAGGAGGACGTAACAATACAGGTAAGATGACTGTTCGCTACATTGGTGGTGGTCACAAGCAAATGTATCGTAATGTGGACTTCAAGCGCAACAAGGATGGTATGGCTGCAACTGTAAAGGGTATCGAGTACGATCCAAATCGTACAGCGCGTATCGCGTTGATCGCTTTTGCGGATGGTGAGAAGCGTTACATTTTGGCACCAAACGGATTGCAGGTAGGACAAACAGTGATGAGTGGCGCAGGCGCAACACCAGAGGTAGGTAACTGCCTATTGTTGAGCGAGATTCCACTAGGAACAATTGTTCACGCTATCGAACTATATCCTGGTCAGGGTGCAGCTATGGCTCGCTCAGCAGGATCTTACGCTCAACTATTGGCTCGTGAAGGCAAGTATGCTATCATCAAGTTGCCTTCAGGAGAGACTCGTATGGTACTCGTAACTTGCCGCGCTACGGTCGGAGTTGTTTCGAACGTAGACCACTCACTTGAGAGCTCAGGTAAGGCTGGTCGCAGACGTTGGTTAGGTCGCCGTCCAAGAAACCGAGGCGTTGTGATGAACCCGGTAGATCACCCGATGGGTGGTGGAGAAGGTCGTTCATCAGGAGGACATCCACGTTCACGCAAAGGTTTGCTTGCTAAGGGATACAAGACTCGTAACCCTAAGAAGACGACCTCTAAGTTTATTATTTCAAAGAAGAAAAAATAATTAAAAGAGTACAATAATGAGCCGTTCATTAAAAAAAGGACCATTCATTGATCCAAAGCTTGACGCTAGAGTTATGGCACAAGTAGAGGGCAATAAGACGTCTGTAATAAAGACCTGGTCACGTGCAAGTATGATTTCGCCTGATTTTGTAGGTCAGACGATAGCAGTACACAACGGAAACAAGTTTATTCCAGTTTACGTAACTGAGAATATGGTTGGTCACAAACTTGGAGAGTTTGCGCCAACACGTAACTTCCGTGGTCACTCAGGTAACAAGAAAAAATAGTAAGAGATGGGTGTAAGAAAAGCAAATATGGCCGCTCAACTAAAGGCCGAGAAGAAGCAGAAAGCAATCGCTATTCTGCGTGACTGCCCAACATCACCACGCAAGATGCGTCTGGTAGCAGACATCATCCGCGGTGTGGAGATTAACAAGGCATTGGGAATCCTTCGTTTCTCAAAGAAAGAGGCTTCAATCCGTTTGGAGAAGTTGCTTCGTTCTGCGATCACAAACTGGGAGACTAAGAACCCTTCAGAGAGCTTGGAGGATACAAAGCTATGCGTAAAAGAGATCTTCGTTGACGGAGGTCGTATGCTAAAGCGTATCCAAGCAGCTCCACAGGGTCGTGCGCACCGCATTCGCAAGCGCTCGAACCACGTCACTATCGTAGTTGATAAATTGGTAACAGTAGAAAAAAAGTAAACAATGGGACAGAAAGTAAATCCAATATCAAACCGCCTAGGTATCGTCAAAGGATGGGACTCTAACTGGTTTGGTGGCCGCGACTTCTCAGAGAAGTTGGTGGAGGACGCGAAGATTCGTAAATACCTCGATGTCCGCTTGGCTAAGGCCAGCATCTCGAAGACTATCATCGAGAGAAGCTTGAAGCTAGTTACAGTTACTATTTCAACTGCACGCCCAGGTATCATCATCGGTAAGGGTGGTACTGAGGTAGATAAGTTGAAGGAGGAGTTGAAGAAACTTACGGGTAAAGAGGTACAGATCAACATCTTTGAGGTTAAGCGCCCAGAGCTAGATGCTGTAATCGTTGGTCGTAACATCGCTCGTCAGTTGGAGGGTCGTGTATCTTTCCGCCGTGCAATCAAAACTACAATCGCTGCTACAATGCGCATGGGCGCAGAGGGTATCAAGGTTCAAGTTTCTGGTCGTGTAGGTGGTGCTGAGATGGCACGTTCTGAGACTATGAAAGAGGGACGTATTCCACTTCACACATTCCGTGCAGACGTAGATTACTCATTGACAGAGGCTTTGACAAAGGTCGGAATCCTTGGAATCAAGGTTTGGATCTGCCAAGGTATCGTTTATGGTAAGCGCGACTTGTTCGAGATTGCAGGAGCTGCATCTCAACGCGGTGGTTCAGCACAAGGTTCAGGCGATCGTCGCGATCGTCGCGGATCTCGTCCTGATCGTGGAGGAAAGCCACGCCGCAATAATAATAGTAAGTAAGTAGGACCTTTTAAAGCAAAACAAAATGTTACAGCCAAAAAAGACCAAATTTAGAAGAGTGCAGAAGGGTCGCATGAAGGGTTTAGCTCAAAGAGGTAACCAACTTTCATACGGATCATTTGCAATCAAAGCGTTGGAGTCGTCGTGGATCACAGGTCGTCAGATCGAGGCAGCACGTCAGGCTATCACACGTCATATGAAGCGTGAGGGACAGTTGTGGATTCGCATCTTCCCTGATAAACCAATCACTAAGAAGCCAGCCGAGGTACGTATGGGTAAGGGTAAGGGTAATCCAGAGGGATTCGTAGCACCTGTTACTCCAGGCCGTATCTTGTTTGAGGCGGAGGGTGTATCGTTGGAGATCGCAAAGGAGGCACTTCGTTTGGGTGCTCAAAAGTTGCCAATCACAACGAAGTTTATTGTACGACGTGATTACGTTGAGTCATCAATTTAAGATTATTTAAAGATGAAAAGTTCAGAAATAAAGGAGCTTTCAATCCAAGACTTGCAAGAGCGTATCGTAGCAGCGAAGGCAGAGCTTTCTAAGCTAAAGATCCAACACGCAATCTCTCCGATTGAGAACCCTTCAATTATTAAAAAATCTCGCAGAGATATAGCTCTTATGCTGACTGTTTTGGGCGAGAAAACCGCAAAATGTTAATTACCACTATGGAAAGAAATCTTAGAAAAGAGCGTATTGGGGTAGTTGTCAGCGCGAAAATGGAGAAAACCATCGTAGTAGCCGTAGCTCGTAAGGTGAAACACCCTATCTATGGTAAGTTCGTAAACAAGACAACAAAGTTTGTTTCGGAGTGCTTGGATGAGAGCGTTAAGGCTGGCGATACAGTACGTATCATGGAGACACGTCCGTTGAGCAAGACTAAACGATGGAGATTAGTACAAATCATTGAAAGAGCTAAGTAATTATGATACAACAAGAGAGTAGACTTGCAGTAGCTGATAACAGCGGCGCTAAGGAGGTACTTTGTATCCGAGTTCTTGGAGGAACAAAGCGTCGTTACGCGTCAGTTGGCGATAAGATCGTCGTTACTGTAAAGAGTGCATCTCCATCGGGAGATGTGAAGAAAGGTACTGTCTCTAAGGCGGTAATTGTAAGAACAAGCAAGGAGATTCGCCGTCCTAATGGATCGTATATCCGTTTCGATGACAATGCAGTAGTTCTTCTAAACAATCAGGGAGAGATGCGTGGTACTCGTATTTTTGGACCTGTAGCTCGCGAGCTACGTGACCAATTTATGAAGATCATCTCATTGGCACCTGAGGTATTGTAAATTTAAAAACAGATTCAATATGTCAGTTAAATTACATATTAAAAAGGGGGACTTGGTAGCTGTTATCGCTGGTGATAGCCGTGGCCAACAAGGTAAGATCCTTTCTGTAGACGTTCAAAAGCAACGTGCTATTGTAGAGGGTGTTAACCTTGTAAAGAAGTCACAGAAGCCTAGCGCGGAGAACCCACAGGGAGGTATTGTTGAGCAGGAGGCTGCTTTGCACATCTCAAATTTGCAACTTATCGACCCAAAGAGTGGCAAGCCAACTCGCACAGGTCGTCGTGAGGATGCAAATGGTAAATTAGTTCGTTTCTCAAAAAAATCTGGGGAGGAGATTAAATAATGGCATACGTTCCAACACTTAAAACACAGTATAAGGAGCAGATCGTTTCTGCACTTATGAAAGAGTTTGGGTACTCAAGCGTTATGGAGTGCCCTAGACTAGAGAAGATCGTTATCAATCAAGGTATGGGTCAAGCTGTTGCTGATAAGAAGCTTATCGACATCGCACAAGCTGAGCTTACTACGATTACTGGCCAACAGGCAGTTCAAACGAAGTCTCGTAAAGATATCTCTAACTTCAAGCTTCGTAAGGGAATGCCGATCGGTGTACGTGTTACACTTCGTGCAAACCGTATGTATGAGTTCTTGGAGCGTCTGGTAGCGGTGGCTATGCCTCGTATCCGTGACTTCAAGGGTATCAACGACAAGTTTGATGGTCAAGGTAACTACACTTTGGGTATCACAGAGCAGATCATCTTCCCTGAGATCGACATCGACAAGATCACTAAGATCTTCGGTATGGAGGTTACTTTCGTTACAACAGCGAAGACAGATGCAGAGGGATACGCTCTACTTAAGGCCTTCGGTCTACCATTTAAGAACGCTAACAAAAACAACCAATAAGCTATGGCAAAAGAGTCAATGAAGGCACGCGAGGTAAAGCGTGAGAAACTTGCGAAGCGTTACGCTGCAAAGCGTGAGGCGATTGATGCTAAGGTTAAGTCTGGAGAGATGGATCACTACGAGGCTTGGATTGCAAAATCTAAGTTTCCACGTAACTCAAATCCAATCCGCCAACACAACCGTTGTAAGCTGACTGGTCGTCCACGTGGCTACATGCGCCTATTTGGTGTTAGCCGTATTCAATTCCGCGAGATGGCCTCTAATGGTCTTATCCCAGGAGTTAAGAAGGCGAGCTGGTAGTAGAAAATTTGCCAGCGTAGTTTGGCAATAGATTGAGGTGATAGGTGCATTTGCACCTATTGCTGTTAAGGTTCAACCTTGAGAGTGCCAATTAGGTGCTTGCGTAGTGGGGTAGTGATGTTGGGTTCTCGGCATAAGTTGAGAACAAAACAGAAAAACCACTCATACGGATTGACTCCTCATACTTAGATTTCGAATTTGGAGTATGTCGAATTGAAGCGGAGAAAAGTGCAGCCATAGGGGTTGTAACTTCTTTGATAGTAGATTTGACGGAAAATAAGAAGAAATACATTGACCTTATGTGTTGTATATGGGTGTGTGGCGTATCGCAAGATTCGTTCGAACGCACTTCATAGGGTTCACAACTCGCAGGTGGGCGGAACCAACGCAGCACCTACAAAAGCGATTGTGGAAGCCGACCATAGGGGGAAGAGTGATGTTAGCAAATACATATTTATGATGTGGGTGCTAACATTATTTGTTTTGGGGAGTGATGTAAAATAGTTGAAAAATAGTTTGTGCTAAATAGCTGATTATTGGAAAATTATGATTATATTTGCCTGCTTATGTGTATGTAGAAACATAACACAGGGTGCTAAGGGGTGGAGTTTTTAGCGGTTTTGTAGGGGCGAGTCGAGAGGCTTGTGCTCAGCAATCAGTTGAGGCTCAATCTATTAGCTAAACTAATTTTATTTTAATATTAATTTTTAACTTTTAATTCATTATGACAGATCCAATCGCGGATTTTCTAACGAGAATTAGAAATGCAGTGAAAGCCAACCACAAGGTGGTTGAAGCTCCTGGTTCAAAAATTAAGCAAGAGATCACTAAGATCCTTCACGATCAAGGTTACATTCTTGCTTACAAGTTCGACACAGATGAGAAGGGTTTCTCAACTATCAAGATCGCGCTTAAGTGGAATGCACAGACAAAGACTAACGCTATCAAGGAGTTGAAGCGTGTTAGCCGTCCAGGTCTGCGCCAGTATGTCTCAGTAGAGGATATGCCACGCGTTAAGAATGGTCTTGGTGTTGCGATTCTTTCAACATCTAAGGGAATCTTGACTGACGCGGCAGCGCGTCGTGAGAACGTTGGTGGCGAGCTTATGTGCTACATCTTCTAGTATTAGTCGAGAAGAGATTCAAACGAAGAAATTTAAACTAAAAAAGAAAACAAAATGTCAAGAATTGGTAAACAACCTGTAAACTTGCCAGCTGGAGTAACTGTTGACGTTGCTGCTGATAACACGGTAAGTGTAAAAGGGCCTCTTGGGACACTGAGCCAAAAAGTGGATTCAGATATCAAAGTTGAAGTTGGTACCTACACAGAGAAGGATTCTGAGAAGGAGATTCCAGCAGTATTGCTATCTCGCCCAACAAACCAACCACGTCACCGCTCAATGCACGGTCTATACCGCGCTTTGATCAACAACATGGTAGTTGGTGTTTCTAAGGGTTTCGAGATCAAGCAAGAGCTAGTCGGAGTTGGATTTAAGGCAGAGGTTAAGGGTCAAATCCTTGAGCTAAGCCTTGGTTATTCTCACGATATCTACTTCATGTTGCCAGCAGAGGTTAAGGCTACTGCAGTAACAGAGAAGAAGGGTAACCCAATCGTAACTTTGTCAAGCATCGACAAGCAGTTGGTAGGTCAAGTTGCGGCTAAAGTTCGTTCATTGCGTAAGCCTGAGCCATACAAGGGTAAGGGTATTCGCTTCGTAGGAGAGCAGATCCGTCGTAAGGCTGGTAAGTCTGCAGGTGCTAAATAATAAAATAGGAGTCATTATATGTCACTAAATAAATTAGATAGAAGAGCGAGAATCAAGATGCGTATCCGCAAGATCGTTAGCGGTACAGCTGAGATGCCTCGTATGACTGTATTTCGTAGTAACAAATCAATCTACGTACAGTTTATTGACGACCTAGCAGGAGTAACATTGGCTGCAGCTTCATCAAAGGATGTTGCTGAGTCAGCTGCAGGTAAGAATAAGAAGGATGTTGCCGTTTTGGTAGGTAAGCTAGCTGCAGAGCGCGCTATCGCAAAGGGAATCAGTAAGGTCGCTTTCGATCGTAATGGATACCTATACCACGGCCGAGTTCAAGTATTAGCTGATGCGGCTCGTGAGGGCGGTCTTAAATTCTAAGAGATTATGTCAAACAGTAATATGAAAGTACGCACAAGCGACATCGAGCTAAAGGATAAACTCGTAAGCATCCAGCGCGTTACAAAGGTAACGAAGGGTGGTCGCACATTTACATTTTCGGCAATCGTTGTTGTAGGAGACGAGAACGGTGTTGTAGGTTTTGGTCTTGGAAAAGCTTCTGAGGTAACAACTGCAATCGCTAAGGGTATCGAGGATGCAAAGAAAAATCTAGTTAAAATTCCAATCATCAACGGAACAATTCCTCACAAGCAAGAGATGCGTTACAGCGGATCAGAGGTTATGGTTCGTCCAGCGGCTCCTGGTACAGGAATCATCGCTGGAGGTGCGATGCGTGCCGTTTTGGAGTCGGTAGGAGTAAAGAACGTATTGGCAAAGAGCAAGGGTTCTTCTAATCCACACAACTTGGTAAAGGCTACAGTAGGTGCATTGTGCGAGTTGCGCGATGCTTACACAGTAGCAGGAGTTCGTGGCGTCTCAATGAGCAAGGTCTTTAACGGTTAATCTTCAAAAAGAACAATATTATGTCAAGATTGAAAATTACACAGTATAGAAGCCGCTGTGGCGCGTCAGATCGCCAGCGCAAGAACCTCGATGCTCTAGGTCTTCGTAAGATCAACATGAGTGTAGAGCATGACGACTCAGCTATCATCAAGGGTATGATTGAGCGCGTTAAGCACCTTGTTAAGGTCGAGGAGGTTAAATAATTTTAACGTATTTAAGGTAAATAGTAATGGAACTAAATAATCTTAAACCCGCTAAGGGTTCAACACACCACCAAAAGCGTATTGGCCGTGGTGCTGGTTCTGGTCACGGTGGTACTGCGACACGTGGTCACAAGGGAGCGCAATCACGCTCTGGTTACTCTCGTAAGTTGGGCTTCGAGGGAGGTCAGATGCCACTTCAGCGTCGTCTTCCTAAGTTCGGTTTTACGAACATTAACCGTGTAGAGTTCAAGGCAATCAACCTTTCAACATTGGAGGATTTGGCTGCAAAGAACTCATTGAGCGAGATCACAATCGATGCTTTGGTTGCTGCAGGTTTTGCACAACGCAAGGATAAGGTTAAGATCCTAGCAAACGGTGCTGTAAGCAAGGCCTTGAAGGTTACTGCTCACGCATTTTCTAAGAGCGCTGAGGCTGCTATCGTAGCTGCAGGTGGATCAGTAGAGAAGTTGTAGGTTAAGTAAAAAACCGAAAATTATGAATACTTATATCATTGTTGGAATACTTTTTCTGGTCGTTGCGATCGTTCTTGGTACCAACAAGAAAGTAGTCGAAACAATCAAGAATATATGCAAGATTGAGGAGCTTCGCAACCGTGTGGTTTACACGTTGGGACTTCTTCTTGTATATCGTCTTGGTAGTTTTGTGGTGATTCCAGGTATCGATCCTAACGCTTTGGGCGCAGGGTCAGCATTAGCAAGTCAGGTTGAAGGAAATGGTCTTTTGGGCCTTTTGAACGTATTCTCTGGCGGTGCATTTGGTAATGCAGCGATTTTCGCACTTGGAGTGATGCCATACATCACCGCTTCTATCATTATTCAGTTGTTGGGTATGATGATACCTTACTTCCAGAAGATGCAGCAGGAGGGTGAGAGTGGGCGCCGCAAAATGAACCAGTGGACACGATTCCTGACAATTGGCGTTTTGCTGTTGCAGGGTCCTGCCTACATTGCGAATCTTTACCACCAGGTGCCTCAGGCGTTTGTTTTTGGTAACTCATTTGGCTTCATCGCTACGGCGACAGCTATCTTGATTGCCGGAACAATGTTTGTGGTTTGGTTGGGGGAGAAGATCACGGACAAGGGTGTTGGAAATGGAGTATCGCTAATCATCATGATTGGTATCGTTGCTCGCCTTCCTCACGCTCTTTTGGCTGAGGTCAACGCACGTTTCCAGACAGCAGATGGTAGTGCTATCATCTTGATTATGGAGTTGGTGTTGTTGTTCTTGGTCTTCATGGCGACTATCGCCTTGGTTCAGGCTGTTCGCAAGGTTCCAGTTCAGTACGCTAAGCGTATCGTGGGTAACAAGCAGTATGGTGGTGTGCGTCAGTACATTCCATTGAAGATCAATGCGGCAAATGTAATGCCTATTATCTTCGCTCAAGCCCTTATGTTTGTGCCGATGTTGTTCGTCGATATTGCTCCAGGTTTTGCTGGTGCTTTTGCTGACGTACGCGGTTTCTGGTACAACTTCACGCTAGCGGTTATGGTCATCGCATTTACGTATTTCTATACGGCGATTATCGTAAATCCTCAACAGATGGCTGACGATATGAAGCGCAACGGTGGTTTTATCCCAGGTGTTAAGCCGGGTAAGAACACGGTTAGCTATATCGACACTATTATGACGAGAATCACACTTCCAGGTTCAATATTCTTGGCTATGGTGGCTATAATGCCATCGCTAGCTATGAAGTTCTTGAACATTCAACAAGCGTTTGCTTACTTCTTTGGAGGTACATCATTGTTGATCATGGTTGGTGTAGTTCTTGACACTCTCAAGCAGATTGAAAGCTACCTTTTGATGCGTCACTATGACGGTCTTATGAAGACTGGTCGCATTCAAGGTCGTAACTAAGAGTCAAAATATCGATATTCTACATGGTATATTTAAAGACGGACGAAGAGATTGAGTTGATGCGTGAGAACAATATTCTTGTGAGCAAGACGCTTGCAGAGGTTGGAAAGCATGTTAAGGCTGGAGTCTCGACGAAGGAGTTGGATACTATCGCAGAGGCGTTTATTCGCGCTCACGGTGCTACACCAGCTTTCCTTGGCTACCAAGGATTTCCTGCAACATTGTGCGTTTCAGTCAATGATCAGGTTGTTCATGGTATTCCGTCTGAGAAATGTATCTTGAAAGATGGCGATATTGTATCGGTCGATTGCGGTACGTTTTTAAAGGGGTTTGTTGGTGATTCGGCATATACGTTTGCCGTAGGAGAGATAGATGCTGATAAGCAGCAGCTTCTCCAAGTCACGAAGGAGGCTCTTTACAAAGGTGCGGCGCAAGCCAAAGTTGGAAATCGCATAGGCGATATATCCGCAGCTGTACAGGAGTACACAGAGAGCTTTGGCTATGGCGTGGTACGTGAGTTAGAGGGACACGGTTGCGGGCGCAACATGCACGAGGCGCCTGGTGTTCCCAACTACGGAGCGCGCGGCAGAGGGACACTCCTCAAAAAAGGAATGGTTCTCTGTATAGAACCGATGATCAATATGGGTGGTAAGGCGGTTGTCTTTGAGCGTGACGGTTGGACTGTCCGCACAAAAGATCGCAAACCTTCAGCACACTTCGAATATGCAGTGGCTGTCGGGGTAGATGGACCAGACATATTGACCGATTTTACAATTATCGAAGAGGCACTAAAAGGCAAAAACTAAAGTAAAAGTAATTAGACTCTTATGGCAAAACAGACTGCTATTGAAAGGGACGGAACAATTATCGAGGCACTTAGCAACGCTATGTTTCGAGTTGAATTGGATAACGGACACGTTATCACGGCCCATATCTCAGGAAAGATGCGTATGCACTACATTAAAATCCTTCCAGGAGATAAAGTAAAGGTTGAGATGACACCCTACGACTTGAGTAAGGGACGAATTTCATTCAGATACAAATAACCCGGGGTGCCAACCAAGGGGCTAGGTTCGAGGATAGTGAGCGATGCGTTGGAAGATGCAGCAGCTTGAGTTGAAAATGGCAACTGAAAAATGGAAGGCAAACCACGAATGCTTCAAAGAAAATGAAAGTAAAAGCATCAATTAAGAAGAGAAGCGAGGATTGTAAGATCGTTCGTCGTAAAGGAAAGCTTTACGTGATCTGCAAGAAGAACCCAAAGTTCAAAATGCGCCAAGGGTAACCCGTTTTTAACGATTAATTAAAGAAGAAGAAAATTTATGGCACGTATAGTCGGTGTAGATTTACCAAAAAACAAGAGAGGCGAGATCGCTTTGACTTATATCTATGGTATTGGTCGAAACACATCTCGTAAGATTCTTGATGAGGCAGGCATTAGCTACGACCTCAAAACAGATGAGTGGAATGACGATCAGATCGCAGCAATCCGTTCGACAATTGCCAATCTTGGCATCAAGGTCGAGGGTGAGTGTCGCTCTGTAGTTCAACTAAACATTAAGCGCTTGATGGATATCGGTTGTTACCGTGGAATCCGTCACCGTTTGGGTCTTCCAGTTCGCGGTCAAGGTACTAAGAACAACGCTCGTACTCGTAAGGGTCGCAAGAAGACAGTCGCAAATAAGAAAAAGGCAACTAAGTAATCAATAGAGTTATGGCAAAGAAAACTGGTACAGTTAAGAAAAAGGTTGTTAAAGTTGGCGCACAAGGTATGGTCTATGTGCACTCAACATTCAACAATGTCATCATCACTATCACTAACGAGGTTGGTGATGTGATTAGCTGGTCTTCAGCAGGTAAGATGGGTTTCCGTGGTTCAAAGAAGAACACACCTTACGCTGCTCAGACTGCCTCTGCTGATTGCGCAAAGGTTGCTTACGATATGGGTCTTCGCAAGGTGAAGGTTTATGTTAAGGGACCAGGTGCAGGACGTGAGTCAGCAGTTCGTACAATTCACGGTGCAGGTATCGAGGTAACAGAGATCATCGACGTTACTCCACTACCACACAATGGTTGTCGCGCTCCTAATCGTCGCCGCGTATAGTTGCGAGATTATTTGTTGGTTAGCTTTTTGAGTTTAAATCAACAGGAGAGAGCAAATTTTTATATTTTATAAAAAAAAGTAAAACAATGGGAAGATATATAGGACCAAAAACAAAAATTGCGAGAAAGTTCGGAGAGGCGATCTTTGGACCAGACAAGGCGTTGGAGAAGCGTAACTATCCTCCAGGGCAACATGGTTTGGCTCGTAAGCGTAAGAAAGTATCTGAGTATGGTGAGCAGCTAAGCGAGAAGCAAAAGGCAAAGGCTACATACGGACTTTTGGAGAAGCAATTCTCTCGCACTTATGACGCGGCAGCTCGTATGGGTGGTATCACAGGTGAGAACTTGTTGCGCCTTCTTGAGTGTCGTTTGGATAACGTAGTTTATCGTATGGGCATCGCTCCAACTCGTGCAGCTGCACGTCAGTTGGTTTCTCACCGTCACATCTGTGTTAACGGTGGTGTAGTGAACATCCCATCATACTCTTTGCGAGTTGGTGATGTTGTTTCAGTACGTGAGAAATCTAAGAGCCTAGAGGTAATTGCTAACTCAATTGCATCTGATTCAAAGAGTCGCTACGCATGGATCGAGTGGGATAACGCTTCATTGAGCGGTCGTTTCCTACAACGTCCTGAGCGCGAGGAGATTCCAGAGAATATCAAGGAGCAGCTCATCGTCGAGTTGTACTCTAAGTAGTAATTACACATTTTAATTGATTAGAACATGGCAATATTAGCATTTCAGAGACCAGAGAAGGTGATCATGCTTGAATCTACTTCATCGTTCGGACGTTTTGAGTTCCGTCCTTTGGAGCCAGGTTTTGGTATGACGATTGGTAACGCTTTGCGTCGTATTTTGCTCTCTTCTTTGGAGGGTTACGCAATTACGACAGTAAAGGTTGCTGGCGTTGATCACGAGTTCGCAGCGGTCCCAGGTGTCATGGAGGGAATGATTGATATCGTGTTGAAGCTTAAGCAAGTGCGCTTTTTGCACACTTCTGAGAGCGAGGAGTCAGAGAAGGTTGTTGTAAATGTTGCAGGTGTTACAGAGTTGACAGCGGGCTACATCTCGAACTACCTTACATCGTTCAAGGTTTTGAACCCTGATTTGGTGATCTGTAACCTAGCTCCAGGTACGAAGATGACTATCACTCTTACTATTGGTAAGGGTCGCGGTTATGTTCCTGCTGAGGAGAATGCACCTGCTGAGAGCGAGTTTGGTACACTACCAATCGATTCTATCCACACGCCGATCAAGAATGTGAAGTTCTCTAGCGAGGATTATCGTGTTGAGCAAAAGACCGATTACGAGAAGTTGAATCTTGAGATCACAACAGACGGTTCAATCCATCCTAAGGATGCTTTGAAGGAGGCTGCCAAGATCTTGATCCAACACTTTATGTTGTTCTCGGACGAGAAGATTACGGTAAATCTAGATGACATCAACTCTGCTGAGGAGTTTGACGAGGATGTGTTGCACATGCGTCAACTTTTGAAGACAAAGTTGTCAGACCAAGATTTGAGTGTTCGTGCATTGAACTGCTTGAAGGCAGCTGATGTTGACACTGTAGGTGATTTGGTTCGCCTTCACCGCAATGATTTGTTGAAGTTCCGCAATTTCGGTAAGAAGTCTTTGACTGAGTTGGATGAGCTTTTGACATCGTTGAATCTTAAGTTCGGCATGGATGTATCTATCTACAAACTTGATAAAGAATAAATAAATGAGACATAATAAAAAATTCAATCACCTTGGCAGACAAGCGGGTCACCGCAAGGCTATGTTGGCGAACATGGCATCATCATTGATCCTGCACAAGCGTATCGAGACTACAGTAGCAAAGGCAAAGGCTGTTAAGATGTACCTTGAGCCATTGGTAACAAAGTCAAAGAGCGATACAACGCACCAACGCCGTACGGTATTCTCATATCTTAAGCAAAAGGAGGCGGTTACAGAGTTGTTCCGCACTATTGCGCCTAAGATCGGAGATCGTCCAGGTGGTTACTTGAGAATCTTGCGTACAGGTTTCCGTTTGGGAGATGCTGCTGAGATGTGTATCATCGAGTTCGTTGATTTCAACGACGCTTACACATTCGGAAAAGTATCTTCTTCTGCTCCTGCAGCTGCATCTAAGACTCGTCGTTCTCGTAGCAAGGCTGCTGCGAAGTCGGTTGATTCTGTTGAGGATGCAACTGTTGTTGCAGAGGAGGGTGCAGAGGCACCAAAGAAGAAGGCAGCGGCTAAAAAGCCTGCAGCAGCGAAAACTGCTAAGCCAGCAGCTCCACGAGCTACTAAGGCTTCGACTTCTAAGGCTGCTACAGCTAAGACTAACGTCGGAAGAAAGATGTAATCTTTCAGGATATTTTAGACCAAAAACGGTCAGTTTTCGAAAGAAAACTGACCGTTTTTCTTTGAAAAAGTGTGAAAAACTGGTAAAAAAACGCGAAAAAAGTGCGAAAAAGTGTCAGTTTTTTGCACTTTTTTTATCTTTTTTTTGACTTTTTTTAGGTAAATCTTCATTTTTCGTGCAAATTTGGTCGAAACATTATATTTTTTTGAAAATATATGGCATTTTATGTCGCTCGTGACGTTTTTCTTGCTATCTTTGCACCGATTGATTGCGCCTTGCTCACACTTTTGTGGGGATGCGAAGTTGATAAATAGGCAGTTTATGGCACGTAAGAGCGGTTTTATGACATTCTTCAAAGCGTTTGTATTGACGCTGGTGATGGGGTATATGTTTACCCCAGGTGCGTTGGCATCTGATGCTGTCGCGATAAGTGACGGCATCGAGGATGTTGCGGCTACGCCAGTGGAAGCGTTGGGCTACGAGGAGGTGAAGTTTACGCGTGCGGAGATGCGTAGATTCTCGAAAGAGGGGATGACGATGTTGGAACGTCCGGTTCTGGCGATCAAGACGAATGTTTTGTTCGACCTGGCTGGTATACCAAATGTCGAGGTTGAGTTGCCGATTGGATATAGAGTCAGTGTGTTGGGAGAGTACCAAGCGATGTGGTGGTTGCGTAACAACAGCTACGCAATGCAGGCTCACACTTATGGTGCGGAGTTGAGATGGTGGCCTCGATATAGAGTTGATGATAGAAGTTTGACGGGATGGTTCATGGGATTGTTCGTGATGTCGGGCTTCTATGATATACAGCAATCGTATAACTCTGGAACGCAGGGAGAGATCTCGTATATCGCGGGTATGTCGATAGGCTACGTGGCGCCTATCTCAAGATCGTTTAACCTTGAGTTCTCGGTCGGAGTGGGTTACATCGTGACACAGTACAGATGGTATGATGTGACGAATGACACATACCTAGGTTTGGTGGGATCGGATTATATTTACCAAAGTGTGATCCCAGCTAAGTTTAAGATTTCATTGTCGTGGTTGATTCTACGCAAGATATATAAGTAAAAGTTTGCAGGGTAGGGTTGCTTAACCGCTGCATGAGAGAGGGTAGATGAGGAAATTGATGTTACATATAGTGATTGTGTCACTGTCGTTCATTCTTACGAGCTGTAAGATGAGCGACCGTCGTGACATCTATGACCACGTACGTCAGACTGTTCGCATCACTCTTGATTGGGTTAACGCAAACTACTACTACAAGCAAGATCACGGTGTAGAGCGTCCTCTTGCCGCAACGATCATGCTATACCCAGATAGTCCTGAGGTGGAGACGATGAAGCTCCTTACCAACATGACATCGGAGACGATGAACCTGCCACTTGGTAGCTATTCGGTTGTTTCGCACAATGAGTATGGTGGAGGTTTCCTTGACAACACAATCGCACTGTCGGGTGTTGATGCGATCTCGACATATACGGCATCGTGGATGATTGATCCCCTAAAGGCGGAGTATGTGCGTAGTAGTGCATCTGATGGATATGCGGTGGTGCGTTCAAGCGACCACTTGTTTGTATTTGCATCGGATTCAAGCGTTGCTAGCGAGGGTGGTTTGGTGCTTGATAATACAAACTTCTCGAACGAGTACTTTGAGTATAGAATTACTCCAGAGCGTGTGACGATGCCAGTGACGATGCTAGTATTATTCTACAACATTGACTACACAGCATCTTCTGGAAGCTACGTTTACGTTGATGGAATGTCGGGCGGTTACAACTTCTCGGCACACGCGCCGTCAACATACGATGTGACACACATCAACTACCTGACAGGTCGCCGTTACATCGGTGAGGAAGATTATAAATTACTATCGAACTTCAAGGGGTACAACGACACAGGGTATGATTACGACCTAGTTTATGGTTTCGGACTAGTAGATGTTGCAGATTTCAATGTATTCGGCGTGCCAACACCTTCAGAAGATGGTAATGACTACGTAAATGTGACAGTTCGTATCAAGATGCGTGGTGCATTTGACGAACAAGAGAGTATTGACCGTGGGTTGAGCCTAGAAGGTTCTGAATATATCTTGGAAGATCAGCCAACAATATATGAGCGTGAGTTTGAAAACGTAAAGATAGAGTATAGAAGCGATCCAAGTGGTATAGGTCCAGACTATATTCACCTTGAAATTGGTGCGTTTGATGGAGAAGATAAAATCGTTCTACCATGGGTGCCAGATGATAACAACTCAGGTTCGGCATTCAACCCGGATGTAGATGATTGGGGTGATGAGGTTATCGTACCAGTGCCAATGTTCTAGTGGGCAAGCAAAGGGGTGAGAGTGAATGTAGAGTGGGGTTGAGAGAGTGGCTGGAGAGTGAACGTGGAGAGAGTGGGGTTGAGAGAGTGGAGAAGAAGGAAAGGGTCTTTCCGAGGAGATCCTGAAACAAGTTCAGGATGACGTTACCGGGGAAATCGGGGTGGAGAGAGTGGCCGGAGAGTGGGGTTGAGTGAGTGAACGGAGAGAGTGGGTTGAGAGGGTGGACGGAGAAGGAAAGGGTCTTTCCGAGGAGATCCTGAAACAAGTTCAGGATGACGTTACCGGGAAGACCGGGGGTGGAGAGAGTGGCTGAGAGAGTGGGATTGATTGAGTGGATGCGGAGAGAGGGCTGAGAGAGTGGAGAAGAAGGGAAGGGTCTTTCCGAGGAGATCCTGAAACAAGTTCAGGATGACGTTACCAGGAAGAC
>JBCQUJ010000015.1:0-29727 GCA_047174045.1 Rikenellaceae bacterium
GCAATGACCAATCTAACAGCACTAATGCCTATCCCGACAACCGTACTTGATAACAATACTAACATAGAACAAAACTTAGGTTACTAAAAACTATAGCCATGAAAAATATATTTAATAAAAAAGAGTAATATGAAAAGCAATTTAATTAAAATACTATCATTTGGAGCGTGCGCCTTAGCGGCGTGCGCACCAACATCAACCGACCCTCAGAGTCAAAAAATTGAGCAGCTAATAGCTCAAATGACCATCGAGGAGAAGTTGGGACAGATGAATCTAATCTCCGACCCATATGTCTCTACAGGGGCAACAGTGGAGGTAGATCCCGCAACCAAAGATCTCGATGAGTTGGTGCGAACAGGAAAGGTGGGTAATTTCCTCAACCTAACAGGGGCGGCAGCGACACATCGACTACAGAAGATCGCCGTTGAGGAGTCTCGATTGGGGATACCTCTGCTCTTTGGGTTCGATGTTATCCATGGCTACAAGACGATGTTCCCTATTCCGTTGGCAGATGCTGCCAGCTTCGATATGGAGGCGGTAGAGTTGAGTGCTTACCACTCAACAATTGAGGCGGCAGCAAATGGAATTAACTGGACATATGCACCGATGGTCGATATATCTCTCGATCCTCGTTGGGGTCGTGTGATGGAGGGTGCAGGAGAGGATGTCTACCTCACCACTCAGGTGGGATTGGCTCGCATCAAGGGTATTCAGGGATCTTCGCTAGAGGATGAGAACACCATTGCAGCCTGTGCAAAGCACTTCGTGGGGTATGGAGCAGCTGAGGGTGGACGAGACTACGCAACAATAGAGCTATCTGAGAGGACTCTACGCAATGTCTACTTCCCTCCATTCAAAGCGGCTGCTGATGCAGGTGTAGCATCGTTTATGTCGGCATTCAACACTGTTCAAGGTGTTCCTGCATCTACAAACAAGTGGCTACTCACCGATGTGCTACGTGGCGAGTGGGGATATGATGGATTTATGGTCTCAGATTGGGATTCAGTGCAGGAGACCATAGCCCACGGAACAGCGTCAGATGATAAGCACGCAGCACTAAATGGAATCCGTGCAGGTGTAGATATGGATATGGCATCTGAGGTCTATATCAACCACGGAGCAGAGCTTTTGGCTGAGGGCAAGATCAACGAGGAACAGCTCGATGAGGCGGTGCGTAGGGTATTGAAGATCAAATTTGATCTGGGACTATTCGACGATCCATACAAATATAGTAACGTTGATCGTGAGCAGAGCCAAACACTAACCAAAGAGGCACACGATGCCTCTCGTGATGTGGCTCGCAAATCGATTGTTCTTCTAAAGAATGAGAAAAACACCCTGCCTATCTCAAAGAGTATCAAGCGAATAGCTGTAATCGGACCATTGGCAGATGATAAGGATGCTGCGCTAGGCAACTGGCGCGGACATGCCACCTCTAACACAGCAGTATCACTTCTTGAGGGAGTTCGTGCAGCTGTAGGCAGAGATGTTGAGGTGGTATATGCTCAGGGTTGTAGGCTAGTAAATAACGATGATATGCACTTCTTTACCCCATTGGAGATAAACACAAGCGATCGTAGTGGCTTTGCAGAGGCTGTTCGAGTGGCTAAGAGTGCAGATGTAGTGATTATGGCAGTTGGTGAGACCGCCTTTATGTCGGGTGAGTGTAGGAGCTATACCGACATTGAGTTGAAGGGTTTGCAGGTGGAGTTGATGGGTGAGATTGAGAAGGTGGGCAAGCCGACTGTCATGGCACTATTTACTGGTCGTCCACTGGTCTTGACCGAGGTGGTTGATATGCCTGAAGCGATTTTGAATTGCTGGTTGTTGGGTTCCGAGGCTGGACATGCCATTGCAGATGTGCTTTTTGGCGATTATAACCCATCGGCAAAACTCCCTATGACATTCCCCTACCACGCAGGTCAAGTGCCTATCTACTACTCGCAGCTTAATGGTGGTCGTCCATACGATCCTGAGCAATGGGGCTTTAGCTCTAAATATCGTGATGCTCCTAATACTCCGCTCTATGCCTTTGGTTATGGACTAAGTTACACCACTTTCGACTACTCTAATCTTGCATTGAGCAGCTCACAGATCTCGATGAATGGTGAGTTACGTGTTAGTTTCGATGTTAAAAATAGCGGTGTTTTTGATGGCGCAGAGGTTGTGCAGTTGTATGTGCGTGATATGTTGGGCAACCAAGTTTCGCGACCGCTATTGGAACTTAAACGCTTCGAGAAGAGGGAACTTAAACGAGGTGAGAGTGCTAAATTCGAGTTTACAATCACGGCAGAGGATCTAGCCTTTTGGCGCATAGATAATAAGTTTGCAGCAGAGGCGGGGGAGTTCACAATATTTGTCGGCAGTTCATCCGATAACCTGCCGCTAAATGCCCGATTCACCCTAACGAATTAGGGAGTTCTCTCTATTTTCAAACACTCTTTAAATAACCCACACCCCATGCTTAGCCTATCGAATCGCAAAGCATGGGGTGTGTAGCGTTATCACTCTCTTCAAATATAACTCGCCATCTCCAACAGCCCGCTTAATTTCTGATAGGTAATGCTATTGAGAACAAGAGACATCATTTATTAGAGATTATATTTTCAGATTAGGAGTGATGAACATCACTCGTATCTCCGCCTTTAAAATTGCCAACTTCGACGGCATTTTACCTACTGAAAGTGGGCAAGGTCTTGATGTGTGACTTTCGAGTTACATATCGACTTTTCCGTTATGGAAAAGACACCTTGCTATGTTCGTTTGAACATAAAAATCCGCTGTGCGGATTAGGGTGAAATCAGCCTAATTTGGGCTAATAATCGCTTACTTAATTAATTAATTAATTATTTAAACCATTAACTAATTAATACTTTAACCGTTTAATTGATGTCTTGATCCATTAATTAACCGCTAAATCAATAAAGCGCTTGATCGATCAATCGCTATATCACGTTTACCAATCTACACAACATTACCAAATAAAGCTCCCGATTAAACAACATGAATAACAGGCTAAAAATTTGCAGATTCCATAAAAAGCACTACATTTGCATAAGAATAAAGATGTTCATTGATTAAGCAAAACTATGCACAACAACGCACCTCGCTCGTTTCTAAATGGTTACCTATTTGAAAAATCACCTTTGTAACTAATTGATATTTAGCCAGTAGTAATTTTAGCTATGACTTAGTTTATGAATAGTTGCTTCCAGATATTGCTTTGGCTATTTGTTTTGCTGCTGCTGTTTTCTTGTAACAGCAATTTGTCGCTCTATCCCTACGATGATAATGATTTGAATAGCGATGGTAGCGGTGTTGTGCCATCTGTTACGCACTCTATTGCTGGAATGAAAAATCTACACTTGGGTTCATCGCATATATTGCCGACAGATGTTATTGTTGAGGGTGTCATCACTGCGACAAACGCTATGGGGGAGTATCCAAATGCTATTATTATAGAGGATGATAGTGGTGCTATTGAGTTGACGGTATTGGTTGAATGGGATTGGTTTGATGATATATACAGCATTGGTGACCTGGTGCGGTTGAACTGCACGGGGCTGTGGATTGGCAGTTTGGGTGGCAATAAAACATTGGGAACGGAGCCTGCAGTAAATAGTGCGTTGGCGGTTGGTTATATCTATGACGACAATTTGAAGGGGCGAATGAATGTTCTGCAGAAGGGTGTTGGACGTACGCCGCAAGTTGTTACGCACTCTGATTTTAGAGCGGCGATTGCGGGGTGTTATATCTGCATGAAGGATGTGGAGTATGTGAGTGGTGCTGGTGTGGATCGCTACTGCGACCGCGATGCGGAGAGTGGTCAGTCGATCTCCACGACACATATCTTGAGGGATTGTGACGGTGGCTACTTTGAGCTATATGTTCCGCGAACGGCATACTACCGCGATGAGATTCTGCCCAAAGGGAAGGGGGATATCTACTGCACGTTGGATAGTTACTACAACAGTTATAGCGTGCGTATGGTCTGCTTCGACCACACATTCTCCTACTATTAGATAGTTGCGCTATAGTGTTGCGCGGTGGTTGAAATACTCCTCTATGACGTGTTGTATGGTAGGGAAGCTCTCCGCAGCAATTGAGGTAGCTTCGCGCTCTGGTTGCCACTCAACGACCTCTATGCCCTCCTCTTGCTGCGGTTTTAGTGCCGGATTTTGGTTTGATGCGGGGTCAAGTTGCATCGCGTACCAGTGGGTATGCTTCAACTCCCAACGCTCGTTCATGAAGTATGCGTGCAGAGTCTGCGCAAATCTATCATCGCGCGTAACAGCAGCGATTCCTTCAACTCCACACTCCTCCTCAACTTCGCGAACGGCGCACTCTTCGAGCGTTTCGCCACTCTCAAGATGTCCCTTCGGGAGGTCCCAGCGCCCGTTTCGGTGGATGAAAAGTAGCTCGTTCTTATCGTTGCGCAAGATACCTCCTGCGGCAGTTTTCTGTGTGAATCCTTCGGCGAAGATCTCGTAAGCCTTCGTTACGGCGAGCTTATCCTCAACCAGCAATGTGATCTCGCTATTGCTGTTGAGAAGCTCAACAACCTCGTAGCGAGTGACGGAGCCGAGGTTCGTGCCGCTAAGTTCATAGCCGCCACAAGGCTCTGTGGCGATTGTGAAGCGCTTTGTTGCAAAGTATATATCTATTCTCATGCTGTTTCCCTGTTTTATCTCTTTAGAAGGTCGAATATTTCGCGCGGCTCTTTGCGTCCGAGAAGCAGAGCGCCACCTATATATATAATAAGACCAAATACCGCACCACACGCGACTTGCTCCAAAGCGCTAAACTCGGCGCACTCCATTGCGCATCTCAATCTATATATAGCATAACCCATTGCGATGCTCAACGCAGCCAACGGCGCAACGTTGCAGAAGATGTTTCTGTAGCCAAGAAGTGGCGAAACGCGGCGACTATAAAAAGTTATGATAGCCATATCGGCAAAGGCGTAAGCAATCATGCCGTAGCACATGCCCAAAACGCCCCAAGGAACGCTCAACGCAAGGATGCCAAAGCCGACGATCTTCTTCAGCGATTCAGCCTTCAAAAAATCGCTTGAGCGCCCCGCGGCCTTCAACCCCGAACCCAAGAACTTCATAATCGGATCCCACATATAAGCCACAGCGATAATCTGCAAAAAGGGAACAACGCCACTCCAAGCCGCGCCAAGTAGCAACGCGATGAATGGCTTCGCAAGAACCGAAAGGCCAACCATAGCGCCAAAGACAAAGAAGCACAAGAGTCGCAAATGGCGCAGTAGGATCTCGCTCATGGCATCTCTATCCGCTTGCAGGTCGCTTTGAGCCTCGCACATAACGGGGTAGAGCGCGCGCTCGACAATCGCCGAGAGGTTGTGTGACGGCAAGATGCTGAGAGTCGTAGCGTAGTTAAACAGGCCCAACTCCGCTTGCGCATACCTTCGCCCAATGATAAGAGTATATATATTATTATATAGGACATGCAGAACGCCCGACAGCATCAAATTTGAGCTAAAGCTTGCCATATCTTTTAGCGCCTGAAAAGAGAATTTATCGCGCGGTCTCCAGCTCGACATAGCCCAAAGAATCGTCATCTTGACCGCGCCGCTGATAAGTTGATGGGCAACAAGCGCCCAAACTCCCGCACCATTATAAGCCATTACAATAGCTACAGCACCACCAACAAAGATCCCGCATAGCGATGCCACAGCAAGGCGATGAAACGCCAAGTCAATCGCGATCAAAGCTTGCTGAACAATGCTCAAAGAGTTGATGATCAAGACCAACGAGAACCACCTCACGACCTTCGTCAACTCCGCAGCATCGTAAAATTGTGCAATGAAAGGTGCGGCGAAAAACATCACCCAATAGAGCGCAACAGCGACACACACATTGAAAACGAGTGCCGTAGTTAGATCGCTGCCAGAACGCTCCTTGCGCTGGATCAAAGTCTGTGCAACACCACTCTCTACCAACGACGTGGCAAGTGCGATGAAGATCGATAACATCGCTATCAAACCATAATCCGCCGGGACAAGTAGGCGCGCCAAAACAACGCTCACAACAAATTGTGAACCCTGCACCCCAAAGCGCTCCAAAGCGCTCCAGACAACGCCATTGCGGCTCCTGCCGCTGCTATGCTTATCTCCCATACAGAAGCAAAAGTACACTAATTTTCTCGATATTTTTCAATAAAGCAAAAAAAAGAGCCAATATAAAGCGGTATTTAAAAATATTTATTCTATATTTGCAATCCCATAGCAATCAGATATATAGTGATTGTCGGTGTTTAAATAAATCAGAGTTAATATTATGACAAAGGCAGATATTGTAAACGAGGTTTCTAAGGCAACAGGTGTTGAGAAGGCGCAGGTTATGGCGATCGTTGAGGCCTTTATGGAGAGTGTAAAGGGTTCAATCGCTTCGAACAACCCAGTATACTTGAGAGGTTTTGGTAGCTTCATCGTTAAGCGTCGCGCTCAAAAAGTCGCTCGCAACATCCTTAAGGATACAACGATCACAATCCCAGAACACAACATTCCAGCATTTAAACCATCAAAAAGCTTCACAGCCCTATTGAAGGAGTAAGTGGGGAGAAAGTAGAATAGAAGTAAATAATTGTTAAACATAAAAACATAAGATTATGCCAAGCGGTAAGAAAAGAAAGAGACATAAGATGGCGACGCACAAGCGTAAGAAACGTCTACGTAAGAATCGTCACAAGAAGAAAAAATAGCCTAATCGACATCTCGTATGTCAGGTGAGTAATTAAAGCTAAGGGTCGTTGCCCTTAGCTTTAATACGTTATAAAATATAATGATACGCAAAAGTAGCTGACAAAGTCCATTACATAGTGATAATGGGCTGATACTCGGTGCTTTGCAACTAAAAAATATTCGATTTTATGAATCTAGAATTAGTGATAAATGTCACTCCGTCGGAGATCTCTATCGCACTATGCGAGGATAAGGTCTTGGTGGAGCTGAACAAAGAGCAGAGCCAGACAGGATTCGCCGTTGGGGATATATACCTGGGTAAGGTTCGCAAAATTATGCCGGGGCTAAATGCAGCCTTCGTTAATGTTGGTCACGAGCGTGATGCCTTTATCCACCTTATGGATCTTGGTAGCAACTTCCGCTCACTAGATAAGATTGTTAATAGCCACCTATCGGCAAAAAGATCGATAAAAGTAGAGAGCCTGAAGGAGCTGGAACCAGCTGTGGTACGCTCCAACAAGATTGGCTCGATATTGAAGGTGGGCGACCCAATCCTTGTGCAGATTGCCAAGGAGGCGATCTCGACAAAGGGGCCACGACTTACATCTGACATATCGTTCGCAGGACGTAACGTTGTCTTGGTGCCATTCTCGTCGAAGGTTTATCTTTCGCAGAAGATTCGCGCCGCGGAGGATAAGAAACGTCTGCGAAGAATTGCAGCTGAGGTGTTGCCGAAGAACTTCGGTGTGATAATTCGCACGGCAGCCGTATCGGCAAAGGATGAGGATATTCAGCAGGATATTCAATCGCTCATCGATAGATGGTCGGAGATGGTCAAGTTGATCAAGAAGAAGCCAGCGCCAGCGCTCGTAATGAGTGAGATGGGACGTGCAAACACAATCATTCGCGATACGTTGAACCTTAGTTTCTCGCAGATTGCGGTCGATAACGAGGAGCTATACAAGAGTATTCGTAGCTATATCAAGTCGATTGAGCCGGGGCGTGAAAAGATCGTGAAGCACTACAAGGGTAGTGTACCGATCTTCGACAACTTCGATATATCGAAACAAATTAAATCGTTGTTTGCGAAGTATGTATCGTTGAAGAGAGGTGCATACCTCATCATTGAGCATACGGAGGCGATGCACGTTATTGACGTGAACTCTGGAAACAGAACCAAGGCGGAGGATAACCAGGAGCAGATGGCGATGGATGTGAACCTCGCGGCGGCGGCGGAGGTTGCAAGGCAGTTGCGTTTGCGCGATCTTGGGGGTATCATCATCGTAGATTTTATCGATCTGCATAAATCGGGTAATCGTCAAAAACTGCTTGACGAGATGACGAAGCTTATGGCGGATGATAAGGCGAAGCATACTGTGTTGCCGTTGTCGAAGTTTGGTTTGATGCAGATTACGCGCCAGAGGGTGCGCCCTGTGGCTGTAGATGATGTGCAGGATGTATGTCCTACGTGTCACGGTTCGGGTAAGATTGAGCCAACGGTGTTGCTTGATAAGGTTATCGAGAATGAGATTTCGTTCTTGACGGTCGATCGCGGTGTTAAACATATTGAGTTGCGTGTAAGTCCATTTGTTGCGGCGTTCTTGTGCAAGGGGTTCTTCTCGTTGCGTAGGAAGTGGGGCTGGAGATATAACTGCTCGATAAGTGTTACGGCGGATCAGAGTGTTGGTATAGTTGATGTAGGATACTACGGAAAAGATGGCTCAGAGCTGCTCGGAAAAGCAAAGAAATAGCAATAGTGTGGTAGAGGGCGAAGCGTTGATGGAGCTTTGGCAGGCAGATGATGCCGCTGGGAACATCGAGGCTTTGGTCGCTGCTTGTAATGATAGTGGAGGCACTACGCATCATCTCTATGAGATGGTGAGTGGTGCTTTGCCGTTGTATGCTGCGGCGACAATCAAGAGGGTTGGTGGTGTGCATATATTCGTGGCGGAGGATAAGGATGCTGCGGCGTATCTGCTCAATGACCTATATGTGATGTTGGGCGAAGAGAATATCTACTTCTTGCCAAGTTCGTATAAGCGTTCTATTTTGTATGGGTCGGAGGATGCCAATGGTGTTGTGCAGCGTATGGCGACACTCAATGCGCTGCGCCGCAGTGTTGGAGCAGCTAATGGTGGCTACTGCGTTGTCTGTACATATCCGGAGGCTCTCGTAGAGAGGGTCTTAGATGCGGAGGCGCTCAAGGAGGAGGTTTTAGCGCTGAAGGTGGGGCATAAGGTTGTGCTGAAGGAGTTGACGGCAGGGTTGGAGTTGATGGGGTTTGAGTATGCCGATTTTGTGTCGGAGCCTGGTCAATATTCGGTGCGCGGAGGTATTGTAGATATATTTTCGTTTTCGCAGAGTACGCCATATCGCGTAGATTTGTTTGGCGATGAGGTCGATTCGATAAGAAGCTTTAGCATATCGAGCCAGTTGTCGTTGGAGAAGATGTCAAGCGTAGAGATTTTGCCAAATTTGAGCAACGGAAACTCTACGCTTGCAGATGGTGCGTGTCGCGTTTCGTTCTTCGACTATGTTGGCGATACGGCAAAAGGGTATTGGTTCTATGATGCGGATTATGCGCTGCGCAAGGTCAACGATTTGCGTAGTAGGTTGCTCTCGGAGATGGAGCAGCCTGAGGAGATAGATCTTGTGGCGACAAGCCGCGTGCAGCTTCTGGATTCGTTGAAAGATCGCACGATATTTTCGTTGCGCGATTCGTTGGCGGAGCGCAAAGCGGAGAGTAAAATCGTCTTTAAGAGTTCGCCACAACCAACGTTCAACAAGAATTTTGAGGTTCTGGCGAGTGATATAACATCGATGCGCGAGCGTGGTTATAGGTGCTTTATCTTGTCACGCAATAGAGCGCAGATTGAGCGCTTGGAGGGGATTTTCGATAAGATTGGATATGGAAATGTGAAGCTCGAAACGTTGTTTATGACGCTTCATGAGGGCTTTATAGATCACAATAAGAAGTTGTGTCTATATACCGATCATCAGATCTTTGAGCGATACCAACGATATAAGATAAAGGGCGAGATTAAGCGCGATGAGCAGATGACTGTGGCGGAGCTTAATCAGTTGAAGGTTGGAGATTATGTCGTTCACTACGACCATGGAGTTGGAAAATTCGCAGGTTTGGTGAAGATAAATGAGGGAGGGCGACTGCACGAAGCGATAAAGTTGGTCTATAAGGATAACGATGTTCTCTTTGTTAATATCCACTCGTTGCACCGCATAACGAGGTATAAGAGTGGTGACGGCGAACCAGCGAAGGTCTATAAGTTGGGTAGTGGCGCTTGGTCGAAGCTGAAGAGTGCAACGAAGCGCGCCATAAAGGATATATCGCGCGATTTGATAGCGTTGTATGCGAAACGTAAGGCGAGTGCTGGTTACGCTTTTTCGCCAGACGGATACTTGCAGCAGGAGCTTGAAGCTTCGTTTATGTATGAGGATACGCCAGATCAGAGTGCCGCTACGGAGGCTGTAAAGCGCGATATGGAGTCGGAGCAGCCGATGGATAGATTGGTGTGTGGAGATGTTGGTTTCGGAAAGACGGAGGTTGCGATTCGTGCCGCGTTTAAAGCTGCGACAGATGGAAAGCAGACAGCGATTCTCGTTCCAACGACAATTCTTGCGATGCAACACTATCGGTCGTTTATGAGTAGGTTGAAGGGGCTGCCTGTCACTGTGGAGTACCTGAACCGCACGAAGTCGGCGAAGGAGGTGACGCAGATTCGCAAAGATCTGGAGAGTGGAAAGATAGATATATTGATCGGTACGCATAAGATTCTGGGGAGCAAGATACAATTTAAGGATCTGGGGCTTTTGGTCATCGATGAGGAGCAGAAGTTTGGAGTTGCGGCGAAGGAGAAGTTGACGGCATTGAGCGTTAATGTCGATACGTTGACGTTGACTGCTACGCCTATTCCGCGCACGCTGCAATTCTCGATTATGGGGTCGCGCGACCTCTCGGTCATCTCGACACCTCCGCCAAATAGACAGCCAATCGTTACGGAGTCGCATATCTTCTCGGAGGAGATTATACAAGAGGCGATTGAGTCGGAGATGGCACGCGGCGGACAGGTCTATTTTGTCCATAATAGAGTGGAGAATCTAGGCACGATACGGGATATGATACAACGTCTGGTGCCTAAGGCGCGCGTTGCGGTGGGGCATGGACAGATGCAACCAAAGGCGTTGGAGGAGGTTGTTATGGAGTTCGTCTATGGGGAGTTTGATGTATTGTTGGCAACGACAATAATCGAGAACGGAATAGATGTGCCGAATGCAAATACGATAATAATAAATAATGCGCACAACTTCGGTTTGAGCGCATTGCACCAACTTCGCGGTCGCGTAGGACGGTCAGATAGAAAGGCATATTGCTACTTGGTGTCGCCGCCGGAGGAGCTGATGAGTAGCGAGGCGCGATTGAGGTTGCGAGCGATTGAGGAGTTTTCGGATCTTGGTTCTGGGTTCAATATCGCGATGCAGGATTTGGATATTCGCGGCGCGGGAAATTTGTTGGGCGCGGAGCAGAGTGGTTTCGTGGCAGATATAGGTTTTGAGACCTATCAGAAGATCATGGAGGAGGCTGTTGCGGAGCTTCGACAAGAGGGATTTGATGTGGCTGGATTGTCGCCAAAGGAGCAAGCTGTTATGGATAGTAAGACCAACTTTATCGATGATGCGGCGATTGATATTGATGTTGCGGCGGAGTTGCCAGATAGCTATGTTTCGCATACGGCGGAGAAGCTGAAGCTCTATCGCGAATTAGATTCGTTGAAGGATGAGGCTGGTTTGCAGGGCTTTGCGGAGCGCTTGGTTGATAGATTTGGAGCTATGCCGCGCGCTGCAGAGGAGTTGCTCAACGTGGTGCGTTTGAGGCGCGAAGCGATAAGGCTGGGTATGGAGAAGGTGAAGGTTAAGAATGGATTGATGATTGTGTCGTTTGTGGGGGAGCAAAATTCGCCATACTATAAGAGCGACACATTTATGGAGCTGTTGAAGAAGATAATGGCGGATCCAGATAAGTTCTATATGCGCCAGAAGAATAATCGTCTGCTGTTGACGATTCGCGGAGTGGTGGATATTGAATCTGGATATAAATTATTATCTTCGTTGTAAAATAATTCACTTTTTGGTGCGTTTTAGAGGGTGAGAGTTATGAGTTGGCGTTAGGAGTTTGTATGGCGAATAATCTGATTGTTGATATAGGGAACACGAGAGTTAAGGTTGCAGTAGTATGCGGCGTTGAGATTCTGTGTGAGAGTCTATTTGGGGATTGCGCTGAGTTGGGTGCTTTTGTGCCGAAATTGGTTGAGGAGTGGGGTGTCGAGCGCGCTATTGTAAGCTCTACGCGCGGTGTGCAGAGTGGTGTTCGGGAGGTTTTGGAGGAGTTCGTGGCGGATGTTGTGGTGTTTGATGCTGCGACTGAAGTTCCGATGAAAAATAGCTATGGCACACCTGATACGTTGGGGCGCGATAGGTTGGCTGCGGCGGTTGGTGCTGCGGCGATATTAGATGAGAGAGGTGTGGCGTGGAGCTGTGTAGCCATAGTGGATATGGGTACGGCGATAACGGTTGATGTGGTGACGAAAGAGGGTGGTTTCGAGGGTGGAACGATCTCTCCTGGAGTTGCGATGCGCTTCGCGGCGTTGCACCAAAATACGGCTACTTTGCCGCTGGTTGAGCCTTCGCATGAGGAGCTTTTGGAGGCTGCGGAGGGTGTGGCAAAATCGACACGCGAGGCTATTGTTGAGGGTGTTTTGGGTGGTGTGGCTTATGAAATCGATAGCCGCATAGTGGATTTGCAGAAGAAATTTGGCGAAATTAACGTTTTTTTGACCGGAGGAGATGCAAAAAACTTTGAAAAAAGAATAAAAAATCCCATATTTGCATCTCAAGTGGGGGTGGTAAGTGTGGGTTTAAATAGAATATTGGAGTATAATGAGAAGTAAGATATTGTCGTTGTGTTTAATTTTGGCGGTTGCGTTGTTGCTGCCGCTCTCTGTCGTTGCACAATCTCATACGACAAATACATTCTCGATATACTCTATGTATGGACTTGGCGACATTCAGTCGCAAAGCACTCTGCAGACTCGATCTATGGGAGGTGCTGGTGTGGCTATGCGTAGTCGTGGCGCGATCAACTTGTTGAACCCAGCTTCGTATAGCATGACGTTGCAAAATAGCGTTATGTTTGACCTTGGAGTGCAGGGGACGAGTTCGTTCAATGCGCAGAGCGTTGATGGGGCGGTTGTGAAGAGTAACAGCACATCGATAAACTTTAGTGAGTTTGCATTCCAGATGCCAATCACAAAGGGGTTGGGATTCGCGGTAAGTGTTTCGCCATTCTCTAGCGTTGGTTATCGTCAGGAGCGTTCGGAGATTATCGATGGATATGGTTATGTGCAATATGTGAATGAGGGTTACGGCGATATATCGGAGGTAAAGGCGGGTCTTGGTTGGGAGCCATTCAAGAACTTCTCGCTTGGTGTTGCGTTGCAATACTATTGGGGCGATATTGATCGTGCGTTCTATGGTTCGCTTTACTCTTTGACGGCGGGTAACGATGTTATATCGCCTGCAGGTCTTGATAATGTGTCGATTTCGAAGGTTAAGGGGCAGGTTGGTTTGCAATATGTCGTTATGAGTAGCAATCGCCGCGCTTTGACAATTGGTGCTACATACGACTTTGGTGGTGACCTTACGCCGCGATACTCGCGCTACATCGGATCGATGAGCAGCGATGGAAATGATGTGGGAACGAATGGAAATGTCGAGAACGCATATATCCAGAGCGATACAACGACAATGTCGATCGTATTGCCAAACAAGGGTGCGGCGGGTGTTAACTTTGTTACGGAGAAGATAATGTTGTCGTTGGATTACTCATACCAGAGTTGGGGGCGAAACAATGTCGACTTCTTGGAGATCTCAAGCACAGGAGTAGAGGTTAAATACAACAATGTGGGTACGGTGAGCGTTGGTGCTGAGTATACGCCGCGCAGATCGGACGTGAGAAACTACTTCAACAGAGTGAGCTATCGCGCCGGTGCAAGGTATGGAGGATACCAATATAGCATTGGAGGCAAGAGCTTGAACCAATATGTGGTTACGGTTGGTGCTGGTTTGCCGATAAACATGGCAGGAATATCGAAGGTGAACGTTGGTCTTGAGTGGGGCGGCGTAGGTTCTGTGAACTATGCGGCGCAAACAACAACGGGACAGAGCGTAGGTTTGGTTAGGCAAAACTACCTGAAGTTCTCACTAGGATTCACACTCTTTGGCGATGACTACTGGTTCCGCCGTCCGGTGATTGACTAGGGGTGTTTGACTAGGGGCTATTGATTAGGGGAGTTTGGAAGATGACGAAAAAAACTAAAAATACTAAGAACTAGAAGATGAAAAAAGTTAAGCTTTTAATTGCAATGATGTTTGCAGTGGTGAGTGCAATGGCGCAGGGAACAGGTGTTGATTTCAACAACCCAGCCTATGCAAAGTGGGGTGCTAACGCAGAGGAGCGCGAGTTGAATATGTTCGCTGCGACATTTATGCGTGAGGCGCTAGAGTCTAAGGATTATGATGCGGCGGCGGGTCACTTCAAGAAGTTGGTGGCAAATTGTCCTGCAGCATCTGAGGCTGTTTACGCTCGTGCGGTACAGCTATACAAGGCGAAGATCTCTCGCGCTACGGCGTTGGCTGAGAAGCGTATGATGATCGACTCGTTGATGATCGTGCATGATCTTCGTTTGAAGTACTTCGCAACACACGCTACACGCGGTCAAGTATATATCCTTGATAGCAAGGCGCGCGACTTCTTCAACTACAACAAGGGTGATCGCGAGGGTCTTCGCGAGGTGTTCCAAGCGGCTATCGCTGGTGGTGCTAAGGATCCAGATTTGGTATTCTTGTATTTCCAAAACCTTTGTGAGGATTTCAGAATGGATGAGGTTATGGCGGATGAGGTTATCGCTGAGTATGACCGCCTAAGCCCATACTTTGATAACTTGCCGTCGAACAAGGCAGATCTTCGTAGCCGATTCGATTCAACATTCGGAACAAGTGGTGTTGCAAGTTGCGAGAACCTTGAGGCGATCTACAAGGCGAAGCTTGCTGCTGCGCCAAACAATGAGGCTTTGCTTGGTCAAGCTGTAAAGTTGATGGATAGAGCTGGTTGTAAAACTCCATTCTACACAGCTACAGTAGAGAAATATTACGCTGTTAACCCTTCGTCAAGCGCTGCAATGGCTCTTGCTGCAATATTCCAAAACAATGGTGAGTTCGACAAGGCATCGAAGTATCTTCGTGATGCGTTGGCTGCAACATCAAACGTTGAGGAGCAGGTGAAGCTTAACGAGCGCATCGCACTAATCGAGATGGCGGCAAACCGCAGCAGCGCAGCAATCGCAGCGGCTCGCACGGCAATCTCAGCATCGAACGGCAAGAGCGGTATCGCACAATTTGTGCTTGCGCAGTGCTACGCAACATCTGCTGCGAGCTGCAGTGGATTCGCAGGTCAAACAGCTTATTTGGCTGCTTACGACGCAATGCAACGCGCAATATCTAACTTCACGCCAGATGAGGATAGCTACAAGAAGCACGCCGTGACAATGGCTGCAAGCTTCAAGCAATACTTCCCAACTGCAGAGGAGTGTTTCTTCAACGAGGTTCAAGTTGGTTCTCAATATAGAATCACTTGCGGCGCTGCAACTGGTACAACGACTACGATTCGCACTCGATAATAGATAGTGCGAGAGCAGATATTGACCCAAGAAAATTGATGCAAAGGTTTAAGACCTATAACATATTTAATACGCTAAAGGCACTCCTGATTATCGGGGGTGCTACGGCGTTTATGGGTTGTGATCTATTCAAGAAGGGGGTCGAGGAGGTTAGTGCCGTGGTGTCGAAGGAGCGATTGATGACGGAGAAGAGTGAGAATTTGACTGTCGTTATGTCGGAGAATGGGCGACCATCATATATCTTTGAGGCGGCGTTAGTCGAGGGCTACACCTTGGCGAAGGAGCCTTATCGCGAATTTAGAAAGGGGATAAAGATTACGACATTCGATAGTGACGACATGAGCGGCACGGCGAATGTTATGAGTGCCGATTACGCAATATACTACGAGGAGCGCAGGTTGTGGGAGATTATTGGTAATGTGGAGGTTGTGAAGAGTGACGGCAAGGAGTTGTACTCGCAGCAGTTGTTCTGGAACGCGCGCATGGAACGAATATATTCCAACGTTGATACGGAGATTCGAGATAGAAAAACTGGCGATATATATCGCGGCGAGGGTTTTGAATCTGACGAGGATATGCAGCAGTGGACCTTTAGGCGAATGACGGGGCGCATGAAGATGGCGGAGCATGGTGGAGCAAAATCGGCAAAACCAGCAGCAGGAAGTGTGGTTGACTCAAACGGTGGGAGTAAATAATCATGGGGGCGTTATCGATGACAACCATCTTGTTGGTTATACTTTTCACGTTGCTTCTGTCGGCGTTCTTCTCTGGAATGGAGATCGCCTTCCTAAGTAAGAATAGGTTGAAGCTGGAGATTGATCGAAAGCAGAGCTTGATGTTTAACTACATCGCAACGGTCTTTTCGGATAACCCAGGGCAATATATTACCACAATTTTGGTTGGTAACAACATTGCGTTGGTGGTCTACTCGCTCTTTATGTCGCGTCTGATTCAGCTATGGCTAGTGGGTATGGGCTGGGTTATAAGCAGCTCGATAATCTTGGAGACGTTGATCTCGACACTTGTAATAATAATCGTTGCGGAGTTTCTCCCGAAGTCGATATTTAGGGTCAATCCGAACTTCTATTTTAGGGTTTTTGCTCCGTTGATCTACGCCTTCTACCTTCTGTTGTATCCTGTTGCGCGCTTTACGACATTGCTCTCTCAGAGCTTGTTGAGGCTTGTGGGGCGTAATGTTTCGGATGACGTGGCGGTTGTTGGTTTTGATCGTCACGACTTGGCGAGCCTTATTGAGTCGGGTGGTGGTTCGGAGGTTGCGAGTGATGGCGACACGGAGATAAGGTTGTTTCAGAATGCTCTTGACTTTGCTGATTTGAGGGTGCGTGACTGTATGACGCCGCGTGTCGATATTGAGGCTGTGGATCTCGATAACACATCGGTTGCGGAGCTTACGGAGCGATTTGAGCAGACGAAATATTCGCGCCTATTTGTCTGGAAGGGGAGCATCGACAACATTGTTGGATATGTAAATTCGAAGTCGCTGTTTCGCTCGCCGCGAAGCGTGGATGAGATCTTGATGGGTGTCAATTTTGTGCCGGAGACGATGCCGCTAAATGCACTTATGGAGAGTTTGATAAAGCATAAGAGCAACATATCGGTCGTCATAGATGAGTTTGGCGGAACGGCAGGTGTTATATCGCTGGAGGATGTCCTGGAGCAGATTTTTGGTGAGATCGAAGATGAGCATGATGAGCCAGAGATGATTGAGAAGATTGTCGGCGAGGGCGAATATGTGCTTTCGTGCCGCTTGGAGGTGCGCTACCTGAATGAGCATTATGGACTTGGGATTGAGGAGAGTGATGAGTACGATACATTGGCTGGATATATAATATATAACCACGAGGGGATACCTGCAGCGGGCGATCATCTCACGATCGATGGCTTCGATGTGAAGATCTTGAGAACGACACGCTCGCGCATTGAGCTAGTGAAAGTTAAAATTATAGGTAAGAACCAATAATTTATCAAAATTATTCTCTATCTTTGGTTGATTTTAAGAGGAAAACAAATAATATATATAATATGGTATCATTAAACACTTTGCGTACTCGTTTTGGCGTAGTACTTTCTGCAATTATCGCAATTGCACTTTTGGCGTTTATATTCTCGCTGAAGGCTGAAATGGGATTCATGGGCAACGAAACAGTTGTTGCTCAGATCAATGGTCATGATGTCACAATCAGCGACTATCAAAAGGAGTATAATAAGATATTGAGCCAAAGCGGTCTTGAGCAGGTTGATGAGCAACAGGCTGAGATGATCTATCGCTCGACATGGCAGGCGCTTGTTACGAAGTATGTTCTTCGTAGCGGTATCGAGGAGTTGGGTATGGAGGTTAGTGACATGGAGCGCATGGCGATCTTGCGTGGCGAGATCCCTACTCAAACGATGTATAGCGCATTTGCTGATGGGCAAACAGGTATGTACAACATCGCGATGGTCAACAACTTCTTGATGACATCAATAGGCAACGTTGAGGCGGAGGCTGTATGGGCGATGTTGAACGATGAGGCTCGCACGGAGCGCCTTTTGAGAAAGTATGGTTCGTTGGTTTCGCTTGGTTTGAATGTGAATAAGTTGGAGGTTGCGCAGGGTTCTGCATCTAACAAGAACTACTCTGGTCGTTGGGCTATGAAGTCTTATGCGGATATTGAGCATTCGTTGGTAAATGTTACAGATAGCGAGGTTGAGAGCTACTACAAGGCTAACAAGAGCTCTTATGAGCGTCAACCTACGCGCGAGATAACGTACGTTATGTTCAACCTTATGCCATCAATCGAGGATTTGAACGAGACGAACAAGCAGGCAGAGGAGGTTCGCAAGGAGTTTGCAAAGGGTACGACGAGCTTGGAGCGTTACCTTCGCGAGAGCCGTTTGGGTCGTGTGGCTGATAGCTATGTTGCGGCGTCGCAATTGTCGTCACAAGAGGCTTCAGCGATGGCTGGTGGTCGTGTTTATGGTCCATCGGGCGATGGTGTGAATGTTAGAATCTCGCGTTCGGTTGCTACGTTGAATGCTCCTGACACGATGTCGATTCGTCACATCGTATTGCCATACACGGAGGAGAAGTTGGCGGATAGCTTGTACAAGGCGCTTCGCCGCAATGGTTCGCAATTTGAGCGTGCAGCAGAGCGTTACTCAGTCTTCTCGGAGACGGCGCAACGTGGTGGTGATGTTGGTGAGTTGCCATTCTCGGCATTCACTGAGGAGTTTGCTAAGCCATTGGCTTCGGCAAGCCGCGGTTCTATCGTTCGCGTAGAGAGTGGTGATATGATCCAATTGATTCAGGTTTACAAAGTTGGACGCCGCGTAAGACAATATAAGATTGCTTCGGTTGAGTTGCCACTTATTGCATCTGCTGCTACGCGCACGAAGGTGCATGGCGATGCTTCATTGTTCGCATCTAGTGCAAAGGGTGGTGTTAAGGGCTTCGAGGAGGCTGTGAAGGATGCGGCAGTGTCGCAGCGCAAGGCGCAAGTGACATCTGCTTCGCGCGTTGTTACTGGAATTGCAGGTTCTCAAGAGTTGGCTCGTTGGGCGCACACAGCAAGCGTGGGCGATATTTCAGAGATCTTCAAGGTTGATAATGGATATGTTATCGCGGTTCTTTCTGAGGTTAACAAGAGCAAGCATCGCGCATTGAACGAGGTTTCGGCTTCGATCAAGAGCGAGTTGTTGCGCAAGAAGAAATATGACTACATCGTAGGTCAAATCAAGGGCGCTTCATTCGAGGATCAAGCGAAGTCGCTTGGTGCTGAGGTTAAGCAATTCTCAGATGTTACGAGCGATGCTTTCTACATCAATGGTATGGGTGTTGAGCCTCGTGTGATTGGTGCCATAACAGCTACGAAGACAACAGGTGTCGTGTCTGAGCCAATCGAGGGTTCGGCAGGTGTGTATATCTACAACGTGCGTACGATAACAAGTCGCCGCGGCGCACAAAGTGCAGAGCAAGTTGCTTCGACTCGCGAGGCTTCATTGCGCTCGATGGTACAGCAGATGTTGTACAGCACGCTAGAGTCTTCGGCAAAGATTGTTGATAAGCGCGGCGAGGTTTTGTAAGCTAGCTTGCGATAAGATATTGAAGAGTGGTCAACATTGGGTTGGCCACTTTTTTTATCTCTCAACAATTTTATTGCCGCTAAATTTGGCTATGATCCTTTTTTTAGCTATATTTACTTATTGAGTTTATCGAGTGTTAACCTTTGGAGCTGTTTTTGCATAGCTCTAAAAACTAAAAGAGAGAGCTATGGAAAAGGATATGGTAAGATATGGCGATGCAGACCTTGCGGAGTTCAAGGTGTTGATATTGGAGAAGATTGAGGCTGCGAAGGGCGATTATGAGTTGTTGCGCTCCTCTTTGACACTCGATGCTGGTAATGGCACCGATGATACTTCTCCGACATTCAAAGTTCTTGAGGAGGGTGCCACAACGCTATCAAAAGAGGAGAGTTCGCGCCTTGCAGCTCATCAGTTGAAGTTCATACGCAACTTGGAGCTAGCCCTGGTGCGCATCGAGAACAAGACGTACGGAATATGCAAAACAACAGGAGCGCTAATCCCAAAAGAGCGTCTGCTACGCGTGCCACACGCAACCGAAACAATCGAAGCAAAAGAGGGCCGCAAATAGGGGCAGAGTTATGCTACAAGGGGTGAGAGATTAGGGGTGGAGTTATGCGATAAGAGGTGAGAGATGAGAAGTGGGAGAAGTGGGAGAGGTGAGAGGAGGATTGTGCGCTGCAGGAGATAAGAGGTAAGAAGTAAGAGATAAGAGGAGCCGATTAACAGAGTTATTGTTAATCGGCTCCTCAACCTCAATTAAAACGAATTAGATTGCCAACTCTGCTATATGCGGTTTGGCTCTGTAAAGCGGTTGTCGCGGCGATGTAAATCAATTGATAAATCGTTACATCGCTTTGCCATGCTTGTAGATCTTATGTACAAATATTGTGCTGGCGTGGGGTGTTGGAGTGATAAAAAGTTAAATTTTGTGTGAAAAGGCAAATTTAGTGTGTAACTCTTTGAGGTCTCGATAAATATTGCTATATTTGCAGCGCTGTCCCACGAGTTGGGTGGTATAAATACATAGGAGGGTCGAGAACTCTCACAAATATTAATCAATTAAAATAGCAAATTATGGCTGTTAAAATTCGTTTGGCTCGTCACGGTAAGAAGGGCTACGCATTCTACCACATCGTCGCTGCTGATGCTCGCGCACCACGTGACGGACGTTTTATCGAGAAGTTGGGTACTTACAACCCAAACACAAATCCTGCAACAATCGACATCAAGTTCGATCGCGCTTTGGATTGGTTGAACAAGGGTGCTCAACCAACTGACACTGCACGCGCAATCCTTTCTTACAAGGGCGTGTTGATGATGAAGCACCTTCAAGGTGGTGTTAAGAAGGGTTCATTCACGGAGGCTGAGGCTGAGGCTAAGTTCCAAAAGTGGGCTGATGAGAATGGTAAGAAGATCGCTGACAAGGAGACTAAGTTGGCTTCTGCAGCTGAGGCTGATAAGAAATCTCGCCTAGAGGCGGAGGCTAAGGTTAGCGCAGATCGTGCTAAGGCAGTAGCTGAGAAGAAGTCGGCAGCTGAGGCTGAGGCAGCAGCAGCTTCTGAGGAGGCAGCAGCTGAGGCAGCAGAGGAGGCAGCGACAGAGGCTCCAGAGGCTGAGGTTGAGGCTCCAGCAGCTGAGTAAGTTTCGATTATATAGCTTGAGAGTTGCAGTGGAGATTTCCGTTGCAACTCTTTTTTTTAATTGTAGTGGGCAAAGTGATATGCAGAAGGTAGCACGTATAGGTAAATTGTTTGGGCGCGGTGGCGAGGTTATGATGACTCTCTACTCGACATTCCCTGAGAAGTTTGATGCGAAGAGTACTCCGCTTTTTGCGAAGGTCGATGGGTTGAATGTGCCTCTATATTTGGAGAAGTTCGAGCGCAGAGGTCGAGCGGGTGCTATCGTGTCGTTTGCCGATATTGATACGGAGCGCAGGGTGACGGAGTTTCTCGCAATGGAGCTATATATGGTTGATTGTGAGGGAGATGAGTTGGGCGATGGTTCGGCTGATGATGAGTTCACGATGGAGGATCTCATCGGTTTTGCGGTTGAGGCAACGACAGTTGTGGGAGAGTATGGCGGCGAGCCTGAGATTGTGAAGGGTGAGGTTGTCGATTACTACGATAATTTGAAGAATCCGTTGTTTGGCATCTCGGTTGAGGGTCGCGAAGGGGAGGTTTTGATCCCTGCGGCGGAGGAGTTTATTGGTGGTATTGATTTCGAGGGGCGCAGAATTGTATTCTTGCTTCCGGAAGGGCTTTTGAATCTATAGTTTTTGAGGTATGGCGCGTGTTGTAGTTGGTATATCGGGTGGTGTTGATTCATCTGTTGCGGCGCATCTGCTCAAGGAGCAGGGGCATGAGGTGATTGGTCTGTTTATGATCAATTGGCACGATACGACAGGGACGTTGGAGGGCGATTGTGCATGGCATGATGATCGCGTTTTTGCGGAGCTTGTCGCGAAGAAGCTCGATATTGCGCTGCACGTTGTCGACCTCTCTGAGCATTACAAGACGAGGGTGGTGGAGTATATGTTTGGCGAGTATGAGAAGGGTCGAACGCCAAACCCTGATGTGTTGTGTAACCGCGAAATTAAGTTTGATGTCTTCTTGAAGGAGGCGTTGAAGCTGGGGGCGGATTATGTCGCGACGGGTCACTACTGCCGCAAGAGCGAGTATGTCGATGCGGCGAGTGGTAAGACGATTTACCAGTTGCGTGCGGGTGCGGATAGGAATAAGGATCAGAGCTATTTCTTGTGTCAATTGTCGCAGGAGCAGCTTTCGAAGGCGTTGTTCCCGATTGGGGATATGGTTAAGGGAGAGGTTCGCGAAGTAGCTGATGCTCAGGAGCTTGCTACGGCAAAGCGCAAAGATTCACAAGGTATATGTTTCGTTGGAAAGGTTGATCTGCCGGTTTTCCTTCAGCAGAAATTGGCGAAGAAGGAGGGGGCGATTCATGAGATTCGTTGCGATTGGCCGAAGTATGAGGGAGAGCAGAGCAAGCAAACAGATGATTTGGAGTTGTTGGCGCAACCATATGGATATACGGTGCGCGACGGCAAGAAGATCGGAACGCATGGCGGCGCGCATTTCTACACGATTGGGCAGCGCAAGGGGCTTGGAATTGGGGGTCGCAAGGAGTCGTTGTATATCATTGGGACGGATGTTGAGCAGAATGTGATCTATGTCGGGGAGGGCGATTCGCACCCTGGTTTGATGCGCCGCGCAATCAAGATTTTGCCGGAGGAGATGCATTGGGTGGAACCTACGGCGAAGGTGGAGGTTGGACGTTCGGCGCGCTTCATGGTGCGCATTAGGTATCGCCAGCCGTTGCAAGCCGCAACGTTGTTTGTGCGCGAAGATGGGGCTTATATTTTGTTTGATGAACCGCAGCGAAGCGTTGCCGCAGGGCAGTTTGCGGCGCTTTACACGGGAGAGAACAATGATGATTTGGTCGCTTCGGGTGTTATAAACGAATAAATGTCTATGTATAAAAAAGGGGTCCCACTTTAAAAAGTTGGGACCCCTTTGTTAAGCCACTAGGACTCGAACCTAGAAAGGCAGAACCAGAATCTGCAGTGTTACCATTACACCATGGCTCAATGATTGTTTGGCAAAGGTAAGAAAAAATAATGCTTCACGCAATAATATTTTTCGACTTTTGTGTTGTGTTATTGGATCGATCCTGCGACTACGCGAACCATATCTTTTGGGTTGAGATATTTTTGCGCTAGCTCCTGGAGGTATTGCGGTGTGAAGGCTTCGATGCGCCTTACATTCTCGGCGATCGTTGAGTTGTCATCGCCGCACAATACATTCTCGATTGTGACATCAGCTACGCCAAATGGTCCATCAAGGACGCGCATAATCTCGCCAACCATGATGCGGCGCACCATCTCCAGCTCATCTTCGCTCATCGGTTCGCGGCGCAGCAGCTCTAGCTCCTCATCGATTAGGTTGAGGGTATCTTGCGTAACCTCTACGCCCACTTGGGTCGCTATTGCGAGGTAGCCCTCCTTTGCGAAGTTCACCATGGCGCACATAACGCCGTAGGTGTAGCCGCGCTCTTCGCGCAATGATTGCATCAGTCGCGAGCCGAAATATCCGCCAAGAGCTGTCGCCAAGACCTGCATGCCAAGGAAATCGGGGTGCGAACGGCTAAAGAGTGTTCGACCTACGCGAACAGATGATTGCACCGCTTCAGGCTGCTCCACGAGATGAAATTCACGCGAAACGAGTGGTGGAAATGCGTTCACAGTGCCGCTTGCAGGGTTGTTTTTGAGCGCTCCGGCGATTCTCTTTATCGCTGCCATCTCTTCGGCGCCAACCTTTCCGCTGCACACTACGAAGCAATTTTCGGCGGTGTAGTATCGCTCGTAAATATCGACAAGATCTTCGCGGCGCAAGTTGTCGTAGTCGCTCTCCGAGGAGCTTTTTCCGTAGGGGTGTCCCTCGCCAAAGAGTGATTTAGCGAACTCTTCGCGCGCCTTCGTCTCGACCTTTTCGCGCTCTATGGCGAGTCGCTGTTTGCGTTTGTTGCAGTAGGTCGTTATCTCCTCTTCGGGGAATGTGGGGTGGAGGAGTATCTGCTCCGCGACCTTCATCGTTGGCTCAACGAATTTCGAGAGCATGCAGAAGCTGACGTAGGAGTAGTCGCGGTCGATATTCACATCGAAATATGAGCCGTAGTAGTCGAGCTGCTCCGCTATTTCGTGTGCCGTCATGTCGCGGCTTCCCTCATACATTATGTTGACTGTTGCCGATGACGAGAAGGGTTTGGTCTGGACGACCGACCCCGCACCAAAGACGAAGCTGACGCGCAACACCTCGAAGTCGTTGCTCGCTACGCTATATATCTTTACGCCATTCTCCAGCGTAGTGCATTCGGCGCTCTGTAGAGCTACATCGTTTATATCTATCTTCATTACTCTTGCTTTTTAGCTCTATAAATCAGTGTGTTGCTGCGCTCTGGTGTGAAGTTGCGCGCAGCGAAATCTTTGATCTGCTCCGTGTCGATTGATTGGTAGATTTCGACCTCTTTGTTGATGAGTTCTATCTCGCCGAGCATCTTGTAGAAGCCCATATTCATCGCCTTATTCATGACGTTGATCTCGCCAAAAAGTGTGCTTGCCTCGAATTTATTCTTCACCTTCTCTAGCTCGTAGCTGTCGGCATCTTCGCTCTTTAGCTCTGCAATTTGTTGCCAAATCGCTGTTTCGGCTTGCTCTATGGTCGTTTCTGGAAGAAGTTGCGCCGAGAAGACAAAAAGTCCTGGGTCGACATCTCCCGTGACATAAGCGTTGACGCTCGCGAATATCGACTCCCCCTTGACGAACTTCTGGTATAGTCGCGCCGAATCTCCTCCTGCAAGCAGATCCGAAACGAGATCTGCGGTGAAGAAGTCGCGACTAACGCGATTGCCAATAGGGAACGCAACGGCGATATATGTCGCTGGAACATCGCGCTCAACATCGACCCTGCGCGCCTCTGTCTGCAGAGGTTCGGCTGGAATTGCACGCTCTGCGGCGCTCAATGGTTTATCCTCGATGTTGCCGAAATGCTCTTCGCACATAGCGAAAAGCTGCTCCTCATCGTAATCTGCAACGACCGAAAGGATGCAGTTCGATGGGCGGTAGAATTTGTCGTAGAACTGCGTCACTTGCTCCATTGTGGCGCTCATTACGTGGTCTATCGAGAGTCCGATCGTAGCCCAGCGATATGGATGCACCTTGTAGCACATATCGCGCAGAATCATCATCAAATCGCCGTACGGCTGGTTCAGATAGCGTTGTTTGTACTCCTCCGCCACAACCTTCTTCTCCGTTTCAAGCGCATCGATAGTTAGTCGAAGTCCGCGCATACGATCCGCCTCAAGCGCCAAAGCTGTTGCAAGGCTCACCTTTGGCAGCGCTATATAGTAATCGGTGTAGTCGTTGTTGGTGAATGCGTTGTTGCGCCCCGAAGCGATCTGCACCTCGTAGTCGAACGACGGGAAGCGCTCCGTACCCTTGAACATAAGATGCTCAAAGAGGTGCGCGAAGCCAGTCTGCGCCGGATCTTCGTCCCTCGCACCAACACAATATAGTAGATTTACGGCAGCTAGTTTCGAGCTGCGATCGCGCCCAACAATGACGCGAAGTCCATTTTGGAGTACCCTCTCCTTGTAGTTTATCATAGTAGCAACAAAAGTATATATTTTATACCGTATAGCAATGTTTTGTGATGAAAAGCGAGATGAAAATGACACTTTATAGCAATTGTTAGGTACAATATTAAAATATTTTGTTAAATTTGCATATCATGGGGTTGTGGCAACCTCTGAGCCAAATGTGGATGAGTTAAATAAAAAATATAAGAAAATGGCAGAAAAGAAATTTATTACCTGCGATGGTAACTATGCAGCTGCGCACGTAGCGTATATGTTCTCGGAGGTTGCGGCTATCTATCCAATCACACCATCTTCAACGATGGCGGAGCTTGTTGATGAGTGGGCTGCGAAGGATCGCAAGAATATCTTCGGCGAGACTGTAGAGGTTGTTGAGATGCAGAGTGAGGCGGGAGCTGCTGGTGCGGTTCACGGATCGCTTCAGGCTGGTGCTTTGACGACTACATTTACGGCGTCACAAGGTCTTTTGTTGATGATCCCTAATATGTACAAGATCGCGGGAGAGCTTCTTCCAGGAGTTTTCCACGTTTCGGCGCGTGCCTTGGCTGCATCGTCTTTGTCGATCTTTGGTGATCACCAAGATGTTATGGCGGCTCGCCAAACAGGTTTCGCTATGCTTGCTACATCTTCTGTTCAGGAGGTTATGGATTTGGCGGGTGTGGCGCACATCGTTGCGTTGAAGGCGCGTATTCCATTTATGCACTTCTTCGATGGTTTCCGTACTTCGCATGAGATCCAAAAGGTGGAGCTTATCGATGAGGCGAAGCTTACGGCTATGTTTGACCGCGATGCGTTGCGTGCATTCCGCGAGAATGCTCTTAGCCCGTCACACCCAGTGACACGCGGTACGGCTCAAAACCCAGATATCTACTTCCAAACTCGCGAGGCATCGAACAAATTCTACGATGCAGTGCCTGATATGGTGGCTGAGACAATGGCTGAGATCTCGAAGATCACGGGTCGTTGCTACCAACCATTCACTTACTATGGTGCGGCAGATGCTGAGGAGATCTTGGTTGCTATGGGTTCTATCACAGATACTATCAAGGAGACGGTTGATTACCTTAATGGTCAAGGCAAGAAGGTGGGTCTTATTACGGTTCACCTTTACCGTCCGTTCTCGAAGAAGTACTTCTTCAATGCACTTCCTAAGTCAGTTAAGAAGATCTGTGTTCTTGATCGTACGAAGGAGCCAGGAGCGCACGCTGAGCCGTTGTTCCTAGATTTTGTTGAGATGTTCAACGATGAGGCTAGCAAGCCAGAGATCATCGGTGGTCGCTATGGTCTCTCGTCGAAGGATACTACGCCAGCACATATCCTTGCTGTGTTTAACAACTTGGCTGCTGCAGCTCCAAAGAACCACTTCACGGTGGGTATCGAGGATGATGTGACGATGTTGTCGTTGCCAATCGGCGAGCCTGTTGCGTTGGGTAAGGAGGGTACTTTCGAGGGAGTGTTCTTCGGTCTTGGTGCTGACGGTACTGTTGGTGCGAACAAGAACTCGATCAAGATTATCGGTGGTGCTACGGATAAATATTGTCAGGCATATTTCGCTTATGATTCGAAGAAGTCGGGTGGTTACACCGCTTCGCACCTTCGTTTCGGTGATAGCCCTATCACATCGCCTTACTTGGTTACTACGCCTGATTTCGTGGCTTGTCACGTTCCGTCGTATGTCGATAAGTATGACGTTTTGAAGGGTCTAAAGGTTGGCGGTTCATTCCTTTTGAACTCGGTGCATGATGTTGAGACGACATGCGCAACGTTGCCAGACCACATGAAGGAGTTCATCGCTAAGAATAAGATTAATTTCTATATCATCAACGCTACGAAGATCGCTGCAGAGTTGGGTCTTGGTTCTCGTACCAATACTATCATGCAGTCGGCGTTCTTCAAGATTGCGAATGTGATTCCATTTGAGCAAGCTGTTGAGGAGATGAAGAAGGCGATCCAGAAATCTTATGGAAATAAGGGTGAGGATGTCGTGAATATGAACTACTCGGCGGTAGATGCTGGTGGCGATGCTGTTGTCACTGTTTCGGTTCCTGCGGAGTGGGCTTCGATCGATGCTAAGGGTGGATTCGATGCGGTTAACGCAGAGAAATTCAGCAAGTCAGAGGGTACGGAGTTCGTGAAGAAGATCGTGAACCCAATCAACGCGTTGAAGGGTGATGATCTACCAATTTCGGCTTTCAATGGCCGCGAGGATGGTACTTGGGAGAATGGTACGGCGGCTTATGAGAAGCGCGGTATCGCGGTAAATGTTCCTGAGTGGATCGTTGATAACTGTATTCAGTGTAACCAATGTGCTTATGTTTGTCCGCACGCTGCTATCCGTCCATTCTTGGCTACGGATGCTGAGGCTGAGGCTTCTGGCGTAGCTTGGAAGCAGGGTATGGGTGAGACGAAGGAGTACAAGTTCCGCATCCAATTGTCGCCACTAGATTGTACAGGTTGCTACAACTGTGTTGACGTTTGTCCATCGAAGGAGAAGTCGTTGGTTATGAAGCCATTGACGCAGATGATGGAGGAGGATAAGAATTGGAAGCATATCACTGAGAAGATCGGCTATAAGAAGGATTTTGATGTTCGCAAGAGCGTTAAGAACTTGCAGTTCGCTCAACCATTGTTCGAGTTCTCTGGAGCTTGTGCTGGTTGTGGTGAGACACCTTATGTTAAGGCTATCACGCAGCTGTTTGGCGATAAGATGATGGTTGCGAATGCTACGGGTTGTAGCTCGATCTTCTCTGGATCGGCACCTTCTACGCCATATTGTACGAACGAGAAGGGTATGGGTCCAGCTTGGGCTAACTCATTGTTCGAGGATAACGCGGAGTTTGGTATGGGTATGCAGATCGGTGTCGAGAAGTTGCGCGACCGCCTTCGTTTGACTATGGAGGATGCGATAGCAAATTGCGGATGCTGCTCTGCGGAGTTGAAGGAGCTTATGGGCGAGTGGATCGCTGCACGCAACTCTACGCTTGATTCTGAGGCTGTTACGGCGAAGTTGTTGCCACTTGTTGAGGCTTGCGACTGCGAGGCTTGCAAGAAGATCGTTGAGATGAAGGAGTTCCTTGTGAAGCGTTCTCAATGGATCATCGGTGGTGACGGTTGGGGCTATGACATCGGTTTCGGTGGTGTAGATCACGCTTTGGCATCGGGTATGGATATCAATATCTTGGTACTTGATACTGAGATCTACTCAAATACGGGAGGTCAATCGTCTAAGGCGACACCAGTAGGTGCTATCGCAAAGTTCGCTTCGAGCGGTAAGCGTATCCGCAAGAAGGATTTGGGAGCTATAGCAATGACTTATGGCTATGTTTATGTTGCGCAGGTATCTATCGGAGCGTCACAAAACCAACTCTTCAACGTTATGAAGGAGGCGGAGGCTTACCCAGGACCATCGTTGATCATCGCTTACGCGCCATGTATCAGCCACGGTATCAAGGGCGGTATGACTAAGACTCAAACGATCGGTAAGGATGCCGTAGCGTGCGGTTACTGGCACCTATGGCGCTACAACCCACAGCTTGAGGTTGAGGGCAAGAATCCATTCGTAATGGACTCTAAGGAGCCAGATTGGTCTAAGTTCCAAGATTTCTTGATGCGCGAGGTTCGCTACACATCACTTAAGAAGTCATTCCCTAAGGAGGCTGACGAGCTATTCCAAGCAGCCGAGGAGAATGCTAAGTGGCGTTGGAGCGGATACAACCGCCTAGCTAAGATGGAGTTCTAGGAGAGTATCCTAATGGCCGGCAGATATATTGCAGGCTATGATAATAGAGGGGGAGAGCAATTTATTGCTCTCCCCCTCTCCGTCATGCTGGCAACCCCGCTCGTCATGCTGAACTTGTTTCAGCATCTCCTCGGGAAGAATGAACACCCGCCCGCCGTCCTTTTGCCGGTGTAACGTGTTGAGGGTCAGGGTAGTTAGGGAAATGCAACTGTTTTTGTGTTGTTTCTGCGTTTTTGTGGTTGTATATTTATGGGTGATGATGCGAATGACGAACGGAAAAG
>JBCQUJ010000016.1:0-28819 GCA_047174045.1 Rikenellaceae bacterium
GGGGGGGGGGGGGGGTAACGTACACACCCGCCCGTCATGCTGAACTTGTTTCAGGGTCCCTAACGTGCCAGCAACCGCACACCACATAATGGCAACAGATAATTTGTGGGTTAATTTTGTTTTATCTATATTTGTGCAAAAGCAGAGGAGAAATTCTGCAGAAATAGCATTTGCTATTTATTCGATCAATCCTGAAATCTGGCGATTTAACAGAAACAACACGAATAAGTTCAAATGTTCACGCCGTGTGCGTGAGCATTCCTTATTGTTGTTGCAGGTCTTGCCAGATTCCTAGGATGATATAAGAGGTGTTCGCGCACATTTTCTTTCATTGTGCCGCAACAAAAAACTAATGTGCAATGACAAAGAATGACTTTACAGGAGTGTGGGAAGTGGTCGAACTCGCGACCCTCGACACCCACAGCGGCGAATGGCACAATCTACCAATGGTTCAACATCACTCAAATTGGGTAGACCTATCCGATGAATCACACATAGATGACACCACATCAACACCCTACACCATAAAGATCGATTTCAGCACCTTTGATTTTGATTTTAACGAGGAGCTGCAAGAGTTTTCAGAGGTTGATAGCGAGGGTTACTACCCTGCAATATACCGCGTCACGCCACACCCCACAAAACCACACCACTACCACTTCACAGCTATAGGTGGATTCGAATATGAGAGCCTAGCGAACATCTATCGCGAAACATGGCATTGCACTATCAATGCAGCGGCAGAATGAGATCCTGAATCAAGTTCAGGATGACGTTACCGGGGCGACTGCAAAACGGTAGGGCGTGCTGCCGGTCCTATATTCTCTAAAGCTCTTCCCGATGAGATGCTGAAACAAGTTCAGCATGACGGTAGGGTGTGAATTGTTGGGTATTGTGCGATTGTTTCATCCAAGCAACATTCAGGAAAGATGAGAGTAAAAAACGGCGAGAGGGGGAAGCTTTTTGCTTCCCCCTCTTATAGTTTTTCTATCACAGCTTGCTGTGTGCCTGCGCGGCATGAGCGCAGTTCCCTCAAATACCGCGCAAGGCAGTTTTTAGCACTTGAAGCCTTTACCGATGCCGATGAAGTCTGCTGGTACTAGGGCTGCGCCACCGATTAGACCGCCGTCTACGTTCTCCTTTGCGAAGATCTCTGTAGCGTTGTCTGGCTTGCAAGAACCACCGTAAAGGATTGGTGTTTGCTCTGCTGCAGCACCGAACTTAGAAGCTAGAACCTCGCGGATGTATGCGTGGATCTCCTCTGCTTGCTCTGCTGAAGCAGTCTTACCTGTACCGATAGCCCATACTGGCTCATAAGCGATAACTAGCTTAGAGAATTGATCTGCTGTAAGACCAAATACTACCTCCTCGATTTGAGCCTTCACTACGTCGAAGTACTTACCGCTCTCGCGCTCCTCAAGAACCTCACCTACACAGTAGATTGGAGCCATGTTGTTAGCGTAAACCTGAGCGATCTTCTTGTTAAGGATCTCTGAAGTCTCACCATAGTACTCGCGACGCTCTGAGTGACCAAGGATAACATACTCGATACCCATTGAAGCAAGCATCTCAGCTGAGATCTCACCAGTGTAAGCACCCTTAGACTCTGCAGCACAGTTTTGCGCACCTACAGCAACGCCCGAACCCTTCAAAGTCTCAAGAACTTGTGAAAGGTGAGTGAATGGAGGACATACGATGAAGTTAACACAGTCGCAAACCTCTGATTTGCTAGCTGCTACACCCTTTGCCAATGTTACTCCCTCTGATGGAAGTGTGTTCATCTTCCAGTTACCTGCAACGATTTTCTTTCTCATTTTTTCTTTTTTTTATTAGTTGATTAATTTATTCTGTTACTGGTGCGCACCACGCTGCTACCTCTTCGATAGCTGGTGCTTTAAGACCTAGTTTGTTCTTCTTGTTGAATCCGCAAAGGTCGTTGAAGAATTTGCCGTGGGCAACCTTCTTCATAGAATCTACCGTCACGAAGCCCATGCGTTGGATAGGCTCAACCCACTCCTCAGGCACTCCGATAGCGGTGTAAGCCTCCACAGGATCATTCACAACGCGCTTCTCTGGGCGCATCTGTGGGAAGAACAGCACATCTTGGATCGATGGTTGGTTCGTCATGAACATCGTAAGGCGGTCGATACCGATACCCATACCAGAGCAAGGAGGCATACCATACTCCAATGCGCGCACAAAGTCCATATCGATGAACATCGCCTCGTCATCACCCTTCTCGCTCAACGCAAGTTGATCTTGGAAACGCGCCAACTGATCAATTGGGTCGTTCAACTCCGAGTATGCGTTACACAACTCCTTACCATTGACAAATAGCTCGAAACGCTCCGTCAACTCTGGATTCTCGCGGTGGCGCTTACAAAGCGGCGACATCTCGCAAGGGTAATCCGTAATAAATGTTGGTTGGATCAAATCCTCCTCGCAATATTGACCAAAAATCGCATCGATCAACTTGCCCTTACCATAAGTCGCATCAACCTCAACGTTCAACTCCTTACAAGCCGCGCGAAGCTCCTCCTCGCTCTTGCCCGTGATGTCGAACTTCGTCTTCTCCTTAATAGCATCCGTCATAGATAGACGGCGGAACGGCGCCTTGAACGAGATCTCGCGGTCGCCAATCATGATTGTAGTGTTGCCGTTAGTCTCAAGAGCCACCTTCTGAAGCATCTGCTCCGTGAACTCCATCATCCATAGGTAATCCTTATAGGCAACATATATCTCCATAACCGTAAACTCTGGGTTGTGGGTTCTATCCATTCCCTCGTTACGGAAATCTTTTCCAAACTCATAAACACCATCGAAGCCACCAACGATCAACTTCTTAAGGTACAACTCATTAGCTATACGCAAGTAAAGCTCCGTATCCAACGAGTTGTGGTGCGTGATGAATGGGCGCGCCGAAGCACCACCCGGAATAGGCTGCAAAATTGGGGTTTCAACCTCCAAATAGCCACGCGAATTGAAGAACTCGCGCATAGTAGAGATGATCTTAGCGCGCTTCACAAAGACCTCGCGAACGTGTGGATTAACGACCAAATCGACATAACGCTGGCGGTAGCGAACCTCAGGATCGGTAAACGCATCGAACGTCTGACCATCCTTCTCCTTCACAATCGGAAGCGGACGAATAGACTTCGAAAGGACCGTCAACTTATCACAATGAACCGAAAGCTCACCCGAATTTGTCAAGAACGCGCTACCATCAACACCAACGAAATCGCCAATATCCAACAACTTCTTGAACACCGTGTTGTACAACGTGTGATCATCCTCCGGACAGATATCGTCACGGCGAATGTAGACCTGAATACGCCCCGTATGGTCCTGCAACTCGAAAAATGCTGCTGAACCCATGATGCGGCGGCTCATGATACGACCCGCAACGCGGATACCCTGGAAATTAGGCTCGTCATTATTATAGCTCTCGTGAATCTCGGCAGCCGTAGCTGTAACCTCAAACTTCTGCGCTGGATATGGCTCGATGCCCACCTCGCGCAAAGCCGCTAGTGATTGTCTTCTCTGAATCTGTTGTTCGCTAAGTTGTTCGCTCATAATATATTATATGCTTATTTTTTTCTCTTTCTATTTTCCCACAAATATAGTAAAAAGTTGTGAAAAGGCTCTATTTTTTACCCCGTTTTCTTTGCGAATCGCGTGGTGTGGAGTCCCGGCGCTGTGAACCATGGTGCTGGCGTGACGATTGACGTTGCAGTTGGCGGTCGAAGAAGTAGGATTTCTGGCGGCGCTTATCGTCCTGCGAACGTGCGACATAGAGCCTCTCGCCGCTATAAGGGTCGAAGCCCGTGTAGAACATAACGGACGACAAGGTCATCGGCGTAGGGGTCAAATCCTGCACCTGCTCCAACGAAAAATGGAGACGGCCCAAGACCCTCTTCGAGAGCGATGACATGTCGCGCTCCGTGCATCCTGGGTGTGACGAGATGAAATATGGTATCAATTGGGATGGCAAACCTGCCCTCTTGCAGATGCCCTTAAAATCTTCATTCAGCTGCTCAAACTGCCCAAAAGAGGGCTTGCGCATCAGCTTCAAAACGCTATCCTCAGTATGCTCTGGCGCAACCTTAAGTCGCCCAGAAGTGTGGTTCTTCACAACACGTTCCAGATAGTTCGAATCATCGAAAAGGTCGTAGCGAATACCGCTGCCGATATAGGCACGCTTAACACCTGCAACGCCGCAAATCTTGTCGTACAACCTCAACAATGGTTTATGGTCATTGTTCAAATTGCGACACGGGCGCGGATGCAGACACGAAGGCCTGCGACACTTACCACACTGCTCCTTATCGACACCGCCCATACCCCACATATTCGCCGAAGGACCTCCAATATCGGACAGATTGCCCTTGAACTCTGGCGACAAAACAACCCTCTCGACCTCCTTCAAGATTGATTTTTCGGAACGCGAAGCGATGAATTTGCCTTGATGCGCAGAGATAGTGCAGAACGAACAACCGCCAAAGCAACCGCGATGCAAGTTAATCGAATTCTTGATCATATCCCACGCCGGGATATCGCCCTTGCCGCGATACTTCGGGTGCGGCGCGCGCTCATAAGGCAAATCGAACGAAGCGTCGATCTCCGCCGTCGTAAGTGTCGCGACAGGTCGATTCACAACGACAAAGCGCTTTGCACCCTCTGCACCCCCTATGCTCTCAACCTCCTCAACCAGCACCTTATCGCAATTCAACGCGTTGCTTTCACGCTCCATAGCGACAAAATTTTCGGCAAACGAAACCTTGTCGCGACAACACGTCTCGTAGGAATTTAGCGTTATAACACTCTCTGCTGGCAGCGACTCGACATAAGCTCTGTCAGCCAAAAAGGCGACCTGCGGAAGGTTCTTCAGCGCCTCGACACTCGCTCCATTTTTGAAATATTCGGCAATCTTTTCTATGACACCCTCGCCCATTCCGTAGCTCAAAATATCGGCGCCACTCTCAACCAGCATCGACGGCTTCAGCTCATCTTGCCAATAGTCATAGTGCGTCAACCTTCGCAACGAAGCCTCGATCCCACCCACGACAACTGGCACATCAGGGAATATGCTCTTAAGAATCTGCGTATACTTTGTCGCGGCATAATCGGGACGAAAACCAGCCTTGCCACCCGGCGTATAGGCATCGTTCGACCTCAGACGAATATTCGCCGTATAGTGGTTCACCATAGAGTCCATAGCGCCAGCCGTGACACCAAAGAAGAGGCGCGGAACACCCAACTTCTTGAAATCGCGCAGATCATCTTGCCAATTGGGCTGCGGAACAATCGCCACACGCAACCCCTGTGCCTCCAAAACCCTCGCAACGACAGAGGCACCAAACGCAGGGTGGTCGATGTAAGCATCTCCCGTGAAGATGATAACATCGAGATAGTCCCACCCAAGAGCGCGAACCTCCTTTATTGTCGTTGGAAAAAACATACCTATTATATTAATATGTATATATCGCCTTACATTATGTTATGTTCTGCAAATTATTTGATGAGCGAAAATTTTCCGGCGCGACTCATCTTTATGCCCAGATATTTGCAATAGCTCTTGAAATCGAACTCCGAATTGCCACTCTCCGCGAAGTAACCAACATGCAGCGGCAAACGCTCGATGTCGTTACGCAAAATCTTATGTGTACGCCAAACAGCCCTGAAGAGCCAATTCATAAGAGGAGAACTCAACATAGCCGCGACATCGCGATGCGCAATCGGGAAATCATCATCGGGGATCAAAACATTAACGCTATTAAGCATATAACGCCCAGCATCATCGTGACAAAAGACCAAATCACTCGATATGAAGCGATACAAAATCTTGCTCGGAGCATCGTAGATTTCGCGCGGAGCAACCTGCTGATACCTCTTCAAATTTGAGTTTATGAAGCTGCTTGCCTCCGTTATAACATTATTTGGCAAGAGATTCTTCCCACGCAAAACACCAACATAACCGCGCTTCTTAACATCGCTGCAATAGCGATCATTATTGCCCGTAACGATACCCAAAGCCCACTTCGCACTACCATGCAAAGTGATATGCTCCTTGGCAAAGATAGCATCAACAACCTGCGCACCAGCAGCATTCAACCACATGTTGATAATAGCCTTCGGATTGCGGCAAAACGAACCAACAGAACGCTTATGCTCCGCGCCATCATAAAAACAACGAATCTGGCTCGCCTCAACATCCTCCTCCGCCAAAGCGACATTGCGCACGATGATAGATTGTGCGCGCGTCATCAACTTCGGAAAAGGCTTGCCGAAATCTCTCAAATGGGTCGTGTGAAGTGCCAAAAGTCGTCTGCGAACATCCTCGAAACCGCCAATATTGAAGAATGAATCTGGCAGCAAAAGTGCCAAGACACCACCCTCGCTCAACGTGTTGAGAGCCGCGCAAGTCATTATCGCAGATGAATCATTGCTACGACCACTCTCAAATTGAATGCTGAAATCCAAACGGCGCTTCTTCGTGAGTTTGCTGCCCCACGGAGGATTGGTCATTATATAATCGAAATAGCCGCTATAACGCTTTAGCGATGCAATCTTAAAGAAATCGGCAACCTTTATCTGCTTCTCAATGTCAAACCCTGCTTTATCGCTCTGCTCCAGCTGCTCTACAGCCTCGATGAAGCGTGCGCGCGCAATCTCAACACCCTGCTTATCGGTGTCGAAACCAAAGATATTCTCTGGACGAAATCCAACCTCAAGAGCGCGAATAAGAAAGTTTCCGCTACCACAACATGGGTCGCAAAACCTCTTATCACTAAGATCTACTGAACCATCGATCGCATCGCCAAATATCGTCTCGACAATATCCTGCGGCGTATAGAATATACCCTCGTTGCGCCTCACAGTGCGCGCCAACGACTCCTCATACTTACGCGCAAAAAGCTCAACATCCTCAAAATGCCTCAACTCCTCACACAACACTAATCGACCCTGTAGATCTATATGCTCCAACTGCTCTATCTCCTGCCCCACACTAATCTCTACTTGGATTAAAAAATGCAGGGTCATAGCTCTGCTCACTCGCCTTCTGAGCCGCCATCTCTGCCTGATGCTGGGTCTGCTTCGCAGCACGCTCCAGCTTCAACTCGCGCTTCTTCAACTCCTCCTCCTCGCGCTCCGCATCTGCCGCCAAACGCTCCGCAGCAAGTCTATTAGAGGAATATCCGCGCCACTTCTCGATAAGCGCCTTGAAATCATCTGGCAACTCACACTCAAAATACATATCCTCACCCGTAGTAGGATGAACAAAGCCCAACATCTGGGCGTGGAGCGATTGGCGCGGCATAATAGCGAAGCAATTCTCGACAAACTGCTTATACTTCGAGAAGGTCGTCCCCTTCAAGATCTTATCGCCACCATATCGCTCATCGTTGAACAAAGGATGCCCCTTATAGCCCATGTGAACACGAATCTGGTGCGTGCGACCAGTCTCCAGGTGGCACTCGATAAGGGTAACATATCCGAAACGCTCCAACACCTTATAGTGCGTGACAGCGTGCTTCCCATCCGATCCATCCTCAAAGACAAACATCTTCAGCCTATCCTTCAAAGCGCGACCAACATTGGCAACGATAGTCCCCTCATCCTCAACAACATTACCCCAAACCAGCGCCACATAGCGGCGCTTAGTCGTATGGTCGAAAAACTGCTTCGCCAAATGGGTATGCGTAGCGAGATTCTTCGCTATGACCAAAAGACCAGAGGTATTCTTATCGATACGATGCACCAACCCTGCGCGCATCTCGCTATCCTCAACCATCTTCTCATCGACAACCTCCTGACACTTCAGGTGGTGCGTCAAGGCGTTGACCAACGTACCCTTATAGTTGCCATGACCAGGATGGACAACGATACCCGCCTCCTTATTGACAACCAAAAGATCATCATCCTCATAGACAATGTTAATTGGAATATCCTCCGCTATAATCTCATTGGTGAATTTCGGGCGGTTCATAACCATCGTAACGACATCCAGAGGGCGAATCTTATAGCTCGCCTTCTGCGCCACACCATTCACAAGAAGATGCCCATCATCTGCCGCAGCTTGAATCTTGCTGCGAGATGAATTTTTCATTATTATCGCTAGATACTTATCAAGTCGAAGAGGCGACTGCCCCTTATCGACCTCGAACCTATAGTGTTCATATAGCTCGCCATCTTCGCCCTCCTTAACCTCAACATTAAGATCATCAACATTGAGATCCGCATCTTGCGTAATATCTAGATCTTGCTCTAGCTCCTCATCGTACATCATTAGAATAGATCTTTGAATCCACTATCCTTGTAGCGACTCTCGTTACTAGCCTGGCTCTGCGTTCTCTGCGCACGCTCCGTAGAGTCCTTGCGATACTGAGCGCGAGCCTGCCACTTCTGCTCCAAAAGACGCTTCTCATCCTTAACAACAATTAGACTATCGACCAACGCAATATCCAACGTCAACGAAAAGCCCAACTTAGTACCCAACGCAAGATACTTCTCAGCATCTACCCTTTGAGCCTTGACCTTAGCCAACTTCTGGTTCTCGACCGTGATGTCGCCATCGCGCTCGATAGTTCCTACATTAAGACCCGACTCCCAGATAGCACTCTTAGCCTCGTAGATCGACATGCCGATAAGGTCAGGAACCGTAGTCATACGGTTGCTACCAAGACCAACGTGCAACGTAACACCAGAACCATAAGGCGCAACGACATTTGAGCTAGCAGTGATCAACTCCTCATTGCAATATTGAGCCAAGACGTAGTTAGACGCCAAATCCTGTCTATAGATAAGCTCCTCAATCGTGAAGCCAGAAATCTCCAACATATTCTTCGCCTGGCGCAACGAACGGCCCGCAACATAAGGCATATCGACCATACGGCGCTGCAACGCATTGATAGTTAGGTAGACCTTACGCCCCGGCTTAACCATAGTACCGCTAGCAGGCATCTGATCCATAACCAAACCACCCTCGTGGTGGGATGAATAGAGCGAATCGTTAACGATAAGCTCGAAATTCTCGCGGTGCGCCATGCGCTTTGCATTGTCAAGCGAAACGTAAGTGAAGTCTGGAATTGCACGCTCCGAACCGTTGCGCGTAACAATCGACATTCCAAAGTGCGCCAATAGTGTCGCCAAAACTATGGCAACGACAATTAATGCGCAGTGCTTTGCTGTTAGTTTCAAAAATTTCATCACATTTTCTTTTGAGTTCTCTTCTTCGTAATATTCATCCTCATCGTAGTCGTACCCCTCATCATCATATTGATCATCTTGATAATATTGCTCATCATCATGGTCGTTACCCTGCTTATCCTGAGGGCGCTTGCTCCACCAATCAATATTGTTATTCTCGCTCATATCTCACCAATTTCTATTTAATTACATTATAATGCGTGTCGCGCTCAACAGCCCTAAAGCCCGCACGAAGCGCCATAACCTCAATCTCCGCAACACCCATCTTCGGGCGCTGATCCTCAGCACCAGCCATAGAGTAGATCTTCGTCGTATCGTCAATCGTTCCATCGACATCATCGGCACCAAACGCCAAAGCCAACTCCGTTGTAGCCTTGCCATACATCACCCAATACGCCTTGATATGGGCAATATTATCCAAAAACAACCTGCTCAACGCAATCATACGCAGATCATCAACAACCGACACCTCGCCAATAGTCGACATCTCATTATGGCGACTGCGATACTTCAACGGAATAAAGGCGTTGAACCCACCCGTAGCATCTTGCTGCTGGCGCAACCTCTCAAGGTGGTCGAACCTATCCTCCAGAGCCTCAACATGACCATAAAGAATCGTAGCGTTGGTCGACAAACCCAACCCATGCGCCACACCATGCACCTCCAACCACTCCTCAGCACTACCCTTCTCAGGACAGATCTCCCTACGAACACGATCAGCGAAGATCTCAGCTCCACCCCCCGGAATTGCACTCATACCAGCACGTTGCAACCTCAACAGACCCTCCTCAACAGAGAGTCCAGCCTTCTTGATCATATATGCCAACTCAATCGCCGTAAAAGCCTTGATAGCGACGTTAGGCAGAATCTCGCGAACACGCGAAATCAACTCCTCGAAGAACTCCAAACTATGGCGCGGATGCACTCCACCAACGATATGCACCTCCGTAACCTTACTCGCAGAATCGGCATAACGGCGCGCGATGTCGCACATCTCCTCAATAGAGTAATCCCACGCATCGACATCGCCAATATTGCGCTTATAGGAGCAGAACTTACATCTAAAAAGACAGATATTCGTTGGCTCGATATGGAAGTTACGATTATAAAATATAGCATCGCCACTAACCTCACGCTTTCGTGCCGTAGCCAACTCAGATAGCAGCCACAACGGAGCCTCGTTGTAGAGACGAATCGCCTCTGCAACTGAAATACGCTCCGCATTGCGGCACTTTAAAACTATGCTATCTAATCCTATCATTTACTAACTACTCAAAAAAAAATGGTTAAAAACTATTTCGGCGCCTTACGGTAACAATAGACCGCAATGAACATAAAGATTATATTTGGCAACCAAACAGCAACCCCAGGAGGCATCGTGCCTCCCTTAGCAAACTCCTCGAAGAACCTATTCAACATAATATAGGAGAAGCACAAACCAGTACCAATTCCAATATGCAACCCCGTACCGCCGCGAACCTTACGCGAAGAGAGCGAAACGCCAATCAACGCCAAGATAAAGGTTCCCAAAGGGTACGCAAAGCGCGAATGCTTAGCAACCTCAATCGTCGTAATAGAGTCCGCACCCTTGCTCTTCTGCTGCTCCAAAAAGTCGTTCAACTCATGGATATTCATAGTCTTGAGCAGATCCTCAATGCGCGACAACTCAGCGTGAGTCAAATTCAACAAAGTATCGAGGTTACGGCGCTGCACGAACTCCTCCTTCATACCAACATCGCCCTCGTGAGTAAACTTACGCGTAATATAGCGCGGCGCAGTCCAACGCCCCGTAGCCTTATCAACAACCGCAGAGCTAGCCTCAAGCGAACCAACAAGCTCACCATCAACATATTGCTCCAACGAGAGGTATGCCGCCTTCTGCTCATTCGTATAGTTGCGCAGATAGATAAAGACACCCGGCTCAATCTGCCTATAGATATGCTTATCGAATTTACTGCTGCGCCCTGGGTGGATATACTTCGCATCGAACTCAACACAAGCCTGCTGCGAAATAGGCATGACCCACAGATTCAGACACAACGAGATAGATGAGATAATCAACGAACCAACAAAATAGGGCCACATCAACCTCTTGAAACTCATTCCACCCGACAACATCGCGATAATCTCCGTCTGGTAAGCCATCTTAGAGGTAAAGAAGATAACCGCAACGAAGGTGAAAAGTCCGCTAAATTGATTGACCAAGAATGGGGCGAAATTGAGGTAATAATCAAAGATGATCCCCTTCATAGGAGCATCATATCTGATGAAGTTGTCGACCTTCTCGACATAGTCAAAGACAACAATCACCACCACAATCATGGCGATGGCGAAGAAATATGTCGTCAAGAACTTCCCAAGGATATACCTATCGAGAATCTTGATACCCGGCCACTTAAACTTCATACTGCTCTTATAATCTTTGTGCTAGTTGAATAACCATTCGCTCCTTCCACTCCTTGAACGTCCCCGCAACAATCTGCTCGCGAGCCTTCGTAACCAAATCTAAGTAGAAAGCGATATTGTGCAACGAAGCGATCTGAGCCGCCAACATCTCGCGACACACCACCAAATGGTGCAGATAGCTCTTCGTATACTCTCGCGAAGCGAACGAATTGCTCCTCGCATCTATCGGCGAGAAATCCAGCTCCCACTTCTTATTCTTGATATTTATAACACCATCCCACGTAAACAATTGACCATTGCGACCATTGCGCGTAGGCATAACGCAATCAAACATATCAACGCCGCGATCGATAGCCTCCAAGATATTTATCGGCGTACCGACACCCATCAAGTAGCGCGGCTTATCCTCCGGCAAGATAGCGTTACAAACCTCGATCATCTCATACATCACTGGCGCAGGCTCGCCCACAGCAAGTCCGCCAATAGCGTAACCATTCGCATTATATTGCAACACATCCTCCGCCGCCTTAGCTCTCAAATCGGCATAAGCACACCCCTGCACAATAGGGAAGAGCGACTGCTCGTGGCCATACTTAGGCTGCGTCTTCGAAAATTGATCGAAGCAACGCGCCAACCACCTCTGCGTCATAGCCAACGACTTAGCCGCATAGTCGCGCGGCGCATCGCCCGGAGGACACTCATCGAATGCCATCATAATATCGGCACCAATCGTGCGCTGCGTATCCATCACATTCTCTGGCGTAAAGAGATGGCGCGACCCATCGATATGCGACTGGAACGTGCAACCCTCCTCCTTCAGCTTACGGCACCCCGAAAGCGAAAAGACCTGAAAGCCGCCGCTATCAGTCAACATCGGTTTATCCCAATTCGAGAAGCGATGAACACCTCCCGCCGCCTCGATGATCTTCATACCAGGACGAAGGTAGAGGTGGTAAGTATTTGCCAAGATGATCTGCGCCTTAGCCTCCTGCGCAACATCGCGATGAAAGATACCCTTCATCGCCGCCGCAGTACCGACAGGCATGAATATCGGAGTCTTGACAACGCCGTGATCCGTAGTGAACTCTCCGGCGCGCGCCTTTGAGCCTGGTGCTTTATGTTCGAGTTTGAATTTCATCGCCTTTTTTATGACATATTAATCGACCAAAGTTAAGAAAAAGTTGCGAGAAAATAGCCCAAAAATCTCTTTTTGCATTAATTATATGTAGGCGCGACCCAAAAAGAGCGATATAATTGCTATATTTGTGGTATGGGGCCAAACAACGAAAAATATATCACCGCGACAGATCAAACACTAGTGGAGTGGAGCATAACGGGTGACAGACCCGCTTTCGATGCGCTGACGATGCGATATCGCGACCAGATAAAGTCGCTACTAAGAAGCCGCCTAGGCAACGCATACAACAGCCAAGATGTGGACGATTTGCTGCAAGATAGCTTGATCAAGGCATTCATGAACCTCGGCAGCTACAACCCCAAATATACCTTCGGACAGTGGATATTCACAATCACAAAGAATACATTTGTCGACTTCTACCGCAAGCAACACGACGAAAAATCGCTTGACGAAAAGTTCGCACTTTCACCCGAAGAGCTAAGCCCAAATCCAGAGCAATCGATCATCAACAGCCAGACGAGAAGCCAGATCGATGAGTGCATAGAACAACTATCGGAGCAACACAAAACATTGTTCACGATGCGATTCATCGAGGAGCTATCCTACGAAGAGATCGCCGAGAAGCTAAACATGCCGATGGGATCGGTTAAGACCAACATCCACCGTTCGCGCGCGCAGATATGCACGCTACTCGTGAAGCGTGAAAATCTATAAAACCGCGTTAAAGAGGTAACCAAGCGCGATTATAGAGAGAGTAACGACAGCGAAGAATGTCGCAATAAGTCGCCAGCTCATAACCTTCTTTAGGAGTGTCGCCTCAGGCACCGAAAGACCAATCACAGCCATCATGAAGGCAAGCGCCGTTCCCAACGGAATACCCTTCGCCACAAAAACCTCAATGACCGGTATAACACCCGAATGAGGCGCATACATCGGCACAGCAAGAACCACAGCCAAAGGGACTGAATACCAACTATTTGTTGCCAAATATTGCTCGAAGAAGCCCTCCGGAACATAGCCGTGAATCACCGCGCCAAAACCAATTCCAACGGCGATATAGAGTATCGTTGAACGCACAATGTCGAGTGTTTCGCGCGCTATATCTAGCAACTTCTCAACAAGAGTTGTTTTCTCACTATTTTTTATCGCTTTCTGCTCCTTTGAGCAGCAACACGAACCCTCATCTGCGGCCGCCACACCTACGATGTTGAAGCCGCTAACCTTCGCCACACCGCGCACCAGCGGCGATAACTCCCCATCCATATTCATACGACCAAGAATCCAGCCGCCAACAGCACCAATAAAGATACCCGAAACAGCATAGATAGCGGTTGTTTTTACGCCAAACGCAGTCAAAAACATCGCTACACCAACCTCATTCACGAGTGGCGAAGTGATCAAAAAAGAGAGCGTAACACCCAACGGAATACCTCCCTTAACGAAGCCGATAAAGAGCGGAATCGAAGAGCAGGAGCAGAAGGGCGTGACAGCACCGAAGAGCGCTGCCAAAAGATATTGCGCACCATACAACTTACGGTTGCTCAAGAAGTTACGCACCTTGTCCACTGGAAAGTATGAATTTACAATCCCCATTAAAAACGTTATAACAAAGAGCAGCAAGACGATCTTCAACGTATCGTAGAAGAAGAAGTTCACCGCCTCGCCAAGCCTCGTCCCAGAATCAAGACCAAAAAGCCCATATACGAGCCAATCTGCAAATCTCTGTATCATATTGTAATCTATTTTCTTTCTGTAAATGTACAAACGGATTTTTTATTCTCCAAATTGCTTGTTTTTGCTGTTTCTTTATAGCTGGCGCGTTAGGGATCCTGAATCAAGTTCAGGATGACGGTCATGGTGTGATAACTTGAGGTTATCCAGACGAATGATAGCGAATGTTTTGGGGAGTTTATAATAAAATGGCAAGAGGGGCGACCTAAGCGTTAGCTTAAAGGTCACCCCTCTTGTTATTTTACTAGCTCCGCGGAGAGCACTCCGCCGCCGTCCGCGCAGGACAGACCCCAGCTATTACATCATTCCTGGCATGCCGCCGCCCATTGGCATTGCTGGTGCTGGTGCATCAGATTTCTTCTCTGCTAGCACGCACTCTGTCGTTAGGAACATAGATGCTACCGATGCTGCGTTCTCAAGCGCTACGCGCGACACCTTTGTTGGGTCGATGATACCTGCTGCGAGCATATCCTCGTAGCGGTCGTCGCGTGCGTTGTATCCCACTGCACCTTTTGACTCGCGGATCTTGTTCACTACGACAGAACCTTCGCCTCCTGCGTTAGCTACGATTTGGCGTAGTGGCTCCTCGATCGCACGCTTGATGATTTGTACGCCTGTTGTTTGGTCCTCGTTGTCGCCCTTTAGGCTCTCAAGAGAATCTACGGCGCGAATATACGCCACGCCACCTCCTGGTACGATTCCCTCCTCTACTGCCGCGCGAGTCGCCGCAAGAGCATCATCTACGCGATCCTTCTTCTCCTTCATCTCGACCTCTGTTGCAGCACCTACATATAGCACCGCCACACCTCCTGCGAGTTTCGCAAGGCGCTCCGACAGCTTCTCCTTGTCGTAGTCAGATGTTGAGACCTCAATAGCTGACTTGATCATCTGGACACGCGCCTCGATGTTCGCCTTGTCGCCATCGCCATCTACGATTACCGTGTTCTCCTTGCCTAGAGTCGCCTTCTCAGCCGTTCCAAGCATCTCAAGTGTTGTATCCTCAAGGCGCATTCCCTTATCAGCAGATATTACCGTTGCGCCAGTCAATGTAGCGATATCCTCAAGCATCTCCTTACGGCGATCGCCGAAGCCTGGAGCCTTACACGCTGCAACCTTCAAAGCGCCACGCAACTTATTAACAACAAGTGCCGAAAGCGCCTCGCCATCAACATCCTCCGCGATGATAAGCAACGAACGACCGCTCTGAGCCACTGGCTCAAGGATCGACAAAAGCTCCTTCATCGTTGAGATCTTCTTATCTGTAATCAAGATGTAAGGCTTCTCCATCTGCGCCTGCATCTTCTCCGTATCAGTAATGAAATATGCCGAAATATATCCGCGGTCGAACTGCATTCCCTCGACAACATCAACATAAGTTTCGGTTCCCTTAGCCTCCTCGACAGTGATCACACCCTCGCGGTTCACCTTAGCCATAGCCTCAGCGATAAGTTTACCGATCGTATTGTCGTTGTTAGCCGAGATTGTCGCAACCTGCTCGATCTTAGCTATATCGCCGCCAACCTCTTGGCTCTGCGCGCGCAACGACTCAACAACCGTTGCAACAGCCTTGTCGATACCGCGCTTCAAATCCATTGGATTGGCACCAGCCGTTACGTTCTTGATACCCACGCCGATGATAGCTTGCGCCAAAACTGTCGCCGTAGTTGTTCCATCACCAGCATCATCATTAGTCTTTGAAGCAACCTCGCGCACCATCTGAGCGCCCATATTCGCAAACGGGTCTTCCAACTCAACCTCCTTAGCAACGCTAACACCATCTTTGGTAATGTGCGGCGCGCCGAACTTCTTATCAATAATAACGTTACGACCCTTAGGACCCAAAGTGACCTTCACAGCGTTGCTCAACGCATCTACGCCAACCTTCAGAAGCTCGCGAGCCTCTACATCATACTTTATATCTTTTGCCATCTTATTCTCTCTCTTTTAATTACTCAACAATTGCAATTACATCCGCCTGCTTCATCATAAGGTAGTCAACACCATCGATTGCGATCTCCTGACCAGCATATTTACCATACATAACCTTGTCGCCAACCTTAAGCTCCATATCGATCTCTTTGGTGCCAGGACCAACAGCCACAACACTACCCTCAAGTGGTTTCTCCTTAGCAGTCTCAGGGATAAACAACCCCGCCGCTGTGCGCTCCTCAGCCGCATTTGGCAAAACTAGGACGCGATCCGAAAGTGGTTTTACTCTCATCTTATTCTCTCTTTTATTTTAATTATATGCAAATTCTAACGCACAAATTTAACTCAAAAAATTGTACCGAACAATTATACATAACAATTTTTTAGCCATTCGTTTGGTGAAATCATTTTTATAACCTATATTTGCATTCACAAATGGTGGGGGTAGCTCAGTTGGTTAGAGCGCTTGATTGTGGTTCAAGAGGTCGTGGGTTCGATCCCCATTCTCCACCCAAAGGGGTGCAACTTAAAAAGTTGCACCCCTTTTTTTATTGGCAACGATACAACTGCACCCCCTTTTTGTTCTTGAAGTTGCACCCTTTTTGTTGCTGTAACACCAGAAAAGATGTACATTTGCTATTGAACCAAAACCACGAAGCGATGAAGTATATATTCGTAATACAGGGCGAAGGTCGCGGACACCTTACGCAAGCGCTCTCGATGAGCCAACTGCTACGCAAAAATGGTCACACAATAGAACATGTGCTTGTGGGAAAGTGCCACAACAGAGAGATACCGCAATTCTTTCTAAACAAAATAGAGTGTGACGTAACGCAATACGACGCCCCATCGATGGATTACGGCCGCGGAGGAAAAAGCGCAAACATCATCACAACAATCCTCCAAAACTCAACCCCAATACAGCTAAACAGATATCGCAAGAGCATCGACACAATACACGACACAATAGAGCGAAGCGATGCCGACGTAGTGATAAACTTCTACGACCTACTCCTAGGTGCGACAAACATACTCAAAAGAATACACCGCCCCATAATATCAATAGGTCACCAATACCTAATCGACCACCCAAAGTTCCGACACAACGACACAACACTCGAAGGACGATCATTCATACTCAAACTCAACAACATGATCAGCTCATACGGCTCCTACAAGCGTCTGGCGCTGTCGTTCTACCCCATGGAACGATCATTCTCGCCGCGCGTAGAAGTCGTACCACCACTGCTACGCCCCGAAATATTTGACCTCAAAGCGACCAAAGGCGACTACATACTCGGATATATGCTAAACCCAGCATACCTCAAAGAGGTGATAAAATGGAAACGCCGCAACAGCGCCACCGAAGTGCATATATTCTGGGACAAAGAGGGCGCCGAAGAGTGTCGCGAAGAGATGCCCGGACTATGGCTACACAAACTCAACGACAAGAAATTCCTAGAGTATATGGCTGGCGCAAAAGGATATGTCACAACAGCAGGATTTGAGTCGATATGCGAAGCGATATATATGGGAAAACCAACGCTAATGATCCCCGCACACATCGAACAAGAGGTGAACGCCGCAGATGCACACGGCGTAAACGCTGGCGAAGTGGCAAACGAATTTAACCTCTCGCTACTCAACAAAGCGATAGAGAATTACAAGGCAAACAGAGAAGAGTTTCAAAAATGGGTTCACGAAGCGGATGAAATATTGCTAAATGCCGTAACAATGTTGTAACTTTGCAACAACACAAAAAAGAGAAAAAAGAAGAGATGGAACAAATATTGAGATACTTCCCTGAAATAACAGAGCAACAAAAGGCACAATTCGCCGCGCTATATGATATATACGCCGAATGGAACGCCAAGATAAATGTTGTGTCACGCAAAGATTTTGAACAACTATACCTGCGACACATACTACACTCGCTAGCAATAGCAAAGGTGTGTCAATTCGAACCAGGAGCCAGAATCCTAGATGTAGGGTGCGGAGGTGGATTCCCATCGATACCCCTCGCAATACTATTCCCCGAAGCGAAATTCGTTGCAGCAGACTCAATAGCTAAAAAAATAACCGTAGTGAAAGGAGTCGCAGAGTCGATCGGACTGAAAAACATAGACCCGCGAAACACACGCGTAGAACAAATCAAAGAGCGATTCGACTACGTAGTATCGCGCGCCGTAACAGCAATGCCAACATTCGTAAACTGGATCTGGACAAAGATAGAAAAAGGAGAAAAAGGAACCCTCCCAAACGGAATCCTATACCTCAAAGGCGGTGACCTAGCTGAAGAACTCGCACTAACACGCAAAAAATGGGATATCCACGAAATATCCGACATATTCGATGACCCATTCTTCCAAACAAAAAAAGTAGTCTACACCAGGAAGTAACTGAGAACTGCCTTCACGCCAGGCGGCGCACAGCAAGCTGTGGATGAAAAACTATAAGAGGGGAAATGCAATAAATTGCATCTCCCCTCTCTCCGTTTTTCTTTCAACTATTTCCTGTATACTGCAGGAATAAAAGTTCTCATAAAGCCTCTACAAGTAGCGAGTTATCTCTGCTGCTGGGAAGCGGTCGGTTGGTTTTGCGTGTTCGCCCTCTTCGTATCCGAAGACGATTACAGATGCTACTGTTTCATCCTCTGGGAGGTTGATGATCTTGGCGATCTCCTTATCATCGATTACACCCATTACGCATGTTCCTACACCCTTAGCGTGTGCTGCAAGGCAGAATTGTTGGCACGAGATACCAGCATCGTAGATCTCCCATACGTTTCCGCTCTCGGTTGTATACTCTTGACCACCTAGCTTACCGCTCTTGCCCTTCTTGAAGCTTTGAACCGCTACGCCCTTAGCGTTTACTAGTGTCTTGATGTTATATGTGAAGCCCTTGACACCCTCCTCTGCGATGCGCTTAATGATCGCCTCGTCGTCGATGATTGTGTAGCGCGCAACCTGAAGGTTACACCATGATGGCGCCCAACGTGTTAGCTCCATGATCTCTTCGATCGTTTGGCGATCGACCTTTTGGTCTTTGTACTTGCGCACGCTGCGGCGCTCCATCAATGCTTTAATTGCCTCCATTTTATGTTATGTGTTTTGTTGATTTGCTCTTGCTTGTGTGGCAAAGATACAATCTTTTTGCCAAGTTGTAGCACGATTATTGAATTTGGTGTTAGTTTTTTAACAACGAGATAAATTTTACAATTATGAGAAATGGAGCAGCACACCTGATGGTTTTTGGAGCAAATTTGATTTGGGGGTTGGGCTATCCGCTCTACAACATGGCTATGCCGCACTACATCGAGCCATACCAGATGTTGACCCTCTCGACCATAGCCACAGCGCTCCTAACGCTCCTTGCAATACCTTTTGAGGGTGCCAAGGCGAAGCAGCAGAGCGTGGCGCGGCGCGACATATTGACCTTTGTGGGGGCAGCGCTACTCATCGCCGTAGGTCGCAAGGGAATCTTGATGCTTGGTTTGTCGATGACTTCGGCAATCGACTGCGCCATAATAGCTACGCTAAACCCTGTTGTGGTGTTGATCTTCTCTGCTCTGCTGGGGTTTGAGATATTCACACGCGGAAAACTATTTGGCGTGATATTGGGTCTGGCAGGTGCCGTTGGGGTTATTCTATCAGGGGCGAATGGTGCGCATGCAACATCGGGTGTTGAGGGCAATTTGCTGATTGTTTTGTGTGCGATATTGGCTGCCGTATATATGTTGTGGTTCAAATCGCTGCTGAAGCGCTATGAGCCTATTGTTGCACTGCGTTGGATGTTTCTACTGGCGGCAGTAGCCGTTGTGCCGTTTGGAGTGAAACCGATGATGGAGTGGGACTATTCGCAGATCCCGACAAAGGTGTGGTTCGCAATAGCATACCTCGCCATAATGACAACATATATCCCCAACCTTCTGCTACAGAGCGGATTAAGGCGACTACAACCAACTGTGACGAGCGTATATACATACGTGCAACCAGCAACAGCCGTGATATTCTCAATTGCACTAGGAATAGATAAATTGCGCGTAGAGACAGCAATTTTTGGCGCGCTGATATTCGCCGGCGTATGGATCGTCATAAGGGCGCAGAGAAGAGTGACGATGAGAGTTGAAAATAAATAGCTTAACAGCGTTGAATTTGACTAAAAAAATTTATATATTTGTAAGAGATAAACGAGAGAAAATTTAAAATCAAAAATAGAGAAAGAGATGAAGGTTGAAAACAACAAAATGGTAGCCGTAGATTACAAACTAACGGTTAATGGTGAGGTAGCGGATCAGTCACAACCAGGTGCACCACTACAATTTATCTGCGGAACAGGTATGTTGCTACCAAAGTTCGAAGAGGCAATCCAAGGTAAAGTAGCGGGCGAGAAGGTAGCTTTCACTCTTGAGCCTAAGGATGGTTACGGCGAGATCAACGAGCAAGCGCTAGTTGAGTTGCCAAAGAACATTTTCGAGGTAGAGGGTTCAATCCCAGAGGATATGCTAGTTGTTGGAAACCCTATCCCGATGGCTGACGCTGAGGGTAACCGCCTAATGGGTATCGTTAAGGAGGTTGCTGAGGAGACAGTGAAGATGGACTTCAACCACCCAATGGCGGGCAAGACTTTGAACTTCGAGGTCGAGGTAGTTATGGTTCGTGACGTAACACCTGAGGATTTGGCAGCGCCAGCTGGCGGCTGTGGTTGCGGATGCGGCGACGGCGAAGAGGGCGGTTGCGACGGTTGCGGCGACGGAGACGAGGGTTGCAGCTGCGAGAAAAAATAGTTCTACAATGAGATAGTGACTATCGAAAAAAATGAGACTTTGCAGCGATGGTTGCAGGGTCTTTTTTTGCTCTTGATGTAGGAGTCGCACGATAGAAAAACACTTTTACGCAGTTATGTTTGCACTAAATAGCGAGATAGTAGATGGTGCAAGATCCGCCGATTTTGCTAGCAGGCTCCGAAGCCTGAGCAACATCGAGCTTATGTGCGATGCGCACGGCGAACCGATCTATTTCACTGGAAATAGCGCCGTGATAGTGCGAATCAAAGAGAACGGCATCGAAAAGAGCATGAGATGCTACAAGGTGGAGAATCCGCACCTCAAAGCGATATATGGCGATAGATACTTCGCAAAAGAGTTCAACGTAGCGCGACATGGGGCAGAGAAACTAATCGATGTAGTGATCTGCGATTGGGTCGATGGAGTATCGCTCGACACCGCAATAAGAGAGGCGACAGAGGAGAGAGGGAGAAGCGCAGGGCGCAAAAATGATTACCGAGATAGCGGCAACCACACCCTGCGAAAACTCTCTATTGCATTCGACACAATGGCGCGAAACACCTTGCGAGAAGAGTGGGCGCATGGCGACATATCGCTCGACAACATTATTGTGAAGAGTGACGGAACGATGCAACTAATCGATTTCGATACGGCATACGTGCCAGCGCTGAAAGGGCGCAAAAGCATAAGCTGCGGCACTCCACAATTTCAATCGCCACTGCGCACGCTCGACCACTTCAACGAGAACATAGATCACTTCTCGCTGATGATTATTTCGCTTTCGCTGCGTGCATTGAGCGAAGATATGTGGCTCTACAAGCGATACCCCTCCAAGGACAACTTGCTGCTGGAGGGTGAGAAAGTGAGCAACAGAGATTGTGAAATTATGCGTTCAGTGATGGCGCTAATGGCTGAGAATGGGCTATTTGCCCACTACAGAGTGGCAAAGCTGCTATATCTGCGACAGATAGAAGTGAAGCACCTATATATGATCTTCGACTTCGCACTGCAAGAGAGATTGCGAGAGAGGTTTATGAACGAGAGCCAAATAGCGACTGCCGAAGCGCTTAGAGAGAGATATGCACAACGCGACATAAAACTCTTTGAGCCATTTGTAGATGATATAAACGCATACGGGTTTTACGACCCAACGCGCAACGAGATCTTGATACCGGCACTATTTGACGAGGTGCTAGATTTCGAAGCGAACGAACATGCAGAGGTGAAGGTAGGGCGAAATAGCTTCCTGATCGATAAGCGTGGCACGATTGTCGACACACTCAAAAACGATGAAGAGAGGGAGTGGAGCGACATATAAACCGGAAGCGTAATGACCGGCAACATTATAAGCGGCAATATTTAACAACGGAAAGAATTGCGTAATGGAAAAAGCAACAACAACCCAAGCGGAGAGCTTCAAGGCGAGAGTGACGCGAGAACATCGCGCTGCGATATGTCTGCTCGTAGATAGCTCAGCATCGATGCAAAGCCAAGTGACATACGAAGGACGACCTCTGACGCAGTGCGAAGTGGCTGCCCTATCGGCAAATAGCATACTCAAAGAGCTACTATGCAAATCGAAAGTGAGCGACGAAATTCGCGACTACTACGATGTGATGATCCTCGTATATTGCGGCAACAAAATAATCTCGGTCTTTGGTGACGAAAGCGGAAACCACTTCAGATCGATCACCGAAATAGCAAAGATTGGGCGCGGCGACACGATAGTTTCACTCGAAGCAGTAACGCCATTCAACAGCGATGACGAAGAGCTGCGAAAGTCGAAATTCTCAATCGAACCGAAGGGCGAAACGCCAATGTATGAGGCGCTAGATTTTGCATACGAAATATTGAAAGAGTGGGTAGAACGCCCCGAAAATAGAGATAGCACACCACCAATAGTCACAAACCTAACTGATGGTCACGCAACAGATAGCACACTAGAGGATATAATAGAGGTGTCGGAACGCATCAAAAGCCTCGCGACAAAGGATGGAAACACGCTACTCGTAAACCTATTTATAAACGAGGATGCCGAGTCGATGATATTCCCAACCGAAGAGGAGCTAGAGAACTGCCCCAACGAATTCTTTCGCGCGATGGGGCGTGCCGCATCCAGAGTACCAGCAATATTTGAGCCTATGGTACACCACCTACGTGACGAAAACGCAGCCGACAAATCGCAATCGGGGTATCGCGCAGTAGGGCTTGGAATATCGGTCGAAGATATGATCGCGATGATGAATATCGGAACATTAGTGACAACAAAATAGCAGATAAAATAACGAAAAAAAATAGAAAAACCATGGAGAAAGTAAAGACACTAATCATCGGAAGCGGTCCTGCAGGATACACAGCAGCGATATACCTATCACGCGCAAACCTAACACCAGTACTATACGAAGGTGTTGAGCCAGGCGGACAGCTAACAACAACAACTGAAATCGAAAATTTCCCAGGCTACCCAGAAGGGACAACAGGCGTAGCAATGATGGAGGATCTACGCAAACAAGCAGCGAGATTCGGCGCAGATATACGCCGCGGAAACATCTACTCCGTAGATCTATCGTCACGCCCATTCAAAGTGACTGCCGACGGCGAACACCAAATCGAAGCCGAGACAATAATCATCGCAACAGGAGCAACAGCGAAATACCTAGGTCTGCCATCTGAGATGCAATACCGCGGAATGGGAGTGAGCGCCTGCGCAACATGTGACGGATTCTTCTACCGCAAAAAAGATGTTGCAGTAGTAGGCGGAGGCGACACAGCAGCCGAGGAGGCGACATACCTAGCGACACTTTGCAAGAAGGTATACCTAATCGTACGCAAAGACCACCTGCGCGCATCAAAAGCGATGCAAGAACGAGTATTCAAAACCGAAAACATAGAGGTGATATTCAACCACAACGTAACAGATGTGCTAGGAGATTCTTCTGGCGTGACAAACGTAGTGATAAGCGACAACGACGGCGCAACAAAGCAACTAGATGTAGATGGACTATTCCTAGCGATAGGACACCACCCAAACACCGAACTAGTGAAAGAGCATGTAGCCCTAGATGACCAAGGATACATAGCAACAAAACCAGGAACATCAATAACAAACATACCAGGACTATTCGCAGCAGGTGACGTAAAAGACCCACACTACCGCCAAGCAATTACAGCAGCTGGCTCAGGGTGCATCGCAGCACTAGATTGCGAACGATTCATAGCGCAGTAACAACGGAAACTGCGCTAACGCCGCGCGGGCGGTGCGTGCCGCACATGCAGTAAAAACTATGAGAGGAGAGCAACCTATTGTTGCCCTCCTCTCGTCGTTTTTATACAATCGTCAAGAACCAAATGCTCGTGTTACGAAGTATCGTGAATATCCTCCCGAACAGCAGCAGAGTGTTTTGTGGGGTGCATACAAAAACTATTAGAGGGGCAACCTCATCGAAAGATGAAAGGTTAGCCCCTCTAATAGTTTTAATATTTAGCTCCGCCGGGGGAGCACCCGGCCGCCGTCCGCGAAGGACAGTCACCGCTACGCCTTTGTGACAGCGATTAGGAGTGGTTGTTCATCTAGGTCAGATGTTACGACGAATGCTCCCTGCGGTTCTGCCGTAACCTTGATGTCGAGCGCTAGGGTTTGTGCTGCGACATACTCTGAGTAGCTCTGCATTGAGTCAACGACTGAATCTACACTCTGAATCTCGACATTTACGCGGTCTGTAACCTCGAATCCTGAATCCTTACGGATATTTTGGATGCGGTTTACAAGTTCGCGAGCTACACCCTCACGCTTCAAATCATCTGTAAGCGTGATGTCGAGCGCAACCGTAAGCTTGCCCTCCGATGCTACCAACCAACCTGGCATATCCTCCGATGTGATCTCGAAATCAGCCGCCGTTACTGTCAGCTTCGTGCCGTCAATATCTAGTATCGTCTCCTCGGCAGATTCAATCTCCGCGATCTTCTCTTGTGAGAATGTCGCTGCAAGAGCAGATATAGCCTTCATATATTGCCCATACTTAGGGCCCAACGTCTTAAAGTTTGGTTTGATGCGCTTCGTGATGATTCCTGCAGTCTGCTCGATCAACTCGATCTCCTTAACGTTAACCTCGCCCATAACAATCGTGCGAACAGCATCGATGTGGCGCTTCATAGCTGGGTCAAGAACAGGGACAAGAATCTTCGTCAATGGCTGGCGAACCTTGATATTCACCTTGCGGCGCAGCGCCAAAACCATAGACGTAAGGCGTTGACCTAGATCCATCGTCTGCTCCAAATCGCTATCCACAAGCGACATATCAGCCTTAGGATACTCCGACAAGTGTACTGAGCTCTCAGCATGACGACCGCTCAAAGCGTTCAAATCGGCAAAGATCTGATCCGTGATGAATGGAGCAAATGGCGCAGCAAGCTTGACAACAGTCTCCAAACAAGTGTATAGCGTTTGATATGCCGCCAACTTATCCTCATTCATCTCACCACCCCAGAAACGCTTTCTATTCAAGCGAACATACCAGTTCGACAAATTCTCATTGACAAAATCTTGAATCATACGCGCCGCAGGCGTTGGGTCATAACCCTCAAGCGACTCCGTAACCTTGCCGACAAGCGTATTCAACAACGAGATGATCCAACGATCGATCTCAGCACGCTTCGCCATCGGAACCTCTGCCTCCTTGCCCGTGAAGCCATCAACGTTAGCATACAAAGCGAAGAAAGAGTATGTGTTATACAACGTTCCGAAGAATTTACGACGAACCTCATCAACACCCTCAACATCAAATTTAAGGTTATCCCACGGCTGCGAATTGCTAATCATATACCAACGTGTAGCATCTGCGCCATACTTCGCCAAAACCTCAAAAGGCTCTACGGCATTGCCCAAACGCTTCGACATCTTGTTACCCGACTTATCAAGCACAAGACCATTCGAGATGATATTTTTGAACGCCACAGAGTCAAACAACATAGTAGCGATAGCATGCAACGTGAAGAACCAACCACGCGTTTGGTCCACTCCCTCCGCGATGAAATCAGCAGGGTAAACCTTATTGAAATCAGCACCGCTATTCTCAAACGGATAGTGCAGCTGCGCATAAGGCATGGCACCCGAATCGAACCAAACATCGATCAAATCGCTCTCGCGCTTCATCGGCTCGCCCTTATCCGAGACCAAAACAATCGAATCAACATACGGACGATGCAAATCGAGATTCTTCGTAGAGTAATTCTCCTTGCTCATATCACCCACCTTGAACCCAGCAAATGGGTTCTCAGTCATATATCCCTTAGCGATAGATTTTTCAATCTCGCCCATCAACTCCTCAACAGAGCCGATGCACTTAATCTCCGAGTAATCCTCCGTTGCCCATACCGGCAGCGGCGTACCCCAGAAGCGCGAGCGCGACAAATTCCAATCCACAAGACCCTCTAGCCACTTTCCGAAGCGCCCAGAACCCGTAGACTCAGGCTTCCACTTGATAGTGTCGTTCAGCTCCATCATGCGACCCTTCATAGCCGTAGTCTTGATAAACCACGAATCCAATGGGTAATACAAAACCGGCTTATCGGTTCTCCAACAGTGCGGGTATGAGTGAGAGTGCTTCTCAATCTTGAACGCCTTGTTCTCCTGCTTCAAAAGTACCGCGATATCGACATCAAGCGTAGCATCATCTGGCCCTAGAGTATCGTCAAACGCATTCTTTACATAACGCCCTGCATACTCATTATATAGCTCTGTATTGATATTATTCTTAACAAAATCCGCATCCAAATCCTCCAAAACAAAGAATTTTCCGCTACGGTCAACCATCGGCTGGTTCTTGCCCGCCTTATCAACCATAAACAACGGCACGATGCCGGCAGCCTTCGCCGCACGATCATCATCAGCACCAAACGTAGGCGCGATATGCACAATTCCAGTACCATCAGATGTCGTCACGAAGTCACCAACGATAACCTCAAATGCCTTCCCCTCAGGCTTCACCCATGGCAAAAGCTGCTCATAAGCAATACCTGCCAAGTCGCGACCCTTATATGTACCCTCCAAGATGGTAAACTTACCCTCCATCTTTTGAGTGAAATATGCACCTACAAGCTCCTTAGCAAGGATCACTGTCTGCTGCTGTGCCGTGTAAGGATTCTCACACTTCACAATGACATACTCTACATCTGGCCCAACTGCCAACGCTGTATTCGAAGGCAACGTCCAAGGGGTAGTAGTCCACGCCAAGAAATACAAATCGCCCTCTGCAGCACCTGAAGCATCGAAAAGCTTCGCGCTCTTCTCATCCTTCTTAACAATGAATTGCGCCGTACACGTTGTATCCTTCACATCGCGGTAACAACCCGGTTGGTTCAACTCGTGAGTAGAAAGACCCGTACCTGCAGCAGGCGAATATGGCTGAATTGTGTAACCTTTGTATAGCAACCCCTTATTGAAAAGCTCCTTCAAAAGCCACCAAAGCGACTCGATATATTTGTTGTCATAGGTGATATATGGATCCTCCATATTGACCCAATATCCCATTTTACGCGTCAAATCCTCCCATTGACCCGTATATTCCATAACCGCCTCGCGGCACTCCTTGTTGTACTGCTCAATAGTTATCGTCTTGCCAATAGCCTCCTTTGTGATGCCTAGCTTCTTCTCGACACCCAACTCAACTGGCAATCCGTGTGTATCCCAACCAGCCTTACGCTCAACCTTGAACCCCTGCTGCGTTTTGAAACGACAGAAGACATCCTTTATAGCACGACCCATAACATGGTGAATTCCTGGAACACCATTCGCCGAAGGAGGCCCCTCGTAGAATACAAATGTTGGATTCCCCTCGCGAGTCTCGATACTCTTCTGGAACGTCTTATCCGCATCCCATCTCTTCAAAACCTCATCCGCTACACCAGGCAAGCTTAGCCCCTTATACTCTTTGAACTTCATATATTTATTGTTCTATTTCTTTTTCACTAAATTACTCACTGATTATACGGCCTTCGCCATCCTTGAAGTTGCCAAAAAGGATTACGATGAAGTCGAAGAAGGTCCAAATACCGCACAGACCACCTGTCAACAACATAAAGATAGCCGATATGTTTCTACCAACGTAGAATCTGTGGACACCAAAAATACCCAGAAAAAAACAGAACAAAAGCGTTGCAACCTTGCTCTTTGGGCTTACATCGTAATTTGCCATAATCGCATTATTTTTTATTTAATTGCTAAAATTACAAAAAAAGCACTACCGCCCCAAATATTATCGCGCTCTTTTGACCAAAGAGCCACATCATTTTGCAAAAAGATATTCCATTAACCTCTACCAACGAAAGAGACTGCTTCAGCCACACCCGAACACCCCAATCCAAATGATGACCCTAGCTACCCATTTGATAGCAATATATGAACGTTTTATCGCAAAATAGTGGTAGTATCAAATTAATATGTTTTGAACCCTGATGCGAACGACAACGCATCGTTGGCATTTGATATTGCTGAATGTATGAGCAGCAGCATCCTGAACCCAATTCAGGATCCTTAACGTGCCAGCCACAAAAAAGCAAGTTCGTAAGGATCCGTTCCCTGCCGCTACTGCTACGTCAGGTACAACTTCAGCGGCATGGTTAGG
>JBCQUJ010000005.1:0-94047 GCA_047174045.1 Rikenellaceae bacterium
CCCCCCCCCCCCCCCGCAATCGCCCCGGTAACGTCATCCTGAACTTGATTCAGGATCTCATTTCGTGGTTGCCCTCGATGTGATTTTGTTGAGCCAGCGGCAGGATGAGATCCTGGATCAAGTCCAGGATGACGGCGTGTGCTCGCGCGGAGCAGTTTCTGATGCCCGCGTAGGGGACAGTTCTCATCAACCTACAATATCAGTCTGTTCAGGTGTTTTGCCATTTGGACTTTTATTGTGTTTAGGTGTGCGAATTGTTGAAGTGTTTCGTTTTGTTCCTCTTCTGTTAGTGTTGGATCTTGTAGCTTTATTTGGAGCTGTTTGATCATTGTTTCGAGGGCTTTTGATTTGTAGAGTGTGATTGCTTTTTTCACTCCGCGTGCTAGTGTTACGGGGTCTAGCCCTTCGTGGTGGATGTTCCAGCGGCGGCTTGGGATGTAGTTGTCGCCCTCTGTTATGATCTCTATTGCACGGCTACATACGTCGGGGTCGCCGTTTGCGGTGAATGTTTCCGTTGGCACTTCGTTTCCTTCGCCTATTTCGCGCAGTTTTTGCTCGTATAGCTTTAGTATTGCGCTGTATGCTGGGTTTGTGAACTCCATTGCTTCTTCTTGGAGTTCGGCAAATATTAGCGCTGCGACATTATATTTTTGTGGTGGTGTTTGGGCTGTTCCCTCCGATATTGTTATGGTTTGGTGACCATATTTTAGGAGGTATGTGAGCAGCTCTTTTTCGAGTATCTCCACGGTGCTACCTGCATCGAGGGTTGTTATAACCTTCGCTGACGGCGTGTATGGTGCGTATGGGTCAGGATCATCTATGAATAGGTCATCTGGTGGAGGCGCGAATCCGCCGTTGCTTGAGCCGTTGCTTGGTGTGTTGTTGAAGCCACCTTGTTGGGTGTTTCGGCGTTGCTGGTTGCGGATGAAGTTCGCTGTTTGTTGGTCGTTGCTCTGTGTTGCGGCGATTTTACGCGCTATTTCGGATATTAGGACGTTTTCGTCTATATCCATTATTCGCGAACACTCTTTGGCAAATACGGAGCGGCGTATTGGGTCGGGGATATTGCTTATTGACCCAATCATGTCGGCGATCATTTCGGAGCGCTTTATGGGGTCGCCTTTGGCCTCGCCGAGGAGTAGTTTCGCCTTGAATGTTATGAAATCCTCCTCGTGTTCATTTACATATTGGTGTACCTCTTCCGCAGTGTGAGCGCGCGCGAATGAGTCGGGGTCATGCTCCACTGGTAGCGACACGATTCGCACATTCATCCCCTCTTTGAGGACTATATCGATACCGCGTATTGCAGCCTTTACACCCGCTGCATCGCCGTCATAAATTATCGTTATGTTCTGCGTGAAGCGGTTCAGAAGTCGTACTTGCTCCACTGTGAGCGATGTTCCCGATGACGATACGACATTCTCTATGCCCGATTGGTGCATCGATATAACATCGGTATAGCCCTCCACCATGATCACTTTGTCGTGTTGCTGGATCGCTTTTTTGGCGAAGAATAGACCATATAGCTCGCGGCTCTTGCTGTAGATTTCGCTCTCCGGGGAGTTTTGGTACTTCGCAACTTTCTTGTCGGTGCGAAGTGTGCGTCCACCGAACGCTACGATGCGCCCTGAGATATTATGCACGGGGAACATCACGCGGTCGCGGAATCTATCGAATAGCGATTTGTCGCGATCGCTCTCGATCGACAAACCTGTCGCGGTTAGGAATTGCGCTTTGTATCCCGCTTTTATCGCCGTTTGCGACATTGTGTCGCCCTTCGCAGGACAGAATCCAAGTCCAAATTTTCGTATTGTCTCCTCGCTGAATCCGCGGCTTTGGCGGAAGTATGACAACCCGACACTTATTCCCTCTGGGTCGTTGTGCAGATAGTTCATGAAGTAGTCGTATGCCCACGCATTTAGGGTGAACATACTCTCGCGATCGTCATTCCGCTGCAGCTCCTCTTCCGATAGTTCGCGCTCCTGAACCTCGATTCCGTAGCGTTTTGCGACCATTTTGAGCGCTTCGGGGTAGCTTATCGCTTCGTGCTTCATGACGAATGTCACGGCGTTGCCGCTCTCGCCGCATCCGAAACATTTGAATACCCCTTTCGATGGCGATACAACAAACGAAGGTGTCTTCTCGTTGTGGAAAGGACAGCACGCCTGATAGTTCACACCCTTTCTTTTGAGTGTGACATAGTCGCCGATAATATCTACGATATTTGCGGCGGCGTATATCCGGTCTACTGTCTCTTTATCAATCATCATGGCAAAGTTACGATTTTTTTGCTATCTTTGTTAAATTGCTCTCTACAATAGCGCTAAAAAAAGTCGCTATTCGAGGGGTTTGAAAAGTAACGTATAATGAGGTTCGATTTAGTATCAAAATATAAACCAACGGGCGATCAGCCGCAGGCGATTTCTGAGCTTGTTGGCGCTTTGTCGTCTGGCGTGCGCTACAACACGCTTTTGGGTGTTACTGGATCGGGTAAGACCTTTACGGTGGCTAATGTCGTTGCGGAGTTGAACCGTCCTACGTTGGTCTTGTGTCACAATAAGACTTTGGCGGCGCAGCTCTATTCTGAGTTTAAGAATTTCTTCCCCAATAACGCCGTGGAGTATTACGTTTCGTATTACGATTACTACCAGCCGGAGGCATATTTGCCCACTACGGGAACCTATATCGAGAAGGATCTATCGATCAATGATGAGATCGAGAAGATGCGTTTGAGTACGGTCAACACCTTGTTGACTGGGCGCCGCGATGTGATTGTCATTTCGAGTGTTTCGTGCATTTATGGTATGGGTAATCCTGAGGATTTCAACGCTACGATCATCAATGTTAAGGTTGGCGATCGCATGACGCAGTTGAAGTTGTCGCAGAGCCTCGTCAATGCGCTCTATACGCGCACGGAGTATGAGATGCAGCGCGGTACGTTTCGCGTGAATGGCGACTCCACCTCTGTCATGAGCGCTCTGGGCGACCAGTGTTTCCGCATTACGCATGAGGCAAATGTCGTCACGGCGATTGAGATTATCGACCCTGTTTCGAGCTGCCATATCGCAAATATGGAGAGCCTTTCGATCTCTCCAGCGCAGATTTTCGTCACTACGAAGGAGCGCATAGATAGGGCTGTGAGCAATATCCAAGATGATATGGTCAAGGAGGTGCAGGCGTTTCGCGATGGGGGTCGCGACTTGGAAGCTGAGCGGTTGAAGGTGCGTGTCGAGGAGGATTTGGAGTTGATTAAGAGTGTCGGTTTTTGTAGCGGAATCGAGAACTACTCGCGCTATTTCGATGAGCGTAAGCCTGGCGTTGCGCCCTTCTGTCTGTTGGATTATTTCCCTGAGGATTTCTTGATGGTTGTCGATGAGAGCCACGTTACGTTGCCGCAGATTCGCGGTATGCATGGTGGCGATAGGGCGCGTAAGGAGAACCTTGTTGAGTATGGTTTCCGCCTTGAGGCGGCTAAGGATAACCGTCCGTTGTCGTTTGTGGAGTATGCGGCGAAGGTTAAGCAGTCGCTTTTTGTGAGTGCTACGCCGGGCGACTATGAGTTGGACCACTGTAGCAATAGGGTTACGGAGCAGTTGATTAGACCTACGGGGTTGATCGATCCGCCTATGGTTTTGCGCCCTGCAACGTATCAGATCGATGATTTGATGGAGGAGATTTCGAGCTATACCCAGCGCGAAGATAAGGTTATGGTGACGACAATTACGAAGCGTATGGCGGAGGAGGTGTCGCGCTATTTGGATCGTGTGGGGGTGCGCAATCGCTATATTCACTCCGATATTGATACGTTGGAGCGTGTTCAGATTTTGGATGATCTGAAGGCTGGCTTGTTCGATGTCTTGGTTGGTGTGAACCTTCTGCGTGAGGGTTTGGATATTCCGAATGTGGCGTTGGTTGCTATCTTGGATGCCGATAAGGAGGGTTTTTTGCGTAATAGGCGTTCGTTGACTCAGATTGCAGGGCGTGCTGCGCGTAATACGCAGGGTGTCGCTATGATGTATGGCTTGAAGTGTACCGACTCTCTCGCCGTTGCGATCTTGAACTCGAACCGCCAGCGTATGATCCAGGTTCGCTACAATATTGAGCATGGGATAATGCCTCGCCAGGCGCAGAAGAGTGGCACAGCATCGAGCGATCTCTTGGCGCATAAAGCTACGGAGCAGACGTTGACTATGGAGCCGCGCGCCGAGGAGAACCACTATGTAAAGATTGTCGATAGCGCATCGGAGCAAACTCCTGCGGCGCAATCAACTATGAAGGTTGCATCGCCCAAGGGTGCCGATTATGTCGCCTATCCCAACGAGGGAGGCGCGGCAGATGCCAATGGCACTCCATTGAAGAGCGGCGTTGTGGATTACACTACGGGTGACATTATCTACCCTGAGGTGGGAACACCTGCGCACGAGATCGAGGCGATATTCGCTTCGCGCACCATAGATGATAGAATTGCTGATGCTAAGGCGGCTATGGAGGCTGCCGCTAAGGCGCTTGATTTTAAGACAGCGATGAAGCAGCGCGACCTTATGCACGCGCTTGTGAAGGAGCGCGACACAAAAGATAGCGAAAAAACGAAGAAAAAACGACTAGATATACAATTTGATTAACCTTTTGCCGTTATAGAAGGAGAGATACGAAATACTACTTGCCCAATTAGATTTATATAATTTTTTACAGTTTTATTAACTTTTAAATTTTCTATTAATGGCAAGAAGATTTCTACAATTTTCGCTGCTTGCAATTTGTGTAGCAGCGTTTTCGTTTTTTGTGTCGTGCGACACAAGCAGCGATTTTCTTGATGGGGTGGGACCTCCAATCGAGAACAACGATGAGCTTCTGGGTGATGACCTAGATGAGAACCTATTCGGCGAAGATGAAGAGGAGGAGCTAGAGGGCGAAGAGGGCGAGAGTGAAGGCGAGGAGGGTGAAGGCGAATCAGAAGAGGGGGAAGAGGGTGAGCAAGAGCCTGAGCCGGAAGCTGAGCTGGAGCCAGAGGTTGAGGAGCCTCAAGTTGAGGAGGAGCAGGAGCCTGAGCTTGGCGATGATTTCCTCCAATACCTTCCCCATGTTGAGGATAAACGCATCTCGAACAGCTACATCGCAAACCCAATGGTGGCGCATGGCGGTGTCGTGCGATTCGTATTCCCAATCGTAGAGCGCATAAACCAATATTGGGGTAGCTCTTATGATGGCTACGGCAACGACCCATCGAAGATGATAGCGGCAGTTGGCGACTCGACTTGGAGCTGCGAAGTGTTGTGGAACGACTATGGTGTCAACGCCGATATTAGTGTCGAGCCAACATTCGACAAGAATAGGATCGTTGTTACGACAAATGGCATCGCCGAGGCGAACATCGTTGTCGGAGTGCGCAAAGGTGGTACAATAGTGTGGAGTTGGCACATCTGGATCACAGATTACAACCCAGACCTTATCGCAGAGAAAAACAGCGTCGGCGCACCATACGTTTATAGCGCAAGCGGCGCAAATGGCGAGCTACACCGCTATGATGGCGCTATGAGCAACGTCTTCGTGATGGATCGCAATATCGGCGCACGTAGCGAAAACGACTACTCAAATATGGGGCAGAGCGATGTGCCAGTGGGAACACTCTACTACCAATTTGGTCGTAAAGACCCATTCGTGGGAATAGGTAATAAAAATGGATTCCTCGCGACATCATCAACACCGTGGAACCCACTCAACGACAATGTCGGAAGCGCCGTGACAGTGCGCCGCGCAGTTGAAAGCCCAATGACATATTTCTCAAACGTCACATCGTGGAGCAACGATGCTCTCTCAATCGACTACCTATGGAACGATGCGCAGAAGAACTACCGCAGCAATGCCAAGTCGATCTTCGACCCATCGCCAGCTGGTTGGCGCATACCAAGTGGCGACCTCTGGAGCGACTTCAACGGCGCGACACTCCTCTGGGACTACGTAGCAAAGGTGAGTACCTACGCTAAGTCCGGTGCAAAATACCCTGCGGTAGGCTACCGCGGCTACGGCGGCGGACTCCTAACGTATGTCGGCGCACTCGGCAACTACTGGAGCTCAACACCAGCCAGCGTAACAAACGGAATGCACCTCTACTCATTCGGCAGTGGCGCAGTCGTAAGCTCCGCCTACCGTGCTAACGCCCAACCAATCCGCCCAATCCGAGAGTAACCACGATAATTGGCTCATGTCATAATGGGCTTAAAAACTACGAGAGGAGAGCAATATTCTGTTGCCTTCCTCTTTCCGTTTTTCCTCATCTCCTCTCCGCAGTCCTCCGTCCCCACTCATCATATTGTTACCCCGGTAACGTCATCCTGGACTTGATCCAGGATCCCATTTCGTGGTTTCCATTGATGTGATTTTTGATGAGCCAGCGGCATGATGAGATCCTGGATCAAGTCCAGGAGCCGGGTGCTCCCGGCGGAGCAGTTTTGCTGGCGCGTGTGACATAGTGTGGTGTTTGGGGTTTTCTTATTCCTGCTGGATTCAGGAGGGTTGGAGAAGAAAAACGAAGAGAGGGGATCGCAATTTATTGCGTTTCCCCTCTCGTAGTTTTTCATCCACAGCTTGCTGTGTGCCAGCGCGGCATGAGCGCAGTTCCCGTAACGCTCCCGTAGTTACTCTCGGATTGTGGTGATTGCTTGGGGGAGGATTTGGAGGGTTAGGGGGGTGCCGCCGAGGAGTTCGCCGTCTATCTCTACGTCCATGTAGTTTGCGCCTTCGATGTGGATTTTGCGCCCTTTGTGGTGTTCGATATGTCCTATTCGGTATAGCTCGCCGTTGAAGAGGTATTTGGCGCGGAAAAGGAGGTGCCAGAAGTGTAGGGGGCGGAATATCGTCATGTCGAACTCGCCACTTGTTTCGGTCGCTTTTGGTAGTTGTTGGAATCCACCGCCGTTGAATTTCGATAGTCCGAATGCTAGGCTGAAGAGGTTGCGATCGTATATCAACTCATCGTCTAGGTATACCTTCGCGCGTTGGTTGCTATATCTGAAATATGATTTTAGCATCACCCAGATGTAGCTCCAGATTGATGTGATGCGTCCTTCGCGCATCGCCATTATTTTGCGTGTGAATTGTTGTGTCACGAAGGCATCGAAGCCTGTTCCGCCTACGCCCACCATATATCTCTTTTGGGGGAATAGCGACTCTTCGTACTCAACGATTCCGATGTCGCGGAGCTGTGTTGCGCCGCGTTTTATGGCCGCTATTGCTTTGGTGTAGTCGCCGTGGCTATAGCCGTAGTTGCGCGCCCATTCGACACCCGTTCCGACCCTTATTATGCCTACTGTAGCCTCTGTGGGGGCGATTTTCTGCTGTATAAAGAGTCCGTTGACCACCTCGTGGATTGTGCCGTCACCACCTATGATTATGATCTTTCGGTAGCCCTGTTCGATTGCCGTAACGGTTAGCTCTACGGCGTGGTATTTATGCTCTGTGAAGTGTGCATCGTAGAGGATTTTTTCATCCGTCAGTTGGCGCAAAATAGTCGGTAGGTCGAGCAAACCTCGACCTCCTCCCGCGGTGGGATTGACTATCATGAACCACTTTGTCTGCACCATATTTGTTGCAAATATTTACATTTTTCTGCAGAAATCTGCAGTTTTTTTGCACTTTTTGTCTCTTTTTTGGCTACTTTTTGCGCGATTTTGGGGCGTTTTTGAGCGTATATTTCAGCAATTGGTAGAACTTATCGACTGTGCTGATCTGCGCACATTCGTCTGGCGAGTGTGGCGAAACGATCGTTGGACCAAACGAAATCATATCCATCTCTGGGTATGTTGCGCCGATTATTCCGCACTCCAAACCGGCATGTACGGCGCGCACCTCTGCCTCCTTGCCGAATAGCTCTAAGTAGCTATCCTTCATCGCTTTAAGGATTGGCGACTCAATATTTGGCAACCAACCTGGGTGCGACCCACCGCATGTAACCTCTGCATCGGCAAGCTCGAAAATCGATGCTATGCTATCTGCAAGCGCGATTTTCTCACTCTCAGAAGATGAGCGCAAGAATAGCTCAACGCTCGTGCTAGTGCCATCATCGCTCGTCTTTACGATCGCAAGGTTAGATGATGTCTGCACCAATCCTGGCATCGTGTCTGACATCTTCGCGACACCGTCCGGACACCCTGCAATCGCCCATACAATGCATGAGGCGGCAGATTCTTCGATCACCGTGGCAGGGTAGTCAACATCTGAAAGCGTTATAGAGATCGAATCCTCGATCGCCGCATACTCCTTCGCGACCATCGCTTCGAAGCGTGCAACTTGATCTGTGAAATCTGCCTCGTCCTCGCTGTGGATCAATATATCGGCGTATGCTTCGCGCGGAATTGCGTTGCGCAAAGAGCCTCCGTCAATCTTCGATATTAGCAGCTCCAGCTTCGTGAAGCGAAGCAAGCGGAACAACAATTTGTTTGCGTTGGCGCGTTGCTCGTGGATTTGGCAGCCAGAGTGTCCGCCCTTCAACCCCTTGATAGTTAGGCGTTTGGCTCTGTAGTCGCCATCTTCGGCCTTTGGACTCTCCTCCCTCTCGTGGTCAAACTTAACCTCAAGGTCAAGCCCTCCAGCGCATCCGATGCAGAGTTCGCCCTCATCTTCAGTATCGAGATTCAGCAAAATTTCGCCCTGCAAAAGCTCCGGTGAAAGTCCGAACGCGCCATCCATTCCGCACTCCTCATTCGATGTCAAAAGCACCTCTAGCGCTGGGTGCGCCACGCTATCATCCTCCAGAATTGCAAGTGCTGCTGCAACTCCAATTCCGTTATCCGCACCCAAGGTTGTCCCATTTGCGCGCACCCAATCGCCATCGACATAAGCTTGCACCGCATCGCGCTCAAAGTCGAAAACCGTGTCGTTGTTCTTCTGCGGCACCATATCCATGTGCGCCTGCAAAACGATCGTTGCGCGATCCTCCATTCCTGCCGTCGCACCCTTGCGGATCAGCACATTTCCAGCCTCATCCTCAACGCAATCAAGAGCCTTGCTCGCGGCAAAACTCTTGAAATATTCGCGAATCGCAACCTCGTGGTGCGATGGGTGTGGTATATCTAACATCGCCGCGAAGTGCTTCCACACTAGCACTGGGTTTAGTTTTTGTAGTTCCTTATTCATTATAGTTCTCTTTTTTTTTGCTGTTGCGTTAGGGATCCTGAATCAAGTTCAGGATGACGGGAGGGGGTTGTATAGTTCTTTTTTTTTGCTGTCGCGTTAGGGATCCTGAATCAAGTTCAGGATGACAGGAGGTTTTTTTATTTCTCTTCGTATTTGTCAAATGCTGCGACAATCTGCTTCACGAGAGGGTGGCGCACGATGTCGCGCTTGTCCATCTCCGCGATGCCGATCCCCTTAACCTCGCGAACCCTTTCGAGCGCGATGCGCAATCCGCTATCGACACTCTTAGGCAGGTCGATCTGCGACATATCGCCCGTAACGACAAACTTCGAGGTGCGCCCCATGCGTGTCAAAAACATCTTTATCTGTGGGAATGTGGTGTTCTGCGCCTCGTCCAAAATCACAAAAGCATTGTCGAGCGTGCGACCGCGCATATATGCCAAAGGTGCGATCTGTACAACACCCTCCTCCATAAATTTCTGCAACTTCGCAGGTGGGATCATATCGTTCAGCGCATCGTAGAGCGGTTGCAAGTAGGGGTCGAGCTTCTCCTTCATATCGCCCGGCAGAAAGCCCAACTTCTCGCCCGCCTCAACAGCCGGACGTGTCAAGATAATGCGCTTCACAACCTTATCCTTCAACGCCTTTACAGCCAAGGCAATTGCGGTATATGTCTTTCCAGATCCGGCAGGTCCAACGGCAAACAGAAGGTCATTCTTCTCATATAGATTTACGAGTTTCTGCTGGTTTGGTGTGCGAGCGCGAATGATATTTCCATTGTTACCATAGACGATAACATCCTTGTCGACTCTCGTTTCAACAGCGATCGTGCTATCGCCAAACGCCTGCTCAATAACCGTGTCGCTGAGGTGTCCATACTTCAGATAGTAAGCTACAAGCTCCTCCAACTTCCTCTCGAAGCGATCCATCTGCGCCTCATCGCCGCGCACCTTGAGTGATGAGCCGCGCGCTATGATGCGCAACTCAGGATGCAGAAGTCGCATCTGCTCCAAATGACACTCGTGCGCCCCATAAAGTTCGCGCGGATCGATCCCCTCCAGCTCAATCTCTCGTGTTAAATACTCTCTATCCTCTGTGGTTGTCATTAAATTATTATTGCAGTTAGAATCTATACCCAAGATTTACCGATATGTTTTGTTGGCTAAAGCTATACGTTTCGCCACTCTGCGCCACGCTGTTTGTCTTGAAGAAGCCCGTAAATCGCGCATCCAAAATGATGTTGCCCCAAAGCGTTCCGCTAGCGCCAACGACCCAACCCGCTGTGGAGCGTACACGACCATAGTCGTGAACATCGCCCAGATTGTCGGTTAGCGTGCTGCGGCTCATAAGCGAGAGCGTAGGGCCAACGTTGATGCGAAAAATCGACCCAATAGGGACCGACACCAAGAGCGGAATCTCAACGCTCGTTGTTGCCAAACGCCCCTCCAAACCATCCTCTGCGCTCTTGAGCGTATTGCGCCCATACGAGTACCACAGCTCCGGCACGATCTCTATGCTCTTGAACTTAACACCCATCATAGCTCCAACCTGAAAACCCATACCGTTGCTGAACGAGAGTTTGTCGTTGCGCTCAGAGAGCATAGGCATGCTAATACCCGCCAAAACGCCATAGATTATCGATATGCGTTGGCTCTCGTTGACCTGAACCTCCACAACAGTAGGCGTAATTTGAGCCGTTGCGCGGCTGGTTGCGCCTACAACAATCGTTAGAGCCGCCGCTGCGACAAAGAAAAATTTTGTGATGCTACGCATTACTTCTCCCTTTTTAGACGTTTTCAATAGTAGAATAGGTTGGTAATCCCAAAGATAACTCTTTTTTGATTAATGAACGCGATTAAGATGCAACTTATTTTGCAAATAGTGCGCAATTCGCGAAAAAGGAGTATCTTTGTGACTTATAGTAGGATAATAAAGAGAATTTAAGGAGGATATAAGTATGGCTTTGGTAGCGATTGTGGGTAGACCGAACGTAGGTAAAAGTACGCTTTTCAACCGTCTGGTTGGCGAGCGAAAGGCGATTGTAGACGCTACGGCGGGTACGACACGCGACCGCCACTACGGCAAGACCGATTGGTGTGGTCGTGAGTTTTCGATCATCGATACGGGTGGTTACGCAGTGAATACAGATGATATTTTCGAGGAGGAGATTCGCTCGCAGGTTATGCTTGCGATCGAGGAGGCGGATGTGATTTTGTTCGTTGTGGAGGTTATGACGGGTATCACCGATCTTGACCAAATGGTCGCTAATGTGTTGCGCCGCTCGTCAAAGAAGGTTATTGTAGTCTGCAACAAGGTCGACAACAACAACCAGCTATATATGGCATCGGAGTTCTACTCACTTGGTCTTGGCGACGAGATCTTCTCTATATCATCGATGAGCGGTTCGGGAACGGGCGACTTGATGGATGAGATCGTGAAGGAGCTGCCGGAGGATGTCGTAGAGGAGTTGGACGACACGCTGCCACGCATCACAATCGTGGGGCGACCAAACGTTGGAAAATCCTCAATGACAAATGCACTTCTTGGTGAGGAGCGCAACATCGTAACACCAATTGCAGGTACTACGCGCGACTCAATCAATACGCGATACAATAAATTTGGAATGGATTTCTACCTCGTAGATACAGCCGGTATGCGCCGCAAGAATCGCGAGATGGAGGATCTGGAGTTCTACTCTGTGATGCGTTCAATTCGTGCGATTGAGGCTTCGGATGTCTGTGTATTGATGCTCGATGCGCAACAAGGACTTGAGCAACAGGATCTTAATATCCACAACTTGGTGGTTAAAAACCGCAAAGGATGCGTGGTCGTTGTGAACAAATGGGACCTCGTGGAGAAGGATGCAAACACCATGAAGAAGTGGCGCGAACACCTAGAGAAGAAGCTTGCGCCATTCAACGATATTCCGATCATATTCACTTCGGTACTCAACAAGCAACGTATCCTAGAGGTGCTTCAAACGGCAACAGAGGTGTTCCAGGCGCGTAAACGCCGCATCGCAACGCACGCGCTGAATGAGTTCTTCTTGCCACTTATTGAGAACTATCCACCGCCATCAACGAAGGGAAAATATATCAAGATCAAATTCGTGACGCAGCTGCCAACGCCTACGCCGCAATTTGCATTCTTCGTCAACCTTCCGCAATATATCAAGGAGCCATATCGCCGCTTCCTTGAGAACAAAATGCGTGCAGAGTGGGATTTTTCGGGTGTGCCGGTGCAGATATATTTCCGCCAAAAGTAAAATCCTCACTCTATTAGAATTTTCGGGGTTGGAGTTTCGCGGTATTTCGGCGTTGAGCGGCGGATTTTGAAATGCTCGCGTACTTTAGTACGCTGCGTTTTCAAAACCTTGCTCGCCTAAAAAATCCTCACTCTATTAGAATTTTCGGGGTTGAAGTTTCGCGGTATTTTCGGCGTTGAGCGGCGGATTTTGAAATACTCACGTACCTTAGTACGCTGCGTTTTCAAAACCTTGCTCGCCTAAAAAATCCTCACTCTATTAGAATTTTCGGGGTTGAAGTTTCGCGGTATTTTTGGCATTGAGCTGCGGATTTTGAAATACTCACGCTGTTAAGGAGAATAAAAAAAGGGACGAAGATTCGTCCCTTTTTGTGTTTGTTGCGATGTTAGAAGCGGCAACCGATGCCGACCGTGATGTGTTGGGCGCTCGATAGACCTAGCGATGATTCGTACTTCTCGAAGTAGCCGTTGTAGCGCGCTGAGATGCGCAAGTTGCTGAAGTTGATCGTAGCGCCTGCGCCATAGCCCCACTCAGGGTGGAGCGACTCGATAGTGCCGAAGCTGCCATCGCCATATTTTGCGCTGCTCTTAAAGTCATAGATGTAGCGCGGACCTGCCTCCAAAGTCAAGATCTTGAAGAGGGTGAAGCCGCCCATAAGCGAACCCTCGACAGCGTGATTCTTGACGCTAAACCCCTCATCACCAGTGACATCGAAGCGGTTGAAGCGATAGGTAACCTCTGGCGAAACAGACAAAAAGAGGATCTTGATGTCGACATCAACCTGGGCATAAGCGCCAAGCTTTGGGTCGACCGATAACCCCTCAAATTTGTAATCGGAATAGCTAGTTCCAGCAGAGAAACCTGCGCTAAATGGACCAGCGAAAGTTGCTGAAATGCTGCACACAACGAGTGCAAGAAGTAGGATAGCTCTCTTCATATCGACTATTTTTTTATCTGTTTTTCTCTCTTTGCAGCGCTAATGTCGGCGCTCTCCTTAGCGAAATATCGTACTAAGATAACGAATCCGCCAGTCAAAATCATATTCAAAACCAAAGTTAAAACGGAGATGATCAACGCATCGCCGCCGATGCTATAACCAACCGCGATGATGACGACTCCGGCGCCAACCTCGCCGCGCGTAAACATGCCAATGGCGACCGCCAACCTCTCGTGGAACGTTCTGTTTCGGTAGAAAAAGAGCGGTACAAGCTTGCCAAGCAGCGATAGCGCCGTAACAGCGAGGACATGCATCGAGATCTCGCCCCAGCTAAAGGTGCGGATTCCAGCGCCCCAAATCTGCGGCATACTCATGCCCACAAGGAACATGAAGAGGCACGAGATGATCATCGAAACGCGAATCTCGCCCTTGCTGTCGTGTGGCTTATGTTTGATAACCATTCCGACAATAAACGCCGGAAGCAAAACCTCGATGTGGATCGCGCCCTGAACCCCATAGGCGCTCTTCGTGAAGAGGTAGATGAGGTATGTGACGTAGTAGATTCCAACAGAGTAGAGCAGTATAGATTGCCAATTCTGCGGGATATTATAGGTGTCGAGCTTGCGCCAACCGAAGATCAACATAGCAACGATGCAGATCAACATAACGCCCATCTGCCAGCTCAATTGCAGCATCATAATCTGAAGCGGAATCATCAAAAGGATTGTGTCAAGATCGTCAAAAATCGCTAGGGTTTGTATCTTTTTGTAGATCCAGCCCTTCGTCAATTTCATAGCGGCAAGCATGGTAAAAAGCACGCCAGAGGATGTTGGAGCGGCGAATCGCGACATGAGAAGCGACTCCTTCCACGACTGCGGATCGTTCCACATATTCTCAGGAAGCAAGGCGAAGATGAAGTAGCAGGCGATCATGAGCCAAGGCAGCGCCGCAGTAGTCATAGCGATGAAATAATCGGCACTATATGAGCGCCACTTCTCCTTCACGATCTCAAACTCGCGCCCCTCGTTGATCATGATATAGGCGAAGCAGGTGTAGAGAATTGGGAAGGTTACGCTATTGCGAATCAAGCCATACATATCGCCGCCAATATAGCCCGGAAGCAGTTGCGACGCAACCAACCCCAGGACCATTAATATTGAAAACGATAAAACTTTACCCATTGAAAACCCTCTATTTTTAACTCTTATATATCAATGCTATGGCGCTCGCCGAAACACCCTCTTCGCGCCCCTCGAACCCAAGTTTCTCGGTCGTTGTAGCCTTCACCGAAACCTGCTCCGCATCGATACCCATGGTGTGGGCAAGCGTTGCGCGCATCGTGTCGATCATGGGGCGAAGCTTCGGCTGCTGCATCCTGATTGTGCAATCTACATTGCCAACCTCATACCCCCTGTCGCGCAAAAGTGAGCAGACAGCCTCAAGCAGCAACTTGGAATCTGCCCCCTTATACTTAGGGTCGCTATCGGGAAAGTGCAGCCCAATGTCGCCCAACGCCGCAGCGCCAAGCAGTGCATCGCAAAGTGCGTGGATCAAGACATCGCCGTCAGAGTGCGCAACGCACCCTTTGGTGTGGCTTATCGCGACACCTCCAAGCGTTAGGGGTAAACCCTCTCGCAACTCATGGACATCAAATCCCTCTCCTATTCTAAAATTCACGGCGTGTATGCTCTATATTACATATTATATGGATAAGACAAAGATAGCAAATTTGGTGGCAATAAGTTGAAAATAAATGTTAAATTTGTGTAACGAGAATAATTTGTCATTTTTTGGCCTTTGCGAACTATTTGTAAAAAATATCTCGCGGCGAGGAGCTTTTCTGCCGCACTAGCGCTATTGCTGCTCCTGCTTTTTGTTGCGCCAGGAGCAAATGTGGCGTTGGGTGCAGAGCTATATGAGTTGAGCTATGACGATGCGACATCATACTACACCGCGCCAATAATGTTGCGGCGCCGCGCCTTCGAGTGGTGGATCTCGAACGAAGTGTTGAGCAGCTCGAACTATGCGCATGATGATTGCGACACGCCATACGAGGAGCGCGACCGTGCGCAGAGGGTGCGACTATTCGCCTCAACAACGCGATATATAGCGGGTGCTGCCGCGAGCTACTTCCGCGACATCGAGGTGGGAGATGCAACATCGCTCGCGCCGCAAAAGAGCTGGATGATAGATCTGTCGGCAGATATTCGCGGAGGAAATGACCTGACGATTGATGGCGTGGGGCGACAAGATATGAAGGTAGACTTCGCCGCCCAACGCCGCTACCGCGACACGGAACTCGCAATCGTCGTAGCGCTGCCATCATATAGGCGCAACCTGCAGAGCAGCTCAACAGCAGAACCATTCGCCCTGCTGAACAACAATCTATACAACCCTGCGTGGGGTGTCGACAATGGCGAAGTGCGAAATTCGCGCATCAGTAAATATGCTGTTCCGGAACTCTCCGTAGATTACACAACGCCACTTCGCCAAGGTGGTGCAACGACCCTCCAGCTCCAGCTTCATACAAAAATGGGGCGCCGATCAATAACGCGACTAGGGTGGTATGACGGCGAAACACCAACCCCAGATTACTACCGATACCTCCCAAGTTACCTCGACAGCGCCAGCCAATATGACGAAGTAGCTGCGCTATGGAGCGCAAACGACATCGAAACAACGCAGATTTCGTGGAGCAGATTGCGCCAACAAAATGGGTATGCGCGTGACGGAGTTGCCAACTACTATGTCGAAGATCAGGTGGAGCGAATGGTCGTGATAGATGCCGCGGCACTCTTCACAACGCGCCTAAAAGAGGGTGCGGAGGGGAGTCTTGATGTGACCTACGGCATCGAAGCATCATTCGCCAACAGTAGATTATTCAAAAAGATGGAGGACATGCTCGGCGGAAGCTACTACATCGACCTCGACAGCTACATAGGCGACGAAAGCCGCACCGGAACAACACTCGCAAACGACCTGCAAAACCCAAACCGCAGAGTGACAACGGGCGATAGATTTGGCTACGACTTCTCACGCAACAGATACGCCATACGCGGACTCCTCGCAATACAATATGAGCGCGGCGCAACAGAGGTGTCACTCAAAGGAGCATTCGGAGACCAGACAATGTGGCGCACAGGACACTACGAAAAGGAGAGGTTTCAAGGTGAAAAATCACTCGGCAGATCGCAACGCATATCGATGAGCGATTCGCGCCTTGAATTCTCCGCAAGCCACGAAATAGGTGAAAAAAACAGGATCTACGCCAGTGGCGCACTGCTACTGCTGCCAATTGAGTCGCGCGACCTATTCCTACAAGAGCAGAACGCAAACACAACAATCGATGACCCCACACCGCAACAGATAGCAAACCTCGACTTAGGATACAGCGCGCGACTCAAAAAAATAACATTCAGCGCCGTAGCATTCGCAACATCAATACGCAACAAAACACAAACATGGCAAGTATATGACGACATATTAAACACCTATTGTGACGCCGTAATAAGCGATATTGCAATGAACAACTTCGGTGTAGAGCTAGCCGCAAGATACCTAATATCGAAAAAACTGTCCCTCGACATGACCCTCGCCGCAGGTAGCTACAGATACGCCGGAGCGCCAACCGTAACTCTATACGATGACGCCGACATGAGCTACATAATGACAACGCAAGCCTCAGCAATAGATCGATGCGTAGTGGGAAATGCACCCCAAATATACCTCACGTCGACCCTAACATGGAACATAGCATATCAATTTAACCTCCACCTGAAAACAGCATACGCCGCAGGACGATACATTGAACCATCGATATATCGCCGCACAGATCGCGTAATAGCATACAGCGATATATCCCCAGAAATGGTGCAAGAGATAACACTCCAAGAGAACCTCGGAGCAATATTCGACCTCTCGATATCCCTCTACAAAGGATTCACAATAGCAGGTCGAAAAATCGCCCTCAACGCAATACTAGCAAACATCCTCGGCAACAAATCGCAAATAAACTACGCACGCGAAGCAAACCGAACATTCGCAACATCAATCCAACAATCAACATACACATACGCCGTAGGACGTAATATATCACTATCCGCATCGTATATTTTCTAATGTGGGAACTGCGCTCGTGCCGGGTGGGTGTGTACGTTACCCTGGTAACGTCATCCTGGACTTGATCCAGGATCTCATCCTGCCGCTGGCTCGACAAGTCACATGAGCAGTCACACCCACAGTCACGTCTTTGGTCACAACGAAATGGGATCCTGGATCAAGTCCAGGATGACGTTACGGGGGTTCATTCTTCCCTAGGAGATGCTGAAACAAGTTCAGCATGACGGTCGGGGTGTGTACCCGCCAAGTCCAGGATGACGGGGCGGATGTTTATTTTCCAGAGGAGCGGCATAGGTACAAAAAAAAGAGGGTCAGCATCGCTGACCCTCTAGGCTTTTATACTGTTCTAATGATTAGAACAAAACTACCTTGTAAACGATAGTCCAGATACCTACGCAGATACCGATTAGACCAAGTGTACCTTGCATTGGTGAAAGCTTAGCAAGAACCTCCTCACCCTTCTTTGCAGACTCTGGGTTCTTAGAAAGTACGTACTTTACGATTAGAGCGTAACCAAGGATAAATCCAAGAACAACCTCTACTAGTGCTACTGCTAGGTTAGTAGCCCACCAGATTGGCCATGTGCCGATCCATCCTAGGTTCAAGATAGCTGAAACAACACCCCATACTCCGTAGAACGCGAATACAAGACCGATCCAAGCTTGGTAAGGAACTAGCTTGTCAAGAGCTGGCTTAAGCTCAGGCTTCTTAGACAACAAGATTGATGGTGAAGCCAAAAGGCCCAAAATGATTAGGTAGATACCTGTCAACATAATTGTAATGTATTAAGTTAATAAAATGTTTAATTCACCTACAAATGTAGGGATAAAAAATCAAATAGCAAACAAAACAGACGATTTTTTACTCTTTTTTGACCATTTTAGCCATTAATAACAGCTATATCGAGCAATTTCTTAACACTCTCCTGAACACTGTTTTCAGCCAATAATTTCACAAAATGGCTGCCGACAATCGCGCCGTTAGAGTTCGCGCAAGCCGCAGCAAATGTCTCCTGGCTAGAAATGCCGAAGCCGATCAAACGCGGATGTTGCAACCCCATAGCATCGACACGCTTGAAATAATCCGCCGCAGAGTCGGCAAAAGATGAACGCGCGCCTGTAGTTCCAGCAGTCGATACCATATATATAAAGCCCGAAGCATTCTCGTCAATCAGGCGGATGCGCTCCTCAGAAGTCTCTGGTGAGATGAACATAACCACCTTGATGCCGTGCTTCTCAGCCGTAGCCTTATACTCATCCATATACTCCTTGAAAGGTAAATCAGGAATGATAACACCATCGACACCCGTGCGAACACACTCCTCGCAGAAGCGCTCAAAACCGAAGTGCATAATAGGGTTGAGGTAGCCCATCAAGATGACAGGGATAGTGATACCATCGCCCCTCATAGTCGAAATCTGCTCGAAAAGCAACTTCAACGACATGCCATTCTCCAACGCCTTATTAGCCGCAGCCTGGATCACAGCGCCATCAGCCATAGGGTCAGAAAAAGGGATGCCCAACTCAACCATATCCGCCCCCTGAGCCTGCAACTCCGCTAAAATCTCGCGCGTAGAGTCCAGCGAAGGGTACCCAGCAGGGTAATATACCGAAACAATATCTTTGCTCTTTTGCGCAAAAAGCGCCTCAATTCTACTCTCCATAACCTTTTTTACTCCTCTAGATCCTCTAAATCACTCAAATCATCAATATCAAGTTGCGCGACAAAAGCCTCCAACTTCTTAACATCCTTCAACGCTGGCTCAACCTCGAAACGGCTGTTGAGATCGACCCCAGCGAAGTTCTCATACCTCGCCGCAAGCTCGTTGATCTCATCCGCCATCGTATCGTCAATGCCGCCACTCAACATATATGGTGTATCCAGCCCCAACTCCTCATAGCTCTCCAAAAGCGACCAGTCGAACCTCTTGCCAGACCCGCCATGCTCCTCGCACTTCGTGTCGAAAAGGAGGCAGTCGACACACTCCGCATACTCTGCCGCCTTTTTTATATCGCCCTCTGCCGCTACCGAAATAGCCTTTATAACGCCGACATCGGCCTTGCGCAACGCCTCGCACATCTTAACGCTCTCCGAGCCGTGAAGCTGTACGAAATCGAGGTCGTGGTAATTCACCATATCCATAATGTGCTGCATCTCAGCGTTGACAAAGACCCCAACACGCATGACATCCTCCGGCGTAGCGGGCAGAGCCTTGACGCCAACGTAGCGCGGAGATTTGTCATACATGATGAAGCCCATCATAGTTGGGTTCAGCGCCGCAACATCGGCGATGTTCCCCTTTTCGCGCATTCCGCAAACTTTGAAAACCATATTTTTGTTTTTTTATTTTCTTTTTTTCTTGTATAGCCAGCGGCAGGATGGGATCCTGGATCAAGCCCAGGATGACGACGGGGGTGTTAAATCTCTTCGAGGATGTCGCTGACGGCGCGGCCTGGGTTTGACTGGCGCATGAAAGCTTCGCCGATCAAGAAGCCCTGAAAGCCCGCCTTGCGCAACTCTACGATCGTTTCGCTGCTGCTGATGCCGCTCTCCGAGATGATCACAACATCCTCTCCAGCAACCTCGCGCATCTTCTCGATCAACCTCTTCGAGTGTTCGATGTCGGTGTCGAACGAATTCAAATTGCGGTTGTTGACACCCAACATATCGATATATTTGTTGACGTGGCCAAGCTCCGCCTCGCTATGAATCTCAAGCAGAACCTCCATGCCCAGCTCCTTCGCCAAACGCGTAAGCTCCAGACACTCCTCCTTCGTCAAACACGCCGCGATAAGCAGAATGGCATCGGCACCAATGGCGCGCGCCTCATAGACCTGCTTCTCATCGACGATGAACTCCTTGCGCAGAATCGGAAGGTTGGGCGCAACCCTGCGACCATCCTTCAAATCCTCGATGCGACCCCCGAAGAACTCCTCATTCGTAAGGATCGAGCAAGCCGCAGCACCAGCGCGACTATAACCCTCGACAATCTGCTCCGCAGCAGCGCCTTGGCGAATCCACCCCTTCGATGGGCTGCGGCGCTTGAACTCCGCTATGATGCCTACGCTGCCCGCGTTATAGCTATCGCGAATCGACTTCGACATGGAGTTCACGGGGCGTGTTGTTGCGCGCGCCTGCTCCTCAATATTGCCGAAATATTGCGTGATCATCTGCATCTTCTTGTGCGCTATAATCTGCTTTAGTATCTGTTCCATCTCTCTCTATGTAATAAATAATGGATTATGAATTTATCTCTACGAACTCCTTGAATGTTGCTGCGGCACGACCGCTAGCGATGCTCTCTCTGGCGATTGCGATGCACTCCTCGATAGATTTCGAAGGCTCCAAGATCTCAATTGCGAAGGCTGCATTTGCTACAACAGCGTTGGTCTGCGCCGCCGTGGCACGCCCATCAAGAACCGCATCGAAGATAGCCGCCGCCTCATCTAACGTCTTGCCAGAGTGTAGCTGCGCGTGCGTAGAGCGCTCGAAGCCAAGCTGCTCCGGCGTGTAGATCTTCTCTCCAGCTAGAGTCGCAACCTTGAATGGCGACGTAAGCGAAATCTCATCGCAACCATCTAGCGAATGGACAACAGAGAAGTTCGTTTCGTTGTTCTGCAACATATAGTGATAGAGCCTCTGCATCGCGAGGTTGTAGACACCCAAAAGTTGGTTCTTGGGGCGCGCAGGGTTGATAAGTGGACCAAGCATGTTGAAGAATGAGCGCACGCCCAAATCTTTGCGGATGCCAGCCACAGCCTTCATAGCCGAGTTGAAAACTGGCGCGTGAAGGTAGACAAGGTTTGTTTTATCCAAAGAGCGGTTCAAGACGCTGCTATCGGTTGTGAAGCGCACGCCATGTTGCTCCATGACGTTGCTCGCGCCGCTGACCGATGTGGCGCCATAGTTACCATGCTTCACAACTTTGTAGCCCGATGCCGCAACGACAACCGAAGCGCAACTGCTGATGTTGAACGTATCCTTTCCGTCACCTCCCGTGCCGACAATGTCGATATAGTCGTTGCCACCGAAATCGACCGGAACGTGGAACTCCAAGAGCGCCTCCTTGAAGCCGTTCAGCTCCTCCAACGAGATGTTGCGCATAAGGAAAACCGTCATCAACGATGCGATCTGCACATCGTTGTAGCGCCCCTGCGTTATGCCGCGGAATAGCTCGCTAGCCTCCGCTGCGCTCAAACGTTGGTAGTCGAAAAGTTTGTTTAGTATCTGCTTCATTATCTTTTTTTTGTATCTCTTTTTTCTTCCCGAGGAGATGCTGAAACGAGTTCAGCATGACGGTCGGATGTGTTTGTTGCTGTCGCATTAGGGATCCTGAATCAAGTTCAGGATGACAATACGGTGCTATTTTTTTACTTTTACTATATCGCCATACGTCGCTTTTGCTTGCTCATATATTGGGCTATCTTCATTTATATATATAGAGACCAGCGACTCGCATGGGTAAAATGTAAGTTCTGAAATTGACGTTAATGAGTCGCCAATCGTAACTGATTGGAGCGATTTGCACCAAGAAAATGCATCGGAAATATCTGTGACCGAGTCTGGAATAGTCACCTCTGTCAGGGATGTGCAAAGCTCAAATGCTCTTGAATTAATAGTTGTAACAGAGTTGGGTAGCGTGATTGAAATAAGTGAAAAACATCGAGCATATGCGTAATCTCCTATCTCTGTCACGGTGTTTGGGATTTTTACAGACTTTAAATTGTCGCACTCGAAAAATGCGTTGCAGTCAATCGCTGTGCAGCCCTCAGGGATAACCAAGTCGGTTGGTGAGCCCATAGCCTTGTAGTCAGCCGATGTGAATATATTTGAGTGTTTTTTTTGCAAATCCTCTTGTTTTTCCTCAGATTCGTATTGATCGCCATAATCCCAAAAACCGCTGCTGTAGTCCATGTCTTTGCGATAGCCGTTATCGGGCTTTATTATAGCACTCTCGCCATTTATGGTCACATCGCCCTTGCAGTAACTTTTAACTCTTTTATAGATGCCGCAGTTTGTCGATATATATACCGATTCGATATGGAAACTGCCAAAGAATATGGAGTAGCCAATGGCTATTACCGAGTCGGGTATTGTGACCGACTTAAGGTTTGGTAAGAGTGATAATGCTTTTTCGTCAATCTTCTGATAGCCTTCGGGGATTACAAAATCTTCTGGTGCCCCCATAGCGAGGTAATTAAATTTTTTGAAGATTTTTTCATCGGGGATGTCGATTTCCGCATATTGCTCCTCCTCCTTTTTAATCTCTTCAGCCTCTTTCGCCTCTTCTTCTCTATCTTTCGCCTCTTTTTCAAGAGTTGCCTTTTGATTAGCTTCGCGTTTGATTTGCTCTGCCTGCTCTTGAGCTAATCGAGCCATGTAGCGATCGTTTGCTGATTCACGTCCACGTGCCCACTCCTGCGCCTCTTTGTGCTTCTGGTATTTGTTCCACACGAACACCGCCCCCACCGCTATAAGGGCGATGAGTACGAGGCTAAAAATAATCTTGAAAATCTTCTTCATTTTTTCTTCCTTTTCTTCCCGAGGAGATGCTGAAACAAGTTCAGCATGACGAGCGGGGGTTGCATCAACAAAATTGCTGGTTATAGTTTCAGCCAATTTGCGATGATCTGTTCGCCCGCTGGAGTGAGGATCGATTCGGGGTGGAACTGCACGCCGCGAACGTCATACTCCTTGTGGCGAAGAGCCATGATGCGCCCCTCCTCCGTATCTACCGCCGTAATCTCCAATATATCGCTTGGGAAATTCTCCTCGCTAACGCACCACGAGTGGTAGCGCCCAACCTCAAACGTATCATCGATCCCCTCAAACATCGGTTCGTCATTCGTCTTTAGCACCACGTCGCTCGACACACCGTGAAAAACCTTGCTCAAATTTGTCAATGTTGCGCCATAGACCTCGCCAATAGCTTGCTCGCCAAGGCATACGCCAAGGATGCTCTTCGTTGCGCCATAGGTGCGAATGACATCGCACAATATTCCAGCCTCCGATGGGATTCCAGGACCTGGCGACAAGATTATCTTCTCATATTTGCCAACCTCCTCCAACGAGATTTTGTCGTTGCGAAAGACATCGACCTCGTAGCCCAACTTCTCCACCGCGTGAAGAATGTTGTAGAGGAACGAGTCGTAGTTATCTAGTAGTAGTATCTTTTTCATATTCTATTCTGTTGCTGTCGCATTAGGGATCCTGAATCAAGCTCAGGATGACATGAGGGGTTACTCTATATCCTCTTTAATCGCTTTTGAGAGTGCGCCCAACTTGTTGTTTGTCTCTTGTAGCTCGCGCTCTGGGTCGCTCAACGCAACGATTCCCGCTCCCGCTTGGAACTCCAACGCACCGTTGCGCGACACGAAGGTGCGGATCGTTATGGCGTGGTTGATCGAGCCGTCAAAGCCGATATAGCCAATCGCACCGCCATAGATTCCGCGGTTGTGCGGCTCTAGATCGTTGATCAATTGCAACGCGCGAACCTTTGGCGAACCGCTCAATGTGCCTGCAGGGAAGGTATCCATAAAGGTCTTGAGAGGTGTGCGGTCGCCCTTCATCTCGCCCGAAACGCGCGACACGAGGTGTATAACGTGTGAATAGTATTGCGTCTGCTTATAGAACTCAACCTCCACATTCGTAGCGTTGCGGCTCAAGTCGTTGCGTGCCAAATCGACAAGCATAACATGCTCCGCATTCTCCTTCGGATCTTGGCGCAGAGCCTCCGCACGCTTCCTATCCTCCGTCATGTCGCCCGTGCGGAACGCCGTACCAGCGATTGGGTCGATCGTAGCTCTGCCATTCTCCACCTTGCAGTGCGTTTCAGGCGATGATCCGAAGATGCGTAGACCGCCAAAATCGAAGTAAAAGAGGTATGGCGAAGGGTTGATGCCCCTCAACTTGCGATAGACAGCGAAGTCATCGCCCGTAAATTTCTGGATAAACCTGCGGCTCAAAACGATCTGGAAAACATCGCCGCGCAAGCAGTGCTTGATACCTTGGCGCACCATCGCGCGGTAATCCTCATCCTCGATTGGCGACGACACCTCGCCGACCCTCTTAAATCCAAAAGCCGAAAAGTTGCGGCTCTCGATCGCCGCAACGATGCGCGACACCTCCGCCGTGATATCCTCTCCCGCGCCAGCCAACGAACGCAACGTCAGCGTGTGGTGGAAGTGGTCGAAGATCAGCGAGTGGCGATACAAGACGTAGTGAACATCCGCCGCATCGTTATCCTTCGGCGAGTTCGACTCAACGCCAATCTGCTCCAGATACTTCACAGCATCGAACGCCGTGTAGCCATAGACGCCAAACGACTCCTCGCCGCTATTCTCAACCTCGAAATTCGCCATGAACTTCGTGATAGCCTCCGCGATGCCATACTGCTCCGTGATCTGCTCCTCGTAGCCGTTGTCGCCCGGAAGGGTCACCTTGACCACGCCGTTGTTGATCGTGATCTCGGCAAGAGGTGCAAGAGCGATGTATGAGCGTGAATTTTCGCCCGAATGGTAGTCCGAACTCTCCAAAAGTGCCGACTTCTCATAGAGGTCACGCAGCTTGAGGTAGAGGCTCACCGGCGTATGTAGGTCGCCAGCAAATTGGTCGCTCTGAACGCTATATTTTATCTGTTGTGTTGCCATTATCCGCGGGTTTTTGAGGCGTTGATGTAAGTCTCCATATCTTTGTCGCCGCGGCCCGATAGGGTCAGGACAACAACTTCGTTTGGCTTAAAATCCATCATCTTGAGTGCGCCCAAAGCGTGCGAACTCTCCAGCGCCGGGATGATTCCCTCCAGGCGCGTCAACTCGAACGCCGCATCGAGTGCATCATCGTCCGTTGCAGCCAACACCTCCGCGCGCTTCGTCATCGCCAAATGGGCGTGCAGAGGGCCTACGCCAGGGTAGTCAAGACCTGCAGAGATTGAATATGGCTCCGTGATCTGCCCATCCTCGTTCTGCATCAACATAGTGCGCGAACCGTGGATGATACCGCGCGAACCCAACACCATCGTAGCAGCCGAATGCTCCGTATCAACGCCAAGACCTGCCGCCTCAACCAACGAAATCTTCACTCGATCGTCACTCAAATAGTGGTAGACAGTGCCTGCAGCGTTGCTTCCACCGCCGATGCACGCAACCAATCTATCAGGGTAGTCGCGCCCCTCCTTCTCCATAAGCTGCTCCTTGATCTCAGCGCTGATGACAGCCTGCAACTTAGCGACCATATCAGGGTAAGGGTGCGGACCAACGACCGAACCGATGATATAGAAAGTCTCCTCAGGCTTGCTGCACCACTCGCGAATAGCATCGTTCGTAGCATCCTTCAAAGTCATATTTCCCGATACGACAGGGACAACAGTCGCCCCCAGCATCTCCATCTTCTTCACATTCGGCATCTGGCGCTCAACATCCGTCTTGCCCATAAATACCGTACACTCCATACCCATCAAGGCGCAAACCGTAGCCGTAGCGACACCGTGCTGACCCGCGCCAGTCTCGGCGATGATGCGGCGCTTGCCCATCTTCTTCGCGATCAAGATCTGCCCAACAGTGTTGTTGATCTTGTGCGCTCCCGTATGGTTCAAATCCTCACGCTTGAGGTAGATCTTCGCGCCATACTTCTCGCTCAACCTCTTGGCGTGGTACAACGGCGAAGGGCGCCCAACGTAATCTCTCAACAACTCATTATACTCCTTCTGGAACTCCGCGCTCTCGATGATCGAGAGGTATGACGTGCGCAACTGCTCCACAGCAGCGTGCAGAATCTCAGGGATATAGGCACCCCCAAACTCGCCATAATAACCATTTTCATCTACGTTGTAACTCATATGTCGTTTTGTTTTTTTATTCTCTGTTGTTTTTTGTTGTTACCCCGGTAACGTCATCCTGGACTTGATCCAGGATCTCATTACGTGGTTACCCTCGCTGCGTTTTCCTATCGAGCCAGCGGCAGGATGGGATCCTGGATCAAGTCCAGGATGACGGAGCGGGGTTGTTGTCCCCCACACCTCTTCGCAAAAAAAAGACCCACCGCAACTTGCGATAGGTCTTCATATTCTGTTCTCTCTACACCTCGTCAATTGGTGGCGCTCTGCACAGCGAATCCCTTACGCATTAATCTTCGTAAGCCACTGCCACCAATAGTTGTTTAGAGTTCTGATTTTCATACTATTGCAAAAATAACTTTTTTTTTCTTTCGATGCAAGAGAATGGGCAAAAAAGTGCTTTGTGTGTTGAAAATCTCTCTTTTGTTCTTGTTACTTTCTTCCCGAGGAGATGCTGAAACGAGTTCAGCATGACGAGAGGGTGTTCATTCTTCCATGTTACCCCGGTAACGTCATCCTGGACTTGATCCAGGATCTCATTACGTGGTTACCCTTGCTGCGTTTTCCTATCGAGCCAGCGGCAGAATGGGATCCTGGATCAAGTCCAGGATGACGGAGCGGGTGTTTATTCTTTCAGAGGGGTTATAGCTCGCCGAGGGGTGGAGGGACGGCCGCGGAGAGGTCGAAGTCGCCCCACTGGTCGGCGATAGAGGCGATGACCTTTTGCAGCTCTAGAGGGTCGTTCAGCGTTACCAACTGCAGGCGCGTAGGCTTGAAGTTCGGCAACCCCTTGAAGTAGTTCGACAGGTGGCGGCGCATCTCCAAGATGCCAACCTTCTCGCCCTTCACAGCGATAGACCTGTCGAGGTGCTGCAACGCAATCTCCACGCGCTCGCGAACATTCGGCTGAGGCAGAACCTCGCCCCTCTTCAAATAGTGCTTGATCTCCCTGAAAATCCATGGACGACCGTATGTCGCGCGCCCAACCATGATGCCGTCGACACCATAGCGGTCGAACATCTGGCGCGCCTTCTCGCCTGAGTCAACATCGCCGTTGCCGATGATCGGAATCTTGATGTTTGGGTTGTTCTTGACCTTGCCGATCAAACTCCAATCAGCCTCGCCGCGATACATCTGCGCGCGAGTGCGACCATGTATAGTAAGTGCCGCAATACCAACATCTTGCAGGCGCAACGCGATCTCCTCAATATTCAGCGAATCGGAGTCCCAGCCCAGCCTCGTCTTGACCGTGACGGGGGTCTTGACAGCCTCCACAATCTGCTTGGTCATCTCGACCATAAGCGGCACATCGCGCATCATGCCCGACCCTGCGCCGCGCGTGGCGATCTTCTTGACAGGACAGCCGAAATTGATATCGATAATATCTGGCTTGGCACTCTCCGCGATGCGCGCCGCCTCCACCATTGGCTCCAAAAGATGTCCATAGATCTGGATGCCAACGGGGCGCTCCTCATCGTCAATATTGAGCTTGGCGCGCGACTTCCACGCATCGCGAATCAACCCATCGCTGGAGATAAATTCGGTGTAGACGACATCAGCACCCAGCCGCTTGCACATATAGCGAAACGACGGATCGGTGACATCTTCCATGGGTGCCAAGAAGAGAGGCTCGTGGCCTAGCTCGATATCTGCTATCTTCATTTAAGGCTACTTTTCAACCTCGAACTCCGTAGCGCCTGCAGCGACAAGAGCGTTGAACCAGTTGAAGCACTTCTTCATATCTGATACGTGAACGCGGTCGCGATCGTAGTTAGGCACCGCCTTAGCATACTCCGCCTTGATCTTCTCTGCTGACTCCTTGTGGCTGATTGCCGCATTGCCGCCCGTAAGCTTCAGGATGTTGTTGAAAATATCGACCAAAGGCATATCCTCATCCTCCGTAAACATGCAAATCTCGCTCAAAGCGCTAACCTGAGCCGAACCAGCAACGTTCGAACGCTTGCCGTCCGTCAACGACTCAACGATCACGCCGCGCGCCGCCTGTGCCACATATTTGTACAAACCTGGTTGTCCTGAAATTGCCAAAATCTCGTTTAGTTTCATCTTTTTTATTTTTTAGTTTTTATCTGTTTCTTTCTTTTTTCTTGTTGCCCCGGTATTCTCTCAAGCTCTTCCCGAGGAGATGCTGAAACGAGTTCAGCATGACGGGAGGGTGTTCATTCTTTCCTGTTCGTTGCCCTTTTTGCTTCCCTATCGAGCCAGCGGCAGGATGGGATCCTGGATCAAGTCCAGGATGACGGCCTGATGTGCGCCAGTGTGAGCTTAACGCGGTGGTTGTTCCTTGACGTGGAGGTCGAGCTGGGGGAATGGGAAGCGGAGGCCGCGCTCCGGAAGGCGCTTGTAGATCTTCTCGTAGACATCGTACAAAACGACCCAATAGTCGCGGCTCCCAACCCACGCCCGAACAACCAAATTCACCGAGCTGTCGCCCAACCCCGTAACCCCAACCATAGGTTGCAGATCGACCATATATTTGTTGGTCACGATGCGGCTATCCTCCTCCAAAATCTCCATTATAACCTCGCGCGCCAAGTCGACCGAATCGCCATAGGTGATGCCGACCTGCCAATCGACACGGCGATTCGCCGTGAAGGTAGCGTTCGAGATGACAGAGGACGAAATGGTGCTATTTGGTACAAAGATAGTGTGGTGATCGTAAGTCTCCAAAACTGTCGTAAACAACATGATCTCCTTAACATTACCCTCGATCTCCAACGTGCGGATATAATCCCCAACGCGATAGGGCTTCAAGAAGAGGATCATCACTCCTCCTGCAAAGTTTTGCAACGTACCGCTCAACGCCATACCAATCGCAAGACCTGCCGAAGCCAACATCGCGACCAAAGAGGTGGTGTTGACACCCAAGAGCTGGATGACCATAATGATGATCAAGACGTAGAACGTAGTGGTAACACCACTGCGCAGAAACGACCTCAAAGAGCTATCCAACTGCTGCTTGAGGAACGTTGCATCCATCAGCGTGAGCGACTTGTTGAGCAGCCATTTACCCGTTATGTAGACCAAAACGGCAAGCAGAAGGTTCGCAATGATGTGCATAGCCTCAGTGCCGATATAGCTGATGAATTGCTGGATCTGCGACGCATCAGTATGCTCAATGACATCGATTATGTCAAGTACACGCAACCTATGCACGCTATCTGCCGCGATAGGTGCGACCGAAGCAACCTTATCCGCAGCCTCCTGCTCCGCAACAGTGCCAACGGCGTATTGCTGCGCGAAAGTCGATATGTTTAAGAGTGTGATGTTTGACATATTAATATATATGTATATCTATCGAATATAGTTATAGCTCAACGTCTTCGAGTTACCGCACTTATCCTTCGCCACAACCTTTATTGTATGGCGCTTGCCGTCCGACTTGGTGTTGAAGAAGACGCGAGAGTTTGAACCAATCTTATCTATCGGCATCCATTTACCATCGATGTAGACCTCAGTAGATGCTACGCCGCTGAAGTTATCCTTAACCGTGACGATGACCGAAGCGCGCCCCTTGATGTTTGCCCCATTCTTGAAGTTGAGCGAGATTGTTGGTGCGGTGGTATCCGTAGCGACATAGAAGCCACCCATGGCGCGGCTGCTTGCCGTAGCTTTACCATCCTTGTAGCTCGCCTTGATGGCTGAATTGCCGCCATTGCGCGATACATAGCCCAGCACAACTTTGTCGCGCTCATTCTCTGGAACGTAGGCCTCTATGGTAACCTCCATGCCCTTGTGGAGCGGTGTGTTGTAATCCATGATGTTGTATTGCGCCGAGTAGTTGGTAGCGCCCGCCGTAACCTTTGGTGCCTCCTCGCTAACGCTACATGAGTAGTGAGTCGAGCTATAGAGCGCGCCAGTAGGTATCAAGACGCTCAAAACACCATCCGTGAAGCGGTTATCGGTGTCGTAGCGCGCTATGCGGCCCTGTGTGTCGCTCTTAGGCACCTTCAAACATTGGTTGTTCTTCTTCGCCTCGATAGTGAATTTCACCGCAGTTTTGTTGCCCTTGTCATCTCCAGCAACGATCTCGATCTGGCGCTGCTCGCCAGCGAAGGTCGTCATGATCATGCCGTCATTGACAATGCCGTGGAACATATTGCGCGGAACGCCCGGCTGGCGCATCATGCGGTAGTGCTCCGTAGCCGAAGAGCGCTGCTTAGGGTAGTAGCTCATGCCATTGACGTAGCGCGTTTCGCTAAAAAGGAAGCCATCTTGCTTGTAGCTATAGAACATCTGCCCATTATCCTCGCCAACCAACGTGTAGAGTCCGAAGGAGTTCGCAACGTGGTTCTTGCGATCGGTAACGCCAAGGATAAAGTAGCCCTGGCGACCAACCATGACATTGTCATCATCGACCGGCGCGTAGTTGCCCGATGGGCGCTTCACCAACTTGACCTCGATAGGCTCCGCCTCGTAGCGCACGCCATTAATGGTCTGGCACTCAACGTAGTAGAGCGACTTGATAGTTGGTGCGATGTTATCCTCAACCTTCACAGCCCCAATCGTGATAGGGTTCAAAGGCTTCTGAGTAGCCGCTTCGCGCACCTCGTAGTGGAGGTGAGGACCGCCTGACGACCCTGTGTTGCCCGAAAAGGCTATCAGGTCGCCCTGCTTAACGGGGAATTGTGACGGAGTGAGGTATAGCGTGATGTTGCTCTTCTTCTGCTTGTGGCGCTCCGCCTCAGCATACTTCGCTATATCATCGCGAAACTTCGAGAGGTGGGCGTACGCCGTCGTAGTACCCAACGCAGGGTGAGTGACATATAGACAGACGCCAAAGCCAGAGGTCGAGATGCCGATGCGCGAGATATATCCATTCGCCGTAGCGACAACGCGCTTGCCCTCCACGCCGTCCGTCTTGAAGTCGATTCCAGAGTGGAAATGGTCGGTGCGCATCTCGCCAAAGACCGCCGAGAAGCGGTGCGCCGCACCCTGCACAGGGTTTACATATTGGTTGCGCTGCGTGATCTGCTGCGCGTTGCTTTGTGTCGCAATGCAGAGTGCCAGCGCTGCTGCCGCCGCTATTTTTATTATCGTTTTATTCATCTTCTTCTCTCTCTTCTTCGAGGCGTGTGAGGGCGTTGGTAACGGCGGCGCTTACTGTGCCGTAGTCGTAGCCTAGGCCGCTGCCGTAGCGCGTTAGCTTCTCGCGAAGCTGCTGCTGTGTCGTATATTTCGTTGTGCGGAGCCTTTTGCGCATCAGCTCATCTAGCTTTTCGCGCATCGACTCCCGCCCCTCGGCGCTCCTCAGCCCCTCCAACTCGTTCTCTATAATCTCCTTTGGGACACCTTTCAGCCCCAGTTGCATGCGAATCTTATATTCGCCCCAGCCGTTGAGCCGCGTCTTCTCGCGAACAAAAGCCGCGGCGTAGCGCTCGTCATCGATGAAGCGCTCCTTCTGAAGGCGCTCCAAAACAGCCCCCTGCTCCTCCTTCGCCACGCCCCACTGCGTCATCAACCTGCGCGCATCGCCCGACGACTTCTCGGCCTTAGCGCACAACGCCATGAGCGCCGAAAGCGCCTGCTGCGCCGTCTTCGTCTTGCGCTCCTTGCGCTGGTAGCCCCTATTTATCTCCTCGTCCCACATACCATTCTCGCCTTATCGTTGATGTCGCGGCGCACCTCGACATCCATATAGCCCAGCCCCTCCAACATCTCTGCTGTCTGCTGCGCGAAATTCTCGTGAACCTCATAAAAAATCGCTCCGCCAATCCTCAGCAGCACCATGCCGCTCTGCGCAATCTTGCGGTAGAAGAGCAGCGGGTCGTGATCCGCAACAAAGAGCGCCAAATGTGGCTCATGCTCCACAACGTTGGCGCGCATCTGCGCTATCTCGCTCTGCGGAATGTAGGGCGGATTCGACACAACAAGGTCAAATTCCCCCTCCACAAAGCGTTCAACGCCCGCCAAAGCATCTCCCTCAACCAACTTTACGCGCGGCGCAAGCTCCGCCACATTTTGCGCCGCAATCTCCAACGCATCATCCGAAACATCCAAAGCCGTGACCTCAGCATCGGGGTAGTGGCGTTGCAGCGCAATAGCCAACGCGCCGCTGCCAGTCCCAACATCGAGGATCCTCCTTGGCTCAAGGTTGCTCTGCGCGATCCATCTTACAAGCTCCTCGCTCTCTGGTCGCGGGATCAAACACCCCTCGCGAACCTTCAGGCGGAGGTCGCAGAAATCTGCTTCGCCTATTATATATTGTATAGGTCGCGCCAATTTCAAATCGGCAACGACCTTCTCTAACTGCTGTCGCATTAGGGATCCTGAATCAAGTTCAGGATGACACGTTGTGTCAACCTCCCCCTCGCGGTTCGTCATGAGCTGCATCTTGTCGATGCCCCAGATCTCCTCCAGGAGGATGCGCGCAACCTGCTGCCCCTCAAGCGCGCCATAGATCTCTACGGCGGCGCCCTTCAGCTCCTGGTATAACGCCCCGATAGTCACTATCGCTCGACAGGAGCTTGGTAACTCAACGCAAGATCCGCCAACGCAATAGCTACTGCCGCCTCAACGACAACCCCAGCGCGCAACGTGATGCAAGCATCGTGGCGACCCTTGATGACCAATGGGTCGACCTTGCCCAACTCCGTGTTGTAGGTCGGCTGCTCCGAAGCGATGCTCGGCGTAGGCTTCACAGCGACACGAACAACGATCTCATTGCCATTCGTGATGCCGCCATTGATGCCGCCAGCGTTGTTCGTAGCGGTTGTGCCTGCGCCGTCAACGATCATATCATTGTTGACCGAACCCTTCAGGCGTGCCGACTCAAACCCTGCGCCAAACTCAACACCCTTAACGGCTGGAATGGCAAACAAAATATGCGCCATAACGCTCTCCACAGAGTCGAAGAAAGGCTCTCCAAGACCCGTAGGAAGCCCTCCAACGCGGCACTCGATGATGCCGCCGATAGAGTCGTGCGTCGCGACAGCCTCATCGATCATAGACTCCCACTTGCTCTTGTCGCACTCGCCGCCAATCTCCAAAATATCGCTCTTGATAGTGGCGCCGCCCAACATCTTCTTCGCAACAACACCCGCCGCAACCAACGGCAACGTGATGCGACCAGAGAAGTGACCGCCACCCCTATAATCCTGGAAGCCGCCATACTTAACCTCCGCAACGCGATCGGCGTGCGATGGGCGGAAATGGGTCGTCAAGTTCTTATAATCCTTCGAGATCGTATTCTCATTCTCAAACACAATCGTCATAGGAGCGCCCGTAGCGCAGTCGTTGAAGTGACCCGACACGATGCGCGGCGAATCGCTCTCCTTGCGCGGCGTAGTACCCTTAGCACCACTCCTGCGGCGATCCAAATCAGCAGCAAACTCCTCCAGCGTAATCGGCAAACCAGCCCTCACACCATCGATGCTCACGCCAATCCCACCGCCGTGCGACTCACCCCAGATCGTTACCCTAAAATTTCTTCCAAAACTATTCATATTTTTTTCTTTACGGGGTCTGCGCTCCCCAAGCGTTTTTTATTGTTGCCTTCTTCTCGTTACCCTGGTAACGTCATCCTGGACTTGATCCAGGATCTCATTCCGTGGTTACCTTTGCTCCTTTTTCCTATCGAGCCAGCGGCAGGATGGGATCCTGGATCAAGTCCAGGATGACGGCCTGGTGTGCGTCAGCAAAACTGCTCTGCGGGAGCACCCGCTATTTTACTCTGATGCTCTCTAGGTCCTCGAAGAAGAGTGGGTAGCTTTTGGCTACGCACTCTGCGCCCTCGATCGTCATCTCGCCCGTACCGCGCAACGCCGAAACAGCCATCGACATGGCGATGCGGTGGTCGTTGTGGGAGTCAACCCTTGTCGATTTAATCTCGCCGCCGACAACAATCATCTTGTCATCGCCCTCCAAACGCACCTCGATGCCGACCTTAGCGTACTCCTGCTGCAACGTCAAGGCGCGGTTACTCTCCTTATGTGTCAAACGCGACGTTCCAATCAATGTCGTCTCGCCCTCAGCCGCAGCCGCCAAAGCGACCAACGCCGGGAACAGGTCAGGACACTGCGTAGCATCGAACTCGAACCCCTTCAGGTCGCGCTTGCGAACCGTAACGGCGTTCTCCTCGTTGATAAGCTCCGCCCCGGCACGCTCCAACGCGATGCAGATAGCCGTGTCAGCTTGCTTCGACAACATCGAAACATTGTTCAACTTAACCTCGCCAGCGATGGCTCCCGCAACAAGCAAGATCGAAGCGGCGCTCCAATCCCCCTCGATAGTGAAATCTGTTGGCTGGTACTTCTGGCGCCCCTCGATGAAGAACTCCTTATAGTCACGATGCGAGATCTCAACGCCAAATTGGCGCGCCGTCTCGATCGTCATATCCAAATATGGTGTCGACACCGCCGCCGAAACATTCAGCGTAGTGTCATCCTCCGCCATAGGCAGAGCGAGCAGAAGCCCCGTGATGAATTGCGACGACACAGAGCCGTCGACCTCCACCTCGCCACCCTTCAAAGGCCCCGTGACCTCGAATGGCAGGTAGCCCTTGTTGTCGTTCACCGTGACCCCAAGCGCGCGCAGCGGCTCGATCATCATCGTCATCGGGCGCTTCAAGATTGAACCGTGACCCTCGATAGTCATTGCGCGATCTAGCAGCGACGCCAAAGGGGTGAAGAGGCGTGTCGAGAGACCCGACTCGCCAATTGACAAGACGCTTCCCGAAGGGTTCAAACCTCCAGTGACGCGCAACGTCGTAGGGTCAAGCGGCTCGACCTTCGCCCCCAACGTCTCGATGCACTTCATCGCCGAGAGCGTATCATCGCAAAAATCGACCCCGCGCAGCGTTGTAGTCTTTGCGCCATCGCTCGCTAGAAGCGATACGGCAAGTGCGCGTTGTGCGTAACTCTTAGAACATGGGGGAGTGAGGACTCCATCGACACTCCCCGAACATAAACATATCTCCATTTTTGGTTTTTAAATGTGTTTTATTTTTTTGTTTCTTTTTTCTCTTTTTCTTTTCCTATCGAGCCAGCGGCAGGATGGGATCCTGGATCAAGTCCAGGATGACGGCCGGGTGTGTATCGTTGCCGTTGTCTCTTTTCCTGTCGTGCCAGCGGCAGGATGGGATCCTGGATCAAGTCCAGGATGACGGGCGCGTGCTCGCGCGGAGCAGTTTTGCTAGCGCGTGTGGTACCCTCGCCGTTACCCCGGTAACGTCATCCTGGACTTGATCCAGGATCTCATTCCGTGGTTACCTCTGATCAGCTATAACCCCATCAAATCCCGCCAATTGGGATTGCTTTCGTTTATTAAATTTAACTTCCACTCCCGGCGCCAACCCTTCAACTCTTTCTCACGCGGAATGGCTTGTGCCGCCGTTGGGTACTCCTCGTAGTAGACCAATTTACCGCAATTATATCGATGCGTAAATGACTCATCCGTATCTCCCCACCTATGCTCCGCTACGCGCCTTTTCAAATCACTTGTCACCCCTATGTATAGCACGTTGTTCTCCTTGTTGCTCATTATGTATACATAGAACTTTCGCATATTTTATTTTTTCGTTCTCCTTTTTCTTCTCTTTTTCTCCTGTCGTGCCAGCGGCAGGATGGGATCCTGGATCAAGTCCAGGATGACGGCCTGGTGTGTATCGTTGCCGTTGTCTTTTTCCTACCGAGCCAGCGGCAAGATGGGATCCTGGATCAAGTCCAGGATGACGGGCGCGTGTGGTATCCTCGCTGTTACTTGGGGCCGGTTTTTTCGGCGAGCTTGGCGAGGCGGATCGCTTCGGCTTCGGCGCGTGCCTTCTCGAAGTCGGGCGAGCGCTTCAACTCGAAATTCTTGCCCAAATAGACCTTGCGCACCATCTCGTCCGCCGCAAGATCCTCCGCAGAACCAGCCTTCAAGATCTTACCCTCAAAGAGAAGGTAGGTGCGATCCGTAATAGCCAACGTCTCGTCGACATTGTGGTCCGTAATAATAACCCCGATGTTCTTGCTCTTCAAAGTCGCAACGATGCTCTGGATATCCTCCACCGCGATAGGGTCGACACCCGCAAACGGCTCATCCAACAAGATGAACGAAGGGTTGATAGCCACGGCGCGCGCTATCTCCGTACGTCTGCGCTCACCTCCCGAAAGCTGGATACCCAAACTCTTGCGCACCTTCTGCAGGCGAAACTCCTCGATCAGAGTCTCCAAACGCTCCTTCTGGTACTCCTTCGTGAAGTCGGTCATCTCCAACACCGAGCGGATGTTATCCTCCACGCTAAGTTGCCTAAAGACCGAAGCCTCCTGAGCCAAGTAACCAACGCCAAGTTGGGCGCGGCGATAGACCGGAAGATCTGTCAGGTTGGTCACAACGCCGTTGTCATCCTCCAAAAAGATATCGCCCTCGTTGGGTTTAATAAGCCCTACGACCATATAGAACGAGGTAGTTTTACCCGCTCCATTGGGACCCAAAAGACCAACGATCTCGCCCTGATTAACATCGATCGAGACGTGGTTAACGACTGTTCTCGATTTGTATTTCTTGACTAGCTCACTTGTGTAAAGTCTCATCGTGTAAATATTTTTTTACAAAGTTATGTTTTTTTTCAAAAAAACCTCTATCTTTACCTAGATATTTGTGCAAATAGTAGCTAAAAGAATGGCTAAGGAGAAGAGCGGCGGCTTTGTCTATAGTGACGAGCTTTTACATAGTAAGTTGAAGGAACACTTCGGTTTTTCAGCATTCAAGGGGAGTCAAGAGGCGGTTATTAAGAACGTCTTGGGGGGTAACGATACCTTCGTTTTGATGCCTACGGGTGGTGGAAAGTCGTTGTGCTATCAGCTGCCAGCCTTGATGATGGAGGGTGTGGCGATCGTCATATCGCCGCTCATAGCCCTGATGAAGAATCAGGTCGATGCTATTCGTGCAATATCGGAGGATTCGGGCATAGCACACTTCCTAAACTCATCGCTCAACAAAGGGGCGGTGCAGCAGGTGCGCGAAGATGTGCTTGCGGGGAAGACGAAGCTGCTCTATTTCGCCCCTGAATCGCTTACCAAAGAGGATAATGTAAGCTTCCTGAGGAAGATCAAGATCTCGTTCTTCGCAATTGACGAGGCGCACTGTATATCGGAGTGGGGACACGACTTTAGACCAGAGTATAGACGCATAAGGCCGATCATTAATGAGATCGGAAATGCGCCGCTAATAGCGCTTACGGCTACCGCTACGCCTAAGGTGCAGCTCGATATTCAGAAGAACCTTGCGATGAGCGATACGTCACTCTATAAATCGTCGTTTAATCGCGAAAACCTATACTACGAGATTCGCCCAAAGAGCAATATAGATCATGAGATAATACGCTTCGTGAAGCAACGCGAGGGGAAGTGTGGTATCGTCTACTGCTTGAGCCGCAAGAAGGTGGAGGAGTTGACGGAGCTGCTGCTGGCAAATGGGATTCGCGCCAGAGCATACCATGCGGGAATGGATGCGCAGGCGAGAGTCGATAATCAAGATGACTTCTTGATGGAGAGGGTCGATGTGATCGTGGCGACGATAGCCTTCGGAATGGGTATCGATAAGCCCGATGTGCGCTATGTGATACACTACGATATGCCAAAATCGCTGGAGGGATATTACCAGGAGACGGGGCGCGCAGGGCGTGACGGCGGCGAGGGTCACTGCTTGGCGTTTTATAGCAATAAGGATATTCAGAAGCTGGAGAAATTCATGCAGGGTAAGCCCGTTGCGGAGCAGGAGATTGGTCGATTGCTGCTGCTGGAGACGGTGTCGTATGCCGAAAGCTCGATGTGTAGACGTTCAACGCTGCTCAACTACTTCGGCGAGAAGTATGGGCAGGAGAGTTGCGGCAACTGCGACAACTGTTTGAACCCGGCGCCGAAGGTTGAGGTTAGCAAGCAGATGAGCATGGCGCTGGAGGTTCTGGTAGAGCTTGGCGATAGGTTCAAGAGCGACTATCTGGTGAGCTTCTTGATGGGGAAAGGCACGCAGCTCATTAGGAGCTACGGCTTTGTGGACCACGCGATGTTTGGCTGCGGCGCGGAGTATGATGTGAAGCTGTGGAATGCGGTGGTTCGTCAGGCGTTGCTGATGAATCTGCTTGATAAGAATATTGAGAATTATGGTCTTATATCGCTCACGGAGGCGGGTAAGGCGTATATGAAGCCGCCAGCGCAGATCTTCATAACGGTCGACCACGACTACGAGCAGATGGATCGCGACAGCGAGGCGGCACCGCCAATGAAGAGCGTTGCGGCAGATGAGATGCTCTACTCGATGTTGAAGGCGCTCTGCAAGAAGGTTGCGGCGAAGGAGGATCTGCCGCCTTATGTGATCTTCCAGGAGCCATCGCTGATCGATATGTCGGTGCAATACCCAATTACGATTGAGGAGATGCAGAACATAGCGGGCGTAGGCGCCGGCAAGGCGAAGCGATATGGCGCGGAGTTCGTGGCGCTCATCAAGAAGTATGTAGAGGATAACGCTATCGAGCGACTGCAAGATATGGTCGTGAAGTCGGTGGCGAATAAGTCGGGCAACAAGATCTTCATCATTCAGTCGATCGACCGCAAGATGGATTTCGAAGATATAGCGCGCGCCAAGAACCTAGACCAGAGCGAGCTGCTGGGCGAGATCGAGGCTATCGTAAACTCAGGAACAAACCTCGATATATCATATTATATAGATCGAGTGATGGATGAGGAGAAGGTAGACGACATCTACCTCTACTTCAAGGAGGACTCCGAGAGCGATTCGCTCGATGCGGCGCTAGAGGAGCTTGGCGGCGAGTATACCGAGGAGGAGATCCGCCTCGTGCGCATCAAGTTCCTCTGCGAACAGGGTAACTAGTGGGCAACCAGTGTGCAACTAAGGGGCAACTAGGGGGTACGGTGCGGGTAACGGCGGAGGAAATGTGGTAGTAACGACACACCAGGCCGTCATCCTGGACTTGATCCAGGATCCCATCCTGCCGCTGGCACGAGAGGAAAAAGATCAGAGGTAACCACGGAATGAGATCCTGGATCAAGTCCAGGATGACGTTGCCGGGGTAACGGCGGGCGCAACGGCGGGGTAACGACCGGGGTAACGTTGGCGCAATACCCTGAGGAGCGAAGAAGGAGGAAAAAGTAAAGGAGATATGGGAAAGTATAAGGGGAATGAAAGACGTGATGAAAAGGGTGCTGTACGGGCGAAGAAATCGCTTGGGCAGCACTTTCTCACTGATATGAATATAGCCGATAAAATCGCGCAGACGCTGACGGGCGGCACCAAGGAGAAGCCTGTTGTCGCGCTTGAGGTGGGGTGCGGAATGGGTGTTTTGACGCAATTTCTGCTCAAGAGAGAGGATCTGCAGACGTGGGGCGCGGAGGTCGATGGCGCGAGTATAGAGTACCTCAAGGAGAACTTCGCGGAGTTTACGCCGAGGCTTATGGAGGGGGATTTTCTGAAGATGGATCTTCGCGAGAAATTCCCTGATGGGGTGAGTGTTGTGGGGAATTTTCCCTATAACATCTCGTCGCAGATCTTCTTTAAGGTGGTCGAAAATCGCGACCTTATACCGGAGTGTTCGGGTATGATCCAGAAGGAAGTTGCGGTGCGTATGGCGGAGCCTCCGGGGTCGAAGGAGTATGGTATTTTGAGCGTTTTGATGCAGGCGTGGTACGATATTGAGTACCTATTTACGGTTAATGAAACGGTCTTTAACCCGCCGCCGAAGGTGAAGAGTGCGGTTATAATGATGCGCCGCAACAACGTGGAGTCGTTGGGGTGCGATGAGAAATTGTTTGTAAAGGTCGTGAAGGCGGCGTTTGGGCAGCGCAGGAAGATGGTGCGCAACGCCCTGAAGGCGATCTTTGGCGATTTTGGCGGCGCGGAGCATGAGTTCTTTACCAATAGGGCTGAGAAGCTCACTATTGCAGAGTTTGTCGAACTCACTAACTGGGTCGCCGAACACCGCACGGATGTGGTTGGGTAACGGCGCACGCGCCAGCAAAACTGCTCCGCGCGAGCACGCGCTCGTCATCCTGGACTTGATCCAGGATCCCATTTCGTGGTGACCATCGATGTGACTGCGGGTGTGATTTGGTGGAGCAGCGGCAGGATGAGATCCTGGATCAAGTCCAGGATGACGTTACCGGGGTAACGTTACGGAAAAGAGAAAAAGAAGAGAAAATAAAAAATATAAAAGTTATGAAGATTACAGTTATTGGAGGTGGAAATATGGGTGGTGCGATCGCCGCTGGGGCTATTAAGGCGGGGGTTGTGAAGGCGCAGGATGTCACGATCTCGCACTTGGAGCCAAAGTGTGAGCCGCTCTTTGAGGGGTTCCTTGGCGATGTGGTTATTAATGATGATAACGCGGCATCTGTTGCGGGCGCTGACCTTGTGGTCGTGGCGGTCAAGCCGTGGCTTATGGAGGAGGTGTTGGGCGAGATCGCGCCGGCGTTGGACCGCCAGAAGCAATCTGTTGTATCTATCGCTGCGGGTGTGACGTTTGAGCAGCTGGAGGCGATGTTGAACACGGCGAATGACGGCGATGTGGCGCTATACCGCGTTATTCCAAACACCGCTATTGCAATTTCGCAGAGCGTGAGCTTCATCTGTCGCCACAAGACATCGGCGGAGCAGAATGCGCAGCTGCTGACGATCTTCGATGCTGTGGGGCGCAGCTTCCTCGTTGAGGAGTCGCAGATGACACCTTTGACATCGCTTTCGTCATGCGGAATCGCCTTTGCGTATAAGTATATTGACGCTTCGATCGAGGGTGGCGTGGAGCTTGGCGTTGAGGAGCAGATGGCGCGCGACATCGTCTTGCAGACTGTTCGTGGCGCCCTGATGATGCTCGAAACGAACGGCACAATGCCGCAGCCAGAGATCGACAAGGTGACGACAAAGGGCGGCATCACCGAGAAGGGACTCAAGGCGATGGCGGAGAGCGGCTTTGTGGAGTCAGTTAAAGAGGGACTTAGAAAGAGCAGGTAGTAATAAAGTTGTTCGGGGAGCGCCGCGCGGCAAGGGGCTGGATCACCAGCCCCGACGAGCGCAGACCACGCAAAGAAAAAAGATATGAGTAAGATGAAGTATAAGAGGGTCGTTGTGAAGATTGGTAGCAATGTCTTGACGACGGCGGAGGGGACGCTCGATATGGAGAGGATTGCGGCGTTGACCGATCAGGTGGCGCAGTTGTATCGTGCGGGCGTTGAGGTTATCATGGTGTCGTCGGGGGCTGTGGCTTCGGGGCGTAGCCAGATAGCGCCGAAGGGGGGCAGGAAGCTCGATGCTGTGGCGGCGCGACAGTTGTTCTCGGCGGTTGGGCAGGCGAAGCTGATCAACAAATATTATGACCTCTTTGGGAAGTATGACATCGTGTGTGGGCAGGTCTTGACAACGAAGGAGTCGCTCTCGACACGCCGCCACTACTTGAACCAACGCAACTGCATGAGCGTGATGTTGGAGAATGGTGTTGTGCCGATCATGAATGAGAACGACACGATCTCGGTTACGGAGCTTATGTTCACCGATAATGATGAGTTGTCGGGTATGGTTGCGACGATGATGGGTGCCGATGCGCTCGTTATCTTGAGCAATATCGACGGTATATATAGCGGCGATCCGAAGGAGCCAGGGTCGGAGGTAATCCGCACTGTGAGTGGCTCGGCGGACGATTTGAGCCAATATATCTCAACTACGAAGTCGCAGTTTGGGCGCGGCGGAATGTTGACGAAGTGCCGCATCGCGTGCAAGGTTGCTGACGAGGGTGTTGAGGTTATCATCGCCAACGGAAAGCGCGACAACATCTTGTGCGACTTGATTCTCAAGGGCGAGGATCTGGTCTGCACGCGCTTCACACCGTCGGCGAAACCGATCTCGGAGATCAAGAAGTGGATCGCGCACAGCGACGGCTTCGCCAAGGGGGAGCTGCATATCGATGAGGGTGCGTGCGAGCGTATGGTTCAGGAGCATGCTTGCTCGCTGCTGGGCGTTGGTGTGACCAATGTTGTGGGCGATTTTGAGCGCAACGATGTTGTGAAGATCATCGCGCCAAATGGCGACTATATGGGTGTCGGAATGGTCGGTGTGAGCAGCGACACGGCACGCAAAACGATGGGCAAGAAGGGCCAAAAACCTTTCGTACATTATGATTATTTGTATATAGAGTAGCAAACTGCCGTCAGCACCAAAAGTAAGGATGAGAGGGGTTTTGACATATATATTGCTTGCGGTGGCGCTTTGTGTTACGCAGGGTGCGACGGCAATGGATTTTGGTGGGACGGAGTATGAGGCGATGTGGTCGCCGATACGGCTGGTTGTCCCAGAGGGATATACCAGTATCAGACACCGAGCATTTAGTGGAGAAAAATGGCTACGTAGTGTTGAGTTGCCATCAACAATGGAGGAGATTTGTGAGTCGGCATTTAGCGACTGCAAGTCGTTGGAGCAGGTTGATTTAGGAGGTGTTAAGCATATTGTGTATGGTGCCTTTGAGGATTGTAAGGCTCTGGAGTCAGTTAAGATGACATCTTCGTTGAGAGAGATTGGTGGTAGCGCTTTTGCGGGTTGCACGGCGTTGCGCAGTGTGGTTATTCCCGAATCGCTTACGAAGATTGAGTCGTACTTATTTGCGAGGTGTGAGTCGTTGGAGCATATTGAGATAGCGTCATCGGTAACAGATATTAAAATGTGCGCCTTCTTGGGGTGCAAGAGGTTGAAGAGTGTTACGTTGAAAGGCGATAACTTTGTGTTAGATGATGGGGTGTTATACAATAGGGATAGGTCGTTGATAGTGGCGGTTTTTCCTGTGATATTTGGGGATAGAGAGCGTTTTGAAATTCCAAAATCGGTGCAAGATGTGCGTTGGGCAGCCTTTAATGATTGCATATATCTATCGACAATCGTGGTGGATGAGAGTAGTGGCTGCTACGACGAGATGAAGCGTTGCTATGGCGATATAGTTAATGGGAAGGCCTTTGTGTCGGGTTCATACAAGAAGATGGGTTCGCCTTACTATTGCGAGATTGCGGATGGTTACACTTCGATTGCCAATGGGGCGTTTGCGGGGTGTGAGGCGCTTTATGGGGTGACTATTCCTGCGTCGGTGCGTGAGATTGGCGAGGGTGCTTTTGTGGGGTGTAAATCGCTGCTTGAGGTTGAGATTCCAGGGGCAGTGAAGTCTATAGAGCATGAAACCTTTGGCGGTTGTAGGGCATTGCGCTCAATTGTGATTCCTAGTTCGGTGGAGGAGATTCGTGGGTCGGCGTTTGTTGGGTGTAGGATGCTTCGCGACGTGAAGATAGAGGGGAATAGATTTGTGCTGGGAGATGATGGAATGCTATATAGTCGTGATAAATCGGCTATATATGCCGCTATCCCGGCGCTATTTGGCAAGCGCGAGGAGTTTGTGATCTTGCCTTCGGTGAGCAAGGGGAGTTTCTCAGCCTTTGCCGCTTGTACGAATCTCGCGACGATAACGATGAAGAAGAGCCACCCGCTATATGAGCAGATGCAGTGGTCGATGATGGTTAACGAGCGACTGTTTTCCAATAGGATTTATGAGGCAATGGGGTCGCCGAGCTGCTGCATTATCCCAGAGGGATATACTGCGCTCTGCCGCAATCTGTTGAGCGACAATGATGTGGTGCAGGTGATCGAGATACCTAGTTCGGTGCGGAGTATGGGGCAATTTACGCTTGAGAATTGCACCTCGTTGCAAGCGATATATGTCGATAGGGAGTCGCCAATTTTCGGCGATCTGAAATCGATGTATGGCGATAAGGTAAAGGAGAGGAAAAAGTAAAAAAATATAGCGCAATAAACTCTGTTTTGGTTGCGTTTTTGTTGATAAAGCGCTATATTTGTACGTAAACATGTACAAGTAGATGTACAACTTAAAAACGAAAAAGTTATGTTACTACTTACAGTATCGGAATTCAGGAGCAATATAAGTAAATATCTCAAAATGGCGATTACGCAGAGTATCGCCATAAAGAGCCCTAGCGGAATATTCAATATATCGCCAAGCAGCGATATCCAGACAAACCCTTCGCCTTCAAACGATGCGTGGTTCAATAAGGAGGAAAACAGAGCCTCTGTGGAGCGCGGAGCTAGAGATGCAAAGATGGGTAAGGTTGCAGCCTGGGATGATGTTAAGCAAGAGTTGGGGCTGTGATGTATAGAGTTGAGGTTACGGATGAGGCGAAGGCTAATATCAAGCAACACATGAAGGCCGGAAGCAAGAAGCTTGTCGCTAAGATTGTAGAGTTGATGGATGAGCTATCGACGAATCCGCGACAGGGACGAGGAAAGCCCGAACAGTTAAAGGGGTTTGAGGTGGAGACATGGTCGAGAAGGCTCGACTCTAAACATAGATTGATATATGAGATCCGTGAGCATGAGCTTGTCGTTACGGCAATCTCGGCATACGGACATTATGGCGACAAATAGGAGCTAAATATAGAGCAATATGGATTTAAGAAAAGAGTTTGAGGGGGCGCTGGAGGCGTCGAGAGGGTTGGCGTTGGTGGAGCAGGAGCGCATCGATGCGGTGTTGCAGGCGGTGGCTGATGCGGCGGTTAAGAATACAGATAAAATATTGAAAGCCAATGAGTTGGATTTGGCGAAGATGGAGCGTTCGAACCCGTTATACGACCGTCTGCTGCTCACAGAGGAGCGCATCGAGGGGATAGCGAACGACATGCGCGCCGTATCAACTTTGAACTCTCCGGTTGGCGAGGAGTTGAGCCAAGCGCAACGCCCAAATGGCATGACAATTCGCAAAGTGCGCGTGCCGTTTGGGGTGGTTGGAGTGATCTATGAGGCGCGCCCAAATGTCTCGTTCGACGTCTTTGCGTTGTGCTTCAAGACGGGCAATGCGAGCGTTTTGAAGGGCGGATCCGATGCCGACAACTCGAACCGCGCCATCGTTGAGGTTATCCGCGAGGTGCTGCGCGAGCAGGGGATTGACGAGCGCGTTGTGACGTTGCTGCCGGCCGATCGCGAGGCTACCGCGCAGCTGCTGAATGCCGAGGGGTATGTCGACCTATTGATCCCGCGCGGATCATCTGCGTTGATTAACTATGTGCGCAAAAACGCCTCTATCCCAGTGATCGAAACGGGGGCCGGAATCTGCCACGCATATGTAGAGAAGTCGGCCGATACGGCAAAGGCGAAGGCGATCGTGACGAACGCCAAAACACGCCGCGTATCGGTCTGCAACGCCCTCGACTGCATGGTCATCGATAGCGAGCGCGTAGGCGATTTGCCAGCTATCTGCGAGGAGCTGGCGGCGCAAAATGTCGTGATATATGCAGACGAAAAGGCATACGCCGCGCTAGAGGGTGCGTACCCTGCCGATCTGCTCCAAAAGGCGACAGAGGAGAGCTTCGGAACGGAGTTCATGGATTATAAAATGGCGATCAAAACCGTAGAGTCATTCGACCAAGCGGCGCACCACATCGCCCAAAACTCATCGCGCCACAGCGAAGCGATCGTCACCGAAGATATGGCTTCGGCGGGTCGCTTCTTGAAGGTGATAGATGCCGCATGTGTCTACCACAACGTCTCGACAGCATTCACCGACGGCGGACAGTTCGGCTTCGGCGCCGAAATAGGCATCTCGACCCAAAAGCTCCACGCACGCGGCCCAATGGCGCTCCCAGAACTCACAACATATAAATACATCATCACCGGCAACGGCCAAGTGAGGTAACTGTTGGAGTGAAATATAATTAAATATGAGAGGAGGGTAACGTTTTTTTTTGTTACTCTCCTCTCATGTTTTTCTATGCTTGTAGCCTATTTGGTGCGATTTGCAGGTAAATATTTGTTTTTGTTGCTATTTTTAGATACTTTTGTACCCTATTGGGTCCGAATAAGAAGCTCTTTTTGGCGTTGGACTGCAGACTCTGAAACATGCGTCAGCTTAGTAAAAGCATCTAGATGCCGCTGCGCTTTGTGAGCTTTGTCCGCCTAAAAAAGCCTCTTCTTATTCAAACCCACAACCCTGATGGAAAGAAGAAATTAAGGTAGCAATGAAAAATAAGTTAAGAAGCAACACATCTGTATCGGGCCGTTTGATGGCTGGAGCGCGCTCTTTGTGGCGTGCAAATGGTATGAAGGAGGAGCATTTCGGGAAGCCGATTATCGGTGTCGTGAACTCCTTCACGCAGACTGTGCCGGGTCATACGCACCTCCACAAGATCGGTCAAGAGGTTAAAGCCTTGATCGAGGAGCAGGGGTGCTTCGCTTGCGAATTTAACACTATTGCTATTGATGACGGTATCGCGATGGGCCACAGCGGAATGTTGTACTCGTTGCCGTCGCGCGACATCATTGCCGACTCGGTGGAGTATATGGCGAATGCGCACTGCCTTGATGCGTTGGTCTGCATCTCGAACTGCGATAAGATCACGCCGGGAATGATGATGGCCTCTATGCGCCTGAATATCCCAACGATCTTCGTTTCGGGTGGTCCTATGGAGGCTGGTGTCGATGGCGATCGTAAGCTCGACTTGATCGATGCTATGATCGATGCGGCTGATGAGTCGATCTCTGATGAGCAGATCGAGCGCACGGAGCGCAACGCGTGTCCTACGTGTGGCTCTTGTTCGGGTATGTTTACGGCGAACTCGATGAACTGCTTGGCTGAAGCGCTTGGTATGGCGTTGATCGGTAATGGAACGACATTGGCGACACACGTAAACCGCAAGAGATTGTTTGAGAAGGCTGCTTCGCGCATTGTGGAGATGGCTACGGCATATTATGAGAATGGCGATGAGAGCGTTTTGCCGCGCAGTATCGCGACTGAGGCGGCGTTCAAGAACGCTATGACGTTGGATATCGCTATGGGTGGTTCATCGAATACGGTGCTGCATCTTTTGGCGATTGCGGCTGAGGCGGAGGTTAAGTTCACGATGAAGGATGTAGATGCTATTTCGCGCGTTACGCCTGTCGTTTGTAAGGTCGCGCCGGCGAACCATATCCACATTGAGGATGTGCATCGCGCAGGTGGTGTGATCGCTATCTTGAATGAGCTGAACAAGGGTGGTAAGTATGACGAAACGACTCACAACGTCGAGGGAAAAACCTTCAAGGAGTTGTTTGCTCACTATTGCGACTACTCAAACGCGAAGACGTTTGATCTCTTTAGCTCTGCTCCAGGTGGCAAGTTCAACCTCGTTCTTGGGTCGCAAGATGCGCATTACAAGGAGCTGGATTTGGATCGCGAGAAGGGCGCTATCCGCACAATAGAGAACGCATATAGCAAGGATGGCGGTTTGGCTGTTCTGTTTGGAAATATCGCCCGCAACGGCTCGATCGTTAAGACGGCGGGAGTCGATGAGTCGATCCTGAAGTTTGAGGGTACGGCGCGTGTATTTGAGTCGCAGGAGGCGGCTATGGCTGGAATCCTTGGCGGCAAGGTTGCGGCGGGCGATGTTGTGGTGATCATCTACGAGGGTCCTAAGGGAGGTCCTGGAATGCAGGAGATGCTCTACCCAACATCGTACTTGAAGTCGATGCACCTGGGCAAGGAGTGCGCCTTGATCACTGACGGGCGTTTTTCGGGCGGTACATCGGGGTTGTCGATTGGCCACGTATCGCCAGAGGCGGCTTCGGGCGGCGAGATCGCGATTGTGCAGGAGAATGATAAGATTTTGATTGATATACCAAATCGCACGATGAACCTTATGGTTAGTGATGAGGAGATAGCGAAGCGTATGGCGGCTAAGGGTGGCGCAGATGGCAAAGGGTTCAAGCCTGTGGGGCGCGACCGCCATGTGCCGAAGTCACTGCAGTACTACGCGCAGAACGTCTCGTCAGCCGATTTGGGCGCAATCCGCATCATCGAGGAGTAGAGCCAGGGGCGACTGCGGGGACGATGTTGTTCCGGTGTTGTTGAGCCAGCGGCAGGATGAGATCCTGGATCAAGTCCAGGATGACGTTACGGGGCGGTTCAGGATGACGTTACCGGGGTAACGGAGGAGCGAGAAAAAAGAAAGAAGAGAGTAATAAAAAAATGGCAACAAAGAGTATATCAGGAGCGCAGAGCTTGTTGGAGTCGCTGAAGGCTAGCGGCGTGAAGACGGTGTTTGGATACCCCGGAGGAGCGATTATGCCCCTCTATAATGCGTTGTATGACTACAAGCAGGATATCCGACACATCTTGGTGCGCCACGAGCAGGCGGCGGTACATGCGGCACAGGGTTTCGCGCGCGCAACGGGCCAGACGGGTGTCTGCTTCGTGACCTCTGGTCCTGGTGCTACGAATACGGTTACGGGAATCGCCGATGCGATGTTGGACTCTACGCCGTTGGTTGTTGTGACGGGTCAGGTTGCATCGTCGGGGCTTGGCGTTGACTCTTTCCAGGAGATTAATATTGTTGGTATAACGCACCCGATCACGAAGTGGAATATTCTTGTGCGCAAGGCGGAGGATATAGCTCCGGCGATTGCGAAGGCGTTGTATATCGCTGGTTCGGGTCGTCCGGGTCCGGTGCTTGTCGACATTACGAAGGATGCGCAGGTGGGGATGATGGAGTGGAGCGGCTTTGAGCCGTGCGCGGATATTCGCAGCTACAAGCCTGTTCCGACTGCCGATTCGGCGAAGATTGCTGAGGCGGCGAAGCTGATTGAGGTGGCGAAGAAGCCGATGATCTTGTTTGGTCAGGGTGTCACTTTGTCGGGTGCTGAGAGCGAGTTTAAGGAGTTTGTGCATAAGAGCGGCGTGCCAGCTACGGCTACGCTGTTGGGGCTTTCGGCGCTTGAGTGCAACGACCCATATTATATAGGTATGATTGGTATGCACGGTAACTACGCGCCAAATATCACAAATGCGGAGTGCGATTTGATCATCGCGGTGGGTATGCGTTTTGATGATCGCGTGACGTGCAATCCGAACAACTTCGCCAAGGGTGCAAAGGTTATCCATATCGACATTGACCAGGCGGAGATTGATAAAGTTATTACGGCAGATGTCGGCATCGTAGGCGATGCTAAGGCTGTTTTGAGCGAGCTAACGCCGCTTTTGAAGGGCGATAGCGGGCGCTATGCGGAGTGGATCGAGAGGTTGCACGCATATAATAAGGAGGAGCGCAAGGTTGTTGTTGAGCCGCACGTAGAGAGTGGTTCGCAGATCCACCTGCACCACGCTGTGGAGGCGGTGAGCGATGCCTATAATGGGGGTCACATAGTCGTTACGGATGTGGGGCAGCACCAGATGATCGCTTCGCGCTACACGAATTTTAACCAGCCGCGCTCGTTGATCACTTCGGGCGGTTTGGGTACGATGGGCTTCGGTCTGCCGGCGGCGATGGGCGCTAAGATTGGTGTTCCGGAGCGCGAGGTAGTGTTGTTTGTTGGCGATGGTGGTATTCAGATGAATATCCAGGAGCTGGCGACAATTATGCAGGAGAAGATCGCGGTTAAGATCGTGCTTCTGAACAACAGCTACCTCGGTATGGTGCGCCAGTGGCAGCAGCTCTTCTTTGAGTGCCGCTACTCGTTCACGCCGATGGTGAACCCAAATTTCGAGTTGATTGCGCAGGCGAACGAGGTTGAATATGGGGTGTGTGACGACAAGGCGAACCTTGCGGATGCTGTGGCGAAGATGAAGGCGGCGAAGGGGTCGTACCTCTTGGAGCTGAAGGTTAAGTGCAACGACAACGTGCTGCCGATGGTGGCGCCAGGTATGTCGCTGGGCGATATTATGTTGGAGGAGCCAGAGGGTACAGATTGCCTCGGCTGCAACGATTGTAGGCGAGTAAAATAGTAGCTCCACCCCTCCGCTTGTCATCCTGAACTTGATTCAGGATCCCTAACTTGAGCGGGACGAAAGAGAAAAAAGAGATAGTTAGAAACGATGGCAAACAGATATAAATTGACACTATTTTCGGAGAACCACGCGGGAGTGTTGGGTCTTATAACGACGGTCTTCACGTCGCGCCACATCAACATCGAGATGTTGAAGACGGAGCGCTCGTCGATTGAGGGAATCCACCGCTACATCATCGAGGTGACGGCGGAGGGCAACCGTGTGGAGAATGTGGCGCGCCAGATCGAGAAGAAGATTGACGTTTTGAAGGCATATATCCAGACGGCGGACGAGTACGCTGCAACGGAGCTAACGCCGGAGCGCGAACGCGAACTGCTGCAGGAGTTTTTGTAGGCAGAGGGCAAAAGATTGTTCGAGGAAATAGATTGTTCGGGGAGCGCCGCGCGGCAAGGGGCTGGATCACCAGCCCCGACGAGCGCAGACCCCGCAAAAAGAGAGAAGAAACAAACAAATTTTATATATAAACTAAACAAAAAAGCAATTATGGCAAAGATGATTTTCGGTGGAACCGAGGAGAACGTAATGACTCGTGAGGAGTTTCCATTGGCAAAGGCACAAGAGGTGCTTAAGGATGAGGTAGTAGCTGTTATCGGTTACGGTGTACAGGGCCCAGGTCAGGCTTTGAACCTTCGCGACAACGGTATCAACGTTATCGTTGGTCAACGCAAGGGTGGTAAGTCTTGGGACAAGGCAGTAGAGGACGGATGGGTTCCTGGTAAGACTCTTTTCGAGATCGAGGAGGCTTGCGACAAGGGTACTGTTATCCAATTCCTTCTTTCTGATGCAGGTCAGATCGACGCTTGGCCAACAGTAAAGAAGTACCTTACTCCAGGTAAGGCTCTTTACTTCTCACACGGTTTCGGTGTGACTTACAAGGAGCGTACAGGTATCGTTCCTCCAGCAGATGTTGACGTTATCTTGGTTGCTCCTAAGGGATCAGGTACTTCACTTCGCCGTATGTTCGTTGCAGGTCGCGGTTTGAACTCTTCATACGCTATCTTCCAAGACGCTACGGGTCGCGCTCAAGAGCGTGTTGTGGCTTTGGGTATCGCAATCGGATCGGGTTACTTGTTCGAGACTACATTCATCAAGGAGGTTTCTTCTGACTTGACAGGTGAGCGTGGTACTTTGATGGGTTGTATCCAAGGTATCTTCGCAGCACAATACGAGGTTCTTCGCACGAATGGTCACTCTCCATCTGAGGCTTTCAACGAGACTGTTGAGGAGTTGACACAATCGTTGATGCCACTTGTTGCTGAGAACGGTATGGATTGGATGTACGCTAACTGCTCGACTACAGCGCAACGTGGTGCTTTGGATTGGTGGAAGCCTTTCCGCGACGCTACGAAGCCAGTTTTCGAGAAGCTTTACGCTGAGGTAGTTTCAGGAAACGAGGCTCAACGCTCAATCGACACTAACTCTAAGCCAGACTACCGCGAGAAGCTAGAGGCTGAGCTTAAGGAGCTACGTGAGTCTGAGATGTGGAGAGCAGGCGAGACTGTTCGTAGCCTACGTCCAGAGAACAACTAGCGGAGTGCTCTCCGCGGAGCAGTTAGGCTGTCGCGTGTGGGCGTTACCCCGGTAACGTCATCCTGAACTTGATTCAGGATCTCATCTTGCCGCTGGCACGATAAGAAAAAGTAAGAAAAAACTAAAACATAGAGCAAGATGGGTTATTTCCCTTCACTCAAGAATATTGAGGAGGCTCGCGAACGTTTAAGGGGGTGTGTGAATCATACCTCCTTAATGCGTAGTGAGTTTTTAAGTAGAGAGTATGGTTGCGAGGCGCTTCTGAAGCGCGAGGATCTGCAGGTTGTGCGTTCCTACAAGTTGCGCGGCGCTTACAACAAGATTTTGTCGATGAGCGATGCGCAGCGTGCGTGCGGTGTGGTGTGTGCTAGTGCGGGCAACCACGCGCAGGGAGTGGCGTTTTCGTGTAAGAAATTGGGCATTCGCGGTGCTATTTTTATGCCTGTCACTACGCCGAAGCAGAAGGTTCGCGCGGTTGGCTTGTTTGGCGATGGCGCTGTGGAGATCATCTTGACGGGCGATACGTTTGACGAGACGGCGGCGCAGGCGCAGGCCTATTGCGAGGAGCATAAGATGAGCTTCGTTCATCCGTTCGACAATGAGAAGATCATCGAGGGTCAGGCGACTGTCGGTGTCGAGATCATGGAGGATAACGGCTCTGTAGGCTCTGGTGGTGCTATCGACTACCTCTTCGTTCCGATTGGTGGCGGAGGGTTGTTGGCGGGTGTCGGCAGCTATTTCAGCCATGTTTCGCCAGATACGAAGATCATCGGTGTGGAGCCTGAGGGTGCTGCTTCGATGAAGGCGGCGCTTGATGCTGGGGAGTTGGTCACGTTGGCTGATGTCGACAAATTTGTCGATGGAGCCTCTGTGAAGCGCATTGGCGAGCTTAACTTTGAGGTTGGGCGTCAGGTTCTGCACGATGTGATCACTGTGCCGGAGGGTATGATCTGCACTACGATCTTGGATATGTATAACCGCGAGGCGATTGTTGTTGAGCCGGCTGGTGCGTTGAGCATCGCGGCGCTTCGAATCTACAAGGATAAGATTGCGGGCAAGAGGGTTGTTTCGGTTGTGAGTGGCGGTAATAATGACATCACGCGCAACGAGGAGATCAAGGAGCGTTCGCTGCTCTTTGAGGGGCTGAAGCACTACTTCATTGTCCGTTTTGCGCAGCGTGCCGGTGCTTTGAGGGACTTCTTGGGCGAGGCTCTTGGGCCGAATGACGACATAACCTTCTTCGAGTATAAGAAGAAGACGGCGCGTGAGAATGGTCCTGCGTTGATCGGTATTGAGCTGCAGAATCGCGACGATTTCGCCCCGCTTTTGGAGCGCATGAAGGCGCAAGGCATCGCTTACGAGTACCTAAACGACCAACCCGACCTCTTCGAGTTGCTTGTCTAACGACCCCTCACGTCATGCTGAACTTGTTTCAGGATCTCCTTGGGAGTATATAAAAAAATGAATCCGCTAACTTCGTAGTTGAAGTTGGCGGATTTTTTGTTACATTCACACTATGCAGTATTAACTAAACGAGTGAAATTATGAGATTCAAGATTATATTTTTGGCGCTTGTCGCAGCTATTGTTCTGACATCGTGCGGCGCACCAAGGCGCACGCATCGCTCTTCGCGACCAGGCATCCACCGTGTACATTCGCAAGGTGGCTCTAAGTGGAGCAATAAAAAGAGCAGTAGCAAGAAGAGCAACAAGTACAATCGCAACTAACCACGGTTGTCATCCTGAACTTGATTCAGGATCCCTAATGCGCCAGCTGTAGACTATCCAAGCAGCTGCTTCAGCGCTGTTTTGCCATCAACACCCAGCTCTAGCGAATATTTGTTGACGAACATTTTGATATGTTTGTCGATTGTCTTGTCGTCCAGCTCTTGCGCGTGTTGCTTTATTAACTCCCTGGATGCTAGTGGATTAGCTATTGCATACTCGATGCTCTTGTGAAGTATGCGCTGGAAGTTTTGTGCTTCGCGCATCGTCAGGTCGCGGCGCAACGCTATGGCGCCAAGTGGCAGCGGCAGGTTTGTGCGCTCCTCCCATAGCTTGCCCAGATCAGCGACAAGCTCCAAACCGGCATCGGCGTATGTGAAGCGGCTCTCGTGAATCAATACTCCGGCGTCAATGTCGTTTGAGTCGTCAGCCACTGCTGCTGCGATCTCGCTAAAGAGCATCGGCACACGCTTTGAGGGTTTGATCTCGCCGAATAACTTGGAAATAAGCAGGTTAGCTGTTGTGTTCAGTCCCGGAATCGCAATCTTTTCGATTGGTCCCGTAGCACCTTTTTTGCGCACAATGAGCGGTCCGTTGCCGTAGCCAAGTGCCGCACCAACGTTGCTCGTCGAGTATTTGCGGTTGAGCATCGGCAGCATCGCGCAACTCACCTTTGTGATGTGTGCCTCTTGGTTTTTTGCGCGGCTGTTTAGCTCCTCGATGTCGTGGTATTCCACCTCGAACTCCATGTTTTCAAGGTCGATTCGCTTGTTGATTATTGCCTCGAACATGAAGATGTCGTTTGGGCATGGCGATATAAATAGCTTCATTGGTATCTTTTTTTATCTGTTGTATTTGTTGTAAATCGTTGTAAGTGTGTCAGTTAGCGCATCGATTGCTGGCTCTATGCTCCACTTCTCGAACTCATCGCCAACGCGATTCGAAATGGCGCGAATCTCCGTGAATTGTATTCCAAGCGCCTGGCAGATCGCCGCGGCAGATGCACCCTCCATATTCTCGATCTGCGACTTTGCACCCTCGAATGAAGGCTTGCTCACGCAGTTTGACGTCGCTGTTGGCAAGCTATATCGCGGCACCATATCATACTGCTTGCGATACTTTCGCGGCAGCTCCTCGATCTGCTCTGCGCTAACCTCCACGACCGTTCCTAGCGGAAATTCGTTGCAGTCGTAGGCGCCAGCAATACCAGCCAAAATCACGGTGTCAAGCTCCTCTCGCGTTGCTGTACGTGCGATTTTAACCATCGCCGCAGCTGTTTCGGCCATGCCGACACCGCATATTATTACCTCCGCCGTAGGGCAGTTTTTGTGGAACTTTTCAGCCTCTTTTATCGTTGGAAAAATAAATATCATCCTCTAAAACTCTCTAATTCATCAACACTTTTTGGGATCCTCTTGCCCGAATCAGAACCAATTTCGCGCGCCCCATTTGCCGTTATCTCCAAGTCATCTTCGATGCGAATACCGCCGAAATCGAGGTGCTTTTTGACCCGTGCAAAGTTAATAATATTGTTATGTTTTCCACCATTTTCGTAGCGCTCAATTAACGCAGGAATGAAATATAATCCCGGTTCATTGGTCAGAATTGTGCCCTCAGAAATGACCCACTGGTTGCGTATAATGCACGATTGAACCTCCTTTGAGGCCTCTTTGAAGCGTTCCGTATCGAATAAATCGGCGAATGAACGCTCGCCAAACGCTTCGCAATCGTGTACATCGAGTCCCAATCCGTGACCAACGCCGTGCGGCATGAATAGGCGCATCGCACCGCTCTCGATTATCTGCTCCACGGAACACGTTGCAGCGAAGAACCCAAGTTGCTGCAACCCTTCGGCGAGTGTCGCGTAGGCGGTTTTTTGCAGTTCGGTATATAGCATATTTGGTTGCGCTTTTTGCGCTACGCTCTTTTGTGCCGCAAGCACCAGGTTGTATATATCTCGTTGAATATCAGTGAATTTGCCACTGATAGGATAGGTGCGAGTGTGGTCGGAGCAATAGCCGCTCAACGTCTCGGCACCCGCATCGCAGAGGAACAAGCGCCCCTTTTGCAGCACGTTTTCGCGCTCCGTATTGTGGAGTGTTTCGCCATGCTGTGTGCATATCGGCGGGAATGAAACGCCATTGCCACGCGACCGTGCAATCCCCTCTAGCACACCGCCAATTTCACGTTCTACGACACCTGTACGGCACATTTGCATAGCGCGCGTATGCATTTCGTAACCTATTAAATACCCCTTTTCAATCTCTGCAATCTCCCACTGCGACTTCTTTTCGCGCAACTCCGCAACGCTAAAAATTAGCTGGGCGGAGATATTTTCCGATCCAATTCCTAGTTGAGATAGTTGTAATTTTGTTTCGCCGCGATATGGTGGCAAAATATGAATCTTTCGACCCTTTAAAAATGCAGGAATCTCGCACATCGCTTTACAGTTCTGCGGCTCAATACCAACCTCTGCACCTATCTCTACCAGCGATTTTTGTGGTCCTGTCCAGATAATATCATCGAGCGATACATCATCTCCAAAGAGATACGCCGCACTCCCATTATCTAGATCGATCGCACCAAAAAGTGTCGGTTTGTCTACTCCAAAAAGGTAGCGAAATGTGCTATCTTGGCGGAAGTAATATGCGTTCGAGGGGTATGAGTTTGGCGATAGCTCGTTGCCAGGTATGAGCAATATTCCACCACCTGCCGCGCCATATTTCTCGCTCTCTATGAGCTTTACGAGCGCTTCGCGGCGCTCCTTAGTCCTGCTTGTTTGCATCGCTAACTAGCTCTGTATCAACCATTTTGTAGAGCTTGTCGCCGCGCCTAACTGGTGTCGGCGTAACAACCGAACACTCCACGCCAACGCCATTCTCAACGCTATCCACAATCTTGCGATCAACAACAATATCCTCTACGACCATCTCCACGACACCCGTTGTATTGCCCATAAATAGCGCCTCATCGCCGCGCGACAATGGTGCCGCCTCGACCTGAATTTCGGCTACCCCAAGCTTGCTGTAGTAGTTTGTGATTCGACCAACGTAAACCTTGCGCTGAGTGGCTGACGAGCCATATTTTGTCGTCTGCTCCGCCACTGTTTTGCCTGCGTAGTAGCCGCCCCAGAAGCCGCGATTAAAGACCGTCGATAGCTTCTCAACAAGCTCTGCGGCAAGCTCCTCGCCGTAAGTTCCGCTCTCCATGGCGCGCAACGCCGTGTCGTAGCTCTCCACCACGCGCTTCACATATTCGCCGCCGCGCGCACGCCCCTCGATCTTGAGGACGCGCACACCTGCCGCGATGAATTTATCGAGAAATTCTATGGTGCAGAGATCCTTCGGCGATAGGATATATTGCCCATCGACATCGAGCATATCGCCCGTCTGAGTATCCTGAATGGTATATTTCCTGCGGCAAAGTTGACGGCATGCACCGCGATTTGCCGAGCAATTTGAGTCGTGCTGACTAAGGTAACACTTGCCCGAAATCGACATGCAGAGCGCTCCGTGTGCGAACATCTCAATCTCGACCAACTCGCCGCGCGGACCCCTGATGTCGCGCTCCACGATGCCGCGGCTAACCTCCGAAATCTGCTCTAGAGTCAACTCTCGTGCCAACACAACGACATCGGCCCACTGTGCAAAAAACTCTACGGCCTCGATATTGCTGATGTTGCTCTGTGTCGAAATATGCACCTCGACACCAACTTTTCGCGCATACAAAATCGCCGCAAAATCTGTCGCGATGATCGCATCGATACCCTCTTTTTTGGCGCGATCTATGATCATACGCATCGTCTCAAGCTCTCCGCCATATACAGCGATATTCACCGTCAGGTAGCTCTTGACGCCATTTTCGCGACATGTCGCAACGATTTGCGCCAGATCCTCCAGCGTGAAATTCGCCGCACTCTTGGCGCGCATATTTAGCTGCTCCACGCCAAAATAGATTGAGTTTGCACCCGCTCCAATCGCCGCGTGAAGCGACTCGTATGACCCCACGGGCGCCATAATCTCTATATCTGCTCTCTTAATATTCATCCTATTTCCCCCTATTTCCCTCTATTTTTCTCTATTCATGAGGCTCTTTGCGTACTCCGCCAGTGCGGCGCTACCCTCAATTTTTGCAAGCAGGGCGAGTGCGCTCTCGAACCTCTGCTTGATCTCTGTTTCGGTCGCAGCCGCAACCTCCAGCTTGTCATATATCTCCTTGATAATCAATATCTTCTCGCTGTCGCTAAGGTGCGGATCGCGATGCGTAGTGAGCAACGCCTCATGCTCCTCGCGCGATGCACGCTCCAACGCCGTAATCTTTAGGAAGGTCTGCTTACCCTCCAAAATATCGCCGCCAATCGCCTTGCCAAGGCGCTCATCGCCATAGGTGTCGAGCAGGTCATCTTGCAGCTGAAACGCCAATCCAAGCTCTGTCGCGAAGTTCTGCAGGGTAGTGTGGTCGCCCTCTGGAGCGCCGCCAAGGATCGCGCCAATGAGCGTTGCGCCGCCAAGAAGAACAGCCGTTTTGAGCTTTATCATCTCTAGATAGTGAGCCACCGCGACACTCTCTTGCTCCTCGAAATCCATATCATATTGTTGCCCCTCGCACACCTCTGCCGCCATTGTGTTGAAGATCTCAAGCACCTTCGCCAAGTTGCACCCTTGCACCTTCGCCAACATCTGATACGCCAAAATCAGCATCACATCGCCCGACAAAATCGCGACATTCTCGCTCCATTTCACATGAACCGAATCCTTGCCGCGGCGTGTCGCTGCGTTATCCATAATGTCGTCATGAAGAAGCGTGAAGTTGTGGAAAACCTCCACTGCCGCCGCCGCCGCAAGTGCCTCATCGCGCCCTGCGTGGTCGCCATCGTTGAGCTTGCCATATAGCTCATAGGCGAGCATAAGCAACATAGGTCGCAGGCGCTTGCCACCCTCCTCCAGCGTATATTTTATAGGGGCATATAGCCTCTCAGGCTTCGCTGGAAGCGCTATATCGGCGATATACGCCTCGATCTCTCGAAGGATCTTCTCGTTGGGATTGCTCATAATTGCAGAGGTTTGGGTTCAAACATTTAAGTAGTTTTAAACTCTTTAACTCCTGCAAATATACGAATTTATTCGTATAAAAGTTGGAAATCGTCGACCCACATATCGCTGTTTGAGCTACCTGTGAAGTAGTCACCATAGCGCGAACTTGTGCAGACGATCGCTATGTATTTCGGCTTGCGGGCGATGTCGCGATACTCCAAATCGATTGTAAATTCGCTCCAGTCGCTCGATGAGTCGAAGAGTAGCTCGCCAAATGCTATGACGTTGGGGTCTGTGTTTGCGTTGAAGAAAGTCGATGCGTCGCGCGTATCGATGAGCAGCGGAGAGTCCCAATCGCCCAGTGCGATCCAGATATATCCCTGATCCATATCGCCAATTTGTAGCGGCACAGAGCTGCCTGCTGAGTGCGTCACAACGCCCTGGTTGTACTTCGCGAAGCCGCGCAAGGCGGATGGTCGCTGCACAAATTCGCGCCCCACGGAGATCGTTCCGTTGGTGCCGTTTACCTCGACAAATCGCCCTGCGAAGATATTTCCCGCGGCGAATTTCACCAACACATTCTCCGAATTTAGCTTCGCCGATTTTGCTCCAGCGCTGCCCGGTGCCACCTCCGAGGTGTCGCCCGTAGTGACGTTGTAGCCAGCTGTTGCCGAACCCTCGTTGCCCGTTCCCCAGAAGGCATCAGCGCCATCTGAGCTTAGGTATGGGAACCATATTTTGTCGTTGAAGTAGTGCCAATCCTCGAATCCGGAGTTTGGCAGTTGCTCCGCTTGCTCCGTTGTGTGGGTCGCGATTTCGGACTCTACGCCCGATGCATCGGCTATGAATTGATACTCCGTCAACTCCTTCAGTCCGCTCACTGTGGCGCGATACTCTGTCGCTGTGAAATCCTCTGGCGCAGGTGTTACGTCGATCCAATCTGTGGCTCCCGCCTCGCGATATTTGAAGATACATGTTGCTGGTGTCGAGAGGTCGCCACTCGCTATGAGATGCGCCGATGTGGCGCGCACATCCGCCGTTATGAAGGTGCTTGCCGTTGTCGCTATGAGCTTCACAACCCAGTTTTGTGAGCGACCGTGCGTTGTGACCTCAATCTGGCGCATCGTCTCGAAGCTTGTGCCGTCAAGCGCCTCAATGGTTGGCATATATGTCGTTATCTCGCTCGCCGCAAGCTTCATCGCCGTGACATTTACGTTCGATAGGTCGACCGTGTTTTCATTCACATCGACCTCGATGTAGCGGTTGTCGATGTCGATTCGCTCCGACCCGATCTGTCCCCAAACCTTAAATTCGCGGTGGATATTTTGGTTCGCCACAATCGTCCAGTCGTAGCGCTGGTAGAGGTATAACGATGTTGTGAGGTTGAGCCTCATGTCGTGCGTTCCAACGATTTCGCGCGATAGGTTTGCCCCCTCCGTGTAGCTCGCTTCGGTGATCTTCAGGGCTTGAATATCGCTCTGCTCCTCCACCTCCAACGTTACGGTGCGCGATGCGTTGTCGATGCTCTGCGTTGTGAATCCTTCGCCCGCCACAGCCGTGATGTATAGCTCCATGTGTGGGTATGGGATATCGTTCTTGATGCACGAGCCAAGGGCAAACGCTGCAAAAAGAGCCGCAAAAGTTGTTGCCAACGCGAAGTAATATCTGCTGAAAAATCTCATCATAATGTCGCCCCCTCTACTCTTTGAATTTTAGCTCCTTCTGCTTCCACAGGTGCATCGAGATACCGAAGTTGATCGCCAAAAGGTTTAGCGAGAAGTTGAATTTAGATGCCACGCGCTCGCCAATATATACCCCCTCCTCGTTGAATTGCTCAACGTGTGAGTAGCTCAAACCACCAAGTCCAAACGACACGTATGCGCTGACGTTGTGGAAGATGAAGGCTGTGATTCCTGGGTTGAAGTTTAGGTTCAGCGCCGTGCTTTTGCTCTTTATGGCGCGATAATCTTCCTCCGCATCTTTGTATCCGAAGTTCGACACGCCGTGCGATGCTGCAAGCTCAATCTCTGCAAATAGTCCCACCTTTCCGCTATTGCCAAGCGCTGCGTAGGCGCGGTGGAAGAGCGAATATTCGTAGTTGTTTCTATCGACATAGAAGTATGGAATGTCGAAATAGATGCCGTTGCTCTCGCCCAGATCTATCGCCGACGACTCCAACTCCGCCTTCAGGTTCGAGTATGTGAATCGCACTCCAAGCGCTCTGTTGTCGCGGTAGAAGTAGCTGAACGATGGTTTTACGCTATTTATTGAGCCGCTTGCCGAGACATCGGTCAACATCAGCAGGAAGTCGGAGTTGCTGCTGTTTAGCCCAATATGCGCGAATGATATGCCGAGTGTCTTTTCGCCTGAGAAGATGAATTTTTTGCGGTTGATACCTCTATCTACGCGGCGCGGTTTCTCCGCGAAGCTCTCTAGCGTTACGCTATCTCTGTTGTGCGCCACGAAATATCCGATAGGGCTTGTGAAGTCGCGGTAGTCAAACTCTGCGGCATTGCTCAGATTCGACGACATAACCTTCACCTCAAGAGCCTTCGACTCTTGCGCCACCTCCTCTGCTTCTGTAACAGCAATCTCCTCTGCCGAAATCTCCTCTGCGACCTCCTCTGCTGCAACCTCCTCGATGCGTGCGGCGAAATCTTCTGCTGCGGCAGCTAGGTCTACCGCCGCATCTTGCTCCGCGGCGTAGCTCTGGCTCAGGGCGAGATTTGCGGCGATAGCGATAAGTGCTGCCGCCGCTCTGCTCCAACTCTTCGATCTAAAAATCATCTTCTTCATCCTTCGTGCTGATTACCTTAATTGATTTATAGATAGAACGATATGCCCACTCCGAGCGAGAAAATGTTGAGGCTAAGACCGAAGTTCGTTGTGTCGATCTCGCCGTAGTATACCTGGTTTTGGATCTGCTCCGTGTAGCTATATCCCACACCCATGAAGCCCACCGTAAGCTCCAACGCAACGTTGTTTGTTGCGAAGGCTACAACTCCCGGCGTTATGTTCAACCCAACGCTGTGACCCTTCGAGAAGTTGCCAACGACAGGGGTGTCGTATGCCATTTTCGAACGTTTGAATCCCGCATCTAGGCGCACCTCTGTGAATAGGGCGAAGCGTTGTGATGTTCCGATGGGGATATATTGGCGCAGTGTTGCGGCGAAGCTATATGATTGCGTTATTGAGTAGGGATCCTCCAGTGCGAGGTCTGCTCCGGCGATGCTCAAACGCGCCTCATCGATGCGTAGCAGCGAGCGACCATAGTCGAAGCGCGCGCCGACAACGATGTTATCTGCCACTGCGTAGCCAAATAGTGGGCTTACCTTCAGCCCATATCCCTGCGAATTTATATCGTTGATTATGGCGAGCGAATAATCTGTGTTGTCGTGGTTCGAGAACGACCCTGTCGATCCAACTACCCACTGTCCCTTCGGCACAAATACGTTGTGCAGATTTACCAATCCGCGATTTGAGCGGTGGCGCTCCACCTCGCTGTCGCTGTAGTATGACTCCTTGCGAAATGGCCCAAGCCACTTCTTCTTGAACTCCTCGTATCTCTCGCCCGTCACAAGCTCCGATTCGGGCATAACAACGCCTATGGCAGAGCTATTGCCTATCGTCACGAAGAGAAGGGCAATAACTATACAAAGTTGTTTATATATTGTATTGTATAAATTCAATTCTATAATGTATAATTAAAATATTTAATACAATTTACTAATAAGACATAGTAAAATATAAATATTTTATTGTAACCACTAAGTTATTTAATGTGCAATCTAAAAATTTAATATCCAAATTCAAAATCTTTGACCCACATTCTATTATCCGTTGAACCAACCATATAGTCGCCATAGGCACTCGTAACGGCGCTGATGACGAGCGTAATGTTGTTTGATGGCTTCGTCACATAGTCATAATATACGATCGGAATCTCAAGGTCATGCAACTCATCGGTCGTCGTCGACTCCGAGATGAATGTTGAGCCATAGCCAATTATGCGCCCCTCATCTAGCTCCATATCCTTCGCCGGATCCCATACGCCGCTAGGAGAGCCACTGCCCGATGTTACGCTGCGGCGCTCGCTCCAATCGACAACGGCGACATAGATGCGCCCTTGGTCGATCGAACCGCTCGGCAAAATCGAGCTATCGGTGTAATTCGCCGTCCCAATTGTCGCCGCATATCGCACCTTGAAGCTCGTTGGGCGCGCCTCCCAATCGAATGCTTGACCGAAACCTAGCGTTCCCGTTTGCGCCACGATACCGTTGAATTTGAATTGACCAAAGGCGATATTTCCCGCCGCAAAGTTACCAACAGCAGCCTTCGCCGTAAGTGCGGCGACACTCTCGCCGCCAATTGTTCCGTGCGAACATAGACCGCTAACAAATGTGTTGTTACCGCTCGCCCATGTCGTAGAGCTATCGTTGCTCGAACCGAAGCACGACAACGAGCTGTTCGACATATCGGCGTAAGGTATCGCTTGGCGCCTATCCTCCACCGTGAAGCTTGTCGCGGCGTACTCTTGGCCATCTACGATCAACATATAGTCGTATGTCGCGCCGGTGCGAATACCTCCGTTCGCGCTATATATTGTGTTGCCATGTTCGTTCGTTGCGCTGCTCCATGTTGGTGCTGCAACAACTTCGTATGTCGTCTCGTCAACCTTCGTTGCCGTACCCTTTGTCCAGTTAGTATCGCCCTCTGCGCGATATGCAATCTCGATGCTGCCGCCATTTGCCACCACGACTTGCGCCCTCAATGTCGCGCTGCAGCTCCATAGGTCTACATTCGTTGGGGCCGTGACACCTGTAACGTTGAACGATGCTTTGCCTACGCCCGCCACGCCGCTATCATCTACCATTGTGAACGAAATTGCGTTTTCGCCGCCATAGTTGAGTGCTGCGAAGGCGCTATGCTTCAAGGTCAATATGCCGTTGCTGCTGCTCACTGCCTCATACTCAAACCACTCGCTTGCAGTGGCTGAATCGCCAAATAGGGTTGTCGTTACACCTGCGAACTCCACCGCAACGCTGCTCAACGTCTTGATCGATGTAACGCTGAATTGGTAGTCGCGCCCATCGGCAGGCTGCATGAAGTTTATGTCGAACCCTACGCCGCTGATCGTTGGTTGCGGCGAGAATCCGAGCGAATCATCGACATCATCGCTCCCTTCGGTATCGAGCGAAACCTTCACCGAAGATATATCTAGGTATGTCGAATATTTCAACGTTATCTTATGCTCTTCGCGAGCCTTTGGCGCGCTCATCGTACCCTTCATTACGACCTCTTCGCCCGTCACTTTGCTCGTTGCGTTAAATTCGTAGCTGAATGTTGTGGCGCCATCTGGCACTGTGAAGTACCCTTTCGCCGCTGTCGCTGCGCTATATGTCAACTCTGCAACCCCATTCGAGATCGTTATTGAGTACCCTTCGGCAAATGTCGCCGCAATAGTTGGGTCAAATACCACCTCTATCGTCGCGCTCTGTAGTTCGCACTCCAACTCCACCTGCGCGACCTCTCCAGCGACAATCGCGAAGCTCTCGCTACCTGAGAATGAACGCTCTGCGGCGTTGAACGTAGCGTAGATATTGTTGCCTAGCGTAATCTTTGCGACATAGGAGCCACTCAACATATAGAGCGACTCAGGCATCTGCGATGCAGGCTCATACCTTCGCACCAACGTTCCGTTCGACTGCTCAACGCGCAAAACAGCACTCTCCAGCACCTCCTCTATATCAACTTGCACGCCTGTCTCTGCCTCAACTTGCGTTAGGTTAAATTGCAGCGACAAAGCACCCTGATCGTAACCCATGTAGCTCTGCTCCAACTCGCCATTGGTCACGCAACCAACGCAACCCATAGCAAGCAGAAGTGCCAAAGCAACACAATGTATAAATCTCCTCATCGCTCGAATATTCTAATTACTTAACCAAAATCTGTATCGTAACCGCTCTCTTGCCGCTCGCATCGCCCACGACAATTTCGAAGTCGGAGCGACCTGCGCCAAGACCCGCCAACATCGGCATGAAGCTCGATATATCAAGCACCAGGCTCTTTTGGTTCTCCACCTCATCGCCCGTAGGGAACCCTAGGGCAGTCAATCCATCGCCACAGCTTCCTGGATTTACCAAATCCATCTCTTGCTGCAGACCAATTCCGCTCAGCTCCTCTGGTGTCAATACATCGCTCGTGATCGTTAGATCCATCGATGTTATCCCTGTCGCCGACTCAATATCTATAACAACTGGCAGGTTTGCATCTGCCGCCGATATCTCATGAATATCCTCGAAGCTGTAGTCGCCGCGCCACACAATCTCCGGTCCTCCCGCGATAATCGATAGGAAGCTTAGCGATGTGTGCGATATGCGCCCTTGGTCATCCGTTGCCTTTACCACAACTTCGTGCGTTCCTTTGTATGTGTTGATGAACTCTATCGCCTCGTAGCGTAGTGTAGCGTTGAGTACGCCGTTGGCACTGTCGTAGATCGCGCCGCTGAAATATCCATCAAATAGTGTGTCGAACCCTTGCGCCACGCTCCATGTCGGTACTATGTCGAATTTGTTACCCAACGTTGCTATCGCATCGAGTAGTGTGTTGCTCGTTGAGCGCGTCACTAGCTCCACGCTTGCGAGCTTCGCCCCCTCTTGCGGCGTAATTGCGAAGCTGTATGTTGGGTCGTATGTTTTATTCTCTAGGTTCATCATAAGTTGACTCACGACATAGCTCTCGCCAACGCTCAACCCCTCCGCAAGTGTCACCACAGGCGCTCCTGCATCTGTCGTTTCGCTATCTTTGTCGTAGATCTCGCTCTCTGCGCTCCCCACTTCGTAGAATGTTCCGCTCGTTATGTCTACCCCAAGAGGCGCATCATAAGCCCAAGTCTGCACCTCAAATTTGAATTGCACCTTTCCTGAGTTGTAGTTGTCGATCTTCACACTTATGTAGCGCGATTGACCTCCCATAACGCTCGTTATAGTCTGTTTCCACGTTATAGCGGTGTAGCTCGCTGGCTCTCCATCCTCCGCAACGTTGTACATACCTTGCAGCTCAACATCTATTGTCGACACGCCGCTCTGTGGCGCGAAGAATCCGCTGCGTGTTTCGTCTTTTTCGAATGTCAGCTTTTCGCCGCCATAGCTCAATGTTATCGCGAATGGCGTTGCGGCTGTTGCTGATGTGTCGAATAGCTCCATCATATCTGCCGAGACAGATACTTGAGTCTTTATCGTTGCAAGTTTGCATGTTAGCTCCTCGATCGTCACAACTTTTTCATCTGCCACCACGACTGTCAGCGCTGGCGACTCATACTCTGGCGCATCCCACACTGGCGACATATATGTCAGGTTCGACTTCGCCTGCACCGTATATATCGCCGCAGGGAGTGTCAACGGTGCAGTTAGCGCCTTCACCGCGTCGTAGCTATCCTCATAAACCACCTCGCCTGTTGTGTCATTCTTGATCACTACGATGTAGCTCCCTGGCGCATCGCTCAACGTTGTTGTTCGCGTTGTTGTGCTTTTCACTTCGGTGTAGTCGCCGCTCTCTTTGTCGTTGAACTCTTCGCTCTCTCTCTCCACCTCGATTGATAGTGCGTTGCCAAATTGCAAATATCCGTTGCTGTTTGGGTCGATTATCTCTCCTGGGTTTACGACATTGTCCGACACCGCAAAATCCACGTTGTCAAGCGCGCAGCCCTGCACCAGCGCCGCTGCCACCATGAATACCGAAACTATAAATATCTTCATATCTTATAATATATCTACTCTTTTTTTCTTCTCCCTCTCGCCCCGTCATCCTGAACTTGTTTCAGGATCTCCTCGGGACTATTGCACCAACGCCATTACCCTCGGTATTCTCTCAAGCTCTTCCCGAGGAGATGCTGAAACAAGTTCAGCATGACGAGATGGTGTGCCGTTACCGCCGTTCCCCTCGCCACTACGAAAATGGATTCAGCTCCAGGTCGCTCTCGGTGTAGCTCGTTATCGTGTCATTTAGTTTTACCGTTATTGTCGCTCCGCCAGCCGCCGCGGCATCCACTTCGATGCGCGATATTGTCGTTGCGGCTGTCGTTCCTATCTTCTGCTTCGTGAGTGTCACCGTCTCGGCGCGCCCACTCTCTGTCGTTGGTTGCTTTGTCGCTTCGCCTTCGAGGTATAGCTCTAGCTCAGCATCGACAAATAGTATCGTTGGCTCCTCGTCAGTGGGGTATACGAATGTGAACTCATCGCCCGCCGATGTCGAGATGACGAGTGTCGCACCGCCGCCGAAGTAGCCAAGGAATATCGTTGTCGCTTCGACCCTCAAGCCGCTATTTTGCAACACTGCCGTAAGGCTCTCTTCGGCATCGAGGCGGCGCGCCACTACTGTGAACGCCACTTCGCCTGCGAAGATTGCTCCAGCCTCCCCTTCGTGATATACCGATGCTGTGTAGTCGCCAGCAGGAATATATGGCAGCAGCTCGTTGTATGCCGCAACGCTCTCGAAGGTTTGGTCATACTCCTTCTGCTTCAAATCATCATCAACATCGAGATATGTTCCAACGATGCGCAACTCAATCTCGTCAGCCGTTGGAATATACTCCTCTGGCAACTCAAATCTATCGCTTTCGCCGCTTGTGCGTGTCGCAATGGTTGATTGTGTCGCTACGTTGAGCGCAACTTTCCCATATCCCGCTTCGGCGCTAGTGCCAACGAGAGCCTCGCCACTCTTCACACAACCTGTGAGGAGTAGCGCCGCAAACATTATATTATATAGGTATGCTCTCATTTTACGATCTCTTTCTCTCTTGTCATCCTGAACTCGATTCAGGATCCCTAATGCACCAGCCAAATTCTACTTTACGATCTGCACCGTGATGTTGTCAATATATAGCCAGTAGTTACCATTCTGTATCAATGCGCTATCTTTGTTGCACGATGCGCGCCATGTTGCACGCGTTTCGTTTGTCGCCTCCTCTATCTCGTGCGATGCGCTCTGCGTTATCGATGTGTAGCTTCCGCTGGTGCCGTGTTCATACCAATCCATTATGACAGCTCCGTTGATAGGCTCATTTCCGTTGAATCCACCGCTGCGTGTGTCATATCCAAATTTGTAGCATGCGTCACCATTCTTGCCGCCCCAACCTTTGTACTCCGCCTGGTTTCCGCTGTAGTTGTACGATACGCGCACCTTTACGCTCTTTCCTGGCTTCAACCACGCAAATTGCGGCGAGTCAAGGCGCCCAGGGTATTTCGACCCTGCCTCTTCGCGCCCACAGATGCGTAGCGATCCTGCTGATGCCGAACCACCTACGCGACCTGCTGTCCAACCCTCTGGCAAACCATACTCCGAGAGATCTGTCCACTCATCATACGAGGCATCGATTCCGCTCATGCTTGTCGCTATGTTGTCGTGAATAGAGAAATCTTCGGTCAAAGTGCTGAAATCCATGAAGATAGGGTATGGTACATCGACCGATATGTCGTTCACTGTGTCGTCGATGATGTTTGCCATCGATATATCCTCCGCGCTGATTATCGCGCTCTCCGATTCGAACTCAATTTGGAGATCTCCGCTGCGCAACATATCGCCGTAGAAATATGCGTAGTAGCTCAACTCATACTCTCCGTCAGCGACCTGTGCCGCATCAAACTCCATAGTGTTTGAGCTGCTCTCCTTGAAGACAACGCCATTTGGAGCCGTTACGCGCACCTTCTCAACATCTTCGCCGAGGTTGTTCTCGCCAATCTTGATCTTCAGTGTCGATAGCGGCATCTCCTCCATGACCATCGTATATACGGGCGTTATGCGCCCCGCCGCGAATGTGTGGTTCGAGAGCGCTATGTCGTAGCTCATCGAGTATTCGTTGTCGCTATTTACGCCGTAGATCTTTATGTCGCCAGTGACATTCGCCGCAGGGTTGAAGAATAGCCACGCCTCGCTCTTGTTCTCCATATTGACGATTGCGCCGCGGCTTTGGCTTCCTGCAACCGCTATGGGTGCGCTCTGCGTATCGTTCATATCGAACGAGAAATCGCCCACAATCTCTGTTGGCATCTCAACCACAAGCTCTTTGATCTCTCCACCCAGATTGTTGTACCCCTCTGGAACCGATATGCGGAATGCGTGCGCCAGGGAGCGGAACGATAGAGTTGCGCCGCCAAGTGTCGAGCCTGTTATTGCGCCGCCGCTCACCGCATCCGCAACGCGAATATCTGCTACGCCGTCATACTCTCCGCTCTGCACGGCTGGTATATTATATATAATAGTACCATCGCTATTTATCTGCTTAGGGTAGGGGTAGAACGCCGCGTATGTGTATTGCTTCTCCTCATCAAGCGGATCGATTATAGCGGAGAACTCCGCCGTTGAGTATGTCGTTCCGAAATATCTTAGTGTGAATTTCTCACCCGTTAGGATCTCTTCGCTTGTCGCCTCGTCGGTCGCCCAAACCGCCGCCTCATCGCCTATTGACCAGCGCACGGTCGACATATCATCTGGGTCAATCTCCGTTCTAGTAGATGAAGTGGGTTGCGCAACGCTTAGTCGCGCCTCTGTTTTCCCGAAATAGGAGTCTGAATTTGTGCTAATGTTTAGCTCCGGAATATCCCCTTTAACACACCCTAAAATAGATATAGCCGCAAAAAATGCGACTACACAGAATTTTATTCCGCCCGAAAAGCTCGATATGTTATTTTGACTATTCATCATCAATTGCCTTAAACTCAACCTTGAAAACGTTGTGTTTTTAGCTTTTGTTGTGCCACAAATATATGGTAACTATGCCATAATACCAAAAAAATTAGCTAAAAAGTGCGCTAAATCTCGACAAATCGCTTCATGACGGCGTATATCGTCAATCCTGCAACAGACCTTACGCCGAGCTTCTCAACTATGTTCTTGCGATGTGTTATGACGGTCGAAACACTGATGTTTAGCCTATCGGCAATCTCTTTGTTTATCAACCCCTCGACCACCAATTTCAGCACCTCAATTTCGCGTGATGATAGACTCTTTTCGTCACTCTCACTCTCCACCTTTTTTGCTCTGTGCGCGTGTGAATGCATCTGCTCTATTGCGCCCTTTATCTGCTCTGGCGATTGCGAAATGTTTATCTGCTTGTAGCTATCGAGCAGCTGTGCGTTCGCCGTCCCGTTGGTCAAAACTATTGTCTTGTTTTTGCGCCCCGCGTTGCCGAAGAATTCGCCATTCTTCACCACTATGTGCGCCGCAACGAAGATGTGAAATAGCTCCTCTGGTGCGCTCTGCGCAATATCGTCAAACGAATCGCAGATCTTGAATGCGGCGAATGGCAACATCTGCTCTAGTATCGCCTGCAGACCAACGCCCATCAAGCTGTTCGCCGCCAAAATCGCTATTACTGGCACTCTGCCGCTATGGTTATTCATGGTGGTATGGCTCATTATTCAAGATTGTAAATGCGCGATAGATCTGCTCCGCGAATATCGCACGCACGAATTGGTGCGAGAATGTCATTGGCGAGAGCGATACCTTGCCGTTTGCTCTGCTGTATACTTCGTCTGAGAATCCGTAGGGTCCTCCAATTATCAGTACTAGGCGTTTCACACCGCTATTCATCCTCTTCTGCAGCCACTGCGCAAACTCCATCGAGCGATATTGCGCGCCGCGTTCATCGAGCAGCACGACATAGTCCGAGTCGTTGAGCTGCTTCATTATCGCTTCGCCTTCGCCCGCCTTCTGCTGCTTCGCCGAGAGGTTTTTGGTCCCTTTGAGGTCAGGCAGTGTCGTTATTGCGAATTTGCAGTAGTGGTTCACCCTCTTCGCATAATTCTCCACAATCCTCTCCACCTCCACCGAATCGGTCTTCCCAACCACTATTAACTCTATATTCATCCTTTTCCTTTCCTTTTTTCTCTCTTCTTCGTTACCAGGGTAACGTCATCCTGAACAAACCCGTAACGTCATCCTGGACTTGATCCAGGATCCCATCCTGCCGCTGGCTCGATAACGCCGGAACAACATCACACCCCCAGTCACATCTGTGGTCACCACGAAATGGGATCCTGGATCAAGTTCAGGATGACGGCAGTGTGTGCTTCGCCAAAACTACGGTTTCCTGCGGTCCAGAATATAGTTCAGCTCATCGCTGTTCCACTCATCCTCTGCGCCGCTGTAGATTATGGCGCGTTTATCTTCGCTGGTTTTTAGCCATTCGTAGATCTTGTACATATTGTATCCGTTGCCCGATTTCGAGCCTAGCGAGTGAGCGATGATCGAGGGGCAGTGGCGTGTGCGGTGGTACGATGATTTTGTGCGCGACATATATTCGTCAAGCAGCTTTGGGTCGTTGTGTGGCGCGCCGCCTATCTTGCGATCTGTGTCATCTTCTGCGGCGTTTATGTTCGCCTGTTCGATCACATACATACCTATGAAGTCGCATATCTCGTAGAACCACAGTGGTTGCGGATAGCTAACCATCACGGTGTTGAATCCCCTGCGGCGTATGAATCGCAGTTCGGTCGCAATCTTCGCTGGTGTGGTCTGAATTGCGCTGTATGGCGTAGTGTAGAGGGTCTCTTTTTCGCCAAAGTTGTACATGTCGCCATTAACGAATGTGCGATCTGTGTAGCCAATGCGGCGCGATATGAAGCTGTGTATTATGCTGTTCGAACGCGTATATAGCATCACGGAGAATAGCCCTGGGTTTGCCGATGTCCAGCGGTGCGAATTTGCACGATCGACCCTCGTTCTCCAGCGAATTGTATCTTGCGATCGTCCATTGATTTTGACCTTTCGCACTGAGTAGTCAACAAGCTCTTTGCGCGGATCATAGACGTCATATCCTACGTCGATAACCTCTGGGTAGTTGTACCCATTCTTCACTATTGCCTCAATTTCGAGCCATCCATAGTCGTAATTCTTATCTGCGACTATGCGCGCCTTGTAGTCGAAGATGTGGATTCGCTCTTGGGTGTATAGATAGCAGTCGATGAATCGTTCGCGCAGTGGGTCGTTGTTCAGCGGAATACCTGGCAACAGCTCTGGCAACAGTGTTGGGTGGGTCAAGATTTTGATTGTGTTCTTGCCCTGCACAATGTACTTCGTAATGTCAAATTCGTATGGCGATAGGTGGTCTTGAATATCAGCCACTTCGCGCCCATTGATCGTTAGCTGGTACGCATCTTTAATGTTCTCTAGGTGCATGAAGATGCTCCCTTCGGTCCACGCCGCAGGAAGGTCCAACACTTGGGTGTGTTCTTGCACTGCCATGCCATTTTCGCCCTCGCTCTTAGCGCCGCTCACTGGCTTCAGCGCTATGTAGTTCGACTTGGAACGGCGCGCATCAATCTGCGCCTCTTGTCGTGTGAGGTAGGGTGCAAATTCGCTTCTAAATACCCTTTCGGCGTATGTTGTCGTTATTGAACAGAGCGCAATAGCGGCGGCGATAATGGCTCTCGAACTATCTCTAAATCTCATAATCGAATATCGTTATTAGTCCCACAAATATAGTGATATAATTGTATAACGTCAAAAAATAGCAGAAATTGACCGAGATTAGGGAAAAAACACTATCTTTGCGATTCGACAAATATTATTAAGAAAGTAATTATAGTTAAGATGTTAAGTAGACAGATCGCAGATAAGTTGCAGAGTTTAAGTGCCGTTCGCACTCCATTCTATTTGTATGACATGGCGTTGTTGCGCCAGACGTTGGAGAGTGTGGTTTATGAGTCGAAGAAGTATGGCTATCGTGTTCACTACGCTATTAAGGCGAATTTCGATGATAAGATTCTATCTGTAATCAAGGAGTACGGCATCGGCATCGATTGCGCGAGCGGTAATGAGTTGCGCAAAGCTATCGAGGCTGGTTTCGACCCTGCATCTATTGTCTACGCTGGAGTTGGTAAGCGCGACCACGAGTTGGAGTACGCTATCGACCAGAAGATCATGGCTATCAACTGCGAGTCTATCGAGGAGTTGGAGGTTCTGAACGCTATGGCTGAGAAGAAGGGTGTTGTTGTTGACGTTGCGTTGCGCATCAACCCAGATATCGACCCTAAGACGAACCACTGTATCGATACGGGTCAGGCGGACTCTAAGTTCGGTATCTCGTATGAGGAGGTTATGGAGAACGCGAAGTCTATCCAGGCGTTGAAGAGCGTTAGCATCAATGGTATCCATATCCACATCGGATCGCAGATTCGCGAGCTTCATGTCTTCGAGAATATGTGTAACAAGGCTAACGTCATCGTTGATTCGTTGGAGAAGTTGGGCTTCACGTTTAGCTTTGTCGATGTCGGTGGTGGTCTTGGTATCAACTACGATGTGCCTGAGAATGAGCCAATTCCTAACTTCGCATCGCTGTTCTCGATCGTTAGCAACCACCTTAACGTGGGCAACAAGTCGATCCACTTCGAGTTTGGCCGTTCGTTGGTTGGCGAGTGTGGCGAGTTGATCACGAAGGTGTTGTTCAACAAGACTACAGCTACGGGTCGTAAGTTGGTTATCATCGACGGCAGTATGACGGAGCTTATCCGCCCTGCGTTGTATGGTTCATACCACAACATCGAGAATATCACTTCGACATGTGACCAGAAGCAGAAATATACTATCGTTGGTACGGCGTGTGAGTCTACCGATGTCTTTGAGGAGAACATCTCAATGCCAACGACTAAGCGCGGCGACTTGTTGACTATGAAGTCAGCAGGAGCTTATGGTATGTCTATGGCATCGCGCTACAACCTGCACGATCTTCCGGGTGCTGTCTACTCGGACGAACTGTAGTTAAAAAGGCGCAAAGCACGGAAATTGCGGCGCCGCCTGGCGAGATTTAGCATCGGTCACGTACGCTAGTACGCTCCCTTAGCTAAACTCTGGTCGGCACCACACTTCCCGCACTTATCGCCTTTTTTGGAGCGGTAGGCAAAGCACGGGAATTGCGGCACACACCCTTCTGTCATCCTGAACAACCCCTCCTGTCATCCTGAACTTGATTCAGGATCCCTAACGCGACAGCAATAAAGCAACAAAAACAAAAACACAAAAAAACAAAAACACTATGTGGTTAACACTAGCGTTCGTCTCGGCGGCGCTCTTGGGATTATATGATGTAGCGAAGAAACGGGCAGTGACGGCAAATGCGGTGCTGCCCGTCTTGCTATGTACTACGGCATTCTCGGCGGCATTTTTTCTGCCTGTGCTATTTGTCGTTGAGCCGCAACCTTTGTGGGCGCACGCTATGGTTTTCGTTAAGGCTATGATCGTCTTGACGTCGTGGATCTGCGGCTACTTCGCAATCAAGCACTTGCCGATAACGACCGTCGGTCCAATCAACGCTACGCGTCCAGTTATGGTCTTGATGGGTGCTATTCTGATCTATGGCGAGCGCCTGAATTTGTGGCAGTGGGGTGGTGTTTCGTTGTCGATTTTCTCGCTCTTTTTGTTGAGTAGAAGCAGTAAGAAGGAGGGTATAGATTTCCGCAACAACATCTGGATCTTGGTTCTCTTTGGCGCGGCGTTGTCTGGTGCGGCGAGTGGGTTGTATGACAAATATGTGATGCGGATTTTGGAGCCGTTGTTTGTCCAGAGCTGGTATGGCTTGTACCAATTTTTGTTGATGGGTACGGTTGTGTCGTTGATTTGGTATCCTAGGCGCAAAACATCGACTCCGTTCCGTTGGAGTTGGGCTATACCGTTGGTTTCGATCTTCTTGTCGTTGGCGGATCTGGCATATTATTTCGCTTTGAGCGAAGATGGCGCAATGATCTCTATGGTGTCGATGGTTAGGCGCAGCTCGGTCGTTGTGTCGTTTGCCTTTGGCGCGATTTTGTTTGGCGAGAAGAACCTTAAATCGAAGGCGCTCGATCTGCTCTTTATATTAATAGGTATGATTTTGCTCTACATCGGCACACAACAATAATTTTTTCACTATCTTTGTAAGCCGAGTGCAATTACACACCCGCTTGTCATCCTGAACTTGATTCAGGATCCCTAATGCGACAGCAACAAAATGAAGATAAAAAATAGACAACAATGAATATTTCCTACAACTGGCTGAAACAATACATTGCGACAGATTTGTCAGCAAGCGAGATCTCAACAATCTTGACCGATGTTGGTCTTGAGGTTGATGGTTTGGAGAAGATCGAAACTATAAAGGGTGGTCTTGAGGGTGTCGTCATTGGCGAGGTTTTGACTTGTGAGGCGCACGCTGATTCGGACCACTTGAATGTCACGACGGTAGATGTTGGGGCGGGGGAGCCTTTGCAGATTGTCTGTGGTGCGGCGAATTGTCGCGCTGGGTTGAAGGTTGTTTGCGCCACTGTTGGTGCGGTGTTGTATCCGAGCGATGGCGAGGGCGAGTTTAAGATCAAGAAGTCGAAGATTCGCGGCGTGGAGTCGTTTGGTATGTTGTGCGCTGAGGATGAGATTGGTCTTGGCGAGGGTCATGACGGTATTATGGAGTTGCCGGCTGATGCTAAGGTTGGTATGACGGCGAAGGAGTTCTTTGGTATCGAAGATGACTATTTGATCGAGGTTGGTTTGACGCCAAACCGTATCGATGCTGCTTCGCACATTGGTGTTGCGCGCGACCTTGTGGCATATTTGCGCAGCAAGGGTGCGAGCGCAGAGGTCGCTTTGCCTAGCGTTGCGGAGTATAAGAAGGATAGCGATGCGATGAGCGTTGAGGTTGTGGTTGAGGCTAAGGATGCCGCGCCGCACTACGCTGTGGTGGCTATCAAGGGGTGTAAGATCGCTCCGTCGCCAGATTGGATGCAGAATAGGTTGCGTGCTGTGGGAATCAACCCAAAGAACAACCTTGTCGATATTACGAATTATGTTCTTCACGAGCTTGGGCAACCTCTTCACGCTTTCGATGCAGCGAAGGTTGCTGGTGGCAAGATTGTCGTTAAGAGATGCGCTGAGGGGACTAAGTTTGTTACGTTGGACGAGGTGGAGCGCACCTTGTCGGCGGATGATCTGATGATCTGTTCGGCTGAAAAACCGATGTGTATCGCGGGTGTATTTGGCGGTTTGGAGTCGGGTGTTAGTGACTCTACGACAGATATAATCTTGGAGTCAGCCTATTTCAACCCTGTTTCGGTTCGCAAGAGTGCGAAGCGTTTTGGTCTTAGCACCGATGCTTCGTTCCGCTTCGAGAGAGGTATCGACCCAAATATTCAGATCTATGCGTTGAAGCGCGCCGCAATGCTCTATAAGGAGCTTGCTGGTGGCGAGATTGCGAGCGATATTGTTGATGTTGAGTCATCGAAGATTGAGGATTTCAAGTTCGAAATCTCGTTGAATAGAGCGCGTAAGTTGATCGGTAAGCAGATCGAAGACAGCGTTTTGCGCACGATCATCGCGGCGTTGGATATCAAGGTCGAGAGCGAATCGAAAGATGAGGCTGGTGGCGCTGTTTTGAGCGTTGCGGTGCCTGCATATCGCGTTGATGTGCAGCGTGAGGCTGATTTGATCGAAGATATTTTGCGTATCTATGGCTATAACAACGTTGAGGTTCCTACGGCTGTAAAGTCAACTTTGACCTATTCGCAACGCCCTGACAAGAACCGCTTGATGAACCTTGCGGCAGATTATATGAGCGCGAATGGCTATACGGAGATCATGTCGAACTCATTGACGAAGGCGAGCTACTACGAGTCGCTGGAGGGTTATCCTGCTGAGAAGTGCGTGAAGATTATCAACCCGTTGAGCGCCGATTTGAATGTTATGCGCCAAACGTTGTTGTTCAATACGTTGGAGGCTGTTGAGTTGAATGCGAATCGTAAGAATGGCGATTTGCGCATCTATGAGTTTGGAAATTGCTACTACTACAACGCGGATAAAGTTGGTGCGGAGGATAAAGATGGTAAGGTAAATATCTTGGCGCCTTATGACGAGAATTACCGCTTGTCAATCGCCGTTACGGGTGCTGCATCGCCTGCATCGTGGAGGGAGAAGGGCAACGCGCAAGCATCGTTCTTCACGTTGCGTGAGATGGTGGAGCGCCTTTTGTCGCGCTTCGGAATGGATATTTATAGCTTGAAGGAGCAGTCGCTGGAGTGCGGTTTGTTTAGCGAGGGCGTGAGCTATATGATGGGTCCTAAGGAGATTTTGCGTATGGGTGTCGTTTCGCAAAAGTTGCGTAAGGATTTCGACTTGAAGAGCGATGTTTTCTACGCGGAGGTCGATTTTGACGCGTTGATCAAGACTACGAAGAAGCAGAAGATTGCTGTTTCGGAGTTGTCGAAATATCCAGAGGTTAAGCGCGATTTGGCGTTGTTGATCGATAAGTGTGTTAGCTTCTCTGCGTTGCGCGATGTGGCGTTCCAGACAGATAAGAAGTTGTTGAAGTCAGTGACGTTGTTCGATGTTTACGAGGGCGATAAGTTGCCAGCAGGCAAGAAGTCGTACGCTCTAGGTTTCACGTTGGAGGACAAAACTCAGACGTTGACCGATAAGGTTATCGAGAAGGTTATGGCGAATCTGCAACGCAACTTCGAGGAGAAATTGGGCGCACAGCTCCGTTAATCATAGTTAATTATAGTGATATAATAATTGGTAAATTTGGGGGTCGTACTACTGCAGTGCGACCTCTTTTATTTCGTTCAGCGCGATGTGCCAGATGTAGCCCTCGACCTTTGTGTAGCCCATCTCTTTGAGCAGCATCATGTAGGTCTTTATCTGCTTCTCGTATGATTTTTGGTGCTGCTCTCCAAATTTATAATCTACAACAATTGCGCGATCATCCTTTATCATAACGCGGTCAGGGCGATATGTAGAGCCGTTTTCTGCAGGTGTTATGATGCTGCACTCTTTGCGCACTCTGTCCCATTTTGTGTTGAACCACTCTGCGGCGCGCTGATCCTTCAGGCTCGATTCGAGCGCATTTGTGAGTGTTTCGTACTCCTCCTTGTCGATCAACCCATCGTTGAGCAACATCTTTGTACCCTTGAATATGTCGTCATGCGACTTTGCCAGCTCGAATACTCGGTGCATTTTGATACCCATTTCGCGCGCTTTTGCACTGTTGCTCTCGAACTTTTCGCGGTTCTTGGTGTGTGGCATGTTGAGGCTGATGTTGAGTGGCGAGCTGTCGTAGCTCAACATCTTTTCTGTCGATTTCCCGTTGTTGCTTTGCGCAGCTCCACTGCTAATTTTGGTGTGGTCTATCTGCTCTCCAAATTTGTAGCAGTGTGTTGTCGTTGTCCTGTCTGGTTCGTTGTATATAGCTCTGATGTTGCTTGGCATCAACGCTATTGCATCGACCATTAGGGCGCCAACTCCGTCGTTGAGTTTGTAGACGTTTGTCTTTGGCGTAACTGTCGCTTCGGCGAATATATATAGCTCCTCTACGGCGCGTGTCAGCGCCACGTATAGCGTGTTTAGGCTATCCATGTGGGCATATAGCTGCTCGGTGTAGTACGCCTCGGCGAATCCCGAATTAGCCATATCTTTCTTGTATACCACCGGAAATTTGTTGCCGCTATTGCTGCTGAGGTCCTCTGCCCAAATTGTCGTTTTTGTCAATCCGCTTGTTTTTGGGCCGCGTTTCCAGTTGCTGTATGGTATTATTACCACTTTGCGTTCCAACCCCTTCGCCTTGTGTATGGTCATGATCTCTATGGCGTTGGCGCTGCTCTCCACCGTTAGCGACTTCTTTGCGCCGCTCTCGTTCCATGCATCGAGGAATAGTTTCAGGTCGCCAATCTTCTTGTTTGAGAAGTTCATCGCTTGGTCGTGAATCGCTTGGAGGTATGCCACATTTTGCGGCTCTGCTCCCAGATCATACTCCATTACGATCTTCTCGAACGCCTCTACTGGCGAGTACATGCGCAGCCTATGTAGGAACTCTAACTCCTTATCGTTGAGTGGCGTAGCGAAGTTTCGGTCGCTCTGCTTCGCCATGAGATATTGGTTGTATATGGCGCGTTGCAGCGTGCTGCGACTATCTATTGCGAGGTGCATCACCGCCGCTATGAATCTGCTTACGGGCGCCTTTCCGATGATGAGCGCCTCTTGGGTCATAACATCGAAGTTGTACTTCGCATCTCTGTTCGTATTCTTGAACTCCAGCAGCTGCTGCGCCACTTTTTTTGCATCGGTATTTGTCTTCGCTAGGATCAGTATGTCGCAAGGTTTATATCCGCGGCGTATCGCATCGCATATCTTCTCGACCGTTGGCTCGTCGCCTTTCAGATGCGTTACGATCTCGACATATCCTTGCTGTTGCTTCTCTGTTGCGTGTTGTATGTAGCTGCTGTATGCGCTTTTAATGGTGTTTGCGAGCGCTTTATGGCAACTTTGCGATATGGTGTTGTTTTGCAGCGCCGCATCGATGTTCCCATTTATAAATATATTCTCCATCTCCATCACCGCACCGATCATGAAGTTGTTGAAGTTGATCACATTTGGCAGCGATCTGTAGTTTGTGTCGAGCGTTATTCGCTCCACATTGCTCATGCCTAGATCTGCCTCCGCTTGTTCGTGCAGCAGTCGCCAGTGTCCACCGCGCCATCTATATATCGACTGCTTTATATCGCCCACAATCATTATCGGGTTTGCACTTTGACCACACTGCGCGATGCTATTTTCGAGCAGTGGCAGGAAGTTGTTCCATTCGCGCTGCGATGTATCTTGGAACTCATCGATCATGAAGTGCGAGAATCTGTTTCCCACCTTTTCGTAGATGAATGGCGCGCCTGTACCGCTTATTAGCTTCTCGATTATCTGTGCTGTTTGGGTCAGGAGCATCGTGTTCTGCTCTTTGCAGAGCTGCTCTGTCGACTTATATAGATCCGCCAGTAGCGCGTAGCTATGGTAGTTTTCGCGCAGCAGCTTTACGGTGTTTGCGTTGTCATACTCCTCGATGATCTGCTCCAATAGCGGGTTGAGCGAGGTTAGCCCTAGTTGTGCAATTGCAGGATCTTTTTTGCTCCAATAGTCACCATTTTGTGCCGCTATGTTGGTGCGTTTTATCTCCGATATCGGGGGTAGGTCATATATTGTTGTGACGAGTTTTACCTTCTTGAAGATAGGTGCTAGCCCTTTGCTTTTGTCGGCGAAGTTATCCTCCGTAAGGCTATTTTTCGCCATTATGTCGCACCCATCTTCGCCAAGCTTTTGGAGGTTCGCCACGATCGCTGCGCTCTTGCTCTCGATCATCTGCTTTAGGGCAGCTTTGCTGATTGGGTTTTCTAGACTTTTGCGCGCCTCCTCCTTGAACAATTCGCCCTTTAGCGATAGTATGGCATCGCGAACATCTCGTTTTTCGCCCTCCTCTATTCGCTCTTCAAGCAGCTCTATGAGCCATTTTTGCAGCAGTTCAGCCTCTGCCGTACCTGCCGTTATCCCCTTTATCAGCTCTTCGGCACCTTGTTGAATCATTGTCGAGGTGTCGATCTCTAGGTTATATCCAATGTCGATGCCTAGCTCTTGTATGAATGCGCGAAGTATTCGTTGGAAAAACTTATCTATCGTGAGGATAGTGAATCGCGAGTAGTCGTGCAGAATATATCCGCGTATTATCGCCGCTTTATCGGTGATCTCTCGGTCTGTTGCGCCAAGCTCCTTTTTGAGCATATCTCGATATGCGCCGCCACCCTCTGCCAGATCGTGAATTTGGCGAATTATGCGGCTCTTCATCTCCTCTGTCGCCTTGTTTGTGAATGTCACGGCGAGTACATTGCGGTATAGCGTAGGGTTTGGCGTCTGTGCCAGCGCGCTTTTTATTACGTCGCGTACATATTTATATGCCAGCTGGTAGGTCTTTCCCGAACCTGCACTTGCGTTATATATCGATACCTTTGCCATATTTACCCCCGTTTTGTTACCTCTACAAAGGTATAAAAAAAGCGTACAAAATTGCCTAATCTCGATATTTTTATCTATCTTGCACATTGCTTTTAAGGGCGCCTGAATGGGATTTAACAGTAGTATATTAAATATTTTTTGAGGTTATGAAGAGTGTAATTTTTACAAAGGTTAAGGGGCTGTTTTTGCTGTGCGCAGCGTTGTTTATCTCTGCTGTTGTGGCGGAGGTTAGCGCAGTGCCGCTTGCGGAGGTCACTTTGTCGCAATTTGAGTCGTTGGTAGTTGAGGCCGATATGGATATTAACCTTGTCGAGGTTAGCGAGGGCGAGCCTTTGCGCATGGAGTATGATTTGGGCGACAACGACCCATCGAAGTTTAAGGTTGACGTGCGCCGCGGCGTGTTGAAGATTTCGCAACCTTACAACGCTCGCAGCGTAAGCAAGATCAAAGCTACGTTGTACTACAATAGCGCACTTAGCAATATCGAGATCGATCGCGCAACAGCTAAGTTTGTGACAACTTTTGCTGCGCCTATTGCGCAGATCACGGTTGACGATAGCGCAATGTTGGAGGGAGAGGTTGATTGCGCCGATTTGGAGCTTACGGCTGAGTCAAACGCGCGTTTGTTGTTGAACGGAAGCTGCGACTACGTATTGTTGAAGGCTAAATCTGCTGCTAAGGTTGAGCTTCGTAAGTTGGACACGCGCTCTTTGGAGATCGAGGTGTCGCATGGTGCTGCGGTTGCTGTCGCTTGTGGCGAGAGAATGAAGGTTTCGACATCAACATCTGGTGTGATCAAATATTGGGGTGAGCCAACGATTTTGCGCCGTTCGAACAAGCTAATCAGCGGTTCGTTGCAGAAGCAAGATTAAGGCTAATCTTCGTCAGTAGTAGCGAAAAAATATAGCGTTTCATTTTGAATAGTTTCCTTGGAGAGGTTGCGTGCGACATCTACGCTCGCTATGGGGATAGGGTCGGCGATCTGAAGATCTTGCTCCCGTCGCAGCGTGGCCGTCTCTTTCTTGTCGACTCTTTGCGGGGGTTGGCTACGAAGAGTATGTGGGAGCCTGAGTGGCTCTCGATTGACGATATGATGTCGCCGATCGCTGGGGTTGTGCCTTGCGACAAGATGCGCCTCATAACGGAGCTATTCGTTGTCTACCGTAGGTACCACAAGAGCGAAACGTTCGACAAATTCTACTTCTGGGGCGAGGTTCTGCTGAAGGATTTTGACCAGATCGACAAATATCGTATCGATGCTGAGATGCTCTTTCGCAATGTTAGCGAGTTGAAGGATCTGGAGTCCGACTTGAGTTTCTTGACGGAGGAGCAACGTGAGGTTGTAAGACTCTTTTGGCACTCGTTCGATAGTGCAATGACCGGTGCAGATGGTGCATCAGATGGCGCATCAGATGGTGTAAACGATAGTGACTACACGAAGAAGTTCCAACAAATTTGGAGTTCACTAGCTGATATCTATCGCGAATATACCGATCGCTTGAAGAGCCTTGGGGTGGGCTACACGGGTCTTATTCATCGCCTTGCGGCGGATAAGATTAAGCAGTGCAGCGAGGTTGGCGCTATTGGCGAGCCGTTGTTCGATTGCAGTGTCGAGAACCCGTATGTAATCATCGGATTCAACGCCCTTAGCGAGTGCGAGAAGGTGCTTTTCAGGGAGTTGCAGCGCTGTGGCGCGCTCTTTTATTGGGACTATGACAACTATTACTGCGCGAATAAGGCGCAGGAGGCGGGGCTTTTCATCCGCAAGAATATCGAACTTTTTCCTGAGGCAAAAGCTTTCAACGATCCAACGGTTAGCGCTACGTCACACGACAATTTGGCTGCTTCGCATGGTAATTCGCAGAGTAAGAATATCGAGGTTGTGGCGTGTAGCTCCAATGTCTTGCAGTGCAAACATGTGGCTGAGATCTTCAGGAGTAAGCGTATTGCTGGGGTCGATGTCGAGAGGATAAATAGCAACACGGCGGTCGTTTTGACCGATGAGTCGTTGCTCACTCCGCTTTTGTATGCGTTGCCGGGTGGCGAGGGGAGTAAGTTCAATGTCACGATGGGCCATCCGTTGCGCCAATCGTTGGCATACTCCTTCGTGGAGCGCCTTTTGTTGCTTCAGGGGCGCAGCAAGGTTGGTAGCTTCTACCACATCGATGTTGTTGGGTTGTTGCGCCATCCATACCTCAATTTCGACTCGAAGGTTTCGGGCGATATAATCAAGAGTATTGAGAATGAGCATCTGATTCAGGTTCCGGCGACCCTTCTGGTTGGCGGCAGCGAGTTGATGCAGTTGATATTTACCCATACGAAAGATTGGGAGAGCTACGCCGACTATTTGATCTCGGTTTTGAAGTGTGCGATCGATATTGATTGCGGCGATAGTGGTTTGGAGGCTGACCAGCGCGTTGAGTTTCTGCATATTTTCGCGGAGCATCTCGTGACGTTGCGCAACTCTATCGCATCGTGCAATGATGCTCTTGAGGGTGGCGAGAGTCCGATTGAGCTTACGAAGGAGATCTTCGTTTCGCTGCTTCGCCGCACGTTGCAGTCGTTGCGCATCCCTTATGAGAGCGATCCGTTGGATGTGCCGCAGGTTATGGGAATCCTTGAGACGCGCACGCTCGATTTCGAGAATGTGATTATCTTGTCGATGAACGATGAGAATTTCCCAGGCAACCGCTTCTCTGAACCATCATACGTACCTTATAACCTCCGCTTTGGCTATGGAATGCCTACGCCAGAACACCACGATGGTGTCTACGCCTACTACTTCTATAGGTTGATTTCGCGCGCCAAGAATATCACTATGCTCTATTGCTCCAAGGCTGACGACAAGAGTACGGGTGAGCAGAGTCGCTACATCACGCAGCTCGAATTCGAGAGCGGCATCGAGATCAAGCGCAGGGAGTTGGGTGTCGATGCGGGCATAATTCCTAAGGGCGATTTGGTCATCTCGAAGAGCGATGATTTTGTTCGCGAGAGGTTGCAGCGCTATTTCGATAGCGATAAGACTAAGCGCCGCAGGTTGTCGGCAACGACTCTCTTCCGATATGTCGCTTGCCCTATGCGCTTCTACTTCGGCTCTGTGGCAGATATATATGGCGATTCTGACGAGGTGAGTGATGATGTCGATGTTCAGACGTTTGGTAAGATCATGCACAAGGCGCTGGAGATTCTCTATAGCACCCCTTCGCCCTTCACGCTTGGCGATCTGCAGGGTGTCACGGCGCAGATGATAGATGATGCTGTCAAGACGGCGATCGCAGAGGAGATCAATGTTAAGGATTCCACGAGCTACAATGGCGATTTGGTACTTGTCTACGAGGTCATTAAGCGCTACGTCCGCAACATTATCGACTATGATATTAATAGTGGTATCGACTTCAAGGTTATCGGCAATGAGGTTAAGTTCGAGCATGATTTGACGTTGATGTCTGGCGCTACGATCACGTTGAAGGGTCTTTGCGACCGCGTTGACGAGTTGAATGGCGGCAGCACGCTCCGCATTGTCGACTATAAGAGTGGCAAGGCGCATTGCAGCATGGAGAGTATGGAGTCTACTTTCAACGGAAATGGAGAGCAACGCCAGAGCAATATCTTCCAAACGCTGCTCTATAGCTATATTTATAGCCGCAAGGCAGATTATAGCGCGGTTGTTCCGGTGCTTTATGGCGCGCGCAATATCCATACGCCGGGCTACTCTTCGTTGCTTGAGAATAAGCGTGGCGACCACTTCGAGGTTAAGGATGCCAGCGGTAATGTGACGAGCAATATTGAGTTGCCAAAGGGTCCGCTTGAGAGCTACACCAAGGATTATGACACTCTTTTCACGCACTATTTCCACACTCTGCTGGAGGAGATCTTCGATCTTGATACTCCATTCACGAAGTGCGCGGATCGCGAAAACACCTGCAAATATTGCGACTATACTCAGCTTTGCGGTGAAAAGCATAAGAGCGACGATTTGTCATAAAGATTTTTTTTTCTTATATTTGTCCCAGATCTTATTTTAGGGGTGCTCGATTGCCCGCATCATCATACGCGATGCGGTGTTCACGTTGGGCTGAGATTATACCCGTTGAACCTGATGCAGATAATGCTGCCGCAGGGAGTCTGAAGATAAAACGGATAGAATAAGAATCAGCTGCGGGGGCAAAGCCTCTATGTCGCTGTGGCGCATTACATTTTTATATTATGGAAACAATCGTTTCTAGGGGGATTATCAATTCCTATTTCGAGAAGTTGAACAACAACCTCTCGCTTGATGCTGCAATCGTGGGTGGTGGTCCATCGGGTCTTGTTGCGGCTTACTATTTGGCTAAGGCTGGCAAGAAGGTGGCTCTTTTTGAGCGTAAGTTGGCGCCTGGCGGCGGCATGTGGGGTGGTGCAATGATGTTTAACGACATCGTTGTGCAGAGCAATGTTTTGCCAATTCTCGATGAATTGGGCGTTGCTTATCGCGATGGCGAGCCAAACACGGATACCTATATCTTGGATTCGGTGCATGCCACTTCCGCATTGATTTATGCCGCTACGAAGGCTGGAGCAACGATTTTCAACTGTTATTCTGTCGAGGATGTTGTCTTTAAGGGCGATGAGGTCAATGGTCTTGTTGTCAATTGGGCGCCCGTTATTCGCGAGGGTATGCATGTCGATCCGTTGATTATCACTTCGACTTGTGTACTTGAGGGTACGGGACACGACTGCATGGTTGCGCGTACTGTTGCGCGCAAAAACTCTGTCAAGTTGAACACACCGACGGGAGATGTTGTGGGCGAGGGATCGCTTGATATCGATGCTGCGGAGCCTGCAACGGTCGTAAATACTAAGGAGATCTACCCTGGTCTTTTCGTTTCGGGAATGGCTGCGAATGGTGTCAACGGAAGCCCGCGCATGGGTCCAATTTTTGGCGGTATGTTGCTTTCGGGCGTTAAGGCTGCGGAGTTGATGATCGCTAAGATTAATGGATAATTTTGGTCTGTGCCTCATCATTACGAAGCCTGTTTTGAGCTACGAGGAGGTGGCGCAGACGGCGGTTAGGTGTGGTGTTCGCTATCTGCAATTGCGTGAGAAGGATCTCTCTGACTCTGCAATTTTGGATGCCGCAAGACGCATCAAGAGCGTTACGGACGGCACCCAGGTGCAGTTTGTGATGAATGATCGCGCCGATTTGGCACTGCTTTGTGGCGCTGATATTCTGCATCTGGGTCAAGATGATGTATCGCCTGCCGATGCGCGCAAAATTGTTGGGAAAGATATGGTAATAGGCCTTTCGACCCACTCGTTGGCTCAGGCTCGTGCAGCGTTGGCGTTGCCTTCAGAGTGTCGCCCGGCGTATATTGGCTTTGGTCCAATTTACGCCACAACGACCAAGGCTATTGCTGACCCAACGGTCGGCACGGAGCTGTTGTCGGAGGTTTTGTCCTTTGCTGATATTCCGGTGATTGCTATTGGTGGAATCTTCCCTTCGAATGTCGATACTGTGGTTGCGGCAGGTGCAAAGAACCTCTGCCTGGTCCGCCACTTTATGGAGTGCTGCACCCAGGAAGAGCTCGAACGCAGGATAACCGAATTACAGAAAACACTATAAAAAAGAGAGCCTACTCAACGCTGAGTAGGCTCTCTCTTTTATTCTCTATTCTCAGAGAAACTCTATTTATTCATAGGTGAAAATAATATCTGCTGCGATGTTATTTTCCCCCTTTGCAAACGCTTTTTCTATGCGTCCGCTATCAGTTGTTTCATACGACATATAGACTCCAGATGAGTAGTTACCGCCACCAAGTATCACCGACTCCATAACGTTGCTTGATGATGCTCCTGCCACTTTAATCATCTGCTCTATATTGAAGTCCGATATGAAAAGTAGTAGCACACTGTTCATATCAACGCTATAGATCTCATTGCTAAGCGTGCCATATCCGTAGTGCGCATAGTCATCATCATCGGCGCTACCTTCCATCTTTACAATGTTCTTCGCACTATCCCAACTATATAGTGTTTCGATGTTGTATTCATTCAAGTATTCTATCTTTGCGAGATATGTGTCGTTGTCATAAGTGTATTCTGATTGCCATGTATTCACCGTTTCATTTCCTACGTTGCTTGATTTCTTCAAACATTCTGTGACCATTCCGGCGCTATTCAGAGTGTACTCAATTGATGTTTCGTTGTATGCTATTCCGTTCTCTGCATTGACTTTTTTTACCAATATCAGCTCGTTGGTATATACAATAGTGTATGTATATGAAACTGTAAATTGATCGCCTGGGTCACCAATTATGTATTGCTCCACTAGGTTCGACAATTTGCCATTTGAGTTATACTCAAGGTCAAGTGTGAAGCCGAAATCTTCACATGTAACACTCTTTAGAACTGCCACACTCTGTGTTGGAGCCACATCTGTTGGTGGGTCACAGCTAACCAAAGTTGCCGCAGCAACAATTGACAGGCATAATAGTAAAAATCTCTTCATGGTTAGTTATAGTCGTAAGTGATCTTAACCGTGTAGTTGTAGTTGCTGTTGTCGCCAGTAACTGCTACTGCGACCTCTGTTGGCAACTCAATCTCCGCCTCGTTGTATGTGAACTCCATTGCGATAGACTCTCCGTTGAAGTGCGTACGCGAGCAGCTCTTGATTAGGTTGTTCGATGTCTTGCCCAACAATCTCATCATGATGTCGTGGTTTGTCGCTTGAATTCTAAAGCCGCTGTCGATCAAAATCGAGTTAAGGTCGATGTCGAAGTTGTTCTCGTAGCTTGAGTATGTGTAGCTCTCTGTCGTCACGTCTGAGCTGTTATCTGCCGATGTCGATACGATCTTCGTTACGTTGTCGTTGCTCCATGTATATGCTTCGCCGCTGTAAGGGTAGAAGTTACCAGTTGCCGATTTGATATACTTGCTGTTGTTCTTCTCCGTGTAGCTATATAGGTAGTTATCCTCATTCGATGTTCCCGATGTAGCAACCCAGTTGTCGAGTGTATAATCTAGGTATTCAAACTCATATTCAAGCTCGTTGTTTTCGTAATATTTGTATGTCGATTTGAACCCATTATCTCCGTAGTAGTCGTAATCCATTCGCTCAGCATATTGTGTTGAGTTAAATGTACAAACGGCTGTAATGGCGCTCACGCGACCAAGCGAGTACTCCAGCTCAATCAGCAACCCATCGTCGCCATACCCCATATCCGCGTCAAACACAAAATGAGCGCTCTTGATGCGTGGCTTCTTCTGGATCTTTCCGTTGTTGGTTAGCCACCCCTCAGGCCCCTTTATCGAGTAAGAGCTTGAGCGTGTAGCAACGTCACCTGCGAACTTGAACTCGATGTTGTCATCAGCATCCATAATCTTCAGGTCAACATAAGATAGATCTAGATCCTCGCTCTGTACGCCAGGTATCTCGATCACGAAGTTGCTGTTGTTGCTGCCCGATGCCTTCATTGTAGCGATTTCAGCCATCGCTGCCGCTAGGTCTTCTGCGCTGCTGCTGCTTGCCTCAACTGTTATTGTTGCGCCAGCTGAGTTGCTGTCGCTATTCTCCTTTTCGCACGATGCAACAAGCATGGTAGCGATAGCTAAAAAGGTAAAAATGATCTCTTCATAATATTTAAGCTTTAATAATGTTATAAAAATAGAGGTTCCCATAGAAACCCCTATTAAAAAAATTTCCAGATTAGTGTAGTTTGGTATCTAGATGATTTTTGGTGCTTCGTTAAGTTGCAGAGTAAGAGGGTTTTTTAGGCGCGCGATATTTTGAAAGCGGAGCGTACTTTACGTACGTGAGCATTTCAAAATAGAAGCGCAACGCCAAAAACACCTTACTACTGCAACTTAACTGCCGAAGTTGTCGTATAGGATGTTTTCCGGCGGCACCCCTAGGCTGTCAAGCATATTCACAACCGCTGCGATCATCATCGGAGGTCCACACATTAGGTACAAGCAGCTCTCTGGATCCTCGTGGTTCTTCAAGTAGTTCTCGAATAGCACGTTGTGTACAAATCCTGCTGTATATTTCACACCCTTTTCGTCTGCCACTGGGTCTGGACGATCCAACGCAAGGTTGAACGAGAAGTTCGGGAACTCGTCTATGATCTCTTGGAAATCCTCTGTGTATGGCACCTCTTTTAGTGCGCGCGCACCATACCAGAACGATACTGGCTTCTTCGACTTTTGTGTCTTGAAAAGATCCATGATGTGGCTACGCATTGGCGCCATACCTGCACCACCACCGATGAAGATTAGCTCTTGCTCATCTGTGATACCATCTGGCAAGAAGAACTCACCGTAAGGACCCGATACAGTCACCTTGTCGCCAGGCTTGCGCGAGTAAAGGTATGAAGAGCAGATACCAGGGTTTACAGCCTCGAACGAACCTGTTTCGCGGTTGAATGGAGGTGTCGCGATACGGATGTTCAACATCACGATGTTACCCTCTGCAGGGTGGTTTGCCATTGAGTATGCACGATATGTTGGCTCTGGGTTCTTTGTCTCAAGCGCCCACATATTTGTGTTGTCCCAATCCTCGCGGAATTGAGGCTCTACGTCCATCTCCGAGAATTTGATTGAGTCGTACTTTGGTACGTCGATCTGGATATATCCACCACTGCGGAAATTCAACGTCTCGCCCTCTGGCAACTTTACTACGAACTCCTTCAGGAATGTCGAGATAGAGTTGTTCGAGATAACCTCGCACTCCCACTTCTTCACTCCAAGTACCTCTTCCGATACTGCGATCTTCATATCCTCCTTCACCTTCACCTGGCAACCAAGTCGCCAATGCTCCTTCGCCTCGCGGCGGCTGATGAATCCAGTCTCTGTAGGAAGGATCTCTCCGCCTCCCTCCATAACTTGGCACTTACACATACCGCAAGATCCACCACCACCACACGCCGATGGCAAGAAAATTCCATTATCGGCAAGCGTGTTTAGTAGCGTAGAACCGCTCTCTGTTGTGATGACTTTCTCGCCACCATTTATATCTATTGTCACCGCGCCCGACTTCGTCAGCTTCGCCTTTGCAAAAAGCAGAAGGCACACCAAGCTCAACGTAAGCACTAGGAACGATGCAACCGAAATAGCTATTGTTGTAAACATATTATCTATTGTTTTTTATCGTTATTGCCTCTTCTTACAATTGAATTCCAGAGAACATCATGAATGCTATTCCCATAAGTCCAGTGATTATAAAAGTGATTCCAGGACCCTTCAACGCTGCAGGTATCTGCGAGTATTGTGTCTTTTCGCGAATTGCGGCCATCATAACGATCGCCAACCACCAGCCAAGACCCGAACCAAGTGCATATACCAACGAACCCCAAACCGATGTGATCTCGTTTGCTACCACCTTTTGTTGCATGAACAACGATCCTCCAAGGATTGCACAGTTCACGGCGATAAGTGGCAAGAAGATACCCAGTTGGTTATAAAGCGCTGGCGAGAACTTCTCCACCACCATCTCTACCAGCTGCACGAACGATGCGATAACAGCGATAAAGATAATAAATGTCAAGAAGCTCAAGTCGACACCCTCCATTAGGGCATTCGGAGCAAGCACATATTTATTCAATAGGTAGTTCAACGGCACTGTCATGATCATTACGAATGTCACGGCTGCACCCATACCCAAGGCTGTCTTAACGCTCTTCGAAACGGCAATGTAAGAACACATTCCGAAGAAGAAGGCGAAGACCATATTGTCGATAAAAATCGAACGTATAAACAAATTCATCATTTCCATACTCTATCCTCCTATTTCTCTTGCAAATCTTTGTTAAACGAACGGTGCGCCCAGATGATGCAACCAGTGATGATAAGTGCCATTGGCGGGAACAACATCATACCGTTGTTTGAGTAGAAACCGCCGTTAGCGATATACCAGCTCTCAGGTATCACTTGGAATCCAAGCAGAGTTCCCGAACCGAAAAGCTCGCGGAAGAATGCGATTACAACCAATATTGCACCATATCCAATACCGTTACCCACACCATCAAGGAACGCCGCCCAAGGCTTGTTTCCAAGTGCGAATGCCTCAACGCGACCCATGATGATACAGTTCGTGATGATAAGTCCCACGTAGACCGACAACTGCTTCGACACATCATACATAAATGCCTTCAACACTTGGTCAACCAAGATTACCAACGCCGCTATGACCACCAACTGCACGATGATACGGATTCGCGAAGGAATACCGCTTCTCAATAGCGACATAACGAGGTTTGCGAATGCCGTTACAACCACCACCGACATCGCCATTACCAACGCCGGCTCCAACTTTACAGTTACCGCCAACGCCGAACAAATACCCAATATCTGAACCACCACTGGGTTGTTACCGCTCAAAGGTGCGGTAAGTGTCTTTATATTTTTAGCCGAAAATAGAGGCTCTTTTTCACTACTCATATCTGCTATTTATTAGTTATTGTTATTATTCTCATCCGCGTCGTCCGAGTCTGAAACCGACCCATAAGATGCGGCCATTGGCACCTCCAGGCGCGCTCTGCGAACTGTCGAGCGGTTGCGTCTAAACAATGGTACGTAGTTGCTCAAGCTCTCGCTCAACATCGCCGTCACACCGTCCGAAGTCTTTGTTCCACCAGTGATTGCATCTACCTCGTGGTATGCTCTATATCCTGATGTTGCCGCGCCGCCCTTCTTCAATGTTACAGAGGTGAATCGACCCGCTGTATCGAACAATCTCTTGCCCTTGTACATCGCTTGGTGCGCCTCTGTTGCGATCTCTGCACCAAGACCCGGAGTCTCCGATGCGTGGTCGATAACGATACCGTCAATATAGTTCAAGTTGCTTCTCAAAGCGACATATCCCCAGATTGGACCCCAAAGTCCTGCACCTGTAACAGGTACTACTACGCGACCATCTGCCGCAACGAATAGAGGTAGAACACCATTCTCAAATGTTCCCTTCAAATCTGAAAGCAAACCAATTGTCTGCACTCCGTCTATTCCCTCAATCTTGCGACCCAATGTATCAACTGCTATGGCTACGATGTAGTCATCGTACTTAACCATCTCTGTATCAACCGATAGCGCTGTCAAGATCGCCATTTTCTTCTCGTTTAGCGCGTTCTCCTCTTGGCGCGACTTTAGCGACATCGCTACAGTTGCAAGAAGTGCCGCCACTATAACAACCATTACAGTTGCATAGAACAAGATATAAGCGTTGCTATTCTTATCTGCGAAGAATCCTCCGCCGTTTGTTTTATTATCTGCCATAATGATTCTCCTATTTTTGTGTTTGCGCCTTTTTCAAGCGGTTCATTCTACGAGAGATGTTTGCCTCCACAACGAAGTAATCCACAAGTGGAGCCAAAGCATTCATAAATAGTATCGAAAGCATCATTCCCTCTGGGTATGCAGGGTTTATAACGCGAATAAGGATCGCTATAGCACCTGTCATAAATCCTACGATGAACTTTCCTGTGTTTGTCTGCGATGTTGTCACCGGGTCAGTAGCCATAAATACCGCACCGAATGCGAATCCACCAACTACAAGGTGTTGCCACGCTGGAACCAACATGTAAGGAGATGTTCCGAAGAAGTTGAAGATAAGACCCATCGCCAAACCTCCAGCAAACACGCTGAACATCGATCTCCACGATCCGATACCAGTGAACAACAATACCGCCGCACCGATCAAGATCGCAGCCGTAGATGTCTCACCCACCGATCCTGGGATGAATCCCCAGAATGCGTTCATCACGTTGTAGCCTGCCGCACCACCTGTACTCCAAAGCTCCAACGCCGTAGCACCAGTGTAGCTATCAACAGCCAAACCGTTCGCCACCATCTCTGTCATCTCTGCAACCCATACTGTCTCACCCGACATCGATGGAGTGTAAGCGAAGAATGCGAAGGCACGCGCCAACAACGCAGGGTTGAAGATATTCATACCAGTACCACCAAATACCTCTTTACCAAGTACCACTGCAAAGGCAGTAGACAAAGCCAACATCCACAATGGAATATCAACTGGCATAATCATCGGAATCAACAATCCCGAAACAAGGAATCCCTCATTTACCTCGTGGTGGCGCAGTTGCGCAAACATAAACTCGATACCAAGTCCAACACCGTAAGATACAACGATCATCGGCAAAACCTTCAACGCACCAAACCATAGGCAGTCGTAAATATCGACCACGTTAGCTTGACCCGCCATCAAGAAGTGTTGCAGACCCGTGTTGTATATTCCAAACAATAGAGCTGGAACCAACGCCGCGATAACCATAATCATCGTGCGCTTCGTGTCGTTGCAATCGCGAATATGCGCTCCGTGCTTTGTTGTCGTGTTAGGGACAAACAATAGAGTCTCTACCGCGTCGAACGTAGACTCCAAGAAGCTCAATTTACCACCCTCCATGAAGGTTGGCTTCATCTTATCAACTATATTACGTACAAACTTCATCTCTTTTAAGCCTCCTTAATCATTAAGTTAATACCCTTGCGGATTATCTCCTGCATCTCTGTCTTCGATGGGTCAACGAACTCGCAAAGTGCGAAATCCTCCTCCACTACCTCATAGATACCAAGAGCCTCCATCTTATCAATATCTCCCGCAATGATAGCCTTCAATAGGTGCATTGGGTAAACATCCATCGGCAGGTACTTCTCGTAAAGACCCGTAACGACGAAAGCACGCTCTCCACCATTTAGGTTCGTATCCAGGCGGAACTTCTTCCAAGGCATCAACCAAGAGAAGTATGACTTCGATACTGAGAACTTCCCGAAGCGCGGCATTGCCCAACCTAGCATCTCATACTTATCTCCCTCTGGGATCAAAGTGATGCTGTTTGAGTAATAACCTAGGAATCCGTCCGCTGCGCTCTTTGTTCCTGTCAATACGTCGCCAGAGATGTAGCGCACTGTGTCGCCCTCTTTCTGCTCTTTGACGTTTCCGCCAACGATCGACTCCATTGTCGCACCAGCGATCACCTTCACATATTTCGGCTCTTTAACCTCGCTACCTGTCACAGCAATTGTGCGTGTCAGGTCAAGCTTTCCTGTTGTGAAGAAGCGACCTACGATCGCCAAATCTTGAATGTTGATTGTCCAAACCACTTCGCCTTTGTTGATTGGGTCTACGTGGTGGATCTGCACACCGACGTTACCTGCAGGGTGCTTGCCCTTGAATAGGGTAGCTTCAACGCCTGATACGCTTGCGAATGGTGTGTCGATGTTAGCTTGAAGACCAAAGTTCACAGCACCCTCTGTTAGTGCTTGAAGCACCTCGACACCTTTTTTCACTGAATCCATCTCTCCTTGTAGCAGGTAGTTGTAGTCAGCAGCAAGAGGTGCTGAGTCGAAAGTCGATACGAATATCGCCTTTGGCATATCAGCTGGATTTGCTATCACGCCATAAGGGCGTTGGATAAGTAGCGACCAAAGTCCCGACTCAAGCAATAGCTCGATAACTTGCTCGCGGTTCGCCTTTGTAGGCTCTACCACCTTAAACTCTTTGCTCTTTTGCGTAGCGTCAGCATCTACAACAACGTTAAGAATCTTACGCTTCTCGCCGCGGTTGATCGCAGATACTGTTCCGCTAACTGGCGAAGTGAAGATGACGCGGCTATTCTCCTTGTTGTAGAATAGCGCAGAGCCAGCCTCCACCTTGTCGCCCACCTTTACCAATAGCTTCGGTGTCACTCCCTCAAAATCGCTTGGCGCCACGGCATATTGCGCCGCTTGCTTTGCCGCTACGGTCTGCTTTGCAGCCTCGCCTGCGAGTTTGATGTCAAGACCCTTGCAACATAGTGAAATCTTTTTCGACATAATTTAAATTTATTGTTTATTTGTTTTGCTTCTTATTCTCTCTCCTTATTCTCTCTCCTTATTCTTCCCCTTTGTGCGT
>JBCQUJ010000017.1:0-21994 GCA_047174045.1 Rikenellaceae bacterium
GATATTCAGGCAGCTTTGGCGTCAGGTAAGAAATCTATCTTTGATCCTTCTCCAGCGGGTTGGAAGTTACCAACTATTACAGCGAACAGCTCTGCTGGTACTCCATGGTACGGTCTCACGGCCAATCTAACGAGTTTTGTCGCTACGTTCTTCACGAACGCAAAGTACCCGGCTGGCGGTTTCAGGAACCACACATCTGGTGCCATGGCCAATGTTCGTACGTACGGTCGCTATTGGAGTGCCTCGCCGAACAGTGAGACATACGGGTGGAGCATGACCTTCAGTAGTAGCGGCGTGTTCCCAGCCAGCACTACCGACCGTTCCGCCGGCTTCCAGGTTCGCCCTGTCCTAGAATAGGAATCGCCGCTTACAAGCGGAGAGCTTGATACTCTCAGGAGATCCCGAAGGGGTAAAAAAAACAGCCGCGCGAATGCGCGGCTGCTCGTTTTTTACATATAAATAACAACTACTCCATCGACTGCAGCAACCTAATCTCTGCCGCCCAATTCTCCTCGTCTGGCGTTTCGAGAACCATCGGAATATCATCGAAACGAGAATCCTGAACAATATACCTAAAACACTCTATCCCGATCTCACCATTACCGATGGTAGCATGGCGGTCGACATGGCTCCCAAGCGGCTTCATTGCATCGTTAAGGTGCATACCCTTAAGGTATTTGAAGCCAACAACCTCATCAAACTCTGCGAACGTAGCATCGCACGCCTCAGCAGAAGACAAATCATACCCCGCCGCAAAGGTGTGGCACGTATCCAAACAGACACCAACCCTACTCTTATCCTCTACGCGATCTATGATATGCTTCAAATGGTAGAAGCTAAAGCCGAGGTTAGACCCCTGCCCTGCCGTATTCTCAATCACCGCCGTAACACCGTTTGTCTTACTCAACGCAATGTTAATCGACTCCGCAACCCTATCCAACGACTCCTCAATAGGAATCTTGCGCAGATGCGACCCCGGATGAAAATTGAGCCTATCAAGCCCCAACGCCTCGCAACGTTGCATCTCCTCAAGGAATGCGGCGCGCGACTTCTCAAGCCCCTCCTGCTCTGGATGTCCCAAATTAATTAGATAGCTATCGTGTGGCAAGATCTGTGCAGCGCTATATCCACACTCCTCACACGCCGCCTTGAACTTCGCAATCTGCTCCGCCGTAAGTGCTGGTGCACTCCACTGGCGTTGATTTTTAGTAAATAGCGCAAAAGCTGTTGCCCCTAGTGCCTTTGCGTTGTGAGGTGCATTCTCCACCCCTCCTGATGCACTTACGTGCGCTCCAATATATTTCATTCTCAATACGTTTATTACCTGTTCGAATTGGGGCAAAGATAGATATATTTAGAAAAAAATTCATAAATTTACACCCTAAATAGACCAAACACAATAATTATACTATTTATTATATGGTAAGAAATTTACACTTTGCACGTTTTTTCACTACAATCACTATAGCTCTAATCTTCGCCGCTCTAGTCACTCCAGCTCAGGCTCAGATGGACATCGAGACCTCATCGCGCATCAGAGGCGGTGCGAGCCGCAGCATCGGCTCTATGTTCCGCGATTCGGTACGCCTTCAGGCGAATGCCCAAGCGAAATATTACTCACAAGCTGAGGAGCGCCACGAGAAGAAAGTAATACGCAAGGAGCGTAACGTCATAACGGGCGAAGGAGGAATCCAAGGAGCGGTTACAAACCTTAGTGACTCTTGGATCGCAACATCGGGAGGTGATAACTCTGTCACTCTGCTTGGATGGTTCAACATCAAACACGTATATACAAAGAACCTCTTCACACTGTCATCTGACTTCTCGACAAAGTTCGGCTACTACCGCGTTGTGTTGGAGAGTACGAATGCCGATGGTGGCATCGATCGCGACCCAACATGGTTCAAGAATACCGATGAGTTTCAAATCACAACTACACCAGCCTTCAAGATCTCGAACAACTGGAGCTATGGTGCCACGATCAGATTCCGTAGCCAATTCGCAAAGGGATATGTCTCTAGCGCATCGCAAGAGAGCTACAGCCTAAAGAGTACATTCCTCTCTCCAGGATACCTCGATGTATCGGGAGGTTTGATCTATACATCGCCTAACGAGAAGTTCCCAATCAAGGTTAACTTCTCACCACTAGCCATGAGTGCCGTCTACGTCCGCAGCCTTGAGGTGCGCCAAAATGCGGAGTACGACTACCTAGACCCATCGGTCACGGAGTCGCTTGGCTACGTGGAGCCTTATGGTGTGAACCCAACAAAAACATCAAAGTATGAGGGTGGTTCCTCAATCCAAATCGACTTCGAGAGAGCGTTCGGAAAAAACGACTTCCTGAAATATACAACGTCGCTATACTCTTTCTACGGTTGGATGGCACAGATAATGTCTGACAACGTATATAGCGACTACAACGAGTTTAAGGCTGCCGAAGAGGTGTGGAACAACGCCGATGCCGACAACAAGGGTGTGCAACCAATGCTGTCGATAATGCCAACAATACGTTGGGAAAACAAGGTCGACATAAAAGCTTCGAAATATCTTACGACAACTCTTAGCTTCCAAATGTACTACAATCGCGCACAGCACCTGAAGATACAGCACCAAACGCTGCTTAGCGTTGGTCTATCATATAGCTTCGCAAATAAGAGATAAATAAGTGGTGGAATTGAACAGCGGCAGGAAGAGGGCTATATTGCTCTCAATAGTAATAGTCTTGAGTGTTGCGGTGGGCATTGTTAGCGGCTTGCTAATATCACGCTCCTCTACTCAGGCGCAAATATTGGAGCTTGTAAAGGCACGTTCGATGCCAGACGACAAGGTCGCAGCAACACTCTTGATGCTCGAAAAATCGTTGCTCGACTCAATCTCTGTCGACTCGTTACGCGAAGAGATCATGCCGCTTATAATCGAGAAGCTAGACCCTCACTCATCATATATTTCGGCTAAGGAGATGCAGGGTGTCAACGAGTCACTTGAGGGGGAGTTTGACGGCGTAGGTATCGTCTTTAATATGGCGACAGATACCATAATTGTCCTAAACGTGGTTCCGTCGGGACCAAGTGCGCAAGCTGGTATCATGACGCGCGACAGAGTTGTCAAGATCAACGACACATTGGTTGCAGGACAGAAGATGAATCAAAAAAATGTCGTGAAGATGTTGCGCGGAACGCGAGGCACGACAGTGAAGATGAGCATCGAAAGGGCTGGGGTGAAGGATCTTCTCGACATTGAGGTTACGCGCGACAAAATTCCAATCAACAGCATCGAAGCATCGCTCGTTCTGCAAGATAGCATTGGCTACATCAAGCTTTCGCAATTTGCGCGTACGACATACGTGGAGTTTATCGCCGCAATAAACAAGATATATAAAGCTGGGGCTAGATCGTTGATCCTCGATCTGCGTGGTAATTCAGGTGGCTTTATGGATCAAGCGATGCAGATCACAAACGAGTTCCTGCCAGAGGGAAAAGTTATGGTCTACACCGAGAATCGTAACGGAACACGTAACGAACAGTTGACGAAGCAGAATGGGCAGCTGCAGAATCTCCCTGTCGCAATCCTCATCGATGAGGGTAGCGCATCGTCAAGTGAGATTGTTGCCGGCGCTCTTCAAGACCACGACAAAGGTGTCATCGTTGGTCGCCGCTCATTCGGAAAGGGGCTTATCCAGCGCCAAATACGATTTGAGGATGGCTCTGCCATACGCCTCACTACCGCGCGTTACCTCACACCAACTGGCCGTTCTATTCAGAAGCCATACCTTATGGGTGATAAGAGCCAATATGAGCTAGATATCGTCAATCGATTGATGCACGAAGAGCTATTCACGAAGGATTCGATCGCCTTCAACGATTCGCTGAAATATGTCACACCGAAGGGTCGTGTTGTATATGGCGGCGGAGGTATCATGCCTGATATCTTTGTGCCGTTGTCGCGCGAAATTCTACCTCGCTATTTTGTCGAGGTTATACGAAAGAATGTTCTCTATCGCTATACAATGGATTATTCCGACAAGAATCGCGATGCCATTGCAGCTGTCGAGACAACGCAACAACTTGACTCGCTTCTTAAGGCTGACGTAACGCTATTTGAGGATTTTGTTAAGTATAGCCGCACAAAGGGTGTAAAGGCTACGAAGGCTCAAATTACGGAGGCTAAGAGCCGCGTAGAGATTATGCTTAAGGCGTATATTGGCCGCAACACGAAGCTAAGCGATGAGGGTTACTACATAAACCAATATCTCCTTGACGACACAATTATGAGTGCTATAAAGGAGCTAGAATCGCCGACGATGCCACGATAATGTGATTTGGCTGCTTTGTGAATGAGTAGTAGAAGGAGTAAAGATGGGGGTTGGTATCAACCTCCATTTTTTGTATCTGAATATCAATCCTTTTCTCTGTTGTGTCGATTGCCGTCACCCGAATATCCTTTGTGAAGTCGAGTTGGTTGCGCCCAGAGAATTTATATGCACACTCTTTTGCAGCCCATATAAGTGGCAGCTCTGCACACAATTTAACCTCGGCATCTGTTGCGAAGCGCGATGCAACACTCTGAAAATCTCTATCCACCTCCTCAACATCTATGGCGCACGCCCTTTCGCAATCTACAACAACAGCAACTATAGAGCGACTGTGCGACACCGAGAAGTATAGATCTTTGACATTATCAAAGTATGGCGCCCCCACTTCGTTGTAGATAATATCTGCCTTATATATATGCTCCGCAAATGAGTTTTCACTCAGTGTTTTTCGCAATAATGCACGCCATAGCGACACTTCGCGAACACGCTTCTGCGCCCCCAATGTCGCGATGTAATCTCTGTCGCTTTGGGTCAGAAACTTCGCCTCTAACTCCGAGGTATCACTCCCCTTCTCTATCGTAGCGAGAAAACATTTCGCACCCATCTCCACCTAAAGTTCTTCTCTCTAATTGTTGAACGACTCCGGAACGACAACATGCACCTTCTCTATGCGGCGGCCGCTCTGTCCACCCATCGAATCTACGCGCAGCTTTATCCCCTTTACCTCAACCTTATCGCCCAATTTAGGCAATGTCTTCTGCACCTCAAGGATCAAACCAGCCAAAGTCTCCGTTCCTCCTTGAAGGTCAGCCAGAAACTCCTCGTCAAGCTCTAGAACGCGCTCAAAATCGTTTATGTGCGTCTTTCCGTCAAAGATATATGTCGACTTATCGAGGCGCGTAAAGAAGCTCTCTTCGTGGTCGCTCTCATCCGATATATCGCCAACAATCTCCTCAATAATATCCTCCAACGAAACAAGTCCCATGGTCGATCCATACTCATCAACCACCACCGCAATATGTATCTTAGATGATTGAAACTCCTCTAGCAACACATTAATTTTCTTGTGCGCCGGAACGAAATAAGGTTTGCGGATAAGTTGTTGCCACCCATAATCCTCCTCGTTGATATGCGCCAAAAGATCTTTGACATATAATACACCGCGAATACTATCCAAGTTATCATCATAAACAGGTATTCGCGAATATCCGCTCTCGATTATCAGCTCTTTTACGCGGCTATAGCTCTCCGTCATGGTTATTGCAACAATATCGACACGCGAACGCATGATAGCCTGCACATCCGTATTTGCGAAGTTCAAAATCCCAGAGAGGATTACCCTCTCCTCTTTTGTTGCGCTATCTGCCAGATCTATGGCATCCGCCAACTCATCTACCGATATTTCACTGTGGTGCGACGCCTTCGACCCAAGTGTCGCGCCAGCCTTAACCAACAACATCGACAATGGTCTAAACACCCCTCTAAAGGCGATTATAATACGCACTGCAGCTCTCGCAAAACTCTTCGGCGAACTTTGCGCCAATACTTTCGGTGCTATCTCGCCAAACAAAAGCAGCAGGAACGTCACCGCTACCAACTTCGTCAGATACTCCAATATTGTCGCTCCACCGAAGTAAAAGAGCGCATCTATGAGATTCGCAGCCAACACCGCAACCGTAATATTTACTAAGTTGTTAACCACCAGTAGTGTCGCCAGCAAGAGATCAACATCGCTCAGCAGCTCAATGATTCCCCTGTCAGCCTCCTCCTTGCTTTCGCGCAACTGCTCCACCTCTTTTGCCTCGATCGAGAAGAACGCAACCTCAGAACCAGATACCAGTGCCGATAGCATTAGCAGACCAAGAATGGCAAAAAACATCACCAAACTCGCCGAACTAAACCCCAAAAATATCACCTCTTTAAAGTCGAACATTTCGCTTTTTGTTATTATTTATCACCTTGATTTCTGCGCTCCTCAATCATATCGTTGAGTTGGTCGTCGCTAATAAGCTCCAACTTTGCAGCACGATAGGCTGGGTTCATCACCACCGTCTCTATATTTGGGAATCGCACATCGCGCTCAGGCAAAATGACCTCTTCGCCCTTCGCCGCACTAGCCTTCGTGCGCTCCTTAATCGTTGAAATTGTTTTAGCGAAACTAGCTCCCGAAGAGGCTATCTCCAAATCGTCATCGCTCAAGTAATCGTTGCTAAATTTCGCAGCGACCAACACAACCTCGCAATCGCCGTCAGACTCCAACTCTTCGCGCGCACCATAACCCCACACGACATTTGCCGATAGCTCATTACCCTCATTGTCGAGCGCATTAGCCTTCTTCTGTAGATACTCCAACACATCAACCAGCTCCTCCGGATCTACATAGTGAATATCCTTCGCCGTAATGTGCAGCAAAATCTCCGAAGCACCAGCAATACCATCTCTATCGAGTAGTGTCGACGCCAACGCCATCTTTGTCGCCTCCAAAACACCACCTTTGCCACTTCCCGAACCAAAGCCAAGGTGTGCGCGACCACTGCCTCTAAGTGCTGTGTCAATATCGGAGAAATCAACATTCACCAAGTTATTCTCCTCCGTTATGATCTCTGCAATTCCCTTCACGGCATTGTGCAGCACCATGTCAGTCTTCACAAATGCTTGGCTCAACGACACACCCTTATATAGCTTCGAGATATTATCATTGTGAATAACCAGCAGCGAATCAACATTCTTGCGCAGCTTCTTGATTCCATCTAACGCATTCTTACGGCGTGGCAACCCCTCGCTCATAAGCGGCACTGTCACCACGGCCACCGACAGAATCCCCATATCTCTTGCCACTTCAGCAATTATAGGTGTTGCACCAGTACCTGTTCCACCACCCATACCAGCTGTAAAGAAGACCATTTTTGTATTCAACCTCGTGAACTCTCGTCTAATCTCATCCATGCTTTGCTGCGCCGCTTCGCGTCCTTTCGATGGGTTGTTTCCCGCGCCAAGACCTGTCTTTCCTATGCGCAACTTATTCTTCGCTGGAGAGATCTTTAGCGCTTGATCATCGGTATTACAAACCATAAATTCAACATCCTTCACACCGGCTTGGCACATATAATTAACCGCATTACCACCAGCACCACCAACACCAACTACCGTGATTATCGAGTTGCTCTTTGCCACTTGTGCCGACTGTACGACATTCGCTGAAACGCCACTATTCTTTACAAACTTCTTGCTCATATTATCCTCCGCTATTTTCTCTATTTCGTTCCTTGTTCTCTTACCTTACTTTGCTTTGCAAAACACTCTATTCGCACAACCGCTACTCATCATCCGTTGCCGAAGATTGGGTATCAAGCGAATTTGCAAACTTATCTACGACACCCTTAAAGGCACCCACAAGGCTCCAAGATTTCTTCTCTGGCTCTCCAAATGAGATTGCTGTTTGCCCCTCATTTTTCTCCTGCTTCTTGCGCGATTGTGTTGTGCGTTGCGCTGCTGCCGCTGGTCGCGTTCTTGGCACAGCAACAACAACATCATCGTCATCCTCATCATCAATGTCAACTCCGACAGCTGCACCGCCACCAATAGCTGTCGCCAAAGGTGTCACACATGGCACGTAGCAACCATGCTCCATCGCATCTCTATCTAGTGCCGTACCACGCAGCAACAATCCAATCAATGTTGCATACTCCTCGCTACGATACCTCTCAACCGAACGACTCGCCAATACCATCGAGCAATTTCCAATCTCAACATCGTATGGCAAATGGCGACGGAACAGCTCATCAATATCGCGCAACTTCGCCCCGCCACCAGTCAACACAACGCCATACGCCAACTTATCGGCGAAGCCTGCATCTCTGATCTCGCGCTCTACAAACTTCACAATGTTCTTTACGCGCTCCTCTATGATAAGTGCCAAGTTATAATCCGACATCTTGATCGGCGAATCTGCTCTCCGCCCCTCAATTGCCAATACCTTCAACTCAACATTATCCTTCACTGCGCAACCGTAGTCACACTTAACCCTCTCTATATCATTCTTGTTTATATTCAACGATGCTAAATCGCGATTTATAACATCCGATCCAACAGGGATCGATATGCTGTAGCACAACACACCATTATAATATATCGCAACATTCGTGATACCCTTTCCAAGGTCAACCACAGCAACACCACCCTCCATCGCCTCTGACGATACAACCGCCTCGCCAAAGTGTCCAGCACTTGAGATCATCTCTTTGAGCTTTATTGAACGATCTTCGAGCAATGTTTTAACACGCTCTATCGCATCATTCTCTCCCATCACGAAGTTGTAGCACGCCCCAACTTGCTTTCCATAATTTCCAACAAGTTTCTTGTATGCTCTTCTGCTATCTACAGTCGTGCTATGCATAAAGAAATCCAAAATTTCAAACCCCTCCGCAGGCTTCACAAGCTGCATATAACCCTCAAGCTTATCAAAATCAGCAATAGAAGATCGTCCCTTAACATCAGAAATAGCTATACTCTCCTCATGTTGAACCATATAGACAAATTCGCCCGATATTCCACAATATAGCCGATCGATCTTCGAAGAGATACGCTTCTCAACAAGAGCAACGGCACGAGCCAACGCAGCCGAAACGTCTTCGCTATTCTCAATGCGTCCCAGCTTAATTCCCTCTGTTCGCTCCTCTGCGAGCGCGGCAATAGATAGCGCTCCATTGTTTTCGCGAAACGCTGCAGCAACGCGAACCTTTCCTTCGCCCAAATCTACAGCAACTGTGTAATCTCTACCTTTCATAACTATACCTCCTATTTTTGACTATTTTTCTCTCTTCTATTCGCTACCTCTTTCTGCCGCTTCTACCTGCGGCGTCTATGCGTGCAGACAACGATTCCGTCATACTCCAACGCTATCTCGCTATAAGCATCCCAACCGCTTCGTGGCAAAATCTCATTATATACGCGGCGCATATCACGCAATTTCTCGGCGCTATATCTTCGCACTGCATCGATCCTGTTTGCGCGCTCATCGTTGGTCAATCCAATAACCAAATCGCCATCATATACCAAACGCAACTGATCATCAAACGCTCTCTCTTCAGCACTTCCAAGCGGCAATCCTCGCCCCCTATCCACCTCGCGCGCGCGTGGCGAGATCGAACCAATATTAACCTTCATCTTCGTGCTTCGCAGCGATAGCGATACCGTAATCTCTCCGTGGCTTCCAGTCGCAGCATTGATCTGTATCACCTCCTCATTCCAGAAGCTATCTGCGCGCAGAACCTCAACGAACGCCGCAAGATGGTATATATCTTCTCTGCGACCATACAAATCATATCGTTCTCGCTCCAACTTTCTGCGCCTCTCCAACAGCGCATTTAAGTCACGATCTACTACTCGCAACACCCTGCTACAACTATCTCTTATGGCTGCATTCTCCGCTCGCAACTTATCGATACGCCTTTGGTACACATCATCTGGCTCGCTTTGCCCTTGTCCGCTATATCTGTTATTTGCATAATTCAATCTCTTCTGCACCTTGCCGTGTCGCTCCAACACTGGCTCCATAGATTCGTTTATAGCAGCTACCGCCTCATCTATCTTCGCACATCGCTCCTCAACAATATCATCTATCTGCCCAGAGAATCTTCGTGTGAACATCGGCTTGTAACTCCCCGTCACAACGTGCGTCCTCATCGCCGAACCCTCCGGCACAGCGAATATGTAACCTCTCGAATTGAGATAGCAATCATAACCATCAAGAAGCAGTCGAGCCGTAGCATATCGCGGCCACACTTTGATTATCAAATCACCATTGTAGCGCGTATTGACATTAACCTGCTCCACATATTCGCTCTGCAAAATTGCATCCATAACGTCAAGCAGCGAGAGGCTGTTTAGCGGAATATTTGTCGTAACGATTTGCGCATCGCTCAACAGCTTCTCCACCATCTCTACCGTCACAATCTTTCCATCTTCAGCACCCTCCACAATCTCGATATATACCTTGTCGATCGTTACCGAACTTTTATAATCTTGGTGTGCCTCATATAGAATATAGATCAGACCCAATGCAAGGATCCAACCCAACGTAACCAATGTAATTGTTAGAGCTCTATTGCGTGACATTAACTCTGCTTCTCGTTTAAATTACTCTCTATATTATTTGCTGCTACTCCTTTTTAGCCTCCATTTTGGCGGCATTCGTTGCAACAATTTCAGCTATCTCTGCGCAGTGCAGATCTATATCTCCTGCACCGATCGTCACCACAACATCCAGCGGCTCCAAACCTTTCAGATGCTCCGCTATCTCCATTCGCGGCACAATCTCTGGCGCTTTGTTTGTCGTCACAAGCTCCGCAATCATCTGCGAACTCACACCCTCCATTGGCTCTTCGCGCGCAGGATATATCGGCAACAATATTACTCTATCTGCTATCGACAACGACTCCGCAAACTCTTTATATAGATCATTCGTGCGCGAGTATAGGTGCGGCTGGAATATCGCTGTCAAGTGTCGACCCTGCAATATTTCGCGCAACGAGCTAAGTGTCGCACCAATTTCGCGTGGGTGGTGTGCATAATCATCCATATATAGACCACTCTGCGAAGAGTGGTAGATCTCCCACCTACGCTTCACACCAGAGAATGACTCTATCGCACCCTTCAACCTCTCTATATCTAGCTCCTTACCATCACGCTTCGCTGCACACCACATAGACGCAACCGCCGCAACGCAGTTCTCAACATTTACACGACCCAACACACCTAGCGTGCAACGATCTATGCGACCACCCTCTGGCATAATAATGTCGAAGCGATAGTGACCATTTCTCAGCAGCTCCAAATTCTCAATATGGAAATCACTCTGCGAATCATCTTCATCCGCCGAGTAGCTATAAACCGATATAGCGCCGTTGCGAATCTCAACTTTTTGCTCCGCCATAACCTCTCTCTTGAGAATCAGCGAACCACCCTTTTTTATTCTATCAACAAATTGCGCGAATGCCTCCTTCACCGCGTCGTATGTTCCATAAATATCCAAGTGGTCAGGGTCAACCGATGTCACAACCGCAACATCAGGTGCCAATCGCAAGAACGAACGATCATACTCATCTGCCTCAACAACAACTCTATCGCCGCCACCAAGCACCAGGTTCGACTCGAAGTTCTTCGATATAGCACCAAGGATAGCACATCCGCGCCCCTCTTCGCCCTCCGTTTCGCTATTGAACCACGAAACCATTGTCGACGTTGAGCTTTTTCCGTGCGTTCCCGCAACCGCCATTACATATTTACCCTCTGTCAGCACTCCCAACATCTGCGAACGCTTCAATATTTCGAATCCACCCTCCTCAAAGAACTTCATCTCTGTGTGATTAGCTGGAATTGCAGGTGTATATATCACAACTGTCGTCGCCGGATCCTTAAACTCCTCTGGAATCATCGCCACCGAATCGTCATAATGCACCGCAGCACCTTCGCGCTCCAAAGCTTGTGTCAAAACTGTCGATGTTTTATCATAACCACCAACCTTGCGCCCTTCGTGTAGGAAATATCGCGCCAACGCGCTCATTCCTATACCACCAATTCCAACGAAATATATACTCTTATTAGTTGCCTCACTACCCATACTCGAATCCCTATTTCTTATCTACTATTTTCACTATCTGTTCAACGATTAGCTTCGCCGCCGTAGGCTGTGCCAGCTTCGCAATATTCTTTTTCAGCGACTCCATTGTCGCGCTATCCTTCAGTGTCTCTTGCGCCAACGCCATAGCCTTTGCTGGCGCTTCGTTGTCGCACACCATAAGCGCTGCACCCTTATCCACCAACGCCATAGCATTTTTGGTTTGGTGATCCTCCGCCACATTTGGCGAAGGGACAAATATCGTAGGCTTACCAACTAAACACAGCTCCGACACCGTGCAAGCACCGCTACGTCCCACCACAACATCTGCTGCTGCATAAGCCATATCCATACGCTCCAAAAACGCACCTTGCCAAACACCTTGTGTTGGGTGCGCACCCAGGAACGCCTTCATCTCTTCGTCATAGAATTTACCGCTTTGCCATATCACCTGCACTTCTGCATTTCCACCCATGCTCTCCACCTTCTCGATCCATCGCTGCATCATAGTGTTGAGCGTTCTCGTACCAAGCGAACCTCCCGTAATCAAGACGACTGGTTTACTCTCGTTCAAACCAAAATATTGCAACGCTTCGCCGCGCATATTATTTATCTCAGCTGAGAATCCACCGCGCAACGGATTTCCCGTCATCACTATTCTCTCATTTCCCTCTTTGTCGGTACTCTTGAAGAATCTATCCATTCCGTCGTAAGCGACACAAATTTTTCGTGCGTATCGGCTCACAATTTTATTTGTCACTCCTGCGTATGAGTTCTGCTCCTGAATCACCGTTGGCACCCCAAGTCGTCCAGCAGCCCACAGCACTGGAGCCGAAGCGTAACCACCAAATCCAACAACTATATCCGCCTTGAACTCCTTTATAACACGCTTCGCACGACATATACTTCTCAACACCTTGAATGGCAGCAACAAGTTTCTCCAATCGAGTTTTCGTTGCAGACCTGCTATAGGCAGCCCTACGATGTTGTAGCCCAACGCAGGCACCTTCTCCATCTCCATGCGTCCTTCGGCACCAACAAATAGAATATCAACCCCATCTCCAAATTGTGCTTTCAGCTCTTCAGCGACTGCAACTGCTGGATATATGTGACCACCAGTTCCACCACCCGACAAAATAACTCTCATAATATAATAACTATTCTAAAATTTCCAACCAATCAACAAAAAATCTCAACAAGGATTACCTTCCCCAATTATCACGATCGAGGCTTCTATATCCAATCGCTTCCGCGATATGCACTGACTCTATCTTCTCGCTCTGCGCCAAATCCGCGATTGTCCTTGCAACCTTCACTATTCTGTCGTAGGCCCTCGCCGAGAGCTGCATCGTATTCATCGCCATTTCGAGCATCTTTCGCGCCGCATCATCGAGTGGGCAGAAGTCACGCAACATTCTGCTTGTCATCATTGCGTTTGTCGTTACGGCTACTCTCTCATCACAACCTGCTGCGCCGTCACGCTCCACACCCTCAAACCTCTTTGCCTGTATTTCGCGCGCCGCGATCACTCTTTTTCTAATCACTGCACTCGTCTCCTCTGTTCGCTCCTCGTTTATCTGCGCCACAGATAGCGGTGCCACCTCAATATGCAGGTCTATGCGATCCATCAGCGGACCCGAAATCTTGCTCAAATATCTATTCACAGCACCGCCAGTGCAGCTACACTCCTTCGTTGGGTGGTTGTAGTACCCACAAGGGCATGGGTTCATCGATGCCACGAGTGTAAAGTTTGCAGGATACTCCACCGTATATCTCGCCCTCGCAATCGTTATGCTCTTCTCTTCGAGTGGTTGTCGCATCACTTCTAGTACCGCGCGCCCAAACTCCGGCAACTCATCAAGGAACAATATTCCGTTATTTGCTAGTGACACCTCTCCTGGCTGTGGCGATGACCCACCACCTATTATTGCCACTTGCGATGTTATGTGGTGCGGTGCTCTGAAAGGTCGCGCACGCATCAACCCACTCTTCAACCCTAGCTTTCCCGCTACGGAGTATATCTTTGTTGTCTCCAACGCCTCGTTCGTTGTCATCGGCGGCAAGATTGTCGGCAATCTCTTCGAGAGCATCGTCTTTCCTGAACCTGGAGGCCCTATCATTATAAGGTTGTGACCTCCCGCCGCAGCGATCTCAAATGCACGCTTCACAGCCTCTTGCCCCTTCACATCTGCGAAGTCATCGCTATAATATCGCCCTAAATCATCCCCCTCATCCTCTCTTAGCGACTCTTGCGCCGTCACCTGCGCCACCTCTTCGTTACCTCTGAACCACTCTATAATCTGTTTGAGGCTCTCCACCCCATATACCTCTATCCCCTCGACCACTGCCGCTTCGAGCGCATTCTCTTGCGGCACGATTATTCTCTTGAATTCATTCTTCTTTGCTGCGGCCGCTAGCGGCAGTGTCCCCTTTATTGAGCGCACACCGCCGTCGAGCGACAGCTCTCCAAGTATCATCGTCTCTTTCAGCTCCGCCGCAGGTATCAACCCCGACGATGCCAACACCGCCAGCGCTATTGGCAGATCAAATGCAGAACCCTCTTTGCGCAGATCCGCCGGGGCAAGGTTCACGATGATCCTCTTTACCGGCATCACTATGTCGAGCGATGCGAATGCAGTTGTTATACGCTCTACCGACTCCTTCACCGAGTTATCTGGCAGACCAACGACCCACAATCCGCTCCCCGCCTCGGTCATATTTACCTCGACATCCACCAATACGGCATCTATACCAACTATCGCGGCTGCATCTGTCTTTACATACATAGTGCTAATTCAGCTAAAATGGTTGCTCTGGGTTTGTTGGCTCTATATCAAATTCGTTGCTCACGAGTTGCGGACGTTGCGCTCCACCCATTGGCGTGTTTGACGGGCTGTCGAAGTCATCATACTCCTCATCTATTGCTGGCGCCGCGTTGTAGTTCCCATTTTGCGAAGCCATCAACGTACTCATCTGCAACTCATCATAGTTTGCAAATCGAATCTCCTCAGCGATGAACCTCAGCGGCACATCTCCCACCTCTCCATTACGGTGCTTCGCTATAACAATCTCGGCAAGTCCCTCAGTTGAGTTTCCGTGGTCGTCAACCTTTATTCCGTAGTACCAAGGTCTATGTATGAATGCTACAATATCCGCATCTTGCTCGATCGCTCCCGACTCACGAAGGTCAGACAGGATCGGCTTACTACCCGCACCGCGCGATGCTCCTGCACGACTCAACTGCGCCAGTGCTATGATCGGAATACCAAGATCTTTCGCGATTGCCTTCAACGTTCTCGATATGAACGATACCACCTGCTCACGATTTCCCGATCTCTCCATCTTGTCGCCTGCCGTCATCAGCTGCAGGTAGTCAATCATTATGATCTTTATGTCGTTGTGCAGCTTCTGGCGGCGCGCCTTGCTGCGGAACTCGAATACCGATATTCCTGGTGTTTCATCTATGTATAGTGGCGCTTCGCCGATTGGCTTTGATGTTGTTTGCAGATGCGCCCACTGCTCTGGTGTCAGCTTTCCGGTCTGTATACTCTTCATCGGCAATCCCGACTCTCCAGCGAGCAGACGTTGTATCAGCGACTTTGTCGACATCTCAAGCGAGAAGAAGGCCACACCTTGGTTGTAATCGACCACCATGTTACGCGCCATCGAGAGTACGAATGCCGTCTTACCCATCGAAGGTCGCGCCGCGACAACGATAAGGTCAGATGCTTGCCATCCACTCGTTATTCTATCGAGCGCCGTGAATCCTGTCTGTACTCCGTTGAACTCGGCATCATTTTTACCAGCCTCTTCTATCGCATCAAACGTCAACTTCAGCGCATCGCCTGCCGAGATCATCTCGCGCTGTATTGTTCTTCCTGCAATCTCGAAGATCTTGCTTTCGGCGTGCGCAATAAGGTCTTGCACATCTACCGCCTCGTCGTATGAGTTACGCTGAATCTCCGTTGCTGCCGATATTAGCGCGCGCTGCACATACTTTTGCGACACTATTCGCGCGTGGAACTCAATGTTTGCTGCCGAGTCCACCTTTTGCGTTAGGCTCGCGAGGTACGCCACACCGCCTGCCGCTTCAAGGTTCTTTTCGCCCTTCAGCTTTTCGGTTACGGTGTAGAGGTCAATGTTTTGTCGCGCCTCCGACAGATCGCTTATGGCTGCATATATCAACTTATGCTGTTCGGCGTAGAATGTCTCTGGGCTGAGAAACTCTTGGACAATATCTATACTATCCTTTTCGAGCATCAATGCACCCAGCACCGACTCTTCTAGCTCTATCGCTTGTGGCGGCACCACGCCTATGGGCTGTTGCGTTAGTTGCGCGTATGCGTCGCTGTTGTTTTTCGATTTTTTGAACTCTTTTGCCATAATTTTTCTGCACTCTATATAAGGTTCCAAAAATACAATTTTTCCGCGACTTTTCCCACTATTAATCCCATATTAATTTCACATTAATCCTACATCATTCCCCCAGCCCTTTCTAACCCCTCTCCTCATCCTGAACTCGATTCAAGATGACGTTACCCTGGCAGCTACAAAAAAACAGCCGCACTAATGCACGGCTGCTCAATCTATTATACCTTGACTTAAACCTCCTACAAGTCGAAATCAACAACACCCGTATCTAGGTGGTAGTATGCCGATATTACCTGCAACTTATTTTGCTTGAACTTATCGGCCAAATACTTCTCGCGTTTGATACGCTTCACCTGCTCCTCAGCATTGGCGTGAATCGCCTCGTCAAGTTGCTCTGGGTGTCCTACATACTTCTCCACATCTTGTCGAATAACGGCCAACAGTTGGTCGATTTTTCCGTGGTGATGCTCCGCCGACGGCTCGCAAGCAGATGTAATTCCGCCGCAATTTTGGTGTCCAAGGATCACAACTAGCGGACACCCAAGATGATCTACCGCGTAGTCAATACTACCCATAACCACATCATCAGCCACCGAGTTTCCTGCAGTACGGATCACAAACAGGTCGCCAATTCCGCAATCAAAAAGCATCTCGACTGGCACACGCGAGTCGGAACACCCCACCACTACGGCAAACGGTTTTTGTTTATTAAAAGTCTCTGTGCGGCGCGCCTCATCAGCGTTTGGCACTTGCAGTTTTCCTGCCACGAAACGAGCGTTACCCTCCTGAAGCGCCTTGATAGCTTGCTCTGGAGTTTCAATTAGCTCTGTCGTCTTTTGTTGTCCGGCACACGCCACAAGGAGCATTGCCACGGCAACGATTGCGTATAGTCTCTTCATCGTTACAAATTGTTATGAAAATATTAATTTTTTAATAATTATTGCTAATTCTTGCCAAAAGTAGTCAAAAAAGGGTGTCGTTGTTCTCCGAAAAGGCGAAATTTTAACAAAAATTCTAAATTCTTTTTGCTATCTTTGCAACTTATCCACTTGCAACAGTCAAATTAAAGAAGAGTGAAGAGCGATAAAATCGATAATATTAGGGAGTTGGAGCTGCTTGCTCCGGCGCGAAACCTTGAGGGGGCATGCACGGCGATCGACCACGGTGCTGATGCAGTCTACATCGGCGCGGCGAGCTTTGGCGCGCGTGCCAACTCAACCAACAACATCGCGGATATTGCGAAGGCGGTTGAGTATGCCCACAAGTTTGGCGCGAAGCTCTACGTTGCGCTCAACACCTTGCTCTTTGATGGTGAGTTGGCGCGTGCCGAGAAGCTTGCGCGCGAGCTTGTTGCTGTGGGTGTCGATGCTCTCATTGTTCAAGATATGGCGTACGCTAAGATGAATTTAGGCACCGAGCTGCACGCCTCAACTCAGACCACAAATGTCGAGGCAAAGAAGATCGACTTCCTTGGCAAAAGTGGCTTTTCGAGGGTCGTTTTGGAGCGCAACTTGTCGCTCGACCAGATCCGCAAGATTAGCCGCACGACAGATGTGGAGCTTGAGGCGTTTGTCCATGGCGCAGTCTGCATCGGCCATAGCGGCGCCTGCTACCTATCGAAGGCTATCAATGGCGGCGCAAGGAGCGGAAATAGAGGCGACTGCAGCCAATCTTGCCGCCTAAGTTTCGACTTGTTGGATCAATATGACAATAAGATTGTTGAGGGCAAGCACCTCCTTTCAGCTAAGGATCTCAACCTCTCGCAGAGGTTGGGCGAGTTGGTCGATGCTGGTGTCACATCGTTCAAGATTGAGGGGCGATTGAAGGAGTTGAACTATACGCGCAACATCGTGGCGTATTACCGCCAGGAGCTCGACAAGATCATCGCGCGCCGCAGCGATTTGCGCCGCAGCTCTGATGGTGTTTCGACTCTGGAGTTTGAGCCAAATCCGGCGAAGAGCTTCTCGCGCTCAGAGAGCATCTTCCTTTTCGATGGTCAGACGAGCGGCGTTGTGTCGCTCGATACTCCAAAATCTTTGGGCGAGCGTGTCGGCCGTGTCGTGGCAATTAAGAGAGATAAATTCTGCGTGGAGCAGATCATGAATAAGTCGGGCAACATCACGAGTTTGGCTAATGGCGATGGCATCTGCTACGTCAGCACGGCGGATGAGAAGTTGGTCGGAAGTAATGTCAATCGCATCGAGGTCGATAGTGAGCATCAACGTTGGTATAAGCTCAACAAGATGAGCGGCATGGAGGTCGGAACAGTCATCTATCGCAACCACAATCGCCTATTTGAGAGCGCCGTTGAGGGTTCGCGAACGAGAAGACGTGTTGCGGTTCGTTGCGCTGTTCACAGTACGGCGGAGATGTTCGAGGTGACTTTTAGCGACGAGCGTGGCAACAGCGCTACGGCTGGTTTCGATGGCGCTTTTGAGGCGAGTAAGAGCCGCGAAAAGATGGAGGATGTTTTGCGTACGCAGCTAGCGAAGTGCGGCGAGACTATATTTGAGATTTGCGATTCAAATAGCGATATAGATTGCACAGGTTGGAACGGCGAGTTCATCGCTGCGAAGATGCTGGCGGAGCTTCGCCGCGATGCCTTGGCAGAGCTGGAGCAGAAGAGGATTGCGGCGGCGAATGTTCGCGCGAAGAGAATCTTCGAGGAGAATGTCGTTCCTTATCCTGCCACTACGGTCGAGGCTTCGACTGGCGTTACGAATGAATTGGCTGAGACGTTCTATCGCGAGCGCGGAGTGCGCCGCATTGAGCCGTCGTTGGAGCTTATGGATAGGTTCGAGAGCGAGAAGGATGGCGGCTCAAAGTGCAAGGTTATGACTACAAACTACTGCATCCGCCGCGAGATTGGCGCCTGCATTAAGCATGGCGATAGACGCATCAAGGGGGATCTTTTTTTGCAACGCGGTGCGCAGAGGTTTTTGTTGGAGTTCGATTGCGGCCGTTGCCAGATGTCGCTTGTTAAGGCGTAATTTTTTAGGTTTGATAGGTAATTATGATTGAGAATATAACACCACACTTTGAGCAATATGAGCTGCTCGATTCGGGCGACTTCGAGAAGTTGGAGCGCTTTGGCTCTGTTGTGACTAGGCGTCCGGAGCCTCAAGCTATCTGGGCCAAGAGTTGGAGCGAAGAGGAGTGGCGCGCGAAGGCTGACGCCTCGTTCTTGAAGAGCGACAACTCTGGCGAGCGTGGCGAGTGGCGTTTGAAGCCGAGAGCTAAGGAGCAGTGGTTTATCAATTATAGTTATAAGAAGATGAAGCTCTCGATGCGCCTTGGCTTGACATCGTTCAAGCATGTGGGGATCTTTCCGGAGCAAGCTGCGAATTGGAACTTTATCTATGATAAGTGCCGCACCTATATAGATAATAACAATACGCAACCAAAGGTCTTGAATCTTTTTGCTTATACGGGAGGTGCATCGCTTGCTGCTGCTGCGGCTGGAGCAGATATTACGCATGTTGACTCTGTAAAGCAGGTCGTCACGTGGTCGAGGGAGAATATGGATGCTTCGAAGTTGAGCAATGTCCGTTGGGTCGTTGAGGATGCTTTGAAATATGTTCGCCGCGAGGTCCGAAGGGGCAATAAATATAATGCCATTATTTTGGACCCACCAGCCTATGGGCGTGGCGCGAATGGCGAGCGTTGGATCTTGGAGGAGAATATCCAGGAGATGCTGGAGGCTTGTGCGGATCTTTTGAGTTCGGAGGCGGGTTCATTTGTCATTTTGAATCTCTACTCGATGGGGCTTTCGTCGACGTTGGCGCGCACGGCTATGCACCAAGCATTTGGGGTCCCTTCGAGTGAGCAGCGCGGCGAGTTGGTTGTTGTTGACACGGCTGCGGGTAAGGAGCTTCCGTTGGGGACATATTATAGGTACGAGAGATAGAGAAGGATCGAAAATAACATATACATATATATTAATAGAGATGAAAGAGAGAGTAAAACTACACGACAAGAGCTTCAAGCCGATGATTTCGGCGGCAGAGATTGCGCAGGGCGTTGCTAAGGTTGCAGGTGGTCTAAACGAGAAATTTGCGGGTAAGGAGGCACCAATCATCATGGGTGTTCTCAACGGCGCGTTCATATTTTTGAGCGATGTTGTTCGCAGTTTGGATTTCCGCTGCGAGGTTTCGTTCATCAAGATTGCCTCTTACGAGGGTACTGAATCTTCTGGAGCTGTTCGCGAGTTGATCGGCATCAGCAGCGACATCACTGGTCGCGACATCGTCATCGTTGAGGATATTGTCGACAGCGGCAAATCTATCGAGTACCTTTGTCAAACTCTTCGCGAGGCTGGCGCTCGTTCGGTCACTATCTGCACTTTGTTTTTGAAGCCAGCGGCTTATGTTGGTTGCGAGAAGATCGATTTTGCGGCTTTCGAGATCGGCAATGAGTTCATCGTTGGCTATGGTTTGGATTACGATCAATATGGTCGCGAGCTTGCCGATGTCTACGTTGTTGAGGAGTAGCTTTTGGCGTTGATTCAGGGTCACTAATTTGAGCTAAAATAGGCGGTATGCAGAGCAAAAAATATCCTCTGGTCGAGGAGTTTTACTCGATACAGGGCGAGGGCTACCATAGCGGTAAGGCGGCCTATTTCATTAGGCTTGCAGGGTGCGATGTTGCTTGCAGTTGGTGCGATGCTAAGGAGAGTTGGAGCGTGAAGAAACACCCCCTTGTAGATGTTGCGCAGTTGGTCGAAAATGTTGTCACTTCGGGGGCGAGATATGTCGTTGTGACTGGTGGTGAACCGCTCTTGCACGACCTTGCTCCGCTCTGTTCTGCGCTGCACTCTATGGGTGTCGAGATTTTTTTGGAAACCTCTGGCACACAACCGCTTAGCGGCTCTTTTGATTGGATCTGTTTGTCGCCTAAGCGCAACAAAAAACCTCTTGCCGAGCTGCTTCTTGCCGCTTCGGAGTTGAAGGTTGTTGTTGAGGATGACGATAGCTTTTCGTGGGCTTTGGAGTGCGCCGATAAGGTGGCTCCGGAGTGCCTTCTCTACCTTCAGGTTGAGTGGAGCCGCAGCTCTGAATTGATGCCCAAAATTGTGGATTATGCCAAGCGCGATCCACGCTGGATTATCTCTATCCAGACTCACAAATATATGATGATTCCTTAACTATGGATAGCGCAACTCTTCTCAAAATTTGGCGTGCCATTTTCGGGGCTGTTAAGCGCGGTGCGCTCTATGTTTCGGAGATGCTTATGCTCTATCGTCTGCGCTACAAACCGCGCACTAAGGGCGATCTTTTCAGCTATCTATTGATTGTTGGCTTTCTCGTCATCTATGGCTATCGCAGCCGCGAGATTTTCCAAAATTTAAGTCAGGTCTACGCCACCAAGAGCGAGATCAGTCGCCTTCGTAGCGAGGCATCGGCGCACCGCCGCTCTATCACTTCGGACTCCCTTTTGATCCAGAAGCTCAAGAGCAACGAGGGTCTCATTCAGTACGCTCGCGAGCAGCACAAGATGACCCGCCCCAACGAAACCATCTACAACCTCAAATAGCTCCACCACCAACACCCCACCTCTCATCCTGAACCCAATTCAGGATCCTTAACGTGCCAGCCACAAAAAAGCAAGTTCGTAAGGATCCGTTCCCTGCCGCTACTGCTACGTCAGGTACAACTTCAGCGGCATGGTTAGGTACTGGTTCTTCTACTTGGGTG
>JBCQUJ010000023.1:0-3225 GCA_047174045.1 Rikenellaceae bacterium
CCAATCTGTTGGGCATACACAGACCTATACTTGTGGAAGGCAGCCGTAGAGAAGGCACAGTCGTTTGAGGTGAAGGATGTTATCGCAGCACTCTCTGATATGGAGATCTCATCGCCTGCAGGAGTTGTTAAGATGCACACAGACAACCACCACCTTGCTAAGTATGCTGTCATTGGAGAGATCCTCGAGGATGGACAGTTTGAGGTCTTGAGCCGTACTGACGAGCTAGTTATTCCAGAGCCATTCAGTGAGTTTTCTAAGTAAGAATAAAGAGTTTAAATCAAAGAGTTATGCTGCGTAAGATATTAACAACACTGCTATTAAGCATAGCATGTTCAGCACTCTTTGCACAAGAAGGAATGTCGGTAAGCTCTGCTATTACCAACATTCTTAGTGGTGACAAGGAGAAAGTAGGCGAAGCGTGTGAATTTCTGAGCACCAATCGCAGTGATAGTACAATGGTCTTTGTGGGGGCGATATTGGCTGGAGAGTATGATAATCAGGTGTCACTAACCCGATCTAACCGTATGAAGCTAAATAAGCTAAAACCATACATTGATCTCAGCAACCCATCGCCTGAGTCGAGGGCAGAGTCATATATCTCAATCTCGGAGAGTGGCAAGGCGGAGGATATCTCGCTCATGGAGAGCGCATTGGAGGATGAATCGGATGACGACACAGCCTCTATTGCACAGATGTCGCTCTACAAACTATATTTGAAGGCTGGTGACGAAGATCAACAGAGCATCGCTATTCGACATATCAACGAGGCTCGAGATATGGAGTACTCGACAGCATTGCAGCTATATTTGGATCGCGAGGATATCTCGAATACAAATCGCATGGAGGCTAGGATGGTGAATAAATACTTCACAATGGTTACTCGAAACAACAACCTCTACCAAAATCTATTTAGCGGATTGAGCTTGGGTAGCATCCTGATTCTCGTATCGTTGGGTCTCTCGATTGTCTATGGATTGGCGGGAATCATCAATATGAGTCATGGAGAGTTCTTGATGATCGGAGCCTATACAACATATTGTATCCAGCAGCTCTTCGAGCGATTCCTCCCTGAGTCGATCTTCGACTTGGCATTCTTCGTATCGTTGCCGATTTCGTTTTTGGTTGCGGCGTTGTTTGGTCTTGTGATCGAGAGATTGGTGTTGCGTCACCTCTACTCACGTCTGTTGGAGAGTATGTTGGCGACGTTGGGTATCAGTTTGATATTGATTCAGTTGGCGCGTTCGATCTTCGGTGACTTGACGACGGTTAAAGCTCCAGCTATCTTGTCGGGCGGTATCTACCTCGACTCGGGCTTGATCCTACCTTACAACCGTTTGTTCATCATCGCGCTTACGATCCTTATATTTATAGGTGTATATCTTCTGTTCCAACGCACTCGCTTGGGTGTTCGCATTCGTGCGGTGACCCAAAATCGTAACATGAGTGCTTGCGTGGGTATCTCGACCAAGAAGATCGATATGATAACCTTTATGTTCGGTTCGGGTTTGGCTGGTGTCGCAGGATGTGCAATCACGCTAATCGGAAATGTTGTGCCTAACATGGGTCAGACATATATCGTCGATTCATTCCTTGTTGTTGTTACGGGAGGTGTCGGTAAGTTGGCAGGATGTGCAATCTCGGGACTCGGTATTGGAGTGCTTTCGAAATTCTTTGAGGCAGGCTTCGAGGCTGTCTATGGTAAGGTTCTGATCCTCCTGTTCATCATCATCTTCTTGCAATATCGCCCCAAGGGTCTCTTCGCTGATAAGGGACGTATCGGTGACGATTGATGATAAAAATCAAGACTAGAAAAGATAACACTTTAGTAAATAATTCATTATGCAAAAGGATAAACTAATATATTCGTTACTACTAATCTTCATGGTTCTGCTCCCCGCAGCCAACCTATTGGGATTAGTACCTATCGACACCGTGACACTTTGGGGACGTTACCTCTGCTTTGCCATCGCGGCAATTGGTGTCGATCTAATTTGGGGTTACACAGGCGTTATGTCGATGTGTCAAGCCTTCTTCTTCTGCTTGGGTGCCTACGGAATGGGTATGTACCTAACGCTGTTCAACCTCCCCGAGGGCTCTGTGGTTCCCCAATTTATGGCGTGGAATCAGATCACCGAGCTACCAACTTTCTGGCAGCCATTCCAGAGCTTCGGAGGTGCTTTTGTCGCTACGACAATCGCAACCGTGGGCTTCGCGATGATAAGCTACTTCATCTTCAACCGACGCATCAAGGGTGTCTTCTTCGCGATTATCACACAAGCGATGGCGTGGGCGATGTTCCTGCTCTTCTCACGAAATGAGACGCTGCTCGGAGGATCTAACGGTCTGACAAATTTCCAATATATGATGGGTCTCGACCTGAGAGATAGCACCGTGAAGTTGGGTTTGTACCTACTCACAGTTGTTGTGTTGGCGGCGATATATTTCGGAGCTAAGTATCTCACAGAGTCGAAGTTCGGTAAGCTATTGGTGGGCGTTCGTGATAGCGAGTCGCGCCTAAGATTCACTGGATATAAGGTTGCTCACTTCCAAACCGCGGTGTTTGTTATTGGTGCGGTGATCGCGATGATCGCAGGTATGTTGTACCTCCCTCAAACGGGAATCGTAACCCCTGGACGTATGGATGTCAGAGCCTCTATCGAGATGTTGATATGGGTGGCATTCGGAGGTCGCGGAACTTTGAAGGGTGCTCTTATTGGCTCGTTGATTGTCAACCTGCTTTATAGCGTCTTCACATCGCTGATGCCTGAGGCGTGGCCTTACATCTTGGGTGCGTTGTATGTCGTGACGGTTCTCTACCTTAATAAGGGTGTCTTGGGATTGGGTCAAATGCTTGTCGATAAGTTTAAAAACCGAGGTGTCGCAGCCTCTAAAATCTAGGAGCTATGTTGAAAGTACGAAATATAACAATGACCTTTGGAGGTGTTGTGGCGTTGTGTCTCGATCAGTTTGATGTCGCTGATAACGAGCTTCGTGTGATTATTGGTCCTAATGGTGCAGGAAAATCGACACTCATGGATGTGTTGTGTGGCAAGACGCTACCTGCTCAAGGCTCAGCAGTCTTTAATGGCGAGGAGCTGATAGGTCGCTCCGAGATCGAGATCAACCAAATGGGTGTGGGACGTAAGTTCCAGAAGCCATCGGTTTTCGAGGGTCTCTCGGTCTTTGATAACTTGATCTTGGGTCTTAAAGGTAGCCGCGGAG